>JAZQMQ010000001.1:0-2262 GCA_045543555.1 Eubacteriales bacterium
GGCCGCTTCGCACCTACGGACTTTCCGTAAAGGAAAACGAGACGGTCCTGAAATATGCCGACGGCATGACCGTAAAGCAGATCGCCGAGGATACCGGCGTTACCGTCAATACGGTGAACTATTATCTCAGAAAGGCGTACAAAAAACTGAACGTCCACAGCCGTGAGGAACTTGCCGAGCGGCTTGATGGGTTGGATGAATGCGAATAAGTGAAACTAATATTTTTTGACTCCGTTCCGTTTTGGGAACGGAGTCGTGCTTTATGAATTAGTTCATCAGATAGCGTATCATACCCTTTTCGATACAGGGCAGCGATGGGATCAATCTTTTCCACATCGTCCATACTATCTCCATTCTCTAATGTTGAAAAATCGGACATTTCTAATGACTTCTTCATAACAATTGGATATCCTCTTGTAAATTGAAAACCATCGGATTCAAAGAAAAAGACAAATACTCTTGCGGTTGGCTTCTCAGTATAGTCACTTAAATATGATGATGCCGATATTTTTTTGAGCATCCCTCCACGAAGCGCTGTGGAGATTCTCTTAATAATTGGTCTGCTGCCATTCTCGCTTCAATCGCCTCATCCAAATAATCGAAACAACCAAGCATATATCGTATACCCCGATAACAGATTTTCGTTTCCCACTTTCCTTGGTGCGTCAAGGCTGCAGGATCTTCATCTTTCGATGCTGCCGTTTTTCTCCTTCTGTCATTTTTGTACCTACCTATTCAAGAGTTCCTTAAGGCGAGTTAATGCCATCAAGAACCAGGCTTTATTTTCCGCGGTAAATCCGCTCTCATACGACCAATGGGTTATTCCGCGCCAGTTAGAGAAGATAAAAGGTGAGCTTTATGCCCGTCTGTGGGATGCCTATGACAAGCTCGAATACACCGAGCGAATGATGCTCGCCCAGCGACTTGGCTTCTGCTTTGATTGTCATAGCACCTTTTATTTGGATTACGATGACCTCGACGAGTACGGTGAACCTAAGAAGAAACCCATCAAACCGATGATGTATACTGATATTGCTACCGACCACGAATACAGTTCCGCCAATACCGCACACAAAAAATGTGAAAAGGCGCTTGCGAAATTAAAAGAAGCTATAAAAGACCTGATATAACGAAAAAAACCCCGTTGGAAATGCAGAAATTACTGCGCTCCCAACGGGGCAAAGCGATTGGTTATTTTGCGATTTTTCTCTTTTTATCAATAACGATCAAAGCAATCATTGAACAGCAACTCAACACTAAGAGGAACACCCACAATCCAAGATTGCTGTTATCGCCAGTCTGAGGATTGTCAGGGTTAGAAGGTGAAACATTAATATTCTCCCACGTTGCTATTACGGTTGTATCGGCAGTAACAGTAATTTTGTCGCCAGCTGCCTTTTCTACACCTCCAACGCTCCAAGCCTTGAACTGCTTGCCATCGGGAGCAGTAAAGCCGTTTTCAGGGAGAGTATATTCGCCGGAAATACCGGTTACGTCTACCATTGTACCCGTGCCGCCGTTCGCATCAAACGAAACAGTATATGTTGGAGCGGATGGCGCATTATCTCCCACTAAAGCGTAGGTGCTTAAATGCTCCAATGTACCGACCAAATACCCACCCTCTTGAGTCAACGTGATTGGTGATTCTGTGGCGAAATTATCTTCAGCATCTATGTAAACAATTTTGAAGATATCATATTTTTTCATCTCGTCGGTCATTTTGATTTTGATATAAAACGGACCTTCATGTATCAAAAAGCCGTCGTCGTTCTCAACTTGAATTTCATAGAAGGATAACAGAGTACCGTGCTGCTTAGTCGCATTTGCAATACCTTCCATCATAGAATCATACAATTCTTGTGGTATGCCCATAGTTTCCAAGTCTTCGGGTGAAAACGCCAAATAATCGATCATTGTAAACGAAAGTTCTCTATTCTTCTCGTATGTAAGTGATATTACGTTTCCTTTATCGTCTGTTAAAGTAAAGCTTTCAGTTTCGAACTCCTCATTGTCGACCGGTTTTGCCACTACCGCAAAGGTCAAAGTCTCTCCGTAAGGCGGTAGCTCAACTCCATCACGGGTAGATACCAATGTGGTATTGCCATTTTCGTCGATTTCAAGATAGATCACAAAACCGTCACTTACTGTTAGGGTAATATCCATAGTCTCGGGATCAAAGTTCGCCAACATTTCCGTAGGAATAGTTTCTGTATCAAGCATCGATACCACACCGCTCATACCTTCAGGCGCAGAAACAGTTAC
>JAZQMQ010000002.1:0-42079 GCA_045543555.1 Eubacteriales bacterium
GCAATCGTCACAATAGAAGGCGGGAATTCTGTGTCCCCACCAGAGCTGACGGGAAATACACCAGTCAAGGATGTTGTTCATCCAGTTGAAGTAGTTCTTGGAGAAGCGCTCGGGAACGAAATTGATGTCACCCGTCTCAACCGCCTTGATAGCAGGCTCGGCGAGAGGCTTCATTTTAACGAACCACTGGTCGCTTGTGAGAGGCTCAACGGTAGTTCCGCAGCGGTAGCATACGCCGACGTTGTGATCGTGGGGCTCGACCTTAACAAGATACCCCTCGGCCTCAAGATCGGCAACAAGAGCCTTACGGCAAGCGTATCTGTCCATACCCTCGTACTTGCCGGCATAAGCATTCATCGTAGCATCGTCGTTCATAACCTTGATCTGCTCGAGGTCATGTCTCTGACCTACCATAAAGTCGTTGGGGTCGTGCGCGGGAGTGATCTTAACGCAACCCGTACCAAATCCGATCTCAACGTAATCATCTGCAATTACAGGAATTTCTCTGTTAACGATGGGCAAAATGAGAGTTTTGCCGATGAGGTGCTTCGTGTTTTCGTCCTCGGGGTTTACCGCAACTGCGGTATCACCGAACATAGTCTCGGGACGTGTCGTAGCTACCTCAACGTAGCCCGTGCCGTCCTTGAAGGGATACTTTATGTGCCAGAAGTGACCGGGCTGATCCTTATATTCGACCTCTGCATCGGAGAGGGCGGTAAGGCAACGGGGACACCAGTTGATGATACGGTGACCGCGGTAGATAAGATCCTTATTGTAGAGGTTTACGAATACCTCGCGTACCGATCTTGAGCAACCCTCGTCCATGGTGAAGCGCTGATGGCTCCAATCACACGAAGCGCCGAGTTTACGCAGCTGAGAGGTTATACGGTTTTCGTACATATCCTTCCAAGCCCAAACTCTGTCGAGAAATTTCTCGCGTCCGAGGTCGTATCTTGTGAGACCCTCGTCAACGCGGAGGCGCTCCTCGACCTTTATCTGTGTTGCGATTCCCGCGTGGTCGGTGCCGGGTACCCAAAGGGTATCAAATCCCTGAAGTCGCTTATAGCGGACGAGAATATCCTGAAGGGTCTCATCAAGTGCGTGACCCATATGAAGCTGACCAGTTACGTTTGGAGGGGGAATGACCATGGAAAATGCGGGTGCATTTTTGTCACCAGAGGGACGGAAATATCCGTTTTCCTCCCAAAATTTGTAGAGACGGTCTTCAAATTCCTGCGGGGCATAATTCTTTGGAAGCTCGTTTGTCATATTTAAAACTCCTTAAAAAATATCTAAAAAAATAAAAACGTCCTGAAAAACAGGACGCCATTGGGCGCGGTACCACCTGATTTCGTGCAAAAAGCACGCACTCAATATCCTTTACGCAGATTCACGGCGGATTCTACTTGCCTTTAGCTTTCTTTCCGCTGCCGCAGGGCTACCTTCGCCGTTTCTTATTGCTCCGCTCTCAGCTTTGCGGTGCTCTCTGTGAATAAGGTGTACGGTTACTCCTCACTGCGATTGCATTGCTAATATTATAATATTAAATATGTTATTTGTCAAGTTCTTTTTAAAATATATAATCTAGCAAAAAAATATTGAAAATATCCTCGAAAATGCAAAAATGCTGTTTACAAATCAAGGAAAAAGTGATATAATTAATGTGTGTAAGTATGCAACCGGGCTTGCGTATGATTTTCAGAATAAAAACCGCACTTTGCGAGGAGGCTTTATGGAACAGTCAGTCAGATATAAGAGGGTGCTGATAAAGATCTCGGGCGAGGCACTTGCTACGGGAACAAAGGATGGCATTCTTAACTACGATTTCGTGAGAGAAATTTGCCATGCAATAAAAGAATGCAACGAGCTTGGCGTACAGGTAGCGCTTGTTGTTGGCGCAGGAAATATATGGAGAGGCAGACAGGGCGGCGATATGGACCGAACCCGTGCAGACCATATGGGAATGCTTGCTACTGCTATAAATGCAATTGCAATTCAGGATGCTTTTGTGCAGATGGGAGTTGACTGTCGCGTAATGACAGCAATAGCAATGCATGAGGTTGCAGAGCCCTATATCAGAAATAAGGCTGTCAGCCATCTCGAAAAGGGAAGAACCATAATTTTTGGATGTGGAATCGGATCTCCTTTCTTCTCAACAGATACAACGGCTGTTCTTCGTGCTGCGGAGATCAATGCTGACGTAGTTATGATGGCAAAAAATATCGATGGCGTTTACACTGCGGATCCCAAGCTTGATCCTACTGCAGTAAAGCTCGATACCATAAGCTATATGGACATTCTTAAGCACGATATGAAGGTAATCGACGGCACCGCCGCTTCCTTTGGTAAAGATAACCACATTCCTCTTCACATATTCGGTCTTAACGATCCGAAAAATATAGTTCGCGCAATCAAGGGCGAAAAGATCGGTACTATTGTTACCGGTGTATGATAAATCAGTAATAAATAACCGAAAGGATACGATAATATGAAACTCGATACTAAAGCTTTTGAAGAAAAAATGAAGAAGAGCATTGTCTCCTATCAGTATGAGCTCGACTCCGTAAGAGTAGGCAGAGCAAATGCAAATGTTCTTAATAAGATCACAGTTGATTACTACGGATCTCCCACACAGATCAGCGCCGTAGCCCAGATCACTACTCCCGACGCAAGAACTCTCGCAATTCAGCCTTGGGACGCAACGACCCTTAAGGCAATTGAGAAGGCTATTCTTGCTTCCGACCTCGGAATCAATCCCCAGAACGATGGTAAGATCATTCGCCTTACCTTCCCCGCACTTACCGAGGATCGCCGTAAAGAGCTTTCCAAGCAGGTAGCAAAGATGGGTGAGGACGCAAAGGTTGCAGTTCGTAATATTCGTCGTGATGCTATCGAAAAGTGCAAGGATATGAAGAAAAACTCCGAAATGACCGAGGATGAGCAGAAAGCATCCGAGAAGAACGTACAGGATCTTACTGATAAGTATATCAAGGAAGTTGATAACGTAACCGCAAAGAAGACTCAGGAGATCATGTCTATCTGATTATCTTTTATCTATTATTTCGGGCTGGCGCGGATGCGTCAGCCCGTTGTACACGGTTAGGAGAATTTTATGTTTTTTAAATTCGGGAAAAAGCATATTACCGCAAAGGAGCTCAACTCAAGCGGAGATCTTCGGCATATAGCGTTCATCATGGACGGAAACGGCAGATGGGCTAAAAAAAGAGGTATGCCGCGAACATACGGTCACTCGGTTGGCGCAAAGGTGTTTAAGAAGATCATCGAATATTGCGGTGATTCCGGAATAAAGGCTGTAACAGTATATGCTTTTTCAACTGAAAACTGGAAAAGACCCAAGGAAGAAGTGGACACTATATTGTCTTTGTTCACTGACTATCTTTCCGATGCCGAGCAGAGCTGGAAAGAGAAGAACATACAGGTCCATTTTCTTGGATCAAAGGACGTTTTTCCCGCCGAGGTCAAGGAAAGAATGATCAAGCTGGAGCAGGATTCCTCTGACAGAGATAAGATACTTAACATAGCAGTAAATTACGGCGGACGTGACGACATAGTACACGCGGTAAACGAGCTTATAGTAGAGGGCAAGACCTCCATAACGGAGGACGATATAACCTCACGTCTGTACACAAAGGACAGTCCTCCCCCCGACCTTATCGTAAGGACCGGAGCTGAGATAAGACTCAGTAACTTTTTGCTTTGGGATTCTGCATATTCCGAGCTGTATTTTACCTCGACTCTTTGGCCCGATTTCGATGAAAAATGTGTCGATGAATGTGTAAAAGAATTTTACGGAAGGAAAAGACGCTACGGCGGAGTTTGATACGGAGCTATTATGAAAACAAGAGTTATAACTGCAATCGTAATGGTTGCTGTAATGGTACCGTTTTTCGTTTTTTCGGAAACGGTCGCATTCCCGATTTTAATGGCACTTCTCGGTGCGGTCGGTGTTTATGAGATGCACAGCTGTATAGGTTCAAAAAAACAGCTTATACCGATCATTTTGTCGGTTGGAGCAGGAATCGGATTACCTTTTCTTGCGAGATACTGCGAAGGGGAAAGCTTTTTTGGATACGTTTTCCTCATTGCTTTTTCTGTGATTACGCTTACCCTTGTTGTATCTGTATTTTCGGGCAATGAGTTCCCGGTTGAAATTGCGGCACTTTCATCATCTACGGCAGTATATATTTCTTTTGGATTTGCCTCCCTTGTTTTGCTGCGCGATCTTAAGTACGGGGCATTTATATTCCTCATTCCGTTTGTTATTTCGTGGATGACCGATACTTTTGCATATTTTTCAGGTATGCTTTTCGGAAAGCATAAGCTCATCCCTTCCGTAAGCCCTAAGAAAACTGTAGAGGGTGCTGTCGGAGGAACCGTCTGTGCCGTTGCTCTTACGCTTCTTTACGGATTTATTGCAGGTAAAATCAGCGGTTCCGAGCCGCAATATCTTTCCATCGCAATTATAGCTACTGTCGTCAGCGTTCTGTCTCAGTGCGGCGATCTTGTAATGTCGTTGATAAAGAGAAAATTCGGAGTTAAGGATTACGGAAAGATATTTCCCGGTCACGGAGGCGTTCTCGACCGTTTTGACAGTATTATAATTTCTGCACCGTTCATTTATTTTATTACAACTATCGTTCCTTTTATGGAGATATTCAGATAAGGAGTAACAATGACAGAAAAGGTTACTATATTAGGCTCAACCGGTTCGGTCGGGAAGAGCGCACTTCGTGTTTGTGATGCTTTGAATATTAAGGTTACAGGTCTGTCAGCAAACTCCGATATTAAGACTCTTGAGGAGCAAATAAGATATTTTAAACCCGAAATCTGCGCTGTTGCCGATGAGAAGGCAGCTGCGGAGCTGAAAATAAAGATCGCTGATACCGACGTTAAAGTAATTTCAGGTAAGGATGCTGCGGCAACACTTGCGGAGGCGACGGATTGTGACACCGTGCTTAACTCGGTAAGTGGTGTTGCGGGATTAAGACCTACGCTTTCTACCGTTAAGACGGGGAAGACC
The DNA here is from genome assembly GCA_045543555.1 of Eubacteriales bacterium. Lineage (GTDB taxonomy): Bacteria > Bacillota > Clostridia > Oscillospirales > CAG-272 > Colimorpha_A. Next base: position 5,042 of record JAZQMQ010000002.1, read on the forward strand.
TTGGCTCTTGCAAACAAGGAATCTCTCGTTACCTTCGGAGATACCGTAATTTCGGAGGCAAAAAAATCGGGAACAAAAATATTGCCGGTTGACAGCGAGCATTCAGCGATTTTCCAGTGTCTGAGCGGTCAGGAGATAAAAAGAATTATTCTGACAGCATCGGGCGGTCCTTTCTATAAAAAAACAAGAGATGAGCTGGCTCGTATAACACCTGCAGATGCACTCAATCACCCAACATGGAATATGGGAAGCAGGATCACGATCGATTCTGCAACAATGATGAACAAAGGCTTTGAGGTCATTGAGGCAGTTCACCTTTTCGGTGTGGATATCGACTCTGTCGACGTTGTTGTGCACAGAGAAAGTATAATACACTCGATGGTGGAATATATTGACAATGCCATAATTGCGGAAATGGGTGTTCCCGATATGAAGCTCTGCATACAGTATGCTCTGACCTATCCGCAAAGAGTGAAGGGACCCGTTAAGCCTCTTGATTTTACGGCGCTCTCATCACTTTCCTTCGGTATGCCTGACAATGAAGCATTCCCGCTTCTTCCATTGGCATACAGAGCATATAAAAAGGGCGGAGTTGCTCCCGCAATGATGAACGGTGCCGACGAGGAAGCGGTTGCGCTGTTCATTAAAGGAAAAATTTCTTTTACTGATATTTCCGATACAGTAATAAAAGTAACAGAAAATGCACCAAATATTATAAACCCAAGTCTAAATGATATCGAACAGGCTGACCTTGAAGCAAGGATAAGGGTAAGAGAGCTAAGTTTATAACTACGGAGGATCATTTTGTTTAGTATTGTTCTTGCAATTCTTATATTCGGATTTTTGATATTGATTCATGAATTCGGCCACTATATAATGGCGCGTACGTTTAAGGTGGGCGTCAATGAATTTGCTATCGGTATGGGACCGAAGCTTCTCTCAAAAAAATCGAAAAAAACAGGAATCGTTTATTCTATAAGAGCCTTGCCGGTGGGCGGATTTGTCAGTATGGTCGGCGAGGATGAGGAAAATGAGAGAGATGATTCTTTAAATAAAAAGCCTGTTTGGCAGAGATTTATCATAATGGCAGCAGGATCTGTTATGAATCTTGTGTTTGGCTTTATTATGACCGCTGTTCTTGTCGGAATGCTTTGGAATTCTCTCGGTAACACAAAAATTGCGTATTTGACCGAAAGCGCGATTGCAAACGGAACACAGTTTGAGCTTGGCGATAAGATCCTATCCATAAACGGTGAACCGGTCAGCACAAGCTACGACCTCCAATATACCATTATGCACGACGGTGGGGAAAACAATACCGTAAAGGTGCTCCGAGACGGCAAAAAGGTTACACTGAAAAACGTGAGCTTTATTGAAACCTATGAGGTTGATGGTAAGCAGGGCTCAAGATACGTTTTCCGTATTCAGCGTGAAAAATTCGGTGTAGGAGTGTTCTTGAAGCACACCTTCAACCGTTCAGTTACCACGGTTGAAATGATATGGGAATCGGTACTTGATCTTGTAACCGGAAGATATGGCATAGATCAGCTGTCCGGCCCCGTAGGCATTACAAGTGAGATCGGAAAAGCCGCAAAGGTTGGCGACGGCGGTAAAACGCTTATCAATCTTACTGCAATTATTGCGCTGAATCTCGGCGTTATGAACCTTCTTCCTCTGCCTGCCCTTGACGGCGGAAGAATACTGTTCCTCATAGTTGAAGGAATACGCCGCAAACCCATAAAGAGAGAGCTTGAAGGGTACATTCACTTTGCGGGACTCGTTCTCTTTATGCTTTTGTTCCTGTTTATTTCCTATAAAGACATAATAAAGCTGTTTGGATAATACTATACCTGCAATACTTAGCGGGTGTAAAATAATTATAACGATGAATTACAACGAATACAGAAGAAAAACCCAAAAAATAGCAGTCGGCAAATTGCACATTGGAGGAGATTCTCCCATTGCGGTTCAGTCTATGACTAACGTATCAAGCTCCGATTACGATGCTCTTTACGGTCAAATGAGAGCTCTTGAGGATGCAGGATGCGACATAATCAGAATGACTGTACCTGACGATGATGCAGTGCGTAATTTGTATAAGCTCAAATGCTCCGATATAAAGATGCCGATCGTTGCGGATATTCATTTTTCGTATCGCTTGGCAATTGAAAGCGCAAATGCAGGCGCGGATAAAATAAGAATAAATCCCGGAAATATTGGGGGAGAGGATAGAGTTAAGGCTGTTGTCGATGCTTGCTCGCTCCGAAATATTCCGATAAGGATCGGTGTTAACGGTGGGTCTCTTGAAAAGGTGCTTTTGCAAAAATACGGCTCACCCACCCCCGAGGCACTATACGAAAGCGCGATGTCGCACATAAGAATTCTTGAAAAATATGATTTTTCAAATATTATCGTAGCCATAAAGTCTTCAGACGTAAGAAATATGATATCAGCTGTAAGGCTTGTGGCGGATAAGTGTGATTACCCCATTCATTTAGGAGTAACCGAAGCGGGAACAGAGAAGTACGGTATTGTCAAAAGCTCCGTTGGTATAGGCGGATTGCTAAGTGACGGTATAGGTGACACTATCCGTGTGTCCCTGACCGACGATCCCGTAAAAGAGGTAAAGCAGGGAAGAGCGATCCTCCGTGCACTCGGCATAGAACAGGGAAACCATATAAATGTGGTTTCATGTCCTACCTGCGGAAGAACAAAAATTGATCTTATTTCACTTGCATCAAGGCTTGAAGATATACTTGAAAACGTAAAGGTCGGTCATCCTCTCACGGTAGCCGTCATGGGTTGTGCAGTTAACGGCCCCGGTGAAGCAAGAGAGGCTGATATCGGCATTGCAGGCGGAGATGGCGAGGCACTGCTGTTTAAGCACGGCGAAATTATTAAAAAGATCCCCGAAGAACAGGTAATTGACGTTTTGGTTGGCGAGATTCGGAGGATGGCGGAAGAATAACAAGGAGGATGATGGGCTTTGGAAGGACAGATTAAATTTTTAGCAAAATTTGATAAATACAGCCCTCAGGGCGAGCATAGAACGATTCTCGAAAATGCATATCTTAACCGTTTCAGAGCAGAAAAGGAAAAGAGAATGCTCGAGGCATACGTATCCTTTCAAAAGATCGTCAAAAAGGAGATCCTTTATGCCATCGAAAAAGAGATCGCGGAGGCATATAAGCTTTCTTTTGTAAGAATAATCCCCTCATATCCTTCCGAGCTGTTTGATATATCCTATATTCCCGAAGCGATGATCGAGCTTCAGAGAATAGGCGCGGTGAGCCGAGGATTTTTTAAGGATTATAAAAGCACGTTAAAGGACAACAAGCTTATAATTGAAATTTCATTTTCAAACGGCGGTATCGAGCTTCTCTATCACGCAGATACCCCCGAAATACTTGCAAACATTATACGCTCTGAATTCGGAATATCACTGGAAGTAGAAATAAAGCAGGAAGAGGGCTTCGTTTTCGATTACAACGGGTATCTTGAAGAACAAAACGAGGCTATTAGGAAATTCGAGTTTGAGGAAGCGAGCGCAAACGAGGCTGTCAGCGTAGAAATCAACGAGCCTCAAAGGAAAATGGTCGTTTCGCTTATGGGTGACGGTATATCTACACCCGAAGTAAATGAGAACGGAATTGTTAAGGTCGGAAATATGACCTTCGATATCTCATCTCCCGAGTGTGTCTACGGTACTCCCTTTGAAATAGATCCCGCCCCGCTTCGTAATATTACTACCCCGATACGCAGAGTGACCCTGCTTGGAACCGTTTACGCAATAGACACCAAGGAGACGCGTAAGGGCGATAAAATGATAGTTAATTTTGCAATGACCAACGACGATGCGTCGATTTATTGCAAATCGATACTTCCTACCGAGGAATCAAAGACCTTGCTTTCGTCACTTAAGGATGGGGTAGCTGTTGCGGTATTGGGCTCGGTAAGAAACGATAAGTTTGATAACGAGCTTACCGTTTCACCGTCTGCCGTAATGCTGATAAAACGCATTAAGCGTATGGATAACGCTCCGGAAAAGAGAGTTGAGCTCCATCTTCATACTCAAATGTCTGCAATGGATGCGCTTATTCCTCCAGACGTTGCAGTAAAAACCGCTCACGCTTGGGGACATCCTGCGGTCGCAATAACCGACCATGGAAACGTTCAGGGCTATCAGGAGGCAATGCTGGTTGCTGATAAGACCGGAATGAAGGTTATTTACGGTATGGAGGCATATTTCGTTGATGATACCGCGAAGGCTGTTTACGGAAACGATGACGCATCGTTTGCCGACGATGAATTCGTTGTATTCGATATCGAGACAACGGGCTTTTCGTTCCAGAACGACCGTATTACCGAAATAGGCGCGGTTCTTGTCAAAAACGGTGAGGTGGTCGACAGATTCCAAACCTTTGTCGATCCCGAAAGACCTCTGCCGGAGGAAATTATAAAGCTTACGGGAATAACCGACGATATGGTAAAGGGTGCGCCGTCTCAGTATGAGGCAGTAAAGGCATTCCTCGATTTTTCGGGAAAAAGAATGCTTGTGGCGCACAACGCGGGATTTGATATTTCGTTCATCAGAAAGGTGAGCGACGATAATGGAATCGAGTTTAACAATACATATCTTGATACGGTTGCGCTTTCACGTTACGTTAACCCCGATCTGAATAAGCATAAGCTCGATGCATTGGTAACGTATTTCGGTCTTGGTGATTTCGACCATCACCGCGCAAACGAGGATGCCGAGATGCTTTCACTTATTTTCTTCAAGATGGTGGACAAGCTTAAGCAGGAGGGTATCAAGACCATTTCCGCAATGAATTCTGCGATGGCGGATAAGGTTGACGTCCTTAAGCTTAATACCAATCATATGATCATTCTTGTAAAAAACAAGATCGGTCTTAAAAATCTTTATAAGCTTGTTTCGTACAGCTATCTCGATTATTACAAGAGGCATCCACGTATTCCTAAAACAGTGCTTGATGCTCACAGAGAGGGTCTTATTATAGGCTCAGCCTGCTCGGAGGGTCAGCTTTTCAAGGCAATGCTTGAAAACAGACCGAGGGCGGACCTTCTTGAGATAGCCTCATATTACGATTATATCGAGATTCAGCCTCTTTGCAATAACCGTTACTTAATAGATAGCGGTAATGCTGCAGATGAGGAAGCACTTAAGGAGTTCAATCGCAAGCTGATCTCAATAGCGGACGAGCTCGGCAAGCCCGTTGTTGCCACCTGCGACGCACATTTCCTTGAAAAGCACGATGAAATATACCGTAAGCTGCTCCTTGCGGGAATGAAATTCTCCGATGCCGATAAGGATTCGGGAATCTATTTCAGAACAACTGAGGAAATGCTGAAGGAGTTTGAATATCTCGGCGAGGAAAAGGCAAAAGAGGTGGTCATCACCAACACAAACAAAATCGCCGATATGATCGATTCCGACATCCGACCCTTCCCCAAGGGAACATTTACTCCCAATATGGAGGGTGCGGAGGAGGATCTTCAGAGAATTTGCTACGAAAACGCCGAGAAAAAGTATGGTTCACCAATTCCCGATATAGTAAAAAACCGTCTCGATAAGGAACTCACCTCGATAATCAAGAACGGATTTGCGGTTCTTTATATGATAGCGCAGAAGCTTGTATGGTACAGCGAAAGTCAGGGCTACCTTGTTGGTTCAAGAGGTTCGGTTGGCTCATCCTTCGTTGCCTCTATGGCGGGAATTTCGGAGGTCAACCCTCTGCCGCCGCACTATTACTGCCCAAACTGTCAGTATAGTGATTTCTCCAACCCCGACCACGTGGGCTCAGGCTTTGACCTGCCCGACAAAAACTGTCCGAGCTGCGGTACAAAGCTCGTTGGTGACGGTCACGATATTCCCTTTGAGACCTTTCTCGGCTTCCACGGAGATAAGTCTCCCGATATCGACCTTAACTTCTCGGGAGAGGTTCAGGGTAAGGTGCATAAGTATACTGAAGAGCTTTTCGGTGCGGAAAACGTTTTCCGTGCGGGAACGATAGGCGGTCTTGCGGACAAAACGGTCTACGGCTACGTTATGAAATACCTTGAGGAGCGCGAAATAACCGTCAATAAGGCGGAGATCGAGCGTCTTGTCAAGGGCTGTGTCGGAGTTAAGCGTACTACGGGGCAGCACCCGGGCGGTATCGTCGTTGTTCCCAAGGAGTATGAAATATATGATTTCTGTCCTGTTCAGCACCCCGCAGACGATCCCAACTCCGATATTGTAACAACACACTTTACTTTCTCATATCTTCACGATACGCTTTTAAAGCTCGACGAGCTTGGACACGATATTCCGACCAAGTATAAATGGCTTGAAAAGTACAGTAACACAAGTGTTATGGACGTTCCGATGAACGATCCGTCTGTTTACGGACTTTTTGCATCAACAGAGCCGCTCGGTGTAACCGCAGAACAGATCGGAGCCAATCTCGGCACATACGGTCTTCCCGAGTTCGGAACAAGATTCGTTATGAAGATGGTCGAAGAAGCAAAGCCGAAAAATTTTGCGGATCTGCTTCAGATATCGGGACTTTCGCACGGCACAGACGTATGGACGACCAATGCGCAGGATCTTATCAAAGACGGTATCTGCACCATTTCCGAGGTTATCGGATGCCGAGACAACATAATGAACGACCTTATCCGCTACGGCGTTAAGAACGAGCTTTCCTTTAAGATAATGGAGAGCGTACGAAAGGGTAAGGGACTCACTCCCGACTGGGAGGCGGCAATGGTCGAGGCGGGAGTCCCCGATTGGTATATCGGATCCTGTAAGAAGATAAAATATATGTTCCCCAAGGCTCACGCTGCGGCGTACGTTATGTCTGCAATACGCCTTGGATGGTATAAGGTGCATATGCCCCTGACCTTCTATGCAGCGTTCTTCACCGCCGCGCCCGGAGGCTTTGATGCGGAGATAGCGATGAGCGGAAAGAGCGGAGTAACGAGAGTTATGAAGGAGATTCAGGACAAGGGAACTGAGGCGACTCAGAAGGAAGCCTCTCTTCTTTCAACGCTTAACCTCGTAAACGAATGCTATGCAAGAGGCATCCGCTTCCTGCCCGTAAATTACTTTAAGTCCGACGCCTTTGCCTTCGTCCCCGAGGACGGAAAGATACGTCTGCCCTTCAACTCTCTCGGAGGCTTGGGTGAAAATGCCGCAAAATCAATTGCCGAGGCAAGAGATTCGGGTGAGGTCTACTGTGTCGAGGAGCTTCGCATCAAGGCGAAGCTGACCAAGGCGGTAATCGACGTGCTTTCCAAAAACGGTGCACTTGAGGGACTTTCCGAAACGAATCAGATAACATTCTTCTAAAAAACAAACCGTGGCTTTCTTTTTGAAAGCCACGGTTTATTCATTACAGTCTGGTTTCGGGATTTTCCATTATGGAGACGGAAATTTCGAGATTTCCGTTTCTCTCTCTTATTCTGTCGATCATTTCCTTTTCCTTTTTGGTGTCACGGAGTACTATGTCGTATGAAAGTCGGAAAAGGCTTCCCATATTTGTTGTTTTTGCTCTTACAAGTTCGCTTCTCTTAGTATATTCTGCAAAAATATCATCAAAAATTCCGATGTAATTTAAGTCCTCGGGAATTGTTATGGTCAATGTTTTATAAGCGCTGAGTGATTTTCCGTTTCCGAAAAGGCTTGAAATGAAGAATACAGCACTAATTATGAGGGTGAAAACAGCAGCAAAGCCGAGGTAACCCATTCCTGTGATAAGACCGGCACCCATACAAAGGAAAATCATTCCGATTTCTTTTGCACTACCGGGAGCTGAACGGAAACGAACAAGGCTGAATGCGCCTGCGACCGCAACGCCGGTACCGACATTGCCGTTGACCATCATAATTACTACGCAAACTACTGCGGGGAGTATAGAAAGCGTTACGAAGAAGCTCTTTGTTGTTCTGCTTTTAAAGGAGAAGGCAAGAGCGGCAATAAAGCCCAAAACAAGTGAAAATCCGATACAAATAAGGAAATCCTTGATTCCAATATTGAAAGCACCGGGTGCATCAAACAATCCTTTAAACCAATTAGACATAACTGAAATTCTCCTTTAAGGTATTATTATTTATAAATTCTTTATATGCCATTCCGTATTTTGAGAACGAGGTTTTATATATCTTGTTTTCGGAAAGAACCGAGGTCATCCAAAGCGGCATTCCTCCCGAGCACTTTATTTCCATGAGATAATGGCCATCATCGATCAGCTTTTTTCCATACGCTTCGGAGCACAGACTAAGATCATTTAATCGATACATTATGTTATTATCAAATGTGATCCTGAACGAGTCATCATCAGTGGAGAAAAATGCTTCTCTGTCGTAGCATATGTAAACTACAGGGTGGATCGTTTTGTAAAAATTGCTGAAATATTCGATCTCTCGCTTGATTTGTGTATCGAGCGGCGGGGAATATTGCCGTGTTATCCACCTTTCAGCTTCATCCTCTGCCATCGACACACGCCTCTTGTAAACCACGCCGTCGTATTTCTTTTTCAGTTCAACGAAGGCTGGAGCACCGGGCGAGAGCTGTTTGTAGCTTCGGATTCTCAATTTTTCCTTGTATATAGGTTTTTCAATTGATCTTCTTATCAGAGTAGAGCTATCGGTGTCATAATAAATGTTTCTTATCGTTGTATTTCCGTAAGCGTCGGGGCTTATGTATGAGCTTACTGAGTTTAAGATGCGTTCTTTTTGCTCAACAGTTAACAAATATTTAAGCTCACATCGCTTAAAAACAAATTTGAAAGACATCTATGCCTCCTTTCATAAGAATGTTAAATTCTTGACGGTCATTTCTTCTTTAATATTACGTGTTTATATCCCGATATGATCTCGTAATCAGTACAATATACGTTATTCAAATTTTTATTTGATACAAATACGTCATACGGCTCAAACGGGAGCTTAAGTGGATTTTTTGCAACAGGGCCGTGTGTGCCGAGCCAAAGGTGAGATTCTCCCAAGATAAGATTGTCAACATGATCCATAAGCTCGGTATCATTTATTGAACTTTCGCAATAAACGAGTGATGCTCCGTCCTTTATTCTGATCAAATTAATCGGCTGACTTGAACGGTCTATTTTTACCTGTCTGTATATATTTATTTTACAGCCTTCAAAATCGATTATTTCATCTCGGTTATCAGAATAGAACTGCAGCTTTACATTCTTTCCTTCCGCAATGCGCTTTATAGCATTTGCGTAGCCTTGTTCATCTTCATTTTTAGACATTGGAATATATATGGTATGAGGTCTGAAATTGTCCGTGAAAGACGATATCATAGTGATGTGTTTGCGGTGGAGATGGGTAAGCACAAGCACGTCAGGACAGGAGTCGTGGAATAGCGCAAGCGAAAGGTCGTTAATTGTGTATATGATTGATGTGCTACCGTCGGATATATCGCACAGTAAAGTGCTTCCGTTTTTGTTTAAGAGTATAAAATCATTGCTTGAATGATTTATGCATATTGCCTCTGTTTCAATTTGATTTGATGAATTGTACAAATATACTCCCGAAAAATAACCGGTAATAAATACCGCGCTCATAACGAGTATGGGAATGATTCCTTTTCTTCGCAGTGCACTCAGGAGCACAAAAAATGCAAAGGTTATTATAAGAAGCTGAGGTACAAACTTATATAAGAGGGACAGCGGCTCTGGAATTTGCTGTGATATGGCATAAGATAGCCTGTCGATAAGAGAAGCAAGAGCATTAGCTACCACTGAAACCGTTGGTGCAAGGAACGTTCCATATACAATAATAAGAATTATTGATATAAACATAAGCGCCGTGCAAAGAGGAACGAACAGCAAATTAGTAAAAACGGATATCGGTGAAAAGTATCCGAAATAATAATACACCGCGGGCATTGTAAACAGTGTTGCTGACAGCGTAATGACAGCTGATATTCCGATTCCGCCAAGAGCTACAATAAATGTGTTTCTTTCGTATATTGCTTTCGATATTTGTGAGCACGCAGGAATGCCGAGTACAATAATGCCAAGCGAAGCGGTTAAGGACAGCACAAACGACGCGCTGAAGACCGAAAGAGGATCAATAATAACGATAATTAATGCCGAAAGCGACAGTGAAGACAGCGGGTCGTAGTCTCGTCCGATAAGATATGCGGCAAATGTCATCGTCATCATAACGGCAGACCTTATCACCGCAGGCCCCGCACCTGTCAGTAATACAAAAAATGCGGTGAATAGGGTACATATTATAAATCTCACCCACATCGGAAGTGGGGAGCTTGACATGAGCAGGTACAGTGCGCCAACTAAGATAGTAAGATGAAGACCGCTTACCGATAGTATATGAGATAATCCGAGATAACCAAACGATGTGCTCAGCTTGTCGGGTACCGCCTCTTGTCTGCCGAGTATCAATCCCGATACGAAACCTCCGTTATATTCGCCAAGTGAAAGACGGAGCTTAGCTGAGATGGAGTGTGAAAGGGAAGAGATCCTACCGAGCAAGGAACTGTTTTTGGTTAATTTGATAACGTTCTCTTCTCCGTTACAGATAACTGTCATTCCCTTTGATCTACAGTATTCCTTTTCGTTAAAGGCCATATCCTCGGTAAATGAGGGGGCACAAAAGCTTGCATCGAAGTTTAATTCGTTATATTCGTCTGCTTGATAACCGAACGAGAATTTTGTGAGAGCTATTATGTTTACTGATTTACCGTCAAATTCGGTAATCCTCATCTTATAAGCGGTGGAAAAATCCGTTTCGTATAAAATTTCCTCAATTACTCCCTTAACCTTGCCGCTTTTTCCAATCAGAGAATCTGATTCCTTTAAGACTGTGTTTTCAAAACGATAACCGAACAGCAGTCCCGATGAGATTCCCAATGTGATAGGTATCAAAACGAGAATGGTGCGGAAGCGCTTACTCTTGAACGCCGTTCCGATGAATAAGATCAAAAAAGTTGCAATAATCAGGGATATTCCGATTTTCAGCTTTTGAGCTTGGTTAATCAGAAAGGAAAAATAAAGCAGAGTTACGAAAGTAAAACAGAAAAATACGAGTGGTCTGCTTTTTAAAGCCTTTATCAACGAATATCTCCTTTCGTATCGGATCATAATTAAAAAAACGGAGGAGTATATGGAAATAGTAAGATATTTAAACGGAACTGTTATAACAAAAGATGAGCTGTATTGCAAACGCTTCATAACCGAAGAAATGATATCGGCAATGAATGACGTAAGATCGCGTGTTTATATCGAGGTCGAAAATGATGATAAGCGAAAGCAGGACGGAAAATAAAAGGGCGGCACTTTATATAAGAGTATCAACCGATGCGCAAAGGGAGGAGGGATACTCGATCGAAGCGCAGGAGGAGATGCTTATCGCGTATTGTGTTAGCAGAGGGATAAAGCGTTATGAGAGCTATATTGACGGAGGCTTCAGTGGCAGTAATATCGATCGACCGAGGCTCTCGTCTCTGATCTGTGATATTGAAAAAGATATAATAAGCCACGTTATTGTTTATAAGCTCGACCGTCTTTCGAGAAGTCAGAAGGATACCTTGTATCTTATAGAGGATGTATTAATGCCTCACGGCGTTTCATTTGTGTCGCTCAACGAAAATATGGACACATCCACTCCTATCGGCCGTGCGATGCTTGGAATTATGTCTGCATTTGCTCAGCTTGAAAGGGAGACCATAAGGGAAAGGACCCGAATGGGAATGAAGGAACGGATAAAATGCGGTCTGTGGAGGGGCGGAGGTAAGATTCCCTTTGGTTATGATTATGATAGCGAGAGAGGGATCCTTGTGCCAAACAGCGACGCCGAAAAGGTGAGACTTATGTATAAGTTATATCTTGACGGGTGGTCAATGATGTCGATTGCCAAATATATCGGCTTAAAATATGAAAAAATGGCAGAGCAAATATTAAGACGAAAGACCAATTGCGGATATATCCTATATAGCGGTGAGGAGTATAAGGGTCAGCACGAGCCTATCGTGTCTGAGGAGACTTATAATAAGGCTTTAAGAATGATGGATGAACGTTCAAGGTCTCCCTACGGGAGCAAAAGCCTTTTAAGCGGTATGATATACTGCGGTGTTTGCGGAGCCAAAATGCGATATCAAAAATGGGGGAAACGCGGATATAAAATATACTGCTATTCACAGGATAAGGGTAAGCCACATCTTTCAAGCGGGATCAAATGCAATAACACTAAAGTGTGGGCGGATGAGCTTGAGGAGGCTGTGCTCTCCGACCTTTTTAAAATGTCGGAGAAAAATATTGATGATGGCCGCGCTATAAAGGGTGCTCCTGTAACCGAGCTTTTGGTTAAGCAAAGAGACAAGCTGAAAAGAAAGCTGAAAAATTTATACAATCTTTACGGGGATTCGGAGGACGAGACCCTTATCGTAACGATAAACGAAACCAAAGACGAGCTTTCCAAAACGGAAGAACGTATAAGAGATGCAGAAAAGAGAAGCCTTGAGAAAAAGGAGCGCACAGATGCAATAAGCAAGCTTAATACTGTCCGTGATGCTTGGGGGTATATGACCTTAAAGGAAAAACAAAACGTTTTACGCGGTATAATAGATCGAATCGTTATAACTTATGATAAGTCCGATATATACTATAAGCTTCCCGTTTCAGAGCCCTGAACGAGAGGCTTCTCTGTATTTTTTTGGAGTCGTTCCCGTTATATTATGGAACTGTCGCATGAAATGAGTGACGTTGTTGTATCCAAGACATTCCGAGATTTCCGTGATACTTTTTGTTGTCGACGAAAGAAGCTCCTTTGCGGTGTTTATGCGCGCACAGATAAGGTCGTTTGTGGGGGAAATGCCGTATGCGGCTCTGTAAACGCTGTAGAAACGTGAGGGGCTAAGTCCAACCTCGGTAGCCATTTTATCCACTGTCCAATGATATGAAAGATTGGAGAATACTACCTCTCTGAGCTTTCTTAAGTGCGGTTCTGTATTAGAGCTGACCGTGGGCATTAAGTTGCCGCTGATATCACGAGAGAGCTTCACAAACAGCTCGGATGAAAGCGAACGGATAAGGGATTCGGAATGCGGCATTTTTGATAAAAACTCAAGTTCCATCTCTTTCACGATACGATTTACATACTCCCAATGCTTAAGATGAATTATATTATTTATAGGTATGTTCATCTTGGAAAAAATGTCGGCATTGTCGGGGGTAAAGTGAAACCAATCGTGTATTAAGGACGTTTCGGTTTTGTAATACTGCGGAAAAGAAGGGGAATAGATAACACAGCTGTGAGGCTCTGTTTTAATTTCTTCACCGTTGATTACAACGGTGACGGACTCTTCAAAATGAATGAAGGTCCAATAGGCATGACCTTTTGGGCGGTCAATAAAAAAACCGCTGTTTTCGGGCCACGTGTGCCTAACTTGGTCCAATTTTATCACCTAATCACTCCTTCCTCAAATTATAGTGTATCACAAACAGTAGAATATGTCAATAATTTAAGAGATATAGTTATTGAAAAAAATGTAACAATTGTCTATAATGGAGTAAAGTAAAATGAAGGCAGAGGAAAATGATATGAATTTTCGTCCCGAGCATCCCAAACCCCAATTTCAGCGAAAAAATTGGTTAAATTTAAACGGTAAATGGCAGTTTGAAATAGACCACGGTAACAGTGGTGTTGCCAGAGGCTTATTTAAGGGTGAAAACGACCTTTCTATGAATATCAACGTACCTTTTTGTCCCCAGTCCGAGCTTTCCGGTGTTGGATATAAGGACTTTATGTCATCCGTATGGTATAAAAGAACGGTAAATATTACATCAGAGCAGCTTGGCGGTCTTGTTTATCTCCATTTCGGCGCGGTCGACTATAAAGCGACCGTTTACGTAAACGGTAAGGTAGCGGGAAGCCATAAGGGTGGATACGTTTCCTTTAAGTTTGATATAACCGACCTGCTTCGCGAGGGTGAAAACGTTATCGTTCTTCACGCCGAGGACGACGAAAGAGACAGACTTATCCCCACGGGTAAGCAGTGTATGGAGTATAATTCAAGAGGATGTTATTATACAAGAACAACGGGCATCTGGCAGACCGTGTGGCTTGAATTTTGTCCCAAGACACATATCGACAGTGTAAAATATTATCCCGACGTCGAGGCGCAGACCTTGACCGTTATGGCAAAGCTTGTCGGAAGTGGAAAGCTCACCGTTTCCGCATCATTTGAGGGTATTGACTGCGGAAGCGCATCCATTGACAGCGATGGAGGTCTTGCTACTCTCACCGTCAAGCTTACCGAAAAGCATCTCTGGGAGATTTGCAAGGGCGGTCTTTACGATCTTACCTTGACCTACGGTGACGATACAGTCAAGAGCTATTTCGGACTTCGCTCAATCGATTACAGAGACAAAAAATTCTATCTTAACGGTAAGTCGGTATTCCAGAGACTTATTCTCGATCAGGGCTTCTATCCCGACGGGATCTATACAGCGCCCTCCGATGCAGCGCTTGAAAAGGACATTGATATGTCCCTTGCCATGGGCTTCAACGGTGCAAGACTTCACGAAAAGATATTCGAGGAGCGCTTCCTCTACCACGCAGATAAGAAGGGATATATCGTATGGGCCGAGTATCCCAACTGGGGTCTCGACCACACATATGCTGACTCAATATACGGCTTCCTTCCCGAGTGGCTTGAAGAAATGGAGCGCGATTATAACCATCCGTCCATCGTTGGTTGGTGTCCCTTAAACGAGACATGGGATATCAACGGCAGAAAGCAGTTTGATCCCCTTATTGAGCTTGTTTATAACGCTACGAAGGCGGTTGACCCCTACCGTCCATGCATCGACGTAAGCGGAAACCATCACGTTATCACCGACATTTATGACGTTCACGATTACGATCAGAATCCCGTTACCTTCGCTTCCCACTTCAATGACGAAAGCGGTAAGGGCTATGCTTCAAACGGAGTTTGTTCACGTCAGATAAGGTACGACGGCAAGCGTCCTTTCTTCGTAAGTGAGTACGGCGGAATCCGTTGGAGCAATAAGGGGGGCTGGGGCTACGGCAACGCGGCCAAGACCGAGGAGGAATATCTCACTCGTCTTAAGGCTCTGACCGACGCGCTTCTTGACGATCCCGAGATCTTTGCATACTGCTATACCCAGCTTACCGACGTCGAGCAGGAGCAAAACGGTCTTTACACATACGAAAGAGAAGCAAAATTCCCGCCTGAAGTGATCTATCCCATATTCGCAAAGAAAGCTGCGGTTGAAGATTAATTAGCCACCGACGGATAAGCTTGCCAAAATTGTAAGTGAAGATATTTCCGACAGTGAAATTTTGCCTGACAAAGAAAACACGATGGAGTATTCCATCGTGTTTTCTTAATATTGGGGTATGATTGAACTTATTTCAGCTTTTCAATCACAAATTTCTTCATTGCCACATAGTCGTCAGGATTTGTTGAGCATATATCCTCAAGCGTGTGGTGGGTGACGTAGTATTGGCGAATATCGCGCTCACGTACAACAAAAGCATACGCTTCATTAAGTGCATCGGGGTCTTTTTCGCGTAGACGCTCCAGTAGCTCATACAGCTGTATGCCTCGCTTTAATGCCTTGTAGCGAAGTGTCAGCAGGGGAGCACTGTTTGCTGCGGGATAGACAAAATTAGTATCACCCGCGCGGATGCCACCGTAACGGATATCCGCACGGGGATCATCGTTCCAAACAGTATAGTTCCAGCGCAGGAAGCCGTCAAGACCCGCATAAGACGTCAGGACACCGATGAACCAGCTTTCTACAAGATTTGAACAGAGAAATGTGTTCGGATAATCGGGTATGCAGCATACGTACCAAAGGAAGCGTTTACCCTCCATTGTTCGCTTGTATTCACACAGCTTGTCGTATTCCGACGACAGTGATTTGATATATGGCGCAAAATCATAGACCTCGTTCTTGAATTCCTCAACGAATTCCGCGTGGTTGATCGCCGCTTTACATTTGAACGACGGTGCGATCGACCTGATATGGTCGATACTTGCACGGTAGGCATCGATATCACCGGGTTCGTCGGCTGCGAGTCGAACCTTATCCATCTGTTTCGTAGTTATAAAATACTGCTCTAAAGCCACAATGTATGCATCGATGTCAGAAGCACAGGCCATATATTTATATGTGCCGTCGACCTCGTCGAAATAGCGTACACGCAGCATGTCGGGATAGTCCGCTGCGGGTTTTACAAAACCGTGTTCTTCAGAACCCCAAACGTTTGCAAGTCCGTAAAGTGACAGCTCGCGATCGATACCGTATTTGCGGCAGATATCAATGTAACGCTGCATCTTTGAAAAATCGTAGTCAAAGGTGCCGTCACTGTGACGTGTGATCGGAACTATTGAATATTCAAACAGATTCGCAACCATGCGGTATTCACAGTAGCAGCTCTGTCCAGCCCACGGAACCTCGGAAACCACAAGCGTGACTGACTTCTGTCCAAGTTCGCCAAGCGATTTAGCATACTGCTCGAGTACGGCAAAATGCTCGTTACTCCAAAGAGGTGTCTCGTGCTTACGGGCGATGTTTGAGCAATGCTGCCAGAGATCAAGATGGAATTTATGCTCCGACGGTGTCGGCATAACGTAGTCGAGCACCTCCAAAGTAATCTGTCTGGATGTAACTTTGCTCTCATCTTGTAGCATACTGCCGCGATAGAGTGTAAGATCAACGGTATATGTGCCGGGGGCGACGTCTGCGGGAACGGAAAGCTCACACCAAACTGCGCGAACCTCTCCGCGTTTAAGCTCAAGAACGGGATTAGTCAGTAGTGCGTCGGCCTTGTACTTGCGGTTGTCGTCCTCGTGCATATCAATGATGCGCAGACTTGCGTCGATATCGGCACTTGTTTTTGCAGCCATTCGAAGAACGGGAATACCGCCCTTCTGCGAAAACCACGGAGCATTTCCAACGTTAAGCACGTAGTCCTCATCGCAGTAAATTATAGCCTGTACAGCTGCCCAGTCGCCGCGTCCTGCAGATACGGTGACGGAGGAGGGAAAGGTGTCAATCGTTGCGGGGTGGAACGTAGTAAGGTTTCCTGTTTCAAGCTTGAAGCTTTCGGGGCATAATCCGAATCTAATATTCATAAGCATTCTCCTTGTTAATGTTGTTTATGGGACGATTATCGCATAATATACGAAAAATGCAAGTATTTTGTAAGACGGTTACGTCTGTTGTTAATTGAAAAATCAGAATTCGATCTTCTTTTCAACGTAAGCGCGAAGCTCGGAGATCGGGATACGAACCTGCTCCATAGTATCGCGGTCACGGACGGTAACACAGTTGTCGCCTTCCTTGGCATCGTCGCCGACGGTGTCGAAGTCAACGGTTACGCAGAGAGGAGTGCCGATCTCGTCCTCACGGCGATATCTCTTACCGATAGAGCCTGCATCGTCGTAGTCAACGCTGAAGTACTTGGAAAGCTCCTCGTAGATCTCGGTAGCTTTGTTGGAAAGCTTCTTGGAAAGGGGAAGAACTGCAACCTTGAAGGGCGCAAGGAAGGGGTGGAGACGGAGAACGGTTCTTACGTCGTTCTTTGCCTCGTCAACGACCTCCTCGTCGTAAGCGTCGCAAAGCACGGAGAGAACGGTTCTCTCAACGCCGAGAGAGGGCTCAACGACGTAGGGAATGTAGTGCTCGTTGGTCTCCTGATCGAAGTAGGTAAGATCCTTGCCCGAAACGTTCTGGTGCTGGGTAAGGTCGTAGTCGGTACGGTCAGCAACGCCCCAGAGCTCGCCCCAACCGAAGGGGAAGAGGAACTCGAAGTCGGTGGTTGCCTTGGAGTAGAAGCAAAGCTCCTCGGGATCGTGGTCGCGCAGACGAATGTTTTCTTCCTTAAGACCGATGGCAAGAAGCCAATCACGGCAGAAGGATCTCCAATAGTTGAACCACTCGAGGTCGGTACCGGGTTTGCAGAAGAACTCAAGCTCCATCTGCTCAAACTCTCTTACACGGAAGATGAAGTTACCGGGAGTGATCTCGTTACGGAAGGACTTACCGATCTGTGCGATACCGAAGGGAAGCTTCTTTCTTGTGGTTCTCTGAACGTTTACAAAGTTTGTGAATATACCCTGAGCGGTCTCGGGACGGAGATAAACGGTGTTCTTTGCGTCCTCGGTAACGCCCTGGAAGGTCTTGAACATGAGATTGAACTGTCTTATATCAGTGAAGTTGTGCTTTCCACAGGTGGGGCAGGGAATATTGTTGTCCTCAACAAAATTCTTCATTTCCTCCTGAGAAAATGCGTCGATGGGCTTAGGAAGAACGTAACCGGTCTCGCTGCACCAGTCCTCGATGAGCTTATCGGCACGGAAACGCTCCTTACATTCCTTACAGTCCATAAGAGGATCGGAAAATCCTGCAAGGTGACCCGATGCAACCCAGGTCTGAGGGTTCATAAGGATAGCAGCGTCAAGACCTACGTTATACTTGTTTTCCTGAACGAACTTTTTCCACCAAGCACGCTTGATGTTGTTTTTGAGCTCAACTCCGAGAGGGCCGTAGTCCCAGGTGTTTGCAAGACCGCCGTAAATTTCGGAGCCTGCGAATATGTAGCCTCTGCCCTTACAAAGAGCAACTATTTTGTCCATTGTTTTTTCGGTGTTTAACATTTTATTGTCCTTTCAGCTTATCAGCCTTTGAATTTATATCTGTCGAAAATTTTGTGTGCTTCCGATATGTTCGGAATAAATCTCGCGTCGATTCCGCTGCCGATCGTTTTTCCCGGATACGTAACGTCTTTTATGCTCATCTTTGAGAAAGCGTAGATGAGATCCGCGTGGGATGTAAGATCGTTCATTGTGAAATCGGTTTCTATTTTGTCCTTATATTTCAGGTAAGCTATTGCCGCGTCCTTGAGGGGAATATCGGTCATGACCTTTGTTGCCAAGGCTTTAAGAAAATCAGATGCGACTCTGCGTCTTGATACGTCTTCGTCCTTGTATGACCAATAGCGAAGCATATCCGTTGCAGTCTTGCCGTCGAGAATTCTTGTTCCCTTGAGTATGTTTATTTCCAGCTTTGCTTCAAAGTCGGTATAGTGCATATTTTCGGGAACGTAAAATTCAACTCCGCCGATATCATTGATGAGATAGCTCAGATCCGCAATTGTTACAAGTGCGTAATAGTCGACAGGAATACCTGTTAACACGTTAATGTGCTCCTTCAGAGCTTGAATTCCCTTACGGAAATATACCATTTCAAGCGTTGATTTATGTCCGTCGACGGTTACTTCGGTTATAGCGGGAATTGGGCAGAAAACACATTCTCCGGTCTCCTTATTTACCCTTAAGAGAATAAGTGTGTCTGTTTCAACCTCTCTTGTGGATGCGGGGAACCCGTTTATCATTTGATTGGTATATTCGTAGTCGTTATATACGTCAGGGAGATAGTCCGTTCCTATAAAGAGAACTGTGAAGCTTTCACCGTCGATCGTCGTTATGCCTTCAGGCGGAATGATTTGATTCTCTGTTGTGTCTTCGGTGGAACCGGACGGATCGTTATTGCCTTGGTTCTTGTTTTCTCCAATGCTGAATGCATCCATTGCAAACTGAAGTATTCCGAATGCAAGTATCCCGAAGATTAGAAAAGATAAAATCAGAGTGAGGACGAAATTACGTATAGCGCTCAAATTCTTATACGACCTTTCTTATTATTGCTTTGGTCCATACATAATTAACCAAAATATATTATACTATATCGCATAATGTTTTTCAAGTGGCAAATTGAAGAAAATATTCGATTTTTTTGAATTTTTATAGGCAGTCCACTTGTATCTTAAAATATATTGTGATATAATATAAAAGCGATATAATATTTTTACCACGAAGGATAGCACTATGAAATATTTTGTACTCATTCCCGACGGCGCGGCTGACTATCCCATTGATTCCTTAAACGGAAAAACTCCGTTTGAAACTGCAAATAAGCCCACCCTCGATTTTCTTGCTTCAAGATCAAAGATCGGAACGGTGTCGAACGTTCCGTCAAATATGGTTCCCGAAAGTGATACCGCGAATCTTGCGATACTCTCTTACGATCCTGCAATATATTCAAAGGGGCGTTCACCGCTTGAGGCTATGTCCATAGGTCTAAGTATGAAGGATGGCGACATTGCATTCAGAATGAACTTTGTTACGATTTCCGAGGACGAGGATTTCTATGATGACAAAATAATGCTGGATCATAGCGCAGATGAGATAACAACCGAGGAAGCCGATGAATTGGTAAAGACCTTGCAGGCTGAATTCGGAAGTGAAAGCATAAGCATACATACCGGAGTTAGTTACCGTCACTGTATGATATGGAATGACCCTCCCGCATACAATGAATTTAATCGACCACACGACCATCTCGGCAATCAGGTCGGACCTATAATGCCTCCCGAGCCTTATGCTTCGATGATAAGAAGAAGCTACGATATCCTGAAAGATCATCCCGTTAACGTAAAGAGAAGAGAAAGAGGTCTTAAGCCCGCAAATTCCGTTTGGTTCTGGTCTCCCGGTGCAAAGCCCTCGCTTTCATCCTTCAAGGATAAATGGGGACTTGACGCTACCGTAATATCTGCAGTTGATCTGATAAAGGGAATCGGGATCTGCGCGGAAATGGAAAGCGTCGACGTTGAAGGCGCAACAGGTAATTTTAAAACAAATTACGAGGGTAAAGCAAACGCTGCAATCGACGCATTTAAGCGCGGTAAAAACTACGTTTACGTTCATGTTGAAGGACCCGACGAGTGCGGTCACCGAGCAGAGCTTGAAAACAAAATCGCGAGCATCGGTCATATCAGCGAAAGAATACTGAAGCCCGTGTATGAATACTTAAACGGCTGCGGCGAGGAGTTTTCTATAATGGTGCTCCCCGATCACCCCACCCCTATTTGCAAAAGAACTCACACTATCGATCCCGTGCCGTTTATGATATACCGTTCAAGCACGGAAGAAAAAGGTGTTTCGTGCTTCTGTGAAAGAAGTGCGGGGAGTACAGGACTGTACGTTTCTCAGGGTCATACACTAATGACAATTCTTACTCAAGATAAGTAAAGGCGAATATTATGGAAGATAATACCGAATTAATGACACAAGACAATGCTGAATTAACAAGTCAGAACAACGCAGATGTACAAAACGAAGAAGATAATAAAGCAAAGGAGAACGCAGAAAACCCGTTTTCTCCCAAATCATTATACGATTGGCTTGAGATCTTCGCGGTATCGGTTGCGGTTGTTTTCGTGCTGTTTTCGTTTGTAGCAAGGATAGCGGTCGTCGATGGAGGCTCCATGCTTCCTACGCTTGAAAACGGAGATAAGCTTATTGTAAGACAGCTGTTTTACGAGCCTAAGCAGGGGGACATTATTGTTTGTCAGTCCGAAACATACGGCATGAAAAAGCCCCTTGTTAAGAGAGTAATTGCAACCGAGGGGCAAACCGTTACGCTTGATCGCCAAAACTGGAAGGTTTACGTTGATGGTGTGCCGCTTGATGAAAGCTACGTTTTCTTTGAAACGGGTCCTATGATGGGCTGGGACTACAATACCGATTCCATCACCGTTGAGGAAGGACACGTTTTCGTTATGGGAGACCATCGAAACGATTCTCTTGACAGCAGAAGCTCAAGAATCGGTCAGATTGACAAAAGATACGTAGTAGGTCAGGTAATTTTCCGCTTCATGCCGCTTAAGCATATCGGAATTGTAAGATAAAATACAACATTGTGAGGTAAAAAATGCCTTCAGAGCTTATACAGTGGTTTCCGGGGCATATGGCGAAAACGCGCCGAATGATGAAGGAGATGCTTCCGCAGGTCGATGCGGTCATCGAAATTCTCGACGCACGTATTCCCGTAAGCTCGAAAAATCCCGAATTACATAAAATAGTAGGTAATAAGCCTGTGCTTACCCTTTTCAGCAAATCATCTTTGGCGGATCCGGATTCCACTGCGAGATGGAAGAGACAGTACGAAAAGGAAGGCAAGCACTGTGTATTCATTGACAGTACTACCGGCGCAGGTATAAATAATATTCCAGACGAAATAAGAGCGCTGCTCAGCGAAAAGCTTCAGCGCTATGAAAACAAAGGAATGACGGGAAAGACCCTCCGCGTTATGATTGCGGGAATACCTAACGTGGGAAAATCATCTCTTATCAACCGACTTTGCGGCGGTAAAAGGGCAAAGGTTGAGGATCGTCCGGGTGTGACAAGAGACAAGCAATGGATCACCACCAAATACGGTATAGAGCTTCTTGATACCCCCGGTGTTCTCTGGCCTAAATTCGAGGATCAGACCGTCGGAGAAAACCTTGCGGTAACAGGAGCAATCAGAGATGAAATACTCGACACCGAAAGAATGGCAGTTATTCTTGTTTCGAGGCTGAGGGAGAAATATCCGGTGCTGCTTTCTACACGTTATAAGCTTGGTGATATGGAGCAGTATGCCGACACAACAGATTACGACCTTTTTGAACTGATAGGAAGAAAAAGAGGCTTCCTTGTAAGCGGAGGCGAGGTAAATACCGAGCGTACAGCTGTGATCCTTCTCGACGAGTTCAGAGGAGGAAAAATAGGAAGAATGACATTGGAGGAGCCTTGATCATGGACTATATCTATGAAAACGAAGCTCACGAAAATGGCTTTGCAATAGTTTGCGGTACCGATGAGGCGGGAAGAGGCCCCCTTGCGGGAAGCGTTTACGCTGCAGCGGTCATTCTTCCCGACGGACTTTATATCGAGGGACTTAATGATTCAAAAAAGCTCACCGAAAAAAAGCGCGAAAAGCTTTTTGAGATCATAAAAAGCGAGGCGGTAAGCTACGGTATAGCCTATGCCACCGCCGCCGAAATAGACGAGCTCAATATACTCAATGCCGCTCTCCTTGCTATGAGACGTGCCATCGAAATGCTTGATCCCAAGCCCGATTTCGTCCTTGTGGACGGCAATCAGACAAGAGGCTTCACAATTCCTGCTAAGGCAGTGGTCAAGGGTGATGCGGTCAGTCCGAGTATTGCGGCAGCTTCGATTCTTGCGAAGGTCAGCCGTGACCGTTCCTGTCTTGAGCTTGATGCAAAGTATCCCGAATACGGCTTTGCAAAGCACAAGGGATATCCAACCAAGGAACACTATGAAGCAATAAAAAAATACGGTATCACACACGAACACAGAAAATCGTTCAGATTGGAGTAATTATGAAAAATACGCTAAAAAATAAAAAGCTTTTTATATTCGATCAGGATGGGACCATATACCTTGGCGGCAGAGTCTTTCCTTTTGCGATAGAATTCATAAAGAATCTTAGGAAAAACGGATATAAGGTTTTGTTTTTCACGAATAATGCATCACATAATCCCGATTTCTATTTTGATAAGCTCACACGTCTCGGATTTGAGCCGAGCAGAGAGGAAATACTTACTTCGGGTGACGTAACGGTACAGTTCCTTCTGCGTCACAGAGCCGGGGAAAAGTGTTATCTTGTCGGTACCCCCGAGCTTGAGACCCAGTTTGTTGATTCCGGAATAGAGCTGAGTGAGGATGCGCCAATAGTTGTAACGAGCTTTGACACTACCTTGACGTATAAAAAGCTTGATGTAGCCTGCCGACTTGTTCGCAACGGTGCGGAATACCTTTCCACACATCCCGATTTTAATTGCCCAACCGAGGACGGCTTTATTCCCGACAGCGGTGCTATCTCGGCTTTTGTTACCGCCTCAACGGGTGTAACCCCGACGTATTTCGGTAAGCCTTACAGAACAACGCTTGATATGATCAAGGAGATAACAGGTGTTGCACCTGAAGATATGGTCATCTTCGGCGACCGCCTCTATACAGATATAGCTCTTGGCAAGCGTAACGGCGTAACAAGCGTCCTCGTCCTTTCGGGTGAAACAAAGCAGAACGACGTTGATAATGCAGAGGAAGCGGATAAGCCCGATTTTGTTGCAAATGATTTGTCGGACGTTAACTTAGCAATGTTTAAATAAAAAATTCTCCGCAATTGCGGAGAATTTTTTTGTTTTAAATCAGTCGCAGCAGGGGTCTACTTTTTCCTTTTGGTGATCCTCGGGAGCGGGTTCGGTTATATCGCCGAGACCTGCGGTTTCCGAGAACATGACGTTTGATTTTGTCATATTGACTACGTCTGTAGGAACGATTATTTTCGATGCGCGTCCGTTAGACATTGCAACGAGTGCCTCATACTTCTTAAGCTCTATTACTGCCTGATCGGCACCTGCCTCCTTAAGGGCAATAAGACCGTCGGCTTCAGCCTTTTTTGCAAGATAGATAGCCTTTGCTTCGCCTTCTGCTCTGGCAATACGGGCATCTCTTTCACCCTCTGCGGCAAGGATCATAGCCTGCTTGTCACCCTCTGCACGGGTAATAACAGCTGCTTTGTGTCCTTCTGCTTCAAGCAAGGTTTCACGTCTGTCGCGCTCTGCCTTCATCTGCTTTTCCATGGCATTCTGTATTTCTGTGGGAGGTATGATATTTTTAAGCTCAACGCGGTGAACCTTGATGCCCCACTTGTCGGTTGCTTCGTCGAGGATGTCGGTCATTTTACCGTTGATCGTGTCACGTGAGGTGAGTGTGTCATCAAGCTCGAGCTCACCTACTAGGTTACGAAGAGTTGTTGCGGCAAGATTTGCCAAAGCCGAGATAGGATTTACTGCACCGTAGCAGTAGAGTTTGGAATCATAAATTGCATAGAAAATTACTGTGTCTATCTGCATAGTAACGTTATCCTTCGTGATAACGGGCTGTGGCGGAGAGTCAAGGACCTGCTCTTTTAAAGTAACCTTTTTTGCTATTACCTGAATGATCGGCCATTTCCAATGTATTCCTGCAGACCAAGTTTTTTGGTACTTGCCGAGAAATTCAACAACGTACTCTGTTGCCTGGGGAACGATTTTGATGGATACGATAAGAAGTATTATCAAGAGTATCGCAGGGATGATCAAATATTCCATTTTTATTCTCCTTTGTATTTACTTATTATAATTATATCATACCCAATACTGAATGTAAATACAGACTTTTGGATTTACCTGTTTAATTTTTTGATCATCTCTCGTCTTTTTGCACCTGCGCTTTTTTCTTTTGGAATACCGATGATCCCTCCGAGAACCGAAATAACACAAATCAGTATAATCATTATAATCATTGTCAGTGTTTGTGCTTTTGCTGCAATACCGCCGATAATTATGACTGTGGAATATATAGCACCGCTTAAAAATGCTGTTATAAGTCCCTTACTACCTCTGCACCTTGCAGCAACGATTCCACCTATAAGAGCTGTTATGATCTGTATTGCCTTTGGCACAACAAAAATAAATGATTCCGGATCTTCTGTGCTAATTAATATCCATGCTGTTACGGGCATTATAACTAGAGAAAGTATAAGGGAAGTAAACGTACCCTTCAATGCGCAAATAAGTGGCGATGCATTAACTGTTTTGACCATTGCTTTCCTCCAAAATAGAAAAACTCCCTTATCCGAGTCTTTTTGTTAAAAGATATTCGGGTAAGGGAAGTTTTATTCCAAAAATTATTTTGCTTCCTCTTCGTCTTTGAGAACAGTTTTTACCGCAGAACGAAGAACGGTGATTTTTGAACCGTTTCCGGTTTCAAGCATAAGCTTATCATCCTTTATGATGATAACACATCCTACGATTCCTCCGATTGTGATGATCTCATCGCCAACCTCGAGACTGTTTCTCATATCAGCAAGCTCTTTTTCCTGCTTTTTCTGAGGGCGGATCATGAAAAAGTACATTACCAAAAGAAGACCTAAAGGCAATATTAATGCTCCTATAGAACCCATGTTGTTTATTCCTCCGTTATTTTCATACAGTATGGATTATACATTATTTTTTTGCAAAATTCAAGTGTATTGCTAAAATTTAATTAATCGTTTACAAATGTTATCTTAATTTCTCTTCCGTTGATGCTTGCCTCTATGATCGATGGAATATCAGAACCGTCGGGAAAGTAAATGTCAATAATGTTGCCGTTTTCAACGTAACGCTGTTTGCAGTATTTTATTCCCGATATTCTGGTTATGGACGCACTGTCAAATGAACCCTTGTCGTATGAAAAAATATGTCTTAAAAGCAGAATACCGTATTCCTTTGCGTAATCTCCGTCAATAGGAATGTCAATTCCGTGATACTTAATATAGGTATTACCGCCGTTTAATGATATTTGCATATCCTTAAGAGCTGTTGGCTTAATAATGGTGAGTGTCAGATCATCGTTCGTACTCATATGTAAATTCAAAAGATATTCTTTCCCGTCGAGCTCTGCTTTAATTTTGCTTTCTATCGGGAAACGAAAAAAATCCTGCCTGACCTCGCCCTTGCCCGAACACGATGAAAGCAGTAACGTAAGCGATGCTAAAATAATTAATATTCTTTTCAAAAAATCACCCCCAAGGAAAAATATGCCTCGGGGGTAAGTTTTATTCCGCTTTTGCTCTCGGAATGACCGTATTTCTGTTGTAGAATTTCATGAGCTTAAGCATTTTTTCGTTTGGCTCGAAGAAAAATATAGTTTTTGCTGAATGGTCCTCGGGATCGCTTAAAACCGCATAGTAGATACCCTCGGAGTCGGGGGAGGATGTCATATTAATTTCTTTAACGTAAGTCAGTCGGTCAGCTGAAGCCTTATAATTGTCCTTGTATGGTGCGATAGCTTCAAATTTTGCTATCTCAAAGGAGCCTATTTCTTTTCTCTTTACGCCGTTATATACAACCGAAAAATATATTTCACCTTCGGTTATGCGGTAGTCGTAGCTTATAGGTGCAAAGATCTTATTACAGTAGGCTAGGGCGAAAATAAGCGTAATGATTAATGTCATGATCGCATATAAGCCGAGAAACAAAAATGACAGGAATACGTTTACTCCCACGATGAGAAGTGTGATCAGAATGGAATATATAATTTTTAGCTTACGGTGATGCTTAAATTGACTTTTCTTTACCGAATGCTCTGCAAAAGCGGAAAAATCGTTCATGAATTACCTCTTATGATTAAATGATATTATTCTTTATTATATCACTGCACTCTTATTGTGTCAAGGGATTGATTTTTTTGTGAAAATAAGATATAATGTAACTAACATTCAGAAACGGGTTAATTTATGATACTGATAATTGCGGAAAAGCCGAGCTTGGCGCGAAATATTGTTGCGGGCATCGGCGAAATGAAAAAATATAACGGATATTTCGAGGGTCAGGGATATATCGTCAGCTGGGTCTTCGGTCACCTGTTCGGACTTTGCGATATTGAGCATTATAATCCATTGCCGGAAGGTCAACGCTTTTGGTGTATGGATAATCTGCCTTGCTTTCCGTCCGAATTTGAATACGAGCTTCGTAAGGACCGCGACGGAAGAGTGGATAGCGGAGTTGAAAGACAGTTTAAGCTTATTGAAAGCCTTTGTAATCGCCCCGATATAACTAAGATAGTAAACGCGGGGGACGCTGACCGCGAGGGTGAGATAATAGTTCGAAACTGTATTGAGAAGGCACTTAGGACCGACAAGGAACTTCTTCGCCTTTGGCTTCCCGACCAGACGCCCGAAACGGTAAGGGCGGGTCTTAACGAGCTTAAGAGCGAAAGGGAATACGATCGGCTTGCTGATGAGGGTTATGCAAGAACCTACATCGATTGGCTATATGGCGTTAATCTGACTCGCTACGCAACGCTTAAGAGCGGTAAGCTTCTCCGTGTCGGAAGAGTTATTGTGCCGATAGTTCTTGCCATATACGAAAGAGATATGGCGATACGGAATTTTGTTCCCGACGTTTATTACTCCTGCGTAAGTAAAGAAAAGACCAACGACGAGGTTATCGAGCTTACGAGCAAAAACAAGTTCGATAAGACGGAGTTTCTTAAGGCGCAGAATATGTGCGAGCTTTACAATCAAACGGGTGCTAAGGTCGTAAACGTTAAAAAGAAAAAGGATACACTTTCTCCCGGAAAGTTGTATTCGCTCTCAAAGCTTCAGAACGTGCTCGGTAAAAAGTATAAAATGTCAATGGCGGAGAGCCTTGATATCGTTCAGAAGCTTTACGAGGAGGGATATTTAACCTATCCCCGTACAAACTCCGAGTATCTTGCAACGGCAGAGAAGGATAAGATAAGGAAGATCATTGAAAATTGTAAAAAGCTCGGATACCCTCTTGCGTTTAAGGATAAAAAGACGATATTCGACGACAGCAAGATCGAGTCCCATTCTGCGCTGACGCCTACTTATAAAATCCCCGACAAAACCAAGCTATCCGAAAAGGAAATGCAGGTATATTCCACCGTTTTCAGACGATTCGTTGCTGTTTTCTGTGCAGAGGATTGCGTGGTAAACAAAAGTGAGATAAAAATTGCGGTGGGTGATCTTGAGGAATTCGTACTCAAGGGAACGGTCATCGTAGAAAAAGGTTGGACTAAATACGACGATTATAACGGTAAGGATAAGGTCCTGCCGAATCTTAAGCAGGGCGATGAGGTCAACATTCTCTTTGCCCCCGCAGAAAAGCAGACAAGCCCTCCCAAGCACTATACTATTGAAACGCTCAACAATTACCTTAAAAATCCATTCAAAAACGAAAAAGCTGAGCTTTCGGAACAGTCGGATAACGAAAAGGCAGACGACACCGAGGAATACAGAGCGATTTTTGAGGGCCTTGAGCTTGGAACCGAGGCAACGCGCACGGGAATCATCGATAACGCGAGGACGAGCGGATATATAAAGCTTAACAAGGACGTTTATACGATCCTGCCCGACGGTGAATATCTTATCGAGTCGCTTAAAGCAATGCAGATAAGTATGGATAAATATAAAACTGCGGAGCTTGGTAAATCACTCAAGCGAGTTTTCAGAGGCGAAAGCACCGTTTCCGACAGCGTGGAGCTTGCTAAAAAAGAAATTTCCGAAGTATTTGAAAAGGTTCAGGTTCTGCCTGCAAACGATACTGATATAGGCTTTTTCCGTCAAATCGTAGGAACGTGTCCTCTGTGCGGCAGTGAGGTGCGAAGAACTAATTTCGGCTACGGTTGCGGTAACTACAGAGAAAATAACTGTAAATTCGCAGTCAGAATGAATATTTGCGGAAGACCCATTCCGATCACAGCTGTTAAGCAGTTGCTCGAAAACGGTAAGACCGAGAAACTAAGCGGCTTTATTTCAAAAAAGAGTGGGAAGACGTTTGCCGCTTCTCTTAAGCTTGAGGACGGCAAGGTTGTCTTCGATTTTTAGTAAAAAATATCCTCCGACGGAGTTATCCGTCGGAGGATATTTGTTTTAATTCATCTTATTTTCAGTCGTGTATTTTTCGGTAACCGAATCTTTTACCGAAGACAATAAAGTAGTAAAAGCGAACGCGATTACGAGGATCACGGCGGTAGAGATGAGGTTTAATATTGGGTTTACGTATATAAGACTATACGAAATAAAGCTGAAAATAACGGCTAATGATAAAATAACAGTCAGAAGCCATGAGCCAGACAGCTGTCTGAGCTTGTCTTTGCCTACCTTTGCATTGTGGGTTATGAACGCATTTTCCCAGAACAGTCCCGTATGCTCGTTAATGAGAATACAAAGTGCACGGCACACGGAAATCAGTGAAAGGATCATAAAAACAGTGTAGATAATCCCAAGGATCAATGGAAGAATGAACTGATTTTTTACGTCTTCAAATGCAAAAAGCGCTATTTCGTGGGAACGGAAAGCAAAAAGCTCGCATCCGAGATGCATTAATAATCCGAAAAGTGATGCTAAGATCGAGAAAACGCGTGTTACCTTTTTTAAGCACATGTTTCTCATATATCCTATTGCTATCGCATGGAATATCGGAGCAAAATATGGAGGGATAAGTGGTATTCCGTCAACAAAATAGGTAAATGAGGTGAATGCCGCGACACTAAGCAGAAAAACAGTAGGCTTCAGAGACTTCAGAACGGTCTTTTTAACGGAATGCTCTGCGTGTGAGAGATCGTCAAAAATGATTGCATTAAAATCCCTGTCTTTTTTCAGTCGGTTTATTTTAGCTGTAGTGAAGATAAACCATACAATTCCGACGATGAGAACTATGAATGCGCAAAGCACCATAACTCCGGTTCTGTAATTAGCAAGAGGAAAGTAGGAGGTGTATCCTAAATCGTTGTCTGACGGAACCATGTGTACCCTGATATACACGATCTCGGGAAGTGCAGAGAAGATGCAATGGAATACCGTGAAGATCATTACGGAAATACGGGTGCGACGCAAGTAACCGTGCTTTGATGCCGATCTTTCCGAAAAATACATCAAGGAATTAAAGAGCTCGTTAAATGCAGGAATAAGAAATACTAATCTGAGAACCGCAAATGCGGCAGAATAGAGAAGATTAAAGGACGGCTCCGAGTTTATTGTCGATAAAAGCGGAATATAGACGGCAATTTGTGCTCCCGAAACGATGGCGGCCTTTTTGAAGGAGGCAATTGCCGCTTCTGCGGAGGGGGAGACCTCCGAAATTGCTTTAATTGCGTCTGCAATGAGAAGCAGACCTATAAAATCAGGAAGATAATCGATGGGACCGAAATACGGATTTGAAAAGAACAGTAATCCGATTATAAGCTTTGTATATTTCATGTTGCTATTTATTCAGCCTCGGCAGATGAATTTGTTCCGCAGCACTTTTTATATTTTTTGCCGCTACCGCAGGGGCAAGGATCGTTTCTTCCCACTTTTTCTGCTGCCTTTTTAACAACCGGCTTCTTCTTTTCGGGCTCACCGGAGCCTGCAAGAGCCGCATTTGTTATCTTTGCCACCTGAACTCGCTTTATTTCCTGATGCTGACGGGGAACGAATGCAAGAACCATACGTACTGTTGCTTCTCTGATCTCTGCCGTCATTTCATCGAACATATCTGCACTTGCAATGCGGTATTCGCTTATTGGATTTCTCTGCGCATACGCATTAAGACCGATGCTTCCCTTAAGATCATCCATAGCATCGAGGTGCTCCATCCAATGAGTATCAACGTTTTGAAGAAGGAATACTCTCTCTGCCTCTCTCATGATCTTCTCACCGAAGAGCTCCTCTTTCTTTTCCATTAAGAGATTAGCTCTTTCGATAAGCATTTCCTCAATTGCTTCGGGAGATACGTTGTCTGCCTCTTTTTCATCAAATTTGAAGTCGTCGGGGCCGCAGAGAGTACCCATAAAGTAGTTGCGAAGCTCATCAAAATTCCAACCGTCAGGATCGTTTGCATCAAGACACTGTGCGACCTTGCCCGAAATTACGTCCTCGATCATATCGCGGATCTTGTCCTTCATATCCATTCCGTTGAGAACGTTACGGCGCTGATCGTATATTATGGTTCTTTGCTGATTCATAATATCGTCGTAGCTGAGGACGTGCTTGCGGCGAGCGAAGTTGTTACCTTCGTGATTCTTCTGAGCCGACTCAATGGAGCTTGAAAGAATTTTTGCGGAAATAGGCTGATCCTCAGGAAGACCAAAGCGCATAATAGCACCCATAGCTCTGTCGCTTCCGAAGAGTCTCATGAGGTCGTCCTGCATTGAGAGGAAGAACTTGCTTTCGCCGGGGTCACCCTGACGGCCTGAACGACCGCGAAGCTGGTTGTCGATACGTCTGCTTTCGTGACGCTCGGTACCGATTATATAAAGACCGCCTGCAGCCTTTATCTTCTCTGCCTCAGGCTCGATCTCTTTCTTGTACTTTGCATAAAGGTCACGATACACCTTTCTTGCTTCAAGCACCTCCTCCGAAACCGAAAGGGAAGAGCCTACCGCAAGACCGATCACGTCGTCATCGTAACCGTTCTTTGCCATTTCCTGCTTTGCTAAGAATTCGGGGTTTCCTCCGAGCATAATGTCGGTACCGCGTCCTGCCATATTCGTGGAGATCGTAACAGTACCGAGCTTACCTGCATTTGCTACTATTTCTGCTTCCTTTTCGTGATACTTCGCGTTAAGGACTGTGTGTTTAATGCCTTCTTTTTTGAGAAGTCTTGAAAGCTCCTCGGATTTTTCAATAGAAACTGTACCGACAAGAACGGGCTGGTCCTTTTCGTGACACTCGATAACCTGTCTTATTATCGCAGTGTATTTGCCGTTTATTGTCGTATATACCTCGTCGTGATGATCCTTTCTGATCATGGGCATATTTGTGGGGATTTCAACAACGTCGAGATTATATATTTCTCTGAATTCGTTTTCCTCGGTCAGAGCCGTACCTGTCATTCCTGAAAGCTTATTATACATACGGAAATAGTTCTGGAACGTAATTGTCGCCAAGGTCTTGTTTTCTTTTTCGATATTTACGTGCTCTTTTGCCTCTATTGCTTGATGGAGGCCGTCGGAATAACGACGACCGGGCATAAGTCGGCCCGTGAAAGCATCTACGATAATGATCTCTCCGTTTTTGTTAACGTAGTCAACATCTCTTACCATTGTGCCGTGAGCCTTGATGGCTTGGTTTATATGATGAGAGAGTGTTGAATTTTCGGGATCTGAAAGGTTTTCGACGTTAAAGAACGTTTCTGCTTTTTTTACACCCGCTTCGGTTAAAGTTGCTGTCTTTGCTTTTTCATCAACAATGTAGTCTGCGTCGATAGTGTCGGTTGAAATCTTGTCATCCATTTCCTTGATTTTATACTGACGGAGTCTGCAAACGAATGAATTTGCTCTGTCATACAGCTCTGTTGATTTTTCACCGGCGCCGGAAATGATAAGAGGAGTTCTAGCTTCGTCTATAAGAATGGAGTCGACCTCGTCAACAATTGCGAAGGCGTGTCCTCTCTGAACAAGGTTTTCCTTGTATATGACCATATTGTCTCGGAGGTAGTCGAAGCCGAATTCGTTATTTGTACCGTATGTGATATCGGCATTGTAAGCTGCTTGCTTTTCTTCTCTTGTTTGATCGCGGAGAATGAGCCCCGTATCAAGTCCGAGAAAGCCGTACGCTCTGCCCATTTCCTCAGCTCCGAGGCGTGCAAGATATTCATTAACGGTAACGATATGAACCCCGTTTCCTGTTAGTGCATTAAGATAGGCGGGAAGAGTGGCAACAAGAGTTTTACCTTCACCTGTCTTCATTTCAGCAATTCGTCCCTGATGAAGAATGATACCGCCCATGAGCTGCACACGGAAGGGGCGTTTGCCCAGCACTCTGTCGTCGGCCTCTCTTATGACCGCAAAAGCGTCGGGGAGAATGTCATCAAGTGTTTCTCCGTCGTTAAGACGCTCTTTAAGAACTCCGGTCATAGAACGGAGTTCTTCGTCTGACATTGCCTTGTATTTGTCCGCAAGATCTTCTATTTCATCTACGATCGAGGTGATTTTTTTGATCTGTCTTTGGCTGTAGGTGCCGAAAATTGAGCTTATAAGTCCCATTATTTAGATCCTTTCAATTGAAAAAGTGGTGATCAAAGGTAATATACGTCCATTATAACACATATTATGAATAAGTAAAATATTAAATTGTAAATATTTTCTTGAAAATGCAAGTAATTTGCGGTATAATGTGTTCAAATGAAAGGATGATTTAAAATGAAGCTTCATATTTGTCTGATTGAACCGGAAATTCCTCAAAATACCGGAAATATTGCAAGAACTTGTGCGGTGACCGGAGCGTCATTGCACCTTGTTAAGCCGTTTGGCTTTGAAATTACCGACGCAAAGCTCAAAAGAGCAGGTCTTGATTATTGGGATAAGCTTGATATAACGTATTATGACAGTTTTGACGAATTTTTGACCTGTCATAAAGATGATAAGCTCTTTTTCTTTTCCCAAAAGGGTAAAAGTTGTTATACCGACATTGATTACGGCTCTGACGTGTATCTTGTCTTCGGTAAGGAATCCTGCGGTTTACCCGAGGATTATTTGAGGACCAGAGTTGACGATACGGTGAGGATCCCTATGAGAGAGGGCCTGAGATCGCTTAATTTGGGTAACTGCGTGGCGATCGCCGCTTACGAAGTGCTGAGGCAGGATGGCTTTGAGCTTCTTAAGACTGCAGGAATATTATCAGAACAGTAATTGTGGCGGATATTATCGTTTTATTTACAAGGAAGGTATAAAAAGTCTACAAACAATACACAGATTGTTTAAAATTATCTGTTATCATAATATAGACACAGTATGATTACGTAAGCATATTTGTGGATAACTGATTTAGTAGGGGTTGCGCCGTGGAACTACAAAACGAAAAACAGCATAATACCGTCAGCGATTCTGCTTACGGTGGATGCAAATACCGTCTTTCATACGACGCCGAAGAAAATAAGCGCGTCCCATCAGACAGTACACAGCCTAAACTGTCGAGACCAATAAGATTATTCACTTGGCTTGTTTTTGCTCTTATATTTATTGTTATTGGAGCTTTTATACTTTCATACTACAACAGCGAGGTCAAAAAAATATTCGGACATTCCGATAAGCATACATCCGAAAGAGCTTCGCAGGAATATTCAAACGTAAATGTAATAACAGACTAACAAAATCCGAGGTCTTGCCTCGGATTTTTGATATTCAAAAAACTGCTCCCGATTGCTTCGGGAGCAGTTTGTATATTGTATTATCAGCCGAGTCTCTTCTCGAGAGCTGCAAGCTCCTCGTACATGGTAGCGGGAACGTGGTCGCCAACGAGGGCGTAGAACTCCTTGATGTTCTCAACGTCTTCCTTCCAAGACTCAGTATCAACGGAGAGAAGCTCCTTGATGGTGTCGAGGGTAACGTCGGTAAGACCCTCAATGTTGATATCCTCTGCCTTGGGAACGTATCCGATAGCAGTTTCAACAGCGTCAACCTTGCCTTCGCAACGGTCAAGGATCCAGAGAAGAACTCTCATGTTGTCGCCGAATCCGGGCCAAATGAAGTGACCCTCGTCATCGGTACGGAACCAGTTAACGTGGAAGATTGCGGGAGGATTGGGAATGTTGTTGCCCATATCGAGCCAGTGCTGGAAGTAGTCACCCATGTTGTAGCCAACGAAGGGACGCATAGCCATGGGGTCACGACGA
Source organism: Eubacteriales bacterium (assembly GCA_045543555.1). Lineage (GTDB taxonomy): Bacteria > Bacillota > Clostridia > Oscillospirales > CAG-272 > Colimorpha_A. The sequence continues at coordinate 40,124 of JAZQMQ010000002.1, forward strand.
ACTACCCCGACTGCACCTGCAGCTGCTGCGGTTGTCTCGGAAGCCATGATGGAACCAACGAAGGAACCGTGCTGCCAGTTGAATGACTGGTATACGAGGGGAGCGGTCTTTGCTCTACGTCCGCCGAATACGATTGCGGATACGGGAACACCCTTAAGGGAGTTGAACTCGCTGGAAATGCAGGGGCAGTTCTGAGCGAGAGCGGTGAAGCGGGAGTTGGGATGAGCGCCGCAGGTGGACTTATCCTTCTTATCGAACTTGGTGCAGTCCCAAGGATTGCCCTTCCAGTCGATAGCATTGCCGGGCTGAGGAGGATTGTTATCAAGACCCTCCCACCAAACAGTGTTGTTCTTGGTGTCGTGAACAACGTTTGTGAAGATAGTGTCACGCTTTGTGGTAGCAAGAGCGTTGGGGTTAGACTTATCGTTGGTACCGGGAGCAACACCGAAGAAGCCGTTCTCGGGGTTAACAGCATAAAGTTTGCCGTCTTCCTTGTTAACACGGAGCCAAGCGATATCGTCGCCTACGCACCAAACCTTGTAGCCCTTGTCTCTGAGCATCTTGGGGGGAATGAGCATTGCGAGGTTGGTCTTACCGCAAGCGGAGGGGAATGCAGCGGTAACGTACTTGATCTCGCCGTTGGGATACTCAACGCCGAGGATGAGCATATGCTCAGCCATCCAGCCCTCTTTACGTCCGAGGTAGGAAGCGATACGGAGTGCGAAGCACTTCTTTCCGAGAAGAACGTTTCCGCCGTAGCCGGAGTTAACGGACATGATGGTGTTGTCCTGAGGGAAGTGAGTGATGTAACGGTTTTCCTCGTCGATGTCAGCTCTTGCGTGCAGACCCTTGATGTAGTCAGCGCTGTCGCCGAGAGCCTCGAGTACGTTTACACCTACACGGGTCATGATAAGCATGTTGAGAACAACGTAAATGGAGTCGGTAAGCTCGATACCGTACTTAGCGAAGTTGGAGCCTACAACACCCATGGAGTAGGGAATAACGTACATTGTACGTCCCTTCATGGAGCCGGTGTAAAGCTTCTTGAGCTTTGCATACATTTCGGAGGGTTCCATCCAGTTGTTGATGTTTCCTGCCTCTTCCTTTGTGGGTGTGCAGATATAGGTACGACCCTCAACTCTTGCAACGTCGTTTACAGCAGTGCGGTGAAGGTAGCAGTTGGGGAGAAGCTCCTGATTGAGCTTGATGAGCTCACCGGTAGAGCAAGCCTCAGCGCGAAGTGCCTCTGCCTGTGCCTCGCTTCCGTCGATCCAGACGATCTTATCGGGCTGAGTCATTTCAGCCATCTCGTTGATCCAATCAAGAACGTACTTGTTGTTTGTCATAGCGGTATTCTCCTTTTTCTATGTGCATTTTAATTTTTTTGCATCTGATGGGCGAGAAAATCCAATCTCTACCCAATATACAGTATACTACAAATCCGTCAAGTTTTCAAGTACAATTTTCACTCAAATTTGCGATTTTACATATTATTCACTATTTATTTCTCATTTATTTACAGACACTTCAAACTTTTTCAAAAAAAGCGTGATACAATAAACACACAAACAACAAAGGAGGCTTTGTGATGTTCAGAATAATAAAAACAGAAAACAATTCATATCAACATAAAAAAAGCCGCGGTACAAGAGGCGCTGCAATGCTGCTTTCCGTTTCTCTCCTTTCGGGAGCAATGGGCTTCGGCGGCGGGCTTCTTGCCAACCGGCTGAGCAACGAAAGCATTCCTGTTCACTCAATAAGTACAACTCCGGTTTCGCTTTCCGGTGCAGAATTCAATGCAGTCAGCGTTGCCGACACCTGTTCCGACAGCGTTGTTGAAATAAGAACGGAAAGCGTTCAGAACAGCCAGCGTTTTGGCCAGTTTGTTTCCGAAGGCGCAGGAAGCGGTGTTATTGTCACAGCTGACGGCTATATTGCCACAAACAACCACGTTAT
>JAZQMQ010000003.1:0-6165 GCA_045543555.1 Eubacteriales bacterium
CAAAAAGAGCTTGGGTATAAGATTATTCAAGATTGCTTGAAGCATCTTCTCTCAAACGAGTTTTGCGGAGATCACGATACGCTTAACATTCAAGCATTGGTAGATCAACTCATTGCTATAAATTCTCCGCTTATTACTGATGAAGTTATGGTAGCTATGCGAAGAAGGATTCTTGAAAACACTTGCTTCGATGTAAGCAAATACAATAGCTATTACTTTACACCTCTTGATTACATATCTTCTCCCAATTCTGTTTGGTATGATACGGTAGGTCATGGCATAGAACAAACAATAGATTTTTGGCTCGACAACATCAACGAGCAAGGTGTTTGGACCCCAAATTTCTCTTGGGGTGTTGACAGTGAAGTATCAAAACAAGTAACAAAAAATTGGACGGGATATATTACCGTTAAGAGAGCAAAGATTTTACTTAACTTTAACAGGATAGAAATTTAGGAGGTAAAACTATTGGCAGAAGAACGAACAACGAAAACGCTCCCTATTGAGGAGATCAATCAATTGACCAAGACTTTGGTAGACACAATGGCTAACGGTACTCCAAAGGAGATTGCCAAGGGTTTGGAATCGCAGTTTGTTGACCGTTCCACCGAGCATCTGTATCGCAAGGTTACTCCAACCGAGCAGAGCGGCTCGACCGAGGTATATAAATACGTTAAAAGCGAGATTGAGAGTGCTTTTATCCCCACTCGCCGCGATATGAAGCTTTCGTTTCCGCCTACGTGCTATTCGTCAAATGATCCGATCACGCTTCTTTATGAATCCAACTACAAGCTGATTCAGTTTTGGACGCTCGCTATCTTGGATAATGAGGATATTATGGGCGCGTTTCTTGAGGCTATGGCACAAGCAGGCGTTGACGGTAGCAACATTGACGATTTTCTCAATACCGAGTGTGCGGTATTGGCTCATCTTCAGCAGATGCCTATGATTGCAAGCATTCAGCGTAAGATGCCCGATTACGATGATTTCAATCGTTTCAAGCCGAACAATTTCAGATACCTCGATGCACAAAAGAAGATTGAACATACGATGAATGGCGAGCTTGTCACAAAGGTCTCTCTTGAAACCGGAGGACCTGCTGACAAGGGTGGCAATCCGACACCACTTGAGATTGAAGCCCCCGATATGATTGCAGAAATCACCACCGAGGTATGTATTCAACAGAGTATGAAGGCTCTTTCCGAAAAAGAGCAAAGCATCTTGCGGTTACGCTTACAAGGAAAGAACATGAGTGAAATTGCCACCATACTCGGCTATCACGACGCAAGTGGTGTTAAGAAAGCAATAAAGCGCATCGGACAAAAGCTCATTGACGCAGGTGTGGTTGATCCCGATCAGTTGACAGGAAGAAAGATTTCATAATTGTGTCACCAATGGAGACACAATTTCAAAAAATAATTCCACACATTTGTCATTACACCGAATTTATATTATACTATCAGCGAAAGGAGATGAAGTGATATGGCAAACAAACGAGTTAATGACGATGGCTCTATGAAAGCAGTGATTTATGGCCGGTATTCAAGCGAAAATCAGCGAGGAGAGTCCCTTGACGGGCAGATACGCGAGTGCTACGCCTTTGCGAGAAAGAATAACATCAGCGTTGTTGCCGAGTATATTGACCGTGCATTTTCGGCAAAGACGGACCGCCGTCCCGATTTTCAGCGTATGATCAAGGACAGTGCCAAGAAAAACTTCAATCTTGTGCTGGTATGGAAGCTTGACCGCTTTGCGCGTAACCGATACGATTCGGCTAACTACAAAGCCACACTCAAGCGAAACGGTGTTAAGGTTATCTCGGTGACGGAATCCATTTCGGAGGGTTCGGAAGGTATTCTTTTGGAATCCGTACTCGAAGGTATGGCAGAATACTATTCGGCTGAGCTTTCTGAAAAGGTTTTGCGTGGGCATCACGAAAATGCACTTAAATGTCGATATAATGGTGGAACCTTGCCCATTGGCTTTTCAGTAGACAAGGATCAAAACTATCACATTGACCCGATCACCTCTCCGTACATCGTGGAAGCCTTCACGATGTACGATGAGGGGCGAACGATGAAAGAGATCGTTGCCGTGCTGAATCAGCACGATCTTAAAAATCAGCGCGGCGGCGAACTTAATCTAAATAGTGTATCGCGGTTGCTTCAGAATCGCTTCTACATTGGCGAATACAAATACCGCGAGGTTCTTGTTCCTGACGGTATTCCGGCAATCATCCCAAAAGATCTATTCGACAGAGTACAAGAAAAGCTTGCGAAAAACAAAAAAGCTCCCGCGCGGCATAAAGCGGAAGACGATTATCTGTTGACAACAAAGTTGTTTTGCGGTGATTGTCAATCCTTAATGTTCGGCGAAAGCGGGACAAGCCAAAGCGGAGCGACGTACCATTATTACAAATGCTCCAGTGCGAAAAAGAAAACGGGATGCAATCGCAAGCCCGTTAAGAAAAAGTGGATTGAAGACGCGGTGCTTGACCAAGTCAAGACGGTTCTCCATGATGATGTTTTCATAGGAGATGTGGTGCACAAATATTTGGAGTATCAGCAACAAGAAAACACCGTTATTCCGCATCTTGAAAAGAACCTTTCAGACACACAACGCTCTATTGACAATCTGATAGCGGCTATCGAGCAAGGTATCATCACACCGTCCACCAAGCAGCGCCTTGAGACATTGGAGGTTACCAAGCGCGAGTTGGAGGATAAGATATTGATTGAAAATATGAAGCGACCTTTGCGAACCGAGGACGAGCTTTGGGCTTGGTTCCGCTATATGCGAAACTTTGATCTGACGCGTCTTGAGGAGCGAAGACAGCTTATAGATGTTTTCGTCAATACAGTTTTCCTATACAGTGACCGATTTTTACTTACATTAAACTTCGGCTATGGCTCAAAAACCGTGCTCTTTACGGACATTCCGTGTTCGGATAAAGTTGCATGTGGGCGACCAAATACAAAAGGGATGGCTGTAGCCATCCCTTTTGTATTTCGCCGATCTGCCAACGGATTCGCAACCTCTTGCTGTTGCTTTTGCAACAGCAATCATTTGCGCGCTACCGCCGCACGTCAGTTTCGCACAAACTATGCGCGCAAATATAGGTTCAGAATCCTGTCCTATTTATTTTTTCTCTCCCTCCGTCACGCGCCGAGTACGGCACGCGCCACCTCCCTCTGCCCTGTTACGCTGCTTTTTGGCGTTGCTACACAAAATGCTACACAAAACTGTGTAGCATTTTGGTTTTTTATTTTTTTGCAAAACATATTATGCTTACACCTTCAGCACAAAATCGTAAGCTTGTTTTCCTATTGGATTCAGTCTTTTATTCTTATGGATCAGGAGATAATGTGTTCTGCTGAAATTTGAGCCGGAGACGGAGATATCCTTCATCGCACCGCTTTTCAGATACTCACAGACCAGACCCTCGGGTAAAATCGCGATGCCGAGTCCGCATTCGACGGAGGAGATCAGGCATTGATTGCTTGACGATTCGATCATTGGCTTTGCTGAATAGCCGAAGAAGGAAAGGGCTCTGTCAAACATATCGCGCGAAGCGCTTCCTTCTTCGCGAAGCAGAAGCGGATATTTTATCAAATCCGATAGCGAGGTACTCTCAGGTGCTTCAAAGTCCGATCTGCAGACAGCGACGATGCGGTCTTCGGCAAAGCGTGTTGCGTTGAGATACGGTGAATCAATTTCGCCCTCGACGAATCCGAAATCAAGATTTCCGTTTTCAAGCTCTTTTTCGATAAATGACGTCTTGTTTATTACTACCGTCGGCTCGACCACGGGGATCTGCTCTTTCAAGGCATTGATATACCTCGGCAAAAAGGTCTTTCCGAGAGTCAGCGAGCATCCGATGCGTATCTTCGGGTTACTTCCCCCTTCGATGGCAAGCTCCTCAAAATCCTCAAAGCCCGCAATCACCTCTTTTGCCTTTACGAGAAGCTGCTTTCCCATTTCTGTTATGACAAGCCGCTGGTTTATGCGATCGAAAAGAATGACGTTATAGTATTTCTCAAGCTCGGAGAGCGTGGTGCTTACGGCGGGCTGTGCGATATGCAACGTCTCCGCCGCCTTGGTAACTCCTCCGTGCTCGCATATAGCAACGAATATTTTCAAATGCCTCAGGGTCATTTCACACCTCATAATATTTTGGTTAAGAACTTTATAATATTATACTATTTTACTTATCTGTTGTCAAGGTGTATAATTAAATAAGGAAAAGGAGAGATCGAAGCGTTCGATCACGATCTTGCACAAAAAGCATAAAACGTATAAGGAGCACGCATGAAACCATCACTCAAAAAGCATATGACTCTTTTCACCTCTACTCTCAAGCTCAGTGCTTGCACCTTCGGCGGCGGATTTGTTATCATTCCGTTGATGCGAAAGAAATTTGTCGATCAGCTTCATTGGATCGACGAGCGCGAAATGCTCGATCTCGTTGCGATCGCACAGTCCTCTCCCGGGGCGATCGCGGTCAATGCCTCGATACTCGTCGGCTACCACGTTGCAGGTATATCGGGTGCTTTGATAGCGGCTGTGGGTACGGTGCTGCCGCCGCTTGTCATTATTTCAACTATTTCTTTGTTTTACCAAGCGTTTCGCGACAACGAGGTCGTCAACCTGATCATGAAAGGCATGCTTGCGGGGGTTGCGGCGGTAATATGCGACGTTGTGATCAATATGGCGACAGGAATCATAAAGGAAAAGCGAGTGCTTCCCGTTGTAATTATGGCAACATCCTTTATTGCAAGCTTTGCTTTTGACGTCAACATCGTAATAATTATTCTTTGCTGTGGAATTATCGGAGCGATCGACACTATTTATCGCGGCAGAAAAGGCGGTGAAAAGCATTGATATATATTGAATTATTCTTATGCTTTGTTCAGATAGGACTTTTCAGCATAGGCGGCGGATATGCCGCGATGCCCTCCATACGCGAGCAGGTCGTGGAAATGCGAGGTTGGCTGACTATGACACAGTTCGGCGACGTTATGACAATATCCGAAATGACTCCGGGACCGATTGCGATCAATTCCGCAACCTTTGTCGGAATTCAGGTCGCGGGTATTCCGGGGGCGATATTCGCAACGCTCGGATGCATTTTTCCATCCCTTATAATAGTGCTTGGGCTCGCATTCGTTTACTACCGTTTTAAAAATTTGAATATTGTTCAAGGTGTGCTTGCGGGATTGCGCCCGGCAGTAATTGCCATGATCGCGTCTGCAGGTATTTCGCTTATTATTATGGCATGCTGGGGCGAGCAGGATCTGTCCTGTATTTGGGAAATTCCCGATCTTGTCGCGGTATTCCTATTCGCCGCGGGATTGTTTGTACTGCGAAAATGGAAGATAAGTCCCATCTACGTAATGGGCGGATGCGGTCTTGTCGGATTGATCCTGAACTCAATCATCTGAAGGAGGTTCAAAATGAAATACAGTATGAAATCCAACGTTTTATTTGATGAAAAGAACAATAAGATCGCCTATATAAGCTCATCGATGTCATATCTCAAAAGCAAGATACGTTCCGCAGACGGAGAAATAATAAGCGCGGAGTTCCTGATGAATTCCTCATACGATGCACGCGATCACGAATACGTGGTTTTCGACAGAGCATCAAACGTTCTTGCCGCTGCCAAACCGCAGTATTCGGATTCGGACGATCCTATGCTCCACGGTTGGCCTCTTAATCGCGCTCCGCTTGTTGACTGTTTGAATATTACCGTTAATGGAAACGTTTTTGAATTGACGAGGATCGGATATCCGAAGTATGAGATAAAGGACGGCTCGGGCAAGCTCGTGCTCGGTTTGGGCTATTCACCGCTGATGAAGACCTGGAGCGTGAACGGAGATAATTGTTTTTCTCCGTTATTGATATGCGGAATGATATGCTTCTGCAAATATCTCGAATTTGAAAACGAAGCTGTTTTTCTTTGATTACTGCGTATCAAATTATGTCCGATCTTGACAAATATACCATTTCAAGCCCTAGAGTGACAAGAATAATACGAACTAGCCCGAGAACCTTAATTTGGGGTGCTTTTCGGCTTGTCGTCCTAACAAGGTTAATACCTTGCGTCGTCCTCCGCACCAAAAATCACCTAAAAATTAAGGCTCTCGGGTCGGAGATTTTTTGGCT
>JAZQMQ010000004.1:0-12197 GCA_045543555.1 Eubacteriales bacterium
TGTACCTGGTAGGTGTCGTCGTCGATCTTAGCAACCATTGTCTGAGTTGCATCGAAGAGAGAACCGTATCTCATACCGATAACGTCGGAAGAAACGATCTGATCCTCGTTATAGCCGTAGGACTCGGTAGCAGCAGCCTTCATAGCAGCGTTGATGCCTTCCTTGGTGATGTTAGCGCCCTTAACAACTGCAACGAGAATGGTGGTAGAACCGGTGCAGGTAGGAACTCTCTGAGCAGCACCGATGAGCTTACCGTTGAGCTCGGGGATAACGAGACCGATAGCCTTAGCAGCACCTGTGGAGTTGGGAACGATGTTCTGAGCGCCTGCGCGAGCTCTTCTGAGGTCACCCTTTCTGTGAGGACCGTCGAGGATCATCTGGTCACCGGTGTAAGCATGAACGGTAGTCATGATACCGGACTGGATGGGAGCGTAATCGTTGAGTGCCTTAGCCATGGGAGCGAGGCAGTTGGTGGTGCAGGAAGCAGCGGAGATGATCTGGTCATCAGCGGTGAGAGTGTCATTGTTTACATTGAATACGATAGTCTTAAGGTCGTTTCCTGCGGGAGCGGAGATAACAACCTTCTTAGCACCTGCATTGATGTGAGCCATAGACTTATCCTTGGAGCAGTAGAAACCGGTGCACTCGAGAACTACGTCAACACCGAGCTCACCCCAAGGGCAATTAGCAGCATCCTTTTCAGCATAGATCTTAAGAGTCTTGCCGTCAACAGTAATTGTACCTTCTTCGTCATTTGCCTCTACGGTGTGACCCATTGCGAGGTAGTTACCCTGAGCGGTATCGTACTTGAGAAGGTGAGCGAGCATCTTAGGGCTGGTAAGGTCGTTGATAGCAACAACTTCGTAGCCTTCTGCTCCGAACATCTGACGGAATGCGAGACGACCGATACGGCCGAATCCGTTAATAGCAACTTTAACTGACATGATTATTCTCCTTGTGGTATATATTAATTTTTATTTCTTACCAAATACATATTTTACTATAAAACTATGTGATATACAATAGAAAAACGAGATTATTTTCAATTTTGTTACAATTTGTGTCATTCGCCGTTTCCGAGGGCAATTTGGACGTTTTCATTGTGCTCTTTTAACGTTCTGGCGAACAGATTGTAGCCGTCTTTCTTTGCTACGAAGTAATAATAGTTTGTGTTTTCGGGGTAAAGCGCGTAATTTATTGCAAGATAAGTGGGGTTTGTAATCGGTCCGGGCGGCAATCCTTTATAAACTCTTGTGTTATATGGGTGATCCATATTGAGATGGGCGTTTGTCAGATGCTCGGGCGGATTATCCTGAAGAATGTAGTAAAGTGTTGCGTCGCTTTCAAGATAACCGTTTGTCTGATATCCCGGATTGTTCAGACGGTTATTAAATACAGACGAGATCGTTCCGTACTCAATGTCGTAGTATGCCTCCATCTGTACCAGAGCCGCAATATTAACGATCTCATCGAAGGTTTTTCTGCGTGCTGCGCAAAGGTTATTGATCTTTTCAATGTAGTCGTCTCCGGGGGCTGTGCAGTTTTTAAAGGTCTGCTTCATTTTTACGTCGAAATTTCGAAGCATTTTATTTATGATAGTTACTGCGCTGGCATCGGTGTAGTAATAATAGGTGTCAGGGTAAAGATAACCTTCCAGACGGTAGCTTCTGTATGTGTTTACTTTATCATCGAGCTGATCTACAAACCAATAATCAAAATCGTAATTGTTTATCGCATCTGTTAAGTCTTCTTTGGTTGAAAGTCCGTATTTGTTGACTAAGGTATCGATAACCTTTTGGGCTGTATAACCCTCAGGAATAACGACGACAACTGTCTCAACCTGCGTGGTTACTGTTTTTGCAAATACCCTCAAAAGCTGATCGTAATTCATTGATGGGGTTACGGTGTATTCACCCGCGACAAATGAAGGGCTCTTGTCTCGCAGTTTAGCATAGAAGTGAAAGATCTCGGCGCTGTTGATTACGCCGTTCTTTTCGAGAACCTTGCCAAGCTCCTTGACGGTCAATCCCTCCGGGATTGTAAGCGTGATCTCCTCGTCACTCTTAACGAGGGCGAAAACATCGTTCGCCACAGTTATGATAAATATCGAAAGACAGCCTGATACGACCAGTATTGCCATGATGTATATTATAGCTTTGACAAGGGAGGAAACCAAGGTTGAATTTGATCCTGCGCTCTCTGTATCGTCCTCCATGTATGCGGTGCCGTTTGCCTTGACCGCTTTTGCTGATGCGGTGGGGCGTTTATTTGAGGAATAGTGCGGCTCCTTTTTAACTGCGGGATGCGCGGGGGAATTTTTACTTGTCTGCGGTCTGTTTTTTGCGTCCGGAATGCGTCTTTGAGCGTTCAACGGCCTTGTTTGCTTTCGGGCACCTGTCGGACGTTTGCTTGGGGTGTTTTGTTGGTTGTTCATTGTGTTACCTTTCGTATGTTATATAAAACCGAACATTGCTATCAGGTATATCATAAGACATATTAAAAACGTAGGGGAGAAGAACACCTCAATTGTAGCTTTTGAGCGGTCACTGAGTGCCTTTTTTGAGGTTTTATTTTCTTCTGCTTCTGTTGCTGAAATGTCGGGAGTTGAGCCGTCATCGGCTTTTTTCAGAAGATATGACGGTGAAGGCATGCCTGATTGACCGTTTTTTCTGAAACAGTGCTCAATTTCCCCGAGCGTTATTACGGTGAGTATAAGAAACAACGTAGTGAACGTGAATACGCCTATGATCTTGTTTGATGGGTCGATCATTGCTCTTACAATGTATTTTTCACCGAAAACTACGTAAATATTGAAGATCAGGTGAGAAATAAGTGCAGAAATTGAGGAGCCTGTTGCATAGGTGACCATGCAGAAAATCAATCCGCACAAGAATCTGACCCAAAAGGCTTCGGGAGAGAAGAACAGGAATGCGGAAAGGAATGACGTTATTAAAGTAGCGTTTACAGCTCCGTATCCGCCCTCGTTGTATTCCGTTAGCATAATGGCACGGAAGATCAGTTCTTCTGACAGGGCGGGCATTATTGCAAACGCCGTCGCTGTGAACAAGAAATTATCGGTGCTTTCGCTTGCAACGAAGCTTTCGAAAGGTGAGTAGCTGAATGACGTCATATCCAGTAGATATATCTGTGTGAATCTGATGATGATCGAGCCGAAAATGAGCATAAGCGCCGCTGTTATTACAGCTCCGGCTTTTGTCGGTGAAAAAAGTCTGATATTGAGCTTTGAAGAATATCCCACGCCTTTAAGACGGCAGAAAAACACAGCAGGAACAAAGAAGATCAAAAGCTGCAGTATTATTACTAAAAGATACCCGTTTTCGCCGGATTTTATGAGCGGTTCTTTTATGTACCGTGAGGCAAATACCATCAGATATATAATCAGCGCAAATATTGGGGTGGTAAAGGATTCCTTGAATTTCATGACGGAGTGAACACCCCCTTTTCGGTAAGGATGATGTTTACTTTTCTGTCGTATCGTCCTCTCGGAAGTGCATTTTCAAAAAGCTTATGGAAGGTAACCCCTATTTGCGTTCCTCCAAAATCGGAAAGGAATCTGTCATAGTAGCCTTTTCCGTATCCGAGACGGTAGCCCTCTTTGTCAAAGCTTATCCCGGGGACTAAAATGACGTCATTTTTGCTTTTGTCGGGAACATACAGAGGAGCATCAATTTTCGGCTCTTTTGTCCCGTATGTACCGTCTGCCAGATCTAATACCGAGGTAACGTAATGGTAAGTGAGCGTACAGCCTTCGGTGTGGCAAAGCGGAAATGCAATACGTTTTTCCATTTTAACCACAGCTTCAGCCAACGGCAGCAGATCAGGCTCATTTTTTATTGGATAGTATAAAAGGATCGTTTCGGCAAAACGGAAAGATGCAAGTGATAACAGCTTTGAGATCATCGCGCTCTCCGCCAAGCTTTTTTCTTTGTCGGCAATAGCATTTCTTACTGCCATTAGTTCCTTGCGGACCATTATCTTTTGTTCCTTTGTTGACTGTAATGCCATTGCCTTCGCTCCTTTCGTGTTTTTATGTTTTGATCAGCACATTATGCTTTTCATTATTGCATCTGCTTTTTCTTTTCCGCAAAATGCTACCGTAAGCTCGTAGGAGAAGGGAAGTGCAACTCCCATCCCCGCGGCTGTTATTATGTTCCCATCGCGCACGACTCTGTTCTCGGATATGCGGGCGCCGTAGAGCTTGTCTTCGAATCCGGGGTAGCATACAGCACACTTGTTATTAAGTAATCCGAGCTCTCCGAGAATAAAAGGTGCTGCGCATATGGCTGCTACGATTGCACCTGATTGAACTGCTCTTAGCGTGATATTGCAAACGTGTTCGGAATTTCTCAGGTTTGCCGCACCGGGCATTCCTCCGGGAAGGATTACGGCTTCTGGGTTTTCGTCTGTTAGCTCACTTATAAGCTTGTCCGCGGTAACCGTAACACCGTTTGAGCTTTTTACAGAGTGCGAATCGGTTATGCTGACGGTTATTATTTCCTTTCCGCATCGACGCAGTATGTCCAGCGGAGTCATAGCTTCAACAAGTTCAAAGCCATCTGCCAAAAATTCGTATATCATTATTTGTTATAGCCGAGAACAGCAATGATCTGTTCGGCGATCTCCTCTCTGCTTAAGGGCTCTCCGTCCTTGTAACAGCATATTCTGTTCCATTTTAGACGGTCTGACGCGTAGAGCGCAGCCTCATAGCTCTTGTATAAGAACGTGTTGTCGGATTCGTGAATATCCATTGCGCGTCCCGTTGTGTCGGAACGGCTTTTTATCAGCTTGTAGGAAATGTCGGGATGCATTTCAAGATATATGATCGCGTCGGGAACGGGAATACCGAGCTTATAGAATTCGTAATCCCAGAGCCAATTAAGAAAATACTCCCACTTGTCCTTTTCGAGCTTTGAAAGCTGATGCACCGCGTTTGCCGTGGTGTATCTGTTGGCAATTACGACGGTATCGGGATCGTCGATATCCTTTTTCCAATCGGTGCGATAGGAAAGATATCTGTCGGATGCAAAAAAGCTTGAAGCAGCATAGGCATTTGTGTCCTCGGGGTGTGAACCGAGCTCTCCGTTTAAATATTTCTTTACAAAGAGAGAACTGTCATTTTCATATTGAGGGAATGAGATATATCTCACCTTAATTCCCATGTTTTCAAGATGTGACTTTAATATGAGGCTTTGGGTCTCCTTGCCCGATCCGTCGAGACCGTCGATAACAATAAAACGTCCCATATCAGTTCTTCTTAAAGCGTTCTATCAGCGCCGCTAATGCAAGGTGGTAGCTGAATGATCCAAATCCCGCAATGGTGCCGATGCATACGGGAGAGATTACGGAGATGTTTCTGAATTCTTCTCTTGCGTGTACGTTTGACATGTGTACTTCTACTGTTGGAATGTCGACAGAAGCAATGGCGTCGCGAATTGCATAGGAATAATGTGTGAAGGCACCTGCATTGAAAATTATTCCGTCAAAATTACCGTATGCGTTATGTATGCTGTCGATCAGATCACCCTCGTGATTCGACTGAAAAAATTCGGTTATGATGCCAAGGGAGGAAGCGGCTTCCGAAATTGAAGTGTTGATGTCATTAAGAGTTGCGGTACCGTAAACCGAGGGCTCTCTCAAGCCCGTCATGTTGAGGTTCGGACCGTTTAAAACTAGAATTTTGTATGAGTCCTTCATATATTGCCTTCCTTTTATACATATAATTACTCATTATACATTATACATTAATCTTGAAGAAAAGTCAATACAATACAGGAAAAAGGGAAAGTATATTTATTGTAAATAAACGCTGATCTATTTACAAAAGTGCGGAAATGTGTTATCATTGATAATGGAAAATTCGGAGGAGAAATAAGATGAGGAAATTATTTGCTATCTTGGTAATGGCTGTGTTGATTTTTACCGTATCTTGCACAGATAATGCATGGAAAGGTTTCGATAATGAGGACCTGTCAAAATATGTGGTGCTCGGTGAATATAAGGGCCTAACGTACAGTAAGCCTGAAATTAATATAGACTCCAACACAGTTGAAGAACAAATAAATGCCATGCTCGAAGCGGCATCTGAACTCGTTGAAATCGAAAACGGCGCTACTTCATCATCTGCCGTAAAAATAGACCGTTATTGCTTTTTGAACGGGGTATCAACTCCCGAGCTGTCAGTCGAGGGACAAACATATTATATTAATGCCGAATATGATGACGTTGTGATCGACACAATAAGAATGGCTTGTTTCGGTGCAAAAAAGGGTGATACGATAAAAGTTGAACTCACGTTGCCCGCGGGATATAAAGGCATTGTCGATCAAGGAACGAACGCTGAATTCAGAGTAACCGTGTTAAGTGTTTATGAAAAAGTAACTCCGGAGATGAATGACAGTATAGCACAGACGCTCATTCCCGGATGTAATACAGTAAACGAGCTTCGTGATACTGTTACAAAGCGACTTGAAAAACAGCTTCTCGACGTGAGTATGGACAAGGTCAGAGCGGAGCTTAAAGACCGTCTGATAAATTCTTCAACCGTCAAAAAGCTGCCCGTTGCGGTTCTGAATGCGTATTACGAGGACAGCATGACGCTTTACAGAAGACTTGCCGATGCTCTCGATATGCCGCTTGAGGAATATGCGAAAAAGGAGCTCGGAATGACGGGCGAAGAGCTCGAAAGCATGGTTACCGGAATTGCCAACACAAGAACAAAGGAATCACTCGTTTTATATTCGATAGTTAAAGAAGAAAATATAACCTTCACCGACGCCACCCTTGTGGAGTTTGCGGAAAAAATGGCGGCTCGGTCCGAGGGGATATTTAAGTCGGGTGAAGAATATTTGTCCTATTACGGCAAAAACGCTGTAATTGAGGATTACCTTTGGACAATGGTGCTTGATGCCGTGATCGAACACGCGTCTGTAGAATAGACGTTTATTGAATAGCAATAAATAAAGGTGCTTTAGTTATGAATTCAATAATTACATGTTCAAGATTAGGAAGAATGCTGATCACACTTACTGTTATGGCGCTTGGATTGAATGTGGTTGCATGTTCACCTTCGCAAAAAAAAGACTGTACCGGGAACAACCACTGAGGATTTCGGGGATGTTACAACGCCTGCCGATACAACGCTTCCTCAGACAAGCCAAATATTTCCTCCTGCCATTGACGGAGAAGCGTATTACGTTGATAGCGTGAACGGAAATGACAGCAATGACGGGAAAACCCTTGAAACCGCTTTCCGTACACTTTCGAGGGTAAATAAGATTACCTTAAAGAACGGTGGAAGCCTTCTTTTTAGAGCCGGATGCGAATTTAAAGGATCTCTTAAGCCAAAGCGTGAAAGAGACGGAACAACGGTGTATATAGGCAGCTGGGGAGAAGGTGATGATCCCATTATCATAGCTCCGCGAGGCAACGCACTGATCTTGAATGACTTTGACCACGTTGAAGTAAGCAATCTGACGCTCACAAATCCAAACGGTATTTGCGGAATATACGTAAGCAATGAATCGGGCGGAGCAGTTAAGGGTGTACATATATAAAACCGTACGATAAAAGATGTTAATACCGAGAGGAATACTTATCAGTATGAGTCGGGCGGTATAATATGCGCGGCATTTTCGGATGAGCCCGGATGGTTTGAAGACCTTGTTATAGAGGATAATACCATAGAAAACGTTGGTCGAAGCGGTATGTTCCTGACGAGCTTTTGGGCAAACCGTCCCATAAAGCTTTGGAAAAAATGAGTACGTAAGTGACACGGAAAATTGGTGGCCCTCATACGGTGTAGTTGTCAAAGGAAACAAAATTGACAGGACGGGCGGCGACGGTATCGTTCTTATCGGCACTCAGGATGCTCTGATAGAGTATAACACGGTTTACAGAATCAACTACAAGCCGGTACCCCCTGCGCTAATGCGGGAATATGGCCTCAGTCATCAAACGGATGCGTAATCAGATACAATGAGGTTGCATATTCACTAAAGCCCGGTGGCGTTTCCGATGCGACCGCTTTCGACGTTGACCTTTCTTGCAGAGATACTGTAATTGAATATAATTACAGCCGCGACAATCAAGGCGGTTTCCTTCTTTTGTGCGAGCTTGCGGATACAAACGACAGCCACGGATTTACAGGCACGGTAGTTTGTAATAACGTAAGCATAAACGACGGCGAGGTCTTCGGATCTCTTATTCCGATAGTTGGACCCGTAAGAGACGTTGTCATAGAAAATAACACCTTCTATTTCTCAGGCGGATGGGTGTCGAATATCGTGTACGTCTGGAGTGAGGACGGGCAGAATCAGGTGAAGGGTGTTCAATTCAGAAGGAATATAGTTGTTTCCGATGGTAACGGCAACGGTTATCACTTCGCAAACGGTGAGAACTTCAGCTTTGAAGGAAATCTGTTTTGGGGTAAGCATAAAGGATATCCCGAGGATGAGATATGACCGATCGTAGCAGACCCGCTGATCGATTTCAGCGGAAAGGCTCCGAAGGGCTGGTAAAACGCGGTAAGATATGCGCCCAAAGAGGGCTCGCCAGCATTTGAAAGCAATTCCTTGCCGATCAAGCCCGCAGATAAGGATTATTGCGGTACGGATGTTAAGGGTATCAATTACGCTGGAGCTTTTATAAAAGAATATAAGTAATAAAAATACCGCCTGCCTATTGACAATGGGCAGGCGGTCTGTTATAATACAGGTGTATTAGTTCACGTAGTACACTTGGGAGGAGGGCTAGTATTTTTCATATAGATCCGTTATCTGCCATATCGGTATATGAGCAGATAATAAATCAAGTAAAGCGATACGTTTTGACGGGGCTTATATCCGAGGGCGAACAGCTGCCTTCTGTCAGAATGCTGTCTATCAGTCTCGGTATCAATCCGAATACCGTTCAGAAGGCATACCTTGAGCTTGAAAGGGAAGGTATTTCGCTTTCTGTTCCCGGTAAGGGCTGCTTTGTCACCAAAGGCGCAAGACAAAGGCTCAAGAAATCCTGCTTGGGAGAAGACGGTGCATTTTCAAAGCTGGTAAGGGAGCTAAAGGCATCGGGTTTTTCTGCCGATGAGCTATCTTGTGCCATAAAATCAATATTCGAAAACGACCGATAAGACGAATAAGTTATTTTTAAGTTAGGATAGGATAAAGCTATTAAGAAAGAAACGTGGCAAAGACCAAAAACAACAAAAGCATACCTTCACCGCCCGTTAAGCGAGCGTGTAGCAATATTGTGCCCCTGATTTCAAGCTCTTGACACTCCCGTTGCTCGATAACGGCACACACGTTGGTCAGCCCGGTTTGGGGCTTCTGCTTTTAAACGGCGAGAAAATGACGGGCTTTGATCTCGATCAGACGACTTGGTGTTCCGTGGAGCTCGGATTGCCTATATATGAGATAAGAAATCACGTTGAATCGGATGTTGCAATAGAGGCGTTTGCCGATGGCGAGCGTAACCCGACCGTGTATTTTAAGGCTACTATTACTAATAACGGGCATGAAACCGTCAGCTCGACATTCGGGCTTATGCCAAGGTCGGGACAGGAAAAATATATGGTCAATCAGCATCAGGAGGGCTACTCCCTCTACCGCCCGAATTATAAAAATTGGTTTATGCTTAAGCGTGCGTGGAAAAACGATGGCTCAACTCGCGCTAAAAGCGATATGGGAAGCCTTCTCATAAATCCAAACGGACTTGATTTTGCATGAATTTGTGACAGTAAAATCGACACAGCTTCGCTGCTGCGGACTATTTTGAGCTGAACTATACATTAAAATCAGGTGAAAGCGCGGAATTTTACGGTGCTTTGCGTGCTGAAGAAGAAATTGAGAATTTCGATTATTACGAGAAGCGCGCGGAAACGGTCGAATTCTGGAACGGAATAAATTCGGATAAAAACTATTTTTATAAACAATGCATAACAATAAGGAGGGAAGTTGCGATGATAGCAGCTGTTGGTATAAGTAAAGCCTTCGGCAAGAAAATTGCCTTGAACGGTGTGAGCATGAATATAGACCGCGGCAAGATATACGGTCTTGTGGGCTCAAACGGTTCGGGAAAATCAACACTTTTACGAGTTCTGTCCGGTGTCTACCGCGCTGACGGAGGAAGCTTGAAGCTTGATGGAAGAAACGTTTTTAACGATCCTGTATCAAAAGCGAAAATAGCATACGTGCCTGATGATCTGTATTTTCCGCAAGGCAGCAACCTTAGTTCCATGTGTCGTCTTTACAAAAACGTGTACCGTTCTTTTGATGCCGATCTGTTTACAAAGCTTGCAAAAAACGTTGAGCTTCCATTGGATAAAAATATAAATACCTTTTCAAAGGGAATGAAGCGTCAGGCGTCAACGATCCTTGCACTTTCTGTCAGAACCGAGTATCTTTTACTTGACGAGACCTTCGACGGTCTTGATCCGGTGATGAGAAAATACGTAAAGGCGGTAATTTCCGATGAAATGCTGACAAGAGGCTCGACCGCAGTCATAACCTCACATTCCCTAAGAGAGCTTGAGGATACCTGCGACAATATTTCGGTGCTCCATAGCGGAGACCTGCTCTTGCACGGTGATGCGGAAACTATAAGAACAAAAAAGGTTAAGGTTCAAGCGGCATTCTCCTATGACTTCGGTGAAGAATTATTTAATAATGTCGAACACGTGTATTTTGAAAAACACGGATCGGTATGTAACCTGATCCTTACAGGTGATTGTGCGGGCGGAGTTGAAAAGATAAAGGCAATGTCTCCCGTGATCCTAGATGTTTTGCCGCTGACCCTTGAAGAGCTGTTCTCCTATGAGCTCAAGGAAAGGGGGTACTGCTTCAATGAAGAATAAAGAAAAACAAAATGAGTATAGAGCTTTCACTGGAATGACGCGCGAGCTTTTTGCGCAGACAAGGATAGCGGGACTGATATATACGGCTTTAGCGGTAATAATTAATATCAGTATCGCAAGGGAAATGTTGATTGATTATTCCAAATTGACGATGAAGAATCCTCTTGATGCGATGCTCCCGCTTGGTTCCGCCATGTATTTGTCGTTTGCTTGCAGTATGCTGATAACGATAAGCGCATTCAAGTACCTTCATTCAAAAAAATCGACGGATTTCTTTATGAGTCTTCCGATATCGAGAACAAATCTGTATCTTTCAACTTGCAGTGCATCGATGCTTTGGGTTATGGTCGCCAACGTCTCGTCTGCTATCGTCGGGTATTCAATGCTCGCACCTATATATGCAGAGCATGGCGTTGATCTGCCGAGTATGTGGTTTGAGGTGATCATAGTGATTCTTATTATGATCGTATCTGGTATCGCAATCGGAGCATTCGCGTCGTCATTCACGGGAACAAGCGGTACGTCGCTCCTGGCGGCGGTGTCGGTTACCGTGCTGCCTTTAATCTTCTGCACGAGGGTCGAAAATATACTGAAATATGATTTTTCGTACAGAAAAGAAAACGTTTTCTCATGGCTGCGAAAAAACACAGTCTACTCATTCGTTTTCACAAACGAATGGGGCGCGCTTGCTTATTTGTATACCGCATTCTTGGCATCGGGACTGCTTCTTCTCGGCTTGTGGATGTTCAACCGCAGAAAATCGGAAATATCTCAAAACGGTGTTCCGAACACTCTTGTACACGTAATTCTTCGAAGCTGCGTACCTCTGTTCATCTTTTGGGGCGTGGGATCAATAGAATTGTTTGAGTTCGGTGCATATATGACCTCCTTCCTATTTTATATATCTTACGAGCTTGTGCAGAAAAAGAAGGCGACAGTGCTGCTTACAGCATCGCTTTGGTTCTTACTTACCATCGCAATTGGACACCTGCCGAGATATGTAGCGTATATTGTACATTTGATCGGATAACATCGAGGAGGATAATATGAAAAAAGCATTTATAATTGTATTGATAATTGTGTTGATACTCTTAATTCCTTTTCCTGCACGTATGAAGGACGGAGGAACGGTGCATTATAATGCGATCCTTTATGATATCTACGACGTTCATAGAATAAACACGACGTCAGAAGCTCCGCCAGAGGGGGAAGTGTATGAAAAGGGAGTATATAGAAGGAATAATCGTAAAGATATTTGGCGTTGAGGTGTTTAATAATACCGATATAGAGATGTAACAACGGCAAAAAAATCCGTCTTCGTTTGAAGACG
>JAZQMQ010000005.1:0-25143 GCA_045543555.1 Eubacteriales bacterium
ATCCAATACTCGCGGTGATAGCTCGCGCCCACGGTTTGCACCTCAAACCCCGAAATATACGCGTCGTCGATCTCAAAGGTCGTCACATAGCCCGTGTAGCCTGCCTCAGCGGACTTTTTGTTCCATTTTTCGTTGATCTCACGAGCGTATTGCTCGTTCAGCACGGGGTAAAAAATCGGTTGCTCGGGCAGTCTCGGCGGATATGCCGTATAACCCGATGCAATGATCAGATCCATCTCTGCTTGCCCGACAGGTCTGTATAAACGCATGTGTCCCCTCCATAGGTGCAAAAAATCGAAAAAAGCCTAAAAGTATGCGAAGATGCATATCATCATTGGAAATAGCTCTTATATTCCGGTTCGGCATTTAATTCTTTAAGCAATTCATCCATATTTCCAAAAAAAGATTTTCCAACGATTCCTCTGAATGGTTCCCACATTGCCGGTAACGCATTGTCCTGTGAACAAATATACTTCCATTCATCTTCATCGTATTGATAGATTGCTTCCAATTGATAGGTGAAAAGTCCCTTTTCGTCCTTCAGCACAACATATCTCATCGAGCGATCTTTTGAATAAATCACTTTTACAATTTCATCGGAAAATGCATCAAGATCTTTGTCATACATCATTTCAACGACAGTTTCCCAAGAGGGCATTGGCGGTGTTTCTTCCTTTAATTTCTTCTTAAACAATTTTGTAAAGAAGTTCATTTTACATTTTCCTTTGCGGTTTTGCAAGATGCGATTAGCATAACTCGCAAAGAGGTACATTTTGAGGATAATGCTTTGAAAGTCTGCTCATCAATATACTTGGTTCTATAAAGTAATTCGATCCATTATCCCGTTTCACTTGCTTCTTTAAGGGCAATTTCAAACTTGGATATAAAATCCTTTGTACCCTGTGCGTATTGTGCTTCGTGAATATTCGCTCCAATAGAGGTGCCGCTTCTGCCGATTTGATTAGCGATGATAGTTTCGTAGTTTGCTTTTAAAAACTTAGCGAGGTTTATGATATCAACGGAAAAATCCATTGAGAGATCGACAAGCTTATTTTCTTTCATAATCGCACCTCCTTTTCTGTTATTATATCATAAAATCGTCAGTTTGTAAAATGATGCATCGCCTGCGGCGATATGATGCATTTGCTTCGCAAATATGATGTTGCGCCACTTCGTCCCGCAATGATGCGATGTTTGCCCAATGTGCCGTCAGGCACACATCATTCGCATCAGCGTTCATCATTAGGCGAAGCCGTCATCATTTGCCGAAGGCAAACATCATTCAAAAAAGCCTAATTTGTCTGGTAGACAAATTAGGCTTTTTTGTTGGCGGAGAAGGAGATGATTCTGCAGATGAAACAAGGCGTATTTTATTTTCGGAATGATGCCGTTCTCCTTCGCCTGGTTTCTTTCTGCGGCACACGCTTCGCGGTGCCTTCGACTCTATCGCAGTCACCCGCCAAACAAAAATACCACCCTGTCGGGTGGTATTTTTGTTTGGCGGAGAAGGAGAGATTCGAACTCTCGAACCCATCTCTGGGTTACACGATTTCCAGTCGTGCGCGCTAGACCAACTACGCGACTTCTCCGTGTTGCTCACAACGCTATGTATTATATCACGGTTTTTTCAGTTTGTCAATATAGTTTTAAAGATTTTTTTATTTTTTGCAAAAAGCTATTGACAAGCGATAATGGTTGTGCTATAATGCTTAAGTCAGCCAAAGACAGCAGGTTTCAGTAATTGCTATAGCTCCCTGCCGAGGTCAACGTAAATTACATTATGTGTTTTTTCGTGCCTGCGGTGAGCTATGCTTCCCGCAGGCACTTTGGCATTTTATCAGGAGGTAAAAACGATGCCCAGTTCAAAGATTCTTGAAAAGAAGATCGCGGAGACCGCGGCTCTTACCGAAAAGATCAAGGCAGCTCAGTCCGGAGTTCTCGTTTCCTACGCAGGCATCACCGTTGATCAGGATACCGCCCTTCGTAAGGCGCTCCGTGAAGCAGGTGTTGACTACAAGGTATATAAGAACACTATGACCGAGCGCGCTTGCACCGAGGCAGGCTATCCCGGAATGAAGGAACACCTCTCCGGTATGACCGCTCTCGCAGTAAGCACCACTGATGCCGTTGCTCCCGCTAAGATCCTTAAGGAGTACGCCGACAAGATCCCTACCTTCGAAATCAAGGCAGGCTTCATCGATGGCGAGCTTCTCGATCAGGCAGGTGTTAACGCTCTTGCAGAGATCCCCAACAAGGAGACCCTCGTTTGCAAGGTTATGTTCGGTATGCAGAATCCTCTCTACAAGTTCGCTTACGCTCTTCAGGCTATTATCGACAAGAGCGGCGAAGTTCCTGCAGAAGAGGCAGCTCCCGCAGAGGAGACTCCCGCTGCTGAGTAATGCAGCTTGATACGCGTTAAAGGAACGCCGCGTATCCGAATTTAAGTTCCAAATAATTAAAAAACTAACAAATACTTAAAAGTGAGGTAAATTAAAATGGCTAGCGAAAAGATTACCGCTCTCCTTGAAGAAATCAAGGGACTTACCATTCTTGAGATGAACGATCTCGTTAAGGCACTCGAAGAGGAGTTCGGCGTTACCGCTGCTCCCGTTGCTGTTGCAGGCGCTGCAGGCGCTGCTGCTCCCGCTGCTGCTGCAGAGGAGAAGACCGAGTTTGACGTAGAGCTCACCAACTTCGGTGCTAAGAAGCTCGACGTTATCAAGGCAGTTCGTGAGATCACCGGTCTTGGACTTAAGGACGCTAAGGATCTCGTAGAGGGTGCTCCTAAGATGGTTAAGGAAGGCGTTTCCAAGGACGAGGCTGAAGCTATGAAGAAGGCTCTCGAAGAGGCAGGCGCAACCGTTACTATCAAGTAATCATACCCCTGATAATGATAAATGCCACACAATTGTGTGGCATTTATTTTTATTTTTTACAGATCAAAATATTTTTTCTGCATTTCGGGTATTTGCTCCCGCCGCTTTCAGTCAAGAGAACTTCCTTTTATTTCATAAAAAAACCTATCAAAGACCAAGGTCAATGATAGGTTTTCAGTATTCGTATAACCAGCCCTTAAGCTTAACACCCAACTCGGCTGCAGTCTGTTTTCTTGCCTCTACGATGCGATCCATTTCGGCAAAAACTTCTCTTACATATCGATCCTCAAGTATTCCCTCTTGTATCATGGGGTTGGCGTACTTGTAGCCTCCGTGATAATACAGAAGCATTATGTTCATATTATGCTCGTACAGATCTGCATAGTGTCCGAGAAAATAGCAACCTGCGGTCACATTCTGCTCAAAATCCATAAGGTCGGTAACCCCCAGATACTTTTCCAGAATCGGAAGGTTCGATGTTGAAACCTGCATCACTCCGAGATATCTGTCATTTTTTCCGACAGCGCCTCTGTCGTAACGGGATTCCGCCCACATAACTCCGAAAACGAGCTCCTCGTGGACGTTAAATCGTGCGGCGATCCTCTCCACCAACATCTGATCCTCTATCGACATAGGCACATTGTATGGCACGAAAACGCCCATCTCGTCGGCATATGGCAGGTCATTTGCGTTTTCTTCATTTTCGCTCCCGAGGTCTTCATCGGGAATCAATTCGGTCGAAGCTTCCTCATCAGGCACCGTTACACTTGGCTCTTTTGTCTCAGGAGAAACCGTGGGTGAAGGCCCCGACGTATCTCCTGCAGGCGCGCCCGCGACAGGTCGCTGCACTTCAATGATAACATCGTCGTTTTCGGTTTGATTCTCATCCGTTATTTCCGGAGTCTCATTGCCATTCTCCGTTGTGTCAAGAGCCGTGTCAGACGTATCGGTGGCTGAGGAACCGAGATTTTCGGATTCGCTTTCACTTATAACAGGTACAGATTTTCTCCCGGTGCCGCATGATGCCAGCAACATCAGCACCGCCAAAATGACGCAAAAAAGCGAAAGCACGGTTTTGCTTGTAAACATAAGAATAATATCGGATATATCCTCTCTGTCGTTATATCTTCATTGTATGACAAAACATAATGAAGATATACAAAAACATAAACTTTATCGTAAAAAACTTAAGGCCGGCGCTTTTGCGCCGGCCCATGATGTCATAAAGCTTAGTCGCTGATGTAAGGAAGCAGAGCCATGTGGCGAGCTCTCTTTACAGCGATGGTCAGCTGACGCTGATGAAGAGCACAAGCACCGGAAATTCTTCTGGGAAGGATCTTCGCGCGCTCGCTTATGCACTTCTTAAGTCTGGAAATATCCTTGTAATCGATGTGCTCGATCTTGTCGGCACAGAATACGCAGACCTTTCTATGACGCTTATTGGCCTGACGGAAGGGCTTGTTGCCCTGTACGGGAGCCTGAGTCTGATTGTTATCCATCTTACATTCCTCCTATTATAATTGAGTTGTTTTTCTCAGAACGGAAGGTCGTCTTCGTTTGACATCTCCTGAAACTGAGGAGCTTCATCGTCCTGAGAAGAAAAGGAAGGAGCATAGTTTTCGGGGGTATAGGGAGAGCCGAATCCACCCTGAGATGCGGAATTTTCACCTTTTGAATCTACAAAGCTGATTTCGTCCGCTACAACCTCGGTGGAAACACGGTTATTACCGTCCTTATCCTGATACTTTCTCGTCTGGATAGAGCCTGTTACACAGATAGAGCTACCCTTTCTGAAATATCTGGATACGAGCTCCGCGCCCTGTCTCCATGCAACAACGTTGATGAAGTCGGTCTGCTGAGCATCAGCGGTCTTTGACTGGAAACGACGGTTTACAGCCACAGTGAAGGAGCAGACAGAAACGCCGCTCTGAGTCTGCTTGAGTTCAGGATCAGCTGTGAGTCTTCCTCCGAGAATAACCTTGTTGAAATTGAAATTAGCCATACCTAATCCCTACCTTTCTTATGCTTCCTGAGCGATTACCATGGAGCGGAGAATACCGTCTGTGATACCGAAGATTCTCTCAAGCTCTGCAGGGAAATCTGTGGGAGCGGAGAACTTAACGAGCACATAGTAACCGTCGTTCATATCGTTGATCGGGTAAGCAAGACGGCGCTTGCCCCACTCGTTAACCTCGTTAACGGTGCCGTTTTCAGCGATGAGAGAAGTGAACTTCTCAACAAGAGCCTTAACAGCCTCCTCGCCGGGAGTAAGATCAACTACGAACAGGACTTCGTAAGATGCGTTCTTCTTTTCCATTTTTTACACCTCCTTATGGACATAAGACCGCCGCTAAGATTTCGGCGGCAAGGAGAAAACAAAAGTTTTCACTCTATCATTATAAATCCTACAATAAAATATGTCAAGCATTTTTTTGAAAATTATGCCTTTTTTGTAGCATTGATGCACTTTTTCTCCTTTAAATAAAGGCTTTTGGGCATTTTTTCGTTATCTTTCGATCATTCCGAGCATACGGAGAAGAGTCAGACGCTTTCTCATATAAGGGGAATATCTCGCGCAATCGTAAAACAGCTTCTCGCTCTTGCCGATGTCGGAGATCTCAAGCTTACATCCCGCCTTCTTCATAGCCTCCTTGCACTCATCGTGGGAAGGCACACCCCTTATGATCTCTCTAATTCTTCCCCACTTATTTTTCAGGTCATCGGGGTCGATCTTATCAATGATATTTTCAGGGAAATTGAGCGCGCGGACATCGTCTGCCATATTTCCGTAGAAGGACAATACGTCATCCCAATCAACGTCTTCCTTCTTCGTATTTATACTTTCAAGCTCTGCAAGCTCATTGTATAGTTTGAGGGTGTACAGGGTACAAACACCAATATCCTCGCCGTGATAATTCGGTATTATTCCGTCGCGAAGCTCAACACATTCGATAAGATGCCCTATAATATGCTCTGCACCGCTTGCGGGTCGGGAATTCTGCATGAACGACATACCGATTCCGGTTTTCAGAAGAGACTCAAAAATTTTTCCCGCAGTTTCTTCGTCGTTTACAGTCACCTTATCAGCCATGCTCATAAGCTCGTCGACCGCATCTCTTGTGAGGGCCGCGACCTTCTCGCAGTAAGGCTCGTCGGTCAGAATCGACGCGATCTGCCAATCGATGAGTGCGGTATATTTTGATATCATATCTCCAAATCCCGAAGATTTAAGCTCTATCGGAGAGGATGCAAGGATCTCCGTATCCGCAATAATAACCTCGGGGCTTTTTGCGGGATAGCTCGCCTTAAAGCCGTCGCAAACGATCGGTGAGCTGTAGGACGCAAAACCATCCATAGAAGGAGCGGTACCAAAAATACAAAGGAGCTTATCAGCTCTCGCGGCGGCAAGACGGCAGGGGTCGTTAATCGATCCCGTACCAACAGAAAGAACGCCGATCTCCCTTCCCTTTATGATATCCTCGATCTGCTCGACCTCTTTCATTGTCGCGAGTCTTAAATTTTCATATTTAAGGACCTCAAATTCAAAGCCCTCGTTTGTAAGTGAATGGAGAATAGCCTCAGCAAGTGTGTTGTTATCTCCCACAACGAGAAGTCTTTTGGGGAATGAGTTCTCTTTTAGTATTTCTCCGACCCTATGTACAAGCCCCTTGCCTATTCTGATATCCTTAACCGACGTATCGTGATATCTTCCGCAGGAGCATTCTCCCCTGATTTCATTGATGATTTTCATAATTTCAGACATAATGTTACCTCTTTCTTAACGTGTAATAAATTGATTGTAACACAAAAGGCAGAAAAATGCAATCAAATTATCTTTTTTTTGCAAAATTTTAAAAATAAATAATGACAATTAAAAAAAATTGTGCTATACTGTTCTTCAGACGCAAATATAGTCAAATTTTATAAAAGGTACAAACAAAAATGGCAGAAAAAATCAAGACAGCGATACTCGGATACGGAAATTTAGGAAGAGGAGTAGAATATGCATTAAGGCAGAATCCGGATATGACCTTAACGGCATTTTTTACTCGCCGAGACCCCAAAACCCTCAAAACAAACAGTCCCGAAGTTCCCGTTTATAACGTAAACGAGATCCTTGACCACAAAAACGACATCGACGTACTCATAATATGTGGCGGAAGTGCCACCGATCTTCCTGTTCAGACCCCCGAATACGCTAAATATTTCAACGTTGTTGACAGCTTCGATACACATGCAAAAATTCCCGAGCATTTTGAGAATTGTAATAAAAGTGCTGTTGAAAGCGGAAAAATCGCAATGATATCTGTTGGTTGGGACCCCGGAATGTTCAGCCTTTTAAGGCTTCTGGGCAACGCTGTTCTCCCCGACGGACACGACTATACCTTCTGGGGAAAGGGAGTAAGCCAAGGTCATTCCGACGCAATAAGACGTGTTGACGGAGTCCTCGACGGAAAACAGTACACAGTACCCGTTCCCGAAGCGATCGAACGAGTTCGTAACGGCGAAAATCCCAACCTCACGACCCGCGAAAAACATACCCGCGAATGCTACGTAGTTGCAAAAGACGGATCGGATAAGGCAAGGATCGAGTCCGAAATTTGTAATATGCCAAATTACTTCGCGGATTACGATACAACAGTCAATTTCATATCCAAAGAAGAACTCGACCGTGACCATGCAGGCATTCCACACGGTGGATTTGTAATGAGAAGCGGCGTTACGGGTGAAGGCGGACAAACCAAGCAAATGATCGAATTTTCCTTGAAGCTCGGCTCAAATCCCGAATTCACGTCAAGCGTGCTCGTTGCTTACGCAAGAGCCGCATACAGAATGAACCGCGAGGGTATTAAGGGCGCAAAGACTGTCTTCGACGTCCCCCCTGCATATCTCACCTCAATGTCCGGTGAGGAGATCAGAAAGAATCTCTTGTAAGTCCCATAATCATAAAATCAAAACAGCGGATGCTATATTGCCTCCGTTGTTTTTTTGTCTCAGTGCTATTTTTTGAGAGAGATGAAATGATTTCCAACTTGTCGTTTTGCACAAATAAAAGACCACAAATTCGTCATTTTGCTATTCACGAGTTGTGAATATGATATTGACAAAAAATAATCACTATTATGTAATAGGAACAGTATCCAAATAAATTCTCAAAAGAAATGGTAAATTTATGAGAAAGTATACTAAAATCGCATCGTTTATGATCGCGCTTGCATTGATGGTAACTTCCTTCGCTACCTTCTTTGTAAAGAACGACATTCACGTGCACGCGGCTGGTACCACTCCTGCCGTAGATACCAATTGGAGCCTCACAACAGCTGACTTCAACAGCAACTATAATGGCCCATTTGAATTCTATCTTTATAACCCCCAGGCAAAAACATTTGAAAGCCCTAAGCTCATACCGTTCGTTTCCACCGCTAACGGCAATAACGGTGCCTACAGCACCACCAAATCTACTTCTTACGGTGATGTTGATAATGTAAATAATGTTCAGCTCATAAGAGTTGACGAAGGAAATCCTCAGGGCCAAAATTTCAAGGTTTTCGGAAGATCTAATCAAGTAGACCTTGTTGTTGCAGTTGTCTTCCGCGAGCCCGCTGCAGGTACCTACAGCTTTAAGGTAAACGCAGCGCGCTTCTATGCGGATAGCGCCGAAAATAACTTCTATTCGTCTATCATGGTTCTTGCAGGTGCAGAGGAAGCCGCATATACCAAGACCATGGTTAATGATACCGATACTGTTATCGAAAATTCCGTAGATCTTTATGCAGGCGAATGCATCCTCTTCCCATTCAATCCCCTTGATAATCCTTGGGCGGACGAATATTTCCGCAGCTCTTATGATCGCTGCAATGGCATTCCTCGGATACGCTATCGTTCCTTCCAAGAAGAGACATACCGCGTAAAATAAAAAAATAACTACACCCTCGCTATTCGGCGAGGGTGTTTTTTTGTTAACAAAAGAAAACGTATTGCTTTGAGAACTTTTTATAGTTCAAACATCATTCTGTATACCGATAAACAACGGCAATGCTGTTTGAACGTCAATTATCATATAAACAAACGGACGGTCAAGGCATACATTTTTGAACGACGACGGGTTCGCTGACGTACAATTAGATATACCGACCTGCGTGGCACCTGCAGCTTTTGTTCCCTCTGCATTGACAGTTATATGCGTCTTGTGGAGTACATTTCCGATGCAAAGATCACCGTCATCAACGGTTGCCATATTATCGAAATCGCCTATTACGTCTGGATCAAATGCATCCGTTATTCCGAGAGAGATAAGCGTTTCACTTAATTCTGAGGAATAATCGTTTTTAAATGACGGCAAGGTAAGTCTGACGGTAACTTCGCTACGTTCCTTTATTGCATTTACCAAGGTTTGACCGTCAAGCGACGATATTAGCGCTTCTGGAGTTGTGTTTTCATCAGGAAGCAACGCAACAAATGCGTATTTGCCTCCACTGTACTTTTTTAGTGTACCAACTGCGTTTTCAAGCTCAATATATCCCGACTCCTCCGAATGAAGCATCTCGGTTTTTACTATTTTCCCAATTGAATTTGTAAAATCTCCGTCATATATATCAGCTTTTTCGTACTGTGTGTTCCATTTGGCATCGAAGGTAACTGTATTGATCAGATATAGCATCATATCATCATCTATCTCATCAATCATTTTATTTATCATACCGTCGGTATTTTTATTCACCCAAAGATTAATGTCATCAACCGTTGAACTGTTGAACGGAGCTTTGAAGATATCCGCGCCGTAGTAGGTCGCGTTCTTTCTTAAAAAACTATCTTGAACGTGAAGCTTTTGGATATCTCTTATCCATACGGAATTCTTTAAATAAAGCTTTGAATCATCATTGTTGCTTAAGTCCTGCACAAAAGAGTAATAGTAGGCATTAAGATCATCGACATTGCCTCCAATCAAAGCTTCTATCTGTGAGAGGCTTTGTCCCGATGCGCCGTTTGAAACCATAGCAAGCGCAACAGATATCGACATTGGAGATATCATTATGTTTTCTCCGCCACTTGAGGCAAGCTTCTCAAGAATTTTAAGAGAAAGCTCCATTTGAGAATAGGAAAACATATCGTCTACATTTATTTTTTCAACCTTATCTCCTTCAACACCATCCATAAGATTTTCCGCTCTGATTTTTCTTGCACAACCGGTTAAATTAAATATTCCCGTAATAAGAGTTAACAGAACCAATAAAGCCACAAACCTTTTCATAATTTATCCATTCCCTTCTTCCAAAAGAAATTCCAAATACTGACTTTCCATTTCTGTAAGTGAGTAGAACTTACCGCAAAATTCAATCACACCGTTGCCGAAATAATAATCATTTTGAGTATCACCGTCAATTATCCGAATAAGTGTCCCGCCTCTGTTCCCAACTGCTATAACATTATTTTTGATGATCATGTCGATCATATAACATATTTCCGCTTTATTGTCATTATTTATTATCGTAGATGAATTTGATGAGGTAAGGCTCGTGTAGAAAATCTCAATTTTAACATTTTCATACACTTCCGAATCAACTTCATCGGGAGGTGGGAAAGTGTCCGGCAGTGTCGGAGAGCTTGGAGCTCCTTCTGGTTCTACGGCGGTACTTTGAAAAAATTCGCTTGATCCGTTATCAACCACCGGTCCGTTGCCGACATCACCGCAGACCGGTCCATTCATATTTATACCCGGAGAATTTTCGGGCTTACTTAAAATCAAGCCCTTATCCAAAGACGGAACAAGCCTTATGATAACAGAACATATAAACACGATCGCGCAAATTGGTATACTGTTTTTTATTATCCTTTTTCTTTTATTAATTGCAGAAGCACTTCTTTTAAGCACCTCTGCTTTTCTCTGCTCAAAATCTCTCATTATTTATCACTCCAACCATCTCTCAGTGTCTGACCAAGCTCTTTTTTGGCTCTATACAGAAGGTTATCGACCTGTTTTACCGTCTTTTTCATAGCGAAAGCACATTCCTTATAGCTCATTCCCTCAAAATACGTCAAATGAACTGCAGCCCGCATATCATAGGGCAGAGCGGCTATGGCTTTGTGGAGTGCCTTATCCATCTCATTCTTAACAAATTGCTTCTCTATGTCATCTTCAGATGAAACACCAAATGCCTCGTTTATTTCGGTTATGCTTATAAGCTTACGCCTTTTCAGATAATTGAGCGCACGGCTTCTGCCAAGCATACAAAGATACGTGTTCAGAGAAACCGAGAAATTATAGCGGTTGCGGTGTATTATGAGGTCGGCAAAAACGTCGATGGCGAGGTCTTCCGCCACGTTTACGTCGTTTACGTACCTGTTTATGAAAAAGATGACCCGATCGAAATAATCCTTCATTATTTCATCAAAGGCACCTTGGTCGCCCTCAAGATAACGGCGGTAGCTACTTGCACCGTTGTCCATCTCGGCTTCCTCCCTTTTATTTTCGTCTATTATACAATTTGAAATACGTTTATCCTTATGCTTTTCTAAAATTTTATCATAATTTTATTCTTCAGTCAAATTTCAAACAAAAAGTCCGACGGTTACCCGTCGGACGAATGTTATTTAAGTTCAACAACGGTAACTCCGCTGTCGCCCTCACCGTAGATAC
This sequence comes from Eubacteriales bacterium, assembly GCA_045543555.1. GTDB lineage: Bacteria > Bacillota > Clostridia > Oscillospirales > CAG-272 > Colimorpha_A. The sequence goes on from JAZQMQ010000005.1 coordinate 11,515, forward strand.
CGCCTCTGAAGGATTTAACTCTCGAGTCTGTCTTCAGATGCTTTTTAAGAGCGTCTCTAAGGGCTCCCGTGCCCTTACCGTGAATAAGCCTCACGGTCTTCATATTTGCCATTATTGCCTCGTCAAGATACTTGTCGGTCATAAACCAAGCATCGTCGCCGTACTGACCTCGGAGGTCGAGCTCGGCAGAAAACGTCTTATTGACGGTGGCGCGGTATTTCGATGCGGCAATACGCTTCTTGTCGGCGGTGGTCACCTGCACCGCCTCCTCAACAAGCTGAAGCTTTTTCAGATTGCTCTTTATATTCATAAGTCCGACCTGTACGGTAACGTTACCGTTTTTATCCGGGTCGGCGGCAAGCATACCCTGCTGACCGAGGTTTGTTACGAGTACTGTATCACCCTTTTTGAAGGGTCGTGGAGGCACGTAATCGGAATTATCCATCTCCACAATGGGATTTACCTTGTCGGAGGCATCGCGGAGGTGACGTCTGATATCCCTTCTGCCCTCCTCGAGCTTCGCTCCGAAGCTCTCCTTTTCCTTTTGACGCTTGATCTTTTCAAGCTCGTCCATAACGTACTCGCTCGTTATCTTTGCACTCGTGAGTATCTGTTCAGCCTTTTCGATATTCTTTTCAAGCTGACGCTCGGATGATTCAAGCTTGTTTTTTAGCTTTTCTTCCTCAATTTTTCTGTATTTTTCAAATTCCTGTCTTTCGGCTCTTGCTTGATCTCTTTCCTTTTCGGCTTCAATTCTTCTTGCTTCAAGCTCTGCGATCACCTGTTCAAATCGTTTATCGTCTACCGAAAGCTTTCTCTTCGCGCTTTCGATTATCTCCTCGGGCATTCCGAGCTTTTGTGTAATAGCAAAAGCATTTGATTTACCCGGTGTACCGACTATAAGCCTGTATGTGGGACGCAGGGTTTCGATATCAAACTCGCAGGAAGCGTTTGTAACGCCCTCGGTCTCAAGAGCGTAAGCTTTAATTTCGGCGTAATGCGTAGTTGCGGCACAAAGCGAGCCGTAGGTGCGCACCTCCTCAATTATCGCCATAGCAAGTGCTGCACCCTCTGTGGGATCGGTGCCCGCGCCGAGCTCGTCGAAAAGTACGAGAGAACGGTGATTGAGCTTACCGATTATATCAACTATATTCACCATGTGAGAGGAGAATGTGGAAAGGGATTGCTCAATGCTCTGCTCGTCGCCTATATCGGCAAGAACCGAATCAAAAACGCATCCCTCCGAGCCTTCGTCACAAGGTATATGAAGTCCCGCTTGAAGCATGAGCGACAACAAGCCGATAGTCTTCATCGTAACCGTTTTACCGCCCGTGTTCGGGCCGGTAATTATCATCGTATCATAATCTCTGCCGAGCTCAACCGTAATTGGCACGACCTTTTTCTTATCGATTAAGGGATGACGCGCCTTAACGTACCGTAAATACTGCTTTTCTTCGTGCAGGAGAGGCTCGTTACCCATCATTCTGTAGGATAGCTCGCCCTTTGCAAAAATGAGTCCAAGCTCGGTTATGGCGTGATAGTCGCCCGAAATTATACCACCGTCCGCTGCGCAATCTGCAGAAAGGGATGCAAGGATTCGCTCAATCTCAAATTTTTCCTTACTCATTAATGTCCTTAATTCATTGTTTGCATCAACAACCACTAAAGGCTCAATAAACATGGTAGCTCCCGAAGCCGAGGTATCGTGAACAAGTCCCTTGATCTCGTTTTTATACTCCGCCTTTACGGGAATAACGTATCTGCCGTTACGTTGGGTAACGATGTTTTCCTGAAGATATTTTCCGTATGCGCCGCTTACGAATTTTTGAAGGCTGTCCTTGATTTTGTTATTTTCAATTCTGATCTTTCGTCTTATATCGGAAAGCTCGGGAGATGCCTCGTCAGCGATCATATCCTCCGCGAGTATCGTTTTGCCTATTCTGTTTTCAAGGTCACGGTCGAAAACAAGACGGCCGAAATGCTCTCTCAAGCTTTCACCCAAGGTGCTTTCCCCTCTGTTATCAAAATAGTAATCAGACAGTCTTCTCGTTGTCCGTAAAAGCTCTGCAATATCGAGAAGCTCTCTCGTGTTAAGCGTTGCTCCCTTTTCCGCTCTTTCTACAGAACCGATAACGTCGGTTATGCTTCCGAAAGAGGGAAAGCCCTTTGCAATTATCAGATTTTTTGCATCTGTCGTATTACGGAGTCTTTTTCTGATAATATACGGATCAACCTCGGGATTCAAGCTTAGTGCGTATGCCTTTGAGCCCTCCGTCGGAGCGCAATCGGCAAGCATATCAAGTATTTTGTCAAATTCAAGAGTTCTCATAGCTCTTGAAAAATATGAACTCTTCAATTTTCTATCCTTTCATAATTACGGTGTATCTCCGTCACATTGTCTTTACTCTTTTATAAAAATCAAGTGTTTTAAAGCCTCTGCCGAGCTGATTTAAAAGGTACTTTTCACAAACACGGCAAAGTTCCTCTTCGTCAGGGTCGGAAAGAGCAAAGGAAAAAATTCTTTTGGGGTTTGCATTGATTATGTAGCCCATTCCATTCTTCACTGAAGGGATAAGGGGCAGTATCAGCGCGGTCGTACCGCTTGTTTCTCTGTCGATCGTGTCCTCATCGCCGCCGAAACAATCTCCGCAGGATACCGAGCCGTTCATAACGTCGAGATAGTATATCTCGTGATCCTCTCTGCCACAGTATCTGCACGCTTTTATATCGGGGCAAAGACCGCTTACATAAGCGCAGCGAAGCTCAAACACCGCCTTAATAAAATCGAGGCTCCGCTCCCCTTTACATATCATATAAAGGGTATTTAAAGCAAGCGAGAGCATTTCAGCCCCATTTTCATTCTCAACGCTGACCGCAGAGCTCACTTCAGCCACATATTGTGCCAAAGCGAAGGATGACATATCTCGTCTTATCTCAAAAAACTGCTCTATCAGCGATGCTTCGTTAAGCGTATAAAAGCCGTTTCTTTCCTTTAAAGTAAACTCGCTGTAGCAAAGAAGCTGCGCGCAGGCAGAGTTTTTATTGCGGAGGCTTTTTGCGCCCTTAACTATTACGGTCAGTGCCCCCTTCTCGCCGGTTAGCAGTGTAAGGAGCTTATCATTTTCACCGTAATCACTTTCCCTTATCACAAGGGCAGGTATGGTCAGAAGCTCCATTATTTACCTCAAAGATCGTTTTTGTTGAATCCGAAATTATTAAGATTCACCACGTCGTCGCGCCAATTTGTTTTGACCTTTACCCAAAGATCGATAAACACCTTGACACCGAAGAAGTTTTCAAGATCTTCTCTTGCATAGCTTCCGATTTTTTTGAGCTGCGCACCCTGTTTTCCTATGATTATTCTCTTATGAGCCTCTCTTTCGCAGAATATCTCGGCTCTGATGCGAAGAAGCTTGCCCTCTTCCTTGAATTCCTCGATAACGACTGCAGTACCGTGAGGGATCTCGTCGTCAAGGGTGCGAAGAAGCTTCTCTCTGATTATTTCGGATGCTATCTGTCTCTCGGGCTGATCGGTGATATCGTCCTCCGAGAAGAACCAGTCGCCTTCACTCAGGAAAGATTCTGCTTCCTGAATTACGATCTCAACGCCCTTATTATTTACCGCAGATATCGGAACGACCGCTTTAAAATCATAGAGGTCCTTAAAATCCATTATTGTCTGTCCTACAGCCTCGCCACCAACCTTGTCGGTCTTATTTATAACGAGTATTGCGGGAAGCTTTTTAGCGCTGATACGCTCAACCATATTCATTTCAGCCGCACCGGGCTTGCTTCCTGCCTCAACAACGAAAAGACAGGCATCAACCTCACCTATCGTGTTTGAAATGGTTTTCACCATATAATCTCCGAGCTTATTTCTGCTCTTGATAAGGCCCGGTGTGTCGAGGAATACGAACTGATTCTCACCCTTAGTCAATATTCCCGTGATCCTCGTTCTTGTGGTTTGGGGCTTCTTTGATACTATCGCTATCTTCTCTCCGAGCATTGCGTTGAGAAGCGTTGATTTTCCGACGTTCGGACGTCCTAAAATTGCTATAAATCCTGTTTTCATTTTACCGTCATCTTTCTATACCTATTATTTTCATTATTTCGTCTTGCAAAGCAAACATTTCCTTTTCATCTTCATCGGATATTTCGTGGTCATATCCCAAAAGATGAAGCATTGAATGTACGGTGAGGAATGAGACCTCCCTTTCAAAGCTATGGCCGTATTCTCCGGCCTGCTCTTCTGCTCTTTGAAGGCTTAATACTATATCTCCCAAAGCAATCTCGCCAGTTGCATCTTCAAGCTCCTCTGCCTCATACATTGGAAAGGAAAGAACGTCTGTGGGGCGATCGATATTCCTGTACTCAAGATTAAGCGCATGTATTTTCTCATTGTCGGTAAAGGTTACCGACACCTCGCAATCATTTTCTATATTCTGATGCTTGAGAGTTGCCTTTATCGCTTTTTTCACAAGCGCACGAAGCGACGGTGTAACCTTTATAAGCTTCTGCTCATTTCTTGTTAAAACTTTTAATGCGCTCATTTGCCTTTTCCTTTTTTTCTTTATCGTACTTTTCGTAAGCGAGAATTATCTGTTGTACCAAGCGATGTCTCACAACGTCGCGTTCCGTAAAATGATGTATGCCTATATCCTCGATCCCGTCAAGAACGTGAAGTGCCTCTACAAGTCCGCTCTTTACGCCTCTCGGAAGATCTGTTTGAGTGATATCTCCCGTTACTACCGCCTTGGAATTTGCACCCAAACGGGTAAGGAACATTTTCATCTGCTCCGGAGTTGTGTTTTGCGCCTCATCGAGAATGATAAACGAATCGTCGAGAGTTCTGCCGCGCATATACGCAAGAGGCGCGATCTCAATTATTCCTCTTTCAACGTTTTTCTGGTAAGTTTCCGCCCCAAGCATCTCAAAAAGAGCATCGTAAAGAGGACGCAGATATGGATCTATTTTGTTTTGAAGATCGCCGGGCAGATATCCAAGCTTTTCTCCCGCCTCAACAGCAGGTCTTGTGAGAATGACGCGGCTTACCTGCTTTGAGCGAAGAGCCTTGACTGCCATTGCAACCGCCAAGAACGTCTTTCCCGTACCCGCAGGGCCTATTCCCATAACTATCGTGTTCTTCTTTATCAGATCTACGTATCTGCTCTGACCGACAGTTTTTGCCTTTATTGGCTTTCCCCTTGTAGTTATGCAGATACAATCTCCATCGATTCCTGTAAGCTCGGAGCTTTTTCCGTCACGAACCATAGAAATCACGTAGTCTACGTTTTGTGCTGTCAAATGCCCATTAAGAGCAGCGATCTTCTGCAAATACGACAGAGCCTCAGCAGCGCAAGAAACGCCCTCGTCCCTTTCTCCTGTAACCGCAATTACGCTTCCCCCCGCACTTTCGCTATCTCTTGTGCGAAGAATAACGCCAAAAGCATCCTCTATTCTTTTTGCATTTGCATCGAACCCGCCAAAAATTGCAGCTGTTTGTTCGATGCTGTCCGTTTTTACAGTTTTTTCAGCCATTATCCACCTTAAAATTATTTTTATAGGTTAAACAATACCTATAGGAATCTCTGATGCAATGTTCTCGATACACTCTATGCTCCAAGTCAGAACAAGAACGCCGTCGATAATCTCATAGTAGCTTTCCTTTGATATCATTTCAGCTTCGGGTAATACTTCTGAAATTGCCTGTATCATTTCATTTTCAGCAATCAAAAGCGCTTCCTCCTCCGAGTATGTCACATCCACATTTTCATAGATCTCAACATACTCTGTTCTGATACTTATGGGAAGAGGCGTTTCGAGCTTTTGAGACAAGCCCTCAAAAAGAACCACCCGCTTATTCAATGTTATTATATCACACTTATCCTGCAAAATGCTATAGTTTTCTTTAAGTTTTATGCTTTTTCCGAAAAAAAACAGACTCTTTTTCAAGATTATACGCTCTTTAAAGACTTCTCTTGTGTTTTTTATAGGCACTTCGACCCTGAATACACGTTTTGTTTTGGCAAACACCTTTCCCTTAGACCTTACAAGCACAAATCTTCCGCTATCGCCCTGCCCCACTTTCACGACACCCGAAATAAGCAGTTCTCCGGCCTTTACCGTTTGCCCCGGCATTACCTCAAGCTGTCCGGACTCTGTTTCTGTCCTTACTATTTCCCCATCGAACCCAGCAACTAGATTCGACGGCGTTCCATTGTCCTTTTCAATTTCCCGATCTGAGCGTTCGATCAGCTTCACGATAGCATAGGTTCCTTCCATGTTGACCGACACCCAGCTTATACCGTCATTCAACAATAAAAGCCTATGACAAATATTGTAGAAATCTGTCTTTCTTATATTACTACCAATGCCAAAACCAAGTTCTTTAAGGTTTTCTCTTATTTCTGCATCCGAAATGAAATCATTTCCTTCGATACGAAGATCCCAAACATAGTTTGTGGAAAGGCCTGTTAAAATAAAAAATACTATCGCACCGATCAGTATTCCATATCGTCTTTTATACCGTGAAAAAACATACGGTATTCCCTTTCTGTTTCGGGTTGTTACCTCGTAATATTCAAAATTTTCAATCGCACGAAGCTTAATATAGTCCCTTTCTGTCAGCTCAAACACTCTTCCGTCCTCCACTGTCTTAAGGGACGTATAACGTATGTCGCGCTTCATCATTTCATTTGCAAGGAGAACAAATTTTTCTTTTCTCACATAAAGGAGCCTTGTTCCTACAATAAATGCTACGATTCTTTTAAGCATTGCCTCTTATCCTTTCGATTTCAAGACCGGTAATATTTCCTGTAACTCTGACTGTGCTGTTTCCAAATGAGCACATTTTGAGACCGCTCCCCCTGACCGTTACCCTGCTTTCATTTGTTCGGAAGGAGGCCGCCTCCTCATCATAAGACAATATCTCCTTGCAACCGTCAAGCTTAAGAGTATTATCACCCTCCATCTCTATATATGGACGGTCTCCAAAGGAGGACGACGGAAGCTCTGTGAAAGCCTCAAGAAATTTTTTGATCTTTGACAAGTTATTTTTCCTCGTTTCAAATAATATAGTAATTAAAAATATGCACAAATCCTTGGAGGAATTCGTGATAATAAAAAAATACGGTTCTTATATTTTATCATTAATGATACCGGCCTTGCTTTGTTTCTTTTTGATTTTTTCATCAACCACATCAGATTACGCAAAAAACGGTATATATCTTTGCTTAAATACTGTTATCCCATCGCTATTTCCGATATTTGTCGTAAACGGACTACTTATAAGCTCCAAAATAGCTGACCGGATTTCCGGATTTTTAAGGCTACCTGTCTCAAAGCTGTTCGGAGTTTCCGAAAATGGAGTATATCCCGCCATAATAGGTCTCATATGTGGGGCTCCTTCAGGAAGCGTTGCGCTATCTTCTGTTATCGACGGAAAAAGTATCAGTCGGGAAGAAGCCACAGTCATTGCGATAGCTTCCTCCCCCATGTCATTCTCGTTCATATACTCAACGTTAGGCGGGAAAATGCTCGGATCTTACAAGCTCGGCATAATACTATACGTCGTATGCCTGCTATCGTCTATTATATCAGGGCGCATATTATCGGTTATTTTAAAGCCAAAATCCAGCTGCTGCTTGCAGCAAGCATTCACAAAAAACGAATTCTGTCGTCCGTCCCTAAGTAAAGCAATATCAGATGCAGTTACGGGCACCTTATCTATATGCGGGACGATTATATTTTTCTCTGCAATTTCGGGACTGATATGCTCCGTACCAAGCATTCCGATAAGTATAAAGTCTGCATTAACATTATTCTTGGAAATCACGTCAGGTGCCGAAAACACCACCGTTCAAATGCAAGGAATCCCCGCTTTCCTATTTCTTTGCGCCGGTGTCAGTTGGTCGGGGCTGTCTGTTATTTGCCAGTGCATATCCTCCTTAGGAAAAAGTATCTCTTTTACTCAGTTTTTTTGCGGAAAATGTTTAGCTTCTCTCATCAGCCTAATTATCGGTTTTGCAATAACGGCGCTTAACCTAATATAAAGAATAAAAATATTGCAAAATGCAAGAAGGGTATTGCAATATTGCATTTTATGTGTTATACTTATTTATATTTAATTTTATGAAACACTTTTTTGATAAAATCAGGAGTTAAAAATGCAGGACAAAAAATCATCCTCCCAAACACTTGAGTTTTCTCAAGCAACCAATCTACTTGAGCAATCCTCATACAAATATCAGCTTCAGGACAGAGACACCCCCAATCTTTACCGTCATCTGTTCGATTATGAAAGCGTTCCGAAGGTATCCTTCAACCACAGATTTGTGCCAATAAATATGCCCGACGAGATCTGGATCACAGATACGACCTTCCGTGACGGTCAGCAGTCCACCTCTCCCTTCAGCGTTGCACAGATCGTTGAAATATTCAAGATGCTTCACCGTCTCGGCGGTCCTAAGGGTCTGGTACGTCAGAGCGAATTTTTCGTATATTCCGAAAAAGACCGACGCGCTGTTGAGGAATGCATGGCGCTTGGCTACGACTTCCCCGAGGTAACCTCTTGGATAAGAGCAAACGAAAAGGATTTCGAGCTTGTAAAGAGCATCGGTCTTAAGGAAACAGGCGTGCTTGTTTCCTGCTCCGACTATCACATCTATAATAAAATGGGGCTTACAAGAGCACAGGCTCTCGACAAGTACCTTGGAATCGTAAAGAGCGTTCTCGATAAGGGTATCCGCCCTCGTTGTCACTTTGAGGATATTACGAGAGCCGATTATTACGGCTTTGTGGTTCCTTTTGCAGAGGCACTTATGCGCCTTTCAGAAGAAGCCGGAATACCGATCAAGATAAGAGCCTGCGACACAATGGGATTTGGCGTTTCCTATCCCGGTGCCGCTCTGCCGCGAAGCGTTCCCGGAATAATCTACGGTCTCCAGCACTATGCGGGAGTGCCCTCGGAAATGCTTGAATGGCACGGCCACAACGACTTCTACAAAGTTGTAACCAATGCCTCTACCGCTTGGCTCTACGGTTGCTCCGGCGTTAACTGTGCGCTTCTCGGTATCGGCGAAAGAACCGGTAACTGTCCTCTTGAAGCAATGGCTATCGAATATGCGTCTCTGCGCGGTACTACCGATGGAATGGATCTTTCGGTAATCACCGAAATTGCAAATTTCTTCGAGCAGGAGATCGGTTATGAGATCCCGCCCAAAACTCCTTTTGTCGGAAGAAACTTCAATATGACCCGTGCAGGTATCCATGCAGACGGTCTGCTCAAGGATCAGGAGATCTATAATATCTTCGACACAGAAAAGATCCTCGGACGTCCTGCTGTTGTTTCGGTTGACTCTCATTCGGGTCTTGCAGGCATCGCATTCTGGATGAACGGCTACTTCCGCCTTAACGGCGAGGACCGTATCGATAAGAAGTCCGCCTTCGTAGCAAAGATCAAAGAGGTCGTCGACCAGCAGTACGCCGAAGGCAGAAATACCGCAATGGGTGACGACGAGCTTGATAATATCATGAGAGAGCTCGACTTCGATGAATATGAACGCCTGTGTCATATCCATATAAAAAAGAAAAGATAATAACCCCAAAAAACACATCGTCAATAAGCGTTGGAAGCAGGAATCTCGCAAGTTACACCTACAATTCCAACAACGGCAAGCTCAACACATTAACCTACGGCAACGGACACAAGGTAAAATATGTGTACGACATACTTGACCGAATTGCAGAAGTGCAGTATAATATAGGTGCAGGCGGTGCATTTGAGACGGTATATTCATACACCTATGATTCCGCAGGTAACGTATATTCGGTAACCGACCACGTAAACGGCGAGGTTACGCTTTATAAGTACGATGCATTGGGTAAGCTGGTCGATTCTAACGTTTATGATTCGGAAACTTATCTGAATCTGAGCGGAACGACCATATACTACAATGACGAATCGAAGATATCGATGGTATTCTATAGCTTCGATTACGATCATACATCGGGTACCATGTATGATAACACATCGTATTCGTACATATACAACGCAACAAACGGTAATATCGAGAAACTTACGGTATCGGGCAGCTATATTTCCGGCACAATTAATCCCGTATACGATAACTTCGGAAGAACGTCCACCAGAACGATTGATTTTAATATCAACGGTGCGGATGCGTTTTATAATCAGCTTACCTACGATTACAAAACAAGCGGCGCACTTGAATCCGCGCTTATTTCGCAGGTCAACAGCGAAATACGCAAGGGCTCGGGCACAAGTATTCTGTCGGATACTACCTGGAATTATGCCTATGACGCTAACGGCAATATTACCCAGATAACAAACGCCGACGGTGTAGTTCAGAACAAGTATTATTACGACGATCTGAACCAACTTATCCGCGAGGACAACAGATCGACAAATCACTCGTACGTTTACGAATATGACAATGCAGGCAATATAACCTCTAAGAAAACTTATGTTTTCACAACAGGCACCCTCGGCCCTGTTCTGTCTACGGTAAATTATACCTACGGTGATTCGTCCTGGAAGGATCTGCTTACAAAGTATGGTAGTACCACAATAACATACGACGCGATAGGCAATCCTCTCACAATCGGCTCAAACAGCCTGACTTGGCAGGGAAGGCAGCTGAAGTCCTGGTACGACGGAAGCAACACCACCATAAACTATGGTTACAACGCTGACGGTATTCGTACCTATAAGGAAGTCTACGACGCAAGTACCGGAACAACCACAAGACACGAATACTTGCTGAGCGGATCGCAAATAGTAAAGGAAACAGTGTACGTTAATGGAACTGAATCCTATACACTTGTATATCTCTACGACGAAACAGGCTCTCCCATAGGCTACCGTTACAGAACACCGTCCTACGCAAGCGGAGTCTTTGACGCATACTTCTATGAAAAGAATCTTCAAGGAGATATAATCAAGGTATTCAACCAGTCCGGAACGCAGTTAGCAAATTATATCTACGACGCATGGGGCAACCCAACAATTACATATCTCGGTAACGGTGCTTCTACACCTGCTAAATATAATCCATTCGCTTACAGAGGCTACTATCTTGATATCGAAACCGGATGGTATTATCTGCAGAGTAGATACTATAATCCTATTTGGGGAAGATTTATTAATGCGGATAATCAAATATCTGGTGTTGGAAGTGAAATAAGAGGATACAATTTATTTGTCTATTGTTTCAACAACCCCATTAACATGAAAGATTCAACGGGAAATTGGCCACGATGGATTACTGTCACAGTGTTTGTAGCTGCAGTTGTTGTTGGAGTGGCCGCACTTACCACAGGGAATGTGGCATTAGCTACTGCTGCAACGAAAGTTGCTGCGGCTGCTACGGTTACATATGCAGCACAAACTGCTCATTATAATAGAAACGCATTAAATAATTCTAATTACACAGAACAAGAATTGATTGACAGAGGCTATCAAAAAGAACCCAATAGTGCTGATAAATTCCACCAGAATAACCAAGTTGACGATCAAAGGAATAGAAAATATGTAATCGGGGATTGGTTCTCAAGTGAGATCGTTTACTATTCTGATGGGACGATTAATTCTACGCCTGAGGATGTAGGAACCTTTAATGTTTATTCCGGAGATTGTCCGTTCTTAAACATAGTTGTACATGGTGTATTTGATGTTGTACCATATATGCTTTGGGGCAACAGCGATGACGATTCAACAACGATATTTGATAGGTTCATTATGATTTGGGAGGAGTAGAATGTTGCGATATAAACATATGGTATTGGGGTTTATAATCATCTTTTCTTTGTTGGTGATTGTGTGCATTTGTGTTTGCGTGCATTATCGTTTTTCTACCAAAGAGCTATTACGAGCAATAGAGGAAGAGGATATCTTGAAAGTGGAACAGCTTCTCAATGAAGGTGTCGATCCTAATATGCTCCTGGTTCCTCCGAGTAAGATTTGGGTTTTCCTTGAATACTCACAGGACTGGCCATTAGCTGTAGCATGTAAAACCGGTAATCTAAAAATTGTTGAACTCTTAATTGACTTTGGTGCAATTGTTGAGCCTTCTGTTGAAGCAGGGTTCACCCCTCTTCAAGCAACACTTTTCTACTTCCAACCAGAGGATCCTGAAATCATAGCACTTCTGCTTAAAAATGGAGCTAGAACCGAATGGTCACAAAACGAGAAAGCGGTGATTTCTGCTGCTAGAATGAAACCATGTGTATACGACAAAACAAAAGCAAATGGAACGGTTTTCTCCACGGGGTACGATGAAGCTACCGCAAGAGGGATTACCAGGATTGTTGACATGCTTTTGGATGGGAAGGATATTGAAGTTGCAACAGGTACGGCTCTTCTGATTGCAAGCATACAACAAGAAAACTTGGTTTTGACAAATTATTTGTTGGAAAAAGGCTGTGACCCCTCTATCGCCAATAGCCTTGGAAAAACACCTTTTGATTACGCCGAAGAAACCAAAAACGCTGAGTTAATTCGGATTCTCATGTCCTCTCAGATAAAAACCGATAGCCCTTAAATTAGATAGACCAACTATCAAAAGTCAAGGCTGAAGGCAGGGGATGGGGTTGTGGCTTTTTGTTTTGGACAGTTCTGTTGTTCCTTCCGAAAGACCCAATCTCCTCTAGCTAACTATCCTTGTCGAAAATCGCATTGAATTGCCCTATGTGTTTGAATCTTCCCCTGGGAGAAGATGCCCTCACAGGGGAAGATTGAGGGAATAATGTAAGCTCCCAATATACCTCCGACGGCAGTTTGTATCAGCTGACCGACTATGTCAGCGGGCAGATTACGACCTACAAGCATGACAACAATGGACGCTTGCAGGAATATTATGTGAATGCGATCGGCACGACTGACGGCCAGTCGATGTTCTACAACGACTACGATGACGAAGGCCGGATTACGGGACAGCACTATCGGAAGGACTACACGAAGAACGGCGAGTGGCGTGTAGCCGAAGTCAGCATGGCTGTCACCTACGGGGAGGACGAAAGCGTCGATAGGGTCGGACTTACGTGCGGCATCAATACTGTATACGAGAACAGCTACCAATATGATGATTTCGGCCGTCCCACCCGCAAGGTAACGGCGCTGTCGTTCCCCAATACCGAGCCGCTCTCCAGCTACAGCATCACCGATGCCTACACTTACGAAAAGGTGACCGGAGTAACCTCGGGGCTCATCACGGCCCTTGCCTCCACCTTCCAAAACGGCGCAATCACCAGACCGATACGTATGCCTACACCTATAATTCGGTCGGCCGGATCACGTCGATAGCGATCAACGGAGTAACGCAGTACAGTTATCAGTACGACATCCTCGGTCAGCTTGTCCGCGAGGACAACAGATCGACAAATCACTCGTACGTTTACGAATATGACAATGCGGGTAATATAACCGCAAAGAAGACGTACTCCTTCACAACGGGCACCCTCGGCTCTGTTCTGTCAACTGTAAATTACACCTACGGTGATTCGTCCTGGAAGGATCTGCTGACGAAGTACGGCAGTACGACGATAACCTACGACACGATAGGCAATCCTCTCACAATTGGCTCGAACAGCCTGACTTGGCAAGGACGAGAG
>JAZQMQ010000006.1:0-8894 GCA_045543555.1 Eubacteriales bacterium
ACCGAAAGATAACCGGTAATCGTTATCTTTCGGGGGCTTTTTTGTGTTTTAATTCTTGGTAAGAGAGAACAGAGACGAGTTCTGCTGTAGTATGTTATTTTCGCGTGTAAGTTTGTCTGTATTCTTTGGGCGACATTCCATATGTTTTTTTGAAAAGCTTACTGAAATAAAGAGGATCATGTATCCGTGCTGAAACGCAGATCTCATTTATTGATTGTTTCGATTCAGTAAGCTTATTAACAGCAAGAGACAGTCTGTAGTGATTGAGATATGATATCGGTGAATCACCAAGAGCTTTTTTAAAAGAAGAATAAAGTCCTGATTCCTTACCATGCATATGTCGGAACAAAAGCGACCTTTTTAGGCAAAGAGGATAACGGAAGGGCAGAATGGATACCCGATGACGATCTGTTGATGAATGCACGTGAAATATTAAGATCTAACGACGTTAAGCTTATATAATAAAGTAAAAGCATAATAAAAAACCGCTTATGCGGTTTTTTATTATGCTTTTAGTGTCTTTTATGATTTCAAAAGTATTGCTTTGCCTGCTTCAAGCTCAATGGTAATATCGCTATCGCTTGCCTTGACAAACTTGTTATCCAAAAACATAGTGAGAGGCTTATTTGCGTGCAGTGTAAAGGTGTTTTTGTTTGCGAAATCACGGTTAACAAGGTATATAGAGCCGTCCTCAAAGAAGCCTATAACACCGTTTTCACCGTCAATGGCAGAAATAGGGCCATAATTTTCAAATTTTTTTGTGTTTTCCTCTTGTGTTCCTATATGGAATACCGCCTCTGATACGGTATTGAACAGGTGACAACCTATAGGAGCGATTACCGAGTTGATCTCCCGGACATCGTACCAATGCTGCTGTTTATTGCCTACGGTGTCGCACATTGCGTTTGTCCACTGCCAATGCTCGCTGTAACTCGGTTCCCAATACGTAAAGTAAGAAATTCGCTTCATTCCATAAGCAAGACACATATTTACTTCCCAATACAGCTCGTTGATAGTCAGGTTTCGGTACGGTCCGTGTTCTGTGAGAAGTATGATCAACATAGGGTCTATATCATATTTTAATGCAATAGAGCGTATTGTTTCGATGTTATCGAAAAATCCGCCGCGATTTTCTGTTGTTTCTGCAGAAATACGGATAAGACGCTCGCGCTCATCTATTGATGAGCCTAAGATCATGCTACGCTTTTCTCGCCCCATAAAGTGATAGTGATCGTAGGATATCAGATCAGGATGTACGATGTTGACAAATGCTTCCAGATGTGAAATATAGTCGATGGAACCCAACTGCTTAGTCGAAGCGTAGTTAGGGAACAGATTAATTACCGTTTCTTTATCAGGAGAATAGCGGTGGAGGGCATTAACTATAGCAGCCAATACCGGAAATTTTTCGGCATTGGGCTCGTCTGTGATGTCCCAACCGATCAGATTGTCAAATTCTTTGTAGTCATTAACGACGGTTTTTATAACGGCATCTGCTCCTGCGATATCGTTTGCATGGTAGATGCGAGTGATTCGAGGATCCGTAACTATTGCACGTAAGCCGAAACGTTTAAGGATCGACAATGCGGTTTTATTTGTTTCGGTGTCGTAGGTGATGGGCACAAGCGTGATTCCGCTCGCCGCAATTTCTTCAATAACGTTCTCTTGTGTGATATATTCGGCGAATGGTCCATGGAAATAGGTAATGTCAAAACGTTTCATATATACCCCTTGATTTTTATAATTCTACCATATCAATTGTGGTAGTGCTTTAAAATACAAATGATCTATATTTAAGACCATTTATATCATATTAACATAATTTTGTCAAGCTTTTTCATCTATCGCAAATTCCTCTTGCAATTTTTCCGGCCTTGTGTTACAATACATGAGTTAATAAGTTTTGAAGAAAAAAGATGGACTATATTTTACTTCTTTGTGCCGCTTTTACGGGCGCTTCGCTTTCGCTTTTCAGCTCATTTTACGGAAATAAAAATGGAGTAAAAAGGATACTGCTCAGCCTTATATATCCGGAAATAAGCGTTGGCGGAATAATTATAGTTGCACTGTTCTCCTTCCTCGTGCTTAAGGAGAGGATAACCAAACTTCAGTGGTGAGGAATCGCACTCGGCGCAGTTGCAACGGTGATCTTGTCTATATAAAAATAATAACGCGGTTTTT
This sequence comes from Eubacteriales bacterium, assembly GCA_045543555.1. GTDB lineage: Bacteria > Bacillota > Clostridia > Oscillospirales > CAG-272 > Colimorpha_A. The sequence goes on from JAZQMQ010000006.1 coordinate 2,182, forward strand.
GCCGCGCTATTATTTTTCTTCGGTTTCGGACGTACTCTCGTTCAAGGATGCCGAAGAAGAAAACGAAGCGTTCAGGCAGTATAACTAAGGCATTATCGTAAAAATTTTTGGTTTTGAGGAATATAATAACATTGGGTAATTACAGTATAAGACTTATTCAAAAAAAGGATGACTCAGCCGTTGAATCGGTCATCCGCACCTGTCTTATTGAGTTTGGTGCAAATCACGAGGGGACCGCATGGACTGATCCCGACCTGTGCCGCTTTTCAGAAATATATAACACCGACGGCAACGCGTATTGGGTTGCGGAAGATCACGACGGCAAGGTGGTCGGAGGTGTCGGCATCGGCGCTCTCACCGCGGACGTTTGCGAGCTTCAGAAAATGTATCTTCTCACCGAAGCAAGAGGCAAGGGGATAGCTGCGGAGCTGCTGAAAAGGGCGCTGTCTTATGCAAAGAAATATTATAAAAGATGTTATCTTGAGACTTTGCCCAATATGCTTGCGGCGCAGCGTTTTTATGAAAAAAACGGGTTTGTCCGCACGTTTGAAGCGGTGGTAGAGACTGCTCATTTTGCCTGTGACGTAAGATATATAATTGATCTGTGAAACAAAAAACACGTCTGAAATGAGTTGTTCATCCCACTTTGAGCGTGATTATGACATAAAAAAGCAAGAAAGTTTGTCCAAATCGTTAAAAAAGCAAAAAAGACTTGCATTTTATGATAAATTGTGGTATCATTCAAAATGGTATGTTTTGCAATGACGAATACGAAAGGAAAGCTTGAAAATGCAGTTAAAAAGCATATTTCAAAGGCTGAATAAAAAAGAGGTTGCGGCGTTTCTTGCTTCAACCATTGTTCTTGTTTCGGTTTTAACCTTTGTTTCGGTTATTTTGAAGACCGCATACGTCGTGTACGCCGACGGCAATCCCGTTTGTGCCGTAGACGACAAGAAAACCGTCGATGAGGCGCTTAAGATCCTCTGTGAAAGGCAGAAGCTGCTTTGCGCAACAGAAACGGCTGAGCTTGAGGTTGAAGCTGTGAAGGAGGTTACGACCTTCTCAAAATTCGATGCAACGGAGCTTGCGGATTTTCTGTATGCAATGTGCAGTCAGGAGTACGTTAGAGCATATACCGTATCACTCGGTGACATTACGATCGGAACGCTTCAGACGTACACCGATGCTCAAAAGCTCGTTGACAGCCTTTATGAGCATATCACCGATAAGGTTCTCGATAACGAGGACGAAGCGGAATTTGTTGAGTTAACAACTGATTTTGTAATAAACAGTGTAATATGCCTCAGAAAAAGCGTAATGAGCTCTGATGACATATTGAGGGTAGTTTTAAATGACGGAAGCTACATATCCTCCCCCGAATCTCCCACGGGCGACAGGGTTGTCGCAAACGGAAGCCTTAATCTTTTGTTTGCAGACAAGGACTATATTTTCGGAATGATAAAAAATGAGGAAGAAACGGAGCTTCCCGATTTTGATTTCTCATTCAATATGAGTGAGCTTAATTCCGCAATTCAGTACGTTACCTACAGTGCCGAAAAATATTCCCAAATGCTTCCTTACGACACCGTGTTTATTGAGACCGACGAGCTTTACGTCGGCGAGAGCAGGGTAGAAACGGAAGGCAAAAACGGAATAGCCGAAACGGTATATGAGGTTGCTTACGTTGACGGAAAAGAGATTTCCCGAAGAGTAGTTTCCACAACCGTTATTACAGAGGCGGTCGACAGAGTCGAATACGTTGGAATAAAGGAACATGTTTCAGCCGCTCCGACGGGCTCGTTTATCTGGCCGCTTCAGCAAAAGTTCGTCATGACCTCGAAATTCGGTATAAACCGTGAGGGACTTGATGCATCGGGCGAAAGACACCTTGGAATCGACTTGGCGGGTGTTCCCAGAAACACCCCGATTTATGCTGCCGACGGTGGAACCGTCGTGTTTGCAGGAATAAACGGAACTTACGGTAAGCTTGTTCGTATTCGTCACGAGAACGGTGTCGAAACCTACTACGCTCATATGAATTTTATAAGCGTTAACGTAGGCGACCTGGTATATCAGGGGCAGCAGATCGGCGGAGTCGGCGCGACAGGAAGGGTTACAGGAACTCATCTTCATTTTGAAGTGCGATTCAACGGTACGGTTGTAAATCCCGAAAAGTATCTTCCCGCAGAAAGACCGCAGTGATATTTTCGATCCTCTTCGTACGAAGAGGATCGTTTTTTTCGTTCGGTTTGTACATTTTACGGCGGAAAAAACGAAATTATTCCGCAGATTTGAAAAAAATCAAGTTTTTTGCAAATTGTCTTGATTTTGCGGGTAAAATCTATTATAATATAGTATTGGAAAAATATAAATCTTCAAAGGAGATATAAAATGTGCAATTGTCCTTATGCTGTTCCTCACGAAGTTGAGAACATGACTTACGTTGCTAAGGGTCCTAACCATGGTCCCGCTCCCATTCCCGAAGAGGGCAAATGGGTAAAGGCAACTCAGATCGGCGATATTTCCGGTCTTACCCACGGTATCGGCTGGTGCGCACCTCAGCAGGGTGCCTGCAAGCTTACCTTAAACGTTAAGGATGGCGTTATTCAGGAGGCACTCGTTGAGACCATCGGATGCTCCGGTATGACCCACTCCGCTGCTATGGCTGCAGAGATCCTTCAGGGAAAGACCATTCTTGAGGCTCTTAACACAGACCTCGTTTGCGACGCAATCAACACCGCTATGCGTGAGCTCTTCCTCCAGATCGTTTACGGACGTACACAGTCCGCATTCTCCGAGGGCGGTCTTACCGTAGGCGCAGGACTTGAGGACCTTGGAAAGGGCTCTCGTTCCCAGGTTGGTACCATGTACGGTACCGTTAACAAGGGCGTTCGTTATCTCGAGATGGCAGAGGGCTACGTTACCAGAATGGCTCTCGACGAAAACGATCAGGTTATCGGCTATGAGTTCGTTTCTCTCGGCAAGATGACCGACTTCATCAAGAAGGGTATGTCCGCTAACGAAGCATACGAGAAGGCTATGGGAACCTATGGCCGTTTCGCTGATGCCGTTAAGTACATCGACCCCCGTAAAGAGTAATTAAGGAGGAATATCGAAATGGCACTTTTTGAAGGTTATGAAAGACGCGAGGCGAAGATCCTCGCAACCCTTAAGGAATACGGTATTTCTTCTGTTGAAGAATGTAAGGACATCTGTGCAGCTAAGGGCATCGATCCTTACACCATAGTTGAAGAGGCTCAGCCTATATGCTTCGAGAACGCTAAGTGGGCTTACACAGTAGGCGCTGCTATCGCAATCAAGAAGGGCTGCACAAAGGCTGCTGACGCCGCTGCCGCTATCGGTATCGGTCTCCAGTCCTTCTGTATCCCCGGCTCCGTTGCAGAAAACCGTAAGGTTGGTCTTGGCCACGGAAACCTCGGTAAGATGCTTCTCTCCGAGGAGACAGAGTGCTTCTGCTTCCTCGCAGGACACGAGTCCTTTGCTGCAGCAGAGGGCGCTATCAAGATCGCTCTTAATGCTAACAAGGTTCGCGTTAAGCCCCTCCGCGTTATCCTTAACGGTCTTGGCAAGGATGCTGCTATGATCATTTCCCGTATCAACGGCTTCACCTATGTTCAGACCGAGTTCGATCCCTACACCGAAGAGGTCAAGGTTGTAAACGAGACCGCTTATTCAAACGGCGACAGAGCTAAGGTTCGTTGCTACGGTTGTGACAGCGTTCCCGTGGGTGTTGCTATCATGCGTTTTGAGCATGTTGGCGTTTCCATCACCGGTAACTCCACTAACCCCACCCGTTTCCAGCATCCCGTTGCAGGCACCTACAAGAAGTGGTGTAACGAGAACGGCGTAGGCTACTTCTCCGTTGCATCCGGTGGTGGTACAGGACGTACCCTCCACCCCGATAACATGGCTGCAGGCCCTGCTTCCTACGGCATGACCGACACCATGGGAAGAATGCACGGCGACGCTCAGTTCGCAGGCTCTTCCTCCGTTCCCGCTCACGTTGAGATGATGGGACTTATCGGCGCAGGTAACAACCCCATGGTTGGTATGACCGTTGCGGTTGCGGTTGCCGTCGAAGAGGCAATGAAATAATCGGATGAAAAGCGTGTATTTACAGGGGTTTTAAGCAAGTTTCACGATACTTTAAAGAAACTTCCTGACTACTGTGAATCATCTTTTTAACAACTTCTGATAAAAAAGAGTTGGACACATCATTTAAGGGTTTTACCCGATGATGTGTCCAATGTTTTTTTAGGAGTTTTTAAGATGAAAAAATACTTATTCTGAATTGCACCGCCGGCGTTGTTTTCCTCCGAGTTAGAAACGGACTCGGAGGTTTTCTACTTTTCTTGACTTGAAGTTATTTTTGATGAGACATCATTTCAAAACCACTCAAATACTGGTTTTTTTATTAACATAACTTACAATATAGTCATATATTACTTCGCCCTCATTTGAACGAACGATGATATAAATACTATTCCGTACATTCCTAAACTTCAGTTCATATTGTAATGACGATCCGAATGTTTTTCTAATAAATTTTATTTGCTTTGCATCATCAGTTGATTCGGATGAGAACAAAATACAATCATAGAGTATAGGTGGTTTCGCTGATGTTTTGACAATATCAACATAAATATTACTACACTTTAAATTTTCCCAAAGGATTGTTTTGCTTTCCACTTTATTTGGGAAACTCCAAATTTCATGTATTCCGTCATTATCCACTTGAACAGAATAATACTTTAATACCTCTCTTTTGATTATGTTAATGACAATGTACAGGCCGCCTCCGCCAAATATCACAAAGAATAATGCCGCATGAGCGTACCGATGCAAGAACAGCGAGACTGCGGTCGGAACGGTTGTTGCGAGAATCCAAACAGAAAATAACAGTATTTTAAATTTCAAATCAAGTTTCTCATCATCCTTTGAATAAGGATAACGGAGAATAAGCTTGTTATCGATTTCTTCAAGCGAAAAGAATCCTAAGCTATACATTGATAATACCCCTCTAATTCCACACATGTGTATCAGGCAATTCATCTATCTGATTCCGTCGCGCCGTATGCAAAGGCATTGCCAAGTCCGGCTATTCGAGCCGATTGTGAGAGGATTGCCTATCGAATCATAGGTTATCGTTGTACTACCATACTTTGTCAGCAGATCCTTCCAGGACGAATCACCGTAGGTGTAATTTACAGTTGACAGTACGGAACCAAGCGTGCCCGTTGTGAAAGAGTACGTCTTCTTTGCGGTTATATTACCCGCATTGTCATATTCGTAAACGTACGAATAACCCGTTGATCTGTTATCTTCGCGGATAAGCTGGTTCAGATCGTCTTATTTTATGCCTCAGGAACAGTTGAAGGAAGATTAATTCCTTCAACTGTTCTTTATGGTGAAAAAGTTTATGTGTTTAGCTAACCAGTATTTTCGCATTCGATAATGTCTATCCTTGTGATCACTTTTGTAAGCTTATCATAATATACCTTGTATACCTGTCCTGATTCCAACTCATGTGGGAAAATATCTTTTTTTGAAAACGTATCTAAATACAACACTTTTCTTTTGCCATCTCCATCCCAAAACACATACTCGCTAGTGAATGGTAGCGGTGGGGCAACTCTAGAATTGCGATGCGTTTCAACAAACTCTCCGGTATATAGAGAAATATCAGGAACGAGAATTCTTGAAATGTAAAAAATGCCCAGAAACACTGCTATTGTAATTGCAACTATTTCAAATTTATAATCTGTAATTATGAACTTCTTAGCCCAAGGTTTTTGTATTAGAACACATGTAATGCCTATAAGCAGTAATATGCCAGCAACTGCCCAAATTCTGTAGTACATTCCAGAAAAATTATACATACTATTCTCCTCTCAGTTATAAAAATCAATAAGGTAGTGAGCCCCTAATAATGTCAAATGTAAATGAGGTGGCTCCGGTTACAGCTCTATTGATTTTTATTGAACGTCGCATATTATGATATATGTGTTCTCGAGTGATTGCAGGATTATGTTGTCTAGCTTTGTGTGCATAACTGGAATAATTGCGTGGATGTTTTGAACTAATTGAATCCAATATTTTATCCGTCACTTTTTCAAAGCCAACATCAATCACTGTTCCAAGACCAACACTTGTTAAGGAATCAACAATATCAACCTCATTTCCCGATACTATTATTTCAAAATCTTTTATTCCTTCGGAAACAATATTGCGCATCAATGCAACGCCTAATCCTGAACCAGGAATTATGGATGACACACCAGCTGCAACATATTCCCCTATTGAAGAGGTGGGTTTTAGTATATCTAGGCCGGTTTTACCATCAATTATGTTTTCTATGACATCACCTACATATTGTGTTGCTATACCTATAATTGCACTTACTAACCAAAAATCCCCACCATTATCAACTCTTGTGATAGGGTTGTTATCGCAATAGGCATACAGATTTTTGTCAGTTAGTCCCATTGGAGTTGCAGTTAGAATAGCAACTACGTCAGGAGAAATGAATCTGCTTATTTCCGAATCATAATATCTGCTGTTTAGGTAATATAATCCGGTTTCGATATCAAGATAGTAGCCTCTGTATGCAAACGGATTATATTTAGCGGGGGTAGAAGCACCGTTACCGAGGTAAGTAATTGTAGGATTGCCCCATGCATCGTAGATATAAT
>JAZQMQ010000007.1:0-82219 GCA_045543555.1 Eubacteriales bacterium
AAAATTTCCGTTCTATCTTTTTTCTTTGCGGATATATTAATTCAGATTTCCTTCAACGTCCCATTAGTATCGCCCCTTTCGTTTTTGTCTTCGCCATATATAATCCTAAAAAATGGAAAAGGTGGACAAGAAATTTAAAAATTTTTTTGAATTTTTTAACACATGAAAAGCTGTAAATGCCGATTGCACCTTGTTATCGTTTTTTCCATTATACACCAAAAATATTAACATTTTATGTACGCGGTAAAATTTTGTGTACTTGCACAAATGTTATACTGCATTTTTGTATAGTGTGACAAATATTTTTTTACCCCCCTTTACAAATCGTTTATACGGTGGTATAATGAGAAAAGTGATTTATAAAAAAGGAGTGAGCTTTATGGATTCGGGCAGTATACCTTTATGTACCTGCATTAATTTCTCAATGAACAGAATAACTGACCGATCAAGTGAGCTCACTGTATTTATACCTTAAGGGTGTCTTTTTACCGTGCGCAGCTTGTCTGCGCCTTTTTTCTGTTCCGACTTCAATTTTGAAAGGAAGAACAATATGGAAAACAACATTCTCGATCTCGAAAAGGCTTTTGAATATGCCGAAACCAAAAACGTTACCGAGCTCAAGGCACTTTTAAAGGATGCTGAGCCTGCAGATATCGCGGCTCTATTCGATATGATCGCGCAAGAACAGCTACCCGTCGTTTTCAGGCTTCTTAGCAAGGAGCTTGCGGCTGAAGTGTTTGTCGAAATGGATCCCGATTCGCAAGAGCATCTCATCGGTGCATTTACAGATAATGAGCTTAAAGGAATTCTTGACGAGATATATCTCGACGATACTGTCGATATCGTTGAGGAAATGCCCGCAAACGTGGTTACAAGGATACTGAAGAACTCAACTCCCGACAGCAGAAAGGCTATAAATCAGCTTCTTTCCTACCCAAAAGACAGCGCAGGAAGCATAATGACGATAGAATTCGTCAGCCTGCGTCCAAACATGACCGTAAAAGAGGCTTTTGAGCACTTAAGAAAAACCGGGACCGAAAGCGAGACGATATATACTTGCTATATTACCGAGAACAAGAAGCTTCTCGGTGTCGTTTCGGTCTATACTCTCCTTTTAGCTTCTCCCGATGCTCTGATCTCTGACATAATGAATTCAAACGTAATATCAGTACACACATCAGAAGACCGCGCGGAAGCGGCTATGCTTCTGACAAAATATGATTTTCTTGCTCTTCCCGTTGTCGATAATGAGAGCAGACTCGTCGGAATCATCACAATTGACGACGCTATCGACGTAATTAACGAAGAGGACGAAGAGGACATTGCAAAAATGTCGGCTATCACTCCGACGGACCGTCCGTATATGAAGACTTCTCCCATTATGATATGGCTGACGAGAGTTCCGTGGCTTCTCATACTTATGATCTCTGCTACGTTCACCGGAATCATCATTTCTTCCTTTGAGAATGCGCTTGCCGCGCAGGTAACATTAACGGCATTCATTCCAATGCTTATGGGTACAGGAGGTAATGCCGGTTCTCAGGCATCGGTTACGATTATCCGCGGTCTTTCACTTGATGAAATTGAGTTTTCGGATATATTCAAGGTACTACTAAAGGAGCTGTGGGTCTCAGCTCTTTGCGGAACGACACTCGCTGTTGCAACATTTGCTAAAATTCTGTTGATCGACAATTTCCTTCTCGGTAGTGGTATTACTGTCACCGTAGCTGCTGTTGTATCGATTACGATGGCTGCAACGATCATTCTTGCAAAACTGATCGGATGTTCCCTGCCTCTTATTGCATCAAAAATGAAGCTTGATCCCGCAGTTATGGCGTCTCCGTTTATAACGACCATCGTTGATGCGCTTTCATTATTGCTCTATTTTTCGATTGCTTCAGCCGTTCTCGGCATATAATTCACGCATAAATGCATAAAAATTTCAAATTTATCATGTAAAAAGCCAATTTACCCTTAATTTGACCCAAAAATGCAGGAAATGTCAAACAAAATTTCAAAAACTCTTCAAAAATCCTTGACAATATTGTTGCATTAAGGTATAATTTGGAATATCTTATTATATTCAATTTTATATTCAGGAGGTTTTCGCAATGAAAATCAACAAGATCTTAGCTGTTGCACTTGCAGTTGTCTGCTGTCTCGGACTGTTTGCAGGATGTGGCAAAAAGAGCTACACAAAGAACAACACAGAATTTATCATTGGAGTATCCGGTCCCCTTTCCGGCGGTGCTGCTATGTACGGTGAGGCAGTAAAGAACTCCGCACAGATCGCAATCGAGGAGATCAACGCCGCAGGCGGCCTCAACGGCATCAAGTTCAAGCTTCTTGCAACCGACGATATGCACGATCCCAGCAAGGTTGCAAACAACTTCTCCAACATGTATGAGAACGGTATGCAGATTTCTCTCGGTACCGTAACTACAGCTCCCGCTCTCGAGTTCAAGAACCTCGCTAAAGAAGAAAACGTATTCTTCCTCACACCTTCCGCTTCCGGTGACAAGGTTCCCGTTCCCGGCATCGGATATCAGATGTGCTTTGCAGACGGCAACCAGGGTGCTGTTGCGGCTAAGTACGTAAACGAAAACTTCAAGGGTCAGACTATCGGCGCATTCTATAAGTCAGACGAGGACTATTCCAAGGGTATCTTCGATCAGTTCAAGGCAAATCTCGATTCCTCGATCACCATCGTCGAAACAAACTTCACCGATGCAAACGCAACCGACTTTGCAACCCAGATCGACACCCTTAAGAATTGCTCCTTCATCTTCATGCCCACCTACTACGGTCCCGCTTCCCTCTTTATGACTCAGGCTAAGGACATTATCGCCGCAAACGCTACCTACTACGGATGCGACGGCTTCGACGGTATCGACAACATTGACGGTTTCGACATCACCAAGATCCCTCAGGCAGTCAGCATGCTTTCACACTTCAATTCCAAGGCTACCGACGGAATTGCAAAATCCTTCATCGATACCTACACAGAAAAGTACGGTAAGGAAACATTAAACCAGTTCGGCGCATCTGCTTACGACTGTGTTTATGCTATCTACAATGCAATGAAGAAGGCTATTGAATCCGGCAAGGAGATCCCCGTTACAATCAGCGCTTCCGATCTCTGCGATATCTTGAGCGAGCAGTTCAAGAACGGCTTTACTCTTGAGAACGGTGTTACCGGCTCCAACATCACTTGGACCGCAGACGGTTACGTAAACAAGCAGGCTATCAAGTATGTTATCAAGGAGGCAAACGCCGCTTAATTCGGCTCTGCCACTTTAAAAGTAAAAAATCGATCTGCATATGTCGGAAAAACCGACATATGCAGTTTTCGGCTTTTAATCGACACTTTACATTTAAGTAAAAAGGTGTTTTATGGAAACAATTTTATCAGTTATATTAAATGGACTCAGCCTAGGCGGCTCCTATGCGATGATCGCACTCGGCTATACCATGGTGTACGGTATAGCAAAAATGCTTAACTTTGCACACGGAGATATCATAATGGTAGGAGCGTATGCAATATACGTATTCCTTGCCCTGAACAATCCTATACTTGCAATAATTCTCTCGGTTATCTTCTGTATGCTCCTCGGCATACTTATCGAAAGAATAGCATACAGACCTCTTAGAGGCGCCTCCCCCCTTGCTGTACTTATAACGGCGATCGGTGTCAGCTATCTGCTTCAGAGCTTGGCGCAGATACTGTTCGGTTCGGCTCCTAAAATGGTAGAGGTTGCAGATCTCGGTGCTGTCGAAATTCTTAACGTCAGAGTTCAGATATCGACCTTTGTAACACTTGCGGTGGCAATCGTTGTCATGGTCGCATTAACCCTTTTTGTTAAATTCTCACGTACAGGACGTGCAATGATCGCGGTATCCGAGGACAGAGGCGCGGCACAGCTTATGGGAATTAACGTTAATAAGATCATAACAATCACATTTGCAATAGGCTCTTCCCTTGCAGCACTTGCAGGACTTTTCTATCTTCTCAAAGCACCAACAGTTAACAATGCTCTCGGAGCAATGCCCGGTATCAAAGCATTCACCGCAGCTGTTATCGGTGGCATCGGATCTATCCCAGGCGCTATGCTCGGCGGTCTCCTTCTTGGCTTTGTTGAATGTATCTCCGCAAAATTTGCAGCAATTGCTCCCTATACCGATGCAATTGAGTTCTCACTGCTTATAATTATTCTTCTGGTTCGCCCCACGGGCTTCCTTGGAAAGAAAAGAAGGGAGAAGGTATAATGAAGCTATCAAAGAAGTTCAATATAAAGCACTACGTTGCTTATATAGCGATTGCCATAGCAACAATATTCTTTGCTACAATGTCCCTTGCGGATCAGCTTGACGGATCAGTACTTTTCCTTCTTGAGAAGGTCTCAATCAGCGTAATTCTCGCAATTTCTCTCAGCGTGGTCGTGGGCTTCCTCGGTGAGCTTTCGCTTGGACACGCGGGATTTATGTGCATTGGTGCATATATCAGCGGAAAGGTTGCTTGTATTCTTGAGCCTCATCTGGCAGGCAATGAAACAGTAAATCTTTTTATCTGTCTGCTTGTTGGAGGAATCGTAGCCGCAGTTTGCGGTGTAATTATCGGCATCCCGGCACTCAGACTCAGAGGTGACTATCTTGCCATCGTGACTCTTGCATTCGGCGAGATCGTACGAAGCCTTTTCAGAAACTCATCCGATTCTTCTTTTGGTGGAACAAGAGGTCTTGATACTCCTCGCTTCGATAAGCAGTACCTTTTCATTTTTGGATTCTTAATGGTATTGCTCACACTTTTCATTGTGCAGAGCTTTATCCGCTCCAAGCACGGACGTGCTGTAACTGCAATAAGAGATAACGAAATTGCGGCAAGAGCATGCGGCATCAACGTTACAAAGTACAAGCTACTCGCCTTCACTATTTCCGCATTTTTTGCGGGAATCGCGGGAACGCTCTATAGCTTCAGTAACTATACTGTTCAGCAGTCCAACTTCAGTTATAACTATTCCATTGAAATACTCGTTATAGTAGTACTAGGTGGAATGGGAAATATCAATGGCTCAATTATTGCAGCCGCGCTCATCACTTACCTTGACGCAGAGCTTGCAAACGTTCTCACAGGCGACCTGGCTGTCCTTCAGAACCTTGTTTACGCACTTGTTCTTATCGTGATTGTAATTTACAACAACGCGCCAAAGCTCAAGGGCTTCAGAGACAAGTACAGCTTCTCCGCATTAATCAAAAAGATATCCAAACGTTCACACGACCCGTCACACGTTACAGATGATACTGCAAAATGGGACGTTGTGCCCACAAAGATTCAGATGGATGAAATTCTCTCCATCGATATGAAGACACAGAATCTCGATGCCGACAAGGAAAGAGGTAAAAAATAATGGGAAACTACATTCTTGAAACAAAAAAACTCGGAATTTCCTTTGGCGGACTTAAGGCTGTTCAGGATCTTAACCTTAAGATCGAGAAAAATCAGATCTACGGACTTATCGGTCCTAACGGCGCGGGTAAAACCACTGTTTTCAATATGCTGACAGGTGTGTACAAGCCCACAACAGGCACATTTTTCCTTGACGGACAGGAGCTTAAGGGATACTCTCAGGACAAAATAAACCATAAGGGTATTGCCAGAACCTTCCAGAATATAAGACTTTTTAACAATATGACGGTCGTACGTAACGTAATGGTTGCACTTCACGATCAGCCCGAATACAAATGCACCGTTCTTGAAAGCTTATTCAGACTCCCGCGTCACTTTAAAGTCGAAAAGCAAATGAGAAACAGAGCGAAAGAGCTTCTTTCAATTTTCGATCTTGAAGATGTAAGAAACAATCTCGCCTGTAATCTCCCCTACGGTAAACAAAGAAAGCTTGAAATTGCTCGTGCATTGGCAACAAATCCAAAGCTTCTCCTTCTTGATGAGCCTGCCGCAGGTATGAATCCTCACGAAACAGAGGACCTTGAAAAAACGATCAGATTTATAAGAGAAAAATTTGACGTAACTATACTTCTTATCGAGCACGATATGAAATTTGTATCAGGTCTTTGCGATCAAATTACGGTTCTTAACTTCGGAACGGTTCTTGCAGAGGGCGAAACCAAGGCAACTCTACGCGATCCCGTAGTCGTTCGTGCATATATCGGAGGTTAATATGGCATTGCTTGAAGTAAATAACCTTGAAGTACATTATGGCGTTATATGCGCCCTTAAGGGAATAAGCTTTGAAGTTAACGAAGGCGAGATCGTCACTCTTATCGGCGCTAACGGCGCAGGAAAAACGACAACGATGCAGAGCATCATTGGGCTCATTCCAAAAAGCAACGGCACGATCACCTTTGATAACAAAGATATTACCCATACTCCCTGCCATAAGATCGTTCATAACGGCATGACTCAGGTTCCCGAAGGAAGAAGAATCTTTCAGGAACTTACGGTATATGAAAATCTTTTGATGGGTGCTTATTCCATTAAGGACTCATCGGGATTTAAAAAAGATCTTGAGGATATTTTCTCACGATTCCCGAGACTTTTCGAAAGAAAGAATCAGATCGCAGGAACTCTTTCGGGTGGCGAACAGCAGATGCTTGCAATAGGCAGAGCCTTAATGAGCCATCCAAAGCTTCTTATGCTCGATGAGCCTTCAATGGGTCTTTCCCCGCTTCTTGTCGATCAGGTGTTTGACATAATCAAAGAGATCAACAAGGAAGGCACTACTATCCTTCTGGTTGAACAGAATGCAGGCAAGTCACTTGCAATATCAAACAGAGCATACGTGCTTGAAAACGGTAAGATTGTTCTTTCGGGAACGGGTGCCGAGCTTGCGGCAAGTGAATCCGTCCGTGAAGCATATCTCGGCGGCTGATATATAATATTTAAAACTCGCTTAATGAATCGTTTAATTCATTAAGCGAGTTTTTTAGTTAAAGCATATCCTTTACAAATTTTCCATCGTATAAAGTCATTACGTGTTTGAAACCAATATCCTTCAGCATATATCTAACCTCAGTAAACGAGCAAGCTATATCGCTTGCATTATGGCAATCTGAAGAAATAATGATATCCGCACCGTGTTTTTTTAATATGTGAAGAAGATTTTCTGCAGGATACGGCGTTGTTCTGTGACCTCTGGCAATGGCTCCTGTATTAATCTCGACGATACAGCCCAGATCTGCTATTTGTTCGGTATATTTTTCTGCAATACGGTTATACCCAGAATTATTAAGGAAGGGATAACCGCTTTTTTCATCGTATTTTGTCAGCAGATCCAAGTGACCTACAATATCAGGCTTCCTATTTTTAATATAGTCTGTAAATTTAGAATAATAGCTCTCCGCAACTGCTTCAATATTCGAATCAAGTGCTTCGATTCCAAGTTTAAGTCCATTATAGCTAAGATCGATGGGATAATACTTATCTTGAATTTTCAAATAATGAGACGAGCCCAACAAATAATCAAATCTGCTTCTGTCTACGAGGCAGAACGCATCTTCCTCAACTCCTACGTAAACCTGTATGTCAGAACCGTATTTGTCTCTTAATCTCTTGATTTCTTTTATATACCCATCAGTATCCTTCATACAGTAGGAAAGATCAAAATCCGTATATCCATGACCTGAAAATCCTATAGAGGTGAAGCCTGCATTGATTGCAGAAATCACCATTTCCTCAGCAGAACTTTTTCCGTCACAGAACTGTGTATGTGTATGAAAATTACTTAACATATTATCTCCCCACTATTAGTTAAAAAACAAATTTGCTATATCAAAAGCTGTAACTCCATGTATCGTACATTCAGACGACTTAACAGCCTTTATAATGTCTTCCCTTATAAGCCTGCAGCCTCGTACTGCATCGGATAATGCATTAGGATCCCCCACAGAAAAGAAGTCTCCGCTGATCTTAACGTCATTAATGATACCGCGCTCGCAATTATATTCTATCTGTACGGTGCCGCCATCGAAACGCTTTTTCGTGCACTTCTCATATTGCCTGGACGAACCGAACACGTAATCCCAATCAGAAAACTTAGTTTTTGACAGATGAGTGATCTCAGCACGCTCAGACTCGTTAAGTTCCTTGACCTCTGCATCAAAAGCGTTACAAAGACGATCAAAAACATCATCGATCGTTGCATCGGTATAATTGCTGATTTGACCAACTCTCGATCTTACGCTTTTAATCCCTTTACTCTTTATCTTTTCCTCATCAACGCAAAGGACCTTTGACATAGCATCTCCATCAACACGGTAAAGAAGTGTTCCGTGATGGAGTATTTTTCCGTACTTGTGGCATTGAGCGTTTCCCGATATCTTTGCGCCGTCAACCTCAAGATCATTCCTGCCGTTTATAACAGCATTGACACCCAGCTCCTTTAAAACCGAAATGACCGGCTCAAGAAATCTTGCAAAATCGATCTCTGAGGAATCCTCATCGACGATAAAGGAGAAATTGATGTTCTGAAGATCATGATATACCGCGCCACCGCCGGTTATCCTTCGTGTAATCTTTATCCCATGCTCCTCGGCATACGGAATATTCACCTCAGAAAATGCATTTTGACTGAGTCCGATAATAACGGAGGGCGCATTTTGCCATATCATAAAAATATCAGAGTCAGCATTCTTCATCAGCCATTCTTCGCAAGCAAGATTAAAGAAAGGATCGTTTGAATTATTGACTAATCTCTTCATTTGATATCTCCTCCTTCCCTTCCTTCAAAAAAACGTGCATATTCGGATGGGTATTGAGAGAAGAATCTCTTAAATATTTTGGAAAAATGAGCGGATGTTGAAAAACCAACTATTGTACTGATCTCCGATACGGAATATTTTTTCGATTCAAGCAATGTTTTTGCATACTCACATCTCATTCTGTTGATAAATTCAACAGGAGTAAGATCAGTCGCCTTTTTGAATTCACGACAGAAGTGATATCTGCTCAGTCCCGCAACGGAAGCTACTTCATCAAGAGATATATCACCTGTATATTCCTTCTTTATAAAGCTTATCGATTGCTTTATCTTTCGAAGCGTCCTACTTTCCTTATCATGAGCTGTATCAAGTACCTTAAAATCTCTAAAAAGCTTCACAGCAAACTCGTTTAAATAACTCTTTATCATTAAATGTCGGAGCTCGCCGGTGAAATCCCATTCATTTCTGATACGGTGCATAAGCTCAGATAATTCATTGGATGAAATCTTCTCTTCAAAGTTGATAGTTTCAACATCAATTCCTATAGATGACAAATAATCGGTATCTATCTGCATACAGTAATACTTAAAGATATTGTCTGATGTTACGTAGTGAATTCTGTTCGTGTTTATGACAACAATATCATTTTCCGATATTTCATACGGCTTCATATCTGAATATACGACGCCGCTACCGCTGATTCCCATTAGAAACTCCATATCTCTGTGCTTATGAACATAATGATGCGGCGTATTCACCATTATATCTATATGAAAATTGACAGGAAGGTCACTATTGACAAAGGAACATATCTCCTTTATAACGCTTCCCCCCATAATTTCCGTTACATTCTTGTTATTCATACTTTCTCCACCATTACAGCAACATTTTACACAAATATAACATATAATCTCTGCCATGTCAACAAATTTCAGCAAATTAATATCCAGAAAAAGAGCTTATATATTCTCGTTTACTATCACAATTTTAACGTGTTCGTTTTTTGTTCTTTTATCGCCATCTTGTTCGCGCAATTGTTCTTTATTGCGAAAAAAGTTGAATAATGTCAAAAAAAGTATTGATGATTCTATTGCAAAAATCCAATTTCTACGCTATAATATAGTCGTAGGTGGGACAAAGTGGGCTGATGTGGGTCAAATATCCACATTCATACCACGCTTTCCCAAATTTGTGTAGAAGGAGGCGTCATTAAATGTTCTTTGGCGAATATTCTCATAATCTTGACTCAAAAAAGCGAATGAGCCTCCCCTCAAAGCTACGCGAAGAGCTTGGCGAACGTGTCGTAATGACAAAAAACGTTGATAAATGCATTTCCCTTTACCCATACGAAAGATGGACAGCATACACTCAGCGGCTTGAAACACTCCCCGAAACCGAAACCAGAATGGTAAAGCGCTTTCTCTTCTCTGCCGCTGTTGATACTACGGTCGATAATTCGGGACGAATCCTCATTTCCCCGATCCTTTGTAGTTATGCGGGAATAGATAAGAGCGTAAAGGTGATCGGTGTAGGTGATCACATCGAAATATGGGATGAGGCTAGCTGGAACAATGTACTCTCCTCCGAAAATACTGCAGAGATAACCGATCTGCTTATAAAGTTGGGATTCTGATATGTCAGTAAACTTCGAACATTATTCCGTAATGCTTAATGAATGCATCGACGGACTGAACATTAACCCCGACGGTCTTTACGTAGACTGCACCGCAGGAGGAGGCGGACACAGCTTCGCTATAGCAAGTAAATTAAGCAAAAACGGAAAGCTTGTCGCAATTGACCGTGATGCTGACGCAATAGAAGCCGTAACCGAGCGACTCACTCCCTATTCGGACAGAGTTGAAATTGTAAAAAACAATTTTTCAAATCTAAAAGAAATATTAAACGGCAGACAAGCCGACGGGGTGCTTATAGACCTTGGAATCTCCTCGCATCAAATTGATGTAGCAGAGCGTGGCTTCTCGTACAATCAGGACGCGCCTCTCGATATGAGAATGAACAGAGATGATCCGGTCTCTGCATACGATATTGTCAATACATATACGGAAGAAGACTTGGCAAACGTTATTTTCCGTTACGGCGAAGAAAAGTTTTCAAGACGCATCGCATCGAGGATAGTTTCGCAAAGAAGCGTCGCTCCAATAAAAACAACTCTTGCGCTTGTTAAAATAATTACCGATGCCATACCTCCAAAGATGAGAGAAAAAGGTTCTTCTCCGGCGAAGAGAACGTTCCAAGCAATACGTATCGAAGTAAACGGCGAGCTAGAGATAATACCACCGACAGTTAAAGATATTGCACAGTGCCTGAAGCCGGGTGGAAGAATGGCAATAATAACGTTCCACTCTCTTGAAGACAGATTGGTCAAGCAAACAATGTCGGAGCTTGGCAAGGGATGCACCTGCCCTCCCGATTTTCCTGTATGTGTTTGCGGGAAAAAGCCAATAATAAAGCTGATAAGTAAAAAACCAATTCTCCCGTCGGATAATGAACTGGAAGAAAACAAAAGAAGCCACAGCGCAAAGCTTCGTGTGGCTGAGAAGCTATAAAAATCAAGTTGAAAGAAGGACTCAGTAATGACAAACGACGTTACCAATGCAAGAACAAGCGCTTCAAAAAATGCCAATGCAATAAACGCAAGATCCAATAACACACGTCCAATCAGTCATACAAAGCCAATCAATACAAAAGATGCGCGAGTAAGCGGATATACAAGAGTAAAATCCGGAGATCTCAAGAGAAGAAACGTTACTCGTTCTCCCAATATGTCAAACCCCAGCGCAAGAGCTGAAGCTCCTCGAGTAACCCTTGGCGGTCTTCCCGTAAAAGCTCCTTCCAAGAATAAAGCTATACCTGTTGCATCCGTTCACGTAGAGCCTACTGTAAGAACCGTAACCGCAACAACAAAGGTGTCCTTCCCCTACTCCGTGATTTTCCTTTCTCTCATCTGTTCGTTGATGTTCTTCTATATGATCTTCAATTACGTTCAGATCAATGAGCACACCTCTGTGATTTCTGACCTTAAGGCAGATATCGCAACGCTTTCCTTCGAAACCAACGAGCTTACCACAAAGCTTGAGCAAAAGAACGATCTTACACTCATCGAACAGATAGCAACTGAAAAGCTCGGAATGGTTAAGATCGATGAAATAACAAAAAAATATATAACTATGGATCCGGGTGACAGCATAAACCCTTTGGGAATTGACTGATAATCATAAAGATCACATAATACTCGAGGACAACAGATAATAATTTTTCCGTTGTCCTCTGTTTTTTTCTATTCTCTATTGTAAAATTGAAGTGTATGTTATATAATTAATAAGACTATACTTCATACGGGAGGTGTTTGACATTAGAACTGCAACAGAATCAAACAGACGAATACCAAAGCGAAGTCTTATAATCCTTGCCGCTTTTATGGCATTTTGGTGCCTTATAATATTCCGTCTATTTAAGCTTCAGATCATTGACTACGACTACTATCAAAACAAAGTAATAAACAATATTCAGCGATACACAACGTTGAAAGCAGAACGCGGTGAAATATACGACACTAATATGCACGCGCTGGCGTCAAACTATACCGTGTACAGAATCTTCATCTCCCCACGTGATATTGTTGACGAATCGCAGGCAGAGCTTATCTCCGACGGCCTTTCAAGAATACTTCTTGCGGACCGAGATAAAATATACTCCTTAACTCAAAAGAAGAACAGAGCCGACGAAACGGTAGCAAAAAAAGCATCCGAAGCCCAAGCGCACGAGGTAAGGGCCTTCATACTTGAAAACGGACTTAAAATGCAGGTGCATCTGGAGGCTAATTCCGCAAGATACTATCCATACTCAAACCTCGCAGCAAACGTTATCGGTGTAGTTGGAACCGACAAGGGCCTCTCGGGACTTGAACATTATTATGATTCCTTCCTAAAGGGCGAATCGGGTAAATACATAACGTCAAAAGACGCCCAGGGCGGTCAGATGCCGGGAAAATACGATACGTATATCGACGCATCAAACGGTGCTAACCTCGTAACAACGATCGATATGACCATTCAGAAGGCACTTGAAAAGCAGATCCGTCAGTCATATCTCGACAACGATCCTCTTAACAGAGTTACAGGCATCGTACTTGATGTAAACACAGGCGCAATTCTCGGAATGGCAACCTACCCTTCCTTCGATCTTAACGATCCGTTTACCCTCGACAGCGATTCATTACAAAAGCTTGAAGGCAGCGGATTGGATCCTGAATCGCCGGAATATTCAAGCTACAAAAACAATCTTCTCCATGCGCTGTGGAGAAACAAAGCGGTCTCGGAGCTTTATGAGCCCGGTTCAACCTTCAAGGTCATAACAACCGCAATGGGATTTGAGGAGAACATCGTTTCCCCGTCGGAAAAATTCTACTGTAACGGTAAATTCTACGTTACGGGATATCCTGATCCTATCCACTGTCACAAGCTTTCGGGACACAAATCCGTCACCTTTGAAGTCGGACTTCAGCAGTCTTGCAACCCAACCCTTATGTCGATTGGGCTCCGACTCGGTCAGACGACCTTCTATAACTATTTCAAATCATTCGGATACACCTCAAAAACAGGCATAGATTTGCCGGGTGAGGCAAATTCAATATACGCATCATTAACTGACTTTAACGACGTATCGCTTGCGGTGTATTCCTTCGGCCAGACATTCAAGGTCACTCCCCTTCAACAGTTGACAGCCATATCCTCCGTTGCGAACGGTGGCAATCTTATTACGCCCTATGTTGTTGATAAGATCATCGACGACGACGGCAATATTCTTATGCAGCATCAGGTAAATATCAAGCGACAGGTAATAAGCTCCGACATATGCTCCACCATTTCCTCGATTCTTGAAAGAGGTGTTTCGGGTAACGGAGGAGCAAAGAATGCATACGTTGCAGGATATAAAATAGCGGCAAAAACAGGAACATCCGAGGTCCGTGACCAAGCAGACCCCAACGGTGAATTTTCCTACCGTGTAGGATCTACAGTAGCCTATGCACCTGCCGACAATCCGCAAATATCGGTAATTATCGTTTGCGATACACCTATGGCTCCAAGTAAATATGGATCGGTAGTTGCCGCTCCTTACATTGCCGGCTTCCTTGACGAGATACTTCCATACATCGGAATTGAAAGAAACTATACCCCCGAGGAGCTTCTCAAGGTAAGAGCAACGCTCAATAACTACGTAGGCTGGCCAAAGGCGGATACTGTTTCCGCTGCCACCAACCGCGGTCTCAAATTTGAGGTAAGAGGTGACGGCGACGTTATCACATATCAGGTGCCTGCCAAGGGTCAGCAGATAATGAAGAACGATGGCAAGGTAATATTCTACACAGGAAACGCAACACCAATTGCCAACAAAACAGTCCCCGACGTAGTCGGCAGAGTCGCTTCTGCAGCAAACAGAGCGCTCACAAACGCAGGATTCAACGTAATTATCGACGGAGCGACAAATTCCTCTTCCGATGAAGCTTACGTTGTATCACAGTCAATTACCCCCGGAACCCTCGCAACAGAATCCACGGTAGTTACGATCACGGTTCGTTACCTCGACGGTACGGCTTAATAGAACCAGGCAGTTTAATAAGACGTTCAAATCATCTAAACTGATTTACGGAGATGATATTATGACTCTTAATAAACTGTTAAGCTCTATTCAATGTCAAAAATACAATTTTTCTGATACCGAAATCACGAGTGTCACACCCGATCCCGACAAATGCATAAACGGTTCCCTTTTCGTATGCATAAAAGGATTTCATCGCGACGGTCACGATGCAATCAAGCGTGCTATTTCAAACGGTGCAGTAGCAACAGTAATAGAATGCGGCCGGCAGGACGTACGCAAATATCTTGATGAATTATCCGTTCCCTACGCTGTTTCAAGCGATAACAGATCTGCTTTAAGCTATATCATAAGCCGCTTTTATGATGATCCTGCATCAAGTCTAAAAATAACAGCCGTAACAGGCACTAACGGAAAAACGTCAACCGTATCAATGCTAAACGCGATCTACTCCTATGCGGGATACTCATGTGCTACAATAGGTACGCTCACATCAAGCATGACTACACCCGATCCCACAGAACTGTATCCCAAGCTAAGGGATCTATATGAATCGGGGATAACTCACGTGTTCATGGAAGCATCATCCCACGCCCTCTCACTCGGCAAGCTCGCTCCCATAACCTTCGATAACGCAATATTTACCAATCTTTCCGCTGAGCATCTCGATCATCACGGAAGTATGGAAGAATACGCGAAGGCAAAATCCAAGCTTTTCTCACAAACAAAGCGAGCGTTTATCAATGTCGATGACAAGTACTGGGACATGATGTTCAAAAGCGAAAACGATAACTATTTATGCTCGATGAAAAGCGGCGGCAACGATTTTTCCGCAAAAGACATCAGGCAAAAAGGAATACACGGTTCAACATTTACTGTTTATACTGATAATTCCGCATTTAAGATCGACATTTCTCTCCCCGGAGAGTTTTCCGTCATGAATTCCCTTCAAGCCGCTGCTTGTGCATACACCGATGGCATCCCTCAGAGAACTATCCGCTACGCTCTTAAAAGCTTCAGAGGAGTTAAAGGCAGACTCGAACGAATACAGTTACCGACAAATGAATTTTCCGTATATATCGATTTTGCTCACACCCCCGATGCGCTTAAAAGCTTGCTTAAAACCGTCCGATCCTTCTTAAGAGACGATCAAAGGCTCATACTTATGTTCGGTTGCGGCGGCGACAGAGATAAAAGTAAGCGCGGTGCAATGGGTAAGATCGCATCAGAGCTTTCGGATTTTGTAGTAATTACCTCGGATAACAGCAGGTCGGAGAGAACAGAAGACATAATCTCAATGATACTTTCGGGATTTGATGCAGATTGTCCACATGCGGTAATTGAAGACAGAAAACAAGCAATTGAATTCTGTATATCAAACGCCGTACACGGCGACGTTATTATTCTTGCAGGAAAAGGACACGAGGAATACCAAATAACAAAGGACGGGACACGTCCGTTTAATGAAAGATCAATAGTACTCGACGCCGTTAAGCGCAATATACACGGCAGAGACGCTATTTGAAATCATAGATATTTTTAAGAAGGTAAATATAATGCTGAATTTAAAAAAAGGTGCTCTACCTTCCGATTTGGCACTTGCTTGCGGAGGGGAGCTGCTATACGAAGGTGTTAAAAACGCAACACACACAGTTATAGATTCAAGAAAGGCTTCAGAGGGCAGTATTTTTGTTGCTATCAAGGGCGAACGCACCGACGGTCACCTTTACCTCACCCCAGCCGCAGAAAAAGGTGCGGCAGCTGTTATAACCGAAAATATACCCGAATCTCTTACTGCATTTGAAGCATGCGGATGCTCCGTAATTTTAGTAGATAACAGCGCCGAGGCTTTGGCTACTCTTGCAACAAACCACAAAAAAGAAATGCGTGCACTGACGGTTGGCGTAACAGGAAGCGTCGGAAAAACGACGACAAGACAGTATATTGCTTCTGTTTTAAGTGCGAGATTCAATACCCACAAAACCGACGGAAACTTTAATAACGAGCTGGGCCTTCCTCTTACGGTTTTGGGAATATCAGATGAACATGAAACTGCTGTCATTGAAATGGGTATGGGCAAAAAAGGTGACATCTCTTTCCTCTCAAAAATCACAATGCCCGATATTGCAGTAATAACAACGATCGGATCGTCACACATCGAGCATCTTGGCTCAAGAGAAGGTATAAGAGATGCAAAGCTTGAGATAAGAGACGGATTAAAGACGGGAGGCAAGCTCCTGCTAAACGGCGACGAGCCCCTGCTTTCAGGCATTGAAGGGGCAGTTTACGTTGCAATTAACAATACAGAAGCTCCATACAGAGCCACAAATATAACAACAAGTGAAAACGGTATGGTTTTTGATGCCGTATGTCCAACACGAGTAATTAAAAACTGCATTATTTCCACCCTTGGTTCTCACACAGTACACGATGCGATGTTTGCCGTTGCAATAGGAGATATGCTTTCCCTTACCGACGGTGAGATAAAGCTTGGACTTTCAATGTTTGAAGGCGTGGGAATGCGTCAGAATATTAAGGTTAAAGACGGCATAACGTATATACACGACTACTACAATGCAAGCCCCGAATCAATACGTGCTTCCCTTTCGGTCACAAAAAATCTTGCAAAAGAAAAGAACGGAAGAACCGTTGCGGTGATAGGAAGCGTTCTTGAACTCGGTAATTTGAGTGAAACGCTCCACCGTTCAATTGGTAAGGATGCCGCTCATATCGGTACAGATCTGCTCTTCACTTTTGGTGAAGATGCGGCGTTTATCGCAGATGAAGCTATAACGATGGGCATGGATAAAGATAAAATCCAGGTGTTTAAAGATATTACCGACCCGACACCCATAGCAAACGCAATAAAAAATGTACTGAAGCTTAATGACTGTGTGCTGATCAAGGCAAGCCACGGCATTGAGATGGGCAGAATCGCCGACCTTCTTTAAAATAGAAAACACAAGGAAACGTTAATCCGAGGTAATAAAAATGACTTTGATATATATAATTTCTTTGATTGCGACCTTTATTTCCACAGCGCTTATACTGAAATTTCTGATACCGATCCTCAAAAGCAAAAAAATGGGGCAAAAAATCCTCGACATCGGTCCCCGTTGGCACAAATCAAAGGAAGGAACCCCCACAATGGGCGGTCTGTCCTTTCTTGTTGTCTTGACCGTTGTTCTTGCTGTTATTTTTGTGATAATGTACGCAACCGGAGAGAAAAACAATCTTGGATTTGCTGCTATCTCCCTCGGTTTTGCAATAATGAACGCACTCATCGGTATGATCGACGACAGAACAAAATTTGCTAAAAACAAAAACGAAGGGCTTCTTTCCTGGCAGAAATACCTTCTTCAGCTTATCGCAACAGCAATATTCCTCGGTCTCGGTGCGTATTTCGGCTATATCAACACAGTACTATACATACCTTTTGTAAAAGCTACGGTGGATCTTGGAATATTCTATTATGTTTTTGCTGCAATACTGATAACGGGTATTGTTAACAGCGTAAACCTTGCCGACGGCATAGACGGACTTGCAGCGACAGAGACTGCAGTTGTCGCGGCATTCTTTTCCGCAGTAGCATTTACGCTTAACTTATTGCCTCTTTCCGCAATGGCAGGAGCAACACTGGGCGCTTGTCTCGGCTTCCTTGTATATAATTTTTACCCCGCAAGAGTTTTTATGGGTGATACAGGCTCTCTTTTCTTAGGCGGTCTTGTTGTTTCAATGGCATTCATGGCAGGAAACCCTCTCATAATTGTAGTTTGTGGATTCATGTACGTAAGCGAGGCTTTATCAGATATAATTCAAGTCGTATATTTCAAACTCACGCACGGAAAAAGATTTTTCAAGATGGCTCCTATACACCATCATTTTGAAAAGTGCGGTTGGAGTGAAATCAAGGTGGTAACAGTTTTTTCGGCAGTTACATTCGTTCTTTGCGCACTTTCATTCATATTCGATATCATAAGATAATCAAAAAAGGCGGAGAAATATGAACAACAACATTCCTCCAAAAACAAATAAAAAAACGACTCCCAATCAGGATCAGATTCATGGGACGCATATATCTTCGCGTGCATCAACTTCCGCAAACGGCAAATCAAGAACAAGCGGGGATAATGCAAATAATGTAAGACGTCCTTCACAGGTCAATCATACTCCTAACGATCGGGTCGCATCACATAATAACGCAATACCCCGTAGCAAAGCACCGTCAACACATCAAAATACCGATGTCCGTCGCAACCGACAGCCCATTCGTCCCGAAAATCGTACGGTTAATCCAACTCCACGTAACCAGAAGCAGATCAGGACAGATGCTACTAAACAAAACGTAAAACCTCTAGTTTCAGGGAACAGACAACCCACCCCTAAAAAGAAGAAAAACAATTTATTTAAGCATATAATTAATAGCTTTTCGTCTATCCCTGCAGGTCAAGGCAAGAAAAACGACTTCATAAAACCCACAGACGTTGTAAGAATCAAGGGAAGCTACGATACGGTTTTCCTTATACTCGTAATTGTTCTGACCCTTTTCGGTCTTGTAATGGATTTTTCCGCAAGCTACGCCTATGCATTTAACAGATACGGAGACAGCTTCTTCTTTTTAAAAAATCAGATAAGATATGCGGCAATTGGATTTTTAGCAATGTTCTTGGCAATGAAATTCGACTACAAATGGGTACGAAAGCTAACTATCCCTGCTTTTATAGTATCCATAATGCTTCTTATAGGCGTGCTTTTGTATGGATTTGCCGCCGGTGTTGCTCAAAGATGGATAACGATAGGTCCTATCAGCTTCCAGCCTTCTGAAATAGCAAAGCTTTCGCTTGTGCTGACCCTGGCTCTTTACGTTGCGCGAAATCAAGACAGAATCACAAATTACAGAAACGCAAAGCAGTCAAACCTCTACGGTATGTTTATTCCCTTCCTGATAGTAGCAATGATATGCGGTCTTGTAGCACTTGAAAAGCACTTCTCGGGAACTATAATCATTTTTGCTATCGGAATGGTTGTAATTTTTGCCGCAGGCGCAAGAATGTCATGGTTTTTAGCAGGAGGTGTTGGTGCAGTAACTGCACTCGGTATTGCAATTTCAACCGTCCCTTATGCCATGGAAAGATTAAATATGTACCGTTATCCCGAAAGATACGGAGCAAATGACGAGCTATGGCAGACGCTTCAAGGTCTTTACGCAGTAGGTTCGGGAGGACTGTTCGGTGTTGGTCTCGGAAACAGCAGACAGAAGCACCTCTACGTATCGCAGCCTCAAAATGACTTCGTATTCTCCATCATAGCCGAGGAACTCGGATTTGCCGGCGCCGCACTAGTGGTAATTCTCTTTATGCTCCTTATATGGAGAGGATTTGTTATTGCACTAAAAGCACCCGACACCTTCTCATCACTGATCGTAATAGGACTTATAAGTAAGGTTGCGATCCAAGCTATGCTGAATATTGCCGTCGTTACAAGCTTAATCCCCAACACCGGAATTTCACTTCCCTTCTTCAGCTACGGAGGTACGGCACTTATGATGCAGCTGGGAGAAATGGGAATTATATTATCAATATCGCGATTCTCATATCAGAGAAAAGACACCTTAGATAACTAAAGGAGATACAGATGCGAGTACTTTTAACAGGCGGAGGCACCGGAGGACATATAAACCCCGCCGTTGCGATTGCAAGAACCATACAAAAAATAGAGCCTGACTCCGAAATAGCATTCGTAGGCACCTCAAGGGGAATGGAAAACCGTTTGATCCCCAAGGAAGGATTCACCTTACATCACATTGAAATGCAGGGACTCAGACGTAGTCTCAGCCTTTCAAATTTCAAGACGCTTTGGATGATGATCACTTCTGTTTCAAAAGCCAAAAAGTTGATTAAAGAATTTAAACCTGATATTTGCATTGGTACAGGTGGCTATGTATGTTGGCCACTCATCAAGGCAGCATCCGAAATGCACGTACCGACTGCCCTTCATGAATCAAATGCACTGGCAGGTGTAGCTGTTAAACTTCTTGCTCCTTACATAGACGTATTGTTTACAAATTTTGAATCTACCGCAGAACAAATAAAGAAGTGTAAAAAAATATTGCATGTTGGAAACCCCTTAAAGAACGGATTCAACGATATAACAAAAGAGGAAGCAAGAGCCAAGCTTGGCTTTGAAGGCAAATACCGATATTCACTACTTTCCTGCGGAGGAAGTAACGGCGCCGGAAGAATTAACAAGGAAGCCCTTACATTAATGGCATCATTTACTTCAAAGCATCCCGACATACATCACCTCCATCAAGCAGGCGTCATAAACTATAAGGAAACAAGAGCAGAATTTGAAGCACTCGGACTTGATAAATTTGAAAACATAGAGTTGGTAGACTACATTTATGACATGCCCGAGCGCTTAGCAGCTGCAGACCTTGTTATCAACCGCGCGGGAGCTATGACTATATCCGAGCTTGCTTATCTGAAAAAGCCTTCCATATTGATCCCATCACCAAACGTTACAGATAATCATCAGTATAAAAACGCGAAGGTTCTCGCCGACGCGGGTGCCATCAAGCTTATTGAGGAATCCGATCTCAACGACAACACCTTATCTTGTGCTGTTGAAGAGATCCTTCTCGATCGCGAAAAAAGACGCATTATGGGAGAAAATTTCTCACAATTTGCAATAAAAGATGCAAATATTTTGATATATAATGAGATTTTGCATCTTGTAAACTCAAAAAAAATGTGATATAATGGTTTTCCCACTCTAAAAATCAAGAAAGGAGTCGCTATATGGCTGAACAAAATATTGATAATCATTTTGATGATTCGCTAAGTAATGCCGAACTTGTAAATAACGACTCTTTTCTGAAATTAAAGGCAAAAAACAAGCATAAGGAATTAAGAAGAAGACTGTTTTACCTTGTTGTCGGTATCGCTTTAACCATATTCGTTGCTATTATATGTATCGTTGTATTTTTCGGACTTAAGAATGTTGAAATACGCGGTAACAGTAAATACACTGAGGATCAGATCCTCAAAGCATGCGGATTTTCAAAGGCGGACAACCTCCTCGCGCTCGACTTGGAAAAAGCAGAGGAAAAGATAAAAACAAAATGCCCGTATGTAAGCGACGTGTCATTTAAAGTGATTCTTCCCTCCACCGTTATCATCACGGTAAGAGAGAATGCGCCGAGCTACTGCACTGAGATATACGGTGACTATTTCCTTCTTTCAGAGGACCTGAGAATAATATCCAAGCACGATATGTATGAGGAAATTGAAATTCTGTCGCTTCCCATCATATATCTAAAGCTTCCGCAGATATCAAGAGCCGTTGCAGGCGAAGTAATTAAATTTGATAAAAGCTCAAATTACAATCACATAATGGACTTCTTAAAGGATCTTAAGGAGCAGGACATACATCCTTTGGTAAACTGCGTCGATGCAAGGGACAGATACCACTTATCGATCTATTCCAACGACCGCAGATATAAGATCGACATTGGAACGTCGGACAATCTTGAGACAAAGCTAAGATTTGTCTATAAAGTAATCGAGGATGCTTTCGATGAATATTCCATCGTCTCGTTTAACGTTGAGAAGGTAAATCAAATAGTGGTGCTCGAGCAGGACAACCTTTTTGAGTACAAATAGCCAATTAAATTGTGAACAGAAAGTAAATTTTATTGAAAAACTATTGCAACAATTAAAAAAAAGAAGTATCATATTTTGTGTGACCAATTTTACGGTGATCGTGCATCGATCATCAATATCAATGTATAAATAAAGTTCAGGAGGATACATAAATGTTCGATTTCGAAGACATCAATTCCAGCGGAGTAAACATAAAAGTTGTAGGTGTAGGCGGTGGCGGAAACAACGCTGTTAACCGAATGGTTGCCTCCAATATCAAGGGCGTAGAGTTTATCACTATCAATACAGATATCCAGGCTCTCAAGCGCTCCACAGCAGAAAACAAGATCGCTATCGGCTCCAAGATCACCAAGGGACATGGCGCAGGCGCTAACCCCGACATCAGTGCAAGAGCAGCAGAAGAAAGCCACGAGGAAATTGCAAACGCTCTCAAGGGTGCGGACATGGTATTCGTTACCTCCGGTATGGGCGGCGGAACCGGTACAGGTGCTGCTCCCGTTGTAGCAAAGATAGCCAGAGATATGGGCATCCTCACAGTTGGTATCGTAACCAAGCCCTTCGCTTTTGAAGGAAGAAAGCGTATGGAGGCTGCTGAGGGCGGTATCGAGGCACTTCGTGAGTGCGTTGACTCTCTTATCATCATCCCCAACGAGCGTCTTAAGCAGATCTCTGAAACCAGAATCACTCTTGCAAATGCTTTTGCTGAGGCAGACAATATCCTCCGTCACGGTGTTCAGAGCATTTCCGACCTCATCAATGCTCAGGGATACATCAACCTTGACTTCGCAGACGTAACAGCAATCATGCAGGACGGCGGCCCCGCTCACATGGGTATCGGTACCGCATCCGGTAAGGACAAGGCTACAGAAGCTCCTAAGCTCGCAATTTCTTCTCCCCTTCTCGAAACCACCATCGCAGGTGCTAAGGGTATTCTTATCAACATCACTGCTTCCCCCGACATCGGACTCGAGGAAATCGAGGTTGCTTCCGCTGCAATTTCCGATGAGGCTGATCCCGATGCAAACGTAATCTTCGGTGTTGCATTCGATGATTCTCTCGAGGATACTATGGTTATTACCGTAGTTGCAACCGGATTCGAAGCTCCCAAGAAGGAAGCCAGAACAGTTAATAAGCTCGGCGCAAAGGCAACTGACAACGACGCTGCAGCTGACGATAATGAGTCTGAAAAGTCTGAAAAGGACGACCTTCTCGATGATATGTGGGAATTCCTTCAAAAGAAGAGAAACAATGGCTAATTTAACGATCAAAACCACAACCGAGTAATTCGGTTGTGGTTTTTCTTAATTATATTATATTTATTTAAAATATCTATTGACAAAAACTTATTTCTGTGATATACTTAATGCCGTTCGGGAAACGCCCCTGTAGCTCAGTAGGTAGAGCACTTGACTTTTAATCAAGTTGTCCGGAGTTCGACTCTCCGCAGGAGCACCAAAAAAGCCAAGTCAATGACTTGGCTTTTTTTATTTTATTTACACCCCAAAACCGCCGTCAACAGAAAGTACTTGTCCTGTTATAAACGAAGCCTTGTCGGAAGCTAAGAATAAAATTGCCTCGGCAACCTCCTCAGGTTTGCCTATGCGGCAAAGCGGTGTTGAATATGCCAACTCATTCATGGTCTCCTGCGGAAGACTTGCGTTCATTTTGGTATCTATTACTCCTGGAGCCACACAGTTTACCCTTATATCAGAAGGACCGAGTTCCTTGGCCAATGCCTTTGTGAGTCCTATTACAGCCGCCTTAGATGCAGAGTAAACGCTCTCACACGAGGATCCGCTCAGTCCCCACATTGAAGAAACGTTAATTATACTTCCCTTGTGGTTTTTTAGCATGTATCTTGCGCATTCACGGCAACAGTAGAACGTGCCCTTATAATTGATTGAATTTACTCTGAGAAATTCACTGTTCTGAGTTTCTGTAAGCAATCCAAAGGATGATACGCCTGCATTATTAACGAGAACGTCGATACTTCCAAACAAATCGTATATTTCAGAGAAAAAGCTTTCCACGTCATTTGAGATCTGAACATCAAGCTTGCGTACAAATACAGAAAGGCCCTCATTTTTCAGTTTATAACAAAGCTCTTCTGCTTCAGACTGTGAATTATTATAGCATATTACAGTGTTATATCCCGCACGGGCGAACACTTCAGCGGTTGCCTTTCCTATTCCACGGGATGCACCTGTTATTACTGCAGTTTTCAAACAAATTACCTCATTTTCAAGTTATTAACAGGATTATAGCATACTTACACGGTTTTTTCAATAAATTTTTCAAATAATCACAAAACTGTCACATTAAGAGGATACAATTTAACTGTAAAATAATTTACCTACATCATCATAAGGAGAAATATTATGAACAATCCATACGATCCTGTAAACAACGGATATCATTATGACAATGATACAAAAGCTTTCTCAAACGATAGTGCTGATCAGGTTACCCAAAAGCAAGATGATCAGTTAAACAGTGATCAAGGCTCTTATGCGGGCTCAGGATTTAACAATCACAATGCCGATCAGCAACACCACTATTCTCAAAACGATAGTTACGCTTATTACTCCAATAAAGGCGCATATTTCTCTCAGCCCAATCAGCAGTACTATCAGGGCGGACAGAATCAGTATTACGCACAGTCTCAGCAAAATAAACAATACGGCAATAACGGATATTACGGCGGTGGATATTATCCGCCTGTACAAACAAACAACCCTTACGCACAGCCATATATCAAAGAGAAAGAAAAGAAAAAGCCAAGGCCCGCTTCCCGCGGATTTGTAATCTCTGCGGTATGCATTTCACTTGTTATTTCCTTCTTTCTCGGCATCTTCACTTCTGTTATCATCTCTGCATCGATGCCAAATTCCATTTATAACGAGCAGATTATAGGTGGCGGTCAAGTAATCGTTCAGTATGCCCCAAAGGGCGAAGAGCAACCGGTTATAACCGATAAGGGCATTGCCGCATACGTTGCATCAGTTGTATCAAATACGGTTGTTGAGGTAAGAACTGAAACCGTTGCAACAGACAGCTACTACGGACAGTATATAACTCAAGGTGCAGGAAGCGGCGTTATAGTTTCTTCTACCGAAGACGGAAGCCATATAATCACCTGCGCTCACGTAATTGAAGGAGCGACAAAGGTAACAGTTAAGCTTAAGGACGGAACAACGTACGAAGCTGACTCATTTGTTTGCGATGCTGAATCTGATATCGGCGTTATCAAGCTTAACGTTAAGGGACTGCCTACTGCCACCCTCGGAGATTACTCAAAGGTAGTTGTCGGAGAGGATGTAGTTGCAATAGGTAACCCTCTGGGAACTCTCGGCGGATCTGTTACAAGCGGAATCGTCAGCGCTCTTGACAGAGATATCATTATCGACGGCACCACATACCATCTCCTTCAGACAAATGCAGAAATTAACCCCGGAAATTCCGGAGGAGGTCTTTTCAATGCGAAAGGACAGCTTATCGGAATAGTTAACGCAAAATCATCCGGCGAAAACGTTGAAGGTCTTGGCTTTGCAATACCCATTGACGATGCTCAGGTAATTATGAAGGATCTTCTTGAAAAGGGATACGTAGCAGGACGCGTTAAGCTCGGATTCCGTCTGTTAGAAATACAGTCCAAGGAAGATGCTATAAATCATCTTCAGTATTACAGATATTTCACCGAATTCGGCGTATATATTATCGAATCGGAAAACCCCAACTTCCAAACAGGAGACCTTCTGGTTGCTATTAATACCGAAACAATTTCAACGCTAACCGATCTTAAGGCATTTCTCCAGAAGCTTGAGGTAGGTCAAACGGTAACAATAACCGTTTCGAGAATCACAGGTACAAACAAAGTACAGTTGTGTGATATTGAGCTCACCCTTCAGGAAAAGAAATCTTAATATTGCAATTATAAATTTCTTGATGTATAATAATGCCAGGGAACGGTATCGTTACCGTTCCCTGCTTTAGATTACGGAGGAATTAAATGTATAATATTCTCGTTGTTGACGATGAAGTCAATATAAGAAAGCTTATAAGAAAATATGCCGAATTTGAGGGGCACGACGTTACCGAGGCTCAAAATGGTATCGAAGCAATAAAGCTTTGCGAACAGCGCCGTTATGATATTATCATAATGGACGTTATGATGCCCGAGCTCGACGGATTTTCTGCAAGCCATATAATCAGGCAAAGAAGTGATACGCCTATACTCATACTGTCTGCGCGAGGTGAAGAATATGACAAAATAAACGGCTTTAAAGTGGGAGCTGACGACTACGTTGTTAAGCCTTTCTCCGCCAAGGAGCTTATGCTGAGAGTTGAAGCTATCATGAAGCGAAGCAAAGCGCAAAATAAGGAAATAAAAGACGTATTTGTGTATCGCTCACTCACAATTGACTTCACCGCAAGGATAGTATCTATAGACGGGCAGAGGGTCGATATGTCACCCAAGGAGTATGATCTGCTCTTTTATATGTGCAAGAATAAGAACATCGCTCTGAGCCGTGAAAAGCTTATCACAGAGGTCTGGGGCTATGATTTCTATGGCGATGACAGAACACTTGATACTCATATAAAGCTCCTTCGTAAGAATCTGCGTCAATACAGCGAGCTTATCGTTACACTGCGAGGGGTGGGATATCGTTTTGACACCTCGGAATAATATGAAGCGTCAAATCAAAATAAAATGGAAGCTTTTTTCCTATATTGCCGCTTTTACTTCAATCGTCCTGATCCTTATCTGGCTTCTTCAGATTGTGTTTTTAAAAGATATCTACCGTTCAATTAAGACGAATGAGATCAAAGAGGCCGCCTCTGAACTCAAGACAGCATCTAAAAAGCCCGTCCAGCTTGACAACGAGGCTATGAAGATAGCAAACAAGTATGATCTTTGCATAATAGCCTATCGTATAGACAAAAATGGAGGCGCTATCCAGCTTTTCTCCCATGATGCTATTATAAATTGCGCGATCCATGATATGACAGGCACTGAAATTTTGTTCTTTCATAAAACTGCAAAAATAAACGGGGGAAAGTCTCTCCAATTTTATGTATTCGATCCTTCAACAGACAAGTACGTGCCTAATCAGAATGACAAGTCGGATGCACCTGAAGCTCTCATCTATGCCTTCATAATTCAAGACACTTTTGGAAACGATATGCTTTTTGTATTGAATTCATTCGTTTCACCTGTTGATGCAACCATAAAAACACTTAACAATATAATTATCATAATTGGTGGTATGATGATAATTATGTCATTGGTGCTGACGTTAATCCTCTCAAAAGCCATCACCGATCCAATAGCACACATCAGTAAGTCCGCAATTCAGTTGGCATCCGGCGATTACTCCACCACGTTCCCGAAAGGAAACTACAAAGAAATCAATGATCTTTCCCAAACACTTAATTATGCTGCTTCGGAATTATCAAAAACAGACAGGCTTCGTTCAGAGCTAATAGCCAATACCTCACATGACTTAAGAACTCCTCTTACAATGATAACAGGTTATGCCGAAATAATGCGCGATCTTCCGGAGGAAAATACGCCAGAGAATGCACAGATAATAATTGATGAATCCAAACGGCTAACATCACTTGTTAACGATATGCTCGACATATCAAAGCTTGAAAGCGGAGCCATACCGACTGTAATGGAACATTTTTGCTTAACAGAAACCATTTCAGAAGAGCTCAAGCGCTATCAACAGCTATGTAAGCAAGATGGATACACCGTTGTATTTGAAGCTAATGAGGTCATAAACGTTACCACAGACAGAAAAAAACTGATACAGGCACTTTTTAACCTCGTAAATAACGCGCTGACCTACACAGGAGAAGATAAGCTCGTAACTGTACGGCAAGAGAAATATTTTGATGAGATTGCAAGCGCACACTACGTAAGGCTGTCTGTAATTGATACAGGCGAAGGAATCCCCGAAGAAAAGCTTGATCTTATCTGGGACAGGTACTATAAGATAGAAAGTACACATAGGCGATCAGCTTTCGGAAGCGGTCTCGGTCTTTCTATCGTAAGAAAGATCATGGATATCATTGGAGGCAGATGCGGAGTCCTTTCATCAAACGGTAACGGAAGTATTTTCTGGATCGAAATACCATTCTGACAAAAATATGCACTCAAATTTGAGTGCATATTTTTTATATTTGTGTAAAGAATAACTTAAAATCAATATTAAAGGAGAAAGCAATGAACGATACAGTTAAACTCTTGAAGGAATGTGATTCAGGCTGTCGAACAGCAATTGACGGGATGTCTGCCGCCATATCAAAGGTCACCTCCCCTATCCTTAAGGAAGAGATAGCCGCAAGCAGTAAAACCCACGCAGAAATTGGCAAGGAATGTCACAAGCTTTTGAATTCAATTGGTGAATACGGTGGTGAGCCACCCGCTTTTGGCGAAATGATGATGAAGGCAGGGACCGGAATCAAGCTTGCAGCCGATTCTACCGACAAGCACATCGCAAAAATGATGGTAGACGGCGCAAATATGGGAATTCAGTCAATAACAAAAGCCATAAACAGCCTTCAAGGGTGTTCATCGGAGAGCAAGACTCTCGCGAAAAAGATCATTGACGAGGAAAAAAGATTCTATAATTCTATGCTTCAATATCTTTAAACAACGTGAAATGAGGCTCAAATCTCTTTTCAAGCTTAAGGAATATTGAGTCGGAATCGAGAATAGAAACAACGTCAGCGATTGTTTTATTTTTTCTGATAACGCGCTCAATCTCATCTACAAACATCCAAACAAGTCCAAGTCCGGGTGATTCCGACATAGATACATCAATTCGGTCACCCTTAAAATACACTTTGATGTACCGCGTGCTTGAGATTTCGGGGAACGTAACCTTGATAACAAGCACGTCGGTGCCGACCTCGTTTTTTGAGAAATCAGATATCACCGACGCTCTGTATTCGGTGACGCCGAATTTTAATACTGTGTCAATAGATTTACCTGGCACAAGAGGAAGACGCTTAATTCCTTCACCTTCTTCAAAATCTATATACAGCCGGTTATCCTCGCGTCTTAAGCAAAGTGAGCGTATGCCCGTTGCATAGCTGTTTCTGACAAGCTGTTCAGTGATAGGTAAAATACCATAGCTTGCGGCACTTCCGCCCTTCTGCGCGCTTTTAAACGGCGCGTCGTTAACATCTGAGGAGAAGTATATGTTTCCAAGTACCTTTTCTGCTTCTTTAGGAAGTTTTGTCTTAAAGAAGGAGCCGTGCCTTTTAGCTTTTTTACCCTTCAGAGCTCGTAAGACCTTATTCATTTTTATGCTATAAGGAATTTGAGGGTTTGCAGTATAAAAATATCTGTCGATTATATCGTAATACTCGCTCTGCTGGAAAAGCTGCTCCATACCGCCGTTTGTAATTATTATTATTTTTTGATCTCTTAATACAAGCGCATCCTGACAGAACATTCCGTTAAAGAGAAAGCTGTTCTTGTCCTTGTTGCACCACACGTGCAAACCGTAATCAAATTCTCCGAATTCATCAGGAGTTTTCACGGAAGGCATTGTTGATGCCCTAATCCATTTTTCAGATATTATACGTTTCCCCTGCCATATTCCGTTATCAAGATACAGCTGTGCAAGCTTCGCAACGTCTTCCCTTTTCAGATAAAGTCCCCAACCGCCGTTTTCAATATCCTCAGGGGATCTTTCCCAATAGTACGACGTTATACCAAGCGGATCAAATAATCTCGGCTTAAGGTAATCGCACAAGCCTTGTCCGCTGATCTCTTTTACAATGCAAGACAGAACATATGAATTCAAGCTGTTATAATTGAACTTCTTGCCGTGCTGAAAGGTTACTCCCGATTCGAAATAAGCTCTGAGCCAGTTTTTTTCAACAACCGTTCCAACCTCCGCAAAGCTCGCACCGGATGTCATCGTAAGAAGGTGGCGCACTGTAAGATTTCTGTATCCTAAAGCGGCAAAGGGTCCTACCTTTTTATCAAGTATTTTTATAGCCTTATCGTCAAGGGAAAGTTTGCCCTCATCGATAAGCATACCGATCGCCATCGAAGTAACAGACTTACTTAGCGAATGCCATACGTGGAGAATATCGCTGTTATGTCCTTCAAATGCAGCATCACAAATTACAGCTCCATCTTTGACGATCATAACACCGTGAAGATCAAGCTTCTTTACGTTCATTGTTTCGTGCAAAAAGCTTCCGACCAAAAATGATGATATACCCTTATCCTCGGGTCGTACACGTTCAAGACGCGTGCCTAAATCACCATCCGGAGAAAAGAGCGGCTTACAAGGCACGTGATCAGATATTTGCTTCATCGGACTTGTTCTGTCGAGAAGCCTTGTCAAATACTTAAATATATTTGGTGCAACTATAATGTCCATATTAAACCTCCGATCATATTTTCATTATAACACATAATTTTTAAAATTACTCTTTTTTAATAATTGTTAATAAAAGTATTACAATTCGTTATTTTATTAAATATCTCTTGATTTTTTGATTTTTTTGAGTATAATAATTAACTGATAAAGTATTCTGAAATGGAGGATAAAAAATGTCAGAAGAATGCACCCATGACTGTTCGAGCTGCAGTGCAAACTGTTCCTCAAAAAAGGAAAGCTTACTCGCGCCCTGCAATGCCAACAGCAAGATCAAAAATGTAATAGGAATCGTAAGCGGTAAGGGAGGCGTTGGTAAATCTCTTGTCACTTCCATGCTCGCTATCACGATCAACAGAAGAGAAATAAACACAGCGATTCTCGATGCCGATATCACAGGACCTTCCATCCCCAAAATATTCGGCGTTTCGGGTCCCGTCACAGGCGATGACAGAGGAATCTTCCCTGTCGTTTCCAAAATGGGTACCAAAATCATGAGCCTTAATCTTCTTCTCGACGAGGACACAACCCCTGTCGTTTGGCGAGGCCCCGTTATCGCAGGAACAGTTAAGCAGTTCTGGACAGACGTTTTCTGGGACGACGTAGACTATATGTTCGTTGATATGCCTCCCGGAACGGGCGACGTACCGCTTACCGTTTTCCAATCACTTCCGTTAAACGGTATCGTAATCGTAACAAGCCCGCAGGAGCTCGTTTCGATGATCGTCGAAAAGGCTGTAAGAATGGCTAATCTTATGAACATTCCCG
This sequence comes from Eubacteriales bacterium, assembly GCA_045543555.1. Classification (GTDB taxonomy): domain Bacteria; phylum Bacillota; class Clostridia; order Oscillospirales; family CAG-272; genus Colimorpha_A. The sequence continues at coordinate 31,175 of JAZQMQ010000007.1, forward strand.
TTCTTGGAATCGTCGAAAACATGAGCTATCTCAATTGTCCCGATTGCGGCAAGGAAATAAAGATCTTCGGCGAATCCCACGTCGACGAAGTTGCAAAACAATACGGTCTTAAGGTTCTCGCAAGAATCCCGATCGATCCTGCACTTGCAAATCTTTGCGATAAGGGAGCACTCGAGCTTATGGAATGCGACGCTATGGAAGCGGCTGCAGACTATATTGAAAGCAAGCTTTCTTAAAAATTCAGCGCCTTCATTTTGAAGGCGCTTTTCTTTACGCAAAAAGACCTCCGAATGCTCGGAGGTCTTAATTATTAGCTCAGATTAGGGAATCTTGAACATTATTTCGTAGTCGTACTCAAGCTTGTACTGCTTGGAAAGCTCTTCGAGCTTGTCCTCGTAAGCTTCTTCCTTGAGTCCTGCTTCAGCAGTGCTTTCCCAAGCGATATCTCCCTCGCCTACGTAGTACATCATGTGCCAACCGTAAGTGGTCTTTACAAGCTCAACGTCGCCTGCCTTACGAGCCTCATCGTAGATCCAGTTCTCAAACTCCTCTACCATTGCGCCCTTAGCAACGTTCTCATAAAGGCCGCCGTCCTCACCGTTGGAGTCAGCGGTGTGCTCCTTTGCAAGCTCACCAAATGCTTCAGCGGTCTTGTCGCCCTTGTTATACTCTTCAAGGATCTTATCAGCCTCTGCCTTTGCCTTCTTGAAGTCGTCCTCAAGCTTTGTTCCGGTAAGGGATCTGTTAACATCAAAGAGAATGTGTCTTACGTCCTGGGTCTTATACTGATCATAGTATGCGGGACCCTCAAGCATATATACGGTGTAACTGATGGAGGTATTGCTCTTGGACTCCTTGATATAGGTATCGTTTGCCTTACGTTCAGCGTTGTATGCCCAAGTGTAGTACTCCTTGGTTGCAGCTGCTGTTGCCTTGGTCTCATCGTAGTACTCGCCTTTGGTGATGTACTTATCGATATTAATTTCTGTCTCGGTTTCGGTCTTGTTGTCAGCCTTCTCGTTCTTCTTGTCGGATTCAGCCTTTACAAGATCCTTGATTGCATTCTTGAATGCTTCGACGTCAGCAGAACCCTTAAGAGCCTCTGCCTTTGCCTTGAGTGCTGCATCAACTGCAGTCTTCTCCTCGGTGGTAGCATCCTTTTTATACTCTTCAGTGAAGGTGTAAGATACGTAGTCAACCTTCATGAACTTACCGGGATTCTTTTCACGGTATTCCTGAAGCTGCTCTGCGGAGAAGGTTCCGTCAAGATCGTCGAGGAACTTCTCAACAAACTTGGAAGCAATCATCTCGAGTTCAACAACTCTTCTTACTGCACCCTCGGTAACACCGGGGCAATATACAGCCTGAAGGTACTTGGTTACGGAACCGTAGCCCTTCTTGTAGGCGGTGTTCTTAATCTCCTTGAGCAGATCGTCGATCTCCTTGGTATCTTCAGCTGTAAGGGTCATACCCTCAAGCTCAGCTGCAGATGCGAATGCAACATACTGGTTAAACTGATCCATAGTAATGGAACAGAAATACTCATACCAGGTCTTGTTCTTATCAAGAGCACAAGCACCGGTCTGCTGCTTTAAGGATTTTGTTGTGTCGTAGCCGTAGTACTGAAGGTAGCTGCTGTACTGAAAAAGATTGTCATAAAGAAGGTAAGCGAACATCGCGTTATCGATCTCGTATTTTCCGTCCTTACCGCCCTTTGCAGTAATGCTTCCCTCAAGATATACGGTTGCGGGGATAGAAGAGATGATGATGGCTGCAACGATTGCAACTGTGATCACAGCTGTTGCTACCCAACCGATTATCTTCTTCTGCTTTGCCTTCTTCTGCTGAAGTCTGACAAGCTGTCTCTTTGAAAGCTTTACTCCGCTCTCATTTGCGCCCATTGTTTACTCCATTCTCCGACGAAAGAAATATTTTAATACCGCCCCACCGACGTTCGTCGGCTTCGGTGAAGCAGATCCGCTTGGATCACGGAGGATCGGGCGATTCTACGCATGATACACTCGGATACACCGTTTGGTGCACTTTTTCGGGACAAACCCGACATACTCCGTTATTTTACCACACTTTTGGTGCTAAGTCAATACTATTATAAAACTTAAAAGTTTGTTCTTATATTATTTTCTTTCAGTTTAATATTTTGTAATAGTAAAATGTGCTTAATAACTATTGAAAAATACATTCATCTGTGATATAATAGTAGGGTTAATAATAGCAAGGGGCATTGTATGAAGGTTTTTAAATTTTCAGTAGGTCCTATGGGGACGAATTCATATATTGTTTGCGATGAGATCAGCAAGGACGCTTTCATCACCGATCCGGGCGATGAAGGTGAAAAATTGCTTAATACAATTGCTTCAAAAGGCTTAAATATAAAATACGTGATTCTTACACACGGACACTTTGATCACATTATGGCATTAAACGACATTTTGAATAAGACAGACGCAAAATTGCTTGTACATAAGCTCGATGCACCAATGTTAGATGATCCAGCATTAAGTCTTTTGAGCAGATTTTCATCAAAAATTCTAGATTTTCCCAAACCAGACGGACTTCTTGAGGATGGCGATGCTTTAAGTCTCGGAAGCTCGACATTTCATATCATACACACACCGGGACACACACAGGGCTCAATATGCATAAAGGTCGGGGATGACCTTATAAGCGGCGACACACTTTTCAGAGAGAACATAGGAAGATATGATCTCCCCGGCGGCGACTTTCAAACTCTGATGAAATCGCTTAAAAAGATAGTCAGCCTTGAAATAAAGGGAAAGATATATCCGGGTCACGGCATGTCAACTACTCTCGACCATGAATTAAATTACAACACCTATCTAATGTGAAAGGACGATATAAATATGGATTATCAGCTTTTAGCAGAACTTCTCTACCCCGAAATCAAGGAGACTCCTGACGATATCGAGGCAAGATACCCGAGAAGAGAGCTTCCCGAGGGCGCTAAGGTCACTCGCTTTGCTCCCAGCCCCACGGGATTTGTCCATTTTGGAGGGCTTTTCCCTTCAACCGTTGCAGAGCGTCTTGCTCATCAATCGGGCGGCATATTTTATCTCAGAATTGAAGATACCGACGCAAAGCGTGAAGTCGAGGGCGCTGCTGAAGGACTCATAAAGACACTTGCGACCTACGGTGTAAACTTTGACGAAGGTGCAATACTGGATGAAAGCGGAAAAATCATCGATAAAGGAATTTACGGCCCCTATAAGCAAAGTCAAAGAGGCACGATCTACAGAGTTTTCGCGAAGAAACTTGTAAGCGAAGGAAAGGCATACCCCTGCTTTACCACCGATGAGGAGCTTGAGGAGCTTCAGGCTGTTAATAAGAAGGAAGAAATAAAGAACACCGATTGGCAGGCAGAGGCGGAAAGCCGCCGTGCAGAGATGCTCGCACGCCGCAACTTCACAATAGATGAAGTTAAAGAGCATCTTGAGGCAGGACACCCCTTTGTTATTCGTATTCTTGCAAACGGTGATCCCGACAAGAGAATGAAGTTCACCGATCTCGTTAAGGGTACAATCGACGTGCCCGAAAACGACGAGGATTTCGTGCTTCTTAAGTCCGACGGTATTCCTACCTACCACTTCGCACACGCCGTCGACGATCACCTTATGGGTACTACCCACATCATCCGCGGCGAGGAGTGGCTTCCTTCCCTTCCAAAGCACATTCAGCTCTTTAACTATCTCGGCTTCAAGCTTCCCAAATATATGCACATCTCGCAGATAATGCGTCTTGACGAAAACGGAAACAAAAAGAAGCTCTCAAAGCGCGATATGGGCGCGAATATGGATGATTACACCGAAATGGGCTACTGTCCCGAGGCGGTGTGCGAATACGTTATGACACTCCTAAACTCGAACTATGAAGAGTGGCATATGCAGAATCCCGACAAGCCCTACACCGATTTTCCCTTCAACATCAAGAAAATGTCGGTTTCGGGTTGCCTCTTCGACTTTGAAAAGCTTAATGACGTTTCAAAGAACATCATCTCCCGTATGTCTGCAGACGAAGTATACTCAAAGGTTCTGACTTGGGCAGATAAATTCGATCCCGAATTTGCATCCGAGCTTAAAAATGCACCGGAGATGTCAAAGAGCATTCTTGCAATCGGACGTGGCGGCAAAAAGCCCAGAAAGGATCTTACCACTTGGCGTGATGCAAAGCCCTATATGGGATTCTTCTACGACAAGTTCTTCACTATAATCGACGAATATCCGGAGAATTTTGACAAAGCGGATATAAAGAATACACTTAAAGCGTTTGTTGAAAACTACGATGAGTCCGACGATATGAACGCTTGGTTTGAAAAGGTGAAGTCGATTGCGGATTCTTTGGGATATGCATCTGACATGAAGGCATATAAAGCGGATCCCTCAGCATTCAAGGGCAACGTGGCCGATATCAGCATGTTCATCCGTGTAGCAGTAACGGGTAAGGTGAATTCTCCCGATCTCTACACAGTAATGCAGGTACTCGGATACGATAAAACCGTTTCCCGTATAAACACTATGATAAACAAGCTTTAAAGGAGTATAAAATGGAAGAACTCTTTAAAACGGATAACAATTTTATCCATGATATAATAGACGCAGATTTAGCGGAGGGCGTAAACGATACCGTTCACACCCGTTTCCCGCCCGAGCCCAACGGTTATCTCCACATCGGCTCGGCAAAGGCTATATACATCAACTATTCCACCGCTAAAAAATACGGCGGAAAGTTCAACCTCCGTTACGACGATACCAACCCCGCAAAGGAGGACAACGAGTACGTTGAGTCCATTTATGAGGACCTGACTTGGCTCGGTGCAATTCCCGACGGCGGCGTTTTCTACGGCTCTGATTACTTCGACAAGTGCTATGAGTATGCAGTTAATCTCATCAAGGCAGGAAAGGCATATGTTTGCGACCTTACAGCTGAAGAAATGAGAGAATACCGCGGAACACTTACCGAGCCGGGCAAAAACAGCCCTTACCGCGACAGAACCGTTGAAGAAAACCTCGATCTCTTTGAAAGAATGAAGAACGGCGAATTCCCCGACGGCTCACATACGCTTCGTGCAAAGATCGATATGACATCTCCCAACATTAATATGAGAGACCCGGCAATCTACCGCATAGTTCACACCGACCATCACCGTCAGGGTAACAAGTGGTGCATTTACCCTCTTTACGACTACGCTCATCCCATTCAGGACGCGCTTGAAGGTATCACCTATTCCCTCTGCTCGATAGAGTTTGAAAACCACCGTCCGCTTTATGAGTGGGTTATCAACAACGTAGACGACTTTAAGCCAGCTCCAAAGCAGAGAGAGTTTGCGCGTCTAAACGTAACCTATACAGTAATGAGCAAGAGATACCTGCGCAAGCTCGTTGAAGAAAAGCTTGTTGACGGCTGGGATGACCCACGTATGCCCACCATCTGCGGTCTGCGCAGACGCGGCTTTACTCCCTCAGCGATCTTCGATTTCGTTCGCCGTGCAGGAGTAGCTAAGGCATTCAGTATCGTTGATATCGAGCTTCTTGATTACTGCATCCGCGACGAGCTCAACCGTACGGCTCAAAGAAGAATTGCGGTTCTTGATCCCATCAAGGTCGTTATTACAAACTACCCCAAGGATAAGGTTGAATACTTTGAGGTCGCAAACAACCCGAACGATGAAAACGCCGGAACAAGAAAGGTTCCCTTCACTTCGGAGCTTTACATCGACCGTTCCGACTTTGCCGAGGTTCCGCCTCCCAAGTTCTTCCGTCTTAAGCCGGACGGCGAGGTTAGACTCATGGGTGCTTACATCGTCAAGCTCAACGAGATTATAAAGGACGAAAACGGCAACGTCATCGAGCTTCGCTGTACGGCAGATCTTGAAAGCGGTAATGGCAACCCCGTTGACGGCAGAAAGATCAAGGGTACGATCCATTGGCTTTCAGCAAGTCATGCGAAGGATGCGACGGTTATGCTCTACGATAAGCTGTTCACCATCGCAAATACGGGCGATATCCCCGAGGACAAGACCTACGACGATTATCTCAACCCCGAATCTGTTCAGAGGGTCGAAAACGCAAAGATCGAGCCTTCGCTTGAAAATGCAAAGGCAGGAGAAAGCTTCCAGTTCGTTCGTACGGGTTACTTTACCCCCGACAGCAAAAACCCCGGAACGTTTATTCGCACAGTAACACTTAAGGACAGCTTTAAGGTTCAGTAAGTATAATTTAAGGTCAATGCACGACGCATTGACCTTTTTATATTGCATATACGCTCATAATATGATATAATGATTTAAGAAACATGAGGAGGTTTGTATTATGACGGTAAAATGCCAGCTCTGCGGACGAGATATCGAATATGAATATCCGGCAAAAAAAGCTCAATGCGGTCACTGCGGAATTTTTGTGTTTTTCGATGAATACGGCACGGTAACTGCATTTGACGTAAACCCCGACCTGTACGAAAAGCAAAATAAGCCGGTGGAATCGGAGAATATTGCCGACGAGGAAGTACCCGAAGTATCAGATATATCAACTGTTGAAAGCTCCGAAAAGAAAACAAACATTCTTACGAGGCTTCTTATGAGGCTCCGCCCTGCCCTTAAGCCCATACTTATAGTCACATTATGCATTGCTTTGCTGGTTGCGGGATTTTTCGCATTAGAACCGCAGATCAAGGTGTTCGCAGCAAAACAAATGATCGAGGACGGCAAATATGAAAAGGCGTATCTGACCTTAAAGGATGCAGGAAATTACGGTCCTGCAAAGGAGCTTCTTTCTAAATTCACTTGGAAGTACTCCCGTAACGTTCAAAAAAGTTCATACTCTGATACCACAATAGAGTATGAGTATGATTCACACGGCAACACCATAATCGAGAAGGTCTATTCGCAGGGCAATTTGGTTCGTACTATCGATAGCATATATGAAGACGGGTTACTGATGTTTAAGGTAACGAATCGTCAACCGTCAATTACGCTTGAAAAGTATAAGTATGACGAGGAAGGCAGATGCATCAAAACAGAAACATTCCATGATTCAACGCTGAACCAGACGTACGAATACGCTTATGATAACAGCGGAAGGCTTATATATAAAACCATAATCGCACATCGTGAAACGAGTGATTTCAAGCAAGAGTACGCATACACTTATAATAACAAAGGACATCTTTTCCGCGAAGATTTCTTCCAAAACGGTGAGCGTATTATGTATTATGAATACAGCTACAACGAAGACGGACTATGTACAAAAAAGATCAGGGGCGGAGATGGTTATGAGGAAGCCACAATTGAAGAATGCGAATATGACAGTAAGGGCAGACTTGTTAAAAGAAAGCAGTCCGGTTTGATCACAAGGTTCAAATACAATAAAAAAGGCAAGATTGTAAACCAAAGAGTCTATGTAAACGATAAATTGTCGGGCGAATTAGTATACACATATAATTCGGAAGGTCTGCTGATCAAAGAAATCACAAAAGGAGCAAACGGAGACGTACAGCATCTCGTATCATACACCTACGATAAATACGGGAATAACACTTCCGTTATATCGGTTATCGGACAGAGTTTATCAATCGTCGCCGAGACCACCGAAACCTACGAGGGATACGTTGTTTTTTACAATCCATAAGGAGAGCATATGGCAGTTATAAAATGTCAGCTTTGCGGAAGCGACATAAAATTTGATCCGCCTATAAGTCGGGCACAATGTGAGCACTGCGGAATATATCTGTTTTTTGACGAAAACGGCGAACCAAGCGAATTTCGGACAAATGAGATAGCTGAACCTCCTCTCGAAGAACTCAAAGAAGTCGAAAGCGCACCAATTGCCGAGCCCGTTATTACCGAAAAAGCTGAAAGCAAGCCCCCCAAAAGACGGCTATTCAAGACCGCACTTATCGCGGTTATTTGTGTTTCTGTTCTTATTCCTTTGTTTGCTTTTGTAAACTCATATTTGAAGCTGTCAGAAGCCAAGAGACTGATCGATCAAGGTAGTTACGAAAAGGCTTATTTGATACTTATGAAGCTCGAATCAAACGAGGCAAAATCGCTGCTAAAGAAATTCGAGTGGAAATATACAACGTACGTAAGCAAATACGAAAATGAAACAGCAACAACAACAAAATACACCTACAATTCCGACGGTAAGAAAACTTCACACGAAATATACTACGGAAACGCCCTTCAAGAATCGTCTGTAACGCAATATAACATCAAAGGAAATATTTCACAAAGCCAAAAGACATTTCCTTTTTCCCCGTCTAACGTTATGACCGAGCTGTATTTCTACAATGATCTCGATCTTGTCGATCACTACGTTTATCAAGTCAGAGGAAATACTGTACACGAATATTTCTATGAATATGATTCAAATGGGAATGTGATCAAGAGAACTTATGCAGACAGCGCATCGTCAATGGAAACCCGTTACTCATATAACGATGACGGAACGATAAGAGAAACAATGCAATTTGACAGCCTTGGAACACTTATGCTCCAACACGTATACGAATATGATTCGCGCGGCAATCTGCTGTTTGAAAAAGAATACCGCAAATACAACGGAGACGTTCCAAACATACTGAATTCGTACGAGTACGACAAACAAGGCAGAAAGATCAAGCACGAGATACCGAACGAGGGAATGACGTACTTATACAAATACGATAAGCAAGGTAATCTTATTGAAGAAAAGGCTCTCCGTTTTAGCAAGGAGATTTCTGTCGTAAAACACCTCTATTCCCCCGAAGGATTTTTGAAAAAAAGTGTTCGCGAGAACCTTTCTAACGGAATCAAATCCGAAATGCTTTACAAGCACGACAAATACGGAAATATAACCGAAACGACACAGATACTTGACGATAAAACAACGTCAGTGCAGATTTATCAAGGCTACGAATGCTATTATCATCCTTAAATAATACGCTCTCCGATAATTTACTCAGAGAGCGTATTATTTACTTATAAAATTTACAATTTTAACGATTTTCTCCTATTGACTTTACTGTTTTTATAAGATATCATATTAATAGTAAAGTAAAAGAAGGCAAAAATGAGACCGTTTAAGAAGATAATTTCGCTATCAATTGTGCTGATGCTCGTGATAGCTCAAATGTCAATAATCGTTCTTTCAGCGCAGGATAACACCGCGCTTTCTTTTACTGTCCAAATGCAGAATGACGTAATGATACGCATCTCCGAAAATCAGCCTACTGAAGAAGAAACCAAAAAATATTATGAATTAATTTCAAAGACCGCTTCCCCTCCATTTTATGCGCTGATAAGAGATTATCCCGACATAACCTGTTGGATGAATAAGCTTAACGTAAACGTAACAAGCGAAATTTACGGAACAAGCGGCACGAATCTGTATTTGAGGCTATCAAGTTTAAAATACGATCTTCACATACACGACAATTACCCCGATCCAAAAGGTATGGCGGAGCAGATCCGTTATGCTGTAGACAGATTCACCCCTTCGGGCGATACAATGTATGAAAAACTCATTTCAATTCACGATTACGTTTGCGCTCTGACCACTTACCGTTCTGATACGGATGGGGCTCTGTACTGCTACAGCGCTTACGGTGCGCTTGTTAACAGACAAGCGGTTTGCGAGGGTTATGCAGAGGCGTTTAAGCTTTTATGCGATAAAAACGGCATTGACTGCATACTCGTAACAGGCAATGCGGTAACATCGGGAAAAGCCGAAGCTCATATGTGGAATTACGTCAGAATGGACGACGGCGAATGGTATGCTGTTGACACCACGTGGGATGATGCACTTGATATTAAAAACAACTATTCATATTTTCTGATCGGTAAAAACACAGCTGCTAACGGAACGTTATTTGAAAGCAGCCATATTCCGACTTATGATTTTTCCGGAATGGAGATCGAAGGATTCCAATATCCAGAGTTATCAAACAATGCTTACGACCCCAACGGAGTAAAGCAGGAGTACGATTACGGTGAGGGATATAGATACTATTATTCATCATTAAACGATGCACAAAAGGAAATCTACAACGCGATGTACGCAGCCATCGTAAACGGGATTCCATCATATCCCGACAAAACGCCATCCCCTGCACCAACTGATGATATATTCCCGCCCGAAACCTCTCCCGAGGACACTTCAAGTGAAGAAGAAACTACTTCACCTGAGGATACTTCAAGTGAGGAAGAAACCACTTCTCCCGAAGACACTTCAAGCGATGAAGAAACCACTTCACCCGAGGATACTTCAAGTGAAGAACAAACCACTTCTCCCGAGGATACTTCAAGTGAAGAACAAACCACTTCTCCCGAGGATACTTCAAGTGAAGAAGAAACCACTTCTCCCGAGGACACATCAAGTGAAGAAGAAACCACTTCACCCGAAGACACTTCAAGCGATGAAGAAACCACTTCACCCGAGGACACTTCAAGTGAAGAAGAAACCACTTCACCCGAGGATACTTCAAGTGAAGAAGAAACCACTTCTCCCGAGGATACTTCAAGTGAAGAAGAAACCACTTCTCCCGAGGATACTTCAAGTGAAGAAGAAACCACTTCACCCGAGGATACTTCAAGTGAGGAAGAAACCACTTCACCCGAGGATACTTCAAGTGAGGAAGAAACCACATCCATCGAAGATACTTCAAGTGAGGAAGAAACCACTTCTCCTGAGGATACTTCAAGTGAGGAAGAAACTACCTCTACCGAAGATACATCAAGTGAAGAAGTAACTACCTCCACTGAAGATACATCAAGTGAAAAAGACACAACTACCCACGAAAGTACTGTAACAACTCAAAATGAAACAATAGTATCCTCGTCCTCCAAAATCACAACACCTAACAAGATTAGCTCCGGGTATAACAAGTATGACGTTATGTATGACATTGTTAAAGTAGCTGTTATAATAAGCGCAATAGCTTGTCTTGGACTAGTACTTGGAATATTAATTATCAAATTCGCAAAAAAACATACAAACGAAGAATAAGACGCTGATAATTCAGCGTCTTATTCTTTATGTTCTCATAAGCAACGAGCTTAATATTCTAGCACATTCTGCCCTGTCAAGCAGTTTATCAGGCTCCGCTTTACCAAAGCTCACAGGCAAAATATTCATTTGTGCCATTGCTTGAAGTGAATCGTATGCATATTCAGGTATTTTTTCGCCGTCAGCGAAGACCGTCTCACTCTTCATTACGCCATTATTCATCATAGAATTCAAAATATAACACGCTTCAGATCTTGTAATACAACTGCTATAATCGAATTCATCGATTTCTTCATAAATAGCTCCAATCTTGTTGGCTGCATTGACGTATGGTCGGTACTCATTGGGTATTTCTGCCATAACAACGTCTGTGTAATCGCTATCAGGCTCAATTCCGAGAGTCTTCATTGCATATAAAATAAACTCACCTTTTGTAACTTCAACCTCAGGCATAAAAGATACGCCTTCCGCCGTTTTAAACGTGGACATTATATTTTTGTCTGAAAGAAGGATAGCGCCATAATGTGCCGAGGAGTTTACCATATCTGTAAAAACTGTTCCGTGCTTTGACCTTTTCACATCGATATTTACGGTAATTACAGCAGAACGGTTGCCATATTTGTCAACAGCTCTGTAGCTGAATGAATCATCACCGACAAAGTTTTTGATCGGGGTGTATTCATAATCACCCGATGTTCTGTCAACAAACTTTAGTAACCCGTTTTGGGGATATGAAACGATCTCATACCTGATGTCGTCATTTTCGGGGTCATCTATTACCATTCTTGCGCAAACTTTGATATTTTTGAAGGTTGTAACGGTAAAAAAGCTTTCATTACACCCGTTTGATACCGGTGAATAATTTGTCGTATCAAGAAAATACAGCCTACATTCCTTATCATATTCACAATCATCTGCTCGAAACGAAAAGCTTGCTTCCTTGACGTTATTATTTGGAGAAAAGGTCAGACTATCTATGCTGGAATATGTAATTCTTTGACCACAGCTCACCGGAAGCTCACCAAGGAGCAGCTGTCCTGTACTGAATGCAGGTAACTCCGTAATCACAAGATATTTGAAATCATCTTTTCCAAGTGCAACAGAAAAATCTCTTACCGAAAACTTAATAACGTCCTCCGAAACAACGTTTTTTGCCATTGGTTCCCTGCTTGATACTATTTGAAATGCCAAAGATAACGGCACAGCATCCTTTTCTCCCGCCCCGTAGCATAAAGCAGAGCCCAATACACCTACAACAGTTACCATGCATATTATTAAAGCTACCAATCTTTTCATTTTCAGTTCCTCCGAAAAAGACAAATATAGATTTTTAATGTTTTTACAATTTAGCCCTTGTAAGTTTCCCGATTATAACTTATAATAACATTATGAAGCTGCAACAAAAAATATGACGGAGGGTATCGGTATTGGAGCACGTTATTTCCGAAAAATACGATGGAATGCTGCTGCGAACATATTTAAGAAGCGTTTTAAATATATCAGCAGCGGAGCTCACCTCGCTTAAGCAAAAATCTAACGGAATAATGATCAATCAGTCAAGAGTAACCGTGAGATACGTTCTTCGTACATCCGATGTTCTTGCACTTAATAGGTCAGATGAAGCTTCAAGTGAAGGAATACAGCCCGTAAATCTTCCGATCGATATTATATACGAAGATGATGACATAATTGCCGTGAATAAGCCTCCGAATATGCCCACTCACCCTTCGCATGAGCACCAATCGGACACTCTGGCTAATGCTTTATCTTATTATTTCTTAAATAAAGGGATTCCGTTTGTCTTCAGAGCGGTTAACCGTCTTGACCGTGATACAAGCGGTATCGTTATTGTCGCAAAAAACAAATCAGCCGCATATCAGCTTTCAAAAGAATTCTCTTCATTCCGCGTGGAAAAGAAATATATAGCGATCTCCGAGGGTATAACACCACCCTCATTCACGCTTGAAGCCAATATGAAGCGTCAGACGGAAAGCAAAATGAGGCGTGTTGTATGCGAAAATAACGAGGGTCAGTATTCTCGCACAGATTTTGAGCTGATTTCGGTAAATGATTCCTACTCTGCCCTTCTTGCAACCCCAAAAACAGGAAGAACTCATCAAATAAGGATCCATCTATCCCACCTCGGTTATCCAATAATCGGAGACACACTTTACGGTGACGAAAACGGAAGCACACTTATAAGCCGTCAGGCACTCCATGCATATTCACTCTCTTTTAACAGAATAAGCGATGGAAAATTATTAACCTTAAAAGCAAAGCTTCCATACGATATGGAAAGATTAATAAAAAATAAACTTTAGGAAAAAATATGTCAAAAATCAAATCAGCATTACTTAAAGCACTTAAAATCATAAAGGAATGTACTCCGCTTTGGTGCGCCATTACACTATTGATCGCGGTTTTGTCCGTTATTCTGTACGGTGTATTTGTAATATCACCGGAATTTGCAGATTTTTACAACAGATATATCGGAGCTTTTTTCCGTGCGCTGTTTGCCACTGTTTCAGGCATATTTCCATTCTCAATTGCCGAGACCGCTATAATGCTTTTACCGTTAATTGTAACTGTTATAATAGTAAAGATCATTAAGACTGCAAAGGGATCGCTGCGTGATATGTTCCGTATGCTTATATGTATGTTTTCGGTTCTCACCATGTTCCTTTCTTCCTTTTCCCTTCTCTTTGCGGCAGGTTACAGAGGTTCAACACTTGACGAAAAGCTCGGCCTTGACAGGCAAAAGGTATCAGCTAAAGAGCTCTATGATACAGCGATCTACCTGCACGCTCAGATGGAACCGTATCTTACCGAAATAACCTTCTATGCAAACGGTCACTCTGATATGCCGTACTCATTCTTTGAAATGAACGATCTTCTGCAGGACGCCTACAAAAAAGTCGCAAAGAAATACAACTTTATTTCAAATTTCAGAAGTACTGTCAAGCCCATAATTTTTAGCGAGCCCATGACTTATACCCACATTTCAGGTGTATATAGCTACTTTACGGGTGAATCCAATATAAATACAAACTTCCCCGATTATACCATTCCCTACACCGCGGCACACGAGCTTGCCCATCAAAGAGGCATAGCACGCGAGGACGAAGCAAATTTTATGGCGTTTTTGGCTTGTATTGAAAGTGACGACCCATATATAAAGTACAGCGGATATATGAGCGTATATGAATACGTTCTTTCGGCGCTTTACAGAGCGGACAAAAAGCTTTATAATACCGCAATGAAGACCTGCAGCCCCTTCTTAAACAAGGAGATGCTTGCCTACAACAAATTTTTTGATAAATATGAAAAGAATGTAGCCGCAACAGTCAGCAACACCGTAAATAACGGATTTTTGCAGTCTCAAGGACAAAGCGCAGGCACCCGAAGCTACGGAATGGTAGTCGATCTTGCGGTGGCTTATTATAAAGATATAACAAATAAGTAAGAAATAAGACCCGATTTATCGGGTCTTTTCTTAATTGACGGAAGATGTTTATTATGATATAATGGTATTTGTGTTAAAATGAGACTTGAAAGGATATAAAATGATTACAGTATCAGACCTCAGCTTTCAATTTGGCGGTCAGCTTCTTTTTAAGGACGTTGATCTTAAATTTACCCCCGGTAATTGCTACGGTATAATCGGAGCAAACGGTGCGGGAAAATCCACCTTTTTAAAGATCCTATGCGGCGAGCTTGAGCCTACGAAGGGCTATGTTGCCATACCCGACACTGTAAGAATGTCGGTTCTTAAGCAGGACCACTTTGCATACGATGAATTTACCGTTCTTGACACGGTAATTCAGGGAAACAAGCGCCTTTATGATATTATGAAGGAAAAAGACGAGATCTACGCAAAGGAAGACTTTACCGACGAGGACGGAATACGTGCCTCTGAGCTTGAAGGTGAGTTTGCCGAGCTTGGCGGTTGGGAAGCAGAATCCGATGCCTCCAAGCTTATTCAGGGTCTTGGTCTTAGCGACACCATTCTCTACGACGTAATGTCGACCCTGAAGGAAAGCGAAAAGGTCAAGGTGCTTCTTGCACAGGCTCTTTTCGGTAATCCCGACATAATCCTTCTCGACGAGCCTACAAACGGTCTCGATATCGACGCAGTAAGATGGCTTGAAGACTTCCTTGCCGACTATTTCGGTACCGTTCTTGTTGTCTCCCACGACCGTCACTTCTTAAACAACGTCTGCACCAACATCGTCGATATCGACTACGGCTCGATCAAAATGTACGTCGGTAACTACGAATTCTGGTACGAATCCAGCCAGCTCGTTCAGAGACTTCTTAAGCAGCAGAACAAGAAAAACGAGGAAAAGATCAGAGAGCTTCAGGCATTTATCTCCCGCTTCTCCGCAAACAAGAGTAAATCCCGTCAGGCAACAGCAAGAAGAAAACTGCTTGACAAGATCTCCCTTGAAGAGATACCAGCATCGAGCAGACGTTATCCATTTATCGGGTTTGACATGGACCGCGAGGCAGGAAAGGATATTCTTTTTGTTAACGATCTTACAAAGAGCGTAAACGGTGAAATTCTTTTTAAGAACCTTAATTTTATAGTAAACAAGGGCGACAAGATCGCATTTGTTGGTAACGAGCAGGCTATAACAGCACTTTTCAGAGTGCTTATGGAGGAGACCGAGCCCGACAGCGGCTCGTTCAAATGGGGGGTCAGCATAACCACCTCCTACTTCCCGCATGATAACAGCGAATATTTCAACGGCTGTAAAGATTCCATAATCGATTGGATGAGAAGATATTCAAAGGACCAGACCGAGACCTATCTGCGCGGATTCCTTGGCAGAATGCTCTTCTCAAATGAGAACGTGTTTAAGGAAGTACACGTTCTTTCCGGTGGTGAGAAGGTCAGATGTATGTTCTCCCGAATGATGCTATTCGGCTCAAACGTGCTTCTTCTCGATCAGCCCACCGACCATCTCGATCTTGAATCCATTACCGCTGTAAACAACGGCCTTTCCGCATTCAAGGGTAACGTTCTCTTCACCTCCCACGACTACGAGATGGTTAATACCGTTGCAAACAGAATTATCGAAATACGCGACGAAGGAACGTGGGTAGACCGTCAAGGCAACTATGAAGACTTTGTAGAGTATAAGAAGTCAAAGGGCGAATTTAATTTTAAGCTATAATATAAAAAATTCCTCTCTTCCGAGAGGAATTTTTTTATTAATACTCGATAAGTTCAGGTGCACCAAGGAGTCCCGATTCCTTGATATAGTAATCGTAGCTCCACTGATCCCCTGTTGTACGCCAAGCGCTAGGTCCGTACCAAGTTGACGTAAAGGCAGAGGTAATGTGGAGAGGTCCGAAGGTATTGATACGGCTTGCGGAAATCTCAATTTCAAGAGTATGCTCGCCCTCGGAAAGATATCCAAGGTCTGCAGTATGAGGAGCAAGTGAAACGTTTGAAACACGCTTGCCGTCAAGATTTACAGCAATGCAAGGAGTGCAGAAGAGACCAAGCTTAACCTTAAGCGATCTTCCTCCGTCAATCTTATAACGAAGAGTGAGCTTACCACCGTAGAACGTAAGACCCTGTTTTGTCCAATCGCCAACATCAAGAGTCCTTACAGGAGCTGTTATTACAGCCTTATCACCCTCTGCTTTTGTTCCGAAATCACCGAGAACAAAGATATTTTCAACGTTACTTACTGCACAGAACGGCTTTTCTATAACTATAACGTTCTCACCCTTATTGATCTTGCCAAGCTTGATCTTATGAATGGAGAAGTCGACGTAGTAACCAAGATACTCGGCACTAAGATCATTTCCGTTATATGTAACCTTGGATATATCTCTGTCTTCAAGAGCAAGGAATGCGTTTTCAACTTCTATGTCAGAAGTAAATACAAATTCTGTTGTAATCGTATTCTTCGGCTCTACTGCGGGGAATACCCAAGGCTGAGCGTGATCGGCAGTACCCGTTGACATACCGAGCGACTCTTTAGCCTTTACGCAAAGGCGGAGTGTTTCCTCTTTGTCCTGCCACTGACCGTCGTCAAGCTTCCATCTTGCCATATCGAGAACAAGCACGTTATCTTCAGAGAGTACAAGCTCTGCTTTGCCCAATTTTGTAACGTTCTTAGCGTTATCATCGGAGTTCTCGGAAACTGCTTCGGACTTGCCGTTCTCAAGACGGAGAAGGATCGAGTCCTCTGCGTAGCACTCCCAATCAATTATGGTATTTCCGTTCTCATAACGCGCGGGAATGACCTTTATATCACCTGTTTGTGTATCCATAAGAGTAGGAACGAACTCGCCTCTTACAGTTATTACGTAGCTTTCCTTTTCAGGCTCAACGTTTCTGTCACAGTTGTAAGCGTGACAAATAAAGACATTATATCCCTCGCCGTCTTTTCTCATTCCGTATATTATGTCCTTTGTCTTTCTTCCATCGACATAATTTACAGAAACAGTACGGTAATCTTCAAGCGCGGAAGCGATCTTATTTTCATCCCATTCTACATTTGAAGACATAGATGAGAGAACCTTTGCGTCGTCGCTGAACTGAGCGTCAACGTACTTGGGAGCGTCACCGACAAGTATAAGCTTTCCACCGTTAGAAGCAAACTCGGTAAGTGCGTTAAGAGTAGTGCGACGAATATTACGACAACCGGGAATAACGACAACGTCATATGTCATCTTTCCAACCTTAAAGCCGGATTCGGTCTTCTCATACTGCTCAGGAAGATTAGCTTCGCTTATGTAATCGAAATCAAGGTTATTATGAATAAGCCAATTTGTTATATTGGAGAATTCATTCTCAAGCTGTGACTTAGCTGCACCCGTTATATCATCTGCACCAAACTCCATCCAGAGAGACTCGATGGGATGGACAACAGCGATCTTAACATTAGGTATACCTCTCGTCATAAGGGTATTCACTCTTGCGAAATGATCCTCAATAAAGGAATACTCATTGTACCAAGAAGACTGATGACCGATAGAAGCGGGATAATCACGCTTAGCCTCACCCTTCATATTTACCCAATATAGATGAGGAACTCTTACGGTAACGCCGAGAGCTGCCTGCCAGTCACCCTGGAGCTTATGACCCCTGAAGTCGAAGTCCCAGTTTGTAACACCGTAAAGCTCACTCATAACGCCGGGGCGTCCATACTGATGTGCGATACTCGAAGCCTGCTTAAGTGTTGTGAATTCGCGTCTATCGCAAAGCAGGTCTATTCCGGGAAGTCCGAAATTACGAAGTGAACGCATACATTCGCTGACCCACACGGTCTGTGAGCAGAGCCTAGGCTCAGACATCATGTGACCGGTGAGCAAAATGCCATTATCCTCGCACCACTTACCGAGATTATCACCAAACGCATTAACAAATCTGTCTGCAACGTGATCGTGATAGCGGTAACGGGCTGTCTGCGCCTGACCCTTTATATCCCAGAACACCTCGGGAAGAGTTTCAAGGAAGCTTGTACCATATTCAGCCTTATATGTATCCTCAAAATCAGCAGTGTAAGGAATACATACGTCTTTTTCATCATGAGCATTATCGAAATTGCCCTTGGGAGTGTGCTGTGGCTCATCAGTGAAGATTGCAGGGACAGTTTTTCCAAACTCATCGCCCAGAACTTCCTTATATCTCTCGTGTGTAAATCTTATAAACTCGTCAAGCGCGGGCTTATAAAGCGTATCAACATAAGTTCCGAAATTGAACCAAGGATTGGGCTCCGGGCTCTGCATATAAGCATACCACAACTTACCGTTTACAGCGTCGCCTTCTTTGATCATTCTGTATGAGGTCATATATCCCTCGTCATCAAGAACGACATCATATTTACCGAGCAGGACTCCACCTTTAGCTCTTGAAACCCTCGCAGAAGCAGATTTTACTGTGTTGATCTGTACACATTCTTCATTTGAAACAGTGGTGAAAAGAATGAATTTATTACGATATTCCTCTTTTTTTGTTACATATCCACCGGCAAAGCCAGAGGGCCACTTGTCTTCGTCATAGAGCCAGCTGAGCATCTGCTCCTTCTTTGCCTTTTCGTTGCAAAGCTTTGTAAGTGCCATATATTCATCGGAAAGATATGTGGTGGACATTCCTACACGTGTGTGCATATGGAAACCACCCATTCCCATCTCCTTCATAAACTCGATCTCTTTTAAGAGTTCGTCGCCCTTAAGATCGCAGTTCCACGCCCAGAAGGGTGTGCATCTATATTCAGAAGTAGGATTCTTGAATAGTTCTTCTGACAACTTGGGGGCATTATTCTTTGAGTATAACATAAGTATATCCTCCTATAATTTACTAATAAAATTATACATTAAATGCTATAATATTGCAATAACTTTTCAGAAAATAGTTAAGAATATTCCTCTCTTTCGAGAGGAATATTCTTAACAGTATTCAATAAGTTCAGGGGCAGTGAGAATTCCGGAAGGCTTGATAAAATAGTCATAGCTCCACTCTTCTCCGGTCGTTCTCCATGCTTTTGGTCCGTACCAAATATTTGTGAATGCGTCTGTTATATGAAGTGGACCGAATGTGTTGATACGGCTTGCTGAAATCTCAATTTCAAGCGTATGTTCACCATCAGTTAGATAACCGAGATCCGCTGTATGCGGAGCAAGAGATACGTTCGTTATGCGCTTACCATCAAGCTTAACAATAATACACGGTGCGCGGAATTTGCCAAGCTTAAGTTTGAGACGTCTTCCGCCATTGATTTTATAACTAAGAGCAAGCTTTCCGCCATAGAAGGTCAAGCCCTGCTTAGTCCAGTCACCGATATCAAGCGTTCTTATTGGGGCAGTTATAACAGCTTGATCCTTCTCTGCCTTTGTCCCGAAATCTCCAAGAATATAGATGTTCTCAACGTTACTTACAGCACCGAACGGCTTCTCAATTACAATAACATTTTCGCCCGCATTGATCTTTCCAAGCTCAATCTTATGAATTGAAAAGTCTACGTAATATCCAAGATATTTTCTATCAAGTTCTTTGCCGTTGAATATCACCTTGGATATCTCTCTGTCTTCGATGGCAAGAAACGCATTTTCAACTTCTATTTCCGAATTAAATATAAATTCTGTAGTAATCTTATTTTTAGGAACAATTGGGGGGAAAGCCCAGGGCTGAGCATGGCTATCAGCTGCCGTTGATATGTTGAGTGCTTCCTTAGCCTTGATTGTAAGACGAAGATTCTCTTCCTTATCTTGCCAATCACCATCGTCGACCTTCCATTTTGCCATATCAAGCACAAGGACGTTATCCTCTGCCAAAGCAACACTTGCTGTGCCAAGCTTTTCAGTGGTTTTTACATTACTTTCATTTCGTTCTTCTGAAATGTTACTTCTTCCCTTCTCCAGACGTAGAAGGATCGAATCCTCTGCATAGCACTCCCAATCGATAAGAGTGTTTCCGCCTTCATAACGCGCCGATATAGGCTTGATATCACCTGTCTGTGTATCCATTAAGATCGGAGACAACTCTCCCTTGACAGTTATAACATACCTTTCCTTTTCACTATCATATCCCGTATCGTTTACAGCGGGAGTTATCCTTTCTCTGGTGATAACCTTGTATCGTTCTTTGTGAGCTACAATAACCTTTTCATCGGGATTATATGCATGGCAGACAAACAGGTTATATCCATCGCCATCTTGTCTCATGCCGCATATAATGTCCTTTGTCTTTGTGCCGTCAGGTAAATTAACAGAAACCGTGACATAATCTTTAAGTGCAGAAGCAATCTTATTTTCATCCCATTCAACATTATCAGCAACAGAAGCTAAGGACTTTGCATCATCGCTGAACTGAGCATCAACGTATTTGGGTGCATCACCAACAAGGATCAGTTTGCCACCGATTGCAGCAAACTCAGAAAGAGCGTTAAGTGTGGTACGACGAATGTTTCTACATCCGGGAATTACCACAACGTCATAGGTCATTTTTCCGATCTTAAATCCACGCTCTGTTTTCTCATATAGCTCAGGAATTAACGCTTCACTCACGTAGTCAAAATCAAGATTGTTTAACAGAAGCCAATTCGTGATATCGGCAAATTCCTTTTCAAGTCTACGTCTTGTCTCTCCTGTTACGTCGTCGGCCCCGTATTCCATAAAGAGAGACTCAATGGGATGAACGACAGCTATCTTAATATCAGGAGTTCCCCTTGTCATAAGGGTATTAACTCTTGCGAAATGGTCCTCAATAAAGGAATATTCGTTATACCAAGATGACTGATGTCCTATAGACGCAGGATAATCTCGCTTAGACTCCCCCTTCATATTTACCCAATATAGATGCGGTACTCTCACAGTAACGCCTAGAGCTGCCTGCCAATCACCCTGCAGTTTATGTCCTTTAAAGTCGAAGTCCCAATTTGTAACTCCGTAAAGTTCGCTCATAACACCCGAGCGCCCATATTGATGGGCAAGACTTGCAGCCTGCTTGGCGGTAGTAAATTCTCTGGCGTCACAAAGAATATCGATTCCCGGAATTCCGAATTTGCGCATGGATCTCATGCATTCTCCGCACCATTTTGTTTGAGAAGAAAGCTGTGATTCAACCATCACATGACCTGTAAGCAGAATTCCGTTCTTTTCACACCAATCGCCAATATTATCTCCGTATGCCTGAGCAAAACGGTCAGCAACGTGATTATGATAACGGTATCGCGCGGTCTGTGCTTCTCCCTTCACATCCCAAAATATCTCGGGAAGTGTTTTGAGAAAGCTTACACCGTACTCAGCTTTATAGGTATCCTCAAAATCGGTTGTATATGGAAGAAGGAGCTCTTCCCTATCACGAGAATTACTAAAATATCCTTTGCTTGTGTACTGTGGCTCGTCTGTAAAGATAGCAGGAACAGATCTGCCAAACTCATCACCCAGTACTTCCTTATATCTCTCGTGTGTTATTCTGATAAACTCGTCAATT
This sequence comes from Eubacteriales bacterium, assembly GCA_045543555.1. GTDB lineage: Bacteria > Bacillota > Clostridia > Oscillospirales > CAG-272 > Colimorpha_A. The sequence goes on from JAZQMQ010000007.1 coordinate 53,144, forward strand.
GCAGGCTTTGAGAGTGTATCTACGTAAGAACCGAAATTGTAACGAGGGCTGCTTTTCGCCGTCTGCATATATGCATACCATACACGTCCCGAAGCCACATCGCCTTCATTGATCATTTTATAAGAGGTCATATAACCGTCATTATCGAGAACAACGTCGTATTTACCAAGCAATTTTCCTCGATCACCACCACCGAGCTGTTCGTTTTCTTCTTCGGTAACGCTCGTGAAAAATATATATTTAGCCCTGTTTTCAATATTGTCTCTGGTAACATATCCGCCACCAAAGCCTGAAGGCCATTTGTCTTCGTCATAGAGCCAGCTAAGCATTTGTTCCTTCTTAGCCTTCTCATTGCATAGCTTTGCCAAAGCCATATATTCATCGGACAGATAGGTAGTGGACATTCCTACACGGGTGTGTATATGGAAGCCTCCCATTCCCATTTCCTTCATAAAATCTATCTCTTTAAGAAGCTCATCGCCCTTAAGATCGCAGTTCCATGCCCAGAACGGTGTGCATCTATATTCTGAAGTCGGATTTTTGAAAAGTTCTTCCGAAATTTTGGGGGCATTATTCTTTGGGTATAGCATGAGTTTTTCCTCCTATTGTTGCTTCTGTTAATTATATATTAAATAACATTGGATTGCAATAACTTTTAACAAAGTTCATAACAAAAGAGTCAATTCCACATATTTAAAACGATATAAAAGTAATAAGAATTCCCGAAGAGTTTACTCTTCGGGGACTCAAATCATTATTTGATTAGCGATGCGATGGGTTCGGGGATACAAATACCATTAGCTTCATATTTATAATATCTTACGGGGATATCGTAGACATAAAGACCGAAATGGAGAGTGGTGCCTAGCGAGAATCCTGTGCTACCGACTATACCGATCGGATGGTTCTTTTCAATCACCTGTCCAACCGTTACAGACGTTGAACTCAGATGTGCGTAAAGGGATCTGAGTCCGCCTCCGTGGTCAACAACAACGGTCTTACCGGAAAGCTCAAGGTCACCAATGTAAACGACCTTACCGGGCAGGCAGGAATAAGCGGTATCTCCGTCCTTAACATAATAGTTAACACCTTCATGGAGATAAGTATACTTTGCCTGAGAAAGAATAATTTCAATACCAAACCCCGAACGAACCTTTCTCGTTGTGGGTGGAACTATCATATTATCCTCTGTCCAATATACCCTGCCGTTTTCATTGGCAAAATAAGGAGCCATAGTCTGATTGAATTTTGCTATTGTTGTATCGTTTCTGAGCTCGTTGATTGTTTCAAGCGATATATTCTGCGAGTCTTTACCCGTAGGTCTCTTGGTAAGCTGTAGGGGAATTATCTGAGAAACCTCTCCATAGTTAAAGGTAAGCTCATAATTAAGCTCTCCGCCGTTTATAGATTCGTATGCAAGAGGAATCGGAACGAGGGCGTGATAATATCCGCCGTATTCAAAGAATCTTGGTGTGAAATTGATAGAGGGCTTTGAAGAAAATGTTATCTGCGAAGGGTCAACTATATTTTTTGCTGAAATTACAACAAAATCACCGTAGGTAATGTTATCATAAGTCTTCATATAGAAAACTGCGGGAGAAAGCACGTTTGCGGTGAAGTTGTATTCTGCTTCACCATAGTTGTTTCTGCCCTCTGACTGATACCATTTGGCAGTAACGGTTACATCATATACGGTATTATCCGCAAAGAGAGTAGGATCGATCTCATCATAAAGATCATCGAAAACAACCTTTCCGCTTGTGTTTTTTATAACCGCATAAAGATAGTCGGGCGTATCCGAGAAGGCCATTTCAAGACCGCCTGCGACGTTGCAAGTGGGCTTAAGGCTGGAAGTATTTACTGCGGCATCAATGAATTCCCCATCGACACCCGCGTATTTCCAAGTGATCTTGTTAGGAATAACATTGTTTGTGGTTCCAATATTAAGCGTCGGCTGATGAGCCTCAGGGAAAAGCTCTGTCGCAAACTGTGTGGTTAAAAATTCCGATGCTGCACCCTCGGATATGTGATAAAGATCACCGCCGGGAGTGCGGTAGAAATTGTTATTCGGCTCAGATGAAAGATAGTATGTATATTCAAGAACCTTGTTATAACAATGATAGTTTACCGTATAAACTGTATATTCAGACTGATCGGAAGTAAGAGAAGATACCTTATCGGATTTATCGTTCATATTTATAAACGATGAGTAAACGTCCGCGCTTCCCTCATTTTCTCTTTCATAAACAAGAAGCTCTCTGCCCGGAATTGAAAGCTCAAGCTTCGAAACAGAATTCATGGTAACCGGATGCTTTCTGGAATATACTGCCGAGGACAGCGCAATAACGGTAGGCATTATCAGCACAAGACCGACTATCACCAGTGTAATTATCTTCTTTTTCATTATATCATCCTTTCAAAACGACAAATTTCGTCACTATGGAAACATTTTCTGCTTATACAGTATTATTATACACTAAACGAGTGGCAACAGTCAATAGCAATAACGAAAAAATAAAAACTCAACAGTAAATAAAAAATAAATTGCAAAAACTGTTTTCTTTATTTGAGTTTTGTGTTATAATGTAATTAAACGAGCATTTTTTAAACGCCGAAAGGAATTATGGTAATGGATAACGAGATTAAAGCCGTTATAAATAATAAATCAAATAACTCCTTTACGTTTTCACGCCCGATCGGCTTTGATCTTAATCAGATATTTGATTGCGGACAGTCCTTTCGATTTTCTCCCTGCGGTGACAACGCATTTTCCGGTATTGCTCACGGAAAATATATAATCATTTCACAAACTGACAGCTCGGTTACCATAGATAGTTGCTTTCCCGACGATTTTGAAAATATTTGGAAAAAATATTTTTCTCTCGACGTTGATTATAACGCCTTGCGCTCTGAGATAGTCTCAATACGTCCAAATGATGCAGTTCTTTCAGAAGCGATGAAATACGGAAAAGGAATCCGCCTTTTAAGACAGGACAAATGGGAGACACTTTGCTCATTTATTATATCGCAAAACAACAACATTCCCCGTATCCGTTCGCTTATTGAGGCAATATCGGAAAAATACGGAAATATAATCGAAAATGGAGATAATACATACTACTCCTTCCCTTCAGCTACAGTAATAGCAGATGCAGGCGTTGATGCATTAAGAGAGCTTAAGGTAGGATTTAGAGCTCCATACATAATTGATGCCGCAACAAAGGTCGCAAGCGGTGAAATAGATCTTGATCAACTTGATCTTCTCCCGACAGACGAGCTTTTAAACAAGCTTATGACAATAAAGGGTGTCGGACTCAAGGTTGCTTCTTGTGTAACGCTTTTCGCTTACGGAAGACTCGATTCTTTCCCAATCGACGTTTGGGTAAAGCGTGTCCTTGAAAAATATTACCCCGAAGGATTTGATCATACGGTTCTTGGAAATACCGCGGGGCTTGTTCAGCAATATCTATTCTACTACGAAAGGTACAGAAATTCGTAATATGATATCAATCCTTGCCAAAATATTCATGAAAAATCCTAACGACTTCAAAAACAGCAAAGTACGCTCTTCATACGGAATACTTTGCGGAATCGTAGGAATAATACTTAACCTAATTCTTTGCGCTCTAAAGCTTTTCGTATCGTACCTGACAGGCTCGGTATCAGTAGCGGCTGACGCATTCAACAATTTAGGAGATGCGGGATCGTCGGTTATTACACTCATAGGATTTAAGCTTGCCTCCCAGAAGCCCGACCCCTCCCATCCCTTCGGTCACGGAAGAATCGAATACCTGTCGGCGCTCATCGTATCCATGCTTATTGTCCTCATGGGATTTGAGCTTGGTAAAAGCTCCTTCAACAAGATTATCGGCGGAGGAAGCACACAATTCAGCTGGATAGCGATAATCATACTTTCAGTCTCAATATTGGTAAAGCTTTACATATTCCTATACAACAAAAGCGTAGGCAAAAAAATCGACTCACAGGCAATGCTTGCGACCTCGGTTGACTCACTGTCCGACTGTATTTCAACCTTTGCCGTTCTTATCTGCACCGTGTTAAGCAGGTTTTCCTCCTTCAATTTCGACGGTTGGTGCGGTCTTGCCGTTTCAGTATTTATTCTCATATCGGGAATCAAGGCAGTAAAAGAAACTATGGATCCGCTTCTCGGAACACCGCCCGACTCCGATTTCGTATCCGAGATAGAAAAGATAGTTACGTCGTATCCCGAGATAATCGGAATTCACGACCTTATTGTCCATAATTACGGCCCCGGACGCATAATGATAAGCCTACACGCAGAGGTTTCACAAAACATTGATATTTTAATAGCCCATGACATTATTGACAATGCCGAAAATGAGTTAAGAAACAGTCTCAGCTGCAGCGCAGTCATTCATCTTGACCCGATCTCAACAGAAGATGAAAGAGTTAACGAGATCAAGCATAAAATAAACGAGCTTGCAAAAGCAATTGACCCATCAGTATCAATCCACGACTTCAGAATGGTCGTAGGCGACACTCACACAAATCTCATTTTTGATATGGTCGTTCCGTATAATGTCAAACGATCCGACGAGGATATAAAAAGCGAAATGTCCCGTCTTGTAAAGGTTATAGACAGTAGCTTTATAACAGTAATAAGCATCGATCACGATTATTCGATCTGAAAGGATTAGCTATGGATTTCTGGCACGAATTCACAAAAAGTGTTTCCAACGCTGCATCAAGCACCGCAAAGGAAGCAGAAAAGCTAACTGACAAAGCAAAGGTAAAATACCGCATCTCATTTCTCAAAACCAAGCTCGATGAGTCCTATGTTATCGTCGGGCAGCTTCGTTATGCGGAAAGCAGAGGCGAAAAGGTCTGCAAGGAGATGTACGATTCACTTTTTGAGCAGATAACCGATCTAAATAACCAGATAAATAATCTCGAAGAAAAGCTTTCAGACCTTCGCAATCTGGCTTCATGCAAGAAATGCGGAGCAAGAATTAATAAAAAAGGCTGTTCCTTCTGTCCCAAATGCGGAGACAAGATAGACTGATACCGAAAGGCATAATATTTAATGATATCGATCAACTGTGAAAACGTCAGCCTCTCTTTCGGTGCTGACACGATTCTCGACAATATAACATTTGCCATAAACGACGGTGAGAAGCTCGGAATTATAGGCGTAAACGGTGCCGGTAAATCGTCGTTGTTTTCCATCATTACGGGCAAATACGAGGCAACGGGCGGAGCTGTATATGTCGCCAAAGGACATACCTTGGGTCTTCTTGAGCAAAACGTATGCTACGAAAGCTCACGAACTATCCTCGATGAAGCCTACGAGACATTCTCCGACCTGCTAAAAGACGAAAAAGCGCTTGAGGATCTAAGAATCAAGGCAGTAAAAAGCGGCAGCGAAGATGATGCCAGACGCTTCTCTTCCCTGCAAGAAAGCTTCACTCAAAGAGGTGGCTACGAATTCCGCGGAAGGTGTAAAGGAATTCTTAAAAATCTCGGACTTAACGAAAGCTTCTGGGACAAAAGTGTTTCCTCTCTCAGCGGCGGCCAAAAAACAAGACTTTCTCTTGCCTGTCTTCTCCTTCGTGATCCCGATATACTCATGCTCGACGAGCCTACGAACCATTTGGATTTTGAGGCTATGTTCTGGCTTGAGGGCTACCTTAAAGCAAGTAAAAAAACCGTTCTTGTAATTTCCCATGACAGATATTTTCTCGATTCGGTTGTCGGAAGTATTCTTGAAATTGAAAACTGTAAGGGAAAGCTATATCACGGGAACTATACCTCTTTTCTCGCTCAAAAGGAGACCGTCCGTGAGATACAGGAAAGGCACTATCAAAATCAGCAAAAAGAGATCAAGCGTATAGAAGCTTATATCGAGCAGCAAAGACGTTGGAACCGCGAAAGGAATATTATAGCTGCGGAAAGCCGTCAAAAGCAGCTCGATAAAATGGAGAAAATAGACCGTCCCGAAAACCTTCCTGACAAGGTAAGAATGCGATTTGAATCATCGGGAACAAGCGGAAACGACGTAATGTCGATCTCTCGACTTAAAAAAGGCTATCCCGATAAGCTCCTCTTTGAGGAATTCAACTATCAGCTAAAAAAAGGGGACCGTCTGTTCATTTGCGGAGAAAACGGATGTGGAAAATCCACTCTAATCAAGATACTCGCAGGCAGACTGTCTGCAGACAATGGTAGTGTGATATACGGAGCAAACGTCAAGGTGGGCTACTACGATCAGGAAAATCAAGATCTTCATCCGCAAAACACAGTTCTGGATGAAGTATGGAATACCTATCCAAATATGCCCGAAACACTTCTTCGAAACACACTTGCATTGTTTTTGTTCAAGGGCGATGACGTCATGAAGCGTGTTTCCCTTCTAAGCGGCGGTGAAAAGGCAAGGCTTACCCTTTCCAAGCTTATGCTTTCAAAAATGAATCTTCTGATCCTCGATGAGCCAACTAACCATCTCGACATAAATTCAAGAGAGGTGCTTGAAAAAGCGATCAGCGATTTTGAAGGTACAGTTATTGCCGTGTCTCACGACAGATATTTCGTAAATAAGCTTGCAACAAGGATCGCAGACTTCGGTGCTGTCGAAAAAAGAAGAATATATTCATACGAGGGAACCTTTAACGATTATCTTGAGCATAAGAAAACGCTTATAAAAAAAGAAGAAGCTACCGTTTCAGCCCCGATAACCGCTTCAAAAGAACAATATTTAAACGCAAAGCGCGACCAAGCTGAGCAAAGGAAACAGCAAAGACGATTAATTAAGGCAAAAGAAGACATTATCTCTTGTGAAGCGCGTATTGAAGAAATTAACGCGGAGCTAAGTCAGGACAAGTTCTTCGATTACGTAGAACTGACAAAGCTGTCCGAGGAGCTTGAAGCTTGTGAAAACAAGCTGCTTGAGCTTTATGAACTCATAGACGAGCTTGAAGGGCTTTAAAAAGCATTTCCCCTTCGCTATTCTGCGCAGGGGAAAACTAATTTCAAAAAAAATAAATTATTTTCAAAAAAGGCTTGACAAATCAAGTTGTTTCTGCTATAATATCTACCGTTGATGCTGCTATGGCTCAGTTGGTAGAGCACATCCTTGGTAAGGATGAGGTCATCAGTTCGACTCTGATTAGCAGCTCCAGCCCCTCACAATAGTGAGGGGTTTTCTTTTTGCAGAACATAAAAAATCATTGTTTTTACGCTGTTATTCTTAACGAATTATTTGAATGAATTAATAATCTGCGGAGTACTTTTTTCTTGCAGATTGTTTATATGATGGAATTTACAAAAAGTCTCCCCCGAAGGAGTCGCTTAAAACACGAGCAAACCTAATGTGTACACGTTTTGCCGATAGCCGACAATTATAAAAAGTGAGGTTATTATTATGTCTGTTGTGCTTAGAAAAATGACGGATGATGAATTCAAGACTTTGTACAAAGAAGGTATTGAACATTACACTCAAGGACTCATGGAAGAACGAAATTTTATTTATGAAAATGCAAAGCTACAGGCAATTAAGGAATTTTCCGATATCCTTCCCAACGGTTTGCAGACAGAAAATAATTTACCGATGGCAATTGCAGAGAAAAACAGTGGAGAAACTGTGGGATTTATTTGTGTTCTCCATAAAGGTGAAAATGAGAATTAAATGTGCTATATATAATTTCTCTATCTGTGAAGCTAAACGGCGTAGAAGGTATGCAACCGCAGCCTTGAATATTGTGGAACAAGATGCTGCAAAAGCCGGGTGTCTTGTTAGTATATTATTCGTAAAAGACAGCAACAGTGCCGCAAGAGCATTGTATCACAAATGCGGTTACAAAGATTATAGGCAAGATGGGTATGGAAAATATATGTTGAAAGATTTGTGTAATCCATAAGAAAAGCGTATCATATATACACCCCCCATATATTGAACAAAATAATTTCCCGACAGATCATTTCAGATCTGTCGGGAAATTTATTGTTTACCGCATTATTCCGATAAGGACAACACGCTTTTAGTGTGAATATTTATTATCTTTCTTCTCTGAAGTAGTTGATTCCCAAACCTGCCGGAGGCTGATTTTCTCTCTTATTTCTGATACTTGAAATAATAAGAACGACAATCGTTACAACGTAAGGAAGCATCTTCAAAAGAGGCGTAGTGCTCATATTGAGCTTCAGTGCCCTTATTGACGGGAGATAGAAGCCGCAAATGTAGAGACATCCGAAAACGATAGATCCCAGGATACTCAAAGACGGTCTCCAAAGTGCAAATATTACAAGCGCTATAGATAACCAACCGAGGGGCTCAATGCTAAGATAAGACTCCTGTGAGCCTGAGAAATCCATAACGTAATAAAATCCGCCCAAGCCTGCTATACCACTTCCTATACAGGTTGCAATATATTTGTAGCGTGTAACATTGATTCCGACAGCATCAGCAGTAGCAGGATTTTCTCCCACCGCTCTTAAGTGAAGACCAATCTTAGTCTTATTCAAAACGATTGAAGTTGCAATAGCAATTATTATTGCAAGGAATACCATAGGTCCGCAATAGCTCATATCGTGCATGATAGTGCCCGGCTTTGCTTGAGCAAAAGGATATCTGTAGAAATTGAGGGCATACAGATATTTGCTTTCGGTAAGTCCGGCAAAGATGTATTCCATCGCACCCACGCCGAAAATCGTCATTGTAAGACCTGTAACGTTTTGGTTTGCACGTAAGGTAACCGTCAGGAAGCTGTAAAGAGCTCCCATTGCCGCAGCTGTAAGAAATGCTGCCACAATACCTATAATGACAATGAGTGCCGGATGTACAATTCCCTTTTCCGAGCTTATCATAAGTGTTTGAAGAACCGAGCAACCGCCCGCTGCTCCCATACACATAATTCCGGGGATACCGAGATTAAGATGTCCGCTCTTTTCCGTAATGATCTCACCTGTTGAACCGTACAAGAATGTCATTCCGAGGGGGATGGCACTCATCAAAAACTTAAATACAGCGTGAATAACGTCCATAATTATGCCTCTCCCTTCTTATTCGCTTTTTTTAAATTGAACGCAAGCTCATAGTTAATAAAGAACTCACATCCGACGATAAAGAACAGGATGATTCCGATTATAACGTTCGGAAGCGAATCGCTCATACCGAAATCCTGCGACATTTGCGCAACACCCTGCTGAAGAAAAATTACAAGGAACGAAGTTCCTACCATCACAATGGGATTGAATTTTGCAAGCCAGGAAACCATTATTGCGGTAAAGCCCTGTCCGCCGACGGATTCGGAATTGACCGTACGGTCAAGACCTCCGACGATCAAGAAGCCCGCAAGTCCGCAAATAGCACCCGACACGATCATCGTTCTGATAATTACCTTAGGAACGTTAATACCAACGTAACGTGCAGTCTTTTCGCTTTCTCCGACAACCGATATCTCATATCCCTGCTTGCTGTAGCCGAGATAGAAATGCATTATGACCGTCAGAACCGCAACTATCAATATGATAAGAAGGTATTGCTCGCCCGCATATCCGCTTCCTATCGTCGGAAACAAGCCGTGTTCCTCAAGACGCGGAAGCGTACTTGATCCATTCGGGGTCCAAAGAAGAAGGAAATATGCTACGAGATAGCTTGCAATATAGTTCATCATAAGAGTGAACAGCGACTCGTTTGTGTTCCATATCGATTTGAACACAGCGGGGATTCCTCCCCAAATCGCACCTGCGAGCAGTGCGCACACGAACATTATCACGATCAGAAGCCAATCCGGGACCTCACCGCCAAGGTAATGCAGACACGCCGCTGTTGCAAGACATCCGACGAGCACCTGACCTTCAGCACCTATGTTCCAGAAACGCATACGGAATGCAGGTGTAACTGCAAGCGAGATGCAAAGAAGGATAGATATGTCCTTTATAAGCTTCCAAATTCGTCTGTCAGTGCCGAATGAGCCATCCAACATTGAGCCGAGAAATTCATCGGGCGTTCTCTTTTCAAGAACGTAAATGAGTATAGAGCAGAACAGAAATGCACAAACAAGCGCAATTGCTCTTATGAGAAGAGATTTCCAAGCAGGCATCGTATCCCGCTTTTTAAGGTGAACCAGTCCGCCCATTATTCGTTCTCCTCCTTTGTATTTACAGTTTTAGTCATCAGAAGACCAATCTCATTTTTGTTTGCGGTGCGTCCGTCAACAATTCCCGTAACACAACCCGAATTGATAACGAGGATTCTGTCGCAGAGTTCTATCAGAACGTCGAGGTCTTCCCCTACGAATATTACCGCAACACCTTTTTTCTTCTGTGTGTTAAGAAGATTATATATCGTATAAGATGAGTTGATATCAAGACCTCTTACAGGATAAGCCGCCATCAGCACCGACGGAGCGGAGGAAATTTCACGTCCTACAAGCACCTTCTGAACGTTTCCTCCGGAAAGACGCCTTACGGGGGTTGTCGCTCCAGGTGTTGAAATTTCAAGTGAGGTGATCATTTCTTCAGCTAAGTTTTTCGGCTTTCTTCTGTCGACAAATACGCTCTTGCCCTTTGAATAGCTTCTAAGCATCATATTGTCGATAATATCCATGCTTCCGACAAGTCCCATGCCGAGGCGGTCTTCGGGAACGAAGGACAGACGTACGCCTAAATCTCTTATCTGAAGCGGTGTTTTATCTCTTAAATTGATATGATTGGCGTTTGTGGGGTCAATATAGGTTATACTTCCCTTGTCAATATGTTGAAGACCCGCTATCGCCTCAAGGAGCTCTCGCTGTCCGCTTCCTGCAATTCCGGCAATTCCAAGTATTTCACCGGATTTTGCAGTAAATGATATATCGTTAAGAACCTTTTTTCCGTCTTCGTTTACAAACGTTACTCCCCTTACGGAAAGTCTGTCAACAGAATTTACGGGTTCACTTCTTTCAATATTAAGTTCGACCTTCTTACCGACCATCATCTCGGTAAGCAGGTTTTCATCGGCTGCATTTGTATCAACAGTGCCGATATGCTCTCCCTTTCGAAGAACCGCCACTCTATCGGTAAGCGCAAGAACCTCGTGGAGCTTGTGGGTAATAATAATTATCGACTTGCCATCGTCGCGCATACGGCGAAGGACGTTAAACAACTTTTCGGTCTCCTGAGGGGTAAGCACTGCCGTGGGCTCGTCGAGGATCAATATATCTGCATCTCTGTACAGGATTTTTACGATCTCGACTGTCTGCTTTTCAGAAACCGACATATCGTATATTTTTTTATGTGGGTCAAGATTGAAACCGTAACGTTCTGTTATCTCCTTGACCTTGTTTTCGGCATTTGAAAGAGATATACTATCCTTTTTTGTGCCGAGAATAATATTTTCAGTTGCTGTGAAAAGGTCAACGAGCTTAAAATGCTGATGAACCATTCCTATCTTATATTCGAAGGCATCTTTGGGAGACTGTATGGACACCTTATTACCGTCGATATATATATCTCCGTGATCGGGATAGTAGATTCCTGCGATCATATTCATAAGAGTCGTCTTGCCGCATCCGTTTTCACCAAGAATTGCAAGAATCTCTCCGTGATAGACCGAAAGATCAACGTTATTGTTTGCAACGACTTTGCCGAAGGTCTTGGTAACGCCCTTCAGCTCAAGGGCTACTTTCGCATTTTCGTAACTCACTGAGCACCTCCGAAAAAAATTAAAAAAGGGATTATATAACGGAAATGAGGCGGAGTAAAAAACTCCGCCTATCCGTTTGTAATATTACTTATCGTCCTGGTTGATCTCGGTAATTCCGTCGATAAGAACGTCGAAGTAAGGAGCACTTCTGTACTCGGACTCGTGGAAGTAACCGTCCTTGATAACCTCGGTTTCCTTAACGTAGTCGCCGAAGTCGTCAACGTCTGCAAGGTAAGAGGTAAGCTTCTGACCGCCTACGGTGATGTAGTTGTCTTTTGCGGTATCGAATACCTTGAGAGTACCTGCCTGAAGAGCAGCCTTAACCTCAGCAAGCTTCTCAGCGGTGCCTGCTGCGGGAGCCTTGGTTCCGAGATCGGTAAGAACTACGGAATTGGTAGCAATGGTACCGGTCCAGTCGGTTGCGATCTCCTTGCCGTTCATACCCTGCTCGCAAATGTACTTGATGTAGGGAGCCCAGTCGATTCTGGAGGAAACGATGAATGTCTCGGGGCAGTGCTCTGCAGTGCTTCCGTTGTAGGAAACGTTGGGAACCTTTGCGGTCTCACATGCGGAAGGAGCACCCATAGAGTCTGCGTGCTGGCTGATAAGAACACAGCCACCCTGAATGAGCGCCTCAGCGGTAGCTCTTTCAGCGGTCTCGTCGTACCAGGAACCGGTGTACTGAACTTCCATAGTTACGGAAGGACAAACGTACTTAGCGCCAAGGTAGAAGGAGGTGTATCCGGAAACAACCTCTGCGTAAGGGAATGCGCCAACGTAGCCCATCTTAGCCTGTTCAGCTGTGATCTGGCCTGCTTCAATCATAGCGTTGAGCTTGAGACCTGCAGCAACACCTGCAAGGAAACGACCTTCGTAGATAGAAGCGAATGCATTGTGGAAGTTATCAAGGCCTTCGGTGTGTGCCTTGGTTCCGGTTGCGTGGCAGAACTGAACCTTGGGGTTCTCCTTTGCAGCCTTGAGAAGGTGAGTCTCGTGGCCGAAGCTGTTCGCAAAGATTACGTCGCAGCCTGCGTCTACAAGGTCAAGCGCCGCTTCGTAACAGTCGCTGTCCTCAGGGATACCTCTCTTGATGATAACCTGATCGTCCTTAAGACCGAGAGCTTCTTTTGCAGCCATAACGCCGTTAATGAAGTTAAGGTCATAAGTAGACTTCTCGTCATGAAGAAGAATTACGCCGAGACGGAATACACCGTCGTCCTTCTTGTTGTTGCAGGATGTACCCATAACAGCGATACCTGCAAGCATAACGAGGCAGAGAAGAATGGAAATGATTTTCTTGGACATTTTTCTTTTCCTCCAAAATAAAAATATTAAAAATTTATGATCAAGAGGTCTCCCTCTATAATCCGTTAGTCACAGAACTCGATCTGACCGTTTTCCATCTTTGAGATTTTGGCAAGAGATTCAATTCTGATTCCCTGTGAGCGAAGCTTGTCTCCTCCGCCCTGATATTGCTTTTCAATAACTATTCCGCAGCCAACGACAGTTGCTCCCGCCTGCTCGCAAACGGTAAGAAGTCCCTTGAGGGCACTTCCGATCGCAAGGAAGTCGTCGATTATGAGAACTCTGTCATCGTGACCCACAAATTTCTTTGAAACAATAACCTCATAAGTACGGTTATGTGTATATGAAACCACGGGAGCGGAATAAACTTCGCCCGCTATATTGGTACTCATTGATTTTTTTGCAAAAACAACAGGAACATCAAAAAATTGAGCAACAAGACATGCAATTCCGATACCCGACGCCTCAACCGTCATGATCTTAGTGATATTTTCGCTATCATAAAGCCTTTTGAACTCCTTGCCGAGCTCACAAATAAAGGGGACGTCGATGCAATGATTTAGAAAGGAATCAACCTTTAGAACGTTTCCGTCGAGTATCCTTCCGTCCTTTAGGATTCTGTCTTCAAGAAGCTTCATTTTTTCTCCCTTCGGCCGCCAATAGACAAAATATAATGGCTAATGCCGCCGTAATTATAAATTCAAATCTATTTTACAACTTATTTATTTTTTTGTCAATCCCAATTCTCAATATTTCGGCAAAAAGTTCAGATAAAATACACAATACTTTACGTTATAATATCTTGATTTATTTGTTGGAATGTGTTATAATGCTCCTAATAAGGAATATTGGAGCTTTTTATGAAGAAATTTTTACCGCTTTTTACAGTATTAATGCTTACTGTTGCAGTTATAATGGGAGCTGTTCCCTGCTCTGCTAAAACCATTCACACAAAAACCTTGAGCTTTATAGACATAAGAGCAAATGCCGAGGGTCCCGGTTACAAATGGAACAACTACAACGACATTCTGACGCTCGACGGTCTTAACATTGACACTGAGGACGAGTTTGGTCTTAAGATAAACGACGGTGCAACCGTAATAATTAAAGGCAACAACCACATAAAGGCATCAAAGGCCGCAGTGTTCATCGAAGGAAAGGTAATAATCAAAGGAAGCGGAACTCTTACGCTTGTTTCCGAGACAGGAATCTTCTGTTCCTCCGACGACTCAACGGATACACTTACGATCAACGACGGTAAATTTAACATTACCGCAAGCAGCATAGGAATCGTTTCCGATTTCCACACCGTCAATCTAAACGGCGTAAACATGAAAATCAATGCAGAAAACGGAACAGCTATCAAGGCTCAAAAATTAAAAGTTGGAGTTAAAACCGTTTTATATGCCAACGCTCCCATAATAGGAGAACAAAAGCTTTATATTGACGGCGCATCGCTCACCGTTAACACCGCCTCCGAAGCTCTCAAGGGTAACTCAATCTCCATTGCTAAGATCAATATCAAGGCGGGTGACAGCAGTAACACATTAAGTGCGATTGACACCTATGACGGACAGGCGTGCATTAAAACGACTTCCACCTACGATGATTCACCCAAGAGCGTGATCCTTGGTGAAAAATTCGGTGCATATTTCGATACACTTATCTTCATTGGTATCATCGCAGTTCTCTCTGCGGTCGTTGTGTTGCCGATCGTAATCAAGAAAAAGAAGGCTCAGGCGGCTATTGAAGCAAGAGACAAAGCCGAGGAAGAAAGAAAAGCAATCGCAAAGGCAAAGAAAAAGTCAGCTAAACGGGATCAGTAAAAACAAATGCTCCTTATCCGAGCTTCGGATAAGGAGCATTATTAATTTCTGACATTATCATATTTGCCTTTTAATACGCCGTAAAGCTGAGGAAAAAATCTCATTACCTGCCATATTGAGATCCCTGCCAAGCCGTATTTTTCAACCAAACCGAGCTTAGATTCTATACTGCGGGCATTTTCAAACCATACAACGTGTTCGGTTCCTTCCCTCATATAGTTAAAATACGGAGTCTTTGCATCTTCGTCAAAAATTATCTCAGCACCATTTTCAAGGGCTGTATTCAGCGCATCGATATTTGATATACCCTTTGCCTCACTCTCCCCTTTCACGTAAGGAAGCGGCCAATCATAAGCGTAATTTGGGATACCGAGAAGTATTTTCCCCGCGTCTATAACACTTACAGCATATTTTACTACCTGCTCAACGTTTCTTATCGGCGCAACCGCCAAGGGCGGACCGAATTGATATCCCCATTCATAAGTCATAAGTATAACGTAATCAGCCACTTCTCCTATGGCTTTGTAGTCGTGCCCTTCGTACAGAAGCCCACTTTGTATGTCGGATGTTTTGGGGGCAAGAGCCACAAAAAGCGGCAACCCCTCATTTACAAGCTCTGCTTTAAGTCTGGTAAGAAAGTTAACGTATCGCGCGGAATCACCCTTCGGAATAAACTCAAAGTCTATTTCAACGCCCTCGTACCCTTTACTAAGCGCGGTATCTATAAGATTTTCGATCAAAGTGTCCTGAAGCGCGGTATCAGAAAACAGCTTGCTCGAAAGAGTATTGTTAAATACTCCTTCATCCGTTAACGTTGAAAGTAACAATAACGGTGAAACTCCGTAGCTTTTAGCCGTTTCAATGATTTTCGCATCATCAGGCTCAATTAACGTTCCATCTTCTCTGAATCCGTATGTAAAAACCGTAATGTAGGTAAGATACGGAAGCACGCGCCTTAAGTTTTCATCTGTTATAAACGGATAAGCGTAACCGTTTACGATGATATCCCTTCCCTTGTATTCATCTATATATAAGGTTTGCCCCTCATATATCAGTGGCACCCCGTTCAGCGACAGATTGCTCTTCAAAAGATCGTTTACCGTAACACCGTTTTCTTGCGCGATTGAAAAGAGACTGTCGCCGCGCTCGACTGTAATACCCCCTCCCTCATTAATAATCAAATCTTCCCCAACAACAAGATCTCTCATGTCTGTAATGCCATTATCCGCCTCGATCCTGTTGACAGGTACACCGTATATCCCGGAAATACTGTATAGCGTATCGCCATCTTTCACAATATGTATTGTCATGTTATCCTCGCATAATTCTTTTTTACACAGTATATGCGTAAGCCACGGTTGTGATATAAAATCATAAAATGTAAAATTTCCGTTTATTGTTGATTTATCGGAATTTTTGTGTTAAAATAATAGTTGGTATTATATTGCTTTTCATTTCATATACTTTAGCGGTGATGAAAAATGAAAGCATACTATAAAATGTACCTCCTTTACACCGTAATTTTTTTGATCGGTGCTTCCCTTTCCGCAGGGATCTATTTCGCGTACGACGCAAGCGTATTTCCCACAAAAGCATTTGAAATTGGGACGGGCTTTAGTATTATGGATTTTGCCTCGGTATCGTCCGCACTGATCTCGCCTGTATTTCTCGTTTTCCTGTGTGGCTTTACGGTCTACTCCTGTTTCATAAGCTCATTCATTTGTCTTCAAACAGGAGCGATACTCGGACGCACTGCAATAAAATATTGTCTGTCCGAGCATATATTCTTTACGCACGGTGCAATTCTGCTTATTTTCTGTGTCCTTGCATCCGCGTACATAATTATATCAAAAGAGGCTTCGGTGTGCAGAAGCTCACTCAAAAGCACTGTGCCCGAGCCGTCAGCCATTCTCCGTTCAAGCTTCACGTCGTCTTATTTCAAAAATTTCTCCTCGGTTATTATAGCGGTAATTGCTGCAAGCTTTGCATTTTACCTGCTTCTTATTTATTTCCCGATCTGACAAATGAAAGGATGTTTAAAATTGGCAGTCACTAATAACAATAAAAAGAAACGACATTTTTTATATGAGATGTTCAATCCCAAAGGCAATGGCAAGGGGATAACAAAGGAAGAGGCAAATAAGCCAAAGACGGCAGGCAGATTCCCGAGATATTTTTTCTCAAACTTCAATATGATGTTTGCCCTGAACATATTCTTCTTTTTAGGTAATTTCCCAATACTGTTCGGACTCTATGC
The DNA here is from genome assembly GCA_045543555.1 of Eubacteriales bacterium. Taxonomy (GTDB): domain Bacteria; phylum Bacillota; class Clostridia; order Oscillospirales; family CAG-272; genus Colimorpha_A. The sequence goes on from JAZQMQ010000007.1 coordinate 70,194, forward strand.
ATTGTCCGGCAATCTTAATATTCAAACAACAGCTCCCGCGTCATCATTGTTTTCCGCATTGTACGGAGCGGTAACGATCGACGGTCACAATCCTGTTTCTCTTGCTCTTATGGGAATACACGGTGCACAAGCCGAGGTCTCCCTTCCCACAACGACAACATGGATCTTCTTCGGGCTCACAGCACTGGTCATATTCACATTCGGTATTGTGAACACCGCAACCGCATACATTATGCGAAATCTCGTTAAGGGAGAAAGCATTACATTTATTTCCGACATCAAATATTGCGTTAAGCGTAACTTCAAGCAGGCATTTATAATCGGTATATTCGACCTCATATTACTTCTTCTCGTCGTCTATGACATACTGTTCTTCTATACTATGGCCGCCAATGCCATGGGAAGCTTCCTTTTCGGAATGATGCTTGTAATTGGCATGATGTATATGATGATGAGACCTTATATGTACATCATGGTCGTAACCTTCGATCTGAAGATCACAAAGATAATCAAAAATGCATTCCTGTTCATACTCATCGGCTTTAAGCGAAACATCGTAGCTTTCCTTGCTTGCGTTGCGGTTTGGGCAATTGATTATCTTATTATGATGGTGATATTCCCCGTCGGAATAATTCTTCCCGTGCTGTTCCTTGTCTCGCTTACCACCTTTATGGGTATCTACGCCGCATATCCGAAGATCAAAGAAATTATGATCGACCCATACTATGTAAGTGACGACGTTGGTGCAAGATCAAAAGACGATATGTCATTCCAGGAAGAGCTCATTGAAGAACCAATATTCAAGGACAGAGGCTAAATAATTCTAAAAGCCGTACCGAGCACGGTACGGCTTTCTTAAACGGAGTTTTTATGAAAATACTTGAAATAAGGAAAAATGACAGCGGTCAACGCCTGGACAAGTTTTTGTCAAAGGCGGTAAAAGCCATGCCCCCTTCTCTTATGTACAAGTCAATTCGTACAAAGAAGATCAAGGTTAACAGAAAGCGCGCGGAAATATCTCAGATATTAAATGAAGGCGACACCGTTCAGCTCTTCTTACCCGACGAGCTTTTTGATGCCGAAAAGAATGAAAAAAAGGTCCTCGCACACGTAACCCCGACCTTCAACGTAATATATGAGGATGTAAATATTATTCTGGCGGACAAGCCGTCGGGACTCACTGTTCAACCCGATGAGGAGGGTGACACAAATACTCTTATAACACAAATTCAGGCATATCTCTTTAACAAGGGCGAATACGATCCATCATCTGAGCAGTCATTTTCCCCCGCGCTTTGTAACCGAATCGACAGAAACACCGCAGGAATTGTGATTGCGGCAAAGAACGCAGAAGCTCTGCGCAATATGAACGAGGTCATAAAAGAGCGCAGACTCACAAAAAAATACCTTTGTGCCGTTCACGGTACACCTGTAAAAAAAGAAGATATACTCAAAGGCTTTCTATTCAAGAACTCAAAAACAAATACCGTCACGGTATATGATAAGCAAATAAAGGGCAGCAAGGAGATCCTCACAAAATACAGAGTGCTATGTGAAAAGAACGACGTATCTCTGATCGAGGTTGAGCTTTTGACAGGCAGAACGCATCAGATAAGAGCACATATGTCCTCAATTGGTCATCCATTGCTCGGCGACGGAAAATACGGAATCAACCGCGATGATAAAAAAAGCGGCTATAAATATCAGGCGCTTTGCTCCTATTATCTCAAGTTCGACGATGACGGTTTCTATTCTTACCTTAAGGGAAAAGAGTTTACCGTTAGTCCTGACAGCGTATATTTTCTTGAGCTTTTTGACAACGATAAGCTTCCAAAACGTATAAGAAGGAACTGATACAATGAGCTATCTCATACTATTCCTTTGCGGTGTTCTCACAGCACTTCCCTACGTATTTGAATACACTTTCTTCCTACCGTATTTCACGATAGCTCCGCTATTCATCATTGCGGCAACGAAAAAGTCGCCTTATCGACACGGGCTATGCTTTTCCATGGGATACTATCTTGTTGTATTCCATTGGTTTTTGTATCTTTACCCGCTCGATTTTGCAGGTATAAACCGTAGCGGAAGCATTGCCGTTATTGCCGTTGCGTGGTTCGGGCTTTCTTTCCTGCAGGCAATAGGTACGGCGGTCATACCCGTCATTTACAGATATATAACAAAATCAAACCACAGAATTTTCGCACCATTTGCCGCGGCAAGCTTATGGTGTGTTTGCGAATGGGCACAAAACCTCTTTTGGTTTGGAGTTCCGTGGGCAAGAATCGCGGTAACTCAGCACAAGATACTTCCGATAGTTCAAAGCGCATCGATTTTCGGTGCTCTCGGCGTCGGATTCATGATCGCGTTTATAAGCGGCACCTTGGCAAATGCATATCTTAAGTACAAAAGCGGAAATCGGATCAGATACGACGTTATAGTTTGTGTTGCTGTTTTTGTATGTAATTTCATCTTCGGAATTATTTATATGTATATTCCTTTGGATAGTAAAAACAGTATTACGGCAACCGCTGTTCAAGGGAACATCATGTCGTCAGACAAATGGGCAGACGACTCTGTCGGAACGTCGCTTGAGACTTACGCAGCCCTGACCGAAGAAGCGGTTAAAACGAAAGGTTCGTCACTTGTAGTATGGCCCGAAACGGTGCTGATCTGCGATTTGAACGATTATCCGTCGCTTATCGAAGAAATAGGAGAGCTATCTGAGAAGCTTGACTGCTATATCGCGCTCGGATCATTCTGCAATGAAGGTAAAAACGAGTACAATTCGGTCTATTTATTTGCCCCGGACGGCAGTTTAAATGAAACGATATATAACAAACGCCGTCTTGTTCCATTCGGAGAATTTCTGCCAATGGCGGACCTTCTGTACAAGCTCGTCCCTCCCCTTAAGGACATCAATATGCTTGAAGATCCCTTAACTGCAGGACAGTCCTCCAAAATATTTAAAACAGATATAGGCAACATCGGAGCGCTGATATGCTTCGACTCCATATACGAATATCTGACTACCGATTCGGTAAGGGCGGGAGCCGAGATGATCGTACTGTCCACCAACGATTCATGGTATAAGGACTCTGCCGCAGTCCGTCAGCACAACGGTCACGCGGTCCTTCGCTCGATCGAAAGCGGCAGATACACAGTAAGAGCCGCAAATACAGGAATTTCAACAATAATTACGGATAAGGGCAGAATAATAGCCGAGCTTGATCCTTTAACGACAGGTCATATAAGCGCAAAGGTCAATTTCAGCTCGTCCGATACTGTTTATACCGTAACGGGTAACCTGATTGTCTTCCTTTCCGTAATTTACGTGGTATATTTAACGATATTTACGGTCGTAAAATATCATAAAATCAAAAAAATTGTTGCATAACAGAAAAATATGAGTTATAATAGTCAAAAATAGCTTGGAGGAATAAAAAATGAAAGCTTTATTTAAAAATTTCGGCAGCATACTTATCAGCATTATCGAAATAATAGTAGGTATTCTCCTTTTGGTCAACCCCACAACGTTCATTTCCTACATAGTACTCATTGCAGGTGTATTTTTGGTACTCTCCGGTCTTATATCCGCCGTAAAGTACTTTTTAACTCCCATTGATAAAGCAGAAGACGGTCAGGATCTTTTCAAAGCACTCGTTTCCCTTTCCATCGGTGGATTTCTTATGGCAAAAAACACACTGTTCGTTTCCGCAGAAGCAAAGACTATAATTTCTTATATTTTCGGTGCGGCAATCCTTATCGTTGGATTCACTAAGGTTCAAAACACTTTTGATAAGATCAGAAGAAGACAGTTCTTCATCGTTTCACTCGTTTCCGCAGCTATAACGATTGCATGTGCCGTCATTATCCTGACTCACGTTATCGCACTTGATATCATCTGGATCTTCGCAGGAATCACTCTCATAGTTGAGGCCCTCGTTGATATGGCAGATATAATCACAGGCGCTGTCGTATCCAAAAAGAAGGCAAAGAAGGACGAGCCTATCGAGGTAAAAGCCGAAGAAACAACGGCTGAATGATATTAAAGCACAAAAGCTCCCGAATCATCGGGAGCTTTTTTCTCTATGGAACATTCATCGGCACGGCATAGGTGGAAAATTTGACGTCGAGATCGGTATTGAAATTATCTACCGCCTTGATAAGCCCTACGCATCCGACCTGAAAAAGATCGTCGGGATTTTCTTTTCTGTTCGTAAAACGCTGAATTATGCTCAGTACAAGCCGCAGATTGCCGTCTATCAGCTCACGCCTAGCTTCCTTGTCGCCGTTCTTGAGTTTTATTAAAAGCTCACGCTTTTCATCATCGGTCAAGGTTTTAAGCTTCGAGGTGTTCACCCCGCATATCTCTACTTTGTTGTACATTTCATCCTCCAAAAAGGTTATATACAAAGTATTGACTTCTGCCGCTTTTTCTTATGCATCCAAAAAATGTAAACGCATCACAAAGAGTGATGCGTTTATAATTTATCATAATTTTTGAAAAGATACAGCTTCAAGTGTATCGTATTTGTCGACAATTTTTCCGTTGCTGTCTAAAACATATCTGTATATAACGGCCTTTCCGGAAAATGAAAACGAACTTGTATAAGGCGAATAAACAACCGATGTAATTTTTTGTACCTCCCAGACCAACTTGCCCTCCGATGTAAATGAAAATTCACCCGAAAATGCACCCTTCACGCAATAATATTGTTCAGGAATCCCGCTTTCGGGGTCAAAAACAAGTATAAACGAAGTATAGAAATCCTTAAATAGTTTGAGGAGCTTATCATCACTTCCATACTTGAGAGGTTCACCATTCTTATCTTTGAAAGTATTTGAGGCATATCCGTAAATACCGTTTGGATTTATCTCATTTGCAGAAAGATAAATTTTACCATTATAAAGCACTATATCTGTATATTTATAACCGTCGAACTCATATGATTTTACATACTGCCTGTTGTTGTCAAGAAAAATGAATTGATCTGAAAACAACACTACTTTACCATCGATATATTTGCTTGTACTTGCCATAATGATATAGCCGTGCTCATACTGCAAAGCGTCCAATACCGCACTTGCCTCAAACGTTGTTTCATCCAGTAATTCGCCATCGCTTGAAACAAGCATTGTCGATATAGCATTTCTTAGTCTGACAAACAGCACAAAGCTTCCATCATCGTTCTCAATAGCCAAATCACAACTTGAATATCGATCTTGTTCTATATCATCAAAGCGTATATCCCATACGTATTCTCCTTGATTGTTAATAAACGCCACCCAATGGCTTCCTTGAGTAGTCGAATAATCGACATCACGCCCTTTGACGATCACACCGCTTTGAGTTATGGAATATCTTGACGTTACTTTAAATTTACTGAATTCTATAGAAAAAACTTTCTCTCCGTCAACAAATTTTTCTACCGTGCTGTGAGTGAAGGGATCAACTTTTCCCGTATCTTGATTATATAAATTATCCGTAAACAGCGAGTAGCTGACGTCTTTTCCTATATCACCCTTAATGTACTTTGCGGAAAGAAACTCTTCCCACAGCTCCTCAAGCTTCTCGGGATTGATCTCACCTTCCTTTAATTCCAATCCCTCAACCTTGTATTCATCAACCCGTTCGAGTATCAGCTCTGCTGTTTTATCATAGGAAAAGGACTTGGATTTGATATCCTTGTACACCTTTTTTATCTGAGATCTCGTAAGCTCATCATAAACAAATCCGTTTTCTTTTAAAAACTCTATAGCCTCGTTATATTCCCTTTTTTCCTCTGCATATACCACTCCGCTTACTGTTAGCGCAACAATTAATATTAAGGATAATGCGCATGCGATCAGCCTTCTGAATCTTATGCTTTTTCTAATAACCGAAAGATACTCTTGTTTTGTGTTTTCAAAAGACATTCCATCAAGAAGTACGGCGAGTTCTTCTTCGCTGATTTCCGAAAGATGATCGAATATTTTTCTTTTCATTTGCTACCTCCCAAGCGTTTTTTTAGTTTTTTTAGTGCACGATGGCATCTGACGTCAACCGCACCTGCTGACATCGAAAGCTTTTCTGCTATGACCTTGGACGAAAGGCAAAAATAATATTTATATACAATAATTTCTCTGTCGGGATATCCGAGTGCGGCAATTTCATCAACCAACCTTCTTCTATCCTCCGCCTCTATTACTTCATCATCGGGTAGTGAGGTATTCATCGAAGACAAGCTCTCGTCAATAGACAATACTTCTGATTGCGAGGACAACACTCTATATGTGCTGATAGATTTATTCCTTGCAATCGCACACAAATATGCCTTTATACCCACGCGCTCGTCAACCTTATCAATGCTTAACACAAAATCCATAAAAACGCTGTTCACACATTCTTCAACGTCGGACGGAGAGGCAATACGGCCAAGCTTTGCTTCAACAATATATTTTACGAGTTTATGATATTGAGCGAACAAAAGTTCCGCGCCTTCATTCTTTGAAGCTTTTATGATTTTAAGTATCTCGGAATCGTTCATTTTTGCCTCCTTTCAAAGTATTCACCCTACTATTCGCTGAAAAAATAAAAATCTTACAAAAATTGCCGTACTTTTTTGTACGGCAATAAATTATCAGTTTTTAAGACTATGTATAGGCGCAGGGATTCTTCCGCCGCGGGCGATAAATTTCTGACAGGAGTAAGGGTTAACGTTTATTATGGGAGCGTAGCCGAGGAGTCCGCCGAAGCTGACAGTCTCACCAACGCCCTTGCCCTCAACGGGGATAATTCTTACCGCTGTCGTCTTGGTGTTTGCAACACCTATTGAAATTTCATCGGCAATTATACCGCTTATGGTTTCTGCGGTGGTGTCTCCGGATACTGCGATCATATCAAGTCCTACGGAGCAAACTGCTGTCATTGCCTCGAGCTTTTCGATGGTAAGAGCACCTTTGGCAACAGCTTCTATCATTCCCGCGTCCTCGGATACGGGAATAAATGCACCGCTTAAGCCACCGACGAAGCTGGACGCCATTACTCCGCCCTTCTTTACTGCATCGTTTAAGAGTGCAAGCGCGGCTGTTGTGCCGGGAGCGCCTACGCTCTCAAGTCCCATACCCTCAAGGATATGAGCAACAGAGTCGCCGATAGCAGGAGTGGGCGCAAGGGAGAGGTCAACTATACCGAATGGTACTCCAAGACGGCTTGATGCTTCACAGGCAACGAGCTGACCCATTCTTGTAATCTTGAATGCGGTCTTCTTGATAAGGTCTGCAAGCTCATTAAATGTGCAATCACCGGCTCTTTGAATTGCGCTTGACACAACTCCGGGACCCGAAACGCCTACGTTTATTACGGTCTCCGGCTCGCCTACACCGTGGAATGCACCTGCCATAAAGGGATTATCCTCGGGAGCGTTTGCAAATACAACGAGCTTTGCACATCCAATGGATTCGCGGTCTGCAGTAAGAGATGCCGCCTTTTTGATTACGTGACCCATTCTCGCAACGGCATCCATATTGATGCCCGCCTTGGTGGACGCCACGTTGACCGATGAACAAACTCTTTCGGTATCCGCAAGAGCATATGGGATAACGTCGATGAGCGTATCCGCGCCCTTGGTCATTCCCTTCTGAACAAGCGCGGAATAACCGCCTATGAAGTTAACTCCAAGGTCAGCTGCCGCACGGTCGAGAGTGCGCGCAAGCTTATAGTAGCCGTCACTTGAAACGTTACCCGCCACAAGTGATATGGGGGTAATAGATATACGCTTGTTTATGATCGGTATACCATACTGCTTCTCGATGTCGCAAGCTGTGGGAACGAGATTAGCTGCGGTCCTTGTGATCTTATCGTAGATCTTATCGCAAAGCACGTTTTCGTCATCGCTTACACAATCGTAGAGGGATATACCCATAGTTACTGTTCTTATATCCAGATTTTCCTCTCGGATCATATTGATCGTTTCGAGGATATTGCTCATATCCAACATGACTTTACCTCAAATCTTGTGCATTGAATTGAAGATATCCTCGTGCATAGTATGTATTACGAGTCCCTCATTTTTGCCGAGTTCTTCCATTATGTCAACAAAATCACTGAACGGAATGGATGTTTTCTCGATTTCTACTATCATTATCATTGCAAAGTATTCGCTGAGAACAGACTGAGATATATCAACTATATTCACGCTGTATTCGGCACACTTGTTGCTTACCTTTGCAATTATGCCCATGCTGTCTTTACCTGTTACAGAAATTACTGCTTTCATTTTATTCCTCCGGATTTATACATATATTATATTATAACTCAAATACTCAGAAAAATCAATAGTGACAACACAAAAAATGCATCACAAAATTATTGATGCATTTTATTTGTTATTTTATTTGTAACGACTGTCTTAATACCTCAAAGCCGACAACCGTCGCCGCCGATGCAGCAGAAAGGGATGCACCGAATGCTCTGCCGTAATCTATACGAACTATACTGTCGGAAAGTGAAAGTATGGAACGTGAAATACCTCTTTTTTCTCCGCCTATAACTGTCAGTATAGGTTTTTTTAAAGGACATTCGTAAAGCGGTACAGAATTTTCAATATCAGCACAAATAATAGAATATCCCCTGCTCTTTAAATACCTGACTGCATCATCCTGATTTTCTGAAACCAAAATGTCAATAAACTCAGAGGCTCCAGCAGATGCACGGCAAACAACACCTGCAGCACTCATCCAGTTTCTCTTACCCAAAATCACTCCGTTGGCTCCTGCGGCGTATAGTGAGCGCAGAGCGTAACCGAAATTATAAGGGTCCTCGACACCGTCGAGCATAACGTAGAATCCGTTTTCGATTATACTTTCATCGTTTGGAGTAAGAAAGCTCCTGTCTGTACAGAAAGCTATAATGCCTCCGTGGGTATTTCCCACAGAAATATCATCTATCGTTTCCCGGTCGGTCAGCTCAACTTCAAAGCCCAACTCTTCTGCTCTGTGACGCAGCCAAGAAAGCTCTTTTTTCTCTTTATCCGCACGTTCTTTGTCATATAGCACCTTCGTTATTCTTCTGTCATTACGGCATTTTTCATCGGTCATAACGTTAATTAACGCGCGCAGAGAGACGATACCTTCAAATACAGTGCTATCCGCAAATCGTGAATATTCTTTTTTCAAAACTGTCTCTCCTTTATTGACAAAGCAAATTATGTATGTTATAATGTGGCGAAAATTTCTAAAAACAGGAGTCAGAAATGGACGGCAACGCGCATTATGCAGAACACAGCGTTTTAAGAAAATACGAGGGAAAATATGGACGCATGCATTCTCTTACTATTGCCTTATTTATAATCGGGCCACTACTCGTGCTCCTCGGAATGCTCGCGCTCATTGGCGCTGGTGCATTTATTTGGTTCGTGCCCCTTTCCCCAACTGCGCTTCTCATTTGTAAGCGAGGAATTTACGACAGATATTTCGGAAGTGAATATACCTATAAACTCTCCGGCGGCACGTTCACTCTGACAAAACATCACGACGGACGGTATGTACGCGAGCTTTTAAATTTCACGATTTCTAAAGCCGAGTTCATACTTCCTTACCGCGATAGCTACAAAGAAAAAATCAATTCCACAAAATGTGACAAAAGGATCGAAGCCGTCACCTCAATGAAGGGCGATGACGTTTATGCCATATTCTTCACAGATGACAAAGGAGTAAAAAACCTCATTTTTATCGATGGAATATCAAAGTTCGTAAAGCTGATGAACCTATACAACAAAAATACCGTCGTTGTTCAAACAAAATACTGATTTTAGAAATAGTCGTCCGCGCTTGTCGCTGACGATTTTTTCTTATCAAAATACCTGACCGTAACTACTATCGCAGCAACAACTATAGCAAACGCAACAACGGCGCCTGCAATATAAAATACGATCTTATTATCCATCGGAGCCTCTATCAGCTTTCCGTTCTGCGATATCACAAGCCCGTTATTGTTATACAGCGCAAAACGATCATTGACAACAACGCTGTCATCGTCAATAATGAGTATCGTATCCCCGACACTCTCCTTATATTCGTATCCGTTATCTGTAACAATGCCGCAACTGATCTTTACTATCTGCTTATTGTATTCCCAACCTTCAAGAACGTGAAGAGCGTGTAAATTATCCTCGCTCAAAACAACAAAGAAATCATTATCTGAATCAATATAACCATTCTTGGTCATATTAACCTTACCGTGATTAAGAATACCGTCACCTGCAACATTTGCTCGATTGGAGTGGTAATTTCCTCCCACAAGCATCATTTCACCCAGATTATACACTCCACCGCCAAATTCGGCTTTTCCAAGCGTTACGGATCCACCGTTAGATTCGATCTTTCCCTGCTTATCATTATAAATATTGCCGCCATAAACAGCCTTGCCTATTTGCATTGAGCTGTTTTGTTCAAGAGTAAGTTTTCCGTTATTGTAAATGTTTCCGCCGTTTTTGGCTGTGCTATTTTCCAATGATCCGGCTGTGAAAATGAGATCTGCAACATTATATATGCCTCCGCCTTCTCCGTTTTCGGCAGCACACAAGCTAATACTTCCGCCAAGAATCTCACAGCTATTTTCATTATAAACAGCACCACCCAGACGAGCCTTACACTCCGTTGCTGTAGATGATGCATATTTCATTTCAGATGCATTATAAATCGCACCGCCCTTATCGGCAACGCATTTTTTGAACTCTGTACCTATAAACGTTGCTTTACCGCCATTATAAACAGCGCCTCCGATGTCGGACGAGCACTCTGTTATGATTCCGGATGCCAAAACCGATTCTCCTTCACTGTATATAGCCCCACCGGAAACTACTGCTCTGCACTTTTCGAACTTGCCTCCGTATAAAAGAAGCTCACCCTTGTTGATTATCGCACCACCCGATGCAGTGGTAACTACGTTCTTGAATACAGTTCCGCTGTATATTGCCAGTCTTGCTTTACTTTCAATCGATATTACCGCACCGTTTCTGCTGACTTCCCTTCCGTCGAAGGTCGTATCGACCGTGGTGCTTCCTTCGGGATTGCCGAAAACGACTATCGTATTCTCTCCGCTGATCTCAAAATAGCTTCCTTCCTTGTAGGAGGCAGTAATAGTTGATCCTGCGCCATATATTACGTACTCTCCCGAGGTTATATTTACGGCGGCAGACAGATCAATATTTTCAAAGATCTGAATAGCAACAGTTTCGCCCTTATCATTCTTTTTTAACGTTGCTGTTTCTTCTCCGCCAAGTGCAGCATAAAGCTCATCGTAGCTTGTAACGGTTCCGCCGGGTACAGCTGTTGCACTCGCGGCACTGAATACAATTGGAAGAGATGCAAATATAAATAAAACCGCAAATATTGTTATAACTACTTTTTTTAACATTAATTTGAACCATCCAAAAATTGATTTTTTAACATTATAGCACCGTTAATTTTCAATGTCAAACGGTTTTCTTTATATTTTTGAATTATTTTCTGCAAAAATGTACTTTTTTTCAACATTTTATGAATATATTGCAACGCGCAGGTTCATTTCTTGCATTTTTATAAACTTTCGGTATTTGATGCCTTATTTTTTGCATTTTTTAAAAATTAAAATTTCATAACAATAAATTAACAATTCATTAATCATTTTTTTTACAGTTGTTGTATAATTATCATGGGGTAAGATGTGGAAGCAAATTGTCCCATTAATGTGAAATGTTATTTATTACTATAAAAGGAGATTGTAAAATGACCAAGAACGTACACGTACTCAGTTGGATCGACGAGATGGCTGCAATGACACAGCCCGACAAGATCGTCTGGATCGACGGCACTGAAGAACAGGCAGAGGCACTTCGCGCTGAGGCATGCTCGACAGGCGAGCTTACCAAGCTTAACCCCGAGCTTCTCCCTAACTGCTATCTCCACCGCACCGCAATAAACGACGTTGCACGTGTTGAGGGCCGCACCTACATCTGCACCCCCACCAAGGAAGAGGCAGGTAACATCAATAACTGGATGGA
>JAZQMQ010000008.1:0-17554 GCA_045543555.1 Eubacteriales bacterium
ATCGTTCAGCCAGTAGTACTTGGAGAAGTCATTGTACTCGAGGTTAAACCAGTTGAGAACAAATCCACCTACAACAAACGAGCCGGTAGCAGCAGCATAAGTTAAGCTGATATCATAAACGTCGTCCCCAGAGTAGATATAGTCAATAAGCTCGGCGACCTGTCCCTTGAGCGTGTTATCCTGGGATATGAAAGGAGTGATGACTACATCGTAAGTATCCTCAACGGCAGCGTTACGCAGCTGAAGAGCAGTCTGTCTGATATTAACCGCTGTCTCATCAGCAAACACCTCAAGATTAAGGTTGCCTTCTCTGGTTGCAATACGGTATTTGGCGCCGTTAAAGGTCATGGGCTCAAGATCGGGTTTGTCCACGAACTCTGTAGTAGTTTCAGGGACTGTGGTGCCGGGTGTGGTTGTTCCGCCGGGTACGGTTGTTCCGCCGGGTACGGTTGTTCCGCCGGGGGTTGTTACTTCGGGTGCGGTTGTGGTTCCGGGCTTATCGCCTTCATTCTTGGTACATGCGAAAACCGAGAAGACCATCACAAGTGCAAGAAGAACCAAAAGAATTCTTTTCATTGAAAACCTCCAAAAATATTATTGACTAATTGTAACATATATTTTTAAATTTGTCAACAATATATTGATAATTTTCGAGAGCAATATTTCTTTTATGCATTATTGACAAATCAGTGATAGTATTTTTGTTCAGTTTAACCACAGCAATTTTATCACTAAAAAATAGCAGACCCGATCAAAAGACCGAGTCTGCTAAAGAAACTCACATTAAATCAATCCTGGCCTGCGCGCTTGTTATACTGATACTGCTCAATGATATTACGAAGACCGTCGTTAACTCTTTCTTCTTCCTGAGAATAGAACTTAGTGAAATCGTTAACCTTGGTGGAAACGCAGCCACGAACCATAAAGCAAAGACCGTTAAGGTTGGTGGGGAACAGAGTAGCAAGGTCGAAGTTACGTCCATTCATAACAATGTCGAGCATTTCGATGGTCTCAGGGTCACGGGAGTACTGCTTCTGGAGAGACTCCTCGTAGTAAACGGGGTAAAGCAGCTTTCTGGATTCGTAGTTCATAACCTCTGTTATGTAGGAAACCATAGCAAGCTTGGTACAAGTGATGGGGATACAAATAAGGTTGTAGTTATCCATTACACCTGCCATGTATATTTCCTGATTTTCATCATACAAGGGGTAAGGAAGAACTGTGTACTGATCTTCCATATCCTTAAATTTGTTGAAGCATCTGTCGAGCCAAGTAGTAAGGAAGAGGGCGTTACCGTTCTTGAAGTTATCTGCACAAGCACCGTGAATGTTAGAACCGTTGGTTTCCCAATAAAGCTTATTGAGCTTATCAATCATGGTAGCGGTCTTTTCGGTATTGAACACGCTCTTAAGAATTTCAGTCTCATCGTGAGCGATCATAGGAACATCGAAAGCGAACTGCCAAATATCGAGGTTGGTAAGATCCTCTGCGGTGAAGCCGTAGAAGTCGCCAGCGGATCTACCGGAAACGTCATCGATATCGGAGTAAATATTGCTAATGGTATCCATGAAATAGTCCATGGTCCATTCCATATCCTCGATCTTTTCGAAGACCTCCTCAGTCATGGAGGTGATGCCGTCGTCCATTAAGATCTTATCACCCTCAGTACGGTTGTAGAACATAGCGTAGGTGTGCAAAATGGTGGAGATACACATATCGCCGACAACAGAGTAAACAGCATTATCAACGATAAGGTTATTATTGACATCGTTCAGCCAGTAGTACTTGGAGAAGTCATTGTACTCGAGGTTAAACCAGTTGAGAACAAATCCACCTACAACAAACGAGCCGGTAGCAGCAGCATAAGTTAAGCTGATATCATAAACGTCGTCCTCAGAGTAGATATAGTCAATAAGCTCGGCGACGTTTCCCTTGAGCGAGTTATCATCGGATATGACAGGAGTGATGACTACGTCGTAAGTATCCTCAACGGCAGAGTTACGCATCTGAAGAGCAGTCTGTCTGATATCAACAGATGTCTCGTCAGCAAATACCTCAATTTTTTCAACATTTTCTCTGGTTGCAATACGATATTTAGCGCCGTCAAAGGTCATGAGCTCAAGTTCGAGCTTTTCCTTGTCCTCTGTAGTTATTACAGGAGCTGTGGTGCCGGGTGTGGTTGTTCCGCCGGGTACGGTTGTTCCGCCCGGTACGGTTGTTCCGCCGGGGGTTGTTACTTCGGGTGAGGTTGTGGTTCCGGGCTTATCGCCTTCATTCTTGGTACATGCGAAAACCGAGAAGATCATCACTGCAGCCAGAAGAACCAAAAGGATTCTTTTCATAAATACCTCCAAAATAAAATTATTTTCATGTTATTATATCATATTTATCGTCACTTGTCAATCTTTAAATTGCGGGATGATTACTTTTGTGCATGGTGTACTATTTATGAATCAGATAATTGTGCACAATGCTATGTCTGATTCAACAAATAAGCACCCAGAAAAAAAATCGGGTGCTATGATGTGAGTAATTATTCCATTCCGGGTTCCTTATTGAATTCGTACTGCTCAATAAGCTTCTCGGTAGTCGGTTGAAGTTTGCCTCTCTCGTCGTAGTAGTGTAGGAAATCACCGGTTTTGTCCTGAACAGCTTCGCGGAAGCACATTGCGAGGATGGTAACGAATATGGTTGCAAGGTTGAAGGTACGTCCGTCCGTGAGGATTTCGAGCATTTCGATGGGCTCAGGGTCACGGGTGTACTGCTTCCGGAGTGACTCCTCGTAGAATACCGGGAATACTCTTTCTCCGGACTCGTAGTTCAAAGCCTCGGTGACTACGGAGACCATCTCTAGATCAGTGCAAGTAAAAGGTAGGTAATAACGTTATGGAATTACTTGTACGTATTATACCATTTTAAGTGTGAATGAGTAAGAAATACGCTTATCATTCAGTCGATATTTTTGAGCAAGTGCGGGTCCGCAGCTGTTTGAACCGATACCGCTGACCTTGCAGTCGATTCTTACATGAGTTTTGCCGTCTTTTACCAGCTCAAAGTTATGAGCCTTTGCAGTAAGCTCATTTGTAGAGTACTCCCCTACCCTGATTTCAAAATCACCGTTTGATACTACTTCGTAAGCACCTATCTTAAGATAGCGGCATCCGAAGTGGTTTCCGTGCTCCTGAGGCTTGATGTAATCAACGTATTCCTTTTCGGCAGAACTCTCAAACAGTCCGATCTTCGATGCATTGTGCATATCGGAATAAGACTCATAAGGTCCGTATCCGAAATATGAGAATTCTTTATAATCGGTTTCAAATTCAAAGCCGAGTCTGGGGAGGAAGGATTTGTTTTCAAGGAAGGTTTCTGCTTCAAAATCAACCTTAATGCTTCCGTCCGCACCGAACGTATAGGAGCAAGTATAGCTTACTGACTTTTCTCTCGATACCGCGGTCAATGCTTTCTTGACGGTAATAACGTTACCGTTTATCTCACAAGAGTAAAGCTTACTCTTGGCAACATTATACCTGTCAACGAACCATTCATTCTTGATGTTTCTGTCATTATCGGTCGGAGCTCTCCAGACAGTAACATCAAACGGCTTATCGGTTAAGCAGTCGATCTTTTCAAGGTAACCGTAGTGGAGATTGAATACGTGTGTATAGCCTTCAGCGCTGATATACGCACGTTCTCCGTCAACCTTAATATCTGCACAGCCCGTAATGGAAGTATCAGTCCCCTTTCCTTCACGGATCAAATGCTGCTCTGAAGCGATTTCATTACCTTCTTTGCCATACATGTAGATATTAACGTAGACACCGTAAGTGCTTTCGGGCGCATCGCAATCGATATTAACAGAAACGGTCTGCTTGGGAGAGCACGATACGTTGAACGTTTCCTCTTTAATTACGTTTCCGTCTGCTACGATCTCATAGCGGAACTTGTTTTCAGAAAGATCGGTAAAGTCGTAACGGTTGAGGATAGTGAGCACGCCGTTATCGAAGGAAGTCTTCATGGGCTGATATGCGGTTTTAGCATCGTAGGAACCCGCCTTGAAGGATCTGTCGGAGAAGGTCAGACCGTCACAGCAGAAGTTTGAATCGTGTGTTTCTTCACCGAAGTCTCCGCCGTAGCAAAGCTGCCCCTTTTCATTTCTTGCAACGTGATCGGTCCATTCCCAAATGCAACCGCCTATGAATCGAGGTTCATTATAGATGTACTCCCAGTAGTAATACACGTCTCCGGGGCCGTTACCCATTGCGTGAGAATACTCACAGAGGAAATAGGGACGGGTGTCACCTGATTTTTCATAATATGATTTATAATAATCGATCGTAGCGTACATACGGCTTACAACGTCGACCTCGGGATAGTCCTTATCGCTTCCTCTCTTTAAATAAAGACTTGCCTGTTCGTAATGAATGAGTCTCTTAAGAAGCATATGAGACTCACAATCTCTTACGTAGTTACACATAGCAATGGAGTTTTCACCGTAATTGGCTTCATTACCCATACTCCACATAACCACACAGGTGTGATTCTTATCGCGCTGGTAAAGTCTGTTAGCACGGTCAACGTGAGCTTCCTTCCACTCGGAATTCATACAGGGCCAGATGGCGTTTACATCATAACCGTATCCGCGATTGCGAGTACAGAAGCCGTGTGCCTCGTTGTCGGCTTCATCGACTACGTAAAATCCCATTTCATCGCAAAGCTCAATAAATGCAGCCTGAGGAGGATAGTGAGAGGTACGGATGCAGTTGATATTAAGCTCCTTCATTCTGATGAGGTCATATTTCATATCCTCATAAGACATCGTATAGCCTTTATCGGGATGTGTGTCATGATGGTTTACACCCTTGAGCTTAACGCTTACACCATTAATAAGGAGCTCTCCCTTATCGGATATAGACTGAGTTCTCATTCCGACCTTGAAAGGAATGTACTCTCCGCCATAATTTACTACAACGGTGTAGAGATACGGCTTTTCTGCATTCCAAAGAATAGGAGTTGAGAGGTCTGCAATTTCTCCGTTTGCGTCATATACAGTGTAAGGTAGATCGCACTCGATAATCTTGTCATTATATCTGACTGAAACGTCCATTGCGTGACCTACGGGTCTTGACAAAAGATAAACGTCACGGTATATGCCGTTGTAACGTAAGAAGTCCTGATCCTCAAGATATGATCCGGCACACCACTTATATACCTTTGCAATTATCTCGTTTTCACCTTCGTGAAGTTCTACTTTAAACTCAGAGGTGCTATGAGAAACCGTGGAAAAACCGACAAATTTATTGTTTACATACAGCTCAGCGCAGGAAGAAACACCTTCAAATACTATGTAGTTATCTCTTGTTGCTTGCTCAGCTGTTATATTTACCGTTCTTCTGTAGACACCGACGGGATTGTCGTCGGGAACGAATGGAGGATCAACGGGATACGGATAGTTTACATTGGTATAATACGGGTGCTCATATCCGTGATTCTGCCAACAAGAAGGAACGGGAATTTTGTTCCAATCATTAATTTCTGCAGGACAGTCGATATCGCGGTCAAAAAATCTGAAATCCCATTCTCCGTTTAAGTCTGTGAAAAACAAGCTTTCACTTCTATTCCCTTTCAACGCCTTTTCAAAGTTGTCATAAGGAAAATAGTGAGCACGCGGTGCCTCGGTGTTTACATGAATATTTTTTAAGTCTTCGTAAAATCTCATGTCAGCCTCCCGATAGATTTTTTCCATTCTACACTAGTTTCCTTAATATTTCAATAGCAAATCGTTATTTTAAGGGAAAAAGTTACGATAGCTTATGTTGTCAGGAGGAATTGCCATCAAAAATGTAAATGTTTACAATTAGTTAATAACTTCCTTTGCCTGTAGTGGTAGAATAATATGGAATATAAGTTTCGGCAGGTTATTATGCAGCAGTATATTGAGATCGGAAAAATAGTAAACACACACGGTGTTTGGGGAGCACTAAAGGTTGAGCCTTGGTGCGATTCTCCCGAAATACTGTCAAAAATGAAAAAGGTATTCTTTGCCCCTCTGTCAAAAGACGGGGATTTCAGAGAGATTAAGATAATTAAAGGATCGGTTCAAAAAGATCGAGTCCTTCTCACGATAGATGGAATTGATACCGTTGAGAAAGCAGTCCTTTTGAAAAACAAGGTAATTTACGCTCACAGAGACGATATTCCCGTAAAAGAAGGTTCGTTTTTAATATGCGACCTTATCGGACTTCCGATAATTGACGTTAATACGGGAGTTACCTACGGTACACTTTCAGACGTCATTCAGGGAGCGGCAAGTGACATTTACGAAGTGAAAACAGAAAAAGGCACTACGCTTATTCCCGCTGTAAAGGAATTTATAAAGGAAACCGATCTGAATAAGGGGATATTCATTTCTCCGATAAAGGGTATGTTCGATGAAATTTGATATTTTGACCCTCTTTCCCGAAATGGTAAGGACGGTGCTCTCGGAAAGCATAATAGGCCGCGCAGCAGAAAAAGGTATTATTGAAATAAATGCACACAATATTCGTGACTATTCCGAAGATAAGCACCGCAGAGTCGACGACACCCCGTATGGAGGTGGCATGGGGATGCTTATGGCAGCGCCGCCGATATACGCTTGCTACAAATCTGTTGTAGGCAATGAAAAGCATCCCGACACAAAGGTCATTTATATGTCGCCTCAAGGAAAGTTGCTCACTCAAAATAAAGCCAAGAAGCTTTCGAAATGCGAAAGACTCGTCATTCTGTGCGGACATTATGAGGGCATTGACGAAAGAATCATCGACCAGATAGTTGATGAAGAGATTTCGATAGGTGATTACGTACTGACAGGCGGTGAGCTGCCCGCATGTATTCTTGTTGACTGTGTCGCAAGACTCATAGACGGAGTCCTTCCCTCTGACGACTGTCACGAAATAGAAAGTATTTCCTGCGGTATGCTGGAATATCCGCAGTACACGCGTCCTGTCGTTTTTAACGGTCAAGAGGTTCCAACGGTACTTCAAAACGGCAACCACAAGGAAATAGAAAAATGGCGCTATGCACGATCCATTGAGAGAACGAAAAAGAAGCGCCCAGACCTGATATAATTTACGCGCAATAAATTTTTCAGAAAGGAGAAACACCGCGTATGCAGAGAAAAAAGCTGAATAAAGGCATCATATTATCTTCGGTTTCACAAACCTGTGAAAAGCTTTACAAAAAGATACCGCAAAGTATGATCGGTAACGTTTTCAGTAAAGAAGGCAAAGCTTATACGGGGATTTTCTCCTATATTTCCGGTGCTTTGAAATTCAAAAAGCGAGTCTCCACTCCCTTTAAGCGATTTATGGCAAAGGCTTTTGATAAAAGTTTCATTCTGAACAAGATGAAGCAGATCGTATCAGCCATACCACGCATCCAGTTGCGAACAATCGGACTGTTCTTATTTGCTTTGGGGCTCTTTTCATCGGTCACCACATTGCTTGAGAGAGGACTCGGCGGTGTACTTAACGGAATAAGCGATATTTTTATCCCACTCCTGATTGCAGTAGTCGGCGGAATATTTACTCTTTCTCAGAAGAGCTGCTACGAGGCGGTAACGGACAGCAAGCTGCTCTCTAGGTTCATCTTTAATCTGATTGGAGTCAAAAAGAGGGATAAATATATCGAAGAAACGATAATAATGAAAGGACACATAGGCTTTATAGCCGGAATTATTGCCGGTATTTTCGGAACTCTCACAGATCCGCTCGGAGTCATCGTGTTTATTCTTTCGATCCTTATCATAGTGGCTGTAATGTGGGCTCCGGAATACGGAGTGGTCGCGATGTTCCTTGCAATCCCATTCATATCAAGTACTCATTGTGCAATTCTCACTGCGTTCGTTGCTTTTTCTTGGATAGTTAAATTGATTCGAGGAAAAAGAACCCTGAAATTTGGATTCTTTGAGTTTATACTTTCCGCATTTGCTATCGCAATTCTGTTCGGAGGATCAATTTCGTTAGTACCTTCGATCAGTTCTCATTATTCTCTGCTAATGGTATCCGGGATCCTGAGCTATTTTGTTATTGCAAACAATGTAAAAACTGCAGAATGGGTAAGACGATGCGTAAATGCGATTCTTTTGTCCTTCAGCATAAAGCTGATCTACGGATCCGTCGGAATTCTTTCAAGTTACCTTGAAGCTACAAGATTTTCCTTCGCAACAGAGCTTATCGGCGAAAGCTCCTACAAGCTTTTCACCTACAATTCATATCTTGCGGTAGTTTGTGTGGCGCTTCTTCCCTTCTTTATGTTGGGAATGTCAAGATCCCGTAAGGCTTCAAGCCGTTATCTGTATCTCATTTTAACCGCAATGGCAATATACTGTCTGATATGCGGACATTCATCGGGAGCACTTATATCGGTACTGCTGAGCGCAATGCTGCTGCTCATGCTGTACACGCCAAAATCACTTGGAATAATTGCTTCTTCATTAATTTTTGTCCCTATATGCATTGCGCTCCTTCCGAATTCGGTTTCAGCCTATCTTTTAAAATTATTGAATATAACAGGATCGAGTATATACTCTAACACAAATGATTGGTTAGCATTATGCTCAAACCTCGGAGATGCTTTGATGGGCGGCATCGGGCTTGGAAAACAAAATGCCGAGCTTATTTTCCCCATCTACAGATCGTCAATTAACAGCTATTCTATAGGCGACATTTATACTGCACTTACGTTGGGAATAGGAATCACCGGATTGTTTTTACTTGCAGTTCTTATATTTTCGTTTACACGAAAATTCTTCACTTATTTAAGAACCTCAAAAAATGATGCCCCTGTGATGAAAAACATATGTATGTGCTCATTTACGGGCGCGATCTCAATTCTCATAATGGGATTTACAGCTAACATATTTGAAGATCCTTCAGTATTTTCACTGTTTTTCTATTTGTGTGCGATAACCATATGCTCTGCAAACATTGCGCGTAAGGATCGAAGCGAATTTATATCCGACGGGCCTTATCTCGACATTTTATATAAACAGACCGCAGCTACAACAGTTAGAAAGGACGTATAAAAGTGAACAGACAAAGCAAAAAGGCATTCTCCTTTAACATAATCGATGCAATGCTGATTATTATTGCACTGCTTTGCATTTGTGCAACGATATTCTTCTTCACCGATGCGGATATTACAAATTCAAAGGATGATGAAAAGGTCATTCTTGAATACACCGTTGAGTTTAACCCGATCAGAGAGGAATTCAGAAATTTCCTTGAAATAGGCGATCCAATAACAGAAAGCTCGAATATGAAGGAAGCGGGAGAAATAGTAAACGTCATATATTACGATCACCTGTATTATGGAACAAATGATGAAACAGGTGAAACCGTATCGAGCAAATATCCGGGCAAAATTAATATGACATTGACCGTCCGTGCAGAAGCAGTAAAGACCGATACGGGATATTCAATAAACGGTTACGAGCTTCTGATCGGTAACAGTATCAATATCAGAACTCCCGATTTCACAGGCACAGGTGTGTGCACGTCTATCACCGTGTCTGATGCGTCAAAGTAAGGAGAAATGTTATGAATAAGAACGAAAATGCAAAAAAGGAAGTCTCCTTTTCCATTATCGACCTTGTGATACTCCTTGTAGTACTTGCGCTTACCGTTGGCATCGTATTACGATTCGACATCGTAGGAAAATTATTCTCCAAAACTACCCTAAATGATGCAAAGGTTACTTTTATCGCTGAATCCTTAACAGACGCGCAGCTTTCCGCTTTAAAGGAAGGTACACAGTTTTATTCGGACGGCGAATTATTCGGAACCCTTCATACCGTTTCATCGGATAAATCACTAATTTACGTTGAAAATTCCGACGGTTCACTCGGATTTGCAGAAAGTCAGAATTCTTTTGATGCAAGCGGAAGCTTTCTAATAAAAGTATTAAAAACGGACGACGGTTATCTTTTAGGAGGCAAACATTACATAGCACCGGGATCACAATTTGAAATTAAGGCAAACGGTGCCGCAATTTGCATAACAATACTCTCACTAAATGAGACAAATTGATATATTTTGCCGCAAGTTTAAAAAAAATAAAAAAACCCTTGATTTTATCGTTTTTCTTTGATATAATATTCATATATGCACCACAATTTTAAGACAGGAGCAATAATATGATCACTCGCGATGTCACAATACAGAATAACGTAGGCTTGCACGCCAGACCTGCAACGTTCTTTATCCAGAAGGCAAATTCCTACAAGGCTTCCGTTTGGGTTGAGAAGGACGACCGCCGTGTAAACGCAAAGTCTCTTCTCGGAGTTCTCTCACTCGGTATTGTCAAGGGAATGACTGTCACTCTCATAGCTGACGGAACCGACGAGAGCGAAGCTCTCGAAGGACTTGCAGATCTCATCGCAACCGGTTTTGAGGACTGATTATTCGGTATAACAAAAAAAGGCGGGCAGACGATCCCATGGGAAGTCTGCCCTTTTCCGCTTTATTTCATTACTTTGAGGTGCTAAATGTATTTTCCACCTAACAACGATACTATAGAAAAGCTCCGCGACAAAGCAAACAGATTGCCCGCAGTCCCCGGAGTCTACTTAATGAAGGATAAAAACGGTAAGATTATTTACATAGGCAAATCGAAGGCGCTGAAGAACCGCGTCACTTCATACTTTACTGACCTTGAAAATCATACCGTAAAAACATCAAAGCTCGTACAGAATATAAATGATTTCGATATCATGCTAACAAGCACCGAGATCGAAGCTTTAGCTCTTGAAAACCGTCTGATCAAGCTTCATACACCCAAGTTCAATATCAAGCTCAAGGACGGAAAAAGTTACCCGTATATCAAGGTAACCATGAATGAGGAATTCCCTCGAATTATTGTTGACCGCAAAAGAACAAACGACGGTTCTAGATATTTCGGTCCCTATTCGGGCGTTTCAACAGCATATGCAATCGTTAATACCGCGCGCAAGGCATTCGGAATACCCGATTGTAAAAGACAGTTCCCAAAAGAGATCGGAAAATCCCGTCCCTGCCTTAACTATCAGATCGGTCTTTGCTGTGGACCGTGTACCGGAAAAATTTCCTCAGAGGAATATAAAAATCTTTTTAACTACATCATCCCCTTCCTCGGAGGTGCATTCGATGAAGTTAAAGATACCCTCACAAAGCAGATGGAATATGCATCGGAGAACCTGCTTTTTGAGGTAGCTGCACTTTGCAGAGACAGAATCAAGGCCCTTGACAAGCTTTGGGACAAACAGAAGGTCGTAGCCGCACCGCACGTGGAACAAGACGTTATAGCACTGCACTCCGACGAAGTATCGTCTGCAATTGCAGTATTCTACATCAGACACGGAGCTGTTAGCGACAGCGAAAGCTTTATATTCGGAGCAGACACGATAGTTGACTCGGAAGCACTGACGTCGTTCCTTTTTGAGCTTTACCGTATCAGAGAATACATTCCTAAGGAAATACTTCTCGATTTCCCTATGGGAAAAGACAAAATAGAAACACTATCGGAACTTTTTAGCGAAAAAGCCGGGTATAAAGTAAATATACGTCTCCCCGAAAAAGGCAATCTCAAGAGACTTTGTTCAATGGTCAGAGAAAATGCCAAGGAATATGCAAAGCAATATAATGAAAAGACCGAAAAAGAATCCGATACACTGATCAGACTTGCGTCCCTGCTGTGTCTTGAAGTAGTCCCCGAAAAGATTGAGGCTTTCGATATTTCCAATATTGGAAACGAAAACATTACTGCGGGTAAAATAAGAATAGAAAATGGTAAATTCGTAAAAAGTGCCTACAGAACCTTTAAAATTAATGGTTCACAAAATGATTATGCTTCTATGACGGAAGCTATAAAGCGAAGATTTTCCCATCCGGATGACGAATTTCCCGACCTGCTGCTGCTCGACGGCGGTAAAGCACACGTTTCGGTTATAAAGGATGTCTTAAACGAAATCGGAATAGATATACCCGTTTTCGGAATGGTAAAGGACGAGTTTCATAAAACAAGAGCTCTAACAACCGAAAACGAAGAAATAAGTATAGCAAGAGAACAGTCTGTATTTCTTTTGATATACAAGATCCAAGAAGAGGTTCACAGATACACGATATCAAGAATGTCTAATGCAAAGAGAAAAAGTTTGAAACACTCATCTCTCGAGAGCATCAGCGGCATAGGCCCGACAAAAGCCAAAACGCTTTTAAACGCGTTCGGAGGTCTGAAAGGCGTCAAGGAAGCAACCGCCGATCAGCTTTTAAAGGTAAAAGGTATTTCGGAAAAGGATGCTCACAATATCATAAAACATTTTGAAAAGGTCTAAAAGATATGATGAAAATAATTACGGGAAGCGCAAAGGGTACTAAGCTCGAAACCCTTGAAGGCGAAACCACCCGCCCAACTGCTGAAAAAACAAAAATGGCGATCTTCAACACTCTTCAATTCGATATTGAAGGAAGAAGAGTGCTCGATCTGTTCGGAGGCTCGGGACAGCTTGCGCTTGAAGCATTAAGCAGAGGTGCGTCAAGTGCATTCATTTGCGAAGCAGACCTGTCTGCGTTTGAGATAATCAAGAAAAACGCACAGAAGACTAAGCTGTTTTCAAAAATCAAGCTTGTCTGCACCGATTATAAATCAGCTCTGAGAAGTCTGTCAGGTAAGGACAGCTTTGGAATCATTTTCCTTGATCCACCATATAAATCAGCGTATCTTAATGATGCAGTAAAAAAGATCATGGAGGGCAATCTACTTGCAAAGGGCGGATTTATGGTTTGCGAAACCGAAAACAGCGAGCCTATCGCGTTTGAAGGACTCAAGCTGTACAAGCATTCAAAGTACGGTCGTGCCTATATAACGATCCTTTACAATGATCCCGACGAAACGGAAGGAGAATAAATATGAAAGCATTAATAAGCGGAACATTTGACCCGATAACACTGGGCCACCTCGACATAATCGAGCGTGCCGCAAATATGTTTGATCTTGTAACCGTTGCAATCTGTGTCAACGGAGACAAAAAAAGCGTGTTCACCACGGAGCAAAGAAAAGAAATGGCGTCTTTAGCCTGCTCTCACATCAAAAACGTTAAAATTGACATTTGCGAGGGACTTCTTGCGGCATATACCGAGAAAAACGATATTTCCGTCATAGTTCGCGGTGTCCGTGACGCTTCAGACGTTTCTTATGAAATGTCTCTATCAACAATAAACCGTTCCCTACGCAATCACCCCGACACAATCTTTATTCCTTCAAGATCAGAATATACACATATCAGCTCAAGCTATGTAAGAGAAATGATAAAATACGGTGAGCCGCTTGAAAACGCTCTGCCAAAATCGGTTATTGAATATATTTCAAAAATAAACGGCTAAACTATTGACTTTTTTCTCATTTAGAGATAGAATTTAAGCATTAAACAATTAAAAAGGAGAATTATTATGACTAAACTTCCTGTAGGTATCCAGCTCTATACCCTTCGCGATTTTGCCGCAAAGGATTTTAAGGGCACCCTTAAGGCTGTAAAGGATATGGGCTACGACTGTGTTGAATTCGCTGGTCTCTACGGCAATTCACCCGAGGACGTTAAAAAAATGTGCGAGGAGATCGCTCTTACACCAATTTCCGCGCATGTTGCAATCGGCGAGATCATGAAGAACGTTGAAGGCGTACTTTCTGATTATAAAACCATCGGATGCAAATTCATTGTAATCCCTTGGGCAAACGAAAACGTAAATCTTCCCGGAGGAACTGAATACGACAAGTTCATCTCCGATATAAAAACAATATCCGCTGCAGGTAAAAAATATGGCATTACCCTTCTTTATCACAACCACGATTTCGAATTCCACAAGATCGACGGTAAAAACAAGCTCGATATTCTCTATTCCGACACAACACCCGACGAGCTCAAAACTCAGATCGATACCTGCTGGGCAGGTGTGGGCGGCGAGGTTCCCGCAGAATACGTAATGAAGTACGCAGGACGCGCTCCTCTCGTTCACATCAAAGACTACGTCGGCTCAAAGACCGAGAATATGTACGGTCTAATCGGTAACGGATCAGGCGAGGTTGACCCCGCAAAGACCGCATTTGAGCTCCGCCCCGTAGGCTACGGCGTTCAGGACGTTGCGGCAATCATTAAGGCATCCGAGGACGCAGGCGCAGTTGCGGTAATCGTCGAGCAGGACAGACCCAGCATGGATAAGAACGCAATGGAATGCGCAAAGATGTCTGTCGACTACATTCGTTCGCTCTGATTATAATAGAAACAAAAAAATCATTCGCTTGCGCGAATGATTTTTTTGTTTTTAAATTACTATATTGTTTGTACAGATAGCAGTAACCGTCGCCTACGCATCAATTTTTGTCGGCAGCAAGCGGCTTTTTAATGAGTTCTGGAATAAACGATCCTATAGCAACAATCACTGCTGACACTATTGTTGTGTACACAATGTAATCCTTTGCTATATATGTGTCGAGAGACTCGGCACCATAGTTAACAGCCATAGTAAGTCTACAGGTTCCTGCAACAATAAGTGCCCATATGACGCATCCCACAATTGCAAGGGCAATCGAAACAGAAAGTTTTTTAGCGTTTTTATTAAACGACAAACCCCTTCCTACCGCAAAAGAATACCAACATATCACCATACTGCATACAGCCAATACGCTATATTCAATCCCATCAAAGTCCGGCAATATCTTTATTGCCAAATCGGAAATAGCGTTTTGAAGTACTGTACACACAATAACCGCCACAGTTACAACACCAAACAGTATTTTGTTTAGTGCTCTCCCTTTGCCATAATCTATAAGTTGTAGCACAACAAGGAATGCTATCAAAACACAGCTCACTATACTGCGTATGGCTACTATGCTCCAAAATTCGCCAATATTATCGGGCATGCCAAGAACAAAGCGTCTTTCAAAAGCCATACACAAAGTAACGAAAGCCGCATATATAGATGCAACTATTATCAAAGCTCTTTTGTTGCATTTAAGACTCGCAAACAGAGGAAAACCTATATAAGCAGGCACAATGTATCCCAAATTAAAGAGCGGAATTAACAATTTAGAATCTGTGTACGGCAAAAATGTAGCAGACGCTAACAAAATGATGGGGAGCAGTAAAAACAGTACTGCTACTTTAATTGTTGAATTTATATATTTCATATTCTCCTCCCATTATGATAGTATGCTATATGAAATATACATATCACTATCACTGTCATAATAACCATAGGTATTAACGGAATCTGATTTTATCCGCTCCGAAACGCCAAATGCATCAATTAATGCAATAGGCAAAGGAGCATGAAGGAACAACCAAAATGTTGAAAAACCAATCTCTATAGCCAATGATTCTCTGGGGTCATAGCTACTAAAACATGTCAGGAAGTGCTTCAAGGAAACCAAAATTCCAAAGATGCAAACATACACTATGATCAGATTCTTAATGAGCGATTTGTTTAGTTTCATATTTCCTCCTCCCTCATATAATCTTAGTATCATTTTCTATATGGTATTACCTCCGCGTTTAATACATTTTCAATATTCTGGCAAATGTCGTAATACAGTAAATTTATTTGTTCTATCAACAACCGGTCATCGCTATTTCTGTCCTTAACAACGTATTGACAGTAATACTTATTGTTTATTACATAACGATATAGTACTCCCGAAATCTCCTGCGAATAGTACAATTTTTCTAATTCGTGTTTGCTACAATTCTGAAAGATCATATCAGGATCATATCCCTTATCATCGTACCTAACCGTTAAAGCGTATTTTGCGTTGTCATCTTCTTCTGATTTCCACGATACAGTAAGTGTTACATCTCCACTTAATTCGAAGCTATCAAAAGATATTATCCCGCGTTCATATGAATATCTGTATGGTTCGCAACCAAAATTATTAACGTTCAACGCTTCAGCAATTCTTATCATTGTCTCATCGCACGACGATGTTCCTCCGTCACTTTTGAATTTTGTTTTGAATTCATCAAAAGTATTGGATATTATGGTCTCCGGTACACGATCTACAAAGCCGCCTTTTTCAGAGCTTTCAGAATGATTGGAGAAAGAAGCGGAAGTACAAGACGTAAATGCAATACAAATCGCGATTACAACGACTAAAAATAATGTTTTTTTCATTTCAAATCTCCCCTTAAAATTTATTTACATTTGCACTAATGACATTTTTGCAACTGTTACACCAATATGAAGAATAGTCATATGGACCATTAAATGCATTCCAGCCCGTTTCCATAATACAAGGTTGACCCTCTTTAGGAGAATGATGTGTCGCGCCATAGTTGTGGGATAATTCATGTGCGATAACAAGAGCTCTTGAGCTTATTGTATTAAAATAGTTGTTTATACAAACTATCGGATAATTGTAATCAGATAATCCTGCCAAGCCATAGTGACTAGGATTATCTCCCGGGGAATAAAAACACAGTTTGTGACCGGATATAGTTACACGAATAGTGTTATCTGGAATATCAACAATCAAATTGTTTCTCAGTCGGATAAAACTTTTACAGTGGCAATTGTGTTGAAATCCGTCACTACTATTGTTATTGTTAGGATTATGAGAGTATTGCAATAAACAATCGTCATCATCAATGCAATTGCAATACTCATTTATATCGGTTGTTGGACATAGGTCCGCATCAGAAATATAATTTGTTACACCACCAAGTTCGAAATATATTCCGCATTTCTCGGAAAATGCCTGCGCCAGTGTTAGAAACACTTCGTTTCTGATGCTAGACTCTATATCAATCATAACATTTTGATCATCACTACCGTCGTCAATATCATCCCTATTCGCTTTCACAAAGCCATAATCGTAACTAAATTCTAGATAGACATTTCCATTTCTTACATACCACTCATCCTTATAGGTGTTAACAGCATAATCGTCCTGTTGAATTTTTAGATTGGTTCCACTTTCCGATTGCACTGCCATGACGATTTCCGGATTACTTGTGTAATAGGCACACTTAGCCATTATCTTATATGATTCGCTAAGAGTTTTTGTTATTGACCACTTTTGGTTGTCATTAGTTGCTGAATATGATGTAAGCTTGAGATTTGTATTATTTGATGTTTCGCTTCCTGTCGGTACAGTTATCGCACAATTGTTTTTGGCATTAATTATTGCATAATATCCACCGCCAGCAAAAGTAAGATTCCATTTTTGATGATCCCCGCCATCAAAAGCAATATCCTCAATATCACCACCAGTTACACCATATGAGGGAGCATTGGCATTATCAGGTTGTGCATAATTTCTTGTTTCTCTATTTTGCAGAAAATACGTTCCCTCGTCAAACTCGACGATATATGCTATGAACGTCGTAGTTTTGCCCGTTGGCTTATGCGTTGCGGTGACAGAGACGTTTCCAACCTCACCTTTACCCGAAAACGTTCCGCTTGAACTATTATAGCTAAGCTTTTGGGTGTTTGAAATCGAGAACGTAAAGTCACTTACATCAGTCCATTTTGCGTTTGAAGGCGTGGGG
>JAZQMQ010000009.1:0-209158 GCA_045543555.1 Eubacteriales bacterium
CGCAGGCGTCGGCACAATAGTTTATCAGCTCTTCACTAAATTCCGCAGCCCCGTATTCCTAGGCTCCTCATTCGCATTCATCGGCTCGATGTCAGCAGCGTTTGCGGGTGCAGCGAGCGCATCTCTCGGATATCTCGGAATCATTCTCGGCGCAGTATTCGCAGGTCTTATTTACGTTGCTATCGCACTCGTAGTTAAGTACGTCGGCGTAAAGTGGATTAACACTCTTATGCCCGCTGCAGTTATCGGCCCCACAGTTGCTCTTATCGGTCTTTCCCTTGCGGGAGCGGCTATAAAGGACGTATTCTCCTACGGACCTCAGGACGCTGACGGAAACTTTATTATGAGCACTAGGATCTGGATATCCGTTATTTGCGCTCTCGTTACACTTCTCGTCGTAGTCATCACCTCTACATACGGCAAGAAGATCGCAAAGCTTATCCCCTTCATCATCGGTATCGGTGCGGGATATCTTACAGCCCTTGTATTCACCCTCATCGGTGATGCTACAGGTAATGCAGATCTTGTTATCATCAACTTTGCTCCTCTTAAGGCACTTGTTGACGGCGGCGTATCTCTTAAGACCTTCTTCGCAGTTCCCGATTTCACGTTCCTTAAAGCATTTGACGGATTTGGCGACTTCAACGCTTCTTATCTTGCAACCGTAGCAGTTGCTTATATTCCCGTTGCGTTCGTTGTATTTGCAGAGCACATTGCAGATCACAAGAACCTCTCCACCATCATAGAGAGCGACCTTCTTGAAGATCCCGGTCTTCACAGAACTCTTCTCGGCGACGGCGTTGGTTCTATCGCAGGCGCGTTCTTCGGCGGTTGCCCCAACACCACCTACGGTGAGTCTGTTGGTTGCGTAGCTATCACAGGTAACGCTTCTATTGTTACAATTCTTGCAGCAGCTATCGGATGTATCCTCATCTCCTTCCTTTCTCCCTTCGTTGCATTCTTAAGCACCATTCCCGGTTGCGTAATGGGCGGCGTCTGCGTAACTCTTTACGGATTCATCGCGGTTTCCGGTCTTAAGATGATCCAGAAGGTAGACCTCGAGGACAACGCTAACCTCTTTACCGTATCTTCCATCCTTATCCCCGGCATCGGCGGTATGGCAATGTCTATCGGTAAGGTTACCATCACCTCTATCGCTTGTGCTCTCATCCTCGGAATTATCGTAAACCTTGTTCTTCACCGTAAGAAGAGCTAATCCTGATAACTAATAAAATAAAATCGGCGGAGATTTTTCTCCGCCGATTTTTTGTATAACAAATACCCATTTGAGCCTTCCCCTCAAGGGGAAGGTGGGTTGCGAAGCAACTCGGATGAGGTGTTCCGCGCTAATTGTATCTAATTTGCGAGTAAATAATCGTTAATTTTCTCCGAGATATCCTTTTATTTATTGAATATATTACATATCTCCGTAATACGCGGGCTGTATTTTACGGGCTCGAAGCACTGCAAGGGCATAATTTCATTCATAAAGATGTCCTTAAGCGGTGTTTTCTTGTTTTTCTGAGGTATCTGAAGCTGGGATTTTGAGAATCTCATACCGCGTACAAGGGGCGAGGTGTGGGGGATTACCTTGGGGAGCGCGTCAAATTCAGCCGCGGTCTTTGCACATTCTTCAAGACAATCAAGAGCTTCCTCGTTCATTTCAAGAGAAACAAGCAGCACTGCCATATCCTTAAGGAGCATCATGTGGTTATATGCGCCGCCGAATATATCTCCGTCGGGATAGACGGTCTCGCGAATGAGCTTCGCGGAGCGGCAGAACTCAAGTCTGTCCTTTGTGCTTACCTCGGGAGCGATAGCCGCATATTCTGTAATGGCATTAACAAGCAGAGAGGTGTAGGCTGAGATATTTTCCTTGATCGCGTTGAGCTTGGACTCGCCCTCGGAGATCATCGGAAGCATATCCTCGCGGCAAATTTTTCTTCCGGGAAGGGACAGTGCGATCCCTCTTGCGCTTTCGGTATCGCGAAGGTCCTCATAATAGTGCAGACAAAGAAGTCTCTTTGCTTCAAGACGAATGGGATCGTCGGTGCAGTTATCGAGAATTTCCTCACCGAGCGCAAGAAGCTCACCCGAATAGTGCTTTACCATTGCGGGACGGTCGCAGGAGAGGTACAGACCGTACATAAGAAGGCACTTTAAGCGATATTCCTCGGGGAAATACATAATTCCTTCGCGGATGATATCAAGAGCCTCCTTGATATTGCCCGATGCGATCTTCTCCTGAAAGCCGTCTGTATATTCCTTGATCTTATCCTCGTTATCAAACTCGTCCATACACATAAGATCGTCGGTGGTAATTCCGAAATAGCTTGCGAGAACGGGAATAAGCTCGATGGGGGGATAGCCCTCGCCTTCTTCCCACTTAATGAATTCCTTAAGCGGTACTCCAAGGTACTGAGCGAGCGCGTCGTCGGTTATTTCCTTCTTCTGACGGTAAGCTCTGATTTTTGCTCCCATATTTATAAACATATTTTTTCTTCCTTTCGCGCTCAGCCTCGGAATACGGTCAGAGCGATTATTTTTTTTATATCGTCGGGCTGATCCTTAGCTTCTGTACAAGCCTTATTGCGACGGATATCTCCGCATTTTACACATTTGTGGGTAATTATATAGCCTTTTTTGGCGTCGGGGACAGCGGATATAGGTTCAAGCTCCCCTTTACAGTCGCTTGCGCGGTCGCCCGGGTTTATATCGAGGTGCAGAGACCACAAGCAAAATGGACAGTGGTTGCGGGAGGTGTATTTCAGCGGCCTGACCTCTTTGCCGCAGTGCGCGCAGATAAATCCGTCGTCGTTTTTGGAAAAACGCTTAACTTCAAGCTCGACTGGCATTAATTTTCACCAAGGATATCTTTATATGCATCAAAATATCTGTTGCCGAGAGTGTTAAGCGCATCACGGCAGAAATGAATATTGTCACCGTTACCGATGGACTGATTATTTGACTTAAGATCCGAGGCCTTAACCATTCTTGCATGTCCGACCTCATCGCAGACGTCTCTGGTAGCCGAAATAACCGCATCACAGCCAACTGCGTGGATATCCTTCCATTCGGACACGAATTCTCCCGCTATAAACGGCAGCTCATCTTCTCCGCAACGCGATCTTACGTCCTCGATTACGGGTTTGATGGAGGAATAATAGAAATCGTATCTTTCACTCGGTGAAAGCGCCCCGTTTGCTACGGAATCGTGCTCGCCCTGATGCCACAGGAGAGCAACGAATCTATCGTCGTTGCCAAGATTTGCATCCTTTATCATGGCAAACATACGCTCGTGGAGAATATTTCCAACTCCCCACTCTTTTTTTGTAAAGCCTGTTCCGCCTACTGCGGCATTTATTATAAGAAGCTTTCTGCCTTCCGACAAATACCCCTCATTTACGTATCTTTTTGCAAATGAAAGCGCAAAAATTCCTCTGTTGTTTTGACCGTCGAATCTTTCTTTTGCAATTTCAGTTACATATTTATAAGGCTCGGGAAAAAAGAGCTTGTCGGTACCGTCGGGCTGTTTTTTGTGTCCGTACCACTGAGTGTCCCTCATCATGAGGATTCTATCATCGGTTTCATAGGGGAAATCAGTAGGTCCGAGACCGTGTCCCTCAGCATTTGATTGTCCTGCAAGAATTATTACGTCGTAAGCCATATTGTGCCTCCAATATTTAAGTGATAAATTCATTATACAACTATTTTTCGATTTTTTCAAGGGCGATTTGTCAAAATTCTTTACAAATATGATTCTTTATTATATAATAGACCCATAAACACTTTTTTTGGAGCTTTATATGACCGAAAAAAAGATAAAAAATACAGAAAAAATATATGAAAAAGACAGTTCCGTATATGTTTTTGAAGCAAAGGTTATCTCATGCGAGGAATTTGGCAAAAATTTTAAGGTGATTTTAGACAGGACCGCCTTTTTCCCAACCGGCGGAGGTCAGAGCTGTGACAGAGGAACGTTAGATGACGCCAGAGTCAGCGACGTTTTTATAGAAGACGGTGAGATAATTCACATCACAAGCTCATCATTTGCAATCGGACAGAGTGTTGAAGGAAGGCTTGATTATGCCGAAAGACTATGTAAAATGCGCTCCCATACCGCCGAGCACATTCTTTCCTCGTTTTTACACAGGACAAAGGGATACACAAACGTCGGCTTTCACCTTGGAAGCTCGGATACGACCTGCGATTTCGACGGTTATTTGAGTGAAAAAGAGCTAAGTGACGCTGAAGACTACGTAAATTCTGTGATAATGGAAAACATTCCCGTCTATCCGAGCTTTCCGAATGAAAATGAGCTTAATAGCCTTTCATACAGAAGCAAGCTTGAGCTTGAAGGTGAGGTCCGAATCGTCAATATAGGTAAAAACGGAGATATCGATAAATGTGCCTGCTGTGCGCCACACGTCTTAACGACGGGTCAGATCGGAATTTTCCGAATCATCGACGCCTATCACTATAAGGGCGGAACGAGGATACACATTTTAACCGGGTTTTCTGCTTTGGCGCGTTCAAGGGAGGAAAGCGGCTGTATCCGTGAGCTTTCGGCTATGCTTTCGGCAAAGCCCTACGCGTCGGACGTGGTTGAGGCTGTTAACAGGCTTTCGGGGGAGCTTTCGGGAACAAAATCCGAGCTTAATAATACCCGTTCAGCTCTTTCAGAGGCTTACGGAGAGCGTGCGGAGGCGGGAGAGCCGTTCGTTTTGTTTTTAAGTGAGCCCGACGGAGATCTGGTAAAGAGAATCGCAATTTCCGCAAAAAATCACGGCGCGTCGGCGGCTTTCGTGTTCAGTGGCGAGATGGATTGCCGTTTTGCACTTATCGGAGATGGGGCAATAGAGGTATTTAAAACTATCAAAACCGAATTTTCTGCCCGCGGCGGCGGCAGAGACGTGATTTGCGGCTCGATGAAGGATCTTAAATTTGATAAAATTAATGATCTGCTCAAATAAGGACGAATTTCTTATGTGGCAGGCGCTTTTGAGCATTCTTCGTTTGGAAAGATGAAAACACCCCGTGTCAGCAGGTGCGACACGGGGTGTTTTTTTGTTTTACGAATACATTTTACGTCTTAAGCGTTTTCTTATTCCGAAGAACGTTGCCATGGACGCGAGAGTAACAACGATAATGATACACAGGGCATAGATCGTGGGGCTTACCTTTATATCTGCCTTCAGATCCTCCCAAAGCGTGTTGATGAGCGCGAGCTTTTCGTCGCTCAGGTTGACGTATGCGGTTGCGTGTACGTTTTCGGTTCCGTACATTTTTTCATACGCGTCATCCTTGATCTCACCCATATATTCTATATATTCGGGGTTATCTCTGACGGCGGTATTGGGGGAAGCGTAATAGGTGTATTCCGCATTGGGAATTGCCGCCTCGGGCATGCACATATAGTTAATGTATCTTTCGGCTATGGTCTTATTACGGGAGCATTTCGGAATGCACATTGCGTCAACGTAGAGGTTTGTACCCTCGGAGGGATAGAAAAACTCAAGATCGTTGTTGTTTTCGTACATTGCCAGGAAGTCTCCGGCATAATATGCCGAAATTGCCGCCGATCCGCCCTCCATTTTGTTGAAGATCTCGTCCATAACGTAGCCCTGAACGATGTCCTTTTGCTCCTTGAGCTTGTCGAGGGCACGAGCCCAATCATTTTCATCGTCGGTGTTGACGTCGATGCCCAGCAGGTACTGTGCCGTACCGAAGGCATCGCGGGAATTGTTGAACTGCAGTATATTTCCCTTATACTTTTCGTTCCACATCAGATCCCACGATCCGATATCCTCTTCATCGACCATTGTCGTATTGTAGATAATACCGATCATACCGTAGAAATAGGGTACCGAATATACGCTTCCCTTATCATAGTAGTCATATTCGGCATTTTCACCCATAAATTCGGGGGAAATGTTCTGTGCGGCGGGAATGTTGGAATAATCGAGAGGGAGGAGCCAATTTTCCTTGATAAGTCTCTCGATCATATAGTCGGAGGGAATGATAACGTCGTAGCTTACCGCTTCTGCAGTTAGCTTCGCATACATATCCTCGTTACTTGAAAACGTGGAATATACGACGTTTACCCTTTCGCCGAAGGTCTCATAATACCAGGCTTCAAATTCGGAGTTTACGTCAACGCTTCCTTCGCTACCGTCGGAGATATACTCTCCCCAGTTGTAAACGTAGAGTGTGGTTACCGAGCTTCCGCTGTCGCCGCAGCTGAAAAGCATGGGAAGGAGCATGAAGACTATAAGGGATAAGGAAATAAGCTTCAAAACACGTGTTTTCATTTTGACTTACCTCCTTTTCTTACGCCCTGCTTCTTGTTTTTACCGTAGGAGCCTGCAAAGTTTACAGCAAGAAGGATAATGAGTATTGTTGCAACTATTATCGCACAGAGAGCATACATGCTGAACTTAACGTTATGTACCGTTTGGTTGTAAACGTAGAGAGGGAGTGTCTGGAAGGTCGGAGAGGAAACAAAGTGGGAAATTACGAAGTCGTCAAGGGACATTGTGAACGCCAGCATAAGTCCCGACACGATTCCGGGGATTATTTCGGGAAGCTCGACCGAGAAGAAAGCCCTTGCGGGAGTGCAGCCCAAATCCTGTGCCGCCTCGGACAGAGATTTATCGAGCTGTGTGAATCGCGGAGTTACCGAAAGGAGCACGTATGGCAGGTTGAAGGTGGTATGTGCCACCAGCATTGTGCCGAATCCCATAAAATCGTTTGCCTTTATAATTCCCGCGACCGCAACGAAAAGTAGCATCATCGATACGCCCGTTACGATATCGGGGTTCATCATCGGGATATTGGTTATAGATGTGATCGCGCCCTTCGCCACCTTATTTTTCATATGGTGAAGCCCTAAAGCCGCAAACGTTCCGATAACCGTTGCGATGACCGAGGATAAAACCGCGAGAATGAGGGAGTTTTTAAGGGCTGTCATTGCCGCTTCGTCATTGAACAGCTCCTCATACCAAGTAAGAGAAAATCCCGTGAATTCGCTTAATGAGCCGCCCTCGTTGAAGGAAAAAACGATGAGCACCGCGATCGGTGCGTAAAGAATGGCAAATATCAGTACGATATAGCCCCATGAAAGAAACTTTTTCATATAATGATACCTCCGTCATCGTCGGAGAACTTGTTCATTATCCAGACGGAAATAAGAATGAGTATCATCATTACAAGGGATATTGCCGCGCCTACGTTATAGGTGCTTGTGTTCTTGAACAGACGCTCGATGGTATCGCCGATAAGATCGATCTTACCTGCGCCGAGCTTTTGGGAGATATAGAAGGTGGAAATAGACGGAACGAACACCATTGTTATTCCCGAAACAACGCCCGACATTGTAAGTGGCATTATAACCTTCGTTAAGGTCTTGAATGGAGTGCATCCGAGGTCCGCCGCAGCCTCGATATATCTCTTATCGAGCTTGTTCATTGCGGTAAATATCGGAAGTACCATATATGGCAGAAAATCGTAGACCATGCCGAGTATTACGCCGAAATCGGTGCCGACGATCTTAACCGTTCTGAGATCAAGCTTGGTAAGAAGCGCGTTAAGCAGTCCTCCGTTATCAAGAAGAGCCATAAGCGCATAGGTACGGATAAGCAGGTTGCACCACATCGGGAGCATCAGCAGTACCATAAGCATTTTTCTTGCTCTGGGAGATGTTTTCGACATAAAATATGCCAAAGGATAACCGATTATAAGGCAAATGACCGTTGCGATGAGCGCAAAGGATATTGAAAGAACGAATACGTTTGAATATCTTGCGAGATTTGTGATATTATCAAAGGTAAAATTGCCCTTTCCGTCGGTGAATGCGAAATAGAGCACGAAGAGCATCGGGGCTACAATGAACATTATCATCCAGGCGATATGGGGAGCCGCCGCCATACGCTGAAAAACGCTCTTGCCCTTCATTCCTCATTCTCCTCCGCGGTATCCTCGTCATCTTCCTCGGCGTCTGCGTCAAAAGTCGGGTCGGAGATGTAGTCCATTTCGTCAGAGAAGGATGAATAGTCTCCGAACATACCTGAGAATTCGGATTTTTTCATTACGTGAATGGCATCGGGCTCGATGTAAAGACCGATATCAGCGTCGTTTTCAACGTAATCGGTGGTCTGTATCATCCACTTAAAGCCGCCGATGTCAACGATTATCTCGTAGTGTACGCCCTTAAACGTTACCGACGTGACTCTGCCCGTGAGCATTCCTCTCTCCGTTGACACAACGTCGACGTCTTCGGGACGAACAACGATGTCGACAGGCTCGTTTTTGCCGAAGCCCGAGTCGAGACAGCGGAACTTTCTGCCCGAGAAGGTAACGTAGTAGTCCTCGAGCATGATTCCGTCGACGATGTTACTTTCGCCGATGAAGTCGGCAACAAATGCGTTTTCGGGCTCGTTATAGATATCCTGAGGAGTTCCGATCTGCTGTATCTTACCGTTGTCCATTACGACGACGGTATCAGACATCGAAAGAGCCTCCTCCTGATCGTGTGTTACGTATATAAAGGTGATCCCGGTTCTCTGCTGAATGTTCTTAAGCTCCATCTGCATATCCTTGCGGAGCTTGAGGTCGAGCGCGCCGAGGGGCTCGTCGAGAAGAAGAACACGGGGCTCGTTGATAAGCGCACGTGCAATTGCAACTCTCTGCTGCTGACCGCCCGAAAGAGTACCGATGCTTCTCTTTTCAAAGCCCTTGAGGTTTACGACCTCAAGCATCTTCAATACCTTTTCGTGTATTTCATGCTTGTTCATTCCCTGAAGGCGCGGGCCGAACGCTATATTTTCATAGACATTCAAATGAGGGAAGAGAGCGTACTTCTGAAAGACCGTATTTACCGGTCTTTTGTGAGGAGGTACGTCCTTTACGCTCTTATTATCAAAATACACCTCGCCCGAATCGGGGGTCTCAAAGCCGCCGATTATACGTAGGGTAGTTGTTTTTCCGCAACCCGAAGGACCTAAAAGCGTTATAAATTCCTTATCCTTGATTTCGAGATCAATACTCTTAAGTATCTGTTCTCCGTCAAAGGATTTTGATACTCCGCTGAGCTTGATAATTGTCTGTGCATCGTGTTCCATTGTACACTTATCGACCACCTTTCATTAAGGGATACCTTCTCCCCCATTTTAATATGAACTAATTGTAACAGATAAATGACCGAATTGCAATAGTTTTCGCAAAAATTCTTGATAATTCAAGATTATTCGTCGTTAAACGGGATTTTCCGCCGTATACTCCGTTTTTCTGCCGTTTTCCTCGTTTATTCTTGATTTTCCTCGGTTTTTTAGGCGAACGTGAGGCTCGGAAAACGAGAGCGAGCGGAAAAATTTTTTCGAAAATTATCTCAGAACAAGGTAGACAGCGCACGCCTGAACGATCATGATCAGCGGAATTCCGAGCATGAATTTTGCGTGCTTTGTTTTGTGTCTGATAGTGAGCATTGTTATGAACATAGCAACGCTTCCGCCTATGAATGAAAGAATAAGCAGAGTTTTTTCGGGTATTCGCAGCTCGACGCGGTTCTTTTTGGAAATTTTCTTGTCATACACACATACGATGACAGATATCAGCGAAATTACGGCAACGTACGCCAAAACCGCCGACAGAATTGGGTGTTCGGTAATAAATGCGGGCATATTTTTTCCCCTGTCAAATAAATTTACATCGTGTATCCGTTAAGATACAAGCGCAGAGACGACATTAACGTGTGTCCTAAAAATGGGGTGTTTACAGATTTGGACATCATCGTGTTTTCCGTTACCACAAGCTCCGTATCCGGATCGACCAGCACAAAATCTGCGCTTGACCCGAGCTTTAACGTGAAATTTTCACCTACAATTTTAGATGGATTTTCCGACAGCACCTCTGAAATACGCTGTGGCTTTTCCTTAATCAGCTCAGGCATATAGGTGAGGAGCACGGGCAAAACGGTTTCAATTGAGGAAATTCCGAAGGGTGCGGAGGAGGGCGGAAGATCCTTTTCTTTTTTTGTCAGAGGTGTGTGGAGAGAGGAAATACAGTCTATTGAGCCGTCGAAAACTCCTTCGCGGAGGGCTTCGCGGTCTTTTTTTGACCGAAGAGGCGGCAGTACCTTTACCATTTGCGCATAGTAGAGCGCGTCCATGTCGAAAAGTGCCAGATGTACGGGAGAAACGCCGCAGGTGACCTTAGCCCCCGCTTTTTTTGTTTCCTTTACCATATTCAGCGCTTCTGATGATGCGATCGCGCGGATATGAATACGGCATCCCGTTTCATAAGCCGCCAAAAGCTCCTGCGCAAGCACCGCGCACTCGTCAAAAAGCGTTATTCCGTCCACCGACATCCATTTTGAAGCAATTCCGCTTGAATATACTCCGTAAATCTTGCTCTCGTCCATTCCTGCGGAGATATAGAGGGCATTTTTCTCTGCCATTTCGGAGAATATCTCCATCAGGTCTCGGTTTTTATCATGAAAGCCGTAATAAATACCGTTATTTTCGATATTTTCAAGCTTTTCCGGAATTGAGGGAATGCTTTTAACCCTCAAGTCGTTGTGATCCTGAATATCGGAAAAGGCGTAAAGACGCCTGTAGCCTCCCGCCGAAAGCGCCGCCGATGCCGTTTGCAAAGTGTCGCGGGTCTGATTTTTTGGGTCGAAGAAATTACCTCCGATATCTGTGAACGCGGGAAGCAGCAATCTGCCGTCGCCCTCGATCACACGCGGCTTTTCTTCAAGCTCGCTTTCGGAAATTATCTGTGAAAAACCATTTTCCGCACGGAAAAAAAGTTCATTTTCACCTTTTGATCCGTCGGAAGAGATAATATTGCAGTTTTTTACGTGATAATAGGTCATTTTTTCGCCCCCTTTCGCTATATATCGATGATATCATATTTTTGTTTGTGTGTCAAGAAAGTAAAATATTACATTAGATTACAGATCAACACGAAAAAACAAGCGAACACACGGTTCGCTTGTTTTTGAAATCTTAATTAAATTCTGCTTCCGACGCGGTGTCGTCAACGGGAATGGTAGGATGCTCGTCGTTTTTGTTATAAATATCGTTCATTGCGTCGATAATAAGCTCTGCCTCAAGACGCTCCTTAACCTTCTCTGCCACAAGAAATCCTCCCGCGACAGCAGAGAGCACTCCGAGGATCGTAAATGGGCCTGCGGTGTTCTTTTTATCCTTGAAAAGATAGGCGATAACGAGGAAAAAGCAAGAAATTGACTGAATTATGAGCATGAGTCCAACTGTGAATCTTGTTTGCTTAAACATAAATGATCTCCTCCCTTAATTTTCTTTTGAGTTTGTCATTTTCAGGTAAGCGTTGATAAATCCGTCGATATTTCCATCCATTACGGAGTTTATGTCGGTAATTTCAAAGCCCGTTCTGGTATCCTTTGCCAGAGTGTAAGGCATAAACACATAGGAACGGATCTGAGAACCCCACTCGATGTCGTTTTTTACACCCTTAATGTCGTCGATCTTCTGAAGATTTTCTCTTTGCTTTATCTCCATGAGCTTGGATTTGAGCATACGAAGCGCGTATTCCTTGTTCTGAAGCTGGCTTCTCTGGGTCTGACAGCCTACAACTATGCCCGTGGGCTTATGGAGAATTCTGATCGCGGAGTCGGTCTTGTTGATGTGCTGTCCGCCTGCGCCGGATGAACGGTGTGCGGTGATCTCAAGATCCTCTTCCTTGATGTCGATATCGTCGTTCATATCGTCGAACTCGGGCATTACCTCAACCGATGCAAAGGAGGTCTGACGTCTTCCCGATGCGTCGAAGGGAGATACTCGGACGAGACGGTGAACACCGTTTTCACTCTTTAAGAAGCCGTACGCGTTAAGTCCCTCGATTGAAATCGTTGCGCTCTTGATACCTGCGGCGTCTCCGTCGAGCCAATCCATGAGCTTAACTGTGTAGCCGTGAGCCTCGCCCCAACGGGTGTAGAGACGGTAGAGCATTTGAGCCCAGTCCTGTGCCTCGGTTCCGCCCGCGCCGGGATGGAACGAAAGAATTGCGTTATTATGGTCGTATTCGCCTGTGAGGAGGGTCTCGAGGCGCATCTTTTCCTCAATGGCAAGTATTTCATTGACCTCTGAGGTTACCTCTTCAACAACGCTTTCATCGTTTTCCTCGATGCCCATATCTATAAGAACGAGAGTGTCCTCAAGGCGAGCGCAAAGGGCTTCGTATTTATCGATAGTATTCTTTTTTTCTTTGATCGTCTGCAGAATTTTTCCCGAATCGGCACGGTTCCAGAAGTCAGGAATGAGGGTCTTTGCTTCAAGTTCCTCGATCTGTCTGCCAAGTTCTTCGATTCTCAGAGCGTTTCTCAGTTCTTCAATGGCGGGACGCACGTTATTTAAGGTGCGCTTTGCCTCGTCAAGTTGGATTATCAATGCTTCCTCCGAAATAGGTTCTTTGTTATTTTTTTACTTCTTATAACATTATAGCAGATTTTGGCGATTTGTAAACAGTTTTTTTGCAATTTCCCGAACAGATAAAAAATATGCTCTTTTCGTTATTAACAAAATGTGAATTTTCCCGCAATATACTTGTGTTTTTTTGGAAAAAGATTTATTATTATATAAATGATAGATCATTTTCGCGATCCGCTATTAAGATTTCCCTCCGACCTGCGCGCTGTGAGGGTAAGGCCAAAAAGAGACATTGAGCACGAACACCTCATCCGTCGGCTTTGCCGACACCTTTCCCGCCGGGGAATGTAGGGATTGTACGAACTCTTTGCTTATTCTGCGGAAATATCGTAAAACAATATTCTCAATTTGCATTTATTCAAATTACAGAATATCTTTACTTGGTCAGATATCTGCATTTACGCTGATACCATACCTTCCCCAACGGTAAAGGATCAAGCTACGCACACAATAAAAATAAAACCAAGGAGGACCAAAAATATGGATGGCTTCAACAAAAACAAATTCAAGGTCGCCCTGCTTTTTGCGGCGGCGGTAATTCTCATTTATGCGGCGGTTACCAACATAAATTCCATAGTGGGATTCCTTTTGACTCTCGTTTCACTGCTTTCACCGCTTCTTTCGGGTGTTTTGCTCGCGCTTATTCTCGGAACCCCAATGAGAAAGCTGGAACAGCTTTTCGAATTTCTTAACCGCAAGTCAAAATTTAAGAAAAAGCTTCCCGAAAAGGCGATAGTTTTAATAAGCCTGGTGCTCACGTACCTTCTCGCGATCGCGGCGATCGGATTCGTTATCATAATTCTTATTCCTGCGGTCGTTGATTCGGTAAATGAAATTATCGCAACGGTTAAAAAGCTCTATCCCAAGGCTGTCGCGTTCTTGAAGGACAACGGTTTTAATACCGCTGAGCTTGAAAGACTTATAAGAAATATCAATTTCGACACGATCTGGACTACGTTAACCGCAAACGCAGGTACTATTTTCGATAAGCTGATGCACTCCGTGAACGGCATTATTACGATACTTGCGAACCTCGTTACTACGGTTATCTTCTCCATCTACCTCCTTGCAAACAAGAGGGTGCTCCGCCGTCAGAGCAGAAGACTGATTTCGGCATATTTTTCCGAAACAAAAGCGCCCAAGGTGCAGTACGTTACGGATCTGATCATCTTAACCTTTTCAAAATTCTTCTCGGGACAGTGTCTTGAGGCAATAATTTTAGGCTCGATATTCTTTGTCGTGCTTACTGTAACGGGCTTCCCGTATGCTCCCGTAATTTCGCTTATAATCGGTATTACGGCATTCATTCCGTACGTCGGAGCGTTCATCGGATGCGCAGTCGGAGTACTTTTGATACTCATTCAGAGCCCGATGAGAGCACTTATCTTCATCGCACTGTTCCTTGTTATCCAGCAGCTCGAAAATAACCTCATCTACCCGCGTGTCGTCGGAACGTCGATAGGTCTGCCTGCAATGTGGACGTTTGCAGCCCTCATCGTAGGAGGCGCGGTCTATGGAGTTGTGGGAATGCTTGTGTTTATTCCCGTGACCTCCATAATTTACACCCTCATTAAAAACGACGTCAACGCAAAACTTGCATTGAAAAACAACAAAAAGCCGCAATGACCGAATCGGAGGATGAATGAGATACGAAAAAAGAGAGATCTTCACAATACCAAACGTGTTGAGCGTACTGAGGATCCTTCTGATACCCGTTTACGCAATACTTTATATGAGGGCGCAGACGCTTAAGGAATATATAGCCGCGGCGGCGGTATTTGCCGCTTCCGCAATTACCGATATGGTGGACGGAATAATCGCAAGAAGGTTTAATATGACCTCCAGAATCGGAATAATGCTCGATCCGTTTGCGGACAAGCTGACGCAGGGAGTTATCATTCTGTGTCTGACTATCAGAAATTTTGACGTTTTGCCGCTGATGGTGATATTCCTTGTTAAAGAAGGATTTATGCTGTTTATGGGGTGTGCTCTTCTTAAGCAGGGAAAAATGCTTCGAGGAGCGTTATTTACCGGAAAGCTATGCACGGCGGTGCTTTTTCTTAGTATGATCGTCCTCGTTATTTTCTCCGATCTGCCCCGAAAGGCAGTGATCGGTATAGTTTGTACCTGTACAGTGTTTATGCTTATCTCCCTGATATCCTACGCAAGAAATTATTTTATGAAATCGTCTCTTATTCGGGATATCGAGGAAAAATAAGGATTTTTAAGCCATTAATAAATATAAGACAATAAAAATCGGCGGAGAATTTTTCTCCGCCGATTGCGTTTTATCTAACAAAAAGGTGACGTCTTTTCTTGAAGTAGATGTAGTTGACAATGATCATTACAATCGCGGTGA
Organism: Eubacteriales bacterium; assembly: GCA_045543555.1. Lineage (GTDB taxonomy): Bacteria > Bacillota > Clostridia > Oscillospirales > CAG-272 > Colimorpha_A. Next base: position 14,827 of record JAZQMQ010000009.1, read on the forward strand.
CCACGGAAGATATGTATGAGGAGTAGTCAAGCTCACTTAATACTTCTGCGGGGAGGACTTTGTTTACGCCTATTATATAGTACAGGTTCGCAACAATATTTCCCGCATAAACCACAAGCAAAAGTGCGGGAGCGGCTTTTTTGTAGTTTGCAAGAGCAAATCTTGTGATGATCGCGAAGATCGCAAGGGCAATTACGAGAATTCCGGTGACAAGATCGACCGTTTTAAGTCCATCATAGACCTTGTAAACAAGATCCTTATGTCCGTCGTATGGTGCTCCGGAAAGGATAACTATACCTGACAGCAAATTCAGAATTCCGCTTGCCCAGAGGGCGAAGTAAATAAGGAACTTGTACCATTTCATAGGCATGGCGGGTGCCTGCTGATAGATGGGCTGCTGATAGTTCTGCTGTTGGTAGTTAGGCTGCTGCTGATAGTTAGGCTGCTGCTGGTAGTTGGGTTGCTGATAATTAGGCTGTTGATTGTTAGGCTGCTGATTCATCCGGGGCTGAGAATTTTTTGGATTTTCGTTAAGACGAGTTCCGCAGCTTCCGCAGAATGTAGCACTGTCATCAACGGGTGCACCGCAATTCTTACAAAACATTAGGATGTCCTCCAAAGTTTATTTTTTAACAGTATATCACAAAAAATTAAAGGATGCAACTTATTTTTTTGTTTTTGAGGAAATTTTGCATTTTAGTATGCAAGGTGAAAGAAAAAACGGGGAACTTCAGTTCCCCGTTTGAAAGAGAATTATTCGTCGTCCTCGTCTTCTTCCTCGTCGTCCTCGCAGAGAATGCAGTTTTCGCAATCCTCATCCTCGCAGTCGTCGCAGAAGCAGTAGTCCTCGTCCTCGTCCTCGTCATCTTCCCAAGCTTCATAGTAGTCGCTTTCGAGATCGCCGAGATCGTGGTCTACCTCGTCAACGTAGTCTTCGAGGTACTCACAAACCTCGCCAAGATCAGCTACGTCGTTTGCCATTTCGTCGAGGGTCTCAACAATTGCCTTGAGGAGCTTGCTCTCGGGCTTGCTCTCATCGAGGTTCATTCCCTCGAGAAGTCCCTTGAGATATGCGGTTTTTTCGGTAATGTTCATAGTAAATCTCCTTTACTTATAAATTCTTTGATTGTAATAAACGCCGACCCTGAGGATCGGCGTTATATTTTTAAAAATTAAGCGCGCTCGATGTAGGAACCGTCACGGGTGTCGATCTTGAGCTTGTTTCCGATCTCGATGAAGAGCGGAACCTTAACGATCGCACCGGTCTCAAGTGTTGCGGGCTTGGTGGTACCGGTAGCGGTATCTCCCTTGAATCCGGGCTCGGTGTCAACAACCTCAAGCTCAACGAATGTGGGAGGCTCAACGGAGAATACGTTGCCCTTGTAGGAAAGGATCTTACAAGACATATTTTCCTTAACGAAACGGAAGTTGTCGTCGAGCTTGGACGCCTCAAGGGGAATCTGCTCGTAGGTTTCGTTGTCCATGAAGTAGTAGAGCTCGCCGTCGTTGTAGAGATATTCCATTTCCTTTCTCTCAACGTAAGCATTCTCAAACTTGTCGGTGGGAGAGAAGGTTCTCTCGATAACCGCACCTGTAATTACGTTCTTGATCTTAGTACGAACGAAAGCGGCACCTTTTCCGGGCTTAACGTGCTGGAATTCAACTACCTGCATTACGTTACCGTCCATATCAAAGGTAAGTCCGTTTCTGAAATCGCCGGCTGTAACCATAATTTATTATCCTCCAAATGTGTATACATTATTTTCACGAATACTATTTTAACCTATTATTTGCAATTTTGCAAGAGGTTTTAAGAATATTTCCTATAAAAAAACCGAATTTTACCGAAAAAATCCCGATTTTTTTACTTTACGGGCTTATGCAGATCGGCACAAAGAAATTTTCGCGCTCTTTCCACCGAGTCCTTTGAGTTTCCCCAGGGCTCGTTATCGTACCTGTAGTCAAATTTTTTGCAGAACCAGCTTACGTCCTCACGCAGAGAGTCAAAGTAGTCGTACACGACAGCGGACACACGCTTGTAAAAGTCGGGATAGACCTTTTTAAGCTCGTATTTTGCGGTTTCCAGCCACATTCTGAAATGAGGGAGACAGATGTAGGGCTGAGCGTCGATCTTGTGCTTGAAATCCTCGTCCTCGATGTAGAGGAGAGCTGCGTTTGACAGCATTCTTGAAAAATCGTGCTCGATTCGGGAGCAGATGTAGCAGGAGTCGTCAACCTGAGAAAGACGCTTTGGGGCGGCAATGCCGACTCTTCCTATAATGGCGGACAACGTGCCGTCGGAGACGTCCTTCCGGAGCTGATCAAGGTGTGATTCGAGTATTAAGGCGAGACCGAGGCGGTTTTTCGCAGAGAGCAGCTGATCGAAATGCGTGGGGCAGAAGCTTTGCTCGTTTGTTTTGATCCTCACGTCGGGCTCCATCATGGATGCGCCGAGAAGAAGATCGATCTGGGTTGCCTCCAATTTATTATACAGGCGGCAGAAGGGACAGCCGCGGCTGTGATCTGCGGCACATTCGTCGAACGCCTCGTTAATGGGTATTGTGTAGATCGTCTCGCTCATTTTATTGTCCTTTCCGGTGAAAAAATCAGAATTCTTCTATATTTACCTTCGTTACGCTTCCGTTTAACTCGCATCCGAGGAAAATGGAGGCGTTTTTTTCGAAGGAAGCGGGGTCATCGCTGACAAAATAATTGACCGAAGGCTCTTCGTCCTTATTTCCTATGAGGCTCATTGCAATCTTTGCCGCTTCGGCGCCGGAATTTATGAGTGTAACACCGCTCAGATATTCGGCTATGGCTTCTGCGATGATTGGATAGTGGGTGCAACCAAGTATTAAAGTGTCGGCGCCGCTGTCCTTGATAGGCTTCAGATATCTTATTACGGTATGCTTCGTTATGGGATCGTCCTTTGACACGAAACCGTTTTCAACGAGGGAAACAAAGAGGGGGCAAGCCTGTGTTATTACGGTTATTGAAGGATCGATGTTGTGTATTTCCGCTTCAAACGCTCCGCTTCTGATCGTTGCGGAGGTTCCGATGACCGCAACGGTCTTGTTTTTCGTTGCTTTGACTGCTGCGGAGGCAGACGGCTCGACAACGCCTACGACCGGGATCGGCAGCTTGGATTTCAGATGAGAAAGGGCTGTGGTGCTTACGGTTCCGCAGGCAACGACGATGGCGTCGACGCTTTTGCTCATAAGAAAGGCAGCATCCTGCTCGGCGTAGCGTCTTATGGTTTCGTTCGAACGGGTACCGTAGGGAACTCTTCCTGTGTCTCCGAAATATACCAGCTTTTCTCGTGGATTCAGCGCAATTATTTCCTTGACTGTGGTGAGACCACCGAGTCCGGAGTCGAAAATTCCTATCATTATACATATTACCTTTCGGTTGCTTTTAATGGCGGTGCTTTTTTGTGACGAGTTGTCCGTTTGAAAGTACCGCGAAATGACTGTTTTCTTCATTATAACATTATATGTTTGGGTTGTCAAGGCGAGATTTTTAAGCGTTTGTTTCAAATGTAGAAATTTCCGTTCATAAATTGTTGATATTGCACAAAAATCGGAAATTGTCGATTTTTGTTGTGCAATATTACCCAAGAATATACGATAGTAATTAAAAGTTACCAAAAATACGAATGAAACGCGGCGTGATTGAAGAAATCTCAAGAGAATCACTCAATAAAAGTAACACAAAATTACCAATATTGCGGAATAACAGGCTGTTTGGGGCAATAAAAAGGGTCAAAAAATGAAGTCATAGGACTTAATAGGGGTGTTTATAGTCCAATTTGACCCCGGGAAGCGCGTGACACAAGGCTTTATGGCGTTTTTTCTAACTTGACTTTATAAAAAAGTTGTGGTATTATAGTATAGTAAAAAATATCAGAGGGGATATTGTCGCCTTTTTTAAGAAAGACAATGTCTCCCGGGGGTCCTTTCAAAGAGAAATTTCTTATGCTGCCCTCCCATATAAATGGGAATGTGAGGCTTAGTGATAGGAACGGTTAACTGCCGACCGGTTCAGAGGAACAAACGGCAAAAAGGTCACTGAGGCATGACGGAACTGCGAACCGTCCGAGCCACACGTTTCCCCATTGGGTATTGCCGCTTTATGCGGCCAACCGCCGTAAGCTCCTCAGCTTGCGCGGTAAAAGCAAATTCACAGGAGGAAAAGCTTGATGCAACATTCAAAACTTAAGAGGCTGTTCGTCGGATTTATGGCGTTCGTGCTTCTTGCAGGCAGTTTCACCGTGCTTCCCACTGCAGCAGAAACCAGCAGTGATGGTACGTTGTACGCAGGAGGAAGTCTTGATGACTATCTCCACAACAATCTTGCTGCAGGCGACGCGGGTTTTCCCTATCTTTCTTATCTTGACAGAAACCCCGCCGACTTAGCTAAGGAAAGCATTGTTATCGACGCCGTTAAGTACGACGAAGAGCACACCGATGCAACCGTTGAGGTTCTCAAGAACTTCGAGGGCGCAGAGGGCGACGTTCTTTATATGGGCGACTCCGGCGTTACGTCTTGGAAAATCAATGTCCCCGAGACTGCTAGATACGCTATTCGCATAACCTACTTCCCCATCGCAGAGAAGGATGGCATTGCGATCCCCACCTACACGACAATTGAAAGAACTCTTTACATCGACGGATTTATTCCTTTCTCCGAAGCAAGATACTTCTACTTCCCGAGAAACTGGAAATACACCGATTATGAAAAGCGCGCTGACGGAACTTGTATATTCCCCACCGACGCAACCGGTAACGATATCCGTCCTATTCGTCACCAGGCACCCGAATGGCAGACATATTATCTGCGTGACTGGCTCGGATACACAATGGAGCCCTTCCAGTTCACTCTTACCGCAGGAGAGCACGTGCTCTCATTTGAAGCAAACCGTGAGCCGATCGTTATCTCCAAGATCGAGCTTTATCCCTATGAGGGTGAGCCCACCTACGAGGAGTTCTTGGCAGAAAAGACCGCACAGGGTGTGAAGATCATTGAGAAGGCTCAGAAGATCATAAAGGTTCAGGCAGAGGACCCCACGCTTCTTTCCGACGCGAGCTTGTTCCCTACAAACGACCGTACATCCTCTCTCACCGAGCCCCAGAACCCTCAGAAGATCAGATACAACATATTAAACAGCGGAACAGTTAACCAGTGGATCAAATATACCGTTAACGTTCCCGAAGCGGGTCTTTACAGAATCGCGATCCGTTTCCGTCAGAACTCCCTTATCGGTATGTTCACCTCCAGACGTATCTTAATAAACAACGAGCTTCAGTTCGCTGAGGCGAGCCGTATCAGATTCAAGTATGACTCCTCGTGGCAGACAAAGTTTTCAGGCGACGGTGAGCAGGAATTCCTCTTCTATTTTGAGGAAGGCGAAAACACCGTAACCTTTGAGACTGTGCTTGGAGATATGACCACATACGTATACGAGATCGGTAACATGATCAACGATCTTAACGTAGCATATAAGAAGATCCTTCAGCTTACGGGGCCTATTCCGGACGCAAACCGTGACTACGGTTTCACCCGTCTGGTTCCCGACGCTATCAAGACTATAATTAAAGCTTCCGAAGACCTCTACCGTATCGCAGACGAGCTTGAGGCTGTCACCGGCGAGCTTGGTGACCAGGTTGCAACTCTTAATACAATTGCAAAGCTGTTCGCTAAGATGGGCGATGAATACAAGATCGCTCCCAACTTCCTTACATTCAAAAACTACATAATCGCTCTTTCTAACTGGCTGTATGCTTCTATTGGCCAGCCGCTTAAGCTCGACTACTTCACCATTCAGGGAACTGAGGATGCAAAGCCCAAGGCTGTTCCGAACTTCTTCGAGGTGATCTGGTTTGAGATCAGAGCGTTCATTGGTTCCTTCTTCATGGACTACACCACAGTCGACTTCAAGACTGAGGAAGGCGTAACCTTTGAAAGGGATATGGTCATCGAGCAGTGGATGGGTTCGGCGCTCGGACGTGACGGCGCACTTATCAGCCGTGGACTTATCGATGAATACTTCACAAATAAAACGGGAATAGCCGTCAAGATGAAGGTTATTACCACGGGTCTGACTGAGGCGATCCTGGCAGGTATCGGTCCCGATATCGCAGGTATGTCCTCTGTTGATACGATCACCTGGGGTCTTCGTAATGCGGTTGAGCCTCTCGACGAGTTCGACGGCTTCTACGAATACAACAATCCCAACCGTACGATCTATTGGGGTGAGGACGAAAACGAAGTCGCTGTAGACTGGTTCCCCGAAGCAGCTATCGTTCCTATGCAGATGGTAGATGCCAGGGGCGAGCTCCACACCTACGGTCTCCCCTCAGCAATGGACTTCTTCATGATGTTCTATCGCTCCGACGTTCTCTACGAGCAGGGAGTTAAGGTTCCTAAGACGTGGGATGATCTTTACGATATCCTTCCCGCGCTTCAGGCGGCCGACCTTGAAGTAGGTCTTCCCGGCGGTGCGGTCGGCGCGGTCGACGGTCTCGTCAGTCTTAAGATCTTCCTCTATCAGATGGGCGGTAGTCTCTACACCGAAGGCGGTTATGCAATAGGACTTGACCAGAACGTAGCTCTCGATGCATTCGAGGAGCTTTGCGGATTGGTTTCTAAGTATAAGTGTCCTATGCAGTTCGACTTCACACGTTTCCGTACAGGAGAGATTCCGATCATATTCGGTATGGCTGTAAGTACGTACAACACACTTATGAGTTACTACGATATCCGTGGTCTTTGGGAAATGGCTCCTCTTCTCGGTGTTGAGGATCAGTTCGGAAACATCAACCACACATCGTTCTTGTCGGTAGCATCCACAGTTATCCCGAGAGGCACTACCAACCCTGAGGCAACATGGGAATATATGATGTTCCTTGCGTGCCCCACAACTCAGAAGCTCTACGCAAAAGAGCAGATCATGGTAAACGCTAACCCCACCGTTAAGTACAATTCCTGTACTATCGAGGCTCTGCTCGAGCAGGCTTGGACCGATGAGGAAAGAGCCGCTATCGAGGCTCAGACCAAGCAGCTCGTTGGTATCCCCGAGTATCCCGGTAACTACATCATCGGTACTTACGTAAACTCCGCATTCCAGAACGTATACAGCACCTCCTCCGATGCAGCTGAACAGCTCATGGACCGTGTAGTATATATTAATAAGGAAATCGCCCGCAAGAGAGACGACTTCAAGATGGACTATATAGACATCAAGGGTAAGTATCACAGCGGAAGATATTACACCAACCCCCTCTACGCAAATAAAGGCTGATGCCTAATACATCGAAAAGGAGAAATATTATTATGACTACAGCACAAGATAATAAAGATGTATTGAAGCAGAAGCCCCAAAAGCAGAAGGCACCCAAGAACCAGAAGTACGCCGGCAAGGCGATGACCAAGGGAAGATATATCCGCACTCAGATGAAGAGAAACTGGGTAGGATATGCAATGGTTGCTCCCTTCCTTATTATGTTTATCGCATTTACCGTTGTTCCCGTCATTCTTTCGATACTTCTCAGCTTCACTTCCTTCAATATGCTTGAGTTCCCCGAGTGGAAGGGCGTAACAAACTACGTTCAGCTCTTCCTCGCCGATGACCTCTTCATTACGGCATTCTCTAACACGATGCTCTTTGCTATAACAACAGGACCTGCATCCTTCATTCTGTCCTTCGTCGTAGCGTGGTTCATCAACGAGCTTTCTCCCAGACTCAGAGCTCTCGTAACTCTTATCTTCTACGCGCCCTCCATTTCGGGTACCGCGTATCTGGTTTGGGGTATCTTCTTCCGAGGAGATATCTACGGTTACGTAAACGGTTGGCTTATAAGAATGGGTATGATATCCGATCCTATCGTGTTCTTTAAGGACACCGAGTACATAGTTCCTCTTTGTATAGTAGTTGCGATCTGGACATCTCTCGGTACTTCCTTCCTTTCTAATATAGCAGGTCTTCAGGGCGTTGACCGTTCTCTCTATGAGGCGGGCGCGATCGACGGTGTCAGAAACCGTTGGCAGGAGGCTTGGTATATCACACTTCCCTCAATGCGTTCGATCCTTCTCTTCGGTGCGGTTCTTTCCATCACCGGCGCGTTCGGCTTCGGCGGTATCGTTAACGCTCTATGCGGAAACCCCTCCACCGACTACGTTGCATGGACACTTCAGCATCACCTGGGCGAATATATGGGCGTGCGTTTCGAGTACGGTTACGCATCCGCGATCGCAGTTGTGCTCTTCGGTATAATGATGGGCGCGAACTTCTTAGTACAGAAATTCCTTCAGAAGGTGGGACAGTAATATGGCTATAAAGAAATTACGTGTAAGAAACCATAAAGTCGTCCTCAACCGTTCTAAGGGAGGCGACGCCGGAATAACAGTTCTTCTTTTCGTCCTCGGACTCGTAATGTTCATTCCTATGTGGTATCTTCTTATCACAGCATTCAAGCCCTTGGGTGAAAGAAACATCACTCCTCCGCTGCTTTACGTTATGAAGCCTACTTGGCAGAACTTCATCGATCTCTTTACAAACATGAACAGTACATGGGTTCCCATATCCCGTTATCTGTTCAACACCATCATCATCTCGATATCCGCAACCTTCGGATGTCTTGTCCTCGGATCTCTTACAGCGTACGCGCTTTCCAAGATCAAGTTCCCCGGAAGAGTAGCAATGTTCAAGATGATCCAGTGGTCGCTGATGATATCCTCAACCATTACCGGTATTACAAACTTCTTCATCTTCGTATGGCTCGGTTGGCTTAATACCTATTGGATATCCATTATTCCCGTATGGGCATCAACTCTCGGACTTTACCTCATGAAGCAGTTTATCGATGCTCACGTCTCCGACGAAATGATCGAGGCTGCACGAATCGACGGTGCAGGCGAGCTTCGTATCTATTGGCAGATCGTAATGCCTCTGGTTAAGCCCGCATGGCTTACCCTTCTCGTTACCACCTTCCAGGGCGTATGGAACGCAGGTGCGTCGGGTTATGTTTGGTCTGAGCAGCTCAAGACATTCGACAATGCAATAGCCCTCATAAGCGGCGTTTCCGCGGGTGCGGGCTCCGCAGGTTCGATCGTAATGATGAGCGTGCCGATCACAATTTTCATTATCAACCAGTCTAAGATCGTCGAGACAATGGGCTCGTCGGGAATGAAGGACTAAAAGGAGGAAGCAATGAACAATCGTATAGTAAAATTTATTGCCGTCCTTCTGGCGGTTATGACTCTCCTGCCTTTCGCAGTAGCAGCCGACTCATACCAGACATATACATACAGTATCAACGGCACACAGCTTCCATCTCCTCACGCATATGCTGCAAACGATAATGTCATTGACTCTGTCTACATGGGACTTCCCATGACGCTTCAAAAGGTTGAGGACATGGTCGTTGACAAGAAGGGTAACGTTTACCTTGTCGATGAAACCTTGTCTACAGTATTCGTGCTGGACAAAAATTACAAGTACAAATTCCATATGAACACCTTCATCAACAGCAACGGTATTGAGGACTCCCTCAATACCTGCCGCGGATGCTTCGTTACCGACGAGTACATCTACGTTGCAGATACCTATAATAAGCGTATCGTTCTGTTTGACCTTGAGGGTAATTACGTAAAACATCTTGAAGAGCCCGAGTCCGATATCTTTGAGGACGACAGCCTCTATCAGCCCGAGCAGATCGCAGTTGATGCTTCGGGAAGAATCTATGTAGTTTGCTCTCACTCCTATCAGGGTATCATTTCCCTCGATGCAAAGGGTGAATTCCAGGGATACGTAGGTGCACAGAAGGTTTCTGTAAATCCATGGGATATGTTCTGGAGAAAATTCAAGACCGCCGCGCAGAGAAGAAATGATAGGAAGATCCTCTCTGTTGCATATAACAATATTACAATAGACGAAGAGGGCTTCATATACTGTACAACTTCCAGTATCAAAGCCGGAGATCAGAAGGCATCTATTTTCTCAAAGGACGGAACCTACGCCCCCGTTAAGAAGTTTAACGCGGCAGGTAAGGATATCCTCGGACGTAACGGCTTCTTCGGCCCCGGCGGTGAAGTGCAGGGTTCTGCTTCCAGAGTCACCGACGTTGCTCTCGGACCGTCCGGTTCTTGGTCAATCATCGACGAGAACCGTTCCAAGATCTATACGTACGACCAGTTCGGTCAGCTACTCTTCATCTTCGGTGATAAGGGCGACCTTCGTGGTAACATTGGACGTATTGAGGCATTAACCTATCAGGGTACCAACATCCTTTGCTACGACGGTACTCTTCAGGCAATTACAGTTTATACTCGTACTGACTACGGCGATACTCTTATAAGAGCTCTCCAGAACGAAATCGACCGTAGACACGACCTTGCAGTTGACGACTATCAGGAGATCCTTAAGAGAAACAGTAACTTCGACGCGGCTTACATCGGAATCGGTAAGGCTCTTTACCGTCAGGGTAAGTACCAAGAGGCTATGAAGATGTTCTCTGCAGCTTACGAGACAGATAACTACTCTAAGGCACTCAAGGAAATCAGACAGGGTGTCGCAGACGAAAACTTCGTTCTTATTGTAGCTATAATAGTTGTTCTTTGTGTCATTGTTGTTAAATTCTTCGGATATGCAGGCAAGGTAAACAAGAGAACGGCTCTTAAGAAGGGTAAAAAGACGTTCTGGGAAGAGTTCATCTATGCATTCCACGTAATATTCCATCCGTTCGATGGCTTCTGGGACCTCAAGCATGAAAAGAGAGGCTCTATAAGAGCCGCAACAACATGGCTTGCGCTCGGAGTTGTAGCTGTATGCTATCAGTCAGTTGGACGCGCGTACATATTTAATCCCAGAGCAAGCTACGGAGCAATGTTCGGAACAATGCTTTCGCTCCTCGTTCCCGTTTTCCTCTGGACAGTCAGCAACTGGTGTCTCACCACCCTGTTCGAGGGTGAAGGAAGCGTAAAGGATATCTATATTGCAACCTGTTACGCAGCAGTTCCTCTCGTGCTTTTCATAATTCCCGCAACGGCAATCACAAACATCCTTACTCTTAGTGAGGCTTCCATCTACACAATGCTTACTTCTGTCGCTTGGACATGGGTAGGAATACTCGTAGTTTTCGGCACTCAGGTGACTCACGACTATCCGATAGTTAAAAACATCATCACTTGCTTGGGAACAATCCTTGCAATGGCAGTCATTATGTTCTGCTGCATGCTCTTCTCAACTCTTATGATGAAGATGGTAACGTTCGTCACAGGTATCGTGGTTGAATTGTCGTATCGATAACAAATAAAGAAGGAGAAAGATAGAAATGAAAAACTTTATTAGATTTTTATCGGCTATAATGGCCTTCTGTATGTTGCTCGGTACGCTTGCAGGCATCACCGCCTTCGCTGAAGAGACAGAAGGCGGTAAACCCGAAGCTCCTGTTGTTAAGCCCGTAAAGAATCCTGCGAACGCTCAGGAAATGCTTACCATGTCATTTGAATCCAAGCAGGAAAAGCTTGATTCCATGGATTTCAAGCTCGAGAGATATGGCTATCAGCTCTACGTTGAGCCCATCTCCGGCGAGGTTGGAATCAAGAACACCAAGACAGGCGACATACTTTTAACAAACCCCTACGACATCGGCAGTCTTAAGTCCACCGATGACGTAAAAGCAACGCTCTTCTCTCAGATCATTATCAACTACAACAGTGTTGACGGAACTATCTCCAAGAGAGACTTAACTTCCTTTTCCGACTCTGCTTTGCTTGGTCAGATAAAGGTTAAGAACATCAAAAACGGTATCCGTGTTGAGTACGTTATAGGTAAGCAGGAGACCCGTTACGTGTTCCCGGAGCAGATCGAAAAAAATCGTTTCGAGAAAGAGATCCTCGGTAAGTTCTCAGGCTATGATCCCGAGACCTATAATAAGGATACCGCGACTAAAGAAGAGAAACTGGCAAAGTTCCATTATGATAAGTTCACCGCTTATTATACACTTAAGGATCCTAATGCAAAGGGTATAACCGAAAGCGTTAGAGAAAATATCCTTGATACGTATGAGGTTCTTGCCGATCCCAATAGCGATGTCGAGGCACTTTACGTCTTCGAGACAGACGCAGGACAGAAGGAAAAGAACACTGTCGAGTGGATTCTTAAGAGCTACTGCCCCGACTACACATACGAGCAGAGAGACTATGACCATGAGCTCTGTGAGTATGAGCCCGAGCAGGAAAACCCCGTTCAGTTCCGTGTAGCACTTGAGTACTACCTCGACGAAGATGGACTTAAGGTAAGAATGCCCGCTAACGGTATTCGTTACGACCAGAGCGCATACGAGCTCAACAAGATCACCTGTCTCCCCTTCATGGGCGCAGGAAGAACTGAAAATATAGGTTACACTGTATTCCCCGACGGATCCGGTACTCTTGCCAGATTCGAGGATGTAAGAGCCAGCGGAAAGAACTTCTCGTTATTTGCTATGCCTTACGGTCAGGACTACGCTTACCATTCACTTAAGATAGCCAAGTCTCTTATGCCTATGAGAATGCCGATATTCGGTTTGGTTCAGACCGTAACTCACACCGGAACAGATGCTGTGACCGGCGAGACCTTCTCATACAAGCGTAACGAAGGATACTTTGCGATCATCGAAGAAGGTGACTCGCTGGCACAGGTTCGTGCAGTGCACAACGAAAAGAGCCATCCTTACAACTACGTTCAGACTGAGCTTGACCCTCGTCCTAAGGACACATACAGTCTTAACGTTGCCTCTGCATCCGGTAACAGCTGGTTTACAAAGGTTTCTGACCGTAAGTACACCGGAAACTTTATGATCAGATACATAATGCTTTCCGACCTTGAGTACAACGAAGCAAACGGTATCGATAATACAGGACTCTTCGACACCACATACGTTGGAATGGCGTTTGCTTACAGACACATTCTCACAAAGAACGGTGCAATCAAGGATCTTATTACCGAAACCACAGATATTCCTCTCTACATTGAGACTCTCGGTGCTATGATGGTTCAGGAAAAGTTCCTTTCCATTCCCGTTGAGAAAATGAAGGCTCTTACAACCTTCGAGGATATCAAGACAATGCAGAAGGAGCTTGGCGAAGCGGGAGTTAAGAACCTCGTATTTAAGCTCACAGGCTTCATCAACGGCGGTCTTAAGAACACTATTCCCAATAAGATCAAGGCTGAAAAGGTCGTAGGTGGAAATAAGGGTCTTAAGAAGCTCCAGCAGTATGCAGATGCAAACGGATTTGAAATCTATCTCGATACCGACTTCTCCTACGCTGAAAAGGATACAGCGCTCGACGGATTTAACCGTCGTAAAGAAGCAGTTCGTACAGTTGACGGCCGTTTCGTTAAGAAAAAGACCTATTCTCCCGTTCTTCAGGCATTTACAACCACAAACATGATGGTTGTTGCTCCTTCCTCCTTCGAGAGCATTTTCACAAAGCTCGAAAAGGACGTTAAGAAGCTCGGACTTAAGGGCGTTGCACTCGGCGCGCTCGGTTCCGATATCTCCTCTGACTTCGACGAGGATGAGCCTTACAACCGTGAGGACTCCAAGGCGCAGATCAAGGAAGTTCTCGGTAAGGTTCGTGATATGGGCTATAAGGTAATGCTCGAAGGTGGTAACGCTTACGCAGTTGGATATGCAGATCACATTCTTGCAATCCCGCTCGACAGCTCACGTCGTGCACAGGCTTCGGAGGCAATTCCCTTCTTCGGACTTGTTTACCACGGTTATTTCAACTATGCAGGTTCTCCTACCAATATGGCAGGCGATATCCGCTATGAAACACTCAAGATGATTGAGAACGGTGCTAATCCTTACTACATTCTCGTTTACCGTAATACTGAGAAGCTTAAGGAAGACACCACACTTTCTAAGTACTTCTCCATTTCCTATACGAACTGGAAGGAAGACCTGATCGAGTCCTACAAGCAGATTAACGAAGCTCTCGGACCTGTAACCAATTCAATCTTCGTAAACCATGAGTTCCTCATCGGTGAAAGAGTTCCCGATGCTGATGAGCTCGAGGCAGACAGACTGGCTGCAGAAAAGGAAGCTGCTGATAAGGCAGCTAAGGAAGAGGCTGACAGAATCGAAGCTGACCGTCAGGATAAGCTTGAGGATCACCTTAACACCAAGAATCCCACAGTAGTTGAGCCCGAGACTCCCGTTGAGCCTGAGACTCCTGTTGAGCCCGAGACTCACGTTGAGCCCGAGACTCCCGAGGAACCCGCATACAACTACACCAAGTACACCGTTGACAACGGTACCATCGTAAAGGTAACCTTCGAAAACGGATATAGCTTCATTCTTAACTACAATAGCTTCGAAGTAACCGTTGTTGACGGCGATCAGACGCTTACAATTGCTAAGCTCGGATATCTCGTAATCAAGGACGGCTCCGTAATAATCAACAGCGCAGAGGAGGTGGCAGCATGACAGCAGCAAAGGCAAAGGCGCCCGTTAAGGAAAAGCGCCGTAAGGTAGTTTCCCTTGACAAGAAAAAAGCAAGAGCAGGCTGGATGTTTATAATGCCCTTCGTTCTCGGATTCATCATCGTTTATCTTCCCATCGTCGTTGACTCGCTGAAATTCAGCTTCACCGATATCAAGATCGGCGTCGGTTCAAAAGGCGGCGGCTACACTCTTACGTGGGCAGGTATTGAGCACTACAGAGAAGCTCTGTTTAATGACACGTCATTTATACAGAGACTTACGACAGGCGTTGAGGAATTGTTATTCGACATTCCTGCGATCGTCGTATTCGCGCTGTTCGTAGCAGTTCTTCTTAATAAGAAGATGCTCGGACGTGCGGCATTCAGAGCGATATTCTTTATTCCCGTTATTCTTTCCACAGGTCTTATCGACAGCGTTGCAGGAATGGGAGCTGCGGGTAACAACTACTACCAAGGCGGCATGGTCGATGACGGCTCGGGATCGAGTAGCGCGGTAACCCAGATCATCTCGCTTACCGACCTTAGCTGGCTGTTCAGGAACATGCAGGTTGGTACCGAAATTCTTGAATATGTAATAGGCGTTGTAAACGACATTTACAACATCATCAACCGTTCCGGTGTTCAGATGCTGATATTCCTTGCAGGTCTTCAGTCCATCTCTCCCGCGATCTACGAGTCCTGCTCGATAGACGGTGCGACCGGTTGGGAGACTTTCTGGAAGATAACCTTCCCCATGATCTCCCCGATGATCCTCGTAAATGCAATATATACCGTAATCGATGCATTTACATCCAGCAACAACACAATTATGGCTTACATTAAGGGTAAGTACATCGACATCGCAAACGGTGGTCGTGAGGTCGCAACCGCAATGTCGTGGATATACTTCATCATAGTTATCGGAATAGTACTTGTGGTAACAGGTATCATGTCCGCTTACATCTTCTACCAGCGTCGTGATTAAGGAGGCAAGAAAAATGAATAACACTCAAACAAATGCTCCAAAAATCAAGCGCGAAACGAAGAATAAGATAAGAGTAGAATTTGAAAGAACCCACTGGTTTACAAGATTCCGTCTTAAGTTCCTCACATGGTCTGCTATAGGAAGATACGGAGTATCGATCTTCAAGTTCCTTCTACTCCTTGGTATATCCTTCGTTATCCTTTATCCCTTCTATACAAAGATATCCACATCCTTTATGAGCCGTCACGACTTCGTCGACGTAACGGTTAAGCTCATTCCCAAGCGTCCTACACTTGATACCTATAAACAGGTCATTGTTCAGAATAACTACTTTAAGGGTCTTCTCAACACCACGACGCTTTCCTTAATGTGCGCGTTCCTTCAGACATTTGTCTGCTCGCTCATCGGATACGGATTTGCAAAGTATAAGTTCAAGGGCTCCAAGCTGTTCTTCGTGCTCGTAGTTCTTACAATGATCGTTCCTCACGATACGTTAAAACTTTCGATGTACATGAAGTTCAGATACTTCGACATCGGATTCGGAAAGGAAGGTCTGCTGTCGCTCGTTGGAATAAAGGCATTAAACCTTGTCAAGAGCTATTGGCCGATGGTTGTGCTTTCTGTAGGCGGACTTGCGTTTAAGAACGGTCTCTACATATTCATGATGAGACAGTTCTTCAGAGGCGTTCCCGACGAGCTTGAGGAGTCGGCGTACATCGACGGCTACGGACCCTTAAAGACATTTTTCAAGATCATCGTTCCGATCTCCATTCCTATGATGATCACCATCTTCCTCTTTGCATTTGCATGGCAGTGGACAGATGACTTCTACGTAACGAACCTCCAGATCGCAAGACACGTTCACCTTCTGAACGGTATTGTCGGTATTCCCGGAACTATCGATGTTGATGGCTTCGCGGGTAAGGCGCTCTATGAGTCGGCAGTATATAATACCGAGGCTCTGCTGATAATCGTTCCCCTTCTTATCGTATATCTCTTCTGTCAGAGATATCTCGTTCAGGGTATCGAGCGTTCCGGTATCGTAGGCTAATAAAACCTGAAAAATGGCGTTGTGAAAACTCACAACGCCATTTTGTTGTATTTAAAATAACACCCCGAAGCTAAATTTAGCTTCGGGGTGAATAATTTAATTAATCTTACTGACAGTATCAAGAACCTGATAGCCGACGACCCTTCGAATTTCTCCGGAATAGATATACAGCACGTCAAGGGTGACTGTGAAGGAGTAATTTACACCATCGAGTGTCGCTGTGAAGGGCACTTCCATAATAACCGAATAAGACGTTGTGGAATAGGAATAATATTCAAGGAAGGAAATCGTTCCGACCTTGATATTTTTATATGCGGGGGCCTTGCGGACTGCCGAATATGCGGCGTGCAGAGCGTAATAGGCGCTCGATCCGCTTGGTGTCATTGCAGTGATGTCCTTGTAGTTATAGTCAAGGTTGTTTTTTCCGTTATAGAAATACTCAACGTACTCGCGACCGAATGTGCGGAGCGTAAGCTTTTCACGATCGGGCATATTATTGCTTTTAACACACGAGAAAAACACGACGTCGGGGGTGGAATAGTAGGTGCTGATATCAAGGGGAGATCCGCTTTCATCGTATGCGGTGATAACGGGCTCCGAAAGAAGACCGTTTACGGTGTATTCGGTCATATACGGTCGCTTTTTTGCGTAGGTCTTCTCGGGCTCAAGCAAAGGATGCTCAACGTTATTTCTTGTGATCTCGGCATTCGATACCGTGTAGCCGTTTATCTTCACGGTTGCATAGGAGGGTGCGAGGATAACTGCTTTTTGGGTCAGGGCATCGGGGAGCGCGTAGGTGTGTGAGTTATCGGGGGAGACCAGCTCGGTACTGTTATATATTACCTTGATTTCGGGATCCTTAAAAAGTCCGGATATCTGATAAATTACAGACGTGGGAAGTCCCGTCATGCTCTCCTCGAATCTTGTTAAAAACGGGTACTTAACTCCCGAATCGACAGAATAGCTTCTGCTGAGGCTCACGCCGTTTACCGTGACAGACGAGTGGTAGGGAACCGTGACGGTTACGCCGATGAGCTCAGAACGGGGATAAGCGTAACGAAGAACGCCGTTTTCCGCGGTATCTGCACTCAGACGCTTGCCGTTTAATACGGTAACTATATCGGGAGAAGTGAAAAATACGCCAAGGCGGTATCTTTCGGAGTAAATTTCGTCGGAAAGCGAGCTTTCAAATTCGGAAAGGGCGTAATAAGGGACCTTCTCGGAAGCTGAGCGGGGGATCTCGATGGCGTTTACAATGATTGAAGCTCCTTTTGGAACGTCAAGGATAAGAGGCTTACCAAAAACGGCGTTTTCCGATATTTTAAGCTCATTTACTTTCCAAATTTTTTTGAGCGAAATTTTCGAGGCGCTCTTGAGGGACAGCGTAAACGCTTCTTCTCCGTCGGCATAAATTGTGAAAACGGGAGAATCATTACTGTATGAATCTGCCCGCGATATCGTGAGTGAGGCGTTTTTCAGCTTATTACTTAGCTGCGCCGAGGCGGCGTCAAGTGATTCGTAGCTAGTGATATTTTTCCCGACATAATCCAAAGCTAACGTTATCAGCTCATCTTTTTTAATTTCTTGTAGATAGCTTTCTGCAAAATCGTAGGGCGAGCCGTTTATTAAGCGAAGGTTATGACGGATTACGGCAACAGCCGTAAAAACGACTATTGCCGTAAGCAGTAAAATTATCGGAACGATTATAAACGCCGGTCGGAAGCCTTTAGCTTTATTCACCTTATGCCTTTATTGCTTCTGCGATCGCGGAGTTGATCTTTTCGCGAAGCTTGAGAATGTAATCCTGATCCATGGGGTAATTGTCGAAGGTGATGGGATCGATACCGTCCTCGATTATTGCCATGGTCTTCTCCTTGCCGATGAGGGAGGAGAGAAGCTTGAAGGCGCGGAGGTCGGTGAGCGCATCGACAAACTGAACGCCGTGGAGTGAACGGTAGGGCTTGCCCTTGGGTCCGGGGTAAACTATGCAAGTGTCTCCCGCGGGAACGAAGTATTCACCGCAAGTGTCAACGTAGGGATTGATCTGATAATTTGAGTGCATACAGTTGTAGAAATTGAATCCCCACTGAAGGAATCCTTGAACGTCGTACTTGAAGAGCTGTGTACCGAGAATTCTCGTTCTTGCACCGGGCATCGAGAGGAAGCGGTTTGAAACCTTGTGGTACTGACCGCAGCAATAATATGTCCAAAGAGGAGTAACGTTGTTCTCGATGAAGGGAGCGATGTGGTTGTTAGAGGGGATGGGGAGCTTAACAGCGCCCGATTCGTAGAACTCATAGTTTGAGAGAGCGTCGATCATGGGATACTCGCCTACAATGTCGTAGATCATATCCTTTGCCTTCTTATAAGACTCGAGGTGAGCAAGGCTGGGCTCGTCTGAAATGTGGTAATAGCAGTTCTCGTCGATTCCGAGCTCCTTTGCATGAGCAACAAAGGCGGTGAGGAATGCGCGGACGAAGGTGCGGTACTCGTCGGAAAGAGCGTCGGTATCCCAACCGAAGATCTTCTTTTCCTCGCCGTTTACCTTTGCAATTACCTTGGGAGCGTATTTGCATCCCCACTGAGTAAAGAGATGGGATATCTCAAAATACTTCATTCCGCACTTGTGTGCAAGAGCTACCCAACGATCGAATCTTTCAAAGCCGAACTCATAGCCGTTTTCGGTAACGGTTACGTCGATGAGCTGAACGGTGGGTCTTTCTCCGCCGACAGCGGTGTCGAGGGGAGGAGTAAATACGGGAGTAAGAATGAGGTTGATATTGTGAGCTGCAGCCTCAAGCATAAAGTTTTCAATAATTTCCCAGTGCTTTTCCGAGAAAATTTCAACGTCGTAGTACTGTGCAAGGCAGTCACAGTGGAACCACTCGGTGTGAATTAAGGAGCTTTCGGGCAGATATGCATCGATAACGGTTACGTTTTCCGTAGCGGAGAAGAGACAGGTTTCGCCATCCATAGCTTTTAATGTGATGTAGTGCTCGCCGGCGGGAACGTCACCCTCTACGGTTACCATGAGGGAACGGAGCTCCTTTTCGGAAACCCAGAGCTTATACTGATCCTCCATGGGAATGAGGAGGTCGGGATAGAGACCGGGCTCGGTGCGGAGTAATCCCGAGGGATCTGCGTCGGGCAATGCGGGAAGATAAACGGGCAGGTTTTCGATTCGGCTTACAGATACGAAATCCTTGATGTCGGATTCGATCTCAAGACTGAGAAGCTTTGCGTGCCATTCCGCATCCTTTACTGCATAAGCGAACTGGAAATTCAGACGCTCGTTTTTGAGCATCGAAACAGAATTCATTTCGGGTTTGTTTTCAATTTTTTCATCCCAAAAGCATTTTTCGGTTGAAGGTAAAAGCTTGAACAGGTATTCCATTTTTGTCTCCTTGTGAATACAATTATTTTTACTAATTTTAACACATAAAGCTTTTATAGTCAAGATACCTTTGCGGAAAATATTGACTGTTTGCGTTTTTGATGGTATAATGTTAAAAAAGCTTTGGAGACGCTTATGAATACAGTGAAAATAAACAGCGGAAGCACAAAAATGGTGGCGCACAGAGGGGTAAGCGGTCTTGAACGAGAGAATACCTGCCCCGCATTTGTGGCTGCGGGAAACAGAAGCTATTACGGAGTTGAGACCGACGTTCACGTTGGACTTGATAACGAGTTCATTATCATTCATGACGATAATACCAAAAGAGTCAGCGGTGGTAAGGTCGAAATAAACGTCGAAAAGACCCCGTATTCCGTTTTGAAGGAGATCGTTTGGCCCGACCTCGACGGCTCGGAGATAAGACGAGATTTAAGGATCCCGTTGGTTGAGGAGTACGTGAGCATTTGTAAAAAGTATGATAAGGTTTGCGTTCTTGAGATCAAGGGTGACTTCGGATACGATAAGCTTGAGGCGCTTGTAAAAAAGATAGCAGGCCTTGATTACCTGCAAAGCGTGACGTTCATATCCTTTGGATTGCAAAACTGCATCGACCTCCGAGCAATCCTGCCGGATGCTAAGATACAGTTCTTAACGGGAGAATTTTCGGACGGGCTTGTTGAAATCTTAAATCGCGAAAAGCTCGATCTCGATATACATTACAGCGCGCTTACGAAGGAAAGGATAAATATCCTTCACGATAACGGAATCGAGGTCAACTGCTGGACGGTTGACGATCCCACCGACGCTGAACGCCTTGCTTCTTGGGGTGTTGACTATATTACGTCCAACATTCTTGAATAAATAAAGACAAAGGAACGAAAAAATGAAGATATCCGGTGCAATTTTCGATATGGACGGGACGCTTATAAACTCCCTTCATTTCTGGGATGAATATTTTTCTCAGATAGGGCAGAAATATCTCTCCGATCCTAATTTTACCCCCGATTACCAGACTCTCCGAAGAATGAGATCGTTAACGATCGGTGACGGACAGAGGTTGCTGTATGAAAGATACGGCTTTGGAGCGGACAGCGAGGAGCTTGTGCACTTCGCATACGAAAAGTGTGAGTATTTTTACAGAAATCTCGTTACCGTTAAGGACGGAGTTATAGAATTTCTCGATTTTCTTAAGGAAAATCAGGTTCCCATGTGTATCGCGTCGGCAACCGAGAGAAGACTTCTTGAAATTACCGTCGAGCGTTTCGGATTTGACTACTATTTCCCCACCGTAGTCTCCTGCTCCGACGTCGGATACGGTAAGGAGCGCCCCGACGTGTTTTTACGCGCAAGAGAGATCCTCGGATCGTCTCTTGACAGCACGTTTGTCTTTGAGGATTCCATCGTCGCAATAGAAACCTCCGTAAAAGCGGGCTTCGGCACGGTCGGAATATATGACAAACGAGGCATTGAGCACGATAAAATGGAAAAAATATCGAGCTTCTATATTGGCGACGGGCACTCAATGGCAGAGCTTATCCCAATGATCGAGGTAGTAAAATGAGGGTTCTCATAAGGGTCATAGCCATTATACTTCTGTCGTCAATTCTGCTTGCGGGATGCGTAAGTAATGAAAAGGGCTCGCAGAACAATAATGGCGGCGTATCGACTACTTAGCCGTCAGCTACCGATGGGCAGCACGAGCACATTTTCGATCAGAAGAATACCGATGCAAAACATCTTCGCTCCGAGGCAACCTGCAGATCTAAAACAGGTACTAATATAGCTGTATTTGCGGAGAAATGGGCACCGCGACCTTTGGCGACGGTGAAAAAGCGCCCCACGACTTCTCCGTGGCGAAGATTGATAAGGAATATTATGTTTCAAAAGCAAATTGCGAGCGCGGAGCCCTGTATGCCTACAGCCGCTCGCTCTGCGGGGATAAATCACCCTATCAAACCTTCTCCGAAGGAGAGAGTGTTCCGCATAACTATAACGTAAAGTGTGCCGACGGAAAAGAATAAACAAATGCCCGCTCGTGAATCGAGCGGGCTGTTATTTATAGCTTAAGCTTTTCGCTGATATTCGAAAATTCATTCGGTGTGATCTTCATTACGGCTCTGTCGTAGGTCAGAATACCGTTTATTTCATCCTCTACGTCGGAGACCTGTGTATATACAGTGGCGCTCAGACCCTTATCCTTCAGAGGTATTATCTGCTCGTTATAGAGCTTTATTATTGAATTTACAAAATCCTGCCTGCTCTTACAGCTTCCGTAGCCGTAGGAGCCGTTTTCATTTGCAACGTGGCCGTCTACTCTGTGTGAATATCCGCCGAATTCAGACAAATAAAGGGGTTTATCTCCGGGCTTCAGCTTTACCTTCCTAAAATAGATATGCCTGCTGTCAACGTCGCTTTCACAGCCGCCGAACCAACCCGATGCCGTATCGACGATTCGTGTCGGGTCGAGCTTCTTTAGCTTTTTATAAGCGTCGGAGCCGCAGAATTGTCCCCAACCCTCGTTGAAGATCGTCCAGAGGTATATGCAGGGGTGATTTTTCAGCGCCGAAACGGTTTCTTCCATATGGCTTAAAAAGGCTTTTCTTGAAGCCGGGTTGCCGTGAGCCTTTTTGTCGTTCTTTTTTATAACTCCCGCTGTGGGAAGCACGGTGTCACGAATGAATGAATAGTCGGAATTGTTGACCATATCCTGAAAAACGACCATTCCGATGGAGTCACAGAGATAGTAGAATATCTGCGGCTCGATCTTAATATGCTTACGGAGCATATTGAAGCCCAAGGATTTCATTTTTGTTATATCGTCGCGGTAGGCATCGATCGTTGCGGGTGTGAAGATTCCGTCGGGATAATAGCCCTGATCGAGAAGACCGTGAAAGAAGTATGGTTTGCCATTAAGACATAATCTTCTTACACCGCAAACAGTCTTTATTTCTATTGTGCGGAGCGCAAAATAGGTTGATATTCGGTCGGATTCGGTTATAATTTCGGCTCTGTAAAGGTATGGATCCTCGGGCGACCAAAGCCTCGGATTTGGAATATTAAGATTTGCCTCGCCGTTTATAAGGGGGAAAACGTGCTTCCCGTCGGGCGATTCGATCTCAACCGTGCCGTATTGGGCTTCTTTTGAAAAATTAGCCTTAAGCACGGTATATTCGGGGGATGTGGGAAGATCGAGGGAGGTTATGTGGTTTAAGCTTACGCTCTCAAGCCACACGGTCTGCCATATTCCCGAAACGGGGGTGTACCACATACCTCCCCTGTTCCTCTTTTGCTTTCCGTAGGGGAGAACGAAGGATGAAAGCTCGTCGCGGACGAAAACGGTAAGGGTGTTTTCGTCTTTAACTGCTTCGGTGATATCAAATGAGAAGCCTTGGTATCCGCCAACGTGCTCACCGATAGGCGCGCCGTTTAAATACACCTCAGCGTACTGATCGACCGCGCCGAAGTGGAGGATAACTCTGTCCTTTATAAATCCGTCGGGTATGGTGAATTTTCTTTGATAACACAGGGTGAGCTCTTCATCAAAAACCGAATTTATCCCCGAAAGAATCGATTCCGGAGGAAACGGAACAATTATTTCGCGATCGAAAACAGGGGATTTTTTGTCATTTGTTACACCAAAATCCCACTTGCCGTTCAAATTGATAAACGAGGCTCTCTTAAGAGCGGGACGGGGGTATTCCGGGTGCGGAATATCTCCGATATTTTCGGAGTATACAGTTTTTAAGTGCTTTATAGAATTCATTTTATTTCCTTTTGTTTTATTCATCCGACTTTTTTCTTTTTATCGACGAAATCAAGAGTATATAAACAATGAGAATAACTGCAACGATAAGAGACGAGAGGAAAATGTTTTCATTCGGAATGAACGAGGTGGTTCCGTCGTTATTTACCACAACGTCGGCATCTCTCAGCACCCATGCTCCGACAGATGGGCCGATGACTCCCGGAATCAGAACCTGACACACGATGCGAAGTCCTTGGAACATACCTGCCTTTCCCTGTGGGGTCTTGTCTCTGATCATTGCTCCAAATACGGTTGAACCGCAGAGAAATCCTATCATTGCAAGAAGCGATCCGATAAACACCGGAGCTGTGCTTTTAAAGAAGAATATCAGTATATAGCCGACGCAAAGAAGAATAAGCGCAGGGAATATACTCTTTACGTAGCCCTTTTTATCGTAGAAGCGTCCGTATAGCGCGGCACATACCGAAGCTATTATTATAGCAGGAGCCATAATCAGAACGTAATTGCTCATTTTCAGACTGACCTCGTAATAAAGTATCAGATACGGCATAAATATCTGTATTGATATTCCGAAAAGAGCAAAGGCTATGAGGGTGGTGTAAAGGCTGACGTTGCTCTTTATAACAGAGGGGCGGAAGCCGTAGACGATATTTGCAAAATATTTCGAGTTTTCTTCATTCTTGGTCGCGGGGTCGTCAATAAGGAAACAGCCTAGAATTCCGATTATCAGTACCGTTATACCGATGATAAGAAAAATTACGGTCCAGCTTGTGCTTTTGCTGAGATCAAACGCCATAAATCCGCCGAACACCATCAGCATTGCAATCAGCGGCATGATGGCGTTTATTCCCTCGGCTTTACCTCTGCCCTCACCTTCGGTGCTGTCGGTGAGCCACGCGTTGAAGGCGGCGTCGTTTGCGGAGGATCCGAAGAACGTCATAATGCAGTCAAAAGCAATTGTGAGGGAGATTCCGAGCGATGCGGCGGAAAGTGTTGGGAAAAGTGCCGATAGAATATCAACGCGGAGAAGCGCAAAGCAGGAGATTGAGATTCCCCACGCAATATAGCCCCCGCACATGAATATTTTGCGCTTACCGACCTTGTCGGAGAGTGCGCCGATGAATATTGTTGTAAGTGTTGCCGCTACAGCGGATGCCGCGACCATTGCGGATATTGCCGATGCGGGTGCACCGAAGCTTTTGTAGATAAAAACGTTGAGGTACATATTCTCAACGGTCCAAGCGATCTGTCCGACAAGGGAGAAGATCGTGAGAGTCAGCCAAAAACGGCGTGAAAGATTGTTTTTCATAGGCATGTCCTTGTTTGTGAAATTTTTAAGCCTTTCCAAAGGGGACGGGGGACCGCCCCCGGCGGTGGATGAGGTGTTCCAAACGATTGTACTATTAGTTTTTACCCTAAAGGGGAAGGCTAAGATGCAGTCCGTTACAAAACCTGCGTTCTTAAAATTACCCCTTTTTCTTTCTGACTGCGCCGCCGAAGGGCATGGGGCGGACCAGACGGTCGGTGACAAAAGCCGACGCGTTGGCGGCAAGCACACCGATAAGGGCAGAAAGCTCGACGGAGTAACTGTATCTTACCAAAACCGTTACAATACCGCCTATAATTCCCGCAACAACCGCGCCCTTGGTCATTTTAGGGCTTGTTACGGGGTCGGTGAGCATAAATACCGCGCAAAGAAGCGTGGACGAGCCCAGAATGTGATGAACAGAACCGCTCATGGCTGTAAAATCCGACGCCGCGGCGAGTGTGGGCTTAAGATAAGTGAATACGGCAATGCTTCCTATGAACACAACGGGAAGGACGGGCTTGATTATTCCTCGGCAGATAAGGTATATACCTCCCACAAGAATCAGAAGGGCGGACATTTCACCCATCATTCCTGCGCGCAGACCGAAAAACAACGAGCTTAGCGTCTCCTCCGGAATGGTTCCGTTAAGTACTGTGTTCAGTGCGCTTTTTGGCGCGGCGGTGTAGGGGCCGGGACCAAAGCCTATTCCGCTTAAGCGGCTGTATATTTCGGGGATAGAGAGAAACAGCTTGGGAAACACAATATGTGTTATAAGCACACTTGTTGCGGCAGGGTTAATGGGATTTTTACCCAGACCGCCAAAGACGTTTCTTGCGATTCCCGCCAAAGCACCAACAAATGCAGGCAGCCAAAGAGGAGACGATGCGGGAAGCAGCAGCGCGGCAATAACGCCCGTTACAACGCAGGAAAGATCGGTTATGGGCCCTCTGTTGCAAATAACGGAGAGCGCGGTGTCGATTATCGATACCGATGCGACGCAAAGGAGTATTAACGTTATGGGTCTGAGACCGAAGAGGAAGACCGCCCAAGCGATAACGGGTGTAAGGGCAATTAAAACGTCCAAAAACACCTCGCGCGCGTGCTCGGGTTTATCTGTCAGAAGATATCTTTCGTTCATTTGCCTTCACCTCCCTCACCTTCACAGAAAATGCTTGCAAGATCGACCTTTTCTGGCTCTGCGGTGTCTGAATTTGAGTCTGTAGCGTCATTTTCGGGCTCTGCGGTGTCTGAATTTGAGTCTGTAGCGTCATTTTCGGGCTTTGAGTTTTTGTCCTTTTTGTTTTTCTTTTTGCCTGTATTTTTTGACGGAGAAGTCGGTTCGGCGGTAATTTCTTCCGTGATGGGCTCAATTACAGGCTCGACGTTTTCCTCGTTTATTTCGAGAAAGATATCAACATCGGCGTCCTCGTCGACGTCGTCGTCGAAATTCAGAGTGATCCTTTCAATTACCCCTTCCTGTTCGTCGTTTTCGCTGTAATCCTCGTTTTCATTTTGGAGGTCGGTCGAGTCGTCTTCGTCCTCGGCTTCTGTATTTTCGGGGGCAGTGTCTGCGATATATTCTGTTCTTGCCTTTGAAAGAAGCTCACTGATGGGCAGACAAGAGGGACATACTGCGGAACAGCATCCGCATTCGAAGCAGGAAAGGAGCTCGTTTTTAAATGAAATGCTCATTTTGCCCTTTTCCGCGGCGTTATAGAGCTGATAAGGCAGAAGTCTTCCGGGGCAGATATTTACACATCTGCGGCAACCGATACATCCTCTTTCAGTGATTGCGGGGTAGGGTACGTCCTTGACAACAGCCAAGGCCTCCACGCCATATTCCATGACGTCGTCATCCTCGACGGCTTTCCCCATGATCTTTTCGGCTCTTACGAGCTTGTATCCCTCGGGCGCGGGGAAAACGTCATTAAGCTTGGCTCCGAAGGGCACCGATGCAACGCGGGTCACACCTTTTTCGTCGGTGATGGATACAAATCCTTCGGTGAGCGGTACTCCTTCCGCCAAGGCGCGATATGCCGCTATACACAGATGTGGCGTTACAACGGGATATCCTGAATTTTCGGGGCGCTTGTAGGCGCTTATTTCAATATTTGTCACCGCGCGCACGGTAAGCTGAGGAGCGCTGGGGTATTTTTCCTTGAAAAGCGCCACCTTTATTACGGATCTGCGTGCAACAAGGTTTTTTTCGATTTCTTGTGCTGCGTCAAGGCAGGAGGTTGGGATAGCAACGTTACACTTCTTTGCTCCCAAGATCTTCATCAGTATCTTTGCTCCTCCCAAAACCTGCTTGGGATAATTTATGCAAAGGAAAAGACGCGAGGAATTGTGGGGCGAGCCTCCGCAATCAACGGTCATTACCTTAACCGCCTTCGTACCCTCCTTAGGAGGATATACTCCCATTTTGACAAGTCCGGTCAAAAGCTCCTCAGAAAAACATTCTCCCAAGGTCTTATCAAATGGATCAAGAGTTATTTCTTCCTCTCCGTCGGATGCCTTTATCAGCACCGAGGTCTTGTCCGATTCTGACGAGATCTTCTCTACGTTACCGTTTATACCGCAATATATTGCGGGAGCTCCGTTTGCTTCTTTGAATATGATGCTTCCCTTACAAAGGGAATCGCCTTCCTTTATCTGAATCATGCGCTCGGATTCTGCTTCGTAGGTAACGGACTGTGCAACAGCATCCTTAAGGGAACTGTAGTCCGTATTTTTTCTTCTAAAGCGGATTCCGCCAAGGAATGTTTTTTTCATAATACTCCTTCTCCGCTTTTTATCGCGGATAATAGTTCATCATTTTATATTATATAATAAAATTTGAGAAAATACAAGAGAAACTGAAAATGTTCGCTTTTTTTGAAGCATTTATGCAAAAAATGGACGAGTTTATGTGACGAACAGCTGAATTTTTGCAAAAAAGCAGTATATCTGCATTAATCTTTTGAGTTGTTCAAGACTTGTTTACATTTTGATGCTATACTGTAAGGGTGAAAATTTGCCGTGACACCACGGCTACCTTATATCGGGGGACGTATTTATGGTAAAAATACAAAATCTTTGTAAAAATTTCGGCGACAACGCAGTTCTGAACAACGTTAGCTTCGAAATAAACAAGGGAGAGATCGTTGGATTCCTCGGACCGAACGGTGCCGGAAAATCAACAACGATGAACATTTTAACGGGCTTCCTTTCCTTCACCGAAGGAAGAGTGGAGATCGACGGACTCGACATCTTCGATTTTCCGGACGAGGCAAAGAAGAGCATAGGATACCTTCCCGAAACACCTCCCCTCTATCCCGAAATGACAGTAACCGAATATCTTAATTTCGTTTACGAGCTCAAAAAGTGCACTCTCAATAAGAAGAAGCACATTCAGGAGATCCTTGAGGTCGTAAAGCTCACCGACGTAAAGAACAGAGTTATAGGACATCTGTCCAAGGGTTACCGTCAGAGAATCGGTATCGGACAGGCTTTGGTAGGCAACCCCAAGGTCATCATTCTCGACGAGCCCACCGTCGGTCTTGATCCACGTCAGGTCGTTGAGATCAGAAACCTCATCAGAACTCTCGGTCTTAATCACACCGTCATTCTCTCCACACACATTCTTCAGGAGGTTCAGGCGGTTTGTGACAGAGTTATCGTTATAAACAGAGGTAAGATCGTAGCGGACAAGCGTACAGAGGAGCTTGCAAGCGCCGTTGAGGGCAATCGCCGTATGGCTATCAAGGTCTGCGGCCCCGAAAAAGAGGTTCTCTCAGCGCTCCGCGCGCTTCCCGGCGTGTTCTCTGCGGAAAGCCTCGGAAATCTCGACGCCGACAGCTTCTCCTACGTTGTTGAGAGTGACGGAAGCATCGATATCAGAAAGCCTCTGTTCTCAATGCTCGCAAGAAATAACTGGCCGCTTATAGGCGCTGAAGCATCTAACGTAAATCTCGAGGACGTCTTCCTCACGCTTATCAATAACACTACCTCCTACGAGGGCAAAAAGAAGCGCTCGTCAAGAAAACCAGCGAAGAAATAAGAGGGAGAAAGGAAAAAACTTATGTTTGCAATATATAAAAGGGACTTGATGTCCTATTTCACAACGCCCGTAGGATACGTTTTCGTTGCGGTGTTCCTTGCAATAAACGGCGGTCTGTTCTCGCTTATGACCTTCCAGGCGGGATCAAACGCCAGCTATGAATCGTATTTCTCAATAATCATTCTCCTTCTTGCTATCGTGATCCCCGTGCTCACAATGAAGAGCTTCTCGGAAGAAAAGAAGCAGAAGACGGAGCAGCTCCTGCTTACCGCTCCCGTCAGCATCGGAAAGATCGTAATGGGCAAGTTCCTTTCGATCTACACCATTTTCGCAGGAACGTTTGTCGTGGGAACTATCTTCAATTTCGTAGTTTACCACAATTTCGCCGATAACCTCTATTCATGGGTCGTTGAAAACGCGGCAAGAGAGGGCGCTATCACCCGTTGGGACGTTCTTTCTCACTTTATTCTTTCGATTCTCGGTCCCACGATCGCAGTTCTGCTTCTCGGTGCGGCTTTCGTTGCCATTGGCATCTTCATCTCCGCTATGACAGAAAATCAGCTCGTTTCTCTTATCACATCGGTAGCGGTTATGGCTGTTTTCCTCCTTTTCGGAGCACTCAACAGCGTAATTCCCTTCGCTCCCATAAGAGCGGCACTCAACTGGCTCTCTATCTATACGAGATTCAATAACTTTATATACGGTATCTTCGATTTTGCTGCGATACTCTATTATGCGTCAATAAGCTTTATCTTCCTCTTCCTTACGGTGCGAGTGTATGAAAAGCGCCGTTGGGCTTGATAAACGAAGGGAGTGAAGAACAGTGAATAATAAAATTTCGGATTACGAAAAAAATCAGCAGAGAAAACGCCGTCTTAAGTACGGCGCCTTTGCCGTAGCTCTCACAGCGGCGGTGATCGCGCTGGTCGTTGTTGTAAATATCATTTTCACAGCACTTGCAAATAAGAATCTCTGGTACATCGATATGACAGAGAGAGATCTTTATACACCCGATGAGGGCGCAGTTACACTTCTTGAGCAGTATCAGGGCATTGAAGATTTTAACATCTCCTTTATTTTCTGTGTGCCGGAGGATCAGCTTGCGAGTAACGAGCTCGTAAATATGGTCCACACACAGATCAAGAGATATGAAAAGATCTTCGATTTCATCACGATCGAGTACGTTGACATCGTAAATAATCCACAGATGCTCGACAAATATCAGTTCAATTCGGTTTCCACACCCAAGACCACAAGCGTTATCGTTGCTAACGGAAACAACGCGATCCTTTATTCTATCGATACCTTCTTTGTAGCCGACGATCAGGGCGGAGGCATTTACGCGTTCAACGGCGATTACACCATCGCGTCTGCGATAATTCGTCTCTCCGGAGAAAATCCCATAGCATACTTTGTTACAAACCACAATGAGAAGGTAAACGGAACAGCTCTCCGTAAGCTCTTTGTGGATGCGGGCTACGACGTCAAGGAAATCGACTTGACAAAGGAGGATCCCGACTATGATAACGCTCAGGTGATCGTTATCAATAATCCCTCCTATGACTTCTACGGCCCCGATGACAGCGTAAACGAGCTTAAGAAGCTTGAGATGTTCCTCGACAGCAACGGCGGACTTATGGTGTTCATGGATGAAAAATCCAACGAGACCCCCAATCTCGACGCATTCCTTGCGGAGTGGGGCGTTAAGTTTGAAAGACAGTTCTTACGCGACTATGATAACTCCCTTGCGGGCTCTCTCGGTAAGGAGATCGTAGCAGAGTACGTTACAGAGGGCACCGGCGCTTCTCTTACCAAGGACCTCCGCGTTCTTGCAACACCCCCCAAGGCGATAGCGGCAGAGAGCCGTCCCATAACCGCGCTCTATGACGGAACCATTGGTAAATACTTTGCCGGTAAGGGTACACGCTTCTGCTGTCCCATTCTTACCACGTCAAGCTCCAAGACCGCAGTTGCAAGTCCTCTCGATTCGGAGGGCGGCGAGGTCAAGGGCATATATAACCTTATGACAGTAACCGTCGACGATCGCTACAAGGATAACGTTCCTCAGCGTTCCTACGTTCTTGCGGCAGGAACATCCTCCTTTGCGGACGATAAATATATCAGCGGAAACACCTATGCAAACCGCGATATTATCTTCAATATCATGAAGCAGTTTGCAAGAAAGACAACTCCTCTCGATATCGACGCCAAGGTATTCTCCGACACAAGCCTTTCGATCACATCTGCTCAGGCTAATCAGTGGACGGTTATCTGTACCCTTCTTCTTCCTGCGATCACCGCGGGCGTAGGTATCTACGTTTATGCAAGGAGACGCTATCTATGATAAAAAAGCAGTTAATAACCATTATAATCTGCCTTGCGGTGTTTGCCGCCCTTACGGTGACTTATTTTGCGGTCATAGCGCCCATGCTTGTCACCGAAAAGGTAAAGGAGCCCCCGATCGAGCTTCTTGAAGGCGAGGCAAGAGGAAGCAATAACCGTGTTTATATGTTCCCTCCCGTTGCAAGAGCCGCAATGAAGAAGCTTCAGGTGAACAATGAAAAGGGCGGATACGTTTTCCTTAAATCAAGCAGTCAGTTCTACCTTGAGGATAAGGAGCTTGCGCCATATAATCTTGAGACCTTCTCCTCAATTGTGGTAAGCACCGGCTCATCCCTTGCACTTCGCAGAATTATAATTGATGAAAATACAGATCTTTCGGTGTATGGCCTTGCCGCTTCGGATAATCCCGCAAGCTACACCATAACCGCAGAGGACGACACCGTTCACAAGGTGTGGGTTGGCGATAAGATCCCCACGGGCGGCGGATATTACTGTCAGTACGACGGCAGAGACGCTGTTTATGTAATAGGAAATTCCCTCGCGATCGCGATGGATTCCTCGGTTTACGATCTTATAACCCCCACGGTTGGACTTAACGTGCCCACGTCGTCGTATGCAAACGTGTCTAAGCTTGGCATTGTCAAAAACGGAGTTCCGCTTTTTGAAACAAAGAGCTTAACTCCCGATGAGAACGGCACAGCGGGTACCGATCAGCCCTTAATGTCCTATGAATTTACCCTGACACATCTTACCCAGTATAAGCCCGACGTAACCATGTTCTCCTACATCATTCAGACCTGCTCGGCTCTTGCGGGAGAAAGCGTTGTCTCTGTGGGTAAGGAGCTTACCCACACAAAGCTTAAGGAAACCTACGGAATAGACTCCGAGAATCCCCATTTCGTTGTGTACTATACCTACGACGGTGACGATTGCTCGCTCTTCTTCTCAGAGCCCGACGAGGACGGATACGTGTACGTATATACCACCCTTTATCACATGGTTGTGAAGATGAGGCTCACAAATGCGGTGTTCTACGGATACAAGCTTTCGATGTACGTTGAAAAGAACCTCTATTCCACCCCTATCGGAGAGGTAAGTAAGATTACGATCAACGGAAAGATAAATGACGGCGTTGAGGACATGGAGGTCGACTGCGGATTCGGTCTTAAGAAGGAGAACGACACTCAGTCGATATGGCCTCTCGGAACAAC
The DNA here is from genome assembly GCA_045543555.1 of Eubacteriales bacterium. Classification (GTDB taxonomy): domain Bacteria; phylum Bacillota; class Clostridia; order Oscillospirales; family CAG-272; genus Colimorpha_A. The sequence goes on from JAZQMQ010000009.1 coordinate 47,394, forward strand.
CGATTATTTCGATAAGGACAAGGTCAATAATTTCCGTAAGATATACAGAGATATAATTCAGCTTACAATAGGCGGAGAAGCGGATTCTACCGAGATAAATCCCGACAAGAAGCTCCTCACCGTTACAATGGCCGATAAGGACGGCAAGGAAGTCGTATTTGATTTCTATGCCTACAGTGCTACCCGTTGCTACTATACCATAAACGGACAAAAGGGTTCATTCTACGTTGAAAGAAGCAACGTGGAAATGGTCGTACGCGACACGTACAAATTCAATAACGGCTATACACTCGACCCGAATATCTGATAGCTGACCTCAAAGGGCTGTTGTAACGCAACAGCCCTTTTTAACAAATTAAAACGATGAAAGAGAAATAACATGAAAAAAATACTTTCGATAGCACTTGCAGCCCTTATGCTGCTGTCCCTCACTTCCTGTGCGTTTGCGCCAAAGCCCAAGGACAAGAGAGTTGTGCTCACCCTTTCGGGAGAAAAGATATATTACGATTACTTCCGTTACGTTTTCCTCAATACCAAGGCGGATATGGATGGCGGAGATGAGAATTATTGGACCGAAAACCCCGAAAAGCTGAATGAGTTTAAGGAATCGGTGCTCGACACTCTCGTTCGCAACCGAGCAATACAGCTTCTGTCCAAAAAGTATAAAGTCAAGCTCACAAGAAACGAGAAAAAGGAAGTTCTTGAATATTTGGAGGGAATTAAGTCCGATCCCACATATAAAGAGAGCTTGAAGAGCGCATTTTTAACCGAATACGCTCTGCATTATGTACAGACCTTCACGAAGCTTTGGGGAAAGACCTACGATCGCATTACCTCATACGAAAGCGGTATCATTAAGAGCGACGACGAAAGAGTAAAGGCGGATATCGATATCAATTTCCGTCGTATCCGTTTTGTTTTGATCGAATATACCTCCAAAAACAAAGCTGAAAAGCTCGAAAAAGCCAATGAGGTGCTTGAAAAGGCACAAAACGGCGAGGATTTTGTCGAGCTTGTCAAGACCTACTGCGACGATTCCGATATGGTGGGTATCGCAAAGGACGGAAGATACTACACCATAGGTCAGATAATTGAATCTGTGGAAAACGAGGTCGAAAAGCTCGATGAAAACGAAATAAGCGGTGTAATTGAGCTTAATGAGGGCTATTTTATAATTCAGCGTCTTCCTCTTGAGGAGGAATACGTCAACAAGCATTTCGGAGAGTTTGTTGAAATGTACGTAGCGAGGGTCTTCAACGAAATGGTTACCGAGCTTGAGAAGACAGTAACGGTCAAAACCTCAAAGCTTTGGGACAATTTAAAGATAACCGACGTAAAATAACACTTTAAGGAGAGGCAAAATGCTTCAGGTCATATATTCCGCGGGGCTTAGCGGCGTTGACGGATTTCTCGTCACGGTTGAGTGTAACTGCTCAAACAGAATCGAAAAGTTTGACGTGGTCGGTCTGCCCGACGCGGCGGTCAAGGAGGCGAGGGAGCGAATAAAGGCGGCTATTGATAACAGCGGCTTTATGTTTCCCGAAGCAGATATAACCGTAAATATGGCCCCCGCAGACAAGAAAAAGCAGGGAAGCTCATACGACCTCGCCATGATGATAGGAATTCTTGCGAGTATTGGAGATATAACGCTTCCCGAAAGCGTGAAGGACAGCTGTTTTATCGGAGAGCTTTCCCTTTCGGGCGAGGTAAGAGGCGTTAAGGGCGTTCTATGTATGTGCCTTGCCGCAAGAGATGCGGGAAAAAAGATAATTTACGTTCCCTATGAAAACGCGGGAGAAGCTTCGGTTACCGAGGGAATCACGGTTTACGGTATAAAGAACGTAAAGGAACTGCTTAATCACTTAAGCGGTGGAGATCCTCTTAATCCCGTCTCCTTTGACAGATCCGTTTTTGAAAGCGGAAGCAGAAGCTTTCCCCTTGATTTCGCGGACGTAAAGGGACAGGAAAAAGCAAAAAGAGCACTTGAGATAGCCGCGGCAGGCGGTCATAACGTTCTGCTCATTGGCCCTCCCGGAACAGGAAAAAGTATGCTCGCAAAAAGAATACCCACGATTCTTCCGCCCCTTGCCTTTGAGGAAGCCATCGATACGACAAAGCTTCATTCGGTGGCGGGAATACTTCCCGAGAACGTTTCTCTTGTAACAAGCAGGCCATTCCGCTCGCCCCATCACACACTTTCTGCCGTCGCACTTGCGGGCGGAGGAATTATACCAATGCCGGGTGAGATATCCCTTGCTCATAACGGAGTTCTGTTTCTTGATGAGCTCCCCGAATTTTCCAAGCAATCAACAGAGGTCCTTCGTCAGCCACTTGAGGATCATAAAATTACTATCAACAGAGCGTCGGGAAGAGTGACCTTTCCCTGCTCGTTCATGCTCGTCTGTGCGATGAATCCCTGCCGTTGCGGTTATTACGGGCATCCGACCAGAAAATGCACCTGCCGTAAAAACGATATCGACGCATATCTGCAGAAAATATCGGGGCCCCTGCTCGACCGTATTGACATACAGATCGAGGTTCCGTCGGTGCCGTATGAGGCTCTTGCCGATGATAAGCCCCAAATGAGCTCCGAGGAAATGCGCGAGCGCGTGGTAAAGGCGAGAAACGTCGCTCTTGACCGCTTCCGCGCAGACGGCGAAGCAATTTTCAGCAACGCCGCAATGGAAAGCTCGCATATAAGAAAATACTGTGCGCTTTCGGATTCTGCAGCAAAGCTTCTTAAGAACGCGTTTGACCGTCTGGGTCTCTCGGGAAGAGGATACGACAGAATACTGCGCCTTGCAAGAACCATAGCCGACCTTGACGGCAGTGAAAACATAGACGGAAAGCATATCGCCGAGGCAATCCAGCTTCGTTCCCTCGACAGAAAGTATTGGTAAATAATATGTTGAAGAAAAACGAGCGCTATACAGTAAAAATTACAGATTTGAATAATCTCGGCTACGGCGTATGCCGTGTTGAAAACGTCGTAACCTTTGTTGACGGCGCGGTTACGGGCGACGAGGCCGAAATTAAGCTTATAAAGGTCGCAAAGGACTACGCGGTGGGCCGCCTTGAAAGGCTTATCAGCCGTTCGGAGCATCGTATCGATCCCGATTGCAGCGTTTTCAAGCGTTGCGGAGGCTGTACGTACCGACATATTACAAGAGAATATGAGCTTGAGCTGAAAAGAAATACAGTTCTTTACGCCTTCAAAAAGCAGGGCGTTGAAATTGAGGTCGATCAGGTCTTAACCGACGGAAAAATCGACGGATACAGAAATAAGGCTCAGTATCCTGTATCGGATAACGGAAATCTCGGCTACTATGCCCGCCACTCACACGATATAATCGAGTGTGACGGCTGTAATCTGACCGATCCGAGCCTCGATCCCATCGCAAAATTCTGCTCCGAGCAGATAAAAAAGAACGGCTGGAGGGTAAAGCACGTTTATCTCCGCCGCGGGCAGAAGACAGATCAGACAATGCTGTGCCTTGTTACTCCCGATAACGAGCTGAAGGGCGAAAAAGAATTTGCCGCAGAGGCGGTCAAGCGTTTTCCCGAAATAAAGAGTGTGCTTCTCAATATTCATCCCGAGCAAACAAACGTAATTCTCGGAAAAAAGGTGAAAATACTGTACGGCGAGGACAGAATCGAGGATATTCTCTGCGACTGCAGGTTTGGGATCTCCTCACTGTCATTCTATCAGGTGAACCGCGGAGGCGCCGAGCTTCTGTACCGCGAGGCAATAAAAAGAGCCGAAAAATTTGAGCCGAAAAGGGTGCTCGACCTCTACTGCGGTGCGGGTACTATCGGTCTTTCATATGCAAAAGCACATCCCGAAACCTCGGTAACGGGAATTGAAATTATCCCCGAGGCGGTTGAAAACGCAAGAGCAAACGCGGCCCTGAACGGTATTGAAAACGCATCGTTTGAGTGCGCGGACGCAATGACAGCATACAACGGCGGGTATGATCTTATCTTTGTTGACCCGCCGCGAAAGGGTATGAGCGCGGAGCTTGTGGATAAGCTCAACGAAAGCGGCCCGAAGACAATAGTTTACGTCTCCTGCGATCCCACAACACTTGCGCGTGATATTAAGCTTTTGACAAATTATAAGGCGGATAGAGTTAGTCCGGTCGATATGTTCCCGAGGACGGGACACGTCGAAAGTGTCGTTTGTCTTGAACGACGACTCGACAACTGAGTTCGCCTGCTGCGAGTGAAGTTGCTGTGCAGTGAAGTTTCGGCTATCGCCGAAGTGAAGTTTGCGCCGAATACGGCACAAGTGAATAGTAGCGTAGGGCGAACTTAACTTCACTTTGCGAGTGAAACGAGCAAAACTTCACTACGAACGAAGTGAGTAACTTCACTTTTGCTGACCAAAAACTTCACCAATTATCAGAGACAAATGTTACTTTTGGGTATAACTCAAAAGTTCGTTTTGCAGCTGTACGGTATTACCCCCGTTTTTAAACCGTTACATCTGCCGTTTTATTCGCTCGATGGCGCCTTTTTCGAGGCGGGAAACCTGTGCTTGTGAAATGCCGATCTCGTCTGCGATCTCCATTTGGGTCTTTCCCTTATAAAACCTCATTCCGAGAATAGTTTTTTCTCTTTGGCTCAGCCCTTTTATCGCTTCCTTGAGCGAGATGCTTTCAAGCCAGACATCCTCGCCGTCGTTATCGTCTCGGAGCTGATCCATTACGAATACCGCATCGGCACCGTCGCCGTAAACGGGATCGAACAGAGATATCGGTTCAACTATTGCTTCAAGGGCATAAGCGACCTCCTCCTCACTTTTACTGTCGCCGTTTTCCGCTAAAAAGCTTACGATCTCGGGCACGGTTGCATCGCGTCCGAGCTTTCTTGAAAGGATCTCCTTTGCCTGAAGCGCCTTGTAGGCAAGATCTCTCACCGATCTGCTCACCCTTACCGCGTTGTTGTCTCTTAAATATCTCTTAATTTCACCAATTATCATCGGCATGAACATTCCATAGAGAAAAGGGTATGTGCTCACAAAAGCATATACCCTTTATTTCTTACGGTTACAATAAATTTTTTGTCGAACCTTATATCGAGCTTTTTTCTTAAGTAGTTTATGTACACCTCAACTACGTTGGTCTCGCCGACACCCCATATACGATCCTTTATCTCCTCGCGGGAGACGGGCAGACCTCTTTTTTCGTAGAGAACCGAAAAAAGCTGTGCTTCGGTTTCTGAAAGCGGTATAATTTCCTTTCCGTAGGTAAGCTGTCCCGAAACAAAAGTCAACTCCTTGAGCTCGTCTGCGACCTTAACCTCCGCAGTTGCCCCTCGGAGCAGAGAATCTGCAAATTTGTCAAGCGAAATGGGTCTTGATATTGCGGTAACACCGTCCGGGATATCATCCGAGTCGTAATGAAGGAAAAATACGTTTGTTTCCTTTTCACTAAAAAGATCAAAAACTTCCTCTTCTGTATTTGCAACGGTTATCGCCGATTCAAAGCTGTCGGTAGGATCAAAGGTTATCTCAGCTCCCCGTTCCTCTATCTCAAGCTGCAATCCACGAATAAGCCTTTTATCCTCGGTTGTCGTTGGCGAACACAAAAATATCCTTTTCATATATCTCCCAGCACAATTTTTGCCTCCGTGCCCATTTCTCCGTTTTCAAATACGACCTTGAACATATATGCTTCGTTTTCCTCGGTCAGATATATGTCAAATTTTGCTCCGAGTCTTGCCTCGTGGTGATAATTTATGGAAAACTCTTTTACCGTTTTCCCCATCATTGAGGGAACGTATCCGCAGAATATCATAGGATAATTTGCGTTGTTCAGGTGAATGTTTTCGTCGCAATCGCTGTATTTTACAGTGTAGGAATCGACCTTAACGGGTTCACCGTCAGCTCTTTTAAGACGCAGGGGGGATTTAAGCTCAAGCACGTCATCGTCGGACCCGAAGCCGAGGGGGATCTCATCGACCTTAAGGGGACGTCTCGATGCTATATCCATAGCTCCCCATTGTGCAGAAATATTAACGCACACCTCGCCGTTTCTTGTTATCTGTGTATAACGGGAATAGCCGTAACCGCGAGCAGAATTCAGCCACGTTGTTATCGTCAGCTCGTCGTGCACCCTGATCGGAGCTATATAATCCAGCGCAACGCGGGAAAGAATAAACGCAATGCCGTCTTCACGAAGTGACTTTATTGTAGGCCCGTAGGTCAAGTGCTGAAGGTTTGCCGCCTCCTGAGCGTAACGAAGAATGGACGTTATGCTCACCACACCGTTTATATCGAGCTCGTATCCGCTTACGCGGTGATTATATGAAAATTTCATTTTGTCTCCTTTTGTGTTTGACGATCAAAAAACCAAAAGCGGAGCAATCTAAGACTGCCCCGCTTTACAGGTTAAATTACAGCTTGTTGTCGGATCCGAGAACGTTTACGATCTTGTGGGCAACCATCTTCTTAACTTCCTCACGACCAACCTTGAGGTATTCTCTGGGGTCGAATGCGGAAGGATTGTCGGTGAAGACGCGACGGATACCTGCGGTCATTGCAAGGCGGATGTCGGAGTCGATGTTGATCTTACAAACAGCCATCTTAGCTGCCTTGCGGAGCTGCTCCTCGGGAATACCGATAGCGTCGGGCATCTTACCGCCGCGAGCGTTGATCTCTGCTACGCAGTCCTGTGCAACGGAGGATGCACCGTGAAGAACGATGGGGAATCCGGGAAGACGCTTCTCAACCTCTTCGAGAATATCGAAGCGGAGAGGGGGAGGAACGAGGATACCGTTTTCGTTTCTTGTGCACTGCTTGGGAGTGAACTTGTATGCGCCGTGGGAGGTACCGATGGAGATAGCGAGAGAGTCGACACCTGTACGGGTAACGAAATCCTCAACCTCCTCGGGACGTGTATAGGAGGACTTCTCTGCAACAACGTCGTCCTCAACGCCTGCGAGAACTCCGAGCTCACCCTCTACAACAACGCCGTGAGCGTGTGCATATTCAACAACCTTCTTGGTAAGTGCAACGTTGTCCTCATAAGAATGATGAGAACCGTCGATCATAACGGAGGTGAAGCCGCCGTCGATGCAGGACTTACAGATCTCAAAATCTGCGCCGTGGTCGAGGTGGAGAGCGAGATCGATGTCAGCATCCTCTACTGCCGCTTTAGCGAGAGCGAGAAGGTAAGCATGCTTTGCATACTTTCTTGCGCCTGCGGAAACCTGAAGAACTACGGGAGAGCGAAGCTCACCTGCAGCCTCGGTGATCGCCTGAACGATCTCCATGTTGTTGATGTTGAATGCACCTACAGCGTAGCCGCCCTTGTAAGCATCTTCAAACATTTTCTTTGTTGTTACGAGTGCCATATTCTATGTTCCTTTCAGAAATAATAAATACTTATAATACAAGGTAATTGTACCGCATTTCATTAGAAAAATCAACCCTAAATTATGAATAAAAGCCTAAAAATTACTTTTTCTCCTTTTTTGACGAGGACTTTTCCTTTTTTGTTTCATTTTTGTCTTTATTATCGAATTTTGCGGCAGTATTTTCGATATTTTCCTCATCTGATTCCTCAAGCGAGGCTTTTTCTTTATTTATTTCCGCGGTCAATCTCGAAAGAATCATCTCACAAACGATGGAATTTACGTATCCTTCAACCGCAAGACGAAGGGCAACGCGGGAAAGCTCTTCCTCATTTTCGGGCAGAGCATCTCCAAGTGCCACCGCGGTTTCGGCAAGAAGCGCCTGAAATTCGTTGAAATATCCGCCGATCTCCTTGCCCTCGGTCTCCGTTTTAAGAAGCGCTCCCGTATCCTTGACGGAAAGGCTCTGCTTGAGACGGGAGATCATAATAAGATATGCAAGATGATCCCGACCATACTTTTTGTCGTTTGCTCTGGGAAGCAGACCGTCCTTTATATAGTTATTGATCATTGCGGAGGACATTTTGTCAGCCTCGCGCAGCGAGAGGCTCTGACGAGAGAGATATTCGATCACCTGGTCCATATAAAGATCGATGTCAGGCAAGCGATCGAAGGTGAGTGATGTCTGGGATATCATTTTGTTAATTACTTCTTTTATCTGTTCCATAATCTTCTCCGTTCTTTAATGTTGACGATATTGTATCACATTTTTTCTTCCTTGTAAACAGCTTTTGCAAATTTTGTCTTGACATTATCAATATTACGATATATAATATCCATAATATTTTGGCTTGAAAATGATAAAAGCGATACCTTTTGCAGCGCATCGTTTTTTCGGTCAGGAATTGCTTTGACAAACGCTCACATATTTGCTATAATATAATAACCACAAATGAAAAGGTAACAAATATGAAGAAAAAACTTATGTGGCTAAAGCTCGACAACGCCGCAAACATATATCCCGCCGCAAGAAACCGTGCATGGACTAATATTTTTCGTCTTTCGGTAACCTTTAACGACGAAATCGACCCAACTGTGCTGAAAAAAGCGCTCGATCACGTAGTTCTGCGGTTCCCTTCACTTGCCGCCCGTGTGCGCACCGGACTTTTCTGGTACTACATCGAACAAATACCAAATGCTCCGGAGGTCATAAACGAGGGCGAGGTCACGCTTAACAGAATGACCTTCCGCGATATAAAAAAATGCGCGTTCAGAGTGCTTTACTATAAAAACAGAATGTCGGTTGAAATTTTTCATTCCATGACCGACGGTAACGGAGGACTTATTTTCGTTAAGACCTTGGCTGCCGAATACGTAAGGCTCCGTTACGGTGAGGACGTGCCCTGCGAAAACGGGATCCTCGATCTGAACGAAAAGCCGAAAAGCTCCGAGCTTGAGGACAGCTTCAATAATTACGTTTCCTCCGTGAATCCCGGTTGGAGCGAGCCCGACGCATATCAGCTGAAAGGAACTCGCGAGGAGGACGGCTTCAATCACATAATCTCAGGAACCCTCGATACCGATGAAATACTCGCTCTGGCAAAGGGCTACGGTGTTACCGTTACAACCTTCCTTGCGGCAGTTATGATGAAGAGCATATACGACATTCAAAACGAAAAGGTTCCCGTAAGAAAAAAGAGAAAACACGTAAAGGTTCTCATTCCCGTCAACCTGAGGAAGCTTCTGCCCAGCGATACGATGAGAAATTTCGCACAGTACATTACACCTGAGATCGATCCCAGATTGGGCGACTACAGTCTTGAAGAAATGATCAAGGTCATCCATCACAAAATGGGGCTCGATCTGAATGCAAAGACCCTTTCAGCCAAATTTACGCCAAACGTGCGGTCGGCTCAGTCAAAGCTCCTTAGAATAATGCCGCTTTTTATAAAAAATTTTGCCATGAAGATCGTCTATTTTGCAGTTGGTGAGCGAAAGTCCAGTATTTGTTTGTCAAATCTCGGAGTCGTTGCCCTTCCCGCCCAAATGCAGAAGCATATCAGTCGCATAGATTTCATTCTTGGTGTGCAGGCAACCACGCCTTGCAACTGCGGTGTCCTTTCCTATAACGGAAAGCTGTACGTAAACTTCATCCGAAACATCGTGGAGCCCGATCTGGAACGTAATTTCTTCACCACTCTCCGTCGCCTCGGCGCTCACGTCTACATCGAAAGTAACGGAGAGAGATAAGGTCGTGCACCCGCAATAAAGCTTCTTGAAAGATGCTTTGTTACCTTCAAGAACTTTGACAATCGGGAATTGTATTCCCGATTGATAAATAGCGATTTTAATTTTCAGATATAATATTTCCACAAGGAGAACCCTATGTACTGTGTAAAATGCGGTGTCGAGCTCGCCGACAGCGAAATAAACTGCCCTCTGTGTAAAACGAAGGTGGTCTGCCCCGAGGGTATGACGCGACCGGAGGCAGCTTCCCCCTTTCCTCAACATCACGGCAAGGTGACCGAAGGTATAACGAGAAGCGGATTTATGTTTATACTTACGTTTTTCTTTCTCGTTCCCCTCGTTATATGTATCATTTGCGATTACAATCTGAATAACAGCTTCGATTGGTCGGGATACGTTGTCGGAGGAATGGGATACGTGTATGTTTCATTCGCACTGCCCTGTTGGTTCCGAAAGCCAAATCCCGTAATATTCGTTCCCGTTTCTTTCCTTTCTGCATTGATGTATTTGCTTTTCATATGCCTGAATACCGGCGGAAAGTGGTTTTTGTCACTGGCATTTCCCATAACCCTTTATATCTGTATCGTTTTTTCCGCCGTCGTTACCTTGCTCCGCTACGTAAAAGGCGGCAGGCTGTTTATTTACGGCGGCATGGTCATGCTTTTGGGAATTTTAACGGTTCTTATCGAGCTGTTTCTTCACATTACCTTTGATATGAAAATGTTCCGTTGGTCACTGTACCCTCTCATAGGGCTTTCGTTGGTGGGACTTATGCTTATAATTATCGGAATATGCCGCCCTCTTCGCGAATCTCTCAGAAGAAAGCTGTTTTTCTGATATTGACAACTGTACTTTTGTACGATATAATTTTCATAGTAAGTTAAACGGAGGCAAAAATGAGCATTTCTGTAAAAAAATTTGATACGTACGGCGGCAAGGACGTTATTGCCTATACAATGACCAATAAGATCGGCGCTTCGGTTACGATCTTAAATTACGGCGGTATAATAAACCGTCTTATCGTTCCCGACAAAAACGGCAAAATGGCAGACGTGGTCTGCGGATTTGATTCGGTTTCCGATTATTTTGCCGACAGAAGCTCCTATACGGGAGCTCTTATCGGTCGCTACGGCAACAGAATTGCAGGCGGCGGCTTCACAATGGACGGTGAGTTCTATGCCATTGCAAATAACGAGAAGGACCGTTGGCATCTTCACGGAGGCTGGTGCGGCTTCAACCGTCGTCTTTGGGACGTTACCCCTATTGAAAACGAGGGCGCAGACAGTCTTGAGCTGACTCTCTTCTCTCCTCATCTTGAAGAGGGCTACCCCGGTAACCTTATGGTAAAGGTCACCTACACCTTCGATGATGAAAATGTGCTCACCATTCACTATGAGGCAACTACAGATGCAAAGACCGTGCTCAATATGACCAACCACGCATATTTCAATCTTAACGGTTACGATGGCGGCTCGGTTATGGAGCAGTATCTTATGATCAATGCAGATACCTACGACGCTCTCGACGATAAGCTTATTCCCGTGGGTGAGCCTGTAAGCGTTGAAGGAACGGCATTTGATTTCCGTGTTTCCCGCAAGATCACTCAGGGATATGACCACAACTTCCAGATCAGAGGCAACGTAGGCGAGCAGCGCCTTGCAGCCGAGGCTTATGACGAGGAGTCCGGACGAGTTATGACCGTTTACACCGATCTTCCCGCAGTTCAGCTCTACACGGCTTGCGGAATGAACGGCGAGACGCTGTTCAAGGGCGGCGTTAAGCAGAGACTTCTCCACGCCTTCTGCCTTGAGACCCAGTACAGCCCCGACACCCCCAACCGTCCCTATCTCCCTCAGTGCTTCCTCTCCCCCGACGAGAAGTACGATTCAACAACAAAGTTTGTATTTTATACAAAGTGATAACAAAAAAGCCGGAGAACGCTAATGACGAGACCCCATAACGAAGGTTTCAAAAACAAGTGGTAAAGACAATCGATACAGTATATCGCAAATAATAATTTGAATGGAGATACTGTAATGAAAACATTGTATGAAACACTTTGTGAAACCTATCGTGAAAAAACGGGCGTCTTATTCCGGAAATAAAACTGCCCGAACAAACCAATTATCGAATTGGCAAGTACGGGCAGTTTTATCTTGACTATATTAAGAATCACCGCCGCGGAAGGAGCTTATAAGATATTTATGCTTCTTAATCTCGTGCACGTTATCAACTCGCAATAAATTTAATACAAAAACGAAAACTCATCATTTCTTTTCGGGTTCCGTTGCTTTCGGAAAGAATTAACTCCTCCTGCTTATAAAAATGCTCACAGTCGTCGGAGTAATAGACGACCAAGCCCTTGTTGCAGGTATTATTGTCAAGGAATATCTGCGCTTGAGCTTCCTTTGAAATTATCGAATAGGTCGCCGCGCCGAGGGGTGCGGGACCAAAATAGTTGTTCTTAATGCTGAGCGAACTGCCCTCGCTTGCCTGCGGAATTCTCCAAAGGAAGATATGATGTCCCATCGGCTGAGGCCATATCTCACTTTTTCCGGGCAGATCCTCGCCCGGCATAGCAAATCCGCAGCCTGCATTAAGGCATACGTTGTTTTCAAATACAGTCTCTTACAAAGCTTCCGCGCTTAAAAAGGACCTTATCTCCCGCGCTTAAGGTCAGATCGGTGTAATCATTTCTTGAGGTTTCGGGCGACATTCCGTCGTTTTCAGCCATTCCGTTCTTAAAATCTATATAGTAAGTGCTCACAATAAGCTTCCTTAAAGCTCAAGTATTTACAAAATTATTAAATTGTAAATAGACTTTTTAATATTGACAAGCGGTTTATGAGGTGCTATAATTTATGGTAGTAAACAGATAGGAGAATAAATATGGCTATTGTAACGATAATCGGCGCGGGAATGATGGGCTCTGCACTCGCTTTCCCCGCAAGAGAAAACGAAAACGAGGTGCGTCTTGTCGGAACACCCCTCGACAGAGAAATCATAGACGCTTGCAGAAGCACCGGCAGACACCCGAAATTTACAAAGGATTTCCCCGACGGTGTTAAATATTATCAGGTAGAGGAAATGGAAACTGCCATTGACGGCGCGGATATGATAATAGGCGGCGTCAGCAGCTTCGGTGTGGATTGGTTTTCGGATGTAGTTCTTCCCGTTCTTCCCGAAAATATCCCCGTTCTTACCGTAACAAAGGGTCTTTACGATACCGAGGACGGAAAGCTTCTTACTTATCCGGAAATTTGGGCAAAAAAGCTTGAAGCTCTCGGAAAAAAGCTGTCTCTTAACGCAATAGGCGGCCCTTGTACCAGCTATGAGCTTGTTGCACACGATCAGACCGAGGTCGCTTTCTGCGGCTCGGATATGGAAATACTTCGCTTCCTTAAAAAAATCATGCAGACCGAGTACTACCATATCAGTCTCTCACTTGACATTGTGGGTATAGAAAGCGCGGTTGCACTCAAAAACGGCTACGCTCTCGGAATTGCGCTGACAGTCGGTCTTAATCAAAGACAATTCGGGCTCGACAGCGAGCTTCACTTCAATTCTCAGGCGGCGATCTTCGGGCAGAGTGTTAAGGAAATGTCTTACCTGCTAAACTATCAGGGCGCAGGCACGATTGAAAATCTCGCCGTTGGTGCGGGAGACCTCTACGTCACTGTTTACGGCGGAAGAACACGCCTTGTGGGAATCCTTCTCGGACGCGGACTTAATATCGACGAGGCAAAGGCAGAGCTTAAAGGAGTTACCCTTGAATCTCTGGTCGTTGCGGAACGCGTTGCAAGAGCGGCAAAAAAGGCGTCCGAGCGCGGATTGATCGATATAAATAAGCTCCCATTGCTTATGCATATCGATGAGATACTAACGAAAAAAGCAGAAGTTAATATTCCTTGGGAAAATTTTACTTTTGAGCATTAAAAAAGCGACGGCAACTTACGAGTTGCCGTCGTTTTTGCTCTTTATAATAATGCCCGTCGGGGTATAATGGATCACGTCTGCGAGCGGGGAGGAATCGGCGGACGCATTCCGTCAAAATGCGGAGGGCGGGGCGGAGGATTGTCAGAGGCTCTTTCGTCTCGGTCCTGAACGTATCTTTCCGCCTGCGCGGAGAAGAGCTCGTAGTACTGCTTTCCTTGTGCCATTAGCTCGGAATGTGTTCCGATTTCAACGACCTGACCGTTCTGAAGCACGATTATCTTGTCGGCTGTGGTGGCGCTTGACAGACGGTGGGAAACGAATATCGTCGTTCTCTCGCGGCGGAGCTCGTCGAACTGACGATAGATCTCCTGCTCTGCGATGGCATCAAGAGAAGCCGTAGGCTCGTCGAGAATGAGAATGTCGGTGTCGGAATAGAATGCTCTCGCGATCGAAAGTTTCTGCCACTGACCGATCGAAAGCTCGATTCCGTCGGTTTCAAAATATCTCATAAGCGGTGTGTCGTAGCCGCTTGGCAGTGCGTTTATGAAATCTGCGCTGTTACTCTGCTCGGCGGAACGAATGATCTCATTTTCATCATATTCCTTGCTTAGCTGACCGAACATAATATTCTCTCTTACGCTTACGGCGTATTTACCGAAGTCCTGGAAGATAATTCCGAACGCCGCATAAACGTCTTCGGGAGAATATTCCTTTATATCGTAGCCGTCGAGAAGGATAACTCCCTCGGTTGGATCGTAAAGACGGGTCAGAAGCTTGATTAGCGTGGTTTTTCCCGCGCCGTTGAGTCCCACGAGAACCACGGTGCTTCCTTCCTCGATAGTCAAGGACACGTTTTTAATAACATCGCGCTGTGTTCCGGGGTAGCGGAAGGATACGTTAACGAATTCAAAGCGGTGAGCGATACCTCTCTTAAGCTCTCTGGGAGCAGGAAGGGAGGATACAACAGTCTTTTCCTCGTTCATGAAGGTGATCATATTGTCGATGAACAGAGTTCCCTCATATATCGACGCTATAGTTGTGATCAGTGTGCCGATACCGCCCGCAATACTTGTGAGCGCTCCCGTGAAGAGTGAATAGTTACCGACCTCATATTCTCCGTTGAGGACACCCTTGGCTATGAGAATGAACAGAAAGCAGTTTACTACCGTGGAGACCAGCGAAATCAATATCTGCCAGAAGCCCTCGGTTATAAAAAGTCTCTTCAAGCCCTTAAAGTAACGCTTAAACACCTCCGTGTAGCGTCCTATAAAGGTGTCTGCCAGACCAAACATCTTTACTTCCTTCACCATATCCTTGTTGGTCATGAGTGAGGAATAGTAGCTCATCTGACGTCTGTCCTTTGAACGATGGCGCATATATATGAAGTTTTTTCTTCTGTAGATGAACGTTATTATCGCCGAAGGAATACTTATTGCGGCTATAAGGAAGGGAGCTGCGGGGCTTACTGCCCAAAGAATGACGATAAACGAGATCATACTGATCATCGTGCTTATAACGGTAAAGTTTGCTCTCAAAATATGAATAGGTCTGTGGCCTGCCTCACGGGAAGCGTTTTCGAGCTTCTCATAGAAATCGGGGCGATCGTAGTCGCTTAAGTCGATCTCCTTCGCCTTTTTCATTATTTTGACGTTTACGTGGTTTACGACAAGCTCGCCAGCAATATTATTGAGTATTGAGCTTATCTGAGACATAAGTCTTGTTAAGAACAGGTACCCGAACTGCAAAAGAAGCAGCGAGGTTATTCCCCCGATCATCTCTTCTCCCTTGCCGTAGGAGACCGAAAGCTCATTTATTATATCCTTGGATATTATGGCTCCGATAACCGGCATTGCACCGTCGAATATTGCCATAAACATCATTACGAAAAGTATCCAGGGCCTTGTTTCCCACACCAGCTTGAATATATAGAAAAGTCGTGAAAAGAAATTGCCCACCGTTTTGATAAGGTATGAGGGAACTTCCTTTATGCTCTTTGGCTTCGGAACACGATTTTTGTCATTTGCTGCCCAATTGGGCGGTCCCATCATTGGTCCCATTGATTCACCTCTTTATAATTGTTAGAATACTAACATTATACCACGCATTTTTTCATAAATCAATAAAAAAATGATATTTATTCTTGAATTTTGCCGTAATGAACTGTATAATGGAAGTATGGATATAAATTTTGAATATAATGTGCTCCGAAGCACGCGGAGAACTCTCTGTATTGAGATATCAAGGAACAAAAAGGTTACTGTAAGGGCTCCGCTTAGCATCAGCGACGAAAAAATTGAGGCTTTTGTAAAAAGAAAATCCCGTTGGGTAAATAAACACTTAAGCAAAATTCAGCCGCCGATCGAAAAAAGCGCAGAGGAGATCGAGCTTTTGAGAAAAAAAGCCTCGGAGGAGATTCCCCCGAGGGTTGAATATTGGTCGAAAATTATGGGGCTTTATCCCCTTTCTGTAAAAATAACCGCCGCGCAAAAGCGCTACGGAAGCTGCAGCTCAAAAAAACGCCTCTGTTTTTCGCTCTATCTTGCCGAATATCCACCCGAGGCGATAGATTACGTCGTCGTCCACGAGCTAGCGCACATAAAAATTATGAATCATTCAAGAGAATTTCACGACCTGGTCGGTAAGTATCTTCCCGATCAGGAGGAAAGAAAAAAGATCCTTAAGATAAAGTGATCAGTTCTGCTTTTGAACGCTCTTGTATTCATCGTAATATCGGTAGTAGGGGCAGTTCCCCGAACGGTCGGTTATGAAATCGACGCTCTCGTCTTCGTCAAGATCGGCTCGGCATACCTCCTCGCCGTAATATTCATCGTAATCGAAATACACACAGCTTTCGCAAATTGAGGTCTTTTCCATTTTGTTTTTTCTTGGAAAACTTTTTAAAAAAGTTTTCCAAACCTTTCAAAAACTTTTATAGGCGGCAATTTCATTGCCGCATGGGAAGGGCTTGAAGTGATATATTACCCCTATTATAGCAAAACTAAAGAAAAAAATCAATATTATTTATACCGCAGCTGAAATCTTTTAATTTCCCTGCGAAAACGGAGCTTTCGCTTATCAAAAGTTTTTGTGGTTCCAAGAACCTTTTTTCAAAAAGGTTCTTGGTCGCCGAAGGCAAATAAAAAAGGAGAATAAACATGACAAACAATTCAAAATGGATCTGGTACAGAGAAAACGCGCAAGCGGATGAATATGCCGATTTTAAGGGCGGGTTCACCTATGAAGGCGGCGAGGTCTTCCTTGAAATAAGTGCAGACAGTAATTACAGCGCTTATATAAACGGAACTCTCGCGGCGTTCGGACAGTACCCCGACTATCCGTACAAAAAGTATTACGACAGGGTTAACGTAACCGAATACGTGAAAGATGGCGAAAACGAGCTTCTTATTACCGCTTGGCATTTCGGCATGGAGTTTTCAACGCATTGTGCGAGGGCTGCGGCGGTAAGATTTGAGATCGTTTCGGGCGAAAACACCCTTCTTGTTTCCGATGAAAATATTTCGGCAAGGGCAAACCCGAATTACGTTCCGCATATGTGTCTAAACGTTACCACTCAGCTGGGTCTTACATATTATTACGATGCGACCAAGACCGAGACCCCCTACGGAAAGGCAGTCGTTACAAGTGGAAACGACGAGCTTTTCATCCGTCCGATAAAGAAGCTCGATCTTCTTGATCGAATGGAGGCCGAGATCGTAATGAGCGGTAAATATTATCTCGGAGAAAACGGTATCGATGGCAGACGCCCTGCAGACTTTATGCAGCACGCGGCGCTCACCTGTGATTTTGACGGCGGAAACAGAAGAAATAAAAACGATGCTTCGGGCGGCTTTGACGGAGTATATCTCATAACCGATATGGGCGAGGAAACAACGGGATTCCTTGATTTCGACATCGAGGTCGATGAGGATTGCGAGCTTTACTTTGCCTGGGGCGAGCATCTGACCGACGGTAGATGCCGTACCACGATAAGAAACTTCACCACCCGTTACAGAGCAAAGGCGGGCAGAAACGTATATATGAACCCGTTCCTGCGCTTTGGCTGCAGATACGTTGAGGTGTTCGTTCACGGATGCGGTGCAAAGCTCAATTATATGGGAATCCGTCCTACTCCTTATCCTCAGAACGAGGTACCGTTCAGCACGGGCAGCGTTCTCCGTGATAAGATTTATAAGGTCTGCATAAATACCCTCCGCCACAGTATGCACGAGCATTACGAGGACTGTCCTTGGCGTGAGCAGGCTCTTTATGCGCTGGATAGCCGTAATGAAATGCTTTGCGGATACTATGCCTTCGACGATAAATCCTTCCCTCGCTCCTCTCTCGATACGATGTCGATAGGTCTGCGCCCCGACGGTCTGCTTAATCTGTGCCATCCCTCCGTCATAAATATCACGATCCCATCGTTCTCGGTTGCGCTGTTCCTTTCCATGAGAGAATATATGGATCATACGGGCGATGTCGAGTTTATAAAGGAAAAATATCCGATGCTGAAGACTCTGATCTCGGTATTCCTCGACAGAATGGACGAAAACGGTCTGGTTCATAATTTCTTCGGTGAAAACAAGGGCTATTGGAATTTCTACGAGTGGTCCGAAGGCCTTTCCGGCGATATGCGTGATATGAAGGACCGCATTGACGCACCTCTTAACGCGTTCCTTTCAATGGCGCTTCAGAATCTGTCTGCGATGGCAGAAAAGCTGGGAGAAAAGGAGGACGCGGAGCACTATGCAAAGACAAGCAGTACTCTGAATGAAAAAATATTCTGTTACTTCTACGACGCAGAGAAGAAGCTGTTTGTAACACGCCACGAGGGTGAGCACCGCTATCACGTTCTCACAAACGCTATGTGTATGCTCTGCGGTGCTGCGGATAACGTTGACAGAAGCAGAATGGTAAGCGTACTTCTTTCAAACGGTGACAGCGAGGTCGTGCCTACTACTTTGAGTATGAACAGCTACCGATTCGACGCGCTTCTTAATGAGGATATTTCCTATGGGGAGAACATTCTTCGTGAGATCGATGAAGTATACCTCAGTATGCTTTGTAAGGGCGCAACAACGTTCTTTGAGACCATTGACGGAGAAAAGGCGTTTGCGGGAGCAGGAAGCCTCTGCCACGGTTGGTCGGCACTTCCGGTTTATTACTATCATTTGCTTCTTAAATAAGAGCATTTCTCGGGGGAGCCTGTGCAAAACAAGCCCCCTGAGTTTTTTGATCCCGACAGGCATATTGCCCGTACGTGTATTTGTTGCAAATTATACAATATCATAGATGTCCTCATACTTAAAGTTTTTTCAAAATTTCCTATTGCAAAATGTCAAAAAAAGTCTTATAATTATATCATAAAAGTTTGTAATTTCGGAGGATCACATGGAGATCGCAATTCGTCCCGAATCAATGGAAAGAATAACAACAAAAGCACTTGCAGATGCCTTTATTGAAGAACAGATAAAGGAGATTCGCGAGCAGGTTGGCGACAAGAAGGTTCTGCTTGCGCTTTCGGGCGGTGTAGACAGCTCGGTAGTTGCCGCACTTCTTATCAAGGCAATAGGAAAACAGCTTTACTGCGTACACGTTAATCACGGACTTATGAGAAAGGGCGAAAGCGAGCAGGTCGTTGAGATCTTCGGTAAGTCTCTTGATGCAAACCTTATATACGTTGACGCGACCGACCGCTTCCTCGATCTTCTTGCGGGTGTAAGCGAGCCCGAAAAGAAGAGAAAGATCATCGGTAAGGAGTTTATCGAGGTCTTTGCCGACGAGGCAAGAAAGCTCGAGGGTGTTGAATTTTTGGCACAGGGTACGATCTACCCCGATATTCTCGAATCCATAAAGGCAGCAGAGGGCAAGAAGGCAGTCAAGTCACATCATAATGTCGGCGGACTTCCCGAGGACCTTAAGTTTGAGCTCGTCGAGCCCGTAAAGCTTCTCTTTAAGGATGAGGTAAGAGTCGTAGGCGAAGCGCTCGGACTTCCTCACGCAATGGTATACCGTCAGCCATTCCCCGGCCCCGGTCTGGGAGTAAGATGCCTCGGTGCCATCACCCGTGACCGCCTTAACGCGCTGCGCGAGGCAGACGCCATCCTTCGCGATGAATTTGACAAGAATGGCTTAGCCGAGAAGGTATGGCAGTACTTTATCGCAATTCCCGATATCAAGAGCGTCGGAGTTAAGGACGAAAGCCGCTACGAGGGCTGGCCCGCAATCATCCGCGCCGTAAATACAAAGGACGCAATGACCGCAACAATCGAGGAGATCCCCTACGTAGTTCTCCATAAGATAGTAGCACGTATCACAAACGAGGTCGAGGGAATCAACAGAGTTGTCTATGACCTTACACCTAAACCTACGGGAACGATCGAGTGGGAATAATTGAATAAGGTTTTTAAGTGGTTTGGAAGCCTTATTCCAAGCCGCTTTTCGTAAATTTGATAATTTGTATGACAACACTTTTGACAACAGTTTGGCTGTTGAACGGATGGAATGGGCAAAATATAATCCATTCTATGATACAATGAAACCGTTTGAAAGGAATATCCCTATGATTAAACAACTCGATATAACCGAACTTAATGAAAGAATATCACTTAACTTTAGCCGTCTTGCCAACAGCGACTATTATCAGATAGGCAGAGTATTCTCGCCCGCCGATTACGATTGGTACGGAGATAAAGAGGGGCGCGCTTTGCTGGCATTTGTCTGTCATTACAGAATAAGCGGCAATGTTATTCCCTGTATGGAGGAAATGATGCGGGAACTGCCCCAAAGACTCAATTCAGAGGGCTATTTCGGTCCCGTGTTCGACGGCAAAACAATACACGAGCAGCAGCTGTCGGGGCATTCATGGTTGCTTCGCGGTCTTTGTGAGCATTATGAAGCTTTTGGGGACAGTTACTCCCTTGAGCTGATACGCAATATAACCAAAAATCTATATTTGCCAATTATAGATCGCATTTCGGGATATCCGATACACCGAGCAGATAAAAACAACGGCGGAGTCAGCGGAAACAGTATTTCCGATACTGACGGTTGGATACTTTCAAGCGACACGGGCTGTGCCTTTATGAGTGTTGACGGTCTTGCTCACGTCTTCCGTGTTACAAGGGACGAAAGGGTAAAGGAGCTTCTTGACGAGATGATATCGGTCTATCTGGCAATCGACAAAGTAGCTCTCAGGGCTCAAACGCATTGCACTCTTACTGCAGCGCGCGGTATGATGATGGCCTACGGCGAAACTAAGGACACAAAGTATCTTGATGGAGCTGAGAGTATTCTTGATCTCTATGTAAACGGTGGAGGCATGACCGAAACCTATCAGAATCTCAACTGGTGGAACAGGCCAGACACGTGGACAGAACCCTGCGCCATTGTGGATTCTCTTATGCTTGCTCTTGAGCTTTATAAGACTACAAGCAAGCCTTGCTATCGCACTGTTGCGGCAAGGATATATCACAACGGATTTTCCACGGCGCAACGCTCAAACGGAGGGGCGGGAACGGATAAACCGGTCGTCAGAGGATTGCTTGATACTCTTTACGTAGCGGGGCTTTATGAGGCACACTTCTGCTGCACGATGCGTTTCGCCGAGGGCTTGCGATATATAAAAGATAACGCGAAGCTACTCTATGCTGCACTTGATGGAGCCGTTAGCAAAAAGAATGGCGTTTACTCCGACGGAGATATAATTTACGCGGAGGTCAGCCCCAAGCTTGAAGCTTATGCTGAACATTTCGTCGAGGTCGACGGACACAGACTTTGCCCTATAGTTAAATATTATAAGGTTCCCGAGGATATTGCAAAGTCGGGAAAGCAGAGGATAATTTTTTGACCCTCGTTTGCCACGGCAAACAACAACAGGTGCCCTCTGATTTGTCGGTGCGCAATCGGAGAACTCCGTTACATGGGAATAAAGCGAGTAAATTTTTCGCAAACCTCTTGTTTTTATTCAGCTTTACGATATAATAAATTATCAGAAACAGTGTGCTTTTCAGATGTGTGATGAGCGCAAGATGGCAGTTAACGAGCTTGCAAATATTTCGGGCGTTTCTCCATCAACGGTTTACAGTATTTTAAACGAAAAAAGTCAAAATCTGGGTGCTGTTACGATAAAAAAGCTCTGTGACGGTCTGAATATTACGTTAGGTGAGTTTTTCGACACTCCCGAGTTCGATGCTTTGGATCAAGAAATAGAATAATTGTATTCCTCGGCAAAATTCTGCCGAGGAATTTTTATTACTTATATCAAACCCATTGAAAAATATTATCAACTGATATATAATGATATCAACAAAACAAAGTGAGGGATAAATATGATAGATATTTCCTTTTTAACCGACACGATGAGGGAGCTGATCGAAATTCCCAGCCCCGTCGGGTACTACACCGAGATGCGACCGTATCTTGAAAAGCTGGTTTCGGGCTTGGGATATGAGGTCACTTACGATAACCGCGACACCGCATACGTCAAGGTTGAGGGCGAGGATGCTTCAAAGACGGTTTGCGTCAGCGCTCACGCCGACACCCTCGGATTTATGGTGCGCGGTATCAATTCCGACGGAACTCTGCGCATCCGCAACCTCGGAGGCATTAATTTTGCCAACGTTGAGGGTGAAAACGTGACCCTTCATACAAGAAACGGCAAGAAATATACGGGTATGCTCGTCTGCGCACATCATTCCGCTCACGCTTTTGACGATGCAAAGACTATGGAAAGAAACGAAAACACGGTTTTCGTACTTCTTGACGAGGACGTAAAAAATCCCGACGAGGTCAAGGCGCTTGGAATCAGAAACGGCGACTACGTTTCGATCGATCCGAGATTTACCATGACCGAAAACGGATACATCAAGTGCCGTTTCATCGACAACAAGGCGGCAATGGCTTGTTCGCTTGCGGTTTTGAAGCATCTTTCGGAAAACGGCATCAAGCCGAAGTACAACACCTATTTTACCTTCTCATACTACGAAGAGATCGGCTTCGGCGGAATTTCCGTGCCCGATGAGGTGAGCGAATACGTGGCTGTCGATATCGCAATACTCGGTCCCGATTCCGACGGAAGCGAAAAGGCGGTTACCATCTGTGCAAAGGACGCCTCGATGCCTTACGATTATGATCTTACGAACAGACTCATTTCCCACGCCGAAAACGCAGGCTGTGACTATGCCGTTGACCTTTTCTACCGCTACGGCTCTGACGCGGGTCAGGCGATCAAGGGCGGAAACGATCTTCGTGCCGCTGCCTTCGGTATGGGTGTTTACTCCAGCCACGGCGTTGAAAGAGCTCACATTACGGGTATTGAAAATACCGTGAAGCTGATGCTTGAATATATAATGAAAGGATAAAAATATGAAAAAGTCAGTTTTATTGATTATTGCTTTGATCATGTGCCTTTCAGCCTTCGGCTGTGCACAGAAAAAGCCGTCGACGCAGACAACGACCGTGCCCGCTGTAACGACACCTCCCATCGTAACGACGACCCCGGCGGCAACGACCCCGGCGGCAACGATCCCGGCGGCAACGACCCCGGCGACAACGATCGATAAGAAGCCTGCCGAGCTTCCGGATCCTACCTATCCCAAATGGGTGGCAAACGAGTGCTACGATGTGGTTGCATCCGCAGTTACCACCGTTTTGGTCACCGAGGACGGCGCAAAGAAAGAGTATCCCGCAAGAATTATGATCCTCAAAAACGAAAGCAAGACACCCGTGATGTATTTCGACGTCATTGCTTCCGACAACACCGTTCTCTGTTCGGATATTTGGCGCGGTTACTGTCAGATGTATATGAATAACGAGGGGAAGCTTATCGTTTTCAGAATGATCGTCCGCAGCGATGGAAGCGGAGACGTTGCCGTTGAGTATTACGAGGTGAGTGATCAGAAGATGTCGGGCTACAACGTAATCGAGCTTGATCGCCCCGATATAAACGGAGTTGTCGGTGAGGGACACTCACTCTGCTTCTCTATCGGATCTGTTGAAGCTCTTCTTATGTATAGCCAGCTATATAAGACCATTGGCTTCAGGTTAGACGATGCAATCTGTCAAGAAAAGAATAAGGCGCTGTATATGATAGCCGACTGTTATATCGATCCTGAAAATCCTACCGCGTATTCATACGACGAAAAGGCACCGACTCCCGATTTTGAGGATAATACTATAAGGGGTAAGTACGAGCTTGAATATGTATTCGGGCTTTATGAATAAAAGGAGATTTTTTCGAAAAATCCCTTGAAAAAAAGAGAAAACCGTCATATAATATACCTTGTTCCCGGAAAATCGGGGACAAGGTATTTTTTATAGGATTTGGAAATGAAAAACACGGTAAAAGAGGCATTTATAGCAACCGTCCCCGTTCTTTTCGGCTACCTTGCGCTCGGATTTGGGTTTGGGGTGCTGCTCAGCGCGGGCGGGTACGGAATTTTTCACGCGCTAATAATGAGCGTATTTATTTACGCGGGAACTGGACAGTATATAGGTGTAGGGCTTCTGACATCGGGAGCTTCTCTGATCACGGTTGCCGTCACGACCTTTATGGTCAACGCAAGACACATATTCTACGGCGTTTCGCTGCTCGATAAATACAGGGGAGCCGGACTAAAAAAGATATATATGATATTTGCGCTCACAGACGAGACTTATTCTCTTGCGGTAAGCGACAATCCGAGAATACCGAAGGGGCACGAGAAGGAATACTATTTCTTGCTCTCGCTTTTTGACCACATTTGGTGGATATGCGGGTGCGTTCTCGGTGCGGCAGTCGGAACTCTCGTTCAGTTTAATTCCGAGGGCATCGATTTCGTGCTGACCGCACTGTTTGTAACTATCGTCGTCGAGCAGTGGTTAAGCGTTAAGGACCATATTCCCGCAATTATCGGCGCGGTTTCGTCGATAATTTGTCTGTTTATATTCGGCGCGGATAACTTTCTCATTCCGACTATGCTCGTTATCGCGCTTCTTCTGAGCTTAAGGAAGGAGGCGGTAAGCAATGAATAAGGTCTGTCTTGCAATCGCGGTTATGTCCGTAGTTACCGCATCGACGAGGTTTATACCGTTCCTTGTTTTCGGCGGAAAGGGGAAAACACCAAAGCTTATCGATAAGCTTGGACGGTCGCTTCCTTACGCGATAATGGCAATGCTCGTCATCTATTGCCTTAAAGGAACGAGCTTCACATCGCTTTCGGGATATCTTCCTCAAATAATCTGCTGCGGCATCTCCGCAGGGCTTTATATCTGGAAAAGGAATACCCTGCTCAGCATAATTACCGCAACAATCACGTACATGATACTCGTTCAAACTGTTTTTTAAACATAAAAGTATCCACCCAAAATCAGGTGGATACTTTTCTTTTTATTTACATTCAAGCCAATTATCACCGACACCGGTTTCCGCGACCATGGGAACGACAAGATCAACTGCGGCTTCCATTTCTCGTTTCAGAATGGCTTTTGCCTCCTCGGAGCAGTCCTTGTGTGCCTCGAGGATCAGCTCGTCGTGTACCTGCAATATGAGTCTGGCATCGATTCCGCTTTCCTTCAGAGCCGCATCGACCTTTATCATTGCGATCTTGATGATATCAGCCGCCGCGCCTTGAATGGGGCTGTTCATTGCAACTCTCGCGCCAAACGCCTGAAGTGATTTTTTAGGAGAGGAAATTTCCGGAATATATCTTCTTCTGCCGAAAACGGTGGTAACGAAGCCGTCGCGCTTTGCGTCCTCGATCACGGCGTCGAGATATTCTTTGACATGAGGATACTTTTCGTAATAGCTCTTAATATAGTTATCCGCTTCGTATTTACTTACACCAATATCAGCGCCAAGAGAAAATCCGCCAATACCGTAAACAATACCGAAGTTTACCGCCTTTGCTCTCTTACGAAGCTCGGGGGTAACTGCGGCAAGCGGCACTCCGAACACCTGTGATGCGGTGACCGAATGGATATCCTCTCCCGAAACGAAGGCGTTTATCATATTCATATCCCCCGAAATTGCAGCAAGAAGACGAAGCTCGATCTGTGAATAGCCGGCATCGATCAGCACGTAATCGGGTGATGAGGGAATGAAGAACCTGCGAAGCTTACGTCCGAGTGGCGTTCTGATCGGAATGTTCTGAAGATTCGGCTCCGAGGACGAAAGGCGTCCTGTAGCAGTAACGGTTTGATTAAACGAGGAATGAATTATTCCGTTTTCATCGGCAACCTTCAAAAGTCCCTCTCCGTAGGTGCTTTTCAGCTTTGATACCTGGCGATATTCAAGAATCCTGTCGATGATCGCGTGATATGGACGGAGCTTTTCAAGAGTCTCGGCATTTGTGGAAAAGCCTGTCTTGGTTTTCTTCGGCGCGGGGAGCTTAAGCTCCTCAAAAAGCACCTGGCCGAGCTGCTTGGGAGAATTTATATTAAATTCTCTTCCCGCTTCAAAATATATGCTCTGTGCGAGCTGATCGCAGCTTTCGCTCAGCTCGTCGGAATATGCCTTAAGGCCTTCAACGTCTATTTTAAAGCCGTGAATCTCCATTTCCGCAAGAATCGGGGCAAGAGGCTCCTCAATACCGTAATAAAGCTGTGTCTGTGAGCTTTCCTTAAGCCTTTCGTTGAGCTCATAGGCAAGATCATGAAGCACTCTCACCTCGCTGTAACCGTCGCAAAGCACGGTGGAGAGGTACTTAAGCGACAGTCTTTCAAGGGAATATCCCCCCTCGGTGGTATCACTTACGTATGCGGCGAGAGAAACGTCAAACACCTTGCTTTTCACCTTGCCTATATTAAGACAGAGCTTTTTCAGATCGTAAACGATTACTGTCCTGTTCTCATCGGCAAAGAATTCCGAAATATCCTTTATGCTTCCGTTTACGCAATATTCGTTCTTTCCGTCGTATATCTTAACGGCATTTTCATCATACGCTACCGAGCAATACGAAATATCAAGAGACATAAGCTCTTGTACGGTTACGGCAATGCCCTCACAACAGTAGCTGTCATTTCCCTTTGTTTCGGAGGTTATCTTTTTCTCCTCGACGTCCTTATCAAGTCCCAGTCGCTTTATCATTGAAGAAAGCTCAAGCTCTGTGAGCAGGGGCTTCATCTCGGCGCGGATAACGTCCTTTCTTTCAAGGTCTGTCACCGTTATACCGAGAGGAACGTCGGTCTTTATTCTTGCTAAAAACTGCGAAAGATATGCGTTTTCCTTTCCGTTTTCAAGCTTTGTAAGGGTAGCTCCCTTAATTTCTCCGTCGTGAAGGTGCTCGTACAGACCATCAAGAGAACCGTTATCTGAAATAAGCTTAAGAGCGGTCTTCTCACCGATGCCCGCAACTCCCGGAATATTGTCGGAGCTGTCACCCATAAGAGCCTTAACGTCAGCAAATTGCTCGGGGTCAACGCCGTATTTTTCCTTAAATGCACCTCTGTCAAACACCTTGGTCTCGCCCGTTGAAGCAAGCAGGACGGTGACGTTATCTCTGATCAGCTGAAGCGAGTCGCGGTCACCTGTTAAAATATAGACCCGAGTATCATCTTCGGGCAAGAAAGCACAGGTGCCAAGAATATCGTCTGCCTCAAATCCATCGGTCTCAAGTATTTTAAGTCCGAGAAGGCGCATTGCCTCCTTTGCATACGGAAGCTGCTCTGCAAGCTCTTCGGGCATTCCCTTTCTGTTTGCCTTGTAGCCGTCATAGCTGAGATGACGGAAGGTGGGGGCCTTTCTGTCGAATGCAACGGCAACGTGATCGGGCTTTCTTTCGTCCAGATGATGAAGGATTATGTTCATCATTCCGTAAACCGCGTGAGTGTGAAGCCCCGCGGAATTTGTCAGCGGTCTTATGCCGTAAAAGGCGCGGTTTAATATTGAATTTCCGTCGATCAGGAGTAGAGTTTTCATTTTTATATCCTTCTGCCGTTTTATGCGGCGTATTTTCTGCTTAAAAGGTCAACCAGCCATGCACAAGCAAAGCCGATAACAATAAATCCGATCTTTATCAGCGGCAGATCGCTAAAGCCTATTTTAAATATGATCGTCGGGATAGTGGTTGCCAAGACCACGCCGAATATGGTGTGATACATTTGTGACGGGAATTTTTTAAGACAAAAATGTATTGGTCTTGAAAGGACTACAAAGGGGATAAGTATTCCGATGCCCGCGGGGATCACGTTTTCAAATCCCATCATATCAATTGCCGAGGCAAAGCTGAGCTTACCGCTCAAAAATCCAAGCGCGCCCTCGGTTACGGAAGAAATTACGTTCATTAGCGGCTCGTAAAGACCGAGGAATGTAAGCGGTGCGGAGCCGCTCATTCCGGGAATGACGACGCCGAGTCCGAGAAACGTTCCGCTTATTCCGAACCAAAGGGGATTGGGCGTTATTTTCATTTCGGTTCCGAGCTCAAGGACGAGAAGTGCTGAAAACAGTACAAGGAAGGCAACTGCCATGCAAATAAATGATGAACGCTTCCTTTTACCGTATTCTCCCGCTTCCTTCCACAAGGACGGAAGCTCACCCAAAATAAGTCCGACAAAAAGCGCTGTTGCAATCTCCTCGTTGCTTCTGAACATCAGGGATACTACCTTAGCCAACGCAAGAAATCCCACTGCAATTCCTATAACGACGGGAAGGATGAGTCTGAAATTCTTCTTAAACCCCTTTATCGGATGTGCAAGAACCTCCATCAGCGGTTCATATAAGCCGAAAACCGCGCAGAGCACTCCTCCGCTGATGCCCGGAATTATCCCGCCGACTCCTACGATGGCGCCTTGTATCAGACGCACGATCCAAGGTCCCGTTTTTTTTGTTTTCTTTGCGTCCTTTAGTGTTAAATCTTCGTTTTTCATAATGCCGCCTTTAAAATTTATTTGCCTGACATCTCTTTACGCTCACGGCAGAGCTCGTTATAAAGAGTATTCGCGTCCCATACTGCGTTATACGGGGTAAGGACCGCTTTAAGTGATATTTTTATTGCTTTTTCCCTCATTGAAGACAGCAGAACGTCGAGCACTGTATCGGGAACGCTTACAAATACCGCCATTGATTCGGGTATTGACACTGTGACCAAGGGATTGCTTTCTGCAGACACTCCCGCTGCAACTGCCGCAATAGGCTTGCCAAAATCCACGTACGGCACTTTGATCACCGATATTTTCAGCTTTGATGAAAGGGTGGCAAGCGCCTTTAAGGTGCCTTCGTCAACATTATAGCAAAGAATTTTTGATTTTTCCATACCTTCTCCTAAATCTCATGTATAAGACCGTTCTCAATGCAGGTCCTGAGCTCTAATTTTTTAGGAATTTGAAATCTTGCAAAACGCACGACGATAAATCCCTTGTCCTCTGACACGATAACTCCGTCGCCGAAGGTGGTATGACGGATCGCTGTTCCAACCGAATAACTTTCCGTTATTGCCTTAAGCTCACTTTCCGAAAGCTTAGGCTTTTCATTTTTCTTTGGGGGAGTATATGGCTCTATCACGGTCAGCTTCGGGCGCTTTTTTTCGCCGTGCAGGAATATATCCACAAAATCAAAGCCATTAACGGATCTGCCGAATTCATTTTCCCAAGTTATAAGCTCAAGCTTCTTTTTTGCTCTTGTGGTTCCAACGTAGAAAAGCCTTCGCTCCTCCTCAAGAAGATGTACATCTTCCTCTGTTATCATATTTTTACCGTCAGGCAGCTCATCGGAGGGCAATATTCCGTTTTTGCAGTCACAAAGGATAACCCTATCAAATTCCATACCCTTTGCCGAATGGATAGTAGACAGTATGATCCCGTGATCGCTTGCTGAGCCTCGCTTTACCGCGCCCTCAAGCTCCGTCAACCTCTTATAGAACGCCTCTCTGCTTCTGTACTTAAAGGAAAGCGCCAGAAGCACGTTGCGTTTTGTTGAATCCACACCGCGATACTCACAGTATTTGCCATATCCCGTTTCAAAAAATATGGTTTTCATTGCTTCGTAGGTATCGGATGAAGCTATTTTTATCAGCTCTGATGCAAGCTTTTTGGCTCTGTTTCGCTTGAATTCCTTAATATACGGTGCCGATGCGATATATTCAACTATCGGGAGAACTCCCTCTCCCACGTTGTACTGAAGTATTTTTTGCAGCTCACTCTTGCTTATGTTCAAATTGAGCTTATAGTATATTTTTGAAAAAAGCTCGGTATTATACGGTTCGGTCGCAAACTCCAATATGTTAAGCACGTCAATGACCGCGGTGTGTGTAAAGAAAAGGGCATCCGAGCCCTTTGAACGAAACGGGATCCCTTTCTCATTGAGCATATCAATGATCGGGAGCATCGAATCGTTGAGACGAAACAGCAAAGCCGCTTCACCTTCTCTGCTTTCTGCACAAACCCTTCTTATGTAATCCGGCAGAAGTCTCAGATCCGAAAGCTTTACCTTCAACGGAGTCTCCCCGTCCTCGTTATCGGTCCTCATATTCTTACCGATCGCCAAGCGTTCGGTGTTTGCCTTAATAAATCTATCCGACAATGCAACTATTTTGCCTGTACTTCTGTAGTTTTTTGCTATGTACATAACGGCCGCGCCGGGATGATCATGTTCAAAATCAAGCAACGCCTTAGGATATGCGGCACGGAAGCCGTATATACTCTGATCCTCGTCCCCGACCATAAAAAGATTGCCGCATTTACCGGACAGCTCCTTGATTATCATATGTTGGAGCATTGAGGTATCCTGCGCCTCGTCAACGCAGATGTATTTGAAGCGATCGGAATACACCGAGCAAACGTCGGGACAGGTGCGAAGTATCTTAAGCCCATATACTAACTGATCGTCGTAGTCCATAAGACGATTTTCGAGCTTATATTCCTCATATGCGCGGTAAATGGCAGGAAAATCTCGTCCCTCGACCATCATTTCCTTGTCGATCTGATCCTTCGTCAGCATATTATTTTTGCTGTACGTTATTGCCGTCATAATGTCTCGAAGCTCATTTTCCGTAGGATATGATCCCGCATTGCCAATTATTGTGCGAAGTATAGAGGCCTGTTCGCCATCCTTATCCAAAAGGGTAAACGCCTTCCGTCCCCGTATTTTTTCATAGCGGTTGATAAGCACCGCACAAAATCCGTGGATCGTACGGAATTCAACGTCACAATATCCGAAAAGCTTTTCGTATCTGCTTTTCATCTCCTTTGTTCCGGCAACCGAATAGGTTATTGCAAGTATAGAATTGGCGCTTATATTGAGGGCCTTGGTCATATACCCAAGCCTCGAGATCATAACTGTGGTTTTTCCGCTTCCGGGAACGGCAAGAAGCAGGATCATTCCGTCGATCTGCTCACAAGCCTTGCATTGATCGTCGTCGAGGACTATGCCGTATTCTTTTTTGTATTCCTCAAAGCTCAGCATACCGTCCTCCGAATTAACTTAAAAAAGAGGGTGTTGAAATGAACAACACCCTTATATTTCTCTTTATGCCTGGAGATTTCCATTTACGTCGAGGATCTCAAGGGCTACCTTGTTGTCGTCGACGAAGGTGCGCAGACCTCCTCTGAAACGGCGGAAGTTAGGCTCGTTGTGCTCACAAACGATGAGCTCCTCGGGAATATCGCTGTCGTTGATATAGAAAACGATTCTTTCCTCGAGCTCCTTCTTGAGACCGAAGAAGGTCTTATAGATGCTGTAGTCAAACTTGATCTTAACTATGTTTGCAGGGGTAAGACGGTAGTGCCTATAGCGGGATTTATCGCTCTTATCGCAGAAGACTACCTCATTTTTGTGTACGATTATTGCGTCTTCAATTACCATTTTAATATCCTTTCCCCGAGGTTTACTCGGAATCCGCTTTTGCGGTGATTATTTAATTTCTTATACTAACAGAATAACACATTTTCTTTACAATGTCAAGGAAAATGGAAAAATCAAGCGTTAAGAAGTTCCTTTGCGCTGGTTTTTATCATTTCGATACGATTTTTCGCCTCAGAAGCTGTATTTCCCTTTGCCATAAAATAGACCTTTACCTTAGGCTCTGTACCCGACGGGCGAATGACCAGCACGCAGTTTTCGGTGGTATAGTAGAGAACGTCGGCAGACGGAAGCCCCGTTTCAACGCTTTCTCCGCTTATCAGGTCGGTTATTATACCGCTTCTGTAGTCTCTGACGGTGATTACAGCCTCTCCCGCTATAGCCTTGGGAGCGTTTGTGCGGATGGAGTTCATAAGTGCATCCATCTTTTCCTTGCCGTCGCTTCCTGCCATTGCGATGGACATTACCGATTCCTCAAAGTTTCCGTATCTTTCATACAGCGAATCGAGGGCATCGGACAGGGTCATTCCCTTGCCTCTGTAGTAAGCCGCCATTTCGGTTGCCAAAAGCGAGGCAACGACTGCGTCCTTATCGCGCGCATAGGTTCCCTTCAGATATCCGTAGCTTTCCTCAAAGCCGAGAAGATAGGTTCCGAAGCCCTTTTCTTCGTGCTTTTTGATTGCCTCTCCAATAAACTTGAAGCCCGTGAGCACGTCGTGCATCTTAACGCCGTTTGCATTACATATAAGGCTTGCAAGCTCCGTCGTAACAATACTCTTTACGGCGTATGCATCAGAAGGAACGCCGACTGTCTCGCGGTATGCGGTAATAATGTAGTCGAGAAGCAGACAGCCCATCTGGTTGCCGGTGAGACCCTTAAAGCCGTCGTCCGATCTGATCATAGCGCCCATTCTGTCGGCGTCGGGGTCGGTAGCGATTATGAGGTCGCAGCCCTGCGTCTTTGCGATCTCTATTCCGAGAGTGAAAGCTTCGGGAAATTCGGGATTTGGATAGCGCACCGTTGGGAATTCACCGTTTGGCATCTCCTGCTCGGGAACGACTGTAACGGTTTTTAATCCCGCACGGCGAAGGACCTCCGGAACCAGCTTGTATCCCGCACCGTGAAGGGGGGTATAAACGATCGCCATATCCGACTGAGAGACTATGGCGTCGGGATTAACTCTCTGTCCGAGAACGTTATTTAAGTACTTTTCGTCGATATCTTCTCCCAAGGTAACGATAAGACCGTTCTTTTTCGCGGTATCGAAATCAGCTCTTTCAACGCCTAAAACGTCACAGCGGCGGATATATTCCGACACAGTTTTTGCCTGTTCGGGAGAAAGCTGCGCGCCGTCGCTCGCATACGCCTTATAGCCGTTATATTCCTTCGGGTTATGTGACGCGGTGATGTTGATACCCGCAATGCAGCTTAGCTCTCTTACCGCAAAGGAGAGCTCGGGAGTGGGACGGGGACCGTCGAAGATGTAGGTCTTGATCCCGTTTCGTGCCAAAACCTCCGCAGATACCTTCGCAAAAAGCTCCGAATTGTTTCTGCTGTCGTAAGCTATAACGACCTCTCCGCCGCCACAAGCGTTAACGTAGTCGGATAGACCCTTGGTTGCCTGCGCAACTGTATGAATATTCATATTTCCGATTCCCGCGCCCATAATTCCGCGCAGACCCGCTGTACCGAAGGACAGGGGAGATGAGAATCGAAGCTTGAGCTGCTCCTCGTCGTTTTCGATGAGACGGAGCTCGTTTTTCATGTCAGTGCTCACATTGTCGCTTTTAAGCCATTTTTTGTATTCAGCTAAGATATTTGCCATTGTTTTTCTCCGGAAAAATTAATTTTAGATCATAATTCTTTATATATTCCCAGCGGAATGTAATCCGCATGTTCAAGGCTAAGATAGGTTAAAAAACCGCAGATGCCGTCGTCATTTACCGTAAGTGTGACGTCACAAGACCCCGAAGAGCCGTTCATATCCACCGATACCGCGTTCATTTTACACACTTCCGCAACGGTTAAGATTTCGCTCAGGCGCTCGGGCTCGGATATGCGCAGCTCAAACAACGCATTTTCCGTCGTTTTCGGTATTTCAAGATCTTTTTTCATCAGTGCGAAAAGCGTTTCGGTATCGTTTGATAATACTCTGACCGTACGAACGGTTATTAAAGAATATTTTGTGACAAGATTCCTGAATCCTCCCAGACGTCCGTCCTTGCTGTTTGATATGGGAAGGATACAGTAGGTGCTTTTTCCGTAGTAAACGTCCTCGCACACCTGTGTAAAATCCTCGCAGTACAGAGCTCTCGGATTATTTACGCTCTGCGCAAAGGAAAGATACGCATTGTCTGCATAGGGGCTTCTCACGTAGCAGATGCTTCCGTCGCCCTCCTCGATCTCGTCGAAAAAGGTTGATGCCGAGAGAATACCCTTAATACCGAGAATGTCGCAAAGCCTTGTGCAAAGGACACCCTTGTCCTGATAGACGGATATTCGATTATAGTCATCGATTATTGATGAATTTATATCCGCGCAATCGGTGTGAGGGGCTTCGGTTACCGAAAAATATCTTTCCTTGAAGCTTCGGTCTTTGAAGAATATTTCTTCCTCGCCCGCCTCCTCCGACAGAGCGTGAGCGAGCTCGTCGATGTAGCATAAATGCTTTTCGAGGCTTATGCTTCTGCCCTTGTAAAGCGAGGATATGCCCTCAACGATAATTTCAAAATCACGTTCCGACACGTTTTACCTCTCAAAGACGGTCGCTTATGCTCTTAAAGGATATTGAGAGGAATTCATTAAGCTCCTCTGCGCTCAGTCTTCTCTGCGAGAGAGTTGCGAGCATATAGATCTGTTTTGCGATGAGCTTTGCCTCGTCGGGATCGCTTTCTGCCTTCTTTTCAAGTGCTTTTACGGTATGAGATGAGACATTCAGTATAAGCTCTGCTTCGGGGGCGGGCATATTATCCGCCATACCGTAGAGCTTCATCATTTCGCTGAAGCGTCTGCCTTCCTCGGAAACCGTAATAATAGCGGGGAGAGCTTCGTCCTTAAGCGGCTCAAAATTCACCTTAAGCTTTTCTCCTCCGATTTCTGTGAAGAGTTTTGTAAGTATTTCGCTTTCAAATTTTTCTCCGTCGTTCTTAAGCACGTCGGCAACGCCTGCGTCAACTCGCAGGAATTTCACGCCCGCCTCCTGCTCTATCATCGTAATGAACTGGTTATCAAGTCCCTTATCGAGATAGCATACCGAGATGTCCTGTGCTTCAAGCATGGATACGTACTGTGCCTGTGCGATCTTGTCGGTGGTGTAATATACGGTTTTTTCGTGTTTTTCCTTGGCGTTTTCAAGGTATTCGTTTAAGGTTAAGGTCTTTCCGTTCGTTTGAGGATAAAGAACGCTGTCCTTTACTCTTTCATAGAACTTTTTATCCTTAAGAGCTCCGTACTCGACGAATATCTTTACATCGGGCCAAAGTGTTTCGTACTTTTCTCTTTCGAGGTTGAAGAGCGAATTCAGCTTATCGGCAACCTTCTTTACGATATGCTTGGACATTTTGTCGACGTAGGTACTGTTCTGCAGATAGCTTCTTGATACGTTAAGCGGAAGCTCGGGACAATCGATCACGCCTCTGAGCATAAGGAGAAATTCGGGAATTACCTCCTTTATGTTATCAGCCACGAACACCTGATTGTAATAAAGCTTTACCTGACCCTCAAGGCTTTCATATTCGTTTGTGATCTTAGGGAAATAAAGGATTCCCTTAAAATTGAGGGGATAGTCGGCGTTTATATGAATATAGAACAGCGGCTCACGATAATCGTGGAACACCTTGCGGTAGAACTCAAGATATTCCTCCTCGGTACAATCGGAGGGATTCTTCATCCAGAGGGGAGTAACGTCATTTATCGGCTTCTTCTCCTCTTCCTCCTTTTCGCCTTCAAAGTATATTTCAACCGGCATAAAGGAGCAGTATTGCTCGAGAATTCCGCGTAGGCGTGAATCCTCAAGATATTCTTCCTCGCCGTCGGCTATATGAAGAATAACGTCGGTTCCTCTTTCGGCTTTATCGGATGAGGACATAGTATATTCTCCGTTTTCACCGCACTCCCAAAGAACCGCCGGTGCATCGGTATATGAACGGGTATTTACCTCAACGCTGTGCGCCACCATAAATGCCGAATAGAAGCCGAGACCGAAGTGACCGATAATACCGTTGCCGC
This sequence comes from Eubacteriales bacterium, assembly GCA_045543555.1. Taxonomy (GTDB): domain Bacteria; phylum Bacillota; class Clostridia; order Oscillospirales; family CAG-272; genus Colimorpha_A. The sequence continues at coordinate 82,934 of JAZQMQ010000009.1, forward strand.
CCTCGTTCTCGCCCTCATACTTCTTGATGAAATCGAGTGCGCCCGAAAGGGCGATCTGACAAAGATACTTATCGAGCTCCTCCTCGGTCATACCGATACCGTTATCCGATACCGTAATCGTCTTATTTTCCTTATCCGCCTTAACAGTTATTTTAAAATCATCACCCATATCGGATATTTGTCCCAAAGAGGACAGACGGCGGAGCTTTGTTACCGCGTCGCAGGCATTGGAAACAAGCTCGCGAAGAAAAATATCCTTGTCGGAATAAAGCCATTTTTTTATAATAGGGAATATGTGCTCGGTCTCAACCGAAATTCCACCCTTTTTTACGTTATCTGACATTGTCAAAACCTTCCTTTTATAACGTTATATGCTTTAACGCATAATAATATATTCTACAACAAAATGAATTGTTTTGCAATACTGATTTTTTAATTTTTGCTAAAATCAATCTTTTTTTAAGATCGAGTAAATTCCCGTCAGCACAAGAAGTCCTCCGAACAGCTTTCTGAGTACTGTGCTTGACACGTATTCTACTGCGGCGGCACCGAAAAACGCGAAAATACAGCCGGAAAAGGCAATATACGGGATAATTCCGAGATCGAGACTTCGTTTTTTTCTGTTGACGGTGTATGCGCCGATGGCGGCGGCAATGAAAAGCAGGATACTTAGCCCCTGCGCCGATTTTTGAGGGAAATTTCTGACAGCAGTAAAAAACAGCACCGGCAGACCTCCCCCTCCAACGCCCATTCCCGCAAGTGCCGACACCAAAAAAACAAATGAGAGGTCAAGAAGGATCATTTTTCTGTTCCTCCGACGCTCCGCAGGAGCATTTTTTGTTTTTGAGCCTTATTCTGAAAAAGGTTCTTAAAAATGCGGAGGCGTTAAATGGGATCAATGGGTAAAGGTATGACCTACTGCCCGAAACGGTTTTGTTCAGTGCAATGGCTGCGACTGTTATTATAAGACCGCCAAAAAATCCCCACAAACCGAACAGGGCGGTTAAAAGCAGAAGCAACAATCTTAAAAATTTAAAGGCGTAACCGAGCTCATAGCTCTGCTGAGTAAACGCCGCAATGGCAACGATCGCCATATACAGAATGGTCTGGGGCGAAAACCACCCCGCCTGCACCGCATAATCACCCAGAATCAGTCCTCCGACGACCGAAAGGGAGTTGTTGAGCATATTTGGAGTATTGAGCGATGCCAATTTAAGCCCGTCGATCATGAACTCAGCCAAAAATATCTGCAAGATCAGCGGCACCGCAGCAGGATCATCTATGTCAAGGAAGTGAAGCCACGAGGGTAATGACGACACGTTTTTCACACAGTAATACCAAAGAGGCGTAAGGATCAGAGAAATGGCAAATATGACCATTCTCGTGATGCGAAGATACGACCCGATAAGCGGAGGAAGGTAGTAATCGTCGGTCTCTTGCAAAAAATCAAATATTGACGTCGGTAATATCATCGCCTGCGGCGTATTGTCGCACAGAATTATAACGCTCCCCTCTTCAAGCATTGCCGCTGCGGCATCGGGGCGCTCTGTATATCGCACCTTCGGAAAGGGATTGTACCAGCCCCGATGGATGAGCGCCTCAGCCAAGCTTTCTTGGGTCATATTGAGTGCCTTAACGTTCAGATTTGAAAGCTTGTGGCGCAGAGAGGATACAAATTTCTCATCCGCACACCCGTTAACGTAGCAAAGCGCGATATCAAGTGTGCTTTTCTTGCCTACGGTAAACCTTTCCATAACGAGTGCGGGATCGCAAAGACGGCGCCTGATGAGTGATGAATTTCGAATGAGCGATTCGGCAAATCCGTCGCGGGGTCCTCTTAAAACGCGGTCGTTTTCAGGCTCCTCAACGCTCCTTACGGGAAAACCTTTTATATCAATGATCGCACAGCGGTCACACCCCTGCGCAACCATTACCGCCCTTCCTCCCAGAACCGCTCTTGAAAGCGAAGGCACGTCGGAGGAATACGAAACGTCGTGACAGGGGATATTATTTATACATTCATCTCCGCTTTCGCTGTCAAGAACGTAACGTATTATTCTCTCCGCAAGCTCCGACGAGCATAATCCCGCAACGGTAAAAAGCGAGACCTCGCCATAAGGAAGGGTCAGAGGTCGCCTTTGAATATCAAAGCTTTTTTGTACGTTCAGCGTCTTTTCAAGATGCTCGATTTGAGTGCGGTAGTCCATACGTTCTCCTTTTAAGGTGTATTACATATATTGTTTGTATCCGAACGTATAATTATTCAAAAAAATCCTTGACAAAGCATTTTCGCGGTGATATAATGTTCTAAACCACAGATGAAGAGTAGTAGCTGTTAAGGAAGCTCAAAGCGAGCCGCAGACGGTGTGAGTGCGGTGGGTGGACTAACTGTGAATGGACTTCGGAGGGCGGTCAATAACCGACGGGAGCACCCGTAACAGTGCGAGCGTATGATGGTACGCAGAAAACAGACGAAAGTCAAGCAGGGTGGCTGCAGGATATCTCCTGTCCCGGCGTTTTCGGGACGGGATTTTTATTTTCCGCCCGAGTAATATTTTATTCTATGAAGGGAGACACCTATATGTCGAAGGAACAAATACCTTACAAAATTTATTTAAGTGAATCGGAGCTGCCTACGGCGTGGTACAATCTCCGTGCGGATATGAAGAATAAGCCCGCGCCTCTTCTTTCCTCGAAAACTCTTAAGCCCATTACCGAGGAGGAGCTTGCGCCCGTATTCTGTGAAGAGCTCATCAAGCAGGAGCTCGACGATACCACAAGATTTTTTGAAATTCCCACAGAAATAAGAGATTTCTATAAAATGTACCGTCCCGCGCCCCTCATTCGTGCTTACTGCCTTGAGGAAAAGCTCGGTACTCCCGCAAAAATATTCTATAAATTCGAGGGCAACAACACAAGCGGCTCTCATAAGCTCAATTCCGCGATAGCTCAGGCGTATTACGCTAAGAAGCAGGGCTTGAAGGGTGTAACGACCGAAACAGGAGCAGGTCAGTGGGGAACCGCGCTTTCAATGGCGTGCGCTTACCTTGGACTTGACTGTAAGGTATATATGGTAAAATGCTCCTATGAGATGAAGCCCCATCGCCGCGAGGTTATGAGAACCTACGGCGCGTCGGTCACTCCCTCTCCATCAATGGAAACAGAGGTGGGAAGAAAGATACTTGCCGAGCATCCCGGCACCAACGGAAGCTTGGGATGTGCAATTTCCGAGGCTGTTGAGGTTGCAACAAACACCGAGGGCTACCGCTACGTTCTCGGAAGCGTGCTCAATCAGGTAATGCTTCATCAGTCTGTAATCGGTCTTGAGACTAAGGCGGCACTTGACAAATACGGCGTTAAGGCGGATATAATCATCGGTTGTGCGGGCGGAGGCTCCAACCTCGGCGGTCTTATCGCACCCTTTATGGGCGAAAAGATCCAAGAGGGTACTCCCTATCGCATAATTGCAGTTGAACCTGCATCCTGCCCCAGCTTAACGAGAGGTAAATACGCATACGATTACTGCGACACAGGTATGGTATGTCCCCTTTCCAAGATGTACACTCTGGGATCAAACTTCATTCCTTCAGCTTCCCACGCAGGCGGACTCCGTTACCACGGTATGTCCTCCACCCTTTCCCAGCTCTACGACGACGGCCTTATGGAAGCTGTCAGCGTAAAGCAGACCGAGGTATTTGCGGCGGCTCAGGAATTCGCTCGTATCGAGGGTATACTCCCCGCTCCCGAATCCTCCCACGCCATAAAGGTAGCCATCGACGAGGCTCTTAAGTGCAAGGAAACGGGGGAGGAGAAGGTCATCGTATTCGGTCTTACGGGTACGGGATATTTCGATATGATGTCCTATCAGCGCTTCAACGACGGAAATATGGACGACTACGTTCCCACAGAGGAAGACCTCGAAAGAGGATTTTCAAGACTTCCCGATCTGAATTTATAAACATCAAATGCACCGCAGCCGCGGTGCATTTTGAGTTATGAATTTAACGTATAGCACTTGACATTACATCAAATGAGCGGTATGATGGTACTTGCTTTGAAAATTCATCTTTTTCCGTTTCTGTATCAAACGGTATTTATACAATTTGGAGATGACAATGAAGGAAAAAAGAATTTTTTATACTGAGCTCGCCTACGTTGTGGGGATTATGGTGTTGGCGCTCGGCACAGCATTTATGGAAAAGGCGAATTTCGGAATGTCGATGGTGGTAGCGCCGGCGTATATCATACATCTGAAGGTCGTAAAATTTCTACCGTTCTTTTCGTTTGGTATGTCGGAATACGTGTTTCAGGCGTTCCTTTTGCTTGTACTGTCGGTAATTTTTCGAAAATTCAAAAAAAGCTATATTTTCTCATTTGTAACAGCGTTTATATATGGAAACGTTCTTGACGGTATTATGTACTTGACCGGTCTGATCCGAGCTGACGGTATAATATGGCAAATTGTATTCTATATCGCGGGACTTGTTATCTGCTCGGTCGGAGTTGCACTTTTGTTTCACACGTATTTGCCGCCCGAGGCATACGAGCTGTTTGTAAAAGAGCTCTCGGAAAAGACAAAAACGCCGATAGGTAAAACGAAAACGATATACGACTGCGTAAGCTGTGTTATAAGCATAATTTTATCGCTTGCCTTCTTCCGCACATTTGTGGGAATAAAATGGGGTACTGTCCTTTGCGCGTTGGTAAACGGCTGGATCATACATAATATAAGCCGTTTCCTTGATAATAAATTTGCATTTAAGGATGCCCTTAACTTGCGGTGTAAGCTTAAATAATTTAAAAACGGCAGAGGAATTTCCTCTGCCGTTTGTTTACATCCGGTATGTGAAAATCGTTTTTAGGCGATGTCGGGTGTATATATTTGATTTTTCATATATTACTTGAAGTATCTCTTAAGAAGTCCCTCAAGAGCTCTGCCGTGGCGAGCCTCATCGCGAGCCATCTCGTGAACGGTGTCGTGGATAGCGTCGAGGTTGTTCTTCTTTGCGCACTTTGCAAGGTCAAACTTACCGGAGGTTGCGCCGTACTCGCAGTCAACTCTCCATGCAAGGTTATCCTTGGTGGTAGCCTTCATGTTGGGCTCGAGGTCCTCACCGAGAAGCTCAGCGAACTTTGCAGCGTGCTCAGCCTCTTCAAATGCTGCCTTTTCCCAGTAGAGACCGATCTCGGGATAGCCTTCTCTATGTGCGATTCTTGCCATGCAGAGATACATACCAACCTCAGCGCACTCGCCGTTGAAGTTAGCCATGAGCTGCTCGAAGATGTACTTCTTGTCTTCCTCGGAGATGTCGGGGTTATTCTTAACAGTCTTAGCGTAGATGCCATACTCGTGTTCAGCAGCGAGAGCAGCGCCCTCTTCCATTACCTTAAACTTGGACGCGGGAACCTTACATACGGGGCACTTTTCGGGAGCAGCCTCTCCCTCGTGAACGTAACCACAAACAGTACAAACGAATTTCATAATTTTTTCCTCACTTAAATTAAAGTATTTTTTGATTTTTATATATTATCGGATACTTGCGCACATTCGGGGCATAGTCCGATAAATTCAACTATATGTCTTTCGACCTTGAAGCCGTTTAAGCCTTCGGCTTCTTTTTCAAGACCGTCGAGGTAGTTCATCTCGACGTCCTCGACCTTTCCGCAGTTCCTACATGACACGTGATAATGCTTTCTTGTGCCGTATTCATAGCGCAGGCTCGAATCGGGTGCATAAACTCTTTGTGCCTCCCCATCCTCCACTTCACTTGACAGGATCCTGAATACAGTCGCCTGACTTATTGTTGGATATTTTTCGTGGATGTAGTCGTAGACCTTCGCGGGGGTTGGATGAGTTCCGTGAAGCTCCTTTAACGCCTCAAGAACTATTGATTTTTGAATTGTGTTTCGTTTTTTCAATTACTCACCTCCGTGCTATTGATATTATATACTAATAAGAAACAATTGTCAATAGGTTTTTAAAAATTTTTTTAAAAATTTTTTCTTGTCACAATACACAGTTTTTTCCTCCCATTTTGTGCAAGTAAACGAAATGTAACACCGCTCATATTTTAGCAATATATTTATTATGTGATGATAATAGAAAAATTTAAGGAGGTTTGTTATGAAAAAAATTTTATGCATTATTCTCACTTTGATCATGATTTCAATATTATCGTCCTGCGCGCATAGAAAATCACCAAATACGGCACCCTCCGACACAGAAGACGTGATGGAGGAAAACACACTCACCTCTCCCGAAAGCAGCAATAATCCCGAAACGTCCGAAAAGCCTCCCAAGGTTACTGAGGAGCTTCCACCGGTCAATGATGAACGATTATGTACTCACAAATTAGATACAATCGACTTGGAACACCTCATCCGTCATTTTCTTACGAAAATGCCACCTTCCCCAGTGGTGGAAGGTGGCAACCGAAGATTGACGGATGAGGTGTTTCAAGCTAATGCATATATTTAGCCTTCACCAATCGGGGAAGGCTAAAATCTGTCTTTGTCGGTCCCCAACGCTTTGTTGGGGACCGCTTTATTAGAGTGTATCCGCTATGTCGAGTATAAGCTTTTCGGTCTTTTCCCAGCCGAGACAGGGGTCGGTTATGGATTTGCCGTAAACGTTTTCGCCGATCTTCTGGCAACCGTCCTCGATGTAGCTTTCGATCATAAGACCCTTAACGTAGGAACGGATGTCGGCGCTGTGTCTCATTGAGTGAAGGACCTCTTTTGCAATTCTTATCTGCTCAAGGTGCTGCTTGCCCGAATTTGCGTGGTTTGTGTCGATAAGTACCGCCATATTCTGAAGACTCTTTGAGCTGTATGCGTCGTAGAGAGAGATAAGATCCTCGTAATGATAGTTCGGGTGTGATCTTCCGTGCTCGTCAACATAACCGCGGAGGATCGCGTGGGAAAGTGAATTTCCAAGTGACTTTACCTCCCAGCCGCGATAAATGAACGTGTGGGAATTCTGTGCGGCGGTTATGGAATTGAGCATTATGGAAATGTCACCCGAAGTGGGGTTCTTCATGCCGCAGGGAATGTCGAGACCGCTTGCACAAAGGCGGTGCTGCTGGTCCTCCACACTTCTTGCACCAACCGCAACGTAGGAAAGCACGTCGGAGAGGTATCTGTGATTTTCTGGATAGAGCATTTCATCAGCGCAGGAGAAGCCTGTTTCTGCTAAAGCTCTCATATGCAGAGAACGAATTGAAAGTAATCCCTTGAGCATATCGGGGCGCTCGTTGGGGTTAGGCTGATGAAGCATACCCTTGTAGCCCTCACCTGTTGTTCTCGGTTTATTTGTGTAGATACGGGGAACTATAACTATTTTATCCGAAACTCTGTCCTGAACGGTACGCAGACGGCTTATGTAATCGATCACCGAATCCTCGTTGTCTGCGGAGCAGGGCCCGATAACGAGCAGAAATTTATTTGATTCTCCCGTGAAGATCTTTCTTATCTCCTCGTCCTCTCTTGCCTTGATTTGAGCAAGCTCGGGAGAAAGAGGGTATTGCTCCTTTATGTCCTTCGGAATGGGTAACTTGCGGTAAAATTCCATATTCATAGCAGTATCATCCTTTCTTATCAAATTTATCTCGTCTTACCGTGGATTCGATCATCATTTTTTTCATTGCATCCACGTTTGAATTATCTATCATATCGCGAAGCGACTTGAATTGCTCGGAGAACAGATCCATCTGCTCAAGCAGAGCGTCCTTGTTCATCATAAAGAGCTCACTCCACATATTTTCATTGATATGCGCGATTCGAGTGAGGTCGCGGAAGGAGTTACCCGTGTAGTCCTCTATATTTTCAAGATCGTTGCAGGTCATAAGAACGATCGCAAGACAATGGGCAAGCTGCGAAACGAATGCAATCATTTCATCGTGTTTCTCGGGAGAGAGAACCGAAATTCTCGCAAAACCGATCTCTTCCCCTAACTTCTTTACCGCTTCGATGTTCTCGGGAGTGTTTTTTGCGGTCGGTGTTACTATGTAGTTTGCTTCTGAAATATTCACACCGGCGCTGTTTTGCACTCCGTATACCTCGCGTCCTGCCATGGGGTGCGCGGGGACAAATTCCACGTCGGGACGGAGCATATCCTGAATTTTATAGACTACCGAGGTCTTGACACCCGTTACGTCTGTAATAATTGCGCCCGAACGGAGAAGATGCTGATTATCTCTTATCCAATCTATAAACACGTTGGGATAGAGACCGAATACGACAAGCTCCGCTTTGCCGATCATTTCGGGATCGAGTGAGGTTGTTCCTTCGTCGATTATGCCGTTTTCAAGTGCGTAAGCGATCGATGAATCCGATCTTGTTATTGCGGATACGTGGTATCCCTTTTTCTTTAATCCTATAGCGTAGGCTCCGCCCATAAGACCGAGACCTACAATCAGTACGTTTACTTTGCTGTTTAATTCCATTTGATAAAGGTTTCCTTTTGGTTGCTGAATGCTGTTGGGCAGGCAGATATGAAATATGCCCTGCTGTTATATTTTGATTTTCTCAAGTCCGCTCAGAATATCAAAGAAGTCGGGGAAGGATTTGCTGACTGCCTCAGCTCCTTCGATTTCTCCGCCGACGAGAGTGAGAATAACGGCGCACGCCATAACGATACGGTGGTCATTGTGACCGTTAAGGGCGGTTACGGGGGACATGAGCTCTTTTGGTGCATGAACGGTGATCTCGTTTTCATTAAGGTCCACCTTAACACCCAGCTTGTTAAGCTCCTCTGCCATTGCCGCGCCTCTGTCAGATTCTTTTATCTTGAGGCGATCTGTGTTTGTGAGAGTAACTCCGTTCATTGCCGCTCCGACCGCCATAAGCACCGGAGCAAGATCGGGGCAATCTGCAATATCGATCACAGGATGGCTTCTTCCGAGCCTTCCGAGCAGTCTTTTTATAACCGAGTCTCCCTGAAGGGTGTCCTTTTGCAGTCCCTCCACCTCGATCTCGGAGCCGAGAGCGTTGAGGGCAAGGAAGAATGCGGCATTTGACCAATCCCCCTCAACCTCTGATTCACGGCAAAGGTACTTTTGCTTTCCGGGGATAATAATTTTATTGTCTTCCGTAACAGAAACGTTTATTCCGAACTCATTCAATGCAAGTACGGTCATCGCAATATATGATGCCGACATTACAGGCGGAGTAAGCTCAATAACGCTAAATGTATCTGTTAATGGAAGCGCAAACATAAGTCCGCTTACAAATTGGCTTGAAATATCGCCTCTTAATCTGAAATGTCCGCTTTCAAGGGGGCCTTTAATGGTGAGGGAGGTGTTTTCAAGGACGTAATCAAGCCCCTGAAAAACGCATATCTGCTCATATGGCTCGAGAGGGCGGGACATAAGACGTTCGCTTCCGGTCATTTTTCCTTCTTTTTCACAAAGAAGCGCTATTGGAATGAAGAAACGGAGAGTGCTTCCGCTTTCGCGACAAGGGAAAACAGCCTCGGATCTTTTTTTTGGATCGATACCGTAAACGGTAACGGTCTGTCCGTCCTTTTCCCATTTGGCGCCCATGGCGGCAATACAGTCGAGGGTTGCTTTCATATCCTCTGACTCGGATATTCCGTGAATTATACTTTTTCCCTCCGCCAACGCGGCGCAGATAAGTCTGCGATGGGCGGCACTCTTTGACGGAGGCGCCTTTACCGTGCCTGCATAGGCGGTTTTTTCGATCTTTACTTTCATTATCTAATATCTTTCAGCTTTTCAATTATATCGTCTGCCACTTCGTTTACGCTGCCGTTACCGCAGATGCAAATATCGCGCACACTGCTGTATATCGGGTATCTGTCATTATACTTCTTTGTAAGCGCGTCTATATCCGAGGTAAGAGGTCTGTCGGAGGTCGGTATAAGCAGATCAAGATCTCTGTCTATGAAAACGAGAACTCCGTTTGCGCGGAGAAGGTCGGTATTGCTTTCGCGGAGAACCGCTCCGCCGCCGGTTGCGATAACGGCACCCGAAATTCCCTGCGAAAGCGATCTGATCGCCTCGCTTTCAAGATCCCTGAAATGCTCTTCTCCATATTTTTTAAATATTTCGGGAATGGTCATTCCGCTGTTTTTTGTAATCTCCTCGTCGGTATCGTAAAAACTGCATCCGAGAAGCTCGCAAAGGCGCTTACCAATGCTGCTTTTTCCGCAGGACGGCATACCGATGAGCACTATGTTTTGCTTTTCGCTTAAAATTTCGGAATAAACTCTGTCGGTGATCTCGGTATCTGTTTCTGTTCCGAAAAAGTGTCCGTAAGCCTCAACAGCCTGACCGACCAGCATATATAAGCCGCCCTCGGCGGCAATGCCAAGCCTTTTTGCTTCCCTGATGAGAGGGGTGCGGAGAGGGTTATATATTACGTCGATCACGCCCTCAAGCTTATGAAAGGGCGTAAGTCTTACAGGCGTATCAAAATCATTCGGATACATTCCGCAGGGGGTACAGTTAATTATAAATGCTGCATCGGTGTGACTGTCATACATTTCTTCATATGTGATACAGTCATCCTTTTGAGCTCTGCTCACCGTAAGGATCTCTTTAGCTCCCAGATGCTTACATACCGCCTTGGCGGTTAAGGACGTTCCTCCTGTGCCTAAAACGAGAACCTTACCGTGAAGGCTTTTCGTGACCCTTAAAATGAGATTTTTAAGACCGTAAAAATCGGTATTGTAACCGTAAAGGATTCCGTTTTTGTTAACAACGGTATTCACCGCCCCGATGGCTTTTGCTTCATCGCTGATCACGTCAAGGTATGGGATAACCGCTTTTTTATAGGGGATCGTTACGTTTATGGCCGAAAAGTCCTTGTCAGTCATAAATTTGTCCAGCGAGCTTTTCTGTATTTCCCTAAGCTCGTAGGGATAATCCCCGATTTTTTTGTGTATCTCGGGAGAAAAGCTGTGTCCCAGCTTTTCTCCTATAAGACCGTATTTCATATTTTTTTATTCCTCGGCGCACTTCCGTCACGTGTGGTGATTATGTCGAGAATTGCAATGGCTGTACAGGCATTAACAACGTGTGCGGCACGGTGAACGATACATGGATCGTGTCTGCCGTGAATGGAGAGGCTTTTTTCTTCATTATTTCGCATATCAACGGTGCTCTGCTCGCGGGCAATAGACGGAGTCGGTCTGACGGTTACCGAGAAAATTATGGGCATACCGTTTGTAATTCCGCCGTTTATTCCGCCGCTGTTGTTGCTTGCCGTTACGATCATTTCATTTTCGACTGTGAAGGGATCGTTAGCCGTGCTTCCTTTCAATTTTGAAAAATCCTCACCTGCGCCAAAGCTGACCGCCTTTACACCGGGGATTGAGAAAAGAACGTGAGAAAGCAAGCCCTCGACAGTGTCGAACCAAGGCTCACCGTAACCGCCGCCAATTCCAATAACTGCGGTCTCAAGAGCTCCTCCGATACTGTCAAGATCCTTTTTAGTCTCTTCGATAAGAGCTTTCATTTTTTCGCCCTGCTCACGGCTTATTACGGGGAAGATCTCCTCCTTCAGAGCAGGAAGCTCATCATTGAGGCTTGAAAAGGGAGCGTCGTATATATTTCCAATGTTTTTTATATGTGTTCCGATGGTTATTCCTTCTTGTGCAAGGGCTGATTCCGCAATAGCTCCCGCCGCGACGATTGCAGCGGTAACTCTTCCCGAAAAATGTCCGCCTCCGCGGTAGTCCTGATAACCGCCGTACTTAAGATATGCGGTGAGGTCGGCATGGGAGGGGCGGGGAAGGAATTTCAGCTCGTCATAATCGGAGCTTTTTTTCGAAGTATTGGGAATAACGATACAGACGGGTGTTCCCGTTGTATAGCCTTCAAAAACTCCGCTTACGATGCTGAATTCGTCAGCCTCCTGACGCGAAGTTGAGATGCTGCCTGAAGGACGGCGAAGGGCAAGTCTTTTCTTTATAAAATCGGTATCGACCTTTATCCCCGCGCGCAATCCGTCGAGAATGGCAACGAGTGCCTCTCCGTGACTTTCACCGCTTATGGTAAGGGTAACGCTGTTTCCGAATGTGTTCTTCATATTTTCCTCCGATGATTATTTATCGGTTAAAAGAGATGAAATATCGTTTAAGGTAACTTTTTTAACGGAAAATTCTCCGACACGGTCAACGAATACCGCGTCAAGAGTGTTTCCCTGTGATTTTTTGTCGTGGGAAATTGCAGTCAAAGCCTTTTCTCTGTCGAAGTCGGCTTCGGTGGGCAGGTTCAGATTCTTAAGTACGGGTATCAACCGTGCTTTAACATCGGGGGAGCACATATAAGTCATACCGAGAGCAACGCACTCGCCGTGATAGAGATCCATACCCAGACTTTCGATGCCGTGACCTACGGTATGACCGAAATTGAGCACCTTTCTTAGTCCCGTTTCCTTTTCGTCCTTTTCAACTACTGCTATTTTAAGAGCAACGCTTCGCGTGATTATGTCTTCAAGCTCCTCTGAAACGTTTCCGTTTTCAAGCTTTTCAAAAAGCTCAATGTCAAAGGTAAGAGCCATCTTTACAGCTTCGGATAGTCCGTTTGATATCTGTCGGGGAGGAAGTGTCTTAAGGAGAACCACGTCGATGATAACCCCGTTTGGCTGCTTAAAAGCTCCGATTATATTCTTTATTCCGTCGAGATTAACTCCCGTTTTTCCGCCTACAGAGGAATCCACTTGAGAAAGCACGGTGGTTGGAATATTGTAGAAATCAACGCCTCTCATATAGCAAGAGGAGGCAAATCCTGCAAGATCTCCCACAACTCCGCCTCCAACCGCAACGACACAGTCGTGACGGTCAAAGCCCAACTCCATCATTTTGCGGTTTATCTCGGTAACGGTGTTGACCGTCTTGCTGGTTTCACCCTGCGGGAAGGTGAAGATATGTGCCTCTTTACACATTGAAGCAAGCGTTTTTGAATATTCTGCGGGGACACCGTCATCGGTAACTATCATTACCCTGCGATTAAGGTTAAAAAGCTCGTTTGCACGAGATGCAAGACCTGCTCCTACATATATGTTGTAGCTGTTTTCACCTAAATTAACGTGAAGTGTTTTCATTATTAATTCCTTAAAGCGTTTTTGTTTTGTATGCTCCCGCGAGCTTGAGACGGTCGCAGCAGCAGGAAAGCTCTTCCTTCAAGTGCTTTGCTTCCTTCTCGTTTAATGTTCCCTCGCACTCTACGTAGAAATAGTAGCTCCAGAGAAGCTCCTTCATGGGACGTGAACGGAGCGCGGTCATATTGTAACCGTGACGGCCGAGAATATTTATAGCCTCAGCCAAGGCTCCCGCCTTGTTCTGAACGGTGAACATGAGAATGAAGCGGTTTTCGGGATCGTTTTTAAGTCCGTGATTGATCTCCGCGCGAGTGAACACGCCGAAGCGAGTGGTGTTTGACCGACTTTCGTTTATGTGTCTTTCAAGGACGGTAAGTCCGAAGATCTCTGCACATTCCTCGGAGCAAATAGCCGCAATGCTCTTGTCGTTTAAATTAGCTACGTATTCTGCTGCCATTGCCGTATTTTCATATTGTGTCTGATCAAATCCGTTTCTGCCGATATAACCGGCACATTGGCTTAATGCTTGTGGATGAGAAATGACCCTTTTAATATCGTTTTTGGACGCGCCTTTAACTGAGCAAAGGTCGTGAACAACGGGCAGATCGTAGACACCGCTTACGTAAAGAGGTCCCGAGAACAGCATATCAATTACCTGCCCCACGTCTCCTGCGTAGCTGTTTTCCATAGGGAGTACCGCGCAGTCACATTCGCCGCAAGCAACGGCGTTATAGGCGTCTGTAAAGTTTCCAAAGGGAATTCTTGTTCCGTTATAGTGGAATATTTTTCCTGCAGCAATGTGTGCAAATGCTCCGATAGTTCCCGAATAAGCGATACGCATACCCTCGTTAAGACGGTTTTGATAGTCTCTTGATACCTTCATGGTCTGCTCGATGAAGGAGACGTAGTGTTCTCTTATAACGGGGTCATTTATGTAGGCGCTGTTTGAGTTTATAACCTCTTTCTCACGCTTTTCGTCGAGAATGGGCATACCCGTAGCCTTCTTATGAGCGGCAATTATTTCTGCGGCTCTCATTCGCTTTTCAAAAAGCTCCGCCATCTGCTTGTCTATTTCGTTGATCTGTGCTCTTGCTGATTTAAGCTCGTCCATTATTTATCTGTTCCTCTGAATTTATACAAATATTTTCCGATAATATCATTATAGTCCAAACCTCTAATTTTTTCAATACATTAAGGGCTTATTTTTTCAATATTTTAATATTTTATTATCCAAGTCCTCAATTGCATTGACGAAAATGAAAAAAAGTGCTATCATTAAATGAATAAATAATTTTTTAGGATGAAAAAATGATAAACAGCAATATGAAGGAGCTCGGCACCCGCCGATCCACAATAAGAGAGCTTTTTGAATACGGAAAGGCAATGAAGGAGCAGGTCGGCGCCGAAAACGTTTTTGACTTCAGCCTGGGCAATCCGTCAACGCCACCTCCCTCCGAGGTCACTGACGCAATGATCAAGCTGATAAATCAGACTGAGCCCTGTGTTCTGCACGGATATTCTTCGGCTCAAGGGGATAAGGCGGTAAGAGAGAAAATAGCAAGTGATCTTACACAGCGTTACGGAGCAAAAATTTCCGCTGAAAAGATTTATATGACCTGCGGAGCGGCCGCGTCCCTTTGCATTACCCTTCGCTCACTTGTGTGCGGTGAGAACAGAAATTTTGCCGTTCAAGCACCGTATTTCCCGGAATACAAGGTTTTTGTTCAGAGTATGGGCGGTACTCTTACAGTGGTGGATGCCGATACAGAGAGCTTTGAATTGAATATTGACGGATTCAGAGAAGCAATAAACGAACACACCCAGGGCGTGATTATAAATTCACCAAACAATCCGTCGGGAGTTATATATTCGGAGGAGTCTCTCAAAGCCTTGGGAAAGCTTCTTGCCGAAAAATCCAAGGAATATGAGCATCCCATATACATAATTTCTGATGAGCCATACCGCGAGCTCACGTACGGTAAGAACGTACCTTACATCCCCGATATTTATCCTGATACCATTATTTGTTATTCATTTTCCAAGTCCCTGTCTCTTCCCGGTGAACGTATAGGCTATATTGCAGTTCCCGACGGAGTCACTGACGGAGACGATATCTATTACACGGTATGCGGAAGCGGAAGAGCGCTAGGCTACGTTTGTGCTCCAACCTTAATGCAGATGACCGTTTCGGAATGTGCGGGAGTTTCCCCAAATCTTAATGCTTACAGAAAAAACAGAGATACTCTTTATGCCGCATTGACAGCAATGGGTTATAGATGCGTTCGTCCCGACGGAGCTTTTTATCTCTTTGTTCAGGCACCGGGCGGTGACGCTGTCGCCTTCAGCGATAAGGCAAAGGAGCTTGGGCTTCTGGTAGTGCCGGGTGACGATTTCGGATGTCCGGGATATTTGAGAATCTCATATTGCGTCTCTGAGAGCACTGTAAAAAACTCGCTTATGGCATTTGGAAAAGCAAAGGATCTTTTCGTATGATCGAGCTGACTGAAAATGAGTTTGTAACCGACGTAAACGACGGAATTAAGCTTATACAAAATAAAAACGGACTCACCTACGGAACCGATGCCTATCTGCTTTCGGCATTTATAAAGGCTCGTCCGTCGGGGGTAGCTGCCGAGATCGGAAGCGGAAGCGGTATAATTTCCCTGCTACTCGCCGCAAGAAAAAAGTTCTTAAGGATATATGCCCTCGAGGTACAGGAATATTATGCCTCCCTTACGGGCAGAAACTCAGTGCTTAACGGTCTTGATGGAATCGTTGAAGCAGTACACACCGATGCCCGCGATTTTAGGACCGAATGCGAAGCCGTATTTATGAATCCGCCGTACATGAAGACCGAAAGCGGAAAACGCAATACTGATGACGGAAAATATGCCGCACGGCATGAGGTGTTTGGCTCAATTACGGAGCTTTGCTCTGCAGCTTCAAAAATGCTGAAATACGGCGGAGAGCTGTATGCCGTCTACCGCCCCGACAGAATGATCGACCTTATCTGCGCCATGAGGGCAAGCGGAATTGAGCCTAAGAATTTGTGCCTTGTTTATCAAAGCGTCGCTCATCAACCCTGTCTTGTGCTCGTTTCGGGCAAAAAAGGAGGGAAAAGCGGAATAAACGTAATGCGTCCGCTGATATTAACCGACGGTAACGGTAATGACACCCACGACTGTATGTCAATTTATCAAAACGGAGAATGGATCGAATAAATGGAAGAAAAGAACAAAATACTCCCATCCACGTTATATCTCGTAGCAACACCAATAGGAAATCTCGACGATATGTCTTACCGTGGTGTAAAGACTCTGTCGGAATGTGATTTCATTGCCGCAGAGGACACGAGAGTCACCGCAAAGCTTCTTTCGGCTTATGAGATCAAGAAGCCCCTTGTTACCTATGAGGAGCACGTAAAGCGTTCTGCGGGAGAAATGATACTTGAAAGACTTAAAAACGGCGAGAGCTGTGCTCTTGTGACCGACGCGGGAACTCCTGCGATCTCAGATCCCGGTGAAGATCTCGTCCGTCTTTGCGCAGAGAATGGCATAAACGTAGTTGCTGTTCCCGGAGCCTGTGCCGCAGTAAATGCGCTTGCCCTTTCGGGCCTGCCCACCCGCCGATTCTTATTTGAAGGGTTCCTTGAAGGTAAGGACAACGCGAAAATCGAAAAGCTTAACGAGCTTTCGACGTATCCGCAGACGCTGATATTCTACGAGGCTCCGCACAGACTTGAAGAGACTCTGAAATTAATGGAAAAAACGCTGGGCGGCGACAGAAAAATTGCACTGTGCCGTGAGCTTACGAAGAAAAACGAGGAGATCGTCAGAACGACATTGTCCGAAGCGGTGAAAAAATACGCTTCTGACGCGCCAAGGGGAGAATTTGTCCTGGTCGTCGAGGGAAGAACCGGTAAAGGTGAATGCTTCTGGGAAAACATGAGCGTAAGCGAGCACGTTGATTACTACGTAAATAATATGTCCCTTGATAAAATGTCTGCCATAAAGGCCGTAGCAAAGGACAGGGGAGTTCCTAAAAACACCATATATAAGGAACTGATATAAAGAAAAAAATAAATACGTCCCTCCTCTTATGAATGAGACTCGAGGTAACGTGGACTGCAAAAAAAGATAAAACCTGCATTGTACCCTTAGGGATACGTTGCAGGTTTTCGGTTACAAAAAAAGCACCGTACCGAGCGCGGTACGGTGCTTTTATGTAGTTATTAGTCAGCGAAAATGGTGATGCGGTTGTGGAGAATCTCGGTGATGAGGTCAGCGATCCAAATAATAAGGTTTCCGATACCGGTAACGAGAACGAGGATGCCAACTACGAGAGTAACAACGTTCTTTGTTTCAACGAAACGAAGAATACGGTAGATTCCGCCGATGATTCCGCCGAGGATCAGCTGAAGAATAACCTTTACGATCTTAGGAAGATCCTCATACATTTTGGTGATAGAAGTATTATTAGCCATAACAAAAAACCTCCGAATTTATTATACAACTATTATACTGCGTTCGTAATAAAAATGCAACACTTTTTTAAAAAATATTAAAAAATTATCTCATTTTGTTCGTATTGCTTTATAATTTCACAAGTCCTGCTTCATAAAGCTTCTGCAGGGACATGAGTATTCCGAGCTTTGCGTGATACCAGGTGAGACCGCCTTGGAAATATACCGCGTAAGGCTCTCTTATGGGGCCGTCCGCCGAAAGCTCGATGGATGAGCCCTGTACGAATGCTCCTGCCGCCATAATTACCTCGCTGTCATAGCCCGGCATTGCCCAAGGCTCTGGGGTAACGTAGCTGTCGACGGGTGCCGCCGCCTGAATTCCTTTACAGAATGCGATCATTGCCTCTCTTGAACCGAGCTCCACCGCCTGAATTATATCGTGACGGGACTCGCTTCCGTTGGGAATAACTCTGTAACCGAGACGCTCGTAGATGTTAGCCGCGAACACGGCGCCCTTAAGAGCCGATGCAGTTACGGTTGGAGCAAGGAAAAATCCCTGATAGAAGGACGTCATAAGTCCGAGATTCGCACCGACCTCCTGACCCAATCCGGGCGCGGAGAGACGGTATGCGCAACGGTTGATGCACTTTTGAGTTCCGACTATGTAACCGCCGATAGGAGCAAGACCGCCGCCGGGATTTTTGATAAGTGAGCCGACAGTCATATCTGCGCCCACGTCGGAGGGCTCGATGTCCTCAACAAATTCGCCGTAGCAGTTATCGACCATTACGGTAATATCGGGCTTGATGTTCTTAACGAATGCGATAAGCTCACCTATCTGCTTCACCGAGAAGGTGGGGCGCATCTTGTAGCCCTTGGAACGCTGAATGGTTACGAGCTTGGTCTTTTCGTTTATTGCCTTTGCGATATTTTCATAGTCGAAGGTGCCGCCCTCAAGCAGATCTACCTGACGGTAGGAAACCCCGTACTCCTTAAGCGAGCAGGGGGAGGGGCGGATACCGATGACCTCCTCAAGCGTATCGTAAGGGCCGCCTGCGGGGGAAAGCAGCTCGTCGCCCGGAAGCAGATTTGCAGACAGAGCAACGGTCAGAGCGTGAGTCCCGCAGGTTATCTGAGGGCGTACAAGCGCCGCTTCGGTGTGAAACACGTCGGCGTAGACTCTTTCAAGATTATCACGGCCGAAATCGTTGTAGCCGTAGCCGTTGGTTGCGGCAAAATGGGTGGCGTTTACCCTGTTTTTCTGCATTGCAGAAATAACCTTGCATTGATTCATTTCGGAAATTCTGTCAATTTCCTCAAAACGCTCCTTGAGGGAAGCGAGAACCTCTTCGCCGAAGCAGTAAACATCCTCGCTTATGCCGAGAGTTTCGTAAATTTTTTGTGCGTTGTTCATTTTTTACCTATTGATTATATTATTTAAGTCCCATAAAGAGCTTAAGAGCCTCGAGGGTTGCATTTTCACCGTTTTCGGAGATATAGCTGTTGATCTTGTCGGTAATTTCCGCTTTTGCATCATCATCGAGCTCGGAGAACAGACCTGTGGGGTCGCTTACGTTGCCCTCGGTGAGATTTTCGAGGGTCTTTTCAACCACCTTGGAGGATGCAACGGTGTCGATCAAGGCGTCAGCACGCTCCTTAACAGCTTCCTCGGTTATGGTTTCGGAGCTTGTTACGTCGGATACCATCGACATTATCTCGTTAAGAGCCGCAGCTTCCTTTTCAGCCTCGTCCTCTGTGAGTTCAACCTCTATCATCGCATCGAAAACAGAGTTAATAACATCATTTACCTTTTCACTTTCCTCACCCATCCCTATTTCTTCAAGAAGATCGGTGGTAACTGTATCCTTTACGGTTTCAAGAACCTCGGGAGAGGATGTTATAAGGGTCTTAAAGCCTTCGGTTCCGCCCTCGCCGCTCGCAATATTGCTGAGAGTTGTGGCGGTCGTAAATGCCGCGTCGCAGAAATCCGGGAAAGTGCCCTGACCTACGGGCTTGCTTACAGAATCGTTAAGCTTTGATTTGATGCTTTCGACAATCTTTTCGGTTCCGGGAAGACCGTTCTTTGAAAGCAGGGCCTTCGCGGTCTCAATAACCTCATCGGTGTCGATCTCAGGATGGCGTGCCATGCCCTCGATAAACATACCGATCGCCTTACCTGCGTGCTTGCTGTCGTTGATACCCGTCATAATGCCCGACAGGAACATGTAAAGGGCTTCGCCCTCCTTTTTTGCTTCATCTGCGCTCAATGGAGCCTCGGGGAGAGCCATTACCGTATCGCGGAATTTTGTAATTGAGCCCATTTCGTCGCCGTTATTTTCAAGAAGTTCGTCGACGAAGACGGAAACCGCTTCCTTGACGATCTTTGTCTTGAAGGTTGCGATTGAGGGAGAATGGTTAAAGGTTCGACCGAACGCTGTGGATATCATTTCCGCATCCACCTTTGCGGTATCGAAGCCTTCACCGTTAAGCGCATCGATCATCCCGCTTTCAACCATAGCCTCAAGCAAATCGACGAATGCGGGAAGGTCCTCGCGGAGCAGAGCGCCGTCGGCAATTGCAGAATAGTATTCAACGAGCTTGAATTCCATATCTCCGAGCTTGACGGAGGGGATCTTATCCGACAAGAATCCGCAAGCAACGTCCGTCACAAATTTGTTTTTAAGGAGAAAGTCCTCGGTCTTGTGGACGAGGGAAAGAAGTGCGGTTTTATCCTTCAGTATACTATCCGCATCGGAAAACACGACAAGCTCCTCGGCAAGACCGGTTACAGAGCGAACGGTTGATGGGATATTTATCGAGCTTCCCTCAAATTTGAAGGTGAGAAGCACGTTATATGCAGTTGAGAAGGGAGGTGTTCCCGCAAGAGAAACAATGGGGGATCCGGTGATCTCCTTGGCGACGTCAAATGTCTTTGCATTTTGAACGACGCCTTCTTCGTTTTGAATTTCTTTTTCCGTGTAAGCTTCAGCTACGTCGAGTACGTCGTTTGCCAAAGACATGGTTCCGTATATTGGAAGCGTGAATAGGAACGCGAAGAGAAGTGCGTCGACAAGTGCGATTGTTAAGCCGCCTATACGGTCAAAAACGTTGTCTGCCTTGGGACATACAGCCTTCATTATTGCCGATACTACACACTTAATGATAAGACAAACAAGGAAAAATACGGGAATGTACAGGATAAGAGCCGACAAAGCTCCCGCTATTCCATCTGCCAATACGTTTATTCTGTCGATATCCGCGATCTCGGGGTTCGATTCGATTAGCATATCAAGAACCTTATCGCTTATAAACTTGCCTATCGGTGCAGACGCAAGCTTTGCGATAACTACGGATATAACGGCGGAAACTACCGTCATAACTATCGATACTGCCGAGCGTACCGAGCCTCTTTTGAAGCCGAGTACCATGAAAATAATTCCGCTGATTACTGCAAAGAGAAGAAATGGCGCCCAAGAAATTAAGGTTATCATATTATTATCCTTCTTTATTTGTGTTTTTATCAGAACATATCTACGGGGAAGAGGATCTTAAGCTGGTTGATCTTTGACGCGTAAGCCTTTTGCTGTTTTTCGGCAAGAAGCTGTTCCTTGAGCTGCTCGCTTACGTCCTCAAACGCCATAACCGAGCTTTCGCTCCTGTCGGTTACGAGAATGAGGTGCCATCCGAACTGTGTCTGAATGGGTGCGGTGACCGTGCCGATTTCAGCCGTAAAAGCTGCGGTTTCGAACTCCTTGACCATCTGACCCTGTCCGAATGCTCCGAGCTCGCCGCCGTTTTCCTTGGAGGGGCAGGAGCTGTATTGCTTTGCGGCATCTGCGAATGTGATCTTGCCTGCATCGATCTCAGTCTTGATCTGAGCTGCCTTATCCTCGCTGTCAACGAGAATGTGAGAAGCGGTTACGGTATTGCCGCTTACAAATGCGGCGGGATTTTCGTCGTAGAACTTCTTTGTTTCCTCGTCGGTGACCTTTACGTTCTCAATCGCACGGCTGATGGCGAACTTTGTAAGAAGCTCTTCCTTCATTATGTTGAGCTGCTTCTTGAACTCGGGATCGAATTCAAGGAGCTCTTTTCTTGCGCCTGCAAGAAGAAGCTTTCTGTTGATGAGCTGCTCGAGCACCATAGCTCTGCCCTGGGGGTTATTGAGGGACTGTCCTCTCTGACCCATCGCGATTATTGCCTCGGATACGTCCTCCTCGGTGATGTTAACGCCGCCCACTGCGGCAAGTACCTTGTTTTCCATTTTGTATGTTCCTTTCGATAATATATCGTTAATTTTTTTAATACATTTCAGTATATCATAATTCGACGTCTTTTTCAAGGGGTAAAGGGCATCAAAAAACGCCTTTTTCGGATGAAAGAGGCGTTTTTATATTTATAATGTTAATCCTTATTCTTGCCGAAGGCTCTTGTTAAAAGCTTTATAAACTCAACGATCGGTATAGTGGAGATTGCGAGACCAAGTGCAACACCGTATTCCTTCAAACTGATGTGCGAGAATCCGAAGAGGTCGGAGAGTGCGGGAATGAAGATGAGACAGCTTGTGAGTATAAGCGAAACTACCATCGAGCCCCAGAGGATCATGTTATGAGTCTTGAGCTTGAAGATTGAGCCGTGAGAACGGAGGTTATAGGAGTGGAATATTTCCGCCATAGACATCGCGAGGAACGCCATTGTCATACCGTCGGGGCTCTGTGCGATCTCCCATCTGCCGCTTTCCATGAAGTGACCGATGAAGTATGCGGCGAGGGTGATTATCGAGATCATAATTCCCTGATACGCGATGTTGAAGCCCATACCGCCCGCAAAAATACCTTCGTTGCTCTTACGGGGCGTTCTTTCCATAATATCGGGCTCCGCCTTCTCTGTGCCGAGCGCAAGCGCGGGAACCGAGTCTGTAACGAGGTTGATAAAGAGAAGGTGAGGCGCGCGAAGGATCGTAAATCCGCAAAGTGTGGCTGTAAATACGCTGATAACCTCGGAAAGATTGGAGGAGAGGAGGAACTGAATACACTTTGTGATGTTGTCGTAGATTCTTCTTCCTTCAGCAACCGCGGAAACGATCGTTGCGAAATTGTCGTCGGTTAAGATCATATCGGCAACGCCCTTGGTTACGTCGGTACCGGTGATTCCCATACCTACGCCGATGTCGGCACTCTTGATCGAGGGCGCGTCGTTAACGCCGTCGCCCGTCATAGCTGTGACCATGCCGCGCTTTCTCCATGCGTTGACGATTCTGGTCTTATGCTCGGGCTGAACTCTTGCATATACCGAGAACTTGGTTACAAGCTCGTAGAATTCCTCGTCGGAATACTTATCGATCTCGGCACCCGTTACTGCCTCGGACGCGTCGGTGATTATACCGAGAGTCTTTGCAATTGCAACTGCGGTGTCCTTGTGGTCGCCTGTGATCATTACGGGACGGATTCCCGCCTTAACGCACTTTGCAACCGCTTCGGTTACCTCGGGACGAACGGGATCGATCATACCGGTAAGACCTATGAAAACAAGGTCGTTTTCAAGCGCTGCGGGAGAGCAATCAGCAGGCATTACAGCGTGCTTTTTATATGCACAGGCAAGAACACGGAGCGCCTGAGAAGCAAAAACGGTGTTCTGCTCAAGGATCTGTGAACGGTAGGTATCGGTGAGCTCCACCTCTGCGCCGTTAACGTAGATCTTTGTACAGCGTGCAAGGAGCTCGTCGGGAGCACCCTTTGTGTACTGAATGAATGCGTTACCGTCAACGTGAACGGTACTCATCATCTTTCTTCCCGAGTCAAACGGAGCTTCTCCCACACGGGTTGCGACCTTTTCGATCTCGCGCTTGTGCAGACCGAGCTTTGTTGCGTAGTTTACGAGAGCGCACTCGGTAGGCTCGCCGACAGCCTCGCCGTTTTCATCGGGGTTTGCGTCGGAGCAGAGTGCCATACCTGTTGCAAGGAGGTTTTCATCGCTTCCCCAATGGTCAACGACGGTCATCTTATTCTGGGTAAGTGTACCTGTTTTGTCGGAGCAGATAATCTGTGTACAGCCAAGGGTCTCAACCGCAGTCATACGGCGGATGATGGCATTCTGCTTCGACATTTTTGTAACGCCCATGGAAAGGACGATGGTAACAACGGCAGCAAGTCCTTCGGGAATTGCCGCAACCGCAAGAGATACTGCGGGCATGAATGCATCCTCAAGAATTATCTTGAGAAGCTGGCTTTTTTCAGCGTGAGCGAGAAGATCTCTGTTTGTAAAGAGAGTGAATGCGAACATGAATGCGCATATTCCGAGAACGAGCCATGTGAGGATCTTGGAAAGCTGAGAAAGCTTCTTCTGAAGAGGTGTCTGACCCTCCTCAGCCTCGGTGATTGCGGTTGCGATCTTACCCATTTCGGTATTCATACCGGTGCCGGTAACGACCATTGAACCGCGTCCGTAAACCATTACGCTACCCATATAGCACATGTTTTTTCTGTCGCCGAGAGGAACGTCTCCGTTGTCGTGAGCCTCAAGAGTGCCGTCGATCTTATCGGAAGGAACACTTTCTCCCGTGAGCGCCGCCTCCTCGATCTTCATGGAAGCGCTTTCGAGGATTCGTCCGTCGGCGGGTATTGCGTCGCCCGCTTCAAGAACAACGATATCTCCGCAGACCAGATCCTCGCTTCGAAGGGTTATCTGCTTTCCGTCTCTTATGACCTTTGAAGTCGCTGCGGCCATTTCCTTCAAGGCATCGATAGCCTTTTCAGCCTTGCTTTCCTGAACCACACCGAGAACAGTGTTGAGGATTACAACTGCGAGAATGATGAAAACGTCGGTGGGAAGCTTATCAGGGTGAAGCGACAGCTCTGTTACCGCGGATACGATTGCCGCGCCAATGAGCACGAGAACCATTGGGTCGAGGAGCTGGGAAATGATCCTTTGAAGAATTGTGATCTTTTTTCCCTCTGCGAGCTTGTTTTTTCCGTCGCGTTCAAGTCTTGCCTGTGCTTCGGACGAGGTAAGTCCCGATTCCGCTGAGGTAGAAAGAGATTTAACGACCTCTTCCTTGCCTGTGAGATAGTACTTCATTTCAGTACCAATCCTTTCTTGTTTATTATCTTTGGAGCGTTAAAAAAATAACGAGGCCCACGTACAGCCATAAACCGTACACAGTCTCGTCCTTTAATTCAAGCCAATCGGAGAAACCGCTGTGATGTTGACTTGAAACGTAATTTTACGCAAACTACTCCCTATGCAAGGTTGATTGTAGCATATATTCCAATATTTGTCAATAGAAAACCCGATTTTTTACCCGTTCATCACGATTCCCGCCATCATCAGTCCGCGCCGTCCTCCCGAGCCTCTATGGGAAAAGAGCAGGTCCTTATTACAGCAGGTACACAAAGGAGAAACCCAAATATTTTTGATATCGCAAAGCTCGAGAATCGCACGGTTCATACCCTGAAGGTCTCCATAATATTTTCCTTCCTTATCCGACGGAAAAATATATGGAAGCACCGTTTCAGAACAAGGTGACTCTCTTACTGCAGAAACAAACGGATCGTCAACCTCATAACAGCAGTGATGGATGGACGGGCCGATCGCAGCCGTAATATCAGCTCTTTTTGCCCCCAGCGATTCCATTTCGCAAACTGCTTTTTCTGCGATTCCCAAAACAGTACCTCTCCATCCCGCGTGAACTGCGGCAATGACCTTATTTTTTGCATCTTCCAAAAGAATCGGAACGCAATCCGCCACCTTTACAGTTAAGAGAAGACCTCTCTCAGCAGTAACAAAGCCGTCACATTCAAATTGTTGACCGATATTTTCCTTTGTAACACTCACTACCCTGTCCGAATGGATCTGTTTTGCTGAAAACATTCGGGATATATCGCTCCCCAGAGCAGAGGCAAAGCGTCTTCGGTTTTCGACTACGTCCTCTCCGTTTCCGGCTCCAAGATCAAGAGAGCCCAACAGCTTATCCGCCGTTACGCCCCCCTCACGCGTTGAAAAACCGTGGGAGCATTTTATGTTGTTTGAGGTAAGAAGCGGTAATGCACCCGTTTTTATAAATCCGTCCGTCATTTTGAAGCCCTTTCGTTTTTATACATCTATTATATTACAGTTTTTCCTAATTATCAATAGATACCTGTAACGCCGCACACTTTCACATCAAAATTTCCGTCGCGTAAAATAATTACTGTGAGGGAAAGTTATTTTTTCCTGTCACGAATATTCTTTCTATCAATGCCAAAAATAGTAACAGAGAGCAAAGCAAAAAAATGCTTTGCAAAAAGTAACGGAAAGGAACAAATACAATGACGTGTAAACGTGGCGATATATATTACGCGGATCTGAGCCCCGTTGTAGGCTCGGAGCAAGGCGGTCTACGGCCTGTTCTGATAATACAGAACGATGTCGGTAACAGGTACAGTCCAACGGTTATCGCGGCGGCGATCACCTCAAAGACCACAAAGACCAAACTTCCGACACACATCGGGATCGAGGCTAATCTCGGGAATATCGGAGGAGGTCTCCTTCGGGACTCCGTCGTTCTTCTCGAACAGGTGAGAACCATTGACAAGCAAAGATTAAAGGAAAAAATGGGGCATCTTGACGATGACGTTATGAAAAGCGTAAACGAGGCAATTGCAGTAAGCTTCGGACTTGGTACTTGAAAAATACAAGCACTTCTGTTATAATGGTGTAAAAACCAACAAATAAGGAAGGATAAGCCGATGAAGGATCAGCTCTCCGCTCTTTGCTTAAGCATACTTGAAATTTGCGATGCAAAAAAGATAATTTTGTACGGCTCAAAATTTACCCCCGACGGTAAGACACTGCGTGAGGTGAATCTCTGCCTTGCTGTAAATGACGAGCCCCTGAAAATAGAATCAAGGCTCTACCTTGAGCTTGAAAGCGAGATCGCATTCAACCTGCTCGTTTATTCGGAGGAGGAATTTGAAAGGCTCGAAAAAGACCCCACAAGCTATGCTCACAGCATAGTAACGAAGGGAACGGTGCTTCATGGGTAGAAAAAGAGGGGCGCCGAACGACAGCAAAAGATATTTCGACTGGCTTGAACGAGCGGAATGTGATCTTTTGTCGGCGAAAATACTTAAAGAGAATAACGGCGATAACTGTAACGCCGCCTTTCACTGTCAGCAGAGTATAGAAAAAGCCCTTAAGGGCTACGTTCTTTATACAACGGGAGGACATCTTGACGGTCATAACCTGACCTTTTTGTGCCGAAGCGCCTGCAGGGAGGACGAAAAGTTTAAGGAGTGGCTGGATGAATGTGCCGTGCTGAACAGATACTATATTCAGACCCGTTATCCCACAGACCTTGGCTTTGACGTAAGCGACGAGGAGCTTGAACGCGCGTATAAAATGGCTGAAGAGATGTATTCCTTTATATTTGGGGTAATATCTAGGAATTTTATTGAAGAATAAAACTTGTGTTAGAAGGAAATACCGGATAACATACTGAGCAGGGCGCAGATTACATCCAACGGGCTTTGCCCGTTGATTACATACCAATCCTTCGGATTGGATAAAAATAAAAGCAAGTCGTACGACTTGCTTTTATTTTATGGGGTGGGTGATGGGATTCGAACCCACGGCCTCCAGGGCCACAACCTGGCGCTATAACCAACTTAGCTACACTCACCATATAATGGCGTACCTTGGGGGATTCGAACCCTCGACCTACTGCTTAGAAGGCAGTTGCTCTATCCGGCTGAGCTAAAGGTACAAAATCAGCGTGATATATTATATCACGCAAATCTTGTTTTGTCAAGCATAATTTTCAAGTTTTTCGTACAATATAAAAAAATATCGAAAATTGTTGACCGATAATCGCTATTGTGATACAATAAATGTTAACAAACACGAGAAGAGGGATACTTTGAAGGTAAATTATCACACTCACACCGCCCTTTGCCGTCATGCGACGGGCGAAATGAAAGATTACGTTGAAAAAGCAATTGAAGCCGGCATCAAAAAGCTTGGATTTGCCGACCACGCGGTACAGTTTTATGACGGTGACTTTGTCTCGGGCATAAGAATGAGACCCGATCAGGCAGAATGGTACGTTAAAGAAGCGAAACGTCTCTCTGAGGAATATAAAAACGACATTCAGATATACGTCGGCTTTGAAGCGGAATATTTCCCGTCAATTTTCCACCGTCTGCAAAGCTTTTGCAGGGATAACGGTGTCGATTATCTCATAATGGGTCAGCATTGCCTCACCTACGAGCCCACAACGGAGCTTTGGGGAGGTGCCGGCACCTCAAACCCCGCGCTTCTCAAAAAATACGTTGACGAGGTGCTTGAGGGTCTGTCAACAGGCTCTTTTACCTATATCTGTCACCCCGATATGTTCAGATTCACGGGCGATGACGACGTATATAATGAAGAATTTACCCGTTTATGCAAAGGGGCTAAATCTTACGGTGTTCCCCTTGAAATAAATCTTCTCGGCTTGAGACACAACAGGCATTATCCCACCGATCGTTTGTTTTCACTTGCCCAAAAGGAAGGATGCTCCTTCATAATCGGATGCGACTCACATTCTCCTGAGACCCTTATTGATAAAAAAGGGCCGGCTTTGGCTGAAGAATTTGTCGCAAGAAACAAAATCACACTCTTGAGCGATATAGAACTAAAAAAGCTCTGATTTAAGAGTTGCATTACGCACAAACACCTCATCCGTCATTTTCTGACGAAAATGCCACCTTCCCCCGACTGGGGAAGGCTAAAGGTCGGTTCATCACGAAAAAATCGAGCCTAAAATATCGAGTATCTTAAACCTTATACGGTATTTCGGCGACTCGGTATCTGTCAGCACCCTTATCTGATCGGGCGTAAAGCCCACGCTTACAAGTTCCTCTTTTATTCCGCTTGCCGCACCGACGCAAAGGGGCGGGAAAAGGACGCACCACCAATTTTTTCCTTCCGCTTCACCGATCATAACACGGAGCGAGCAATATTCACCGCTCGGAAGTCTTAGTCCCTCATACTCTCTTTCGGGGTACTTTTCCTTGCCCACACAAACGGTAACTTCGTATGAGGAACCGTTTTCCTTCAAGGTCTGCTCAGCATTTTCTTTCAGCATATCGGTGCTCTCTTTAAGTAATTGTTCTGCCTCCTCCTTGGTCTTACAAGCTTCAAGAAGCGTGGAGACAGTTTCGAGCATACCGTCTCTTACCTTTAATTTAAGATCCTGATCCTCCTCGCTGTTGGAATTTGCAAGAACGTGGAGCCTTATTATCTTATCATACACGTCGTAGTCCTCACTTCTTGGAAAAAAACTGATCGCTCCGAGAATAATTACACAAATCAGGGGTATTATAAGCTTTTTCATGATCTTTCGTCCTTTCATTTTGTTACAACTTATTTTTTGCCGAGAGGACGGGAGCTTATTCGCGTAATAAAAATTTATTTGAGGTAAAAAATGAAAAACTCGGTTCTTTGTTATATCGAAAAAGACGAAAAATATCTTATGCTCTACCGCAATAAGAAAAAGAACGACGCAAACGGCGGGAAATGGATCGGCGTCGGAGGTAAGATTGAGGAAAATGAAAGCCCAGACGAAGCTCTGCTCCGCGAGATTAAGGAGGAAACGGGTCTTACCTTAACGTCATACCGCTTCAGAGGTATAGTAACCTTCGTGTCGGATACGTGGGAGGGTGAATATATGTACCTTTACACCGCCGACGGATTTGAAGGAGAGCTTATCGAATGTGACGAGGGAGAGCTGAGCTGGATCGACAAAAAAGCCGTTCCCGACCTTCCCGCCTGGGAGGGAGACAGGGTATTTTTAAATAAACTGCTTTCTGATGAGTCCGAGCTGTTCTTCATCAAGCTTACCTACAAGGGTGATACGCTTGTAGGTGCGGATCAGATATAGGATTTACATTAAAAATAGCCACAAGATCATCTCTTGTGGCTATTTTTTATCTTATTTTATCTCTTTGCTAAGGTCTCGCAATAGATGCAGCGATACTCCGCCTCGTTTTCGTCGGTCAGAACGAAAATATGGGGCAGCTCCTGCTCGGTAGTGGTGATGCAACGAGGATTATGGCAACGGACAACGTTGGTGAGCTTGCCCGGAAGGGTCATGGTCTTCTTCTCGACCAGCTCGCCGTCACGGATGACGTTTACAGTAATACCCGAGGAGATAAATCCGAGGACGTCGGTATCGATGTCGATATCCTCCGCCACCTTGATGATGTCCTTTTTGCCCATTTTTCCGCTTGCGGCGTTCTTGATGATCGCAACGTGACAGTCGAGACGGTCAAGACCGAGTAGGCGGTATACCTCCATACCCTTGCCTGCGGTGATATGGTCTATAACTATTCCGTTTTTGATAGAATCAATATTCATAATTACCTCACAGTCCGAGGAGCTTAAGGATAAGCGCCATTCTCATATATTTTCCGTTAAGCACCTGCTTGAAATAGCAAGCACGGGGGTCGCAGTCAACCGCTACGCTGATCTCGTTTACACGAGGGAGGGGATGCATGATTATCATATCGCTCTTTGCGGTAGTGAGCTTATCGGGAGAGAGGATATAGCTGTCCTTCAGGCGCAGATAATCCTCCTCGTTAAAGAATCTTTCCTGCTGAACTCTCGTCATATAGAGAACGTCGAGCTCGGGCATTGCCTCAACAAGATCTGCGGTCTCAACGTAGGGAATTCCCTTCTTGTCAAGCTCCTTGATAACGTATTCGGGAACTCTGAGCTCGTCGGGAGAAATGAGTACGAATTTCACGCCCTCGTATCTCTCCATAGCGGCGATAAGGGAGTGGACGGTGCGTCCGAATTTAAGGTCTCCGCAGAAGCCAATGGTGAGATTATCAAATCTGCCCTTTTCACGGCTGATGGTGAGAAGGTCCGCAAGAGTTTGTGTGGGGTGATTGTGACCGCCGTCACCTGCGTTGATTACGGGAATGGTCGCATTCATAGCCGCAACCATGGGCGCACCCTCCTTGGGATGACGCATGGCGATGATGTCGGCATAGCAGGAAATTACCTGCGCGGTGTCCGCAACGCTCTCGCCCTTGGAGGCGGAGGAGGATGCCGCAGACGCCATACTTAATACGTTACCGCCAAGCTCGTACATTGCCGCCTCAAATGAAAGACGGGTACGGGTGGAGGGCTCAAAAAACAGGGTTGCAAGCTTCTTGCCATCACATTTATGAGCGTACTTTTCGGGGTTCGCGATTATATCCTTTGCTACTGCAACAAGCTCGTCGATCTCGCCTACCGACAGCTCCTTAATATCAATTACGCTTCTCATTATTTTGCTCCGTTAACAGCCAGATAGTTCTTGATTCTCGTTACGTTTTCCTCGTTACTTGGGTCTTCCTCAAGGTACTCGATGATATCGTAAACGTCAACGATGGAATATACGGGGAAGCCGAAGGTATCCTCGATCTCCTGCATAGCTCCCTTTTCGCCCTGGCCCTTTTCCTTGCGGTCAACCATAATGAAGGTTGCGGCAACCTTGGTGCCGTTTAGGTGGGATAGGATCTCCATGCTTTC
The DNA here is from genome assembly GCA_045543555.1 of Eubacteriales bacterium. Taxonomy (GTDB): domain Bacteria; phylum Bacillota; class Clostridia; order Oscillospirales; family CAG-272; genus Colimorpha_A. Next base: position 113,997 of record JAZQMQ010000009.1, read on the forward strand.
GCGGATCGCTGTTCCTGCGGTGATAACGTCTTCGATTATTACGATCTCCTCGCCCTCGGTGGGAACGTAGCCTACGAAAACTCCGCCCTCGCCGTGATCCTTTACTTCCTTGCGGTTAAAGAAGAAGGGAACGTTAAGCTCTCTCTTGGAAAGGGCAACTGCCGCCGAAACCGCAAGGGAAATTCCCTTGTATGCAGGTCCGTAAAGAACCGCCCTTTTCTTACCGAGCTTTTCCTCGTATGCTCTTGCATAGAATTCGCCGAGACGAGCGATGTCGTCACCGGTCTTGATCATTCCCGCATTGATGAAATAGGGGATCTTTCTTCCGCTCTTTGCGGTGAAATCACCGAACTTCAGAACTCCCGCACCCTGCAGAAATTCAATAAACTCTCTCTTGTAGCTTTCCATATTTATAACCTCCAAATTATTATGCGTTTTCCTTTTCGGAACCGATCGGGTTCACGATACTGTAACCGACGTTTATAAGGTGGTCGGCAACTCGCTCAAGACCTGCAACGGTCGATGAGAAATAGGGGCTGTGGTCAACGGAGCAGTTACCCTCTGCAAGACGCGCAAAGTGACGCGCGGTCAAGGTCTTCTTCATTTCGTCGACCTTTTCCTCAAGCACGAGAAGCTCGTAAAGACGCTCTTCGTTGAGATTCTCAAATGCGTCCTTCGAAATTTCGAACATCTGAGAAACAACCCCGCACATTCCCTTGATCTCGTCAACTGCCGCCTCGGAGAATTCAAGCTCCTTGTCAGCCATTTCGGCACCGATCTCGTAGAAGTTCTCCGCGTGGTCGCCGATACGCTCAAGGTCGTTAAGCACATGGAAGTAAGAACCGATTATGGTTTCGTCGCTTCCCTCGATGGTTGAAGAAAGCTTGATAAGGAAGCGCGTGAGCGCGCCGTTTGTAAAGTCTATTATTGCCTCGTTTTCAACTACCTTTTCACCGTTGACCTTGGAACGGGTCTCAAGCGCGTTGAAGGAATAGCTCATGTTCTCTTCAACAAGCCCGAGCATATAGTCCATTTCCTTCTTTACCTGGCCGAAAGCGACTGACGGAACGGCAAGAAGACGGTCGTCGACATATTTAAGAGTTCTCTTTTCGTCTTCGGGAGCCTTATCGCGGATAACCTTTTCGGAAAGAGCAACGAGCTGCTTAACAAAGGAAACGAGGAGGAGCGTCGTAGTTACGTTAAAAATAACGTGGAAGGCGGAAACTCTCATCTGAAGCGACATAGGATCATTTCCGGGGAACATAGAAGTGAGAAGTCTTATTGCCGGGTCCTTAAATATCCAGATGATAGCCGTAAACAGCACCGTGCCCATAACGTTGAATATAAAATGTATGAAGGCAACTCTCTTAGCGCTTGCCTGAGCACCTATCGATGCAAGAAGTGCGGTAACGCAGGTGCCTATGTTAGCTCCGAGTACGATAAAGAGCGCAAGGTCAAGTGAAAGTACCCCTGCACCGACCATGGTGATAACGACACCCGTTGCCGCCGAGGAAGACTGAATAAGTGCGGTAAATACGACACCCACGAAAATCAGAAGAAGCGGGAAATCGATTGTTGCAAAGATGTTTGTGAACATATCCTTTACAAGCTGGTTGCCGAACGCCTGCTCAGAGCTCATAATTTCAAGGCCGACAAAAATAAGTCCAAGACCGCTGAAAAGATTGCCGAAAAGCTTTACCTTTTCGCTCTTGGCAAATCCCATCATAACACCCGCAAACGCGAGAAGATACATGATCATATTGAATATGTCGTTTTTAAGAGCAACGAGCACACCCGTGATAGTGGTACCTATGTTTGCGCCCATGATGATTGGTGTTGCCTGCATAAGCGTCATAACGCCTGCATTAACAAGACCGATCACCATAACCGAGGTGGCAGAGGAGGACTGAATGATTGCGGTAACACCCGCACCTACTCCAATGCCCGAAAAACGGTTATTGCTTATCTTGCCTAAAAATTTCTTCATTCCGCTGCCGGCACTCTTTTCAAGAGCGTCACCCATGAAGTTCATACCGACGATAAATACGCCAACTCCTGCAAGGAGCCAGATCAAACAGCCTAAAAGTTCCATAATAAAAATCCTTTCTTTTTCACAACATCTTTCTCATCTCGCCCTGCGCCGCAGGGTGAGGAATTCCTATAAATGACCGAATTGTCATTTGTTTCTTTTTGCGACAAAATTCGCGCGGGGTTCCCCGAAGCGAATGAAATGAGCTTTGGGGGTTCCGAGCAAGCCCCCGCCCCACAACAAAGTTGCGAAACGTTTTTAATCACAAAATTCCTTTACGCATCTTTCATACGCCGCAACGGGATCGGGTGCGGCGGTGATGGGTCTGCCTACAACGATGTAGTCGGAGCCGATCCTCTTTGCCTCGGCGGGAGTCATAACTCTCTTCTGGTCGCCGATATCTCCGTCGGCGAAACGTACGCCGGGAGTTACGGTGAGGAACGACTTTCCGCAGGTGTTATGCACCTTTTCTGCCTCAAGGGGAGAGCATACTACGCCATCGAGACCTGCCTTTGCGGCGTTGTGAGCATAGTGCATTACCACCTTATCGATGGGCTCCTTGATCAGAAGGTCGTTTTCCATTCTCTCCTGATCGGTTGAGGTAAGCTGAGTTACCGCGATGAGCAGAGGTCTGCTACCGTCCTCGCGGGTAAGTCCCTCAAGAGCAGCCTCCATCATGGAGATGGTACCTGCGGCGTGAAGGTTGGTCATATCAACGTCAAGGCGGGAAAGAACTGCCATAGACTTTTTAACGGTGTTGGGAATGTCGTGAAGCTTAAGGTCGAGGAATATTTTGTGTCCTCTTCTCTTAATTTCCTTTACTATCGACGGACCCTCGGCATAGTAAAGTTCCATACCGATCTTTACAAAGGGCTTTTTGTCCTCAAATTTATCAAGAAATTCAAATGTTTTTGCCGCGCTGTCGAAGTCGCAGGCGATAATTACGTCTTTTCCCATTATTTTTCTCCTTTTATATATGTTCTGCCCAATAGGCTGCCATTTTCACCCATTCCGCTATCGCGGGGCGATTCCAATTTTCGTTTCCGCATTCGGTGATCTTATTTCCCAGAGCCACTCCATGAGGCGCGTCGGGGAAAACGTGAAGCTCAAACGGTACGCCCGCCTTGGCATATGCAGATGCCGCCGAAAGAGCATTATTTATATTAACTACCTCGTCATTTGCCGTATGTACGATAAAGGCGGGAGAGCTGTCGGAATCGATATTTGCCGCAATATCCGACATTGACGCCTGCTCGTCGGTAATAGAATCGGTTGCCCAAAGATTGTTAAAGGTTATATTGTGATATTTCGGTGTAATAACGGGATAGATGAGCATGCTTCCCTTGGGCTTAATATAATCATGCGGCATTCCGAGTGCTTTCTGCACCTCGTCAAGCTTCCAGAACACTCCCGATGATGCAGAAAGATGACCTCCCGCGGAAAATCCCACCGTAAAAAGCTCATCGGGGTCTATTCCAAATTCATCAGCATGATCCTTTATATATTTTATTGCCGTAGCCGCCTCTATAACCTGAGTTGGAAACGTGTGCTTTTTGTCCACAGTATAGTGGAGCACGAATGCGTTATACCCGTAAGGCATAAACGCCATTGCAATAGGCTCTCCCTCTCGGTTGGCACATACACTGCCGTAGCCGCCTCCGGGGATAACGAGAAGCGCTTTTCTTTTCAGGCTCGGGATTGGATCTGCAATATAAGCATCGATATATACGTTCTCTCGCTCGGCCGTCAGAATTACCTTTTCAAATCTCATGGCATACTCCTTGTTCAAGCAATTCCGATAATATCGGTAAGATTGTTTATTCCGTATTTTTCCATTGCGGCAGGGAGGTCCTCGATGATATTCTTGCAGCCATAGGGCTCAACGAGATTGTATGCGCCGACCTGAACGGCGGTTGCGCTCGCAAGCATCATTTCGATAACGTTTTCGGCGCTCGAAACACCGCCCATTCCCACAACGGGAATGTTTACCGCGTGAGCGACCTGATATACCATTCTCACCGCTACGGGGAAGATCGCAGGACCCGAGAAACCGCCCATTTTGTTGGCAATTACGGGCTTTTTGGTCTTGAGATCGATGCGCATTCCGAGAAGGGTGTTGATAAGGCTCACGCCGTCAGCTCCCTCACTCTCACAAGCCTTTGCTATGGATACGATGTCGGTAACGTTTGGGGAAAGCTTGATGAGAAGTGGCTTTTTGGTTACCGCTCTTACCGCCTTGGTGACCGCAGCGGCAGCCTCGGGCGACGTTCCGAATGCCATTCCGCCTCCGTGAACGTTGGGGCAGGAGATATTGACCTCAAACCAGCCTATCTGTTCCTCATTTTCAAGCTGTTCAACGGTGAAAACGTAATCCTCAATGGAAAATCCGCTTACGTTTGCCATAACGGGCTTGTGGAAGACCTCTTTCATCTTCACAAGCTCCTCGGTTTTCACCTTGTGAACGCCTGGATTCTGAAGACCGACGGCGTTTATCATACCGTTCGGGCACTCTGCAATACGGGGCGTGGGGTTTCCGAATCTTGCATCTCTAGTTGTTCCCTTAAAGGAAAACGTACCGAGGATATTTATATCGTAAAGCTCTGCAAATTCATAACCGAAGCCGAAGGTTCCCGATGCGGGAATTACGGGATTATCAAGAGTTATTCCGCAGAGATTGACTTTCGTGTTTACCATATGATCTCCTCCCTTTCAAGCACGGGGCCGTCGCGGCATATACGCTTGTTTCCGTATTTGGTCTCGCAGGAGCAGCCCATACAAGCTCCAAATCCGCATCCCATTCTTTCCTCAAAGGAGAACTGACCGCTTGTAACGGCGGTTGCCTCAATTGCACGGAACATGGGCATGGGGCCGCAGGTAAAGAAGTAGGAGTAGCTTAAGGTCTTCATTACGTCTGTGACAAAGCCCTTAACACCGTAGCTTCCGTCGGCGGTGGTCACGTAGACCTTCGCGCCCAGAGCCTTGAATTCATTTTCGTAGAAGATCTCGTCCTTTTTATTGAAGCCCAGAATAACGCTTACTTCCTTGCCTTCGGAGATAAGCTTTTTTGCAAGCGCGTACATGGGAGGAACACCGACACCGCCTCCGAGAAGCAGGGGTGCGTTTCCGCTTTTTTCGGTATTGTAGCCGTTACCGAGACCGACGAGAACGTCGAGGGTCTGACCCGCTTTCATTTCTGCCATCTGCTCGGTTCCCTCTCCCACCACCTTGTAGATGATAGTAATGGTGTTTTCGTCCCAATCACAGACCGAAATGGGTCGACGGAGAAACTGCCCGTCGAGCTTTATGTTGATGAACTGTCCCGTTGCGGTTATTGCACTCGTGTCGCCGCCTAGCACCATCTTGAAGACGGTGTCGGTCAGTTGTACATTATTCAGAATTTCGTAAATTCCCTGAGTCATGATGCTCTCCTATTACGAATCAATGGTAGAAACCTTGTTGGTGATCTCCTCAAGTACGTCCAGAACTATGCGTACGGTGTCCAGGCTGGAGAACAGAGTAACGCCGTTTTCAACAGCACAGCGGCGTATCTCAACGCCATCCTCGTAATGAACGCCAGACAGAACCGCACGGGTGTTGATAACGTAGCTGACGTAGCCCGAGCGAATGGAGTCGAAGATCTGCTCGCTTCCCTCAAGTAGCTTTTTCAGCACACGGGTACGGATGCCGTTTTCCTTGAGGAAGTTTGCAGTGCCGACGGTAGCCTCAATATTGAAGCCCATATTATAGAAGCGACGAACGAGTGGCAGTGCCTCTGCCTTGTCCTCATCTGCCAGAGTTACGATGATAGTACCGTAATTCTGAAGGTTCATGCCGCCTGCGATCAATGCCTTCTGCATTGCGCGGTGAAGCTTGTCATCGTAGCCGATCGCCTCACCCGTGGATTTCATCTCGGGGGAGAGGTATGCGTCAAGACCCTTGATCTTGTTGAAGGAGAATACGGGCACCTTAACGTAGTAGCGCTTCTTCTCCTCGGGATACAGGCAGAAGATTCCCTGCTCCTTGAGGGTCTTGCCCAGAATGACCTCGGTTGCGATATCTGCAAGAGAATATCCCGTAGACTTGGAAAGGAAGGGCACGGTACGTGAGGAACGGGGATTGACCTCGATAATGAACACGTTATCGTCCTTATCCACAATAAACTGAATGTTGAACAGACCTACGATGCCGATGCCAAGACCGAGTTTCTTTGCATACTGAAGGATAATTCCCTTTACCTTATCGGAGATAGAGAAGGTAGGATATACCGAAATGGAGTCACCGGAGTGAACGCCCGTACGCTCTACAAGCTCCATAATACCGGGAACAAATACGTCGTGTCCGTCGCAGATGGCGTCGACCTCAACCTCTTTACCAACGATATACTTGTCTACAAGAACGGGTCTGTCCTCGTCGATCTCAACCGCAGTCTTCAGGTACTGACGAAGGTCCTCGTCCTTGGCAACGATCTGCATAGCGCGACCTCCCAGAACGAAGGAGGGACGAACGAGAACGGGGTAGCCTATATCGTTTGCAGCCTTGATACCGTCCTCAATGTTGGTAACGGCACGTCCGCGAGGCTGAGGAATGTTAAGCTCACGAAGGAGGCGCTCGAACTGATTTCTGTCCTCTGCGCGGCTTATTGCATCACAGTCGGTACCGATTATCTTAACGCCGCGCTTAACAAGGGGCTCGGCAAGATTGATAGCGGTCTGTCCGCCGAGGGATGCTATAACGCCCTCGGGCTGCTCGTAATCGATGATTGCCATAACGTCCTCGGGAGTGAGAGGCTCGAAATAGAGCTTATCGGCAGTTGTATAGTCGGTGGAAACGGTTTCGGGGTTGTTATTTACGATAATAGCCTCGTATCCGGAATTTCTGATTGTCTGTACCGCGTGAACGGTGGAGTAGTCAAATTCAACGCCCTGACCGATACGGATAGGTCCTGCACCGAGAACCACGATCTTCTTCTTATTGGTAAGACGGGAATCGTTCTTGCCCTGATATGATGAGTAGAGGTATGCTATATACTCACCCGTATGGAGAGTGTCAACCATTCTGAACACAGGGATAATGCCGTTTTCCTTGCGGAGATTGTAGACCGCGATCTCGTCAACGTTCCAATACTTTGCGATCATCTTATCGGAGAAGCCCATTTCCTTTGCACAGCGGAGAGCCTTTACGTCAAGAGGAGAAGAAACAATCACGCCCTCCATCTTTACGATTCTCTCGAGGCACTCAAGGAACAGTTCGGTGATAGCGGTGATCTCGTGAAGCTCCGCCACGGTCATTCCGAGACGGAGAAGCCTTGCGATCGCATAAACGTTGTCGGCGTGGAAGGTTTTTATATACTCAACAAGCTCGTCCTTTCCAAGCTCGTCAAACTTTGCAAGATAAACGTGGCAAACGCCGGTCTCAAGGGAACGAATGGACTTAAGAAAGCACTCGTCGAGGGTGGATCCGATTCCCATTACCTCACCTGTCGCCTTCATCTGAGTTCCGAGAACGTTGGATGCGGAGGTGAACTTGTCGAAGGGGAAACGGGGGAATTTTGCAACGATGTAGTCGAGGACGGGCTCCTTGTCTGCGGTGCCGCCTGCTACGGGGATCTCGTCAAGGGTCATACCGACAGCTATCTTTGCGGTAACTCTTGCGATGGGGTAGCCCGAAGCCTTGGACGCAAGGGCAGAGGAACGGGAAACGCGGGGGTTTACCTCGATGAGATAGTACTCGGAGGAATCGGGATTGAGTGCAAACTGTACGTTACAGCCGCCCTCTATCTTAAGCTCGCGGATGATCTTGATAGCGGAATCGTTGAGCATCTTAAGGTCGTGATCGTTTAAGGAGAGAATGGGGGCAACGACGATGGAGTCACCGGTGTGAACGCCGACGGGGTCCATATTTTCCATACCGCAGATGGTGATTGCACGGTCGGAGCTGTCGCGCATTACCTCGAACTCGATCTCCTTGTAGCCCTTGACGCTCTTCTCGATGAGAACCTGGTGAACGGGGGAGAGCTTGAAGGCATTAAGACCTACGGTGATAAGCTCCTCCTCGTTGTATGCAAAGCCTCCTCCCGTACCGCCGAGGGTGAACGCTGGGCGAAGAACTACGGGATAACCGATGCGTCTTGCGGCTTCCTTTGCTTCCTCAAGGCTGTAGGTGATCTCGGATGGGATAACGGGCTCGCCGATTGACTGGCAAAGCTCCTTGAACATCTCTCTGTCCTCAGCTCTTTCGATGGACTCGGAGGAGGTACCGAGAAGCTCAACGCCGCACTCCTTGAGAACGCCCTTCTTCTCGAGCTGCATTGCAAGGTTAAGACCTGTCTGACCGCCGATTCCGGGAACGATGGCGTCGGGGCGCTCGTAACGAAGTATCTTCGCGATGTATTCGAGAGTAAGGGGCTCCATATATACCTTATCCGCAATTGTGGTATCTGTCATTATTGTAGCAGGGTTAGAGTTACAAAGAACTACCTCGTAGCCCTCTTCCTTAAGCGCAAGGCAAGCCTGCGTTCCCGCATAGTCGAACTCTGCAGCCTGACCGATAACGATAGGACCCGAGCCGATGATAAGTATCTTCTTTAAATCTGTTCTCTTAGCCATTTTCTTCTCCTTTCGGGGCTTTGCCCCATGTCCCACAAGAAAACTTTTTGAAAAACGTTTTCTTGACTTTCAAAACTTTTATGATGAATTTTATATTTTACGAATTATAGACCAATTTCCCGTTATAGACGGTCATAAGGCATTTCCCGTAGACTCGCTTGCCCTCAAAGGGAGTTGCTCGTCCCATAGTGACGAAGCTGTCGGGATCGATCGTATATTCTTCTTCGAGATCATAGACCGTAAATCCCACGTCGGTATCCATATTGAATCGTGTTCTCGGCGCTCTCGACATCAGATCGATCAGCTTTTCAAGAGTTATGACACCCTTTTTCACCAGCTCGGTATAAAGCACAGGGAAGGCGGTCTCAAGCCCCACAACTCCCATTGCGCTCTTTTCAAGTCCTCTGCCCTTTTCTTCTGCCGAGTGCGGAGCGTGATCGGTTGCTATCATATCGATAGTTCCGTCAACAATTCCCTCGATAAGCGCGTCGCGGTCGGACTCTGAACGGAGCGGCGGATTCATTTTGAACCGTCCGTGCTCCTTTAAGTCCTTGTCGCAAAGGGTAAGGTAATGAGGACCTGTTTCGCAGGTTACGTTAAGCCCGTCCGCCTTTGCCTTTCTTATAAGCTCGACGGCTTCCTTTGTGGAAATGTGGCAAACGTGGTAGGCGCAGCCCGTTTCTCTTACAAGCTCAAGGTCTCGCTTTATGGGACCCCACTCACTTTCGGAGCAGATGCCTCTGTGACCGTGGGCTCTCGCGTATTCACCGTCGTGAATGTAGCCTCCGTGAAGCAGAGCCTCGTCCTCGCAGTGAGCAACTATCATTTTGCCAAGCGACTTTGCCTTAAGCATAGCCGCCTTCATCATTTCGGGATTCTGAACGCCCTTTCCGTCATCGGAGAAGCCGCACACCTTGTCAGCCATGCCCTCCATATCCGAAAGCTCCTGCCCCGACTGACCTACGGTTATCGTTCCGTAGGGGTGAACCGCAACTGCGGCGTCATTTTCGATCAGTTTAAGCTGAAGACCGAGATTTTCGACGCTGTCGGGGGGCGGCTTGAGGTTTGGCATGGAGCAGAGAGCCGTGTAGCCACCCGCCGCACCTGCCTGAGCGCCGCTTTTTACCGTCTCTTTATAAGAAAAACCCGGCTCTCGCAGATGTACGTGAACATCAGCAAAGCCGGGAAAAATATACTTGCCGGAAAAATCAACGTAATTGTCGGAAAAGAAATAGGAATAGGAAAAGGGAACGTCGATATTAACGGTTAAATCTTTAACTTCGAAATGACCGTCGACGTATACGTTTGCTCCCTTAAGCGTAAGCTCCATTTTGTTCCTCCGTGTCTGAAAGTGCATATTTATCTATCTTAATTATTATAACACGAAGAAGGTTTTTTGTCAATTATTTTTATTTCGCTTTAGGTCGAAATTCAGGCCAAAAAATCGAATGTTTTTGTGCAAACTTTTGCCGCACTCATTGACAAAACATAAAAAAATGTGATATAATTATACGAAATATTTTATTTTTCATGAAAGGATTTACGTATTATGAAAAAAATATTGCCCCTTATTTTAGCACTTATTATGATGCTTGCAGTCCTCGCATCCTGCACCAACGAACCCGCAGAGACCGATGATCCCGAAAGCGAATCCGAAGAGGTAACGGAGACCGAGAAGGTTCTCTCCGAGGTTTCCGCATTTGAAATCATCTGTTTCCTCACCCCCAAAACCACGTTTGCAAGTACCTTTGGCTGCACCGAGTACCTTTTTGACGAGGTGGAATCCAAGGACGACTTTATAGCTAAATTCACCGACGAGGACTTTACCGTTCTCAATACTACCCCCGTTGCAGGCGCAAAGTTCGAGACCATCACCCTCAACAAGAAGGACGAATTGGTCACAATCTATTGGAACGAGGCAGAGAGCAACATAAGACTTCTCTACGAAATAATAGACGAGAAGGTCCTCGCACTCCTTAAGTCTAACACCATGTCGGGCTCGGGTGCCCTCACTTTTGCTCAGATCGGTACCGAAAGAGTAAACGAGACCGATAATCCCTTGATCGGAATGTGCTACGTCATCAAGCTTGCCAGCGGCAAGGCGATCGTCATTGACGGCGGCTTCCCCAACGAGCCCTGCGCCGATAACCTTTTCAACTCCCTTGGTAAAATGGGTATCGCAAAGAACGCAGAGGGTCAGTTCATGATCGAGGCTTGGTTCTTCTCCCACGGCCACGGCGACCACAAAGGCGTTATGACCTACTACTCCGAAAAGTACGGTGACAAGACCGACGTTGAGTATTTCCTCTACAATATGCCCTCAACCGCTGACGTTGCAGGCTTCCACGGCGGAGAAAAGAGATTCCACGATCTCTGCAGAGCTGCCTTCCCCGATTCCGTATTCGTAGTTCCTCACGCAGGAATTAAGTATTACTTCGGCAACGCCATTATCGATATGCTCTATACCCCCGATCTGGTATGGTCCCCCGCAACTCCCATTACCGAATATAACAGCACCAGCCTTATCTTCAAGCTTCAGGGCGGCGGCGCAAGCTTCTTCTGCTGCGGTGACACGGGCGAGCCCGCATCCGAATCCCTCTGGAACCATTACGACAGCTCCGCCTTCAAGAGCGACATTCTCCAGATAACCCACCACGGCCTTACCACCGGCGGCGGACAAAACGGTCAGGAATGGGAATACCTTAAGAAGGTATACGACGCTACCGAGGCTACCTACGCCGTTCTCCCCATGCACTCCCGCTATAAGACGGGCAACGAGAGAAACGGACGCTACACCGTTCTTATTCAGTGGTGTAACGCAGGCTACCAGTCCTCCTACGTTATGAACGAATCCGACAATCACGGTCTGTCTTCCTTCAATCAGAACTACTATAACGATTTCTGCGACAGCGTAAGAGAGGGCAAAAACACCAAGGAGACTCTCTACGGCTACGACGGAATCAATAAGGCGGTCAACGAAAACGGACTTGTTACATACCTCGGCGGTAACGAGTATAAGCCTATGGTAACTATCTTCTCATTTGCCAATAATAAGGTAACGCTTGTGGAAAATCAGGAGCTTTACAGCTGGCTTGAAGCGTAAAATATAACTATTCATCAAGGGGCTGTCACAAAACTTGCTGACAGCTCCATTATTTAACCGCAGAATCATAAGGAGATTCAGATAAACCTTAAAAAATTACTTGCTCTGCTTCTCGTAATAACTACCCTCCTCTCGGTGATCGTTGCGTTTGCAAACGGTGTCGATGGCGAAACCGAGAGTAACATCACGGGTGAAAATACCGTGGTCGTGCCCTCCGATGCCGAGACAGATACAGAGACAGATGCAGAGACAGACACAGATTCGGAAACTGAAACCGAGACGGAGACGGAAACCGAGACCGACGAGGAAACCGAGGAGCTTCCTCCTGCCGTTCTCAGCAAGACGCCCCCCGAGGACGTTGTCACGGCTATCGCCCCCGACGTTACTCATCTGAAAGCCACTAACGAGTGTCAGATGGTAATTCTTAACGATCATAAGATCGAGGACATTCTGAAGGCGTTCACCGGCGATGATTTCACCGTTGCAAAGACTCATAACATCGAAGAGGCAAAATTTGATACCATCGTTCTGTCCAAAACCCCGTATCTTGTAACAATCTACGCATATTACAGCAGAGAGATCAGGATCATGTGGGAGGAAAGCCAAAATAACGCCGCAGGCTATCTGCTCACCAACAGCGAGACGGGAAAGAGCGGCGGAACGATGACGAATATAGGCATCGACCGTCAGGGCTTGCCCGATAACCCTATGATAGGCCTGTGCGTCGTCACCAAGCTTTCCGACGGAAGAGCCATAATTCTTGACGGCTGATACAGCTCGGAAAATTGCGCTTCCAATCTCTACGGAACTCTCCGAAGTCTCGGAATCAAGAAGAACGATAACGGAGAATTCATTATCGTCATGTGGATATTCTCCCACAGCCACGGCGACCACGTAGGCTCCACAAACACCTACGATATGGTAACGACCTTTAAGTTCTATAAAGGCGAAGTTACCGTAATGTATAACAAAAAGCTCTCTACTTGGATCCAGAGCGGTATACTTATGTGAGAGAGCAACTATAACGCCGAATATACGGCGGGTCTTTAGAGAATGACTCTGCAAAAACAAATATTTTACCCCGACAGAATTAAAAATCTGTCGGGGTATTCTTGGTTTCCGAAAACAAAAAAATCATAACGGTATTGGTTATCTCATAAAATCAACTAAAAGAGCAAAAGGTGAAGATTTTTCTTGACAAAGCGTCAAATATATGGTAAAATATCTCGTACGTGAAAAGATATCTTTTCACCTTTGTATATTACTTAATATGCGGGTGTGGCGGAATTGGCAGACGCGCAAGATTTAGGATCTTGTGTTAATTCGTGCAGGTTCAAGTCCTGTCACCCGCACCAACAAAAACCGCACTTTCGTCTACCGACGAAGGTGCGGTTTTTGAACTAAATGTTCCGCTTACGCAGAACGTGAAGCGTCCTTGGGACGTGAAGCGAGGCTTCGCCTCGTGAAGTGCGTTTCGCGCGATAGGATGCGGAACACTCAACTTCACTTTGCGCCAATGGCGCAATGCTTCACTATGCCGCAAGGCATAACTTCACTGCGGCAAAGCCGCAACAAAAGATTTGTCACGATAAAACGGCGGGAGCGCGTGGGGTTCCCCGAAGCGAACGAAATGAGCTTCGGGGGTTCCGAGTAATCCCCCGCCCTACGATGCAATCATATTATAACGCAAATCGGCAGAGAAGACAAGTTCTCTGCCGAAATTTATGCGTCACGACCGTCGATGACGCCGGCCCTGCAATTTGCAAGTTTCCTTATGAGAAGGAGCGCAAAGGTTCGGATTTTCTTTATTCACTGTACTGAGAAAGGCACTTGCTCAGCGAGTGCTTTATATCGCGCAAGGCGACACTTCATTTTATCACTTTCCCCTTCTTCTCTTAAGCTGTGACCAGAGTATTATTGCAGCTTGTATCGGAATACCTATTAAATATATGACCCACAGTATATGCGCGTATTCGAGGGCGCTTAAATATATTGTTGTAAGCAGGGTCCAGAGCATTACGGTCAGCAGAATATAGTTAAGCCTCTTGTTTCCCCACATACTGTTGAAGACAAGCAGAACGGCGGCAGAAACAGCGGGTGCGAAGACGAATATGAGCCACGGTTGCTTATAGCCCATAAGCAACTCGGAAACAAAAACCGTCATTGCAATTATCCAAACCGACACGACCGCCAGCATCGATATTACTATTTTACTGTATTTTCTCTGCTTTACGTTCGCGCTCTGTTCTTCTGCTTGGACACCCTCGGTGAGCAGCTCGTCAACGGTTATTCCGTAAAAAACTGCTATTCTGCAGATCGCTTCAATGTTTGGACAGGAGTCTCCCTTCTCCCATTTGCTTATGGTTTTGTCGGAATAATTGATCTTTTCTCCGAGCTCGATCTGTGTGAGTCCGCTTGCTTTACGGAGAGCTATTAAATTGTTTATTAAGGTCTCTTGAATGTTACTTGTGTTTATCATACCCTCATTTTATGCCAAAAAGTGCCGTTTGTCAAGGCTTTTTTAACGATTCTCTGATTTGGAGAATTGATTTTCTACGTTTTAGAGAAGCGTAGAATTATATTTAGAGCTGATTCTCTTGACTTGATAGAAATAAAAGTGTAAGATGCTTATCGGTAAAATTGAAGTTAATTTAAGGAGAAACGCATCAATGCACTCAACGCGCATCCCGATTTTCTTTGCAACCGATGATAACTACGCGCCCTTTCTCGCAGTGTCGTTAACGTCGCTTCTCGAAAACGCAAGTAAGGAATATTTTTACGACATTCACGTTCTCACGTCCCCTATGTCCGATCAGAACAAGAGCCGTATCGGTGCTCTTGCTACCGAAAACTCAAGGATCATCTTTGACGATATGAGCGAGCGTATGAATGCCATTGCAGACAAGATCGCGCTCCGCGATTATTATTCCATGGCAACATATTTCCGCATTTTTATCGCGGATATGTTCCCCGAGTACGACAAAGCTCTGTACGTGGATTCCGATACGGTTATTTTAGACGATATCTCCAAGCTGTACAATACCGAAATCGGCAGCTGTCTTGTCGGAGGTATGCCCGAAAACGTTATGCTCATGGACGTATTTTCACGTTACAGCTCAGTAGTTCTCGGAATTCCGAACACCGAGTATTTTAACGCCGGTCTTATTCTCATTAACCTCAAGGAATTCAGAGAGACGAAGATGGAGAGCCGCTTCATTGAGCTTCTTTCAAAGAGAAAATTCCCCGTAGCACAGGATCAGGATTACCTGAACCTTCTCTGCCACGGAAGAGTCCATTATTTCCCTGTCGAATGGAATCTCGATCCCGTTGACATCTACAAGGACAAAACACCGTCGATCATTCACTATAAAATGCATCGTCGCCCATGGCATTACGACGGAGTCCTCTTTGGCGAGCATTTTTGGAAATACACCGAAAAAAGCGGCTACCACGACGAGATCGTAGCCCACAAAAACGCCCGCACTCCCGCCGACGCCGAGCGCGATCAGGACGTAATGCGTGGTCTTTGTGCCCTCGCAGAGCGCGAAGTAGCTTCCGTTGAAAGCGGAAACGAGCCCTGTGCAAAGGTCTACGTTCCACCAACAAAATAATTACGGACAAAGGACATTCACATAATGAAAAAGAAAGAAGAGCTTTCCACAACTCCTGAAAAATCTCCCGACAGAGTTGCAATAGTTGAAAAAATTGCCCTTTACGAAAAAAACGGTTGGTTTGATCGCGACGTTGAGGACGATCCGCCCACAAGACCCATCGAGCCTGGCGAGGTGGACTACACGCTTAAGAAATTCAGCAACAAGATCGCATCCGAGATCGCAAATCACTACGCAAAATCCTTTTTTGACAAGCTTATCAAAAAGGGTGAGCTGATTATTGAGGGTGTTGAGGGTATCGAAAACTACCGCGCGGTCAAGGGCGGAGCATTTATAACCTCAAATCACTTCAATCCATACGAGCAGTACGCAGTTTTCAAGGTTATCGAGAAGGATCTCGGCAGAAAAAGACTTTATAAGGTCATTCGCGAAGGAAATTATACCTCCTTCCCGGGCATTTACGGATATTTCTTCCGCCACTGCAACACCCTTCCGCTTGCATCGAATCACACCGCACTGAAGGAGTTTATGGACGCTATCGGGGTTCTTATCAAAAGAGGGGAAAAGATACTCATTTATCCCGAGCAGGCGATGTGGTGGAATTACCGCAAGCCCCGTCCGATGAAGGACGGCGCATTCAGACTCGCGGCAAAAAACAATGCACCGATCATTCCGTTCTTCCTGACTATGCGGGATTCCGACCGAATAGGCGGAGACGGATTCCCGATTCAGGCATATACGGTGCATATTATGCCGGCAATTTATCCCGATCCCGAAAAGACCGTAAGACAAAACACCGAGGATATGAAAAACAAAAACTTTGATCTTTGGAAAGAAGTCTACGAAAGGACGTACGGAATCCCTCTGTCCTACGAATAAACCCGAAAGGAAGATAACAATATGCTATACGCTTCCGTAATCCTTATTGCAAATCTGATAATGATCGCGGTAAATATAGTGTGTGCGGTTACAGGCACGTCGGACCCATATCTTTTGAGGTCTGTTTTTGTCCCGCCCTTTCTGACTGTTGCGGTAATTGCAATCGACGGAGTCTTTGCATTTATCATAAGGAGACTTCCGGGCAGGTGGTTTTCCCACGAAAGCTCACTGTGCTCTGTGCCCCATGCAGAAAGCGACCTTTACAGGCGGTTGGGAGTAAGAAAATGGCGTGATAAAATACCGGAGCTCGGTATGTTCACGGGCTTTCACAAGGATCATATTTACGAGCCCACAAACAACGAGTACCTTAAGCGCTTCATTCTTGAGGCAAATTACGGCGCGGTAATACATTTTGTTTGTGTTCCCGTGGGATTTCTTATTCTTTTAACAGTTCCGCCATCGGAGGCGCTTATGTGCGGTATCCCCGTTGCTGTGATAAACATGGTGCTAAATCTTATGCCTGCATTTGTCCTGCGCTATAACGTGCCGAAGCTGATCTCTCTTATGAAGCTTAACGACCGCAGACGAGCAAAAAAAGAGGTATAAGCGCTTTTAAAAGGGCAAAAATACGAGGGTATAACAAAACTAAGCTATTTGTGGTTCATAATAGTCCAAACGTATTGACAAATTCACTTTAGTGTGATAAAATATTGTCATATACAGGATGGAGGAACTGCCGTGAAGACCATTAAGGAATTAAACGACGCGGTTCTTCTCGGAAAAGACGGAATGTCACAACGAAGCCCGCGACTTGCGGCAAGAGCGGTACTCAGGCGCCGCGACGGGAAATACGCCCTGATGTATATCGAAAAGTTTGATCTCTACTCACTGCCCGGAGGCGGTGTCGAAAAGGGAGAAAAGCTTCTCGACGCCCTCAGACGCGAGATACACGAGGAAACGGGCTGTAGCTGTGATAAGATCAGAGCTTTGGGCTGTGTAACAGAGAACAGAGCTTGCCACGATTTCACGCAAAAATCATTTTATTTCGCGGTAAAGACCGAAAAGCCAATCGAGAAGAACAATTTGACACCAAAAGAAAAAGCCGTAAACATTAAGCTTATGTGGGTGCCATTCTCAACGCTGATAAAGAGAATATCCCTGCCCGTCTACGATACAGAGCAGAAAAAGTACATTCAGGCGCGCGACGTCGCCGCACTTGAAGAGTATAGAGCGTGGATGGAAAGACGGCAAAACGGATGGCGAAAAAACGATAATAACGAGTAAAAAGAAAAAGCCGGTTCGGCTTTTTCTTTTTGCTTTAATAAAGAATATCTGATACGCAGGGAGCCTGCAGGCAAACTTATGCTCTGGACTACAGAAATAACGGGCGTTTTTGTTTGCCGTTCAGTGCATCGATAAGACATTCAGGGAGCATTTCAAGCTCTGCCACTAAGGAATGAGGCTTTTTAACCACGTCGTCCTGTCTCATCGGAACGAAGTAGACGCTTTTTTTCTCAAGAAGGGCAGAAATATTCTTAAGATTTCCCGATAATGCATCATTTGTGGCAAGAGAAAGAAGCAGTGGTCTGCTCTGACGCAGGTGCGCCTTTACAGCCATGGTCACGGGCGTATCCGTGATACCTTGGGCAAGCTTTGCCAAAGTGTTCCCCGTACAGGGACAAACCACCATGGCTTCAAGAGGCGTTTTGGGCCCTAAAGGCTCTGCGTCAGCAATCGTGACTATGGGCTCACGGGAGCAGATTTCGGTTATTTGACTTACAAAATCAGAGGCCTTGCCGAATCTCGTGTCGGTGCTGTAGGCATTAAAGGACATTATCGGCTGTATCTCATAGCTTTGAGCAAGCTGTTTTAAAACCTCGATCGATCGCTTGAAGGTGCAAAACGATCCGCAGAAGGCATATCCTATCATAATAAGCCTCCTTCGATCGTCGAGCGGACGCATCTTGCGATTATCTCTCCCGCGCTAATGGGAGCTACCCGCCCGGGAAGAGATTGTGCGGAGATCACCTTTGTGCCGTACTTAAGGGAAGCGACGGTATCAACTCCGCCGGGCTTTGAGGCAAGCTCTATTATCGGAGTATCCTTTGGTATCTTACTTAAGGAGTCGTCGGTAAGAACCGTTGACGGAACAGTGTTGAAGATAATGTCGGAAAGCGCGCATGCAGACGACAGATATCTATAGTCTCTCGCCCGCAAGCCCTCGCTTTCGGCTTCCGCGCGATCCTTTTCTTTTCGCGCGATAACGGTCACGTTAGCTCCCAAGGCCTTAAGATCACGGCTGAGCACCCGTCCTATGCGTCCGTATCCTATAACAACGCTGTTACTGCCAAACAGCGTTTTTTTGGTGTGGCTTATTGCAAGAGATAAGGCTCCCTCGGCGGTGGGGATCGCGTTGAGATAATTAAAGGTCTCGTTTTCGCACAGATCGGTTACCTCATATCCTTTTTCTTTGAGCGCGGCTCTTATTTCTTCCGGAATCATGCCGCCGAAAGCCTTAACTCCGCTGACCGACGGAAGAAGGGAAATAAGAGCTGTAAATGTGATCCTTTCGTCTGAAAACGGAAGATTCAGAGCTTCTCCCTTCATCATCGGTATCGGGAAAATAAGCGTCGTGGCGTCGTTTATTGCTTCCGCAAAGGGGAGGGAGGTCTCATAAGTATCAAATCCGTAAAGTGAGGTATCATATCCCCGCTCTCTTAAGGCTTCCCCGCAATAAAGCATTCTCATGTCTCCGCCCATGAGGGCGATCTTGTTATTATTCAATTTATGCACATCCTTTCGGTTAAACGTGAGAGTATAACTCCACCTACAGTTTATGAAAGAATCTGCCATAGGTTACTATATCTTTGTGCCGAGCTCGTCCTTGAGACGACTTATTATTTTCTTTTCCAAACGCGAAATGTAGGACTGTGAGATGCCCAGCAGATCTGCAACCTCCTTCTGCGTCAGCTCGTTTTTACCGTCCAAGCCGAAGCGCAGACGTATTATGGTCTGCTCGCGCTCGTTTAATTTGGAGATGGCATCTGCTATTGTCTTTTTATCCTCGTCATATTCCATATTTTTGTATACCGAATCCTCGTCTGAGCCGAGAACGTCGGAGAGAAGGAGCTCGTTTCCGTCCCAATCGGTATTGAGCGGCTCGTCTATGGATACCTCAAGCCGAGAGCGCGAGGTCTTTCTGACGTACATCAGGATTTCGTTTTCAATGCAACGGGAGGCGTAGGTCGCAAGCTTGATGTTTTTGTCGGCTCGGAAGGTGTTTATTGCCTTTATCAGTCCGATAGTACCTATGGAGATCAGATCCTCGATGCCGACCCCCGTGTTCTCAAATTTTTTTGAAATATAAACGACGAGCCTGAGATTTCTTTCAACGAGCACCGACCGAAGCGACGGCTCACCTTCGAGCCGTAAAAGTATTTCCCTTTCCTCATCGGCATTTAGCGGCGGGGGAAGCGTTTCTGGACCGTTTATGTAAAAAACGCCGTTTTGTCTGGTCAGCAGTCTCTTGACCGCTAATTTCAGAGCCTTAAAAACGTTAATTTTTCTCACCTCTTTTTATTTTTTACGCATTGGTTTTGCTTATTTTGGTTTCGCTGATAAGGTACCACTACCCGTCGCACAGAGACGACGGAACAAGCGCCGCCCTTCCATCGAAAAATCCCTCCCCCATTGCAATTACGGCAGAAACAGGAATACCGTTTACGCTCACCCTTTTTGGAACGTAGCCGTAAAGGACGCCGTGTCCGCCTACGGTGTCGGATGGGATCACCCTCACCGCAAGTCCTTCGGGGAAGATCTCGCCTCCGCTTTCAAAAAAGCCTTTGTGATCTTGCTTTAAGGTTTTTAAAAAGGTCTGTTTCTCGGCAATTATTACAGGTTTAGCGCTTATCGGGTCGGTCAGCAGATTACCGCTGTCGCAGATGCCGTCAAAAATAAAGCTTCCTTCGTCGGTTATGACGGCGACAGTTACGTCAAAGGCGCTTTTTCTTCTTTTGGTTATTCGTCCGCCGGCTATGGCGGCAAGCGCCGAGACTACAGCCACGACCGCCGCCCAGCCAAGCGGTATCTCACCGAAGGCACTCTGTCCGCCCCGGTCGAGCGTCGGTGACGCAATGCCGCTTCCGTCCGCAAATGAATACAGCGCGGTCATAATTCCCCCAAGCAAACATCCGGAGGAGTAAAACACCGCCATCGCAGGCAGTATCCTTTTCTCAAATGCGATCAGACACATAAGATACGATACCGCAATATTGATGAGTATCCGAAACAGTACGGTCCCACCCATAAAACAGGAGGCGACCCCATAAAGAGCACCGATCGCCGACGATATCGAAAGCCGTAAAGTCCTTACCTTCCTTCTTGTCAGCGATGCGGCTATGAAAAGTGTTAAAAAATCCATCGTGAAATTCACGAGAAAAAGCACATCTGCGTACAAATACAGCTCCATTACCATCACCGATTCCGATTATACTCTCACTTGAATAAAAAAACGGTCGCAGTTTGGGGTCGGGAATTAATTTTTTTGCTTGACAGACGAATTATTTTGTAAAATTTCTATGAAAATGTTGTTATATCTGCGACAATGTGGTAAAATTAAAGTATAACATCGTAAAGTATAACATCGTAAGGATATCATAGACATGATGAAAAAAGAAAACATAAGAATACGTGATCCATTTATCTACACCGATACCGAGAACGGTTGCTACTATATGTACGGCACTACGGATCTCGTTGACGGAGACATTGCGGCAAGGACGTCGTTTTCTGTCTACAAATCCTATGACCTCGAAAATTTCGAGGGTCCCAAGGTGATTTTCGACGGAAGCGGTGATGATTTCTGGGCTGACCGCGATTTCTGGGCGGCTGAAATGCACGTTTATAACGGAAAATACTATCTCTTCGGAAGCTGTAAAGCCAAAAACAAGTGCCGCGGCACTCATATTTTCGTCTGTGATACCCCCGACGGTACCTTCGTTCCCGTTTCCGACGTTCCCGCAACGCCTCTCGATTGGGAATGCCTCGACGGAACGCTGTTTGTTGATAACGGTGTTCCCTATATCGTTTTCTCTCACGAGTGGCTTCAGGTTAATGACGGGCAGATATGCGTTCAGCGCTTAAGCGACGACCTCAGCCACACTCTCGGCGAGCCGACCATACTGTTCAGAGCTTCTGATAATCCCCTTGTCTTCGGAAAACACGGCAATTACGTAACGGACGGACCCTTCCTCTATCGAGAGGACGGAATGATAAAGATGATATGGTCGAGCTTCGGCACCGACGGATATATGGTGCTTGAGGCAACAGCAACCGAGCTTTTCGGACCTTGGGAGCATCACGGAAGCAAGTTTGATTTCGACGGCGGTCACGCCATGCTCTTTAACACCCTTGACGGAAAAAGAAAGATCTCGCTTCATCATCCCAACATGCCTTTGGGAAGTGAAAGAGCAGTATTTTTTGATTATTGAGGTAATATGTGAAAAAGATCGTATTAATAGTTTTAGCCCTTCTTATGATAATTCCCGTTCTCAGTGTCGGTGCCGAGCCGTTGGAAACCGATTCGGGAATAATATACTCTATTGAAAACGGCGAAGTTACCGTTGAGGGCTGGGGCTATGCGGGATCCGTTATGAAGGTTCCCGCAAAAATCGAGGGTTATCCCGTAAAATACGTTGCAAATCAGGCTTGCCGAGGAAATGACGGGATCACCGAGCTGTATTTGCCGTCAACAATAGTCAGCATCGGCGAGTACGCCTTTGCGGAGTGCGACAATCTTGTTAAGGTAGTGATCAAGGGAAGTGAGACGATAGGATATTCCTCCTTCCGTAACTGCAAGGCGCTCCTTTCGGTATCGTTCCCAAACAATTTGACTGTGATAGACGACAGTGCCTTTGAAAACTGCACGATGCTCGGCAAGACCAAGATTCCCGCGTCGGTTAAAAAAATAGGCGTTGATGCCTTTATAGGCTGCGGACGTCTGCGCTTTGACGTCTCCGACAATCATTATGCCAAGCAGTACGCCAAGCAGTATGCCATTCCCACGTCGTTTTTTGACAGCTGGGAATTTACAGTCATTCTTATCGCTGTCGCATCCGCCTGTGTCATCGGCGCGTATTTTGCCTTTAATAAATTTGTAAAGAAAAAGAAGTAGACCTGCCTTTATCTTCATAAGATGATCTCTCGGCGCTTTCGCGTTGCCTTAAGGTATTATATTTAACCGCAAAAAACACCGTACAGAGCGTGAGTATCCAGAGTATTATCAGATAAACCAAGTCCTTTTTGTCAAAAAAATCCATTATAAAATCCCCTTTGAATCTATTTGGTTTTTACAAGAACAAATATTTTTGCTGTAATCAGTATAGAATTATTTTGTATCAGTATTTCCGAAAATCATATTTTTATAGATTCCGAAAGGAAAACAGTATGAAGCTTATTCTTGCTATAGTAAATAACGACGATGCATATTCCGTAAGTACAGGGCTCAGCAACGAGGGTTTTGTGGTCACAAAGATCTCCTCAACAGGCGGATTTCTTATGAGCGGCAACTCAACCTTCTTAATAGGAGTTGACGACGACCGCGTTCAGCGTGCCACCGAAATAATCGCCGAGCATTGCGAAAAGCGTGAGCAGGTGGTTCCTGCGGGAGTTGCAAAGGGTACAGTCGGCACACCTGTGCGTAATGCAAAGGTGCTTGTCGGAGGAGCGACCGTGTTCGTTCTCAACGTTGAGGACTTCAAGCAGCTTTAATGGATGCCTTCGACCGCCTTTACGGCAATGAGAACTTAAAAAAGACACTGCGCGGATTTGCTTCCCGCAAGGCTTTCCCAAACTGTCTTATCATAAGCGGCGCAGAGGGAAGCGGAAAATATACTGTAGCCACGCTTTGTGCCATGGCTGTCGCCTGCGAAAGCGGAAATTCTCCCTGCGGAGAATGCCGTCCTTGCTCAAAGATCGACAAGGGAATTTCCCCCGACGTAATAACCGTTTCTGTGCCTAAGGACAGAAAAACGATCGGCGTTGATGCGGTGCGTGAAATCAGAAACGGCGCATATATAATGCCAAACGATCTGAGCTGTAAGGTATATATCATAAAAAATGCAGAAAAAATGACCGAGCAGGCGCAAAACGCTCTTCTTAAAATTTTTGAAGAGGGTCCTGTAAATACGTATTTCTTTCTGCTTGCGGAAAACTCATCAAGTCTTCTTACAACGGTACGCTCAAGAGCACCCGAAATAAAAACAGAGCTGTTTTCACCTAAGGTGTTGTCGGATCTTCTTACCGAAAACGTAAAAAAAGCCGATGAGCTGAAAAAGAAGGATCCCGTCGCATTCAATAGGATAATAAACGTTTCGGGCGGAAGCTACGGCAAGGCTGTTATGCTTACCGAAAGCAGAAGCAAGAAAAACATATCTCTCCACGAAAAAGCAGAGGAGCTTATCGATGCCATGTCAAAGGACAACGGCAGCGAGCTTCTTCTCATGCTCCTTTCCGAAAGTAACGACAGAGAAAAATATACCGCGCTTCTGCAGCTTGCAGTAACGGGACTTCGTGATCTTTGCGCGGTGAAAAGGGCTCAAAACGAAAGCCTGCTGCTCTTCGCATCAAGAGAAAGGGCGGACGAGCTCTCGGAAAAATTTTCTCTTAAGGCGCTCACGTCGCTCACGAAATGCATAAACGAGCTGATCGCTGACGCGTCACATACAAATATCAACCTCCGTACCGCCGCAATAACAGCGTACGGAAGAATAAGAGATAATAAATAATCAGCAAAACTCCGTCCCGTCCCCCTACGGTTCGGTTTATGAAAAAATAAGGGGATTTGCTGACCGTTTTCCCTGACCGACGGGGAAAACGGCAATAACGGCAGTCGGAGAAACGGAAAAACAATGTCAAACGAAAACAATAACGGTAACGGTGGCGGTAACGGCGCACAGAACCCTAAAAGAAACGACAGACGCCGCTATTATCACAGATACCACCACAAAAACGGCGGTAAGGAAAATAAGCCCGAAAATCAGACGGAGGAGCAGATCCCCGAGCAGATCGAAGAGGCTTCAGAGGAGGAGCTTCCAATAGCGGAAGAAGCTCCCGAGGAGCAGGACGATGCCGTAATATACAGAGACGACATTATGTCCGATGAAAATGAGGAGCCGAAAGAGCCCCAAAAACCCTTCTACGACGTTGTGGGCGTTCGATTCAGAGAGGGCGGAAAGGTATATTATTTCGAGCCTAACGGAATTGAATGTGATCAGAACGACAGCGTTATCGTTGAGACCGCAAGAGGTCTTGAATTCGTGACGGTAACGATGCCTCGCCGCACCGTTAAGGGCAGCGAGGTCGTTCTCCCGTTAAGAAAGCTTGTCAGGATTGCAACCGAAAACGATATAAAGCGCCACGAGGATAATCTTGAAAAAGAGACAGAGGCATTTAATACCTGCCTTTCAAAGATCGAAGCTCACCGACTCGAAATGAAGCTCGTGGACGTTGAATACGCTTTCGATAACTCCAAGCTCCTGTTCTATTTCACATCCGAGGGCAGAGTTGACTTCAGAGATCTTGTAAAGGATCTTGCGGCAATATTCCGTACGAGAATAGAGCTCCGTCAGATCGGTATTCGCGACGAAGCAAAGCTTATGGGCGGACTCGGAGTATGCGGCAGACCATTCTGCTGTAAGGCTTTCCTTCCCGATTTTGTTCAGGTATCGATAAAGATGGCGAAGGAGCAAAATCTGTCGCTCAATTCAACGAAAATATCGGGAGCCTGCAGTAGACTCATGTGCTGTCTGAGATACGAATACGATACCTACGTTGCCGAAAGCACAATAACTCCCAAGATCGATGCAATCGTTGAGACACCCGACGGAGACGGAGTGGTTACCGAATCGATGCCGCTTAAGGGCGTTGTAAAGGTGGCGCTCGACAAGGATCCCACCGTCATAAGAGTGTATCACAGAGACGATCTCACCGTTAAGGGTCACCAAAAAGGTAAGCATAAGACCGTCGGAAAGAACGCTGAAAAGCAGAAAAATGACGACAAAACCCAGCAAAATAAGAAAAACCCCGAAAAAACCGAGAAAAACTGAATTTTTTGCAAAAAAATGTGTTGATTTATCTGCGCAATTGTGCTATAATGCAGGTAATTTAAAATGGAAGTGTGCTTCCGAGAAAGGATGGATCTACAATGGCTTATAAGATTAATGATGATTGCATCTCTTGCGGTGCATGTGCTGACGAGTGTCCCGTAAGTTGCATCTCCGAGGGAGACGGCAAGTACGTTATCAACGCTGATGAGTGCATCGACTGCGGTTCTTGCGCAGGCGCTTGCCCCGTTGGAGCACCCGAGCAGGAATAATTAATTAAAATCAAAAAAGACGAGGTATTCCTCGTCTTTTTTGATTTTTGGGTGTATTATTTTTTTATTGTTGTAACTGTCAATTCAGCGGGTGCTACTGAAGAAGGGGTATTTCGGAGACAGAATGGATCAGAAGAAGGCTGAGGAAGATCAGGTTTGGTGGTAGGATTGCCGGGAGCCTGGAGCTCCGTTCTGCAATCTCTATACGTCGGCGTTGAAGGCCCCGTGGCTTCGCTCCGTCTTGACTGTATAAGAAACGGTATGGAGGACTACGATCTGCTGCTTCTCGCTGAATCTCTTCTCGGTAGAGACTGGGTGGTGGAGCAGGTAAAATAGGTCTCAAAAAGCGTAGTTGAGCACACCTCCGACAGCGCAGTTTTCAATTCCGTTAGCAAAGCAATCGGAGACGCTATTGAAGACACAATGAAAAAATAATAAAAAAGCAGAAATGATTCCAAATGAGATCATTTCTGCTTTTTCTGTTTGTAAAGTTCAGAGTGGCAGTTATTTTACCGTTATGTCATCCGTTTTCGGATCTTCTGTGAACATCAGATTTTTTATACCGAATTCCTTTTTCAATCTATCCCTGTTCCGCCCCTTCTGACCGATTGCCTTTGAAAGACAGCCGCGCGGAACGGTGACCGTGACTGTGGATTTTTCGGCGGTATCTTTTAAGAGCGCTTTTATCCGTCTGTAATAGATCTCCCCTTCAACGATCTCGCCCATTGCGGGGTGATAATAGCCGCAGGCAATATCGTCGCCCGAGGTGAGTCCCTCGCCTGAATGGAGTCCTACTCTTAAGACCTTAACGCCGTTATTTTCAAATATTTCAAGCACGTCTGCGCTGCGTTCGATCAACTCATCGCCGTCAAGAAGTCTGTACGTACCGTCATCTGCCCATTTTTTAAGCTCGGTGTTCTTAAGGACGACAATTGGATATATTCTCGTAGCATCGGCACCCATACTGCATATTTTTTCGGCGGTCATTCGTTCACTTTCGCCGCTTGCTCCCGGCAGACCGATCATCATCTGACCGACAAGGGAAAAGCCGTATTCCCTCACAAGAGCGCAGGCCTTTACGGTATCCGATGCGGTGTGACCTCTTTTACTTGCCAAAAGCACCGAGTCATCAAGGCTTTGTATGCCGAGCTCTATATGACGAACCGAATAACGCTTTAAAATATCGAGGATCTCTTCGTTTATATAATCGGGGCGGGTTGACAGCCTTATGGATTCCACCAAGCCTTGTTTCACGTATTCCTCTGCAATTTCGAGCAGCTCTACCATCAGGTTTCTGTCGATTCCCGTAAAGGAGCCACCAAAAAACGCAATTTCCGCACTTGCCTCTTTGATGGTTGAAAGCACCGCTTCGATATCTCTGCGCACAGAGGATATATCAAAAGAGAGCTTGCCCGAAATACTGCGCTGATTACAGAACGCACAGTCATTCGGGCAACCGAGATGCGGTATGAAGATCGGTATATTTATATGCTTCATTTTTATTCCTTATAGTCGAAAAGCCTTAAAGCTTCTTTTGCGGCTCTTTGCTCTGCTTTTCTCTTCGATCCGCCTTTTCCCTCGCCTATTACGTTTCCGTTGAGCTTCACCTGAACTGTGAAGGTCTTGTCGTGTGCGGGACCGCTTTCACCCACGGTAACGTATTCAAGCAGAGAGCCTCGCTCCTGCTGAACGAACTGCTGAAGCACTGTCTTGTAATCCATATCGGATCCGCTTTCAACGATGGCCGTTATCTGCGCGGACACAAGGGGCAAAAGAAATTCTCTTACAGGCTCAACTCCGCCGTCGAGGTATATGGCGGCAAGCAATGCCTCAAAGGCATCCGCCAGGATCGACGGACGTTGTCTTCCGTTTTGACACTCCTCCCCGTGACCGAGGGACAGATAATCTCCCAGTGATATTTCCTTTGCCAGAATGCAAAGAGTCTTTTCGCATACTGCCGAGGCTCTTATTCTCGACATTTCCCCTTCGGGAAGTGACGGAAAGGTCTCGTAGAGATATCTGCTCGTTATAAACGACAGTACCGAATCACCGAGGAATTCAAGTCTTTCGTTGCACTCTATTATTTCCTCGCGGCTTTTAGCCTCGTTTGAATATGAGGAATGAGTAAGTGCCTTTTGTATGTATTCCTTGTTTTTGAAGCAGTAACCTATTCTGTTTTCAAGAATGCCGATGTCGGCAGGGTAATTCCTCTTCATTTTGAATTTTTCCTTGATTTATTCGTCTTTGCTTATTATCTCCGGAACAACAAGCTTTGCTATTTTGTATGGAACACCGTTCTCAACGCAATGTATTGCCTGACCTATTGCATTTCTGAAGGCATAAGCATCGGAGCTTCCGTGAGCCTTGATAACGGTCTTCGAAAGACCGAGAAGGGGAGCTCCGCCGTATTCGTTGGCATCAAAGCTCTTCTTCATTCGCTTAAGACCGCTCTTGACACCGAGATAGGACGCCTTTGTTATTGCATTTTCCGTAAACACGTCGGTGAGCTTACTTACAAGGAATTTTGCAAGGCCTTCGCTGAGCTTAAGCACAACGTTTCCCGTAAATCCGTCACAAACGAGCACGTCGCAGACGCCGACGGGTATTTCCTTACCCTCAACATTCCCGATGAAATTGATACCCTCGGATTTTTCGAGAAGATTGTAAGCCTCAAGAACGATCTTGGTGCCCTTTGTGCGCTCCTCGCCGTTATTTACAAGCCCGACTCTGGGGGATGGAACGTTCATGATCTCGCGCATATATACGGTACCCATCTGCGCAAACTGTACGTAGGTCTCGGGGGAAATATCGATGTTTGCTCCGCTGTCGATCAGAAGTGTGGGGTTCGCAAATGGCAAAATAGCGCCTATAGCTGACTTTTGTATGCCCTTTATTCTTCTTACGATAAGGGTGGATCCTGCATGGAGAGCGCCTGTATTTCCCGCGGAAACGAAGGCATCTCCCTTACCCTCCGCAAGCATTTTAAGACCCACACCCATAGATGAATCCTTCTTATCTCTTACAACTGAGAGCGGCTGATCCTCCATGGTTATTACAGCTTCGGTGTGGCGTATTTCGATATTTGGAAGATCGATATTAATATCTCTGCCCTGTGCGACAGCTCTCATTATAGTTTCGTTACCAACAAAGGTAAAGGCAACGTTAGGATTTTCTTTTGCGGCGTCATAGGCTCCCACAAGCTGTTCAAGAGGTGCCTTGTCTCCGCTCATGATATCAACGATTATTCTCATAAGATGACCTCGTTACTCATTAACAGTGCTTTCGCGCAGCTCTTTTATATATTCTAAAGCCCTTTGCGAAAGGTATTCGTTTCTTACTGCTTTGCCGCCCTTTATTTTTTTATCGGGCGGTGCTATAATTCCGAAATTTACATTCATCGGCTGGAAATTTACTACGTTTTCATCGCTTACGTAGTGGCTGAGTGCTCCGATAGCTGATCGATTATCGGGAACAAACGGAGCTAGCCCCTTTGCTCTTCTGCCTGCGTTGATTCCCGCGAGCCAACCGGACGAAGCAGACTCTATATATCCCTCAACGCCCGTCATCTGACCCGCAAAGAATACGTTTGGTTCATCTCTTAACGAATAGTCGGGATTTAAGAGCTTCGGGGAATTTATATAAGTGTTTCTGTGCATTACTCCATAGCGGAGGAATTCTGCATTTTCAAGTCCGGGGATCATTCTGAATACCCTTTTCTGCGCCTCAAAGGTCAGGTGTGTCTGGAATCCGACGAGATTATACATCGTTTTCTCAGAGTTTTCCTGACGGAGCTGAATTACCGCATAAGGATCGCGGTTTGTTCCGGGATAAGGCAGTCCAACAGGCTTGAGCGGTCCGAAAAGAAGGGTCTCTCTTCCTCTTTTTGCCATTACCTCAACGGGCATACAGCCCTCGAACACCGTGAGCTCCTTTTGGGATTCACGGTCAAACTCCTTAAGAGGAGCCTCCTCCGCGTTTATAAGCTCCTCATAGAATGCGTCGTATTCGTCCTTTTCCATGGGGCAATTGATATAGCAGGGATCGCCCTTGCCGTAGCGGGAGGCAAAATATGCCTTTTCCATATTTATGCTCGAAGCATCAACAATAGGTGCCGCGGCATCGAAAAAGCTCAAATATCGCTGTCCGAGACGCTCGCCAAGATATGACGCAAAGGTATCGGAGGTGAGGGGGCCGCTTGCAACGACGGTTATGCCGTCGGGTATGCTCGTTACCTCCTCCGAGATGACCGTTACGTTGGGCATTGAGCGTAGTTTTTCGCTTACGTAATCGGAAAATTTGTATCTGTCCACCGCAAGAGCTGCTCCTGCAGGAACGGCAGTGGCATCTGCCGCCTCCATTATAAGCGAGCCGAGGAGTCTTAATTCCTCCTTGAGAAGTCCCACAGCGTTACTTAATTGAAGCGAGCGAAGTGAATTTGAGCATACCAGCTCCGCGAAGCCTTCATAGTGGTGTGCGGGGGAATATTTTATTGGTTTCATTTCGTGCAGGACAACGTTTACGCCCATTTTCGCTGCTTGATAAGCCGCTTCTGAACCCGCAAGTCCCGCACCGATAACATGTATGGTATCAGTACTCATCGTCTTCAGGTACTTCCTTCTTGTATGCACAATCCTTATCCGCACAAACAAGATATCTTGTGTCCTTACCCTTCTTTACAAAAAGCATCTTTCCGCAATCGGGGCATTTTTCGTTAACAGGCTTATCCCACGAGGAAAAATCACACTCGGGATAATTTTCGCAGGAATAGTATATACTGCGGTTTTTACCTGTTCTTATCGCAATTTCACCGTTGCACTTAGGGCACTTTACTCCTACGGGACGGATTATCTGCTTGGTATATTTACATCTTGGGTAGTCGGAGCAAGCATAGAATTCGCCGTAGCGTCCCTTACGCTTAAGAACCTCTTTTCCGCATTTCTCGCAAACAAGATCGGTCTTTTCCGCGGTGTCCTCCTTAACTATCTCCTTGCCGTCCTTATCGATGGGCTTGGTGTTTTTACACTCGGGATAGTTTGGACAAGCAGCAAATCTGCCGTATCTTCCCTGACGGATTATCATTTTTGCTCCGCATTTGTCGCAGATTATCTCGGTCTGCTCAACGGGAACGTCGACCTCTTCTTTGGTAACGGTCTTTTCAGCCTCATTCAGATCTCGGCTGAATCCCTCGTAGAACTTGGAGAGGACCTCCTTCATATCGGATTTTCCGTGAGCGATTCCGTCGAGCTCATCCTCCATCTGTGCGGTGAATGCATAGTCAACGATGTCGGGGAAATGCTCAACCATGAGCTTCGTTGTTACCTCTCCGAGCCGTGTGGGCTTGAGTGACTTACCCTCGCGCTTGACGTAGCCGCGCGCTATGATGGTGGTGACGATCGGCGCGTAGGTGGAAGGACGTCCGATGCCCTTTTCCTCAAGGAATTTAATGAGGGAGCCCTCATTGTAGCGTGGGGGCGGCTCGGTGAAGTGCTGCTCCGAGGTTATTTTATCGCACACAAGGGAGGAACCGTCGCTAAGCTCGGGCAGACGGCCCTTCTTTTCCTCGTCGCCTTCCTCGGTATAGTCGTAAACAGCCATAAATCCCGCAAAAGCAACGGTCGAGCCGGAAGCCTTGAAATTATACTTGTCACATTCAAAGTCCGCATTTACGGTGTCGATCTTTGCGGATTCCATCTGGCTTGCAACGAAACGGCTCCAGATAAGCTTATAGAGCTTATACTGATCGGATGTGAGATATTTCTTTATCATATCGGGCTCAAGGCAGATATTCGTGGGACGAATTGCCTCGTGAGCGTCCTGTGCGCTTGCCTTTGTCTTATATACGCGTGGGGTCTTTGGACGGTGATCGGTACCGTATTTTTCCTCGATAAAGGAAGCTGTGACATTTTGAGCCTCCTCGGAAACACGGAGTGAGTCGGTACGCATATATGTTATAAGACCCTGTACGCCGCCGTTAGAGCTTCCGACGTTGATACCCTCATAAAGCTCCTGAGCGACCTTCATAATTCTCTGTGTCTGGAATCCGAGCTTCTTTGATGCCTCCTGCTGCATTGTGGAGGTGGTGAAGGGGGGCTGAGGATTCTTTACGCGAAGAGCTTTTTTAACCGAGGTTACCTTAAAATTCTTATTTTCGATTGAATTAAGGACGTTCTGAGCATCGGAACCGTTCTTTAAAGTAACTTTTCTTCCGTTTTTGCCGTAGAAATGAGAAATGAGCTTACCACCCTCCTCAGTTGTGAGAGCGGCGTCGATTGTCCAATATTCCTCGGGCTCAAAGGATCTTATTTCGTTTTCTCGGTCAACGATAATTCTTGTTGCAACAGACTGAACTCTTCCTGCGGAAAGGCCCGAACTAACGGTCTTCCAAAGGAATGGAGAGAGCTTATAACCGACGATACGGTCGAGGATGCGGCGAGCCTGCTGTGAATCAACAAGCTCGCGGTCTATGTTTCTCGGCTCCTTTATAGCCGCCTTTATAGCGGTTTTGGTGAGCTCGTTGAAGGTTATTCTCTTCGTTTTTTCAATCGGAATTCCAAGCACGTTTGCAAGGTGCCACGAAATTGCCTCGCCCTCTCGGTCAGGGTCGGTTGCGAAGTATATTTTGGAAGCGTTTTTTGCTTCCTTTTTGAGCTCTTTTATGATATCGCCCTTACCTCTTATGTTGATATAATGAGCCTCGAAGCCGTTTTCTATATCAACACCGAGAGAGCTTTTAGGGAGGTCGCGAAGGTGACCCTTCGATGCGACGACCTTATAGTTTGAGCCCAGATAGTTTTTGATGGTGGGTGCTTTAAAAGGTGACTCTATGATCACGAGATAATTTGCCATCGGTTGATCTTCTCCTAAATTTAAGAATTTATCTTATAGCTTCCGCCCGGAAGAGCGGTTATCATTCCCTCGATCTCGAGCATTGTGAGCTCGACCAGGACCTCGTTTATTGTAATATCCGTTCTTATTACAAGCTCATCGGACGTCATATCCGAGGTCATTAGGCAAGACAGTATTGCTTTCCTTGTTTCACTTGCATTTTCGGGTATCACAAAGCCTTCCGGTATTTGACTTGTGGGAACGGTATTTTCTTCCGGTTCGGTAACCGTTTTTTTGCTATTTGACGAAGCTCCTATCGGAACTCCGAATTTCTTTATCGGCCTTTTTTCTGTCTTAAGCTCATTCTCGGAGACCTCTCCTGCCATAAGCTTTTCAGAGCGTTCGACAGCGCGTCTAAGGTTGGCGTCTTCGTCCTTGTTAACGTACGTGTATGGACGGTTTGACGCGGCGTTTCTTATTCTGTCAAGCTCGCGGTTCTTTGTTATAACGGAGCTTATACGGTTAAGATTTATCTTTGACGGGTAAGTCGCTTGATATTCAAGCAAAATATCTTCTGCGGAGGTTATCATCTTTGCTCCGTTTCGAAGCAGCTCGTTTGTTCCCGTACTGCTCATTTCACCAATCTTGCCCGGGATCGCAAAGACATCTCTGCCCTGCTTAAGCGCAGTTTGTGCGGTTATCAGCGCTCCGCTGCTTGCCGGAGCTTCTATAACGAGCGTTCCCAGTGAAAGACCGCTGATTATTCTGTTTCGTATTGGAAAATTTCTTCCAATCGGAGGGGTAAACGGAGGAAACTCGGTTATTACCGCTCCGTTTCTTGTGATCTCATTCATCAGATTAAGGTGCTCCGACGGATACGCACGGTCGATGCCGTTACCGAGCACCGCAACTGTGTAACCGCCCGCATCAATAGCGCCTCTGTGCGCCATTCCGTCAACGCCCTTAGCCATACCGCTGACGACAACGGCACCCGATTTTGCCATATCGTAGGCAAGAGAATACGACGTTTGCGCACCGTATTCGGTCATATTTCTTGTTCCGACCTCTGCTATGCATACCTCGGAGTCAAGGTCGAGGAGCAGACCTCTGTAATAAAGAACGGTGGGCTTGCCCTGTATTCTTCCGAGCCTTTTGGGATAGAGCGGGGAATCGGGTGTAAGCACACCAATGCCCTCGTTTTCGCAATAGGCGTTTATTTCCATCGCCTTTGTGAGCGATTTGTTCATAAGCTTCGCCTTGAGTGCGGGCTTCATAAACGGTAGCTGTGCATAGTCATCCTCAGATGCATCGTAAAGCCGTTTTATCGATGAATCGAATGCGCCCATAAGAAGCTCGGGCATTAAAGACCCTGCTCCGCACAGATTTTGAAGCCATATCCACAAAAGTCTTTCGCCGTGTTCCTTTTGCATAATTTCCTCACAAAGATTGTGTTTAAAGTATTTGGCGTTAATCGAGGGAGATCATAGATTGCCACATAAATACTGCGGCAGCAGCCGATGCATTAAGTGACTCTACTCCCTTAGCCATTGGTATGTATACTGTTTTTGATGCGGCTTTTATTACGTCCTCATCGATTCCATGACCCTCGTTGCCAATTATGAATGTCGTTTTTTCGGTTATTTTAATGGCGTTAAGAGGAATAGCCTTTTCATCAAGCACTGCGGCGTAAACTGCGTATCCGCCCTCGTTCATAGCCTTAACCGTATCGCTTAGAGACGGCACGGTAGTGATCTTTTGACGGAAAAGAGTTCCCATTGCGGCCCTTACTGTTTTCGGATTGTACATGTCCGCACAGTCAGCGCTCATAATTATCTCATCACAGCCAAATGCCGCGGCGCTTCTTATGACCGTCCCGAGATTTCCCGGGTCGCGAAGCGAGGAAAGCAATAAAATTCTTCTCTTGCTTTCGGCAAACTCTTCCTTATTATATATTTTATTTATATTGTGGATTTTGTCAATATATTTTGCTACACAAATTACACCTTGCGGCGATTTTTCGGTGGAAATTTTCTCGAAAACGCTCTCCGACACCTCGGTGATTTCTATTTCCGGTGCCATTTCGATGCACTTTTTATACATCTTTTCGGTTGCAAAAACCTGTGTTAAACACATATCGCTTTTGATCGCTTCCTCAAAAAGCTTAAAGCCTTCGAGAAGGAAAAGTCCGTCCTTTTCCCTGTATTTTTTCTCTTTAAGCGATGCTGTAGCAACGATGAGCGGGTTGCTTCTGCTTGTTATCAACATACAAAATCCTTCCGTTTATATAGCAAAAACCCGCGTAAAGCGGGTTTTTAAGCATTTATTAGAGGGCAGCCTTTGCCTTTTCAACGAGTGCTGCGAAAGCTTCCTTATCGGAAACTGCGAGCTCAGCGAGCATCTTTCTGTTGAGGTTGATGCCTGCGAGCTTGAGACCGTGCATGAACTGAGAATAGTTCATACCGTTAACCTTAGCCTGCGCGGAGATACGGGTGATCCAGAGAGAACGGAAGTCTCTCTTCTTCATCTTTCTTCCTGCGAATGCATAGTTACCGCTCTTCATTACGGCCTGCTTAGCCATCTTGAAGTGCTTGGACTTAGAACCCCAATAACCCTTTGCGAGCTTGAGAACCTTATTTCTTCTTGCGCGTGTTGTTACCGCACCCTTAACTCTTGCCATTTTCTATTTCCTCCTAATTTTTGGTGATTGATCAACGGATCATTGCTCTTACTGTGGGAGCCATGGACTCGCTGAGATAGCCTGCCTTACGGAGGTGTCTCATACGCTTGGTGGTCTTAAGGTTTACCTGGTGACGACGGTTGATGTGGTTGAACTTAACCTTACCGCTCTTGGTGAGAGTGAATCTTTTGGACGATGCCTTATGTGTCTTGATCTTAGCCATTTGATTTTTCCGTTTCCCGATGACGTTTCAAATTTTTTTCGGGTTTTAGCCGGCTTCGGTCATCGACGAAACCGCCCCGTGCGCCTTTCGGCTATGTTGCGGGGGATTATTCCTCCGACTTTTGCTTGGTCTTTTCCTTAACAGCCTTAATGGGATTAAGGAACATGATCATCGATCTGCCCTCCATTACGGGAGCCTTATCGACGGTACCCTTTTCGGCACAAGCCTCCTCAAATTTCTTGAGAAGCTCTGCGCCCAGCTCGGTGTGGCTGAGCTGACGGCCTCTGAAGCGGACCATTACCTTTACCTTGTCGCCGCCGCTTAAGAAGCGGTGTGCGTGGTTTACCTTGGTGTTGAAATCGTTGACGTCGATACGGCAGGAAAGCTGTATCTCCTTTGTTTCAACAATCTGCTGCTTTTTCTTTGCTTCCTTTTCCTTCTTGTCGCGCTCGAAGCGGAACTTTCCGTAGTCCATAATACGGCATACGGGCGGATCGCCCTGAGGAGCCATAAGAACGAGATCGTAGCCCTTATCATAAGCGTTTTCAAGTGCTGCCGCGGCTGAAATAACGCCGACCTGCTCACCGTCTGCGCCGATGACTCTTACCTGCTTCTGTTTGCTGAAGCCGGGGAGAGTGAAAATGGCTTCGTTGATGGTCATTTCTTTAGAATTGTTTTTTGCAGCTATGGTAGAACACCTCCGTAAAACTGATTCGCAACCGCGCATAAAAACAAAAAAGCGCGGGTGCTCAAAGAAACAGAACCCGTGCGTAGTACAAAACCGCTTGTGCGGTGTACATGGATATCAACCGGCAAACCTTATCTGACGGTGAGAGCATACGCTCTGCTTCTTTTTCGACTCAATGATTATACCACGCACAATTCGAATTGTCAACAGTTTTTTTAAAAAAAATTGTTTTTTTCTGCCTGCAGGAACACTTGTTCTTGACAAATTGAAATTTTTGTTTTATAATTAAGGCAATTACGGGATAAATGCCCGTATAATGCAAAAAATCACTAAGTGAAAGGAGAAACGCCGTGGCAATTAATTTCAGTTCAAGAGAACACACGAGGAAATTTGATCCCAACGACATAAGCTGTTGCCGTATCGAGTGCATTTGTGCATGCACCGGACTTCTGTTTTTCCTGCCGCTGATTTCGTTTCCCGATTCTCGCTTCGGACGTTATTGGGCAAATCAAGGACTACTCATCCTCTTTGCCGAAATTGTCGGATTGCTCGTTTGGGCACTCATATCCTTCATTCTGGGGCTTCTGGCTCTCATTCCGTTGATCGGAGTCGTCTTTAACGTAATAAAGATCCTGTTGGGGATTGCCGAGCTTTCAATATTTCTCTTCTTCATCATCAGGGCCTGCATATTTGCCGGAAAACGTCGAGCGGTCGATCTCCCATTGATCGGATACCTAAGATTCATAAAATGATAAAAGCACAGCCTCCGCAAAAGCGGAGGCTGATTTTTTTAATTTTGATTAAGCTTTGCTTTAGCGGTTGCTTCCGCAATTGCGATTCTTGCCTTCATATCCTCGCTTACACGCTTATATTCTCCGACAGATTCCTCAGAAAGAGCCGTGAGCTCTTTTTTGTATTCCTCAGTGAGTGCGGCAAGCTCTTTTTTAGTATTCTCTGCCATAAGGCGCGAATTGACAGCAGCCTCAAAACGTATTGCTTCAGCTTTTGCCTCGGCTTCCGCAATTTTCTCCTTTGCCGCTGCATCGGCATCAGATATCATTTTCTGCGCATCGAGATTTGCCTTTACCAAAATGCTTCCGAGCTTACTTTCCGCCTGCTCTATCGAGATCTCGGCGGACGTTTGTGCATCGTTACGCTGAGGTATCGATTCTGCAAGCTTTCTTGCCTCGCTAAGCTCGGTCTCCGTTCTTGCAAGCTCTGCCTTAAGCTCTTTTATTTCCTCGGTAAGAGCGGCTACCTGTCTTTCAAGCTCGCTCGACTTATTGGGAATGCTTCTTGCATTCTCGAGATCTCTTTCCAGCATACGTATGGTACTAACGTAACGGTTTTCCGCGGTAGTAAAGCGGATATTCATATCCTCGATATATCTGTTAACGTCGTTTTTGTCGTAACCCTTGCGGGAATTTCTGAACATTACCATGTCCTTATCGGAGCTCTTCATATTATTTGACCGTCCGTTTTATAGAATGTTGAACATCGGAAAAGATGCCCTCAAGATAATAATAACCGAAAACAGTGTTCTTGTCAAGAGAAAATAAGGTAAAAAAAGGCTGTAACCGATCTTCTCGATGTCGATTACAGCCATTTTTTGTACGTTAATTCTTATGATAAAGCTTTTTTGTCGTATATTTGGGCTCGCAAGTAATATTGATACCGAGCTTTTTGAAAACTCCGTCGTCGGATTGCGGGAGAATTACTGTTGAATGCGCCTCGCATCCGCGCAGATCTGAAAGATGCTTTAAGGCTTGTGCGGAAACAGGATCGAACCCTGCGCTTATGGTGAGCGCGATCAGAACCTCATCGGAATGGAGTCTGGGATTATGATTGCCAAGCACACCTGTTTTCAGCTGTTGAATGGGCTCAATTACTGAATGGCTTATAACGTCGGTGCTCTTGTCGATTCCCGAAAGCGCCTTGAGAGCGTTAAGGAGCAATGCAGCGGACGGTCCAAGCAAAGAGGACGTCTTTCCCGTTACGATTCTGCCGTCGGGCAGCTGCAGTGCTGCTGCCGGCTTTCCTTCCGTAGCCTTTTCCTTCTCGAGTGCGGCGGCAACCACAGGTCTGTCCTCAATGGTTATTCCCGCCTGATTCATCACAAGCTCGATCTTGGTAAGAGGATCGTCGTCTTCGTCGTTCTTCTGTGCATTAAGGGCGTCGCAGAGAGTTCTGTAATATCTTCTTATTATCTCGTCGTGAGATGCCTTTCTTACCGTCTCCTCGTCAGAAATGCAGAAGCCAGCCATGTTAACGCCCATGTCGGTAGGAGACTTGTAGGGGCAGCTTCCGTATATCTTTTCAAATATTGTTCTGAGAACGGGGAAGTTTTCAACGTCGCGATTGTAGTTTACAGCGGCCTTACCATATGCTTCAAAATGGTACGGGTCCAGCATATTCACGTCGTTAAGATCGGCAGTTGCCGCTTCGTACGCAAGGTTTACAGGATGAGAGATAGGCAGATTCCATATCGGGAAGGTCTCGTATTTCGCGTAACCCGCTTTGATGCCTCTCAGATTTTCATGATAGAGCTGAGAAAGGCAGGTTGCCATTTTGCCGCTTCCGGGACCGGGCGCGGTAACGACCACCAAAGGACGCTCGGTTTCGATATAATCGTTTTGACCGAGGCCCTCGGGGCTGACAACGTGCTTTACGTTTGTCGGGTAACCCTCGATGGGATAATGAAGGTAGACCTTCATGCCGAGATTTTCAAGGTGCTTTTTGAAGCAAACGGCACTTCTCTGACCTGTATATCTTGCAATTACAATGCTACCAACATAGAGTCCGGAATCGCGGAATGCATCGATTAAGCGAAGAACATCCGCATCGTAGGAAATGCCTATATCGCTTCTTATCTTCTTGTTTTCAATATCGGTCGCATTGATAACAATAACGACCTCTACCCTGTCAGCCATATTAAGAAGCATCTTCAGCTTTATATCGGGGGCAAATCCGGGTAGAACGCGCGATGCATGATAGTCGTCGAAAAGCTTACCGCCAAATTCGAGATAAAGCTTTCCGCCGAAGTCGCTTATGCGCTTTGCTATCATCTCCGATTGCTTTTTGATATACAGTTCATTATTAAATCCGAGTGTCTGCATAACGCACCTCCGTTCATTAATATACAGTTCAACATTTTATCACAAAATTCCTGTTCCGTCAACATTATTAGCCAATAAATTTCAAAATATGTTAATATTTTTGCAAAAATAAAAATAAGATGCCGCACTTTCGCGCGGCATCGGTCTATTCATTTGATTTCTATTCTATTATTTAAGAATTCGTACGAAATTGGTCTTATCCGAAGACCGTTAAGGCGGTTTGAAATCTCTTTTTAACATTTTATTTGTACCGTCTTATTTTGCCGTCGTCCTTTCAAACGACCGATCGAAACTCGATTTTTACTATGCTCGGCTGCGGAATCTATATAAACTTTTTTAAAAATTCGAGTTAATCAAGCATCATTTCCACACAACTGCAGCCGTGAGGCTGTCGCCTCGATACTCACGGTATCTTCGGAGCCTCTCCCGTTTTGATCTGTTGAGCCTCCGTTTAGCCGTACAGTTCGCCTCAGCCATTTGGCTTAGCCCTTGTGCTCAGCACCTACGGCGGTGGGAGTCTCTCACTCAATCTCCGAGAGAGGCGTCCTCTGTTCATCTTGGTACATTGGACTCACCTCTTTCTGTTTTCTGGCTTTATTATAGCACATAAATCCGCTGTTGTCAATAGTTTTTTGCAAAAATATTGCAAAAAATGTTATTTTTTTATTTTGTTAACATCGTGTAAATTTTCCCCATTTTTTATTGACAAGCGCCATGATATTTGATATAATAATAATGTTGTGTGGCCGCGAAATGCGGCTTTTTTTGTTGGTTTATCAATTTTCCCGTAGTTATTGCGTATCCGTGACCGCAAAGGAAAAAGGCGTTTCTCGTGTTTATAAAAAATTGAGCTTCTCTCAAAAAAAGAGCCCTTGGGCTCTTTTAGTTTTCTCTGACAATATATCTCGGCTTTCCAAGGACAACGGTACAGTTATCCGGAACGTCCTCGAACACAACACAATTTGCACCGATTCGGACGTTATTTCCGATTTTGATCTTTCCGATCACCTTTGCACCGGCTCCGATGAAGCAATTATCCCCGATGGCAGGAGCACCATCCCTGCCCTCGCCGATCGTTACCTGATGAAATATTGTACAATTCTTGCCGATCACCGCATTGGGAGAAACAACTATCCCGTTTATACCGTGGGGAAGATTCGGAACACCGTCAAACGATGCCCCGTACCCTATATTTGTGCCCATGCTTGCGCAGTTGAACGCATCTGATTTCTTGATTCTGTACAGCCAAAGCGTCTTAAGCCATTTGGGGGTCTTACTGTCAGGATCGACGACCCTCGCTCTCATTTTCCAGTACTTTTTCTCGTTATAGTGTTGGACCCTTGTCCTCATAAACTCGTTAATGCCCATTGCTACTCCTCTGTTGCTCCGTTTGCATATATGACGGAATTTACTTGATCCGAACCGTACGGATCTTTGTTATATCCTTGCCGATTACAGATATTTTTCCATTTCAACGTGAATGATGCCCTCTTCCATAAACTCGTCCGAGCATACTTCAAAGCCGAACTTCTTATAGAAGCCAACGGCGTGATATTGTGAATGAAGAACCAATTTTTTTGGTTTCATAAGCTCACCTACGGTAAACAGGCTCTTTTCCATCAATATTCGTCCGATGCCCTTACCGTGCTCAAGGGTCAGAACCCGGCCTATTGCGACGGTTTCTGTGTCATCGGTGTAAAACGCACGCAGATAAGCAGATACCGTTCCGTCGTCCTCCGTCACCATACAGTGAAGGCTTCGGTAATCGATTCTGTCCATATCTTGACATACTATATTTTGCTCTACCGCAAATACCGCACATCTGCTGCGGAGTATTTCGTAAAGCTCCGAAGGTGTAAGAGAGTCAAAATATTTCGCACTATAGATCATTTGTTTTCTCCGATCAGGTTTTCGCATAAAAGTATAGCACATTTGATGCCGAAATTCAATAACAATACAGAAATTTTCGAAAGTTACAACAGCGCTTTACACTACCTCTATGCTTGGGAAATATGACCTTATCAGAGCGCGGACACGCTCACTTTGCTTCTCGGAGGGCATATTTTCGGGCATTTTTGCCTCAAGCCCCAAAGCGCCGTAACGTGAAATGGCGTAATTGTGATAGGGCAAGACTTTAACCTTTTCGATATTGAGTGTGAAGATGAATTCCGCAATATCCTTAATTTCCTCTCCGTTCAGTTCGGGAACAAACGGGATCCGCACCTCCATCCTCGCGCTTACATCTGTAAGGTTTCAGGAGAAAGTCAATTTGATCCGGACTCTTATATATTTAAAATAATTGGTCAATTAATTGCTGAACAAGTTATACAGGTTTCGACTGGCGACGAAGTGAGCAAACTTGCTTATGACACAGGAAATATCCCCTTTGTCCGTACTTCAGATATCTCTAATTGGGAAATCAAATCTGATCCCAAACATCTCCTGAATGAATCCATTTACGAGCAGCTTCGTTTGAAACAGGATGTTCGGGAAGGAGACATTTTGATGGTTAAGGATGGATCTTACCTTATTGGAACATGCGCCATGATATCAAAATACGATACCCGAATTGTGTATCAAAGTCATTTGTATAAAATTAGAGTTTTGGAAAACGTGTATGGTATTAGCAATTACTTCCTTCTGGCTGCACTTTCTTCGGAATATTTGAAAAAGCAAATAATGTCAAAAACTTTTTCACAGATATTATTAACTCACTTGGTAATCGCTTAAAGGGCCTTGTCATAATGGATAAATCAAAATTGTGAACTCAATATGAATGGTGGTACACTTTTCGTAACTTCTACGTTTTGCATAAATATGAATCATATTTTTTGTAAAAAACTCCCAAGGGAATTTCCCTTGGGAGTCAGTATTCAGAGATTACTTACCGTAAAGCTCCTCGAGCTTCTTAAGATGCTCGTATTTAGCCTTTGCGTTCTTCTCTGCCTTCTCGAAGAGCTCAGCAGCTCTCTCGGGGAATGCAGCAGCGAGACGGCTGTAACGGTTCTCGCTCTTGATGAAGTCAACGTAGGAAGCGGTAGGCTCCTTGCAGTCGATAGTAAGAGGATTCTTGCCCTCTGCCTTGAGTGCAGGATTGTAGCGGAATGTCTGCCAGTAGCCGGACTCAACTGCCTTCTTCATTTCTGCCTGACAGTTAGTCATACCGCCCTTAAGTCCGTGCATTTCGCAGGGAGCGTAAGCGATTACGATGGAAGGACCGTTGTATGCCTCAGCCTCGGTAAGAGCCTTGAGGGTCTGGTTCATGTCGCTGCCCATTGCAACCTGTGCAACGTAAACGTAGCCGTAGGACATAGCGATCTGAGCAAGATCCTTCTTGCCGATTGCCTTACCTGCTGCTGCGAACTGAGCAACCTGACCTACCTGAGAAGCCTTGGAAGCCTGTCCACCGGTGTTGGAGTAAACCTCGGTATCGAATACCATGATGTTTACGCCCTCACCGGAAGCGATTACGTGGTCGAGACCGCCAAATCCGATATCATATGCCCAACCGTCACCACCGAAGATCCATACGGACTTCTTGGAGAGGTAGTTCTTTTCAGCGAGAATTTCCTTGGAAGCCTCGCAGCCTTCAGCTGCCCAGCCCTCAAGGAGCTCAACGAGAGCCTTGGTAGCCTTCTCGTTCTCTGCACCGTCGTTTACGGTGTTGAGGTAGTTATCAACGATAGCCTTGCACTTCTCGCAGGGAGTGTTTAGAGCCTTAACCTTCTCGATGAGACGGTTACGGATGGTCTTCTGTCCGAGGTAGATACCGAGACCGTGCTCAGCGTTATCCTCGAAGAGGGAGTTACCCCAAGCAGGACCGCGTCCGCTTGCCTTGTTTACGGTGTAAGGAGTTGCGGGAGCGGAGCCACCCCAAATGGAGGAGCATCCGGTAGCATTGGAGATGTACATTCTCTCACCGAAGAGCTGTGTGATAAGACGTGCATAAGAGGTTTCAGCACATCCTGCGCAAGAGCCTGAGAACTCGAGGAGAGGCTGCTTGTACTGAGAGGAAATGAGGTTCTTGTTGGAAGCAACGTCTTCCTTCTCGGTAACGTGCTCTACGCAGTAGTCGAATACCTCCTGCTCAGCGAGCTGGCTGTCCTTGGGAACCATGGTAAGAGAGTTGGTAGGACATACGCCGATACAAACTCCGCATCCCATACAGTCCATAGGAGAAATTGCAAGGGTATAAACGTATTCGGTCTTAACGATGGGCTTGGGAGCCTTCTTCATCTGAGCGGGTGCTGCTGCAACCTCGTCAGCGGTGAGAGCGTAAGGACGGATTGTCGCGTGAGGACATACATATGCGCACTTGTTACACTTAGCACAAGTGTCAGCGTTCCATACGGGAACGTCAACTGCAACGCCTCTCTTTTCGTATGCGGAAGAGCCCTGAGGATAGGTACCGTCTGCCATATCCTTGAATGCGGATACGGGGAGGGTGTCTCCGAGCATCTTGGAAACAGGGTTAAGAACAGTCTTAACGAACTTAACGAGATCTGCACGATCGCCGTTTACTACTTCTTCAGCACATTCGCAAGAAGCATTCTTCCAGGAAGCGGGAACCTCTACCTTAACAAGTGCGTCAACACCTGCGTCGATAGCCTTGTAGTTCATTTCAACTACTGCGTCACCCTTCTTGGAGTAGGACTTCTTAGCCATGTACTTCATGTAATCAACAGCCTCTGCGATCGGGATGATGTTTGCAAGAGCGAAGAACGCACTCTGGAGAAT
Organism: Eubacteriales bacterium; assembly: GCA_045543555.1. Classification (GTDB taxonomy): domain Bacteria; phylum Bacillota; class Clostridia; order Oscillospirales; family CAG-272; genus Colimorpha_A. The sequence continues at coordinate 157,863 of JAZQMQ010000009.1, forward strand.
GGTGTTGGTTCTCTTGCCCATACCGATTTCACGAGCCTTATCGATAGCGTTAACTACGTAGAAGGAAATGTTGTTGTCAGCGATGTACTTCTTTGCATCTGCGGGAAGGTTAGCTTCAACCTCAGCCTCGTTCCACTGGCAGTTGAGAAGGAATGTACCGCCGGGCTTAACGTCCTGAACGATCTTATAGCCCTTGAGCATATAAGAGGGGTTGTGACAAGCAACGAAGTCAGCCTTTGTTATGTAGTAAGGAGACTTGATCTTGGAGTCACCGAAGCGGAGGTGAGAAATGGTTACACCACCGGTCTTCTTGGAGTCGTACTGGAAGTATGCCTGAATATACTTGTCGGTGTGGTCACCGATGATCTTGATGGAGTTCTTGTTTGCACCAACGGTTCCGTCGCCGCCGAGACCCCAGAACTTGCAGGAAACAGTACCTGCAGCAGCAGTATCAGGAGCGGGAACTTCGGTAAGAGAAAGTCCGGTAACGTCGTCTACGATGCCGATTGTGAAGTTAGACTTGGGAGCATCTGCCTTGAGGTTCTCATAAACTGCGAATACAGACTGAGGAGGAGTATCCTTGGAACCAAGGCCGTAACGACCGCCAACTACCTTTGCGTTAACGCCTGCGGTTGCAAGAGCGGTAACAACGTCAAGATAGAGAGGCTCACCAAGAGAGCCGGGCTCCTTGGTTCTGTCGAGAACTGCGATCTTCTTTGCAGTTGCGGGGATAGCGTTTACGAGCTTATCAGCGCAGAAAGGACGGTAAAGGCGAACCTTAACGAGACCTACCTTTTCGCCGTTAGCGTTCATGTAGTCGATTACTTCCTCGATAACGTCGCAGATGGAGCCCATAGCAACGATTACGCGGTCAGCATCGGGGGCACCGTAGTAGTTGAAGGGCTTGTAGTCGGTACCGATCTTAGCGTTAACCTTGTCCATGTACTCTTCAACGATTGCGGGAAGTGCATCGTAGTAGGGGTTACAAGCCTCGCGGTGCTGGAAGAAGATATCTCCGTTTTCAGCGGAACCGCGGAGAACAGGATGCTCGGGATTGAGAGCGCGAGCACGGAAAGCAGCGATTGCGTCCTTGTCAACGAGCTCGTTTAAGTCTTCGTAGTCCCATGCTTCGATCTTCTGGATCTCGTGAGAGGTACGGAAGCCGTCGAAGAAGTTGAGGAAAGGAACTCTGCCCTTGATGGTTGCAAGGTGGCAAACTGCACCGAGGTCCATAACCTCCTGAGGATTGGTACAAGCCATCATAGCATAACCGGTCTGACGACAAGCGTAGACGTCGGAGTGATCTCCGAAAATGTTAAGAGCGTGGGAAGCTACGCAACGAGCTGATACGTGGATAACCGAGGGGAGAAGCTCACCTGCGATCTTGTACATATTAGGGATCATAAGAAGAAGTCCCTGAGAAGCGGTGAAGGTGGTAGTAAGAGCACCTGCCGCAAGAGAGCCGTGTACTGCACCTGCAGCACCTGCCTCAGACTGCATCTCGACAACCTTTACGGTGTCGCCCATGATGTTCTTGAGACCGGTTGCAGACCAGGAGTCGGTCAGCTCTGCCATAACGCTGGAAGGCGTAATGGGGTAGATGGCAGCAACCTCGGTGAACGCGTAAGATACGTGCGCCGCCGCGGTGTTACCATCCATGGAAATCATTTTTCTTGCCATGATGTTTCCTCCGTGTATTTAATATTTTTTATAACGTTGTTATGCAAAGAAGGTGTATCCACACTCTTTGCCACCTTATATTATAGCACTTGAATATTAAGTTGTAAATCCCTTTTTGCAAATTTCCCGACATTATATAAAATATTTTTTGGGTGTGGAGTTGTATTTTGACAATATTACCAAAAATAAATGCTCCTATTCCAAAATAGAATAGGAGCGCGATACAGAAATTATACCAGCTTGCGATAATAAGGGCATTCGGAGGGGTAACGGCAGGTAAAGTTCTCAGCGGGTGCTGCCCATTTTACAGCGTTTATGATGACCTTTTGAATGTTTGCATCATGATACGTTGGGCAGGTCTCATGACCGGGCTGGAAGTAGAACACCTTACCGAGACCGCGAAGGAAACAGCATCCCGAACGGAAGATGTTACCGTGCTCAAACCATGATGAGAATACAACTGCATCGGGCTGAGGAATCATGAAGGGCTCGCCGTACATTTCCTCCTTGCCAAGATCAAAATGCTCGGGAAGTCCCTCTGCGATGGGGTGGGAAGGAAGGATTGTCCAAAGTATCTCCTTCTGCTCGTCTCCCCAGAGGAGATGACCCGACGTACCGACTATGCTTCTGAAGGGCTTCGACATATGAGCGGAATGAAGAGCGATAAATCCCATTCCGTGATTGTAAACACGGTTTTTCACCTTTTCGACAATAGCATCGTCTACAAGATGATGGCACATATGACCCCACCAGATAAGCACGTCGGTGTTTTCAAGCACCTCGTCGGTGAGACCGTGCTGCTCGTCGTCCAAAGCCGCAAGTCTTACCTCATAGCCTGCTTCCTCAAGGAACTTTCCGATGCATCCGTGAATACCGTCGGGGTATATAGCTTTAGCGGCCTTATCTGTTTTTTCGTGGCGGAATTCGTTCCACACGGTTACTCTGATCTTTCTTTCCATAACGTTCTCCTTTTTGATGATCATGATTTGTTTCTATTATATTTGGGTATAATATTTCAAGGGTGATGATTTTGAACTTTTTCCGAAATTTTTTGATTGGATTTGCACTTGGACTTTTTATATTTACGTTACTTGCGATATGGGGAATGTATTATATGGGGATCTGAAAAACTTCAGCTCTCATTTTTGCTTGTAATTTTCTCCTCGATTGCCGCAAGACGCTTTTTCAGCTTAAGAGCGGAGAAAAGAAGGTGCCTCGGTATGTCAATCAATGAGCAGAAAACGTAAATTCCCAGAACTATACCGAGCGTTATGAGAATTACCATTGGCAGAGGTTTGTCCACGACCGATGCAAAGCGTCCCTTTAGCAGATATACCCATACAAGCGGATGGGAATGAATGATATAAACGCTGAATGACGTTGCCGCGAGGAGGCTTATTACCTTTTGCATTATTCTCGGTCGGATATTTATCTGCTTGAACAGAATGAAGAGGAAGAAGCCTGCTCCGAGGATTGTGGGTGAGGTGTAGGTGAGCAGAACTCCGCAGTAAACCTCAAGAGCAGTTCCCGAAAGAACAGTATCCGAAAATACAGTCACACCCCAGGTGATGAGAATACAAAAAACGTATCCGATCAAAGCCTTAATCGGCGTGAGTGATCTTAAGGGCTCGTATTTTTTGATATACATTCCGAGAAGATAGAGATAAGCAAGCCATACAGCCGAATATCCCGTATTCAGATCCATAGCATCTCCGCCCGCCATAAGCGATACGACTGAGAAAAATACCGTCATAACCGCAAGCATCGTTCCAAACTGTTTCTTTGAAAGCGTGTCGGCAGTCTTGCTTAAGATGGGCAGAAAGAGAAACAGGCAGAAATAGCTCGAAAAATACCAATAACTGCCCGAGGTTACGGGGAATATCGACTTGATCACGGTGATAAGTCCGACACTTTCGGGACGGAAGATCGCAAATCCGGCGGTTATCAGCAGGGTGTAGAAGGCGACCTGGAGCCAGAGAAGCACGAGCGATGAATACTTCGGCTTGGAATTGACATAGCCCGAAATTAAAGCGTAGCAGTTAACTGCGCAGTATGCGGCACTCTCAAGGAGCCAAAGGGCTTCGTTTTTGCCGCGCATTCCGACCGATGCATCGAGAATTCCGCCCTGTCCGACAACGTGAAGAAGAACGACCATCAGCATTGCGACGGCTCTTAGCAAATCGATTCCGTAATTTCTGTTACTTTCGGATCTTGTCAAGCTTTTGTCCTCCGTTTCGTGTTTCACTATCTGTTATTATACGGCTGTTTTAATAAAAAGTCAATAGAAACATAGATTGATAATCCATCGAAGTCTGTTTGTTAACAAAAATTAAAAAAATACTCAAACCCCTTGATATATAAGGGGAAATGTGGTAAAATTACATCAGTATGCAAATACAAAAAACAGGATCGGCGTCCGTCGGCTGCCGATTCTGTAAAATAAATTTCATACCGACGGAGATATGAGGTAATTCATGAACAAGACAGAGCTCATCGCAGCAGTAGCAGAAAAGACCGGACTTAAGAAGAAGGACGCTGAGGCAGCAGTTGCAGCAGTTCTTAATACCGTAGCAGACACTCTCGCAGCAGGTGAGAAGGTTCAGCTCATCGGCTTCGGTACATTCGAGACCAAGACCCGTGCAGCAAGAGAGGGCAGAAATCCCCTTACTGGCGAAACCATCAAGATCGCAGCTTCCAAGACACCTGCATTCTCCGCAGGCGCTGCTCTTAAGGCTCAGGTAAACAAGTAATATGCGTCTGGACAAGTACCTGAAGGTCTCGCGTCTTATCAAAAGACGTACCGTTGCAAACGATGCTTGCGACAATGCAAGAGTAATGGTAAACGGCAGAAACGCAAAAGCGTCATACGACGTTAAGGAAAACGATGTGATCGAGATCTCCTTCGGTGAGAGAACGCTGAAGGTGAGGGTGCTTGATATAAAGGAGCACACCTTAAAGGCAGATGCTTCGTCTCTTTACGAAGTGATTTCGTAATATCGGTCATAAATCCGCCTCCGCTGTATTATACTGTATCAGTATCAAAACGGAGGCGGCAATATGACAAACAGGATAGGCACGGAAACAAACGGTGAGGTGAGCCAAAAGCTCATCTTGTCCGACAGGCAAAGCCTCGAGGTCGGCGGTGTTACCGATGTTGTGAGCTTCGACGAGAGCGGAGCGGTACTGAAAACGGTAAACGGAACGCTGATGATCGACGGCGAGGAGCTCCACGTAACCAAGCTCGATATCGAAAACGGCAACGTCAGTGTTGAAGGAAAGGTAAACGGTCTGTTTTTCTCTGACGGCGGTGATCGGAAGGGAAGAAAGCGCATCTTCAAATGATACTTTTTCCCACACCCGTCGATCAGTTCTTTCCATTTTTGATCTGCTCGTTTTTCTTGGGTATTGTTCTTGGAGCCATATATGAAATATTCAGGATCCGAAGGATCGCATTTAAAAACGGATCGGTTAAAGCAACAAAAATTATTGATACCGTTATAACGGCGTTTGAGGACACCGTTTTTCTCATATTTGCCGCAATCACGACAATAATCCTGTCATATAAGCTCAATTACGGAATTCCACGATGGTATTCCTACGGGGCAGCGATTTTGGGCGTGATTTTGTGGCGGAAAACCGCGGGGAGACTCATAATTAAGCTCGCGGATAAAATAATCGCACTCATAAAAGGTTCAATCAAGAAAATTTTGGGGAAGGTCATACTCCCGCCGATACGGTTTATTTCGGGATTGATTGGAAAAATTGCATTAAGGATCAAAAATAACAGGGCAAAAGCCTACACTAAGAGATATCTGAAAGGGATCCTCGACAGTATCTTTAACGAGTAGAAATGTCTGAGAGGAGTACGTAAAATGAAGAATGCAAGACTTAATTTTTTTATAAAGCTGACTATTCTTGTGGTTATCTGCTTCTGCGCGGTAAATATCATACGTCTCCGTACCGAATATAATTCGCTAATCGAGGCTCAGAATAAGCTCGAACAGCAAAAGGAAGTCTATGAGGAGGAAATCGAGCGCTTAAAGAGTGAGCTTGAAAGGCCTATGGACGACGAATACGTTATGCGTATTGCAAGAGAAAAGCTTAATTATTATCTTCCCGATGAAGTAATCTTCTATAACGACCGATAATAATGCCACTTGATTTTGGCTTAATAATGGTTTATAATAATACTGTACCGATTGCTCGGTGCAGTATTTTTGATTTTTACGGGCGGAATATATAATGAGAAAGCTTACGGTCGGTGAAAAAACCGCATATTCAGTAGCGCTTGCAATGACAGCGCTTTTTATTTGTACGGCAATTCTTGCCGCGGTTATCATGGGGGCTCTGAAAAAGACGGAAATTGAATTTTCAGAGTACCGCACTGATGCGGAGATAAAGCTGTCCGAGCTTGAAAAAAAGCGAAATGAAATGAGGGCGGCGACATCCGAGCTTGAAAATAAGCTAAAGGTCGCCGAAAAAACGAGAGCAGAGCTCGAAATGAAGATAGGACAGACCGAAAAGGAGCTATCCGAGCTTAAAAGCTCATTTGAAAACAAGGACGAGCTGTATAAAACGCTCAACGATCAGCTATCTTCATTAGAGAATGATCTGAAGACGAAGAATGCGGAGATCGAGGCGCTAAAAAATGACGTTAAGGAGCTGTCAAGGGCATACGGAGCAGATCTTAACAGCCAGTATGAGCTTATGGCAGAGCTTACCGCCCTGCTTGATACGCTTTCCGAGGACGGAAATTTGTCGGTATATTACAAGGATCTTGAAAGAGGTCATCTTTACAGGTTCAATGAAGCTAAAGAGTACCCCACCTCAGGCTGTATAGCGATTCCTTTTGCCCTGTCGGTGCTGGAAGCGGCTTCGGAGGAAAAAAAGGAATACGACAGGCTGCTCGGCGACCTTCAGGTGACCGATCCGAATGCAACGGAGGTTCCGAATTTTACACGTAAATACGATCTGGATAAAATCTTCGTTTATACGGAGGATAAGGCAGTAAACGGTTCGGGCGTGATAAAGGACAGCGATTTCGACTCGGAATTCAGCTACTATGAGCTTTTTGAGCTTTATCTTAAGTATAGCGATTCGGTTGCGGAGAAGGAGCTTAATGCCTTATACGGTACCACTCTCAGAAACACTTTGCTTAAGAATATAGGAACAACTGTAATGAAGACGGATCCCGAAAAAACAACCGCATCGGATCTCGGTCTGATTATGCAGAGGCTGTATTATTTTGCTGAAAGCGGAGCTTCATATTCGTCACTTATCAAGAAATCCATGGCAGAATCGGCTCACAACGTAATGATATGCGGCGGAATAAGCGACAAGACGGTTCTTCATCAGCACGGATGGAGCGAGGGGGCTTATCACGATATGGCTGTCGTATATGACGAGCATCCCTACGTTCTTGCGATAACAACTGATCTTGATAAAGGCGGAGACGTTATAAATAAAAACATACAAAAGATCGCTTCGCTGATCGACGGCATACACGAATGCTTCTACGGAGAATAACGATGAATACTGTAACCGAAAAGGCGTACGGAAAGATCAATCTGTATCTTGACGTCGTGGGGAAACGCGACGACGGGTATCACAACATTTTAAGTGTAATGCACACTGTGGGACTTTTTGACGTTGTGACAGTTTCAAAAGCCGAAAACGATATAAAAATGACCTGCTCCGATCCGGGCTTAAGCTGCGGAGAGGATAATCTGTGTGTGAAAGCCGCCAAAAAATTCTATGACGCCACAAACATACACGGCGGATGTGAAATATATTTGGATAAAACACTTCCGATGGGTGCGGGAATGGGAGGCGGAAGCGCTGATGCCGCGGCGGTTCTCCGAGCATTGAATAACCTTTATGACGCTTCACTTACAACCGATGAGCTTTGTGATATCGGTGTTAAGATTGGTGCAGACGTACCGTTTTGCGTGGTCGGGGGATGCAAAAAAGCCGAGGGTATCGGCGAAATTCTGACTGATTTTCCTTCTTTGCCGGAATGTTTTCTGGTCATCTGTGAAGGCGGTAAAAAGGTAAGCACTCCCGAGGCGTACAGGCAGACAGACTGCACTCCCGCATCAAAGATAGGCGATTTTGAAGGTTTGAGAAATAATATGCTGAAGGGAAGCCTTGAAGGTATCTGCAATCGCCTTTATAATCGTTTTGAGGATACGTATGCCGACTGCGAAAGAGTGAAGGACTTATTAGCAGACAATGGCGCAAACGGTGCCTTGATGACAGGCTCGGGCTCGGCAGTGTTCGGAATATTTGATTGCACAGATAAAGCCGAAAAAGCCCAAAAAGTGCTTGAAAAATCGGGAATTCGAAGCTTTGTCACCGCTCCTCACTATCATATTGAACAAAAATCGCGCGTCAAAACCGTCACTCTGCACAATCGTTTTCCTGAAGCGAAACCTTGACAAAAAATGTTAGCGATTGTGTAATTATTTTACTGATAAGATTATAAAAAGTAGACTGTGACATGAAAAGGCTTAATAAACTTATTGTAATTTTTGTAGCTGTTGTAATGTCACAGCCCTTGTAATTTCCCCTCTGCTGCAGGTGACGTAGAAGCTCTGCATACCCGGAAGATCGACCCCGCCACCTTCGCTACCAAGGTTACCGACGGTCCCTTCACCTTCGGTTCCGTTCCCGGTGATAACGGCGCGGGAATGATCGGGCGTTTGGTCATTAATATGATGGAGGATTACCGCTTGAACGTAATAGTTTTCGATCCTTTTCTCCCCGATAAAAAGGCTGATGAGCTGGGGGTAGTAAAGTCCGTTATGTTCGGTATTAGTAATCTGATTTTTCATTGTAAATATCCTTTCTTAAAAATGTTTTCGTTTGGCATCAACTATAAAGGATATTTACTTAGGCGGTGCTCGCGCGTGATGCCAACAACAGCAGATTGACATCACATATCACCGAACACAAAAAGAAATCCGAACCCTTCGCCTATCGGCTTTGTGTTCGGATTTCTACTGTTTGGTGCGGGTAGCAGGGGTCGAACCTGTATGACCGTGAAGTCACTAGAACCTGAATCTAGCGCGTCTGCCAATTCCGCCATACCCGCATATTACATATTAAATTTTCTGTTGTTTGTTACACGGAGCAGCTCTCCGTGGCGGCACTACGGCAGCCGCTTCCGCGTGACCGCTTGCGGTGCCCGAAATACGTCGTTCGCTTTCGCTCACCGTATTTCGACCGCTACGCCTTTTCGATCTCGCTTCATCCGCCCCCGGCGGCGCTCGCTCTCAAAGCTGCCAATTCCGCCATACCCGCACGTCAACTTACCGTAATATTATATCACTAAAACTACGGTTTGTCAAGGGCTTTCAAAATATACAATTAAAAATATCAACACAAAATCAGGTGATGTAGAGCTTGGGGCTTATATCATCAAACGTTGGCTTCTTTTAAAAACAAATAAAGACCCACATCCTAAGACGTGGGTCTAAATTTTATGCTGCGGGGGTGTAGTTTACAACGAACTCGCATATAGCGGTTACGGTATCCATTCCCTGTGCGCGAATGATGAAGTAGACGTTGGTGCATGCTGTCAGCTCTTTAGCAGAAGATGTCTGCTGCCCTGCATATGAGCCGCGATCCTTACCGGTATAACGGAACATATCCCACCAGTTGTGCATATTCTCCCCGATATGTACATCCATTACAGCACCACCGGAGCTTGCGGTCCAGTCGCGACCTGTTACGGTGTAGGAGTAGGTTCCGTCAGCAGGAGCGGTGAATCGGATGATGATAGCCTGACCCTTGGAAGCGAAGGGGAAGGAAAGACCGTTTGTTCTGTCTCCGAGTGTAAACTTGCCGTCGGCAGGTATTAAGAATCTTCAGGAATTTCGGTTGAGGGTGCGGTAGGCTCGGGAGTAGTGATCTCAGGAGTCGTAATTTAGGGGGCAGTAACTTCCGGAGTGGTAGCCTCGGGAGTTGTTACCGCGGTGGTGGTTGTAGTGTTGTTTGATTCCTTCTTTGAAGTGCATGATGCAAGTGAAAATACTGTGCAAAGCGCAAGAACGATGCGAATAAGCTAGTAACCTCGGGCGTTGAGCTTGTTACAGTCATGCTTTCGGTTTCTTTTTCTTTTTATTTTCTGGAGCAGGACAGCATCGATAAGAGCGATGCTGCTGCCAAAATAACACAGAGTAATCTTTTTACCATCAAAATCTCCATTTTGTCAATATTGATGATTAATTATAACATTTCTCATTGCGGTAAAATCAATAGAATAAACAAAACACGCCGATTTTTTTGCAAATCGGCGTTTTATGTGGTTTTAAAGAAGGATCAATCAGCTCTCCACTGAATTTCCACGGGATAGTGATCCGAAAGGTAAATGCCGTTACAGTTATCATCCCACAGAATTCCCTCGGTGCAGGAGGATGCGGTCTTTTCGTCGGTGAATATATAGTCGATCTTGACGGCTTTTTCGAGTGCGCCGAAGGCATGGAAGGTGCCTTCTATATTCGACGTAAGATCGGTCAGCTTGGGCGCTGTAAATGAGTTGAATATTGACAGACACTCACTTTCGGGCATGGCGTTGAAGTCGCCCATTATGAATACGGGAAGACCGTAAGTATTGCTGTCCTCATTAACCCTGTTAAGAAGAAGTTTGGAGCCGTCGATTCTTGCCTTCGCACCTACATGATCAAGGTGCGCATTGTAAACGAAGAACACTTTTTTTCCTTTACGAAGCATTGTTGTGGTTGCGATACGCGGACATACGCTCTGATCCTCGGTGAATCGTGATGCGGGGATCTTGGGCGTGGGAGAGAGCCAGAAAAATTCGTGAGAGAGCAGCTCTACTCCGTCTCTTACCATAATACAAAGTCCTTCATCGTTAAAGGCTTCCATTCTGCCGTTATATATAACGGTATAGTCATTCAGACTTCTGCGCAGCAGGGATACGTGAGGAGACGTTACCTCCTGAAAGCAAACGACATCGGGCTTCTCCGCGCCGATCTTATCCAAAACAAGACCTGCACGGTGAACGAAAGCATTTACTCCGTCAACGGCGCTATAACAGCAACGAATGTTAAAGGTTACAATTTTAATATTTTCTGACATGCTTATTTACTCCTTTTTTTATCAGAATTCAATGTCTGCTATGTGTGGAAGGTGATCCGACGCCACTATGCTCGGTATTTCGGCGGCAATCACCTTTATGTCCGGGGATACGAATACGTAGTCGATCTTTCTGTCGGGTTTTACCGATGGGAATGAATTTTTTGATCCGATTATTACATCCGAGGTGTCGATCATCCTTGCCCTTATTGGATCGAGCACGGAGTCACTTGGGAGAACGTTGAAATCCCCCATAAGAACGGTTTTTTCCGTATTAAGATATGGAAGTATTGTTTTCACCGCGTTTTCGGCTTCGATCGGTGTAAGTCCGAAGTGAATAACGAGAACGGTAAGACCGTTTTCGAGCTTTGCGCGAAGAAGACATCTGCTTTCATAGTAACGCTTTTCGGTATTCGGATATGGCGGAGGAACGGGAATTACCTCTTTTTCCGCAATTTTTATCTTTGAAAGCAGACCGTTTCCGTAGGGGCCTTCCTTAAGCAGTATTGCCTGTGCGAAATAGCTGTCGGTCATTTCTGTAAGTGAGAAAAGGCTTCCCACCTGATCGGTGTATTCGGGGTCGGGACCTTCGTTTCTCATTTCATTTAAGCCAACAACGTCTGCTTTCAGGCTATTTATTGTGTTTGCCATTATATCGAAATCGATTTTTCTCTCGATATAGTTAAGACAGTGCTGGGTGTTAAAGGTCATTACACGAAGCTTCATTGTGCCTTATCCTTTCTTTTAGATCTTTTCCAAAGCACAAGGAACAGTAAGGCTGCGGCGAGAGGGAAAAGCGATCCAATCAGCATTCCTAGTCTCATTCCGAGCTGCTCTGTCGTTGTTCCGAGCTTGAGTGCAATATCTGTAAACGAGGGAATAGCCATTGCCGAGTCGGTTATTATACCGACAAGCTGAGGACCGATGGAAGCTCCGAGATCACCGCCCGCAGCCATCATGGCATACATAACGACACCACCTGCGGGAAGGGAATGCTCTGCGGCTATAAGGCTTCCCGGCCAAAGCATCGAAACGCAGAAGCCCGTGAAGGCGCATCCGATAAGTCCTATTACGGGGATAGGACAGAGTGATGCTACGAGATAGCATACAAATGCACCGAGCGAGCCAAGACACAGGACCTTTTCGATGTTCTTCCCTATTTTTGCATAGAGTGAGCGTCCCGTACCAAGAGCCACCGCAAAAAGAGCAACGCCGAAGATATCTCCGAGCATCTTATCAAGCCCGAGAGCCTTTTCAAGATATCCCGAAGCCCACTGTGCCATGGTACATTCACTTGCTCCGCCGAGGAAGATGCCGATTATAAATATCATAACTCCCGAATTGCGAAGGAACGACAGCGCACCCGACGCTCTTTCGGGGGTTGGCATCGAGGGGATCGTTGACTTTGTATAGAAAAGTGCTGACGTAAGCGGAACCAAGGTCAGAATTATGGGAAGCCACTGCCATGCTTGAGAGGGTGTGATCTTAAGGTAAACCGTTGCGAAAACAACGAGTCCTACTACGCCCCACGCATAAATCGAATGGAGCTTGCTCATCTCTCTGTCGGGATCGTCAGAAGGAATAGCCGCAATAACTGGAGATATAAGCACCTCTGCAAGACCCGATGCCGCGGAAAATACGATCGTTCCGATAACCAAGCCGAAATACACTGCGCTTGGGAACAGCGTGGGGGCTAATGCAAACAGGATCATACCAACCGAGGCTATTATCGGAATGGTCTTTACGGTCTTTCCGATATTGAATTTGTGTGAAAAGAATGAGAATACCAAGTCAACTCCAAGCTGCGTGAAAAAGTTTATAAGCACGAGGGATCCAAGCAGGGAATAGGAGATACCATAAAGCTGTCTGAACGTAAGGAACAGCAGCGGCGGTAGATTACCGACGATAGACATCGTTATGTTTGTGAGGTAGCAGGCGGTTTTTAAGGTCTTATAATTCTTGCTCATGATGTTCCTTTCATTTAGACTGTAAAGGCTCCGTTTTTGGTTAAGGTGCTTCGCAGCTCGTTTATATTGATACTTTTTGTGTCGGTCTTATATATCTTGCCGCGAGAGCAATTGCGGTTCCCGCCGCTTCACCGATACTGCATACGGTGGGCATGATGCGCAGAGATGCCTGTGCGTTATGGTCGGCGCTAATGCATCTTCCCGCCACAAGCAGATTTTTTGACTGTTTTTGGATAAGACAGCGATACGGAATTGTATAATAGGTTCCGGGCTTGAAATAATATATACTGGTGCCCGTTCCCTCGGGATTGTGTATGTCTATTTCGTAGTTGCAGGCGGCAATGGAAGCGTCGAACACTGTACATTCATTTTCGGTGAGCAGATGCTCGCCTACGATCATTCTGCTCTCCCTTACGCCGATCTCTGCGGCTGTCATCATAAGAAACGCATTTTCAAAGCCGTCGGCATACTCTTTTAAAAAGGAGAATATTTCACTTACCTGTTTACGCCCCTCAATTTCCGCCTTTGTGAATTCAAACGGGTCGGTGGGGTTTAGCTTAATAACTCTTGTCGTATTGAAATGCAAAGCGTTATTTACGGGATACTTGAAAACCAAAATATTTTCTCTCAGATTTCGCAGCTTCCCGTTTTCAAGAGCCTTTGCGTGCTTTTCACTTAACGCTCTGTAGCCCTTAAAAAACGCGTCGACGTCAACGTTTCCGACTCTGAAGCAGAGTATCATTGGCTGACAAAGACCGCCTCGCGTCCGGGAGTTGTTGGATATCCCGCAAGGAAGGTTATCTGTGCATCGCCCGTTGCATCGATAAAATATTCCGCTTCAATCTCGGTTACACCGTTTCTGCAGGCAAAATATAGCTTTTGAACCTTACCTTCATTGCAGTCTGCCTTAAAAAGATAGGCGTGGTAAAGAAGATCTATTTCTGCTTCCTCCGCCATGTCGTTCAAAAGTGCTTTCAGCTCTTCTTCGAGGAAGCATTCCTTCCACATAGCGTTCCGCTTTTCCATTTTATCGAGTATCTCAAGGAAAATTCCCGCGGACAGATCGAGCTTATTACCGTCCTTCATGGTCCAGTTTCTCATGAAGGGATTAACAAGGCAATTGACTGCGGCACCGCCGAGGCAGTTTGACTTATCGATCAATGTGACCTTGGAGCCGCCTCATGAAGCAGACAGAGCCGCCGCAAATCCGGCAAAGCCTCCGCCAACGACCGCAACGTCGTACTTATTCATATCCAACCTCCGCTAAAATACCATCAAACATTATATCACAAGAGTAAAAAAATGCAACAGTTTGCGGAGTTTTCACGAATATTTTTGAGAAAAAATGCTTGAATTTTTTCAAATTTTAAGTTATACTGAAAAAAAGCGTAAAGGAGAAACGATATGCCGACAGAAAAATCATACAAGATAAGAACCAAAAAAAGCAATCTGTTTCTTCGCGTAAGCAAGGGACATTTTGCAACGAGTCATAGCCATATCAATTATTATATCGACATTGTAAAGCAAAAAACACGTCTTTCCGAGGCAAAGGCAGTGGCAGAGGAGCTTGCATCGAGATATTTTATGAATTCCATAGTTAATACCGTACTTTGTCTTGACGGAACCGAGGTAATCGGAACCTGTATAGCGGACGATCTTACAAGAAGCGGATATGCTGCTCTTAATTCAAATCAAACAATAAATATCGTCACTCCCGAGCACACGACGGGAAGCCAGCTTATTTTCAGAGACAATACGGTTCCGATGATAAACGGCTGTTACGTCCTTATACTTGCCGCGTCGGTAATAACGGGATATACGGCAAAGGCGGCGGTTGAAGCGATCCGTTATTACGGAGGAAACGTCGCGGGAATTGCCTCGATCTTTGCAACCGCTGAAGAGTGTATGGGATATAAGGTCGAAAGTGTTTTCGATCTTAACGACCTTAACGATTACGTGAGCTACGCCTCACATGAGTGTCCGATGTGCCGTAACGGGCAGCGAATCGATGCGCTTGTAAACGGCTTCGGTTATTCAAAGCTTTAATATCAACGAAAAGCCTCCCTCCGAGAGGAATGTGGCACGCGTTAGCGTGACGGAAGGAGCCTGCGTGACTTTGAAATTAGATTAAACTTCATTGTAACGCACTCTCCCTCACCCGACTTCGTCGGGAGCTCCCTCCCGGGGGAGCCTTTGAGTATATACATCTTTAGGGGTATGGGCTTTGTCCGACGCCTTTGTAATACAAAGGCGAAACCGGCGATAAAACGGAACGATAAATTGAAAATTATAAAAAGGGGGTTTGATATGAAAAGAAAAATTTTACTACGTTACTTGCGTGTGTATTACTGATGCCGCTATTTGTATCCTGCAACGGAAAAACCAAGAGCCTTGCGGAGTGTGGAGAAGATGTTATTTCTTTAATGGCTGAAATGATTGAGAGTGAAGATTATAAATCCTTATACAATCTTCCCGTTGAATACGAGGATCAAGTAAACAGATTAAGTGAGGGCAATTATTCGAAAAGCATTGCAGTATATGAGATATTAATTTCGGAAGATGAATTGCTGGATAAAACTATTCATAAACAAGGATTGTCAAAAGAGCTGTATGAATATATTTGTTCATCAGCGTATGTTTCTTTTGCTTCACGTATTAATCAGGCAAGCGGTGTTGAAGCTTTGGGCATAAATGATATAACTATAAAAAAACAATAAAATTATTTTTGTGTTCTTTGACCTGACATTTTTTCTTATTCAACAAACACCCCGACAGACCTTTGAGAATCTGTCGGGGTTTCTTATTTGCGGCGGGAGCAAGCCCCCACCCTGCGGCGAAATGGTAAACATCCTTATGAGAAGAAGCCTTTTCGTCGGCGTTTTTTATATTTACATCATCATATTCATAAGACGGTCGTTGAATTCCTTTGCGGTATCGTAGCCCATCTTCTTCTGACGGTTATTCATTGCCGCGATCTCAAGAATTACAGCGAGGTTTCGTCCGGGACGGACGGGGATCGTCATTGTCGGGATCTTTATTCCCATAATATCGGTGTACTGGGTTTCAAGTCCGAAGCGGTCGTACATTTTTCCCTGTACCCAAGGCTCGAAATTAATTATGAGGTCCACCTTCTCGGTGTTCTTTACCGCGCCCATACCGAAAATGCGCTTAACGTCCACGATTCCGATTCCACGAAGCTCAACGTAGTGGCGAATGAGCTCGGGAGCAGAGCCTACCAGTGTTTTTGCAGATACCTTCTTGATCTCAACAGCGTCGTCGGCGATAAGACGGTGACCTCTCTTAACAAGCTCGATCGCGGTTTCGCTCTTACCGATTCCGCTGTCTCCGAGAATCAGGATACCTTCGCCGTAAACCTCAACGAGAACGCCGTGACGTGTTATTCTCGGAGCGAGCTTGACGGAAAGGGAACCTATTATTGCCGCCATAAATTCCGAAGTCCTCTGTGCAGTGCGGAGTATCGGAACACCGTGACGCTCCGCAGACTCTATCATCTCCTTGCAAGCGGGAAGTGAGGTTGAGATTACTATTGCAACCGGGTTGTAGGAGAAGAACTTATCAAACATTGCGGGGCGGTCTTCTACAGGGACATTATTTATGTAATCTGCTTCGCTTATGCCTATTATTTGAATGCGTCCGGGCTCGAAATATCCGAAATGTCCCGTTAATGCAAGCCCCGGACGGTTTATCTCGTTTCTTTCGACCTTTCTTTCTCTGTCAACGTTTGCGCTGACACATTCAAGCTGAAATTCATCGATGATGCTTCCGAGAGTTACGGAATAGCTTAAGCTGTTATCCATTTTAGATTAATTCCTTTCACTTTTTAACTTTAAGAGCTTCAGCCCTATCGGGCTCGGGTATTACGTATGCTGAATAATTGTTTGAAAACGTCACAAATCCGGGCTTTGCGTTTGGTGGCTTCTTTATGTTTTTTATCCTCGTATAATCCACCGTGACTCTCTGTCCCGCTGGAGCCTTGGAATTGACTGCGGCAATATTTGCCGCCTCGGTATAATCTAGTGCATCAGGCTCCTCTCCGTCGCAGAGCAGAACAACGTGAGAACCGGGGTAGTCTTTGACGTGGAACCAGATATCGCCCTTTACCGCTACCTTATGGGTTATATATTCGTTTTGCGAGTTGTTTTTTCCGCAAAGGACTCTCCAACCTCCGCTTGTGCGGTATTCAAGGGGCTTGGGAGTTGCCTGCTTTGCTTGAACGAAGTTCTTCATTTTTGATGCGTATCCCGAAACGTACAGCTCCCTGCGTATTTCGTTCAGATCCGCTTCTGTTTCTGCGCGCGTAAGCGAATCAAAGACCGTATCAAGATAAACAAGCTCTTTTTCTCCCTGCTCTATCTGCTCCTTAAGGTGTACCTCAGCAGATTTACTTTTGTTATATCGTTTATAGTATCTTTGCGCGTTCTGCGCGGGAGTCAGGCGGCTATCAAGGGCAACTGTTACCGTCGGACAGCTTTCATCGTAATAATCCACTACCTCCACCTGTGTCATTCCGCGCTTTAGCATATATATGTTTGATGTTATGAGATCACCTATACGTTTAAACGATTCCTTTTCCGCGCAGGAAGCAAACTCTTCTCTTTGCAGAATGAGCCTTTTATTCAGACGTGTCTCGGCGTTTGTGATCAGCTTTAATATATCCGACGCTCTCTGCTTAATTCTTTCCGCACGGCTTCGGTTCAGAAAGAATTCATCGATAAGCTCGGAAAAGCTGTTTTTGGTTTCGCATACCGCACCGTCCTCATACTGACGGATGGGCTTAAATGAATATTCGATCGGTGCCCCTTCGGCGCTTTTTATTATTACGGGCGTAAAATTTCCCGCTTCAATAAGCTCGGTAAGCCCGCGAAATGCATACCATAAGCCTTCGTCACTTCCTTCGGAGCTGAAGACGATTTCTCTCACCACCAATGGTGAAAGTCCGAAAAAGCGATTTTGTATAAATTTTGTATGTGTAAGTCCGCTGTCGTTAAGTGAAGACAGGAAGCTCTCCTTTGTTTCGCAGAACGGTGATATCTTACCCTCCTGTGCGGGAGGAAGCTCGTATTTCACCCCTACGATAACCGGTCGCTTTACGTCAACTGACAGATCGTTCAGATGGAACGCGGAAATTATCTTATCGTCGCTGTCGCAGAACATAATGTTACTGAATTTGCCCATCAGCTCCGCGTAGATATATTTATTTGAGAGATATCCAAGCTCGTCGCGGCACTCAAAGGTCAGCTTTACGACTCTTTCAAATCCCATCTGAGAGACCGAGACCAGCTTCGATGCGCCAAGATGCTTACGAAGAAGCATACAGAACATTGGGGGCACCTTTGGATTTTCCACGTCCATATCCGTAAAGCATATTCTCGGAGACGTGGTACCTCCATCGATCAGAAGCTTTCGGGTCTTGAATCTCTCCCCGTCCTTGCCCTCACAGCGAAGGACGAAAAGGAGCGAATCGCGCGTGGGCTGAAACAGCTTTTCCACCCTTGATCCCGAGCCTATTTCCTTAGATATTTCATTAACTACAGCGCGCGTAAATGCGGCGTCAAATGCCATTTTTTACTCCTTGCTTTCGGGCGAAATATTCTTTACGCCCACAATGTCGAACCAATGATACTGCTTTGTAAAGCCTACCTTTTCCGCAAGCTTGATCGAAGGAACGTTACTGTCGTCCACGGTGTAGGTTACCGTGATACCCGTATCAAGCAGATAATATGCAAGAGAAGCCACGTTTGAGCTTCCGTATCCCTTACCTTCAAAATCCGAAGCGGTCTCAACGCCTATATCTATGCGTTTTGCTTCCTCATGATGAGGATTTTCGGTTGCGATAGATACGATCTTTCCGTCGATGACGGTAGCGAAGCACAAAAATCCGAATTCGAGCTCTTCGGGAGAAAGCTCTGTCAGATTTTCATATTTGTTATCGGGAAGAAGCACCTCCGAGGAATCGAGAATGAGCGACTTGTTTACCGATTCTCTGCGGTCGATCGCATAATGGTAGTTTCGTCCGTATCTTATCTCGTATCCCATAGGATAAAGCACGCTGTCCACCATATCAACGAGCTTATCGATATTCCCCTCCGAGAAAAATTCAACCTCCGAAAGCTCGGAGAAAGCCTTCACGCTGTTAAAAAGCTCTGGGGAAACTTCAATTTTTAGCACTTTATCCGAAAATTCCGCGTGCAATACCTCAATTACGTCGTCGCCGCATTGGACCGAGCGGCTGTTATCTGCGCTGATCATTTCAGACGCGAAAGAAGACGCTCAAGTCCTCTTATAACGGAAAGGCCGGGATCATCGGCTATCTCGACAGGAACGGTAAGCAACGGAGCCAATGCGCCTGCAAGACCGTTGAGTTTTGCAGATCCTCCGACGATAATCACCTTGTCGGGCTCTACCTTGCGATTTCTGATCATATCGGATATCTCATCCGTAAGGTTTTCGAATACACCTTCGCAAGAGGAGAAAACGTCCTTTGATGTAAGTGTGACCTTTTTGGGCAGACCGAGTCCTGGACGGATGGCGCAGGTTTCATAGGTCTTTTCGCTTTCGCCTGAAAGAGAGAGGAGCTCAAGCTTTATTTTTTCCGCTTCCTCAGCACTGAGTCGGCACTTATAATCGGTCAATACCTTGGAAATTATGGCGCGGTCGAATGCGTTTCCGGCAAATGCGTTTGATCTCAGCTCGGTTTGCTCACCCTTTTCAAAGCATCCCATATCGGTAACGCTTGCTCCGATATTGATAATGGCAGAATTTCTTGCTCCCTTGACGTTGCATCCGCAAGCGGCGGCATAGATGGGATCGATAACTGCGACATTTCCTATTCCCGCCTTCTGAATTGCCTTGACGTAGACTCCCTCGGTCTCCTCGTCGTGTGCTCCGGAGAGAGACAGCGCGATGGTTGCGCCCTTTATCTTCATTTTTTTAACGATATAAGAAAAATATGCGGTTATATATTGCGGCTCGGGTGTCATTTCACCAGAAAAGGGCTTAACGAGGGTTACGCTTCCCGGAACACGTTCGGAAAGGGATATTGCCTCGTCTCCGCAGGCAACAGCCGAACCGTCAGCTACACTTATTGCTATAACCGCACTTTCGGACTTATAGTCACCGGGCTCGGAAGCAGATACGACTCTGACTGTGCTGTATCCTACGTCAACTCCTATTAATTTAGCCATATTATTCTCCTTTTTCGGATGTTGTTTGTATGTATTTTTCGGCTGCAAATGGGTGAATATCCCCAATGGTTCTTGATGCACCGAGGCAGATCACATCAGCCGCTCCGCTGTCATAGAGCAGATCGGCGCATCTGTTAAGCGTTGCACCGCTGGTTATAACGTCATCGACCAAAATAAACGATGCGGAATTAATTTCCGGAAGCTTTTTCTTTGGGATAAAGAATCTCTTATGCGCATTATCCTGTCGTAGCTTTAATTTTAAAAACTTCTGTTCTTTGTTTGTATCCTTACATTCAACGGTTCTGACGAAGGGCAGGGATGTCCTTTTTGCGATCAGCCTTGCAAGTATCTCCGCCTGATCAAAGCCGTATTTTGCAACCGCCTTAGGTGAACGGGGCGTAAAAGTTACTGCAAAATTTTTGGTTATGCCGTTCTTCTTTAATGCGTTTGCCATATTTTCCGCAAGCTCGCCAAAAATCTCTCTGTTTACTTTTCTTTTGCAGAAAATAATGAGATTACGGCTAACACTGTTTTCGCTTTTATATGGCATCGTTGTGATCAACGTATTACCCGAAAGGAATTCGCTCTTACATCTGCAGGCATAGTATGGCTTGCCGCAGCCAAGACAACCGAGCCCTATCTCTTCATCAAAGGACCTTCTGCAGCTTTTGCATAGAAAATCGGGCAGGAAGCTGATGTGTTCTCCGCATCCGACACACTTTTTCGGGAAAAACAGATCCAAAATCGCATTACGAATGTTTTTAAATAAACCTATCATTTTTCTGAATATGATCTTACAAGGAGCGAAAGTCCCGTATAGCGTCTGACAGGTCTGTCATTACTTACCATTACAGATATGGTTTCTTCGTTTCCCACGGCGATCACCATATCCTTTGCTCTTGTGACCGCTGTATAGAGCAGGTTTTTTGTCATAAGCATTTTTGAGCGGTCGCACAGGGGGAGGATAACTATACCGTATTCGCTTCCCTGACTTTTGTGTATCGTAATTGCGTATGCAAGCTCAAGCTCATCGAGCATTGAAAAATCATATACCGATATTCTCTCATCGAAATTAACGGTAACCGTTTCCTCACTTTGATCGATATCCTCGATTATTCCGATATCGCCGTTGAAAACTCCGACACCCTCGATGCCGTTTTTCTCCCAGACCATATCGTAGTTGTTTTTTATCTGCATAACCTTATCGCCTACACGGAAAATGCGCTCGCGGAGTTTTTTTTCAGCTTTGTCTGTGGAAGGAGGATTCAGCTCCTTCTGAAGCAGGGCGTTAAGATTATCGGTGCCTGCGGCACCCTTATGAGATGGGGTTATTACCTGTATGTTTTTTATTACGTCGGAGCCATATTTTTTCGGTAAACGCTTTGAGATCAGCTCCGAAACGGTGATGGCTGTTTCCTCCGCGCTTTGACGGCGAAGGAAGAAGAAGTCCTCGTCCTTACTTGTGAGGATCGGCATTTCACCGCGATTTATTGCGTGAGCATTACGCACGATGAGGCTGCTTTCTGCCTGACGGAAGATCTCGCTCAGGCATACTGCGGGAAAAGCTCCGCTTTCGATCAGATCGGAAAGGATGCA
Organism: Eubacteriales bacterium; assembly: GCA_045543555.1. Lineage (GTDB taxonomy): Bacteria > Bacillota > Clostridia > Oscillospirales > CAG-272 > Colimorpha_A. Next base: position 179,410 of record JAZQMQ010000009.1, read on the forward strand.
ACCTGCTCCTACAGAGGGAAGCTGATCTGCATCACCCACGAGAATGAGCCTTGCTCCCGGCTTTATTGCTTTCAGCAGAGATGACAGCAGAATTGCGTCTATCATCGATGCCTCGTCGACGATAATTACTTCCTCGTCGAGCTGATCGTGCTCGTTACGGCGGAATGATGGCTTATCATCGCCCGAAAATTCGGTTTCGAGCAGACGGTGTATGGTCTTTGCGTCTCTTGAAGTTGCCTCCGACATACGTTTTGCGGCTCTTCCCGTTGGTGCGGACAGGGCAATTCTCAATCCCATACGTTCAAAAACGGTGATGAGTGCTCGTATTACGGTGGTTTTTCCCGTACCCGGGCCTCCCGTGAGTATCATAACGCCGTTTTCCAACGCGTCGGTTATAGCCTTGCGCTGAAGAAGAGCGTAGGTTATATCAAATTCGGTTTCAAGCTGATCGACAAATCTGTCGGCGTCATTTAATGAAATTCTTTCGCAAATGCGGTGAAGCTGATCCAGCTTGGCCGCCGAATACCTTTCGGCTTCAAAATAATCGCGGAGATAAAGCACCTCGCGTCCGCCGAATTTTACGCTTACAAGCTTTCCGTCTTCAAAAAGGCTGTCGCAGGCATCGGAGATCTGTTCCTCTGAAACAGAGAGCATATCCGCAGCAGCAGTTAAAAGCTTATCGCGGGGAATGAAGGTGTGTCCGTTCTGAGATGCGCTGTATGAAAGAAAATATATAGTTCCCGATCGGATCCTTTCGGGAGAATCCTTGGGTGCGCCCAGAGAAGCCGCTATTCTGTCGGCTGTTTCAAATCCGACCCCGTTAATGTGCTCACATAGCTGATAGGGATCGTCCTTTATTACGTCAACTGCTCCTCCGCCCCACTTGTTATAGACCTTTATAGCGATCGCGGGACCGAAGAAATCGCGGCAGAACATCATAACACTTCGAACTCCGAAGGTCTCCTTGAAGATATCTGAGATCTTTTTCGCCTTTTTCAAGGTAATTCCGTCGATATCTGCAAGCCATTCGGGGTGATTTTCTATAACGTCAAACGAATCCTCTCCGAAGCGGTTAACGATCCTTTCGGCAAGAACCACTCCGACACCCTTTATAGCACCCGATGCCAGATATTTTCTGATAGCACTTTCAGATGCGGGGAGCTGTTTTTCGTAATACTCCACCTTGAACTGTCTGCCAAAGGAAGGGTGAAGTCCCCATTCACCGAGAGCCTTAATGCTTTCGCCCACGCTTAAAAACGGCATATTGCCTACGAGCGTTATATAGTCTCCGTCGCTTGCTTCAAGCTCGCAAACGGTGTAACCGTTTGAGTCGTTTTGAAATACTATATGCTCGACGGTACCTTCGATCTCGGTAAGATCCTCCTTCCCGCCGACGTTCTTTATGTTGTCCATTTGATGTTTGCCCTTGTATGCTTTATTTATTCGAGTCTGAATTTTTTGATCGGCTTAATGGCACTTCCGTTTGGGTATTCCTTAACCTGACCCAGCGAAAAAAAGCCGATACAGTCGTACATTCTGATAAGGGATCCGTCCTTTTCCGACGTGCCTATCTTTTTTTGATATATCTCACAGCCGCTTTGTGCAAGCTTTGCATAGAACGGCGGTAAAACTACTGCCTTGCAGTCTGAAAACAGACTCTCGGTATCAAGAAGCAGCTCTTCACGCTTCTGTTCCGTTATGCTTTCAAGCTCCTCGAAGGTGTGGGAATTTTGAAGTGAAAAATTTCCGCTCCTTGTTCTGCGAAGCGAAGCCATAGCTCCTCCGCAGCCCAGAGCCTTACCGATATCTGCGCAGAGGGTTCTGATATACGTACCCTTAGAGCAGGATACGTTAAGGATAAACTCATCGTTTTTTTCGGTTTCTCTGACATCGATCGAGTAGACCGTTATCGGTCTGCCCTCGCGCTCGACCTCTATTCCCTGTCTTGCAAGATCGCAGAGCTTTTTCCCGTCCTTTTTCAAAGCAGAATACATGGGCGGAATCTGAATTATCTCACCGATAAAGCTCTGGCAGACCCTTTTAACCTCGTCAAATGACGGGATATCATTATTTTCCGTTAAAATATTACCCGTAGTGTCCTCGGTATCGGTGGTGATCCCGAGCTTGAGTGTGGCTTCGTATCTTTTGTCGTGGAGCGTGAGATATTCCGACGCCTTTACGGCGCGCCCCACCATAACAACAAGAACACCCGTTGCCATAGGATCGAGAGTTCCCGTGTGTCCAACCTGTCTCGTGCCGAAAAGCCTTCTTATTTTAGCCACGGCATCGAAGGATGTCATTCCGTTCGGCTTATCTATTACAATTACTCCGTCCTTCATTTTTCACCGTCACTCAGATAATGCTTGCTCTTTTCGAGCTGGCGTTTCTTTTCATTTATGTGTTTTTGTCTCGTTACCGCCGTGGACAGCACGTAGAATACTGCCGCAAATACCGTAAGGGCTATCAAAACTATGAAAAACGGTGTTGTGACAAGCTCCTTAACTCTTTCAAGTAGCATAAGATAGCCGTTTTGCTCTACGTTGCTCTTCGTTATCAGCGGAACCTCGCCGAGCAAATTACCCTTGTAGCTGACGTATAGAGTTCCGACACGCTGTCCTGCTTTTATGGGAGCGGTGAGGTGCTTTACGTCGAGGACGTAGCTATATGATATGTCTTTTTCTTTGTCGATATCATCGGGAACGAATATTTCAAGATCATATTCGGGGAGAACGGCAACCTTATCCCTGCCCGAGCCGAGCTTTACGGGGAGCTCGGCTATAGGTGTTGCGGTGCTTACTGCTTTTATGTAGCTGAACGCATTTTCGCCGAATTCAAGAAGAGCTCTTGCCTCATGAAGTCCGAAATAGATCGTTTTATATTCCGCCGGGACAACGACCTCATTTCCTTCCTCGTCGATCTCGGTGTGCTCGTCTGATATTTTGACCGTGAGATTTTCAGCACCCATAACGATGGCGATATAGTTAAGACCGTCCTTACGGGAGGTAAGAATGCCGCAATATCCCGCGTCGCCGTTTGTGCCGCAGATGAAGCCCGTGGAGCTTGGCAGATAATAGTCTTCGTTTACTCTGGTGGTAAGGAGGTAATTTGTGGTACCGTAATATCTTGCCTCGGATTTATTTGTTGCGGAAATTACAGTTCTTATTTCTGATGCGATTTGAGAAAGCATGTATATCTTCATCGCATAGGAGGCGAGCTTTGCCTGATCGGCAACGGTTGTATAGGATCGGGTATCAAATGTTCCGGTTACTCTGAAATACTTTGTGTTTTCCATTCCGAGCTCCTCTGCCTTGAGGTTCATCAGCTCAACAAAGTTTTCTTCGCTGTCGGCAATTTCATCGGCAATGATATACGCCGCGTCGTCGGCGTCAGTGTGGATTATCGCGGAGATCAGGTCGCGAATGTGGAATATCTCACCGCTTTTCATCGCCATATGCTTACCCTTGGTCTTGTTTATGATCTCCTTTGTTGCTGTAAAGGGGGCGGAGGGATTTATCCCTCTGTTTTCCACTTCCTCGATAGCAACGACCGCGACCATGAGCTTTGTGAGCACTCCCGGAGACATTCTTTCGGTTTCATTCATTGAGTACAGCACGGTATCGGATTCCATACAGTAAAGGAATGCGGATTTTGATGAAGTCAGAACCGGTGAATCAGCGCTTGCCGGTATGATTGCAGAGCAAAAAAGCACGGCGGACATGATCGCTGTGAGCAATGTTTTTATTCTTGCAATTATACGTGCCTTCATCGCTTATTCCCTTTCTGAATATTCCTTTGCAAATTTTTGCGCTGTGATCGAGTCGCTTGCTATTTGTTTTGACAGTGATTCAAGAGAGGGGAAAAATGTTTCTTCTCTAATGAAACGCAAAAATTCGACCGTGACGGTCTTTCCGTACAGATCTCCGTCAAAATTTAAAATATGTGTTTCCGCAGTAGTGCCTCTTTGATCGTTAACTGTGGGTCTTACTCCTACGTTTGTAACGGAAGGATATATTTCGTTTTCTGTTTTTGTAAGTGTTGCGTAAACTCCGAACTTGGGAAGACAGAGCCCTTCAAGACGGTCGAAATTTACCGTAGGTACTCCAACGGTCCTTCCGAGTGCATTGCCGTGAGTCACTTCTCCGCGCAGAAAAAACGGTCTGTTCAGAAGGACCATGGCTTCTTCGGTTTTACCCTCGGAAATTAAGGCTCTTATCGCGCTCGATGATACATCACCGCCGTTTACACTTACCTTTTCAACAACTATTACCGTTATTCCGTGCTTTTCACACAGAGCCCGTAACAGCTCGGGGGTGCCTTTTCCTCCTGCACCGAAGCTGTAGTTGTAGCCGCATACCGCAACGCGCGCGTTTAGCTCTTCCTTAAGTATCGTATCGACAAAGGTCTCAGGACTTAACTCCTTGACCGCGTTAAACGATGAGAAAATGACCTCATCAACACCGTATCTGATAAGAAGCCCCTCGCGGTCGGCCTTGCGGCACAGAGCATTACCCGGTATGCTGTCAAAGGTCCAGGCGGCAAGAGAAACACCAAGCTCGTCTGCGGCTTTTTTGCCTGCGGAGACGAGGGCCTGATGACCTATATGCACACCGTCGAAGTTACCGAGAATGACAACTCGTCCGTTATTCAAGGTTTTCTCCTTAAAGGTCGAGGAAGGTTCTTACAAGACAGTTGAGAATATCGTCTCTGTCCACCTTGCAGATGAGACTTCTTGCATTTTTGTGATTGGTAATATACGTCGGGTCTTCGCTCAGAATGTATCCGACTATCTGATTTATGGGGTTGTATCCCTTTTCGGACAAAGCGGAATAAACTGTCTGAAGAACTCTCTTTATTTCGAGATCCTTTTCATCGCGGATCGAAAAGGTTATTGTTTTTTCCTTTTCGCCTATACTTGCGGTGTCAAATTTTGAATTATAGCCTGCCATAGCAGTCTCCGTCCTTTTTTATTTATTTTCTTGTGATTTTGATTTTTTAAAACAGTATATAACTCTCAGTACAAATGCGGCAATCGCGATAATGCCACAGGTCATTACAGTAATTACGGTATTTATTGATACTTTTATTTTGCTTTCCTTACCGAATACAGCGCTTTTAAGTGCTGTTCCCGAAAGGGTATCCGACATAGCGTAAAGCGAGCTTATAAGCAGTGTAGGTTCTCCTATATCGGTTCCGTATATGTCTCTTACGTATATGGATATCTTATCGCAGGTAGACGCATGCGGGAATGAGCTGAGGTCACAGATAACCGTGTTGTCGGAGTTTGCGTAAATTTTTGACGTGCTGACAAACGTATTTCTTCCCGATTCTACCACAACGGCAATTTCAAGCTCATTTATTCCTTCGGGAAGCACAGCTGTGCGAACGTTGAACGTTAAGTACGGTGCCTTTGACAGATCGATCAGCTCATCAAGGGCGGCGGTAACGCCACCATAGCTTCCTGGCGCCACTTCTGACAAGCGGAAGCGCATAAGACCCTTTGCCTCTCCGTAGGAAATTCCTCCTTCGGCTGCCGCACAGTTTACATGCGGTATAAATCCGTCGGTGTCCTTTGCGAAGCTGAAAAGCTTTATTTTTCCCTTTATTGAAGAAGGATATTCCCCGCTTGAATCGGATGTCGAATCATGTCTTAAGGTATTTCCGCTGATGTTATTAATGAGCTTGTCGAAGCGTTCGCTTCCTATAAGCCCGTTTGCGAAGGCGATTTTTTCGCTTGACAGCTGTGTGTCAATATATCTTATGACATTTTCGTGTTCCGCTGTATGAGAGGGGATATAAGCATTTATCTCCTTTATTGAAAGCGCCCTTAAATAAGTATATACGTAATCGCATGAAAGCTTGATTATTGAGCTTTCGTCTTCTGCTTCTTTTAGTTCCGTTCCGATAAGAATGATCTTTCTTGCCGTTCCGTTAAACTTTCTTGAGGGATGTCGCATAAAGGAGATCGGGACTTCAAGATTTGCCGCGGTCAGCGTTTTTGCAAAGCAGGTCTTATCGGGGGAAATGTCCTCGAACGCGTAACTGCTTCCGTACGGAGTTACGTCGCAGGAAAGCGACCATTCGATATCCGACGATGCTGATATGCATAGGGCAAAGGACTCAAGGAATGAGCTTGCCCCAAAGGAGCCCGTAATCGATGTCGTATCCGTGGAATACCAACTGTTATTTATCGGCACGGAGACCTCAAAGTTCGAATATCTCATTCTTGCGGTATTGTAAACCGTTCTGAACGCTGCGGAATATGCAAGGATAAGCTCGGATAGTGAAGTATTTCCCAAATTGTAGGCTTGGAAGGAATCGTTTACGTTGGAGCCTAAAACAATTCCGAACAGATTATCACTCACATCCCCCGAAGAATATCTGGAAATGAGGAATGAGGTTATGGCACGAAGGGTATTTATGCCGTTTGATGACGTAGTGTTGAAAGCAGAGTATTCACCGCCGCTATTTTTGGGGTGGTGTATATTCGACAGTCCAAGGTCTTCGGAACGGCTTCTCAATCTCAGTATAAATCTTACCGAGATGTCGTCAACGGCGAGCTTCTTCATAACAGAGTCGATCTTTTCGATGTATTCGGATGAAAACGTGTATTTTCTTCCGCCGTCCGTGTATGATATACCGCCCGACGATACCGACATAAGCTCGTCCGCAAAGATATCGACCGTGGTTTGCGCTATTCCGTCGAGGAAATAATTTCCCTTTAAATAGGAGCTTCCCTTTATGGATTCGGGAAGATTTACCTTATCCTCTGCAAAGATGTTTGGATTGTTGACCGCCTTAGCGCTTCCTAGAGGTATCAGCCCCTCAAGGCCCATAGCGGCAACCGCGTACTTTTTAAAGATGCGGTCTTGGTTATCGCCGATCGGAACTGAAAATTCAAATGTTGCCGACGAAAACTCTACTTCGGAAACAGGGGAAACCGCAGGTGTTATATCAGATGTGTCCTGATCGAGCCTGAGCTCGTATAGGCGGAGCTTTGAGCCGCGGAGAAGCTCAAATTCCTGCTCGGAGACGCTTCCCTTAACAGAAATACTCTTCTTGTCTCTGCCTATTCTCACCTCGGATATTTCACCGATCGTCTTTACTGCGGAATAGCACTGTACCTTTGATACCGAAAGAATACTAACCTGTCCGATAGGATCGCCTTCGAATATTATTTTATATGAGCTTACGAGCTCGTTTGGGATCGGAATGGTAAATGATACCGCACCAGACGTTATTTTATAGGTGGTGCGTTCTTCGGTGTGATCGGGAAATTTGATAACCGCGGTCACCGACGTGCAGGTGGAGCTGTTGATAAGCGCTAAGCGGATACCTTGATCTTTCTCAAAAATCGGGATTTCGGGTATTGCTTCGATATACTTTTCTCCTGCGGTAAACGACATCGACAGTCCGTTTTTCGTGTTAAGCTCTCCTCCCGACACGTTGTATTCGCCCGACATATATTTTGCCTTGAATATAGATTCCTGTGATCTGCAACCGCCAACACAGTCGAGAAGAAATATTATGTTTTTGATATTACTGCTGCTGACACTTACCGTGATATCGTATATGGCATCTCCGCTCTCATCGGAAAAGTCGAAAAACAGGGTCTGCCAGCTTCCGCCTTCGACACTGAGAGACGATTTTATATCGTTCTTGTCCGTTTTGAGCCCTAGCGTAAGGATCGATCCGTCAAGCTCATTCGGAACGAAGACCGTAAGAGTTATTATTGGTGTTTCATTAAGCGAGGTCAGAGCCTTTGCCGCTTTGGTTACAGCTAAATATCCGTTTGATTCGGCATCGGAAGAGACGAGAAGCGAGCGATCGCCCTCATAAACGGAGTATGGAGCAAAATTGATTTCGGATACCGTTTGAACGGATCCTCCGACAGCTTTCCAATCGGTCTCGGAGCTGTTAAAATCGTCCTCTGTTATGTCTGTTGCCGCCTTCAAGGTTTGCTCATCGGTATGTACGGCGATAAGACTTTTTCCACCCTCGGCGTTTACGTTGATCGGAGTGAGAAATGACGGCAGGATCATAAATATCACAAGCAAAACTGCGATAAATTTTGTTTTTTTACCGATCATATTTCCTCTCCTTCCTTTAGCGACAGCTATACATAGTATATTATATCATATAACTGTGGCAATTTCCATAGGTTTATAAAAATTTAATATTTATTTTCTAAGACAAAAAAGGCAGAGAAGGGACATTCTCTGCCTTGATGATTATTTGATTGTGCGAAAGAGGGATGAAGCTATTTGCTTCTCAGCTGTCTGAAAAAGTCCGAGAGGATTTTTTTGCATTCGTCCTCCATGATCCCGCCCATACATTCGGGGCGACGGCTGTACGGCAGGGCAGGGAGATTTGCCACACTTCCCATGGATCCGTCACGGTGATCGTAAGCGCCGAAAACCACACGGTCGATACAGGAATTTATTACCGCACCCGTACACATGGGGCAGGGCTCAAGAGTCACGTAAAGCGTGCAGTCTGTCAAATGCCATCCGTTGAGTCGCTTACATGCTTGACTGATAGCAATAAGCTCTGCATGGGCGGTTGCATCTCGGGTGCTTTCTCTCAAATTATGTGCTTGTGCAATTACCTCTCCGCGTCGTACAATTACAGCTCCTACGGGCACCTCACCCATATCGGCGGCTTTTTTTGCCTCTTGAAGAGCCAATTCCATATATTTTTTATCCATTGAGTGCCTCAAGATATGTTTTTTTCATTTTAAGAGCGTCGTCGCTCTGGGTTCCCGCACTTTCGCAGATTATTCTCGGGCAAAGACCGTTGTCTGCTATGGCTCTCATCAGCGGCTCGAAGTCGGGTCCGAAAATCTCGTCGGAGAATGTAAGGTGCTTCTTTTCTCCGCCTTTTGAGTATTCTATTTTTGAAAAGTGGCAGTGCAGAGTATTTGCGACCTCGTCGCCAAGTGCGTTTCCTACCTTGTCAAACACTCTGAGATAATCGTCGGCGCTTAAGAACACCCCTCCGAGATCTCTTGCGTTCAAGTGACCGAAATCAACTGTCGGAATAAGTCGGGGACTTAATTTACAGAGAGTGATCACCTCGTCGAGTGTGCCTAGCTGATTGATCTTTCCCATGGTTTCAAGACAGAATTTTATATCGGTGTCTATACTTTCAAGAGCGCGGCTTAGAGTGTCAGAGGCAAGATACATAGCTTCATCACGGGATATTTTCGATGCGCTTCCGGTGTGAATAACTATTCTGTCTGCACCGAGAAGAGCTGCTGCGTTGACGCTTTTTCTTATGTGCTCAATGCTTTTGAGGCGAGTCTCCTCCTCTATACCCGAAAGGGATATGAAGTACGGAGCGTGCAGTGAAAGGACGATTCCAAGCTCCTTGGCTTTGTTGCCTATGGCGAGAAACGCCGCGTCTGATCCGCTGACTCCGTTGCCGCACTGATATTCATAGGCGTCAAGCCCAATATTTTTCACCCACGGTATTGCCTGAAGAGTGGATTTTCCTCCTTGAGCGTAGAAGCTTTCGCTGTTGCCTGCGGGACCGAACAGTGCATTATTCAAGGGTAACGCTCTCCTCAATCACAAGACTACCTACCTCAACGTTACCGTAAAGACAGTTTGCGCGGTATAACGCGTAAAGATCATAGGTCTCACCGTATGCGAAGATTCCTTCGATTACGTGAAGGGGAGTAAGGTGGCGGACGTTTTCCTCAAGCTCGAATTTATCTACGGAGAAGGTGCTGTCCACACTTCCGAATGTCAGCTTACATCCTGTTCTTGCGCCCAAAAACAGCGAATAGTGATCGAGATAAAGCTCAACCTTAACTCTGACCATGCCGCCTTCTTCGTTTGCAGTTAGGACTGCCTTGAGATTCAGGAACGTGCCGCTGTCTGAGGAAAAGGTCTTTTTCAAGGAAAAGTCATCGGGAGCGATCTTGTCAACATTCGGAGTGGTATCCTCGGGAGTGGTATCCTCGGGAGTTGTAGTTCCCTCGGGAGTGGTTATTTCGGGAGTTGTTATCTCCGGAGTTGTTATCTCGGGGGTGGTGCCCTCGGGCTTCGTAGTGTCTGCGGGAGTTGTTATATCGGGCTCGGTCATATCCGGTGCAGTAGTTGTTTGCTTAGGCTTCTCTGTGCCAACGGGATTATTTTCGTTTTTTACTATTATAAGAAGTGCGGCAACAAGAGTGGTTGCGATTATTACAAGGAGAATCATGACGATTCTTGTAGCTGTTTCGATTCTCATAGGTTACCTCCTGATATAATTTTTATTTAATGCTTTTCGCTTATTGCGAAAAGTTCCCATCCGCCCTCTTCGGTGTATGCTGCGATCATACCCGACGAGGCATTGGATACGTAATCAAAGGCGAGAGGCAGAACTACGTTTCCTTCGGTGTCGATAACACCGTACTTTCCGTTATTACCCACTACAGCAAGTCCCTGAAGGAAGGGCTGCGCGTCATCGAACACTGCGGGGCATACCCATGAAAGATCGGGCTTCATAAATCCGTAGTTTTCACCTTTTTTTAAGAGCATTATTCCGTCCGAATAATTCATGAGCTCATAATTTCCGGGAATAGTGACTTGTGTTCCGTCGGTTGTGATAAGGCGGTTCTCGCTTTTGTAAATATATGTGGCAGACCATGTGCTGCGGAGCGACCAACGTACCATAATGTGTCCGTTGTCTACGTAATACATTCCAAGGTCGTCCATTGTGGCGTTGAGACCTGTCTCGTAGGTCTGGCGGTATCTGTTGTTATTGAATTCGGGAACTGTGATAGTGGAATTTTTGCGAAGAGTAATTACCTCTTTGCCGCTGGTGTTGATGTAATAAAGGTTTTGATTTTCATCGGTTACGGGAGCATATCCCTCGCTTGAGAAGGGGCCTGCGGTGATGAACTGCGGTTCGATCTTAACAACACCCTTGGAATTTTTATAGCCGTATCTGGTTACGTAGGTTACCTTGTAATATTTTCCGTCCTGTACGAGAGTTCCGTTCTGTATCCTGTCGGTAGTAACTTCGGGAGTAGTGGTCACCTCAGGAGTAGTAGTAACCTCAGGAGTAGTAACCTCGGGAGTAGTAGTTTCCTCTGATGAAGTGATTTCCTCGGGAGTAGTAGTTTCCTCTGATGAAGTGATTTCTTCGGAAGATGTGATTTTCTCAGAGCTCTCCGCTTCATCTGAGCTTTCGGTGTCTTTCGGTGCTTTTCCTTTTGCCAAAGCACTTGATATTTCGGGCACAGATATTTCTACTGTGGATTCCGGAGGAACTTCGGTGTCCGTTACCTCCGGTTCTGTTGTTTCGGGAGGAAGCGTGGGAACGTCGCCGACGTAAGTCAGCATCTCAACCTGTGCCGCAAAAGGATGAAGGTCGATTTCGGACTTGCCGAAATAACGAGGATGGTCGAAGCTCAGCATCTTGAAATCGATATCGCTTTCGGATATCAGTGCAAGACCCGCATCGGTCAGCGCGAAATAATCGTTTCCGTTTTTGAGTGCGGGGAGTACGTTCTTTGTCAGCGCATAGACCAGTGTTCCGTTAAACTCCGAAACGAGCTTGGTGCCATCGCTTTTATAAATATCAAAAGATGTACCGTTATCGATCAGAACGTATCCGAAATATAAGCTGACACGCGCTATCGGAGTTGTAATATTTTCTGTTTTTGTTTTTATTCTTCCGTTATCCAAGGTATAGAATACGGTTTTGCTTACAGTTTTGTCACGCAGAGAAAATTCTCCGCTGATGATCGACGCCATGTCTATTCTTGCAAGGAGGGAGGTGTCTGAATATTTGTTATACGAAACTGCGTGACCTTCAAGGTCTGAAAGAAACTTGATCGAGTCAAGAATTTCCTTGATCTCGTCCTCTTCAAGCGGAGGTAAGGTCTCTTTTATATCGATGAAGGTATTAGGAGTTGTTTGGGGGGCGGTGGTCAGTCCTTCCGATGACTGTTCCGCTTCTGTATCCGCAGGACGCTTGATAAAGGATATGTCATAAGCACCAAACTGGTACAGTATGACGGCTCCAACTATAACAAAAAACAGGAACAGCGCTAAGGCCCTGATTGCTAAATTTTTTAAAACTCTCATATATTTCTCCGCTTATTTGTGGTATTTTCCGTTATTGATGATTGTGAATGCCCGATATATCTGCTCAAGAAGAATTACTCTCATAAGCTGATGGGGGAACGTCATTTTTGAAAATGAAAGCCGCAGATCACATTCCGATTTAACGTCCTCGCCCATACCGTCACTGTCTCCGATGACGAAGGTTATATCGGAAACACCCGATGACGTGACCGTTTCGATCTTTTCCGCAAGCTCCTCGGACGAAAGCTGCTTTCCCTCGACGCACAGTGCGATCTTGAAGCTTTTTTTCTGAAGATTTGGTATGAGCTCACGATCGTTTTTCGTTTCCTTGATATTTAAACGCGCATATCCGCTTATTCTTTTTGAATATTCCTTGACCGCGTCTCTCAAAAACGCTTCTTTAAGCGTGCCGACGCATAAAATATTTACTGTGAGCATTTTTTGCCTTTCGATCTTTAAATTCAGTTATTAAGTATAGTCGGGGCATCGGGCTTTGCGATGCTTACCGCAACTCCGTATTTACTAACCGATTCGCTCACCTCATTGAAGGCGATCTCGGGAGAATTGTTTTCCAGGCTCATATGCATAAGCAGGATGTTTTTTGTGCCCTGCCTTGCCAAAGCCCCCGATATTTGCGCGCAATCACGGTTTGAAAGATGTCCGCCACCGGACAGTATTCGTCTCTTCAACGAGTCCGGATAGCTTCCGCGCTTAACCATTTCGATATCATGATTGGCCTCTATCATTACCGACCTGCAGCCGCACAGACAATCATAAACTCTTTGAGTTACGTATCCTATGTCCGTTACGATGCCGATGCTTTCGTTTCGGTCGGTTATTTTGTATCCTACACAGCAAACGCTGTCGTGGGGGACGAGAAATGCTTCAATAGTACAGTCGCTGCCAATATCATCTGTGTATTCATCATCATGAATAACGGCACAAGCATGAAGCGCGGTTCCTTGCTTTACTCCGAGAGCAGCGAAGGTGCTTTTCATAATATGTACGGGCACGGGATGCTTTTTTAACAATACGTCAAGGGCGTGGGTGTGATCGGAGTGCTCGTGGGTTATATAGATCCCGTTTATAAGAGCGATATCCGAGCCGACTTCTGACAGTGCCTGACAGATCGCCTTGGCGCTTCCTCCCGCATCGATCAAGATCCTTTTTTTACCCGTATCGATAAGAGTGCAGTTTCCGCCCGAGCCCGAGAAAAGACTTATAGCTTTCACTTGGTGCCTCCAAGCTTTGAGAGCAGATCTCCCAAAGGACCGTTTGCAAGCTGTGCGTAGATGGAATCACAGAGTATTGTAAGCATCATTGCGACAAAGATGAGCAATATCGGTTCCGAGCGCTTTTTATTTGCCTTTACCTCGGCTAAAAACTCGTCCTTTTCATCTTCGGTCATTGAGTCGCTTAACTGACTTCTTTCGGGAATACTCATAAGTCCCTTGTTCATTGCAAAATATGCAACGAACAATCCTCCGCAAACAGCAACGTATATCGGATAAACGATACCGTAGCCCGCGGACGCTACCGCGTAATAAAGCGCGGTGGAAAGTGCGAAAAGTCCAACGAGAATTCCGAGCTTTTTAAACGGGAATTTTTTTGTTGGCTTTATTGCCGTTTTATCTGTTTTATTGTTTCTTCTCTTTTTTCTTTTGTTTGACAAGGGATATTTCTCCTAAAAAATCAAAGCGGTAGATCTTCTCCGCGAAGCGCGGCAATTCCTGCTCTCAACGCCTTTGTGGCAAGCTTTCTTTGTTCGGGTGTTCCGCTTTCAAGAAGCGGCTTCATTTCTCTGAAAAATGCACCCATGATCGTCGGGTCATTTTCAAGCTGTTCGGCATTCAAAAGCGGTACGGTCAGGTCTTCTATCTCAAGATAGAACAATCCGTCGCCGTATTCCTCGCTTAAGCCTATTGTGTCAATATTCTGATCGAGGGGGATTTCACCTGTCAGCTCAAGGCGGAGCGACACGGTGTCGGAATATTCGTTTACCGCCGACGATATCGCTGAGCGAATGTCGGAGCTTCCCGTTATTCCGCTCAAATCTACAGGCTTCTTTACGTACACGTAATCGGTGAAGGTCTTTTTTGAAAAAGACAGCTTACCGTTATCGATTTCGAGAAGGATTCCGCCCTTTTCTCCCGTTTCACCGAAGTCTCTGCCCATAAGACAGCCGCTGTAAGCGTAGGGAACCTTTCCCGCATATTTTATTTCTCCACCCGTATGAACGTGACCGAAGGCACAGTAATCAAATCCCGTATTTTCTATATCCTTTTCGGAGATCGGGCTTTGCGGTGAGAGCGGCTCGTTTACGTATGCGTGAGCGCAGAGAATATTGATCCTTCCCGAGTCCTCGGGAGTGAAGCTTACCGCAGGACATATCTCAAGCGTATCGCTTAGGAAGGCGTAGCCGTACACCCTTACGTTTTGTTCGGGAAAATCGAAATAGCTTATTTCTGGCGAATCAAAAACAAATACGTTATTTCCAAGATCGGAGCTGTTCCAAACGCTTTCTTTCGTATATGGGTCGTGGTTTCCAGGGGGGATCACAAAGGAGCATTCCGAAGCCGAGGCAAAAGCCTCTTTGACGAAATTTACGGTGTCTATAGTTACGGTGTCCTTGTCGAAAACATCTCCCGCAAGAAGCACGATATCGATCTTTTCGTTTCTTACGTATTCGATCATCGACGAAAATGCACGTCGAAGCTGACGGCGGAGCGTCGCTGAACGCTCTGCGCTTTTCGTGCGGAATGGGGTATCAAGATGAATGTCTGCACAATGAAGCAGCTTTACCATCGTTTTTCTCCTTATAAGTGCGGATATAATAACTCATCTTATATTATAAAATAAAATTATGACTTTTTCAACCGTTTTTTAAAATAGTCTTTATTTTTTTACAAAGTGTGGTATAATAATTAAAAATAATAAAAAAGATTTCAAAAAGGACGGTAAAATGGCAAATTACAGAACAGGAAGAGTGAACGAAGAGCTTATGAAGGCTCTTTGTGAAATAGTAAGAACGGTAAAAGATCCCAGAGTAAGCACTTCATTCATAAGTATAACGGCAGTGGACTGCACTCCCGACCTGAAAAATGCAAAGGTCTGGTACTCGGTTATGGGTGAGCGCCGTAAGGGCGATACGCAGAAGGGACTTGTCAATGCAACGGGATATATCAGAACGCAGATCGCAAAAATGCTCAATCTCCGTATAACTCCCGAGCTTAAGTTCATTCCCGATGACAGTATGAAGCACGGCGCACACATTAGCAACCTGATGAAGCAGGTTGAGGAGGAGCTCCGAGAGGCAGACAGACGGGCAGCAGAGCTTGAAGCGGAATCCGAAGGTGATGACGCGGAGGAAAACGATGCCGAATAATATCACCCTCGAGCAGATTGCGGAGTTTTTTAAAAACGGCGACGAATTTCTGCTCCTGTGTCATAAAAATCCCGATGCCGATACTCTTGGATCGGCTTTGGGCCTTCGAAACGCGCTCGAATATCTCGGAAAGACGGTGCACATTTCCTGCGCCCATGATCCTGCCGAGGATACGGCGTTTTTGTTCTCGGAGGATGACGATATAGCCGACCGCGATTACGGCGATATCCCTGTTGTCAGCATCGACGTGGCAACTCTGTCTCTTTTGGGTGATATCGAGGAATATTACCGCGACAGTATCGTGCTCAAGATCGACCATCACGAGATGTCCGACGATTTCGCGGAATATAATTATGCAGATCATAAATCAGCTGCATGCGGTGAAATAATATACGAAATCGTAAAGCTGCTTCAGGTGCCTCTGACCGAGGTCGCAGAGCCTCTTTATGCCGCAATTTCCTCGGATACGGGCGGATTCAGATATTCTAATACTACCTCAAAGACCCACCGTATTGCCGCGGAGCTTCTTGAGGCAGGCGCGGACAACGCGTACATAGATCATAAGCTTTTCGAGAGTAAAACTCAGTCTGAGATACGAGCTCTCAATGCCGCATATTCAAATCTCCGTTACTTCCACGACGGCGCGGTGGCGGCGGTTGTTATAACCAATCAGATAAAGGAAAGACTCAATATAAACGAATCCGATCTCGGTGTCATAAGCTCAATAACCAGAGAAATTGCGGGTGTTACCGTCGGAATAACCCTCCGTCAGCAGAAGAACAATCCGCAAATGTATAAGCTTTCTGTCAGAAGCGAGCCCGGGTTCCCCGCAAATGAGCTTTGCTTTTGCTTTGGCGGAGGCGGACATCCTTGTGCAGCAGGGGCGGAGCTGACGGCACCGACGCCCGAAAGAGCGCTCATTTCGGTCGTAAATCATATAAAAATGGCAGGCGGAAGACTGATAGTGGTCTGATGCCAAATCGGACAGGCGGTGAGTTTATTGGAGCTTATATTGATAGTGATAGCTATTATGGTTGCTGTTATTCTGATCAACAGATTTCGTTCCTCATCCGACTTTACAACAAATAACATTGTTTCTCACAATATAGCTGATGAAAACGGTCTTGTTCATAACGGCGTTATCCCTACCTCTCCCGATAAGCTTTTGCAGGGTGATATCGGATACCATATCAGAGACGGTAAGCACTATTTTTCCCGCACAGATTGGCATAGACTAATGGAATTTGTAAATCTGCACAGATAAGAAAAACGCTTCGTGGCTGCGAAGCGTTTTTCTATTCGGGTATTATATGCAATTCACAGTTATGGAAGCGCTCATAGACTGCTCGATCATATTCTCCCTCTACCGTTCCGTCCTCACTGTAGCTGCGCTCGTAAATTATGTCGCCATTTTCTTTTGTGGCAAGCTCATATTCCAGATTTCTGTTTTCATACCATTCGGTTTGGCTTTCAACGTATGCTCTGCCGTTGCCCTTCTTATCTCTCTGAATTTCGGCAGATTTGTCCATAGAGTATAAATCCCCTTGCATCGAAGAACTGTATAAAGAATGCGGTTTGAAATAAACAACTTCCAATTTGGCGGTCAGTGCAAATTTTGTACTTTTAGTCGTTCTTACCCTACTTTGCACACCGTTTGATCGTTCTTAAAAAACAAAAAACAGAATATTTGTCTACCGACAAATATTCTGTTTTTATATTTATTGCTATATTCAATTTTCCAATGTTTCAGTTGAGCAACGGGCTCCGTTTACCGTAATTTCGGGTGGGAGGCTTCCGTCATTTTTGCCCGTGGCTCTCAAGTAGAAGGTATACAGGCGTTCGATCGCGATAGCGGTATTTTTTCTGTTGGAGCCTTCGGGGTATCCGCACCAATACGTTGTTTTTGTAAAGTCCTTAAATCCCAATACCCCGGTCTCGCGCTCTATCTGTTCGGCATCGAAGATTCCCACGTCGGTGCCCTGAACGTGCACGTAATCAACCCCGTCAATATTTCCGTAATCATCGGTAATTCTCACGTAAGTGGTATTAATCGCATAATCAAGCGCGCTTGCAACCGCTTTGTCATTCCCGTTATACGGCATATCCACGTAAAAAGAATCAACCTTCATCATCGCTTCAAAATTTTCGTCGGGAAGGATCAGCTCCTCCAAGTATGAAAATCCCGAAAAAATTTTGCAAAAGTCTGCTTTTGTACTGAATTTTGCGAATATTTTGAGTTTTTCCACTAACTCACAGCCGTCAATATCAGACTGCAGATCGTATTTCGGAGCATCCTTATAGTTTGTACTTTCGGGAATAATTATCTCTTTAAGAGACGAGCATCCCTTAAAAGACGGCAAATATTCCTCAACGACGTTGGGCAAACCGTTTATTTTTTCAAGAGCCGAGCAATTTACAAACGCTTCTTTTAGCACCCTTACGGAAGGGGCGATGGTGATCTCGCCAATTGACGAACAGCCTTTAAATGTCGCTTCATAGATCTCGATATTCTCTCCGCCGCTCACGCTTTCCAGCATAGCGCAGCCTTCAAACGTTCCGATTGCCTCGGTTACGGTTTCGGGGATATCTATAGTCTTAAGTGACAGGCAATCCTCAAAGGTATAGCTAAGTGAAGTCACTCTCGCTTTAACTATCACGTCAGTAAGCGCAGTACAGCCCTTGAATGCGGAGGCACAGCTGTTGACGGTATCGGAGATGATCGCGGAAGTTATAGACGTGCAATTTTCAAACGCCTCGCTCATCTCTACAACGTCATCGCCGCCCACAATCGTCGTAAGCGCGGTGCACCCCATAAATGCGCCGTTCATCTTTTCTATTCCGCGCCCGAGCTCCACTGTTTTCAGCTCCGTACACTGAGGAAAGGCATAGTCAATGACCTTTACGGTGTCGGGGATCTTAACGTAAGTTAGCCCTTTCACCGATCGGAAGGCATTTTCCCCGATGACAGTTACGTTTTTTCCATTTATTTTCGAAGGGATCGTAATTTCATTCTCAAGACCGACCCAGCCCGTTATGGTTATTGTCCCATCGGGATTTTCTTCGTAAATATAGTCTTCTTTTCCTTCAAACTCACTTGGCTTTTTATCATTTTTTTTGCATGAAATGAACATGATTGCCGCCACAAGCACAAAAAGAATCAAAATTATTGTTTTACGCTTCATACATTATTCCTTACAGAACAGATTAAAACATTTTGATTATACACCAAAGTATTTATTTTGTCAATAAAACGATAAAAATCCCGCCCTCACACCGCGAAATTCGGTTGAGGACGGGAAAACGTCGTATTAAAGCAGTTCTATAACCTTTTCTCTTAAAGCCATTGCTTTTAAGGTCTGTTCCTTATCAAATGGAATAACGCCTGTATCAAAGAACTTAAGTATATCGAGGATAAGAAGATCGAAGAACGAGGAGGCGATATTAACCTTTCCGTATTCGGTCTTGTTTACGGAAACGCTCTTGTGAGCGCAACCCATAAGCTTTATGACCATATCGATCTGGTGGATGCTATATTCGGGAAAGTTTCCGCCGCCGCCCCATACTCGAAGGAACTTGGGAGAATTAATGCTGTCAAGCTCACTTGCATATCGAAGCGCGGAGGTGGAGAAGAAGGGAGAGCCGTACTTTTCAGCCCAACCGTAGCAGACCTTATAGTCACATCCCGGCTTTTCTGCGGCATTTTCTATTTACGCGGGGTAATTGTTGGCGTGCCACTCGCTGAGATAATAGTCTATAAAACCTATCTTTTTTATCAGAGCTTTATCTCCTCGTGCTTTTCAGCAGACTGATAGAGATAGTCAAGAAGCTTTGCGCTCTCGAGAATGTTGTCGATATGGGACTTGGTCTTTACGCCGTCATCGATGGAGTTAAGGAATGCCTTATCCTCGCAGTAGTACATATCGGGGATCTCGTGCTCGGATCTGGTCTTTTCGAGGGTCGCACCGTCCCAGAAGCTGAACTGTCCGCAGTAATCGAGTCTTGCGCCACCCTTGTCGCCGAGGAAATCGATGAACATTTCGCCTTCACCGATGTTCTGTGCCCAAGCGCCGTTAAAGGAGATGGATGCCTTGTCGGTACGAACGTAGCCGGTGATGAAGTCGTCAACGTCGTTTGTTCCGTTTTCGATGTCTGCAGTATCCTCAGCCCACATACTTGTGTACTTGTAGCTCCTCATATCCTTTGCCATCTCGGAATATGCATCGCAGGTAACGTCCTTGAGCTTTGCTCCGCCGAGAATGTAAAGAATGAGGTCGAGGAAGTGAACGCCCCAGTCGATGAGAACGCCGCCGCCGGACTGCTCCTTTGTGGTAAAAGCACCGCCGAGACCGGGAATGTTTCTGAAGCTGCGGAAGGAGCAATATACGTGGTAGAGCTTACCGAATTTGCCTTCCTGTACCATGTCGTGAAGGATCTCAACGGATCTGTGGTAACGGTTGCAAACGCCGATATTGAGCATCTTACCGAGCTTGTTAGCCTCCTCAGCCATTTCGCAGGAGAGAGCGTAGTTAACTGTGATGGGCTTCTCGCAAAGCACGTGCTTGCCTGCTCTGAGCGCATCCATAGTTACGGTGTAGTGAGCGTAGTTGGGAGTGAGAACGAAAACTGCCTCTACCTCGGGGTCAGCCAAGACCTCCTTGTAGTCCGCAACAACGTTTTCGATCTTGGGGAAGTCGTTTTTAAGAGCCTCCGCCTTATCGAGAAGAATGTCGCAACCATACTTGATGCGAACGTCATCCATCTTTGAGAGTGCGGGAAGATGCGCGTTTCTTGCGATTCTTCCACAACCGATAATTGCTACTGTTTTCATAATATATCTCCTTTTAAGATAAATAAAATATATCTGCTGATATTTATGATACATCATTCAAAAGCGGTTGTCAAGAATTAATATTGCTTATCGACTTAATTGTTTTGCTGTTTTTGATATATATTACTATTTTTTTGTCCAAGCCTTGACAACCGTAAATCCCGTGCTAAAATACTCGTTGGTTAAATAATTTATCGGAGACATTTGTATGAAGCTCTCAAAGGATGCAAAAAACGCAATAATGATAGGAACGATATGCCCGGTGTCCTATCTTGCTGTATACATAGCACGTAACATACTGGGAGCGGTCACGCCCCAGCTTGTCGCTTCGGGATATACAAAGGATTATATCGGCAGCATTTCATCGCTCTACTTCATTTTTATCACCTCCGTCAGCATTTTGCTCATTTAAGCTTATCGACATTATAGCACAAATTCTCATAAATGTCAATACATGTGACTATTGTGTGATTTTCACAAAATTCGGGGGTAATTGTTGATGTCGCACAAAGCTGTCTTTATTTACTTTTTTCTTCAACAACGTATAATCCCGTAGCAATCAAAAGATGGACAAAAAATATTGTAACAAATTATGAACTCTTATTTTTTGCTCTTCCATAATATATAACCGCCGAGATGCCCGATCTGTTACAGGAAAATGAAAAAACGCCGAATTTTCATCGGCGTCTTTTCATTTTCATATTTTACTGCACGAATCTTGCGTAGATTGCCTTGACCGCGCCCTCGAAGTCCTCTTCGTTTACACCGAGAACGATGTTGATCTCGTCGGATCCCTGGTCGATCATTCTGATATTGATATCCGCTCTTGCAACGGCGTGGCATACTCTTGCCGCGGTACCTGTTGCGTTTGCCATATTACGTCCAACTACAGCGATCAGTGCAAGACCGCCCTCGACGTTTATGGAATCGGGCTCAACAGCCGCACAGATATTGCTGATAACGAGCTCCTTAACGGGCTCAAGATCCGCGGTGCTTACCACAATGGACATGGTATCGATGCCTGAGGGAAGATGCTCGAAGCAGATTCCGCAGCTTTCAAGTACCTGAAGAACCTTTCTTCCGAAGCCCTTCTCACTGTTCATCATATCCTTTTCGATGGTGATGACCGAGAAGCCCTTCTTTCCCGCAATTCCCGTGATGTATCCGTTTCCGTCCGCTTCTTGATGGGCAACGATCATGGTACCCTTTGCTTCGGGATCGTTTGTGTTTCTTATGTTGATCGGAATGCCTGCAACTCTTACGGGGAAGATGGCATCCTCGTGAAGAACCGTAGCGCCCATATAGGAAAGCTCACGAAGCTCGCGGTAGGTAATTATCTCAATAGGCTTGGGATCTGCAACTATTCTCGGGTCAGCCATAAGGAAGCCCGAAACGTCGGTCCAGTTTTCGTAAATATCCGATTCGGATGCTCTTGCAACTATAGAGCCGGTGATATCCGATCCGCCTCTTGAGAAGGTCTTGATGGTATCGTTGGGCATTGAGCCGTAGAAGCCGGGGATTACAGCTCTGTCGTGCTGCTTAAGAACTGCGGAAAGCACCTCGTTTGTGCGCTCTGCGTCAAATGTTCCGTTTTCCTTGAAGAAAATTACGTCGGATGCGTCGATGAATTCGTAACCGAGGTAATTAGCAAGAATCTTACCGTTTAAGTATTCACCTCTTGATGCCGCATAGTCGCGTCCGATACGGTGAATAAGTGCGCTCTCGATGGCACTGAAGTCCTTTTCAAGAGACATATCAAGTTCAAGACCCTCTATTATGCTGTTGTAGCGCTCCTTGATCTGTGCGAATATTTCGGTTATATCCTCGCCCTTGGATGCAAGCTCATAGCATTTGTAGAGCATATCCGTAACCTTTGAATCGGAAGAAAATCTCTTTCCGGGAGCAGAGGGAATTACGTAGCGTCTGCTGTCCTCCGCAGTTATTATATCCTTTACCTTACGGAACTGTTCGGCGCTGGCAAGAGAGCTTCCACCGAATTTTACCGTTTTTAAAATTTTTGTGCTCACTGAATTACTCCGTTCGTGCATAAAATTTACTTTGTTTGTCGTACAATACATTATTATATAAAAAAACGGAGAATTTGTCAACTGCGTATTATATACAAAAAATATTGCATTCAATGATGTTTTTCGGGTAGAAAGACAGCATTACAGCGCAAATAAATTATAAACAAATACAACAAAAATCAAATAATACAGTTGACATTTTTAGTCTTTTATGTTAAGATGTACTGTATAAAGAAAGATCCACCCATTTCCGAGCATATTTTTTCGGACAAATAGTAAGAAAACGGAGAAACAAGGATGCAGGTACTCTTCATCGGAAACAGCTTCACGTACTTTAACGATATGCCTTACACATTTCTGAGCATGGCAAAGACTATTGATCCCGATGCCAAAGTTGAAACCATAGCCTACGGCGGATACACGTTGGCTCAGTACGCAAATGAAGATACCGAGGTGGGTAAGCTCGTCATCAGTAAGATCGTATCTTACGAGTGGGACTACATCGTTCTTCAGGAGCAATCGCTCCTTCCATGTAAGGACCCCGAAAAATTCATAACCTCGGTAAAGAAGCTCTGTACAATAACTTCGCAAACAAACGCAAAGGTCGTTCTTTATCAAACCTGGGCATACGGTGACGGCTCGGATAAGCTTGAAAGCACCGGAATGACGTATTCGGAAATGTCCGAAAAGCTTTCAGAGGCATATTCAAAGGCAGCGGCTGAAAGCGGAGCGATAGTTGCTCCCGTTGGAAAAATGTTTTCATATATAACAAATTCCGACCACATAACCGCGCTTTTAAACAGCGACGACTGCTATCACCCGTCAACCTCGGGAAGCTACCTTGCCGCGTGCGTTATATTCCGAACAATGACAGGAAAAAGCACGATAGGTCTCCCTTGCCCGTCAAACGTCTCTCTGTACAATCTTTCGGTAGTGCAAAAGCTTTCCGATAAACTCATAAATTGATATCTCAAAGGATGGCATAAAAATGAAAGTATTCACAATAACTCTAAACCCTGTATATGATATATTCTACAGAGTTCCCTCTCTCAAGCTCAACGAGGAAAATCAGGCGGCGGGGGTTCAGCTCTGCACCGGCGGTAAGGGTGTAAACGTGTCCCGCGCGCTCATTTCCGGCGGAAATGACAATACTACCGCATATCTGCTTCTCGGTCAGGAAAACTGTCAGCCCTTTATCGAGGGACTTGTAAGAGACCAGATACACACCCGTCTCTTCTATACCGACGGAAGAATGAGAGAAAACGTAACGCTCATCGACGAAAACGGTGTCGAGACCAGAATCATAATGAACAATTTCTCTGCAAATCCCGAAACCCTTTCCTTTGTCCTTTCAGCGCTCAAAAAGGAAGCTACACCCGATGACATCATCGCTTGCTGCGGACGTTTCCCCGCGGGAATCCCGCTTGAAGACACCGTTGCATTCATTGAGGGTCTTAAGGAGATCACAAACAAGGTGGTTCTCGATACCAAGTCCATAGGTCTTTCCGACCTGCTTGAGATCGCACCTTGGTTTATCAAGCCCAATCAGAAGGAGATCGAAGCTCTCATCGGATATCCCTGTAACGATGCCGAAACAGCCCTCATGGCTGCCGAAGAGCTTTACCTCAAGGGCGTTGCAAACGTATTCATCACCCTCGGAGACAAGGGAGCGGTATATTGCGGTGAGCTCGGAAAGTGCTTCGTCGGAATTCCCAAGATCGTTCCGCTTTCAACAGTCGGCGCAGGAGACAGCACCGTTGCGGGATTCATTTCGGGATATATGCAGAACCCCACAATGAAGAATTGTGTCGCAACCGCTTGTGCATACGGAACCGCGTGCTGTCTTGAGCCCGGAACAAATCCTCCTACTCCCAAAAACATCGAAGCGATCAAAACCCGTGTGGTTATAACAGAAGCATAAAAAATTAAGAGAACGAAGCAACTTCGTTCTCTTTTTTTAAAAAAATTTTTTATTTGGTGACTTTGTCACAGAAACTTTCTTTGTTATTGGGTATAATAAAGTCACAAACAAAGAAAGGAAGTGACTTAAATGTCAGCTATTAATATAAACAAAAACAATTTCGAATGTCTAAACTCCGATAACAGACCCGTACTTGTGGATTTCTACGCAGATTGGTGCGGAGCTTGCCGCTTCATGTCACCCGCGATCGATGAGATCGCAAGGGAAAACCCCGAATATCTGATCGCAAAGGTAAACGTTGACGAAAATCCCGAGCTGGCAAGACAGTACGGAATAATGAGTCTTCCGACGCTTGCGGTCTTCAAAAACGGCAGAATGGTTCAGCGCAGTGTTGGTGCAAAGCCCAAAAGGCAAATCTTAAGATTACTTGAGAGCCAGCTGTGACAAAGCCTTTTTATCGGTAATTCGGACACCCTTTCGGGATATTTCAACAAGTCCTTCGGATGAAAAATATTTAAGCATTCTCGAAACTACCTCGCGGGCAGATCCCATATATTTTGCGATCTGCTCGTGAGTGAGTGAAATCGTATCCGATCCGGTTCTCGAGCTTTCGTCGAGCAGGAATATGGCAAGACGCTTATCCATGCTCATAAATAATATCTGCTGCATGACCCACATAACGTCGGAAAAACGGCTTACAGCCATTTCAAGTGAGAACATTTTTATCGGAATGCTCCTCTCGGCAATCGCCTTGAACGCGTACCCGGAAACTATAAGACACTCACTGTCGTCCTCCGAATCGACGAACACGTCAAAGGTTATGCTGTTAAGAACGCAGGACGCGGACAGCATACACATATCTCCCTCGTGCAGACGGTAAAGCGTGATATCCTTCCCTTCGTCCGACATCATATATAAACGAAGAGTCCCGCGGCGGACAAGAATAACTCCTGAGCACTCGGTGCTGTCGTGGATATTAACTCCCTTACCGTATGAATAGGCATGGGTATTATCGCAAATAAACTGACGGTCAGACTCGGATATCTCACTCCAAAAAGGGAAAATATCCTTAAATATTTCGTAATATTCCAATTTATCCATATTGATACTCCGCAATTTAGTAAGATCATTATACAACCAATATCAAATTCTGTCAATGACATAAAAGGATACGTATTATGCAATACTTTATAGTTCTTCTTGAGGGTATCATAACCTTTATTTCCCCCTGCCTCCTTCCCATGCTTCCTCTTTACGTTTCATATTTTGCAGGAGGCAATGAAAAAAAGACCTCCAAAACCGTTTTGAATGCTTTGGGGTTCATTCTCGGTTTTACCGTAATATTCGTAATGCTTGGAGCTCTTGCGGGAACTCTTGGCACCTTTTTAAGAGAATACAGCACCGCAGTTAACATTGTGTCGGGCGCGATCGTAATATTCTTCGGTCTTCACTTCTTGGGACTGTTTAATCTGAACTTCTTTAAAGGCGGACCCAATGCAAGAACCGACAATCTCGGCTTTTTCTCGTCTGTACTGTTCGGTATAGTTTTCTCAATAGGCTGGACTCCATGTGTAGGCGCTTTTCTCGGCTCGGCTCTCATGCTTGCCGCAAGCAGAGCACACGTTGTTGAAGGCATTCTGATGCTGCTGGCTTATTCACTGGGCCTCGGAATTCCGTTTTTCATCAGTGCGCTGCTTATCGAAAAGCTCAAGGGTGCTTTCGGATTCATTAAAAAGCACTATAACGTAATTAACATAATCAGCGGATGTCTTCTCGTTGTGATCGGTGTGCTTATGGCAACCGGAATGTTCGGAGCGGTCATCTCGTATCTATCATAATTGGAGGAAAGTATGAAATCACTTGTTAAATGGGGCCTTTTAACACTCCTGCTTTTAGCGGTAATTATATCATCAAGCAACCTATACGACAAATTGACCGAAGATCGCAAGGGCAGCAATCTTGAGCTGAACAACGGATTTTTCGACGAATTTCCCAATAACGATAACGCAAACGGAGAAAAAGGAAATGTTGAATCGCCTCCGCAATACGGTACGACAACACCCGAGGTAACTACACCTGAAGTAACGACACCCGAAATTACTACCCCCGAGCCTGAAAAAACGTTCCCGTCTCCCGACTTTACTGTTCTTGATGAAAACGGAAACAAGGTCAAGCTTTCGGATTTCAGAGGAAAACCCATCGTACTTAATTTCTGGGCAACCTGGTGTTACTACTGTAAAGAGGAAATGCCGGATTTCAACCGAGCATATAAAAACAATCCCGACGTTACCTTCCTTATGGTAAACGCGACCGACAATTCAAGTGAAACAGTATCAAAAGCGAAGAAATACGTAAGCGATAACGGATTTTCTTTCCCGATATTTTTCGATACCGAACAGAAGGCTATAAACGCATACCATGTCAGCGGATTCCCGACAACATATTTTCTTGACGAAAACGGTACCATCGTTGCCCGTGCGGTCGGTATGATAGATTATGACACGCTCATGACGGGTATCGGAATGATTACGAATTAATAAAAATATAAAAACCTCATTCAAAAAAACGCCCTGACCGTATAAAAGTCCTAATTTAAGGCAAAAATACGGTCAGGGCAAATTATTTTTTGTGAAAGGATGTTACCATAATGAATTACAGTCAAAAAAGAACCCTTATAGGAAGGATCGTTTATATCGGGCTGACGCTCATGGCGGTTACCGTGCTTTGCGTGACGATGTTTGTTTTTTTCGGAAGCTATAAGGAATCGGGAAAAAACAAGCTTCCGCCCGTAACCGAGCCCAATAGCCAAAAACCTCATGTCACAACGCAGAAGGGCGATGATGAGCGTCTTCCCGAGGTGACCACCAAGCCCGAGGAAAGCGACAAGCCCACCGTCGTTCCCCCTCCCGAAAAGGATTGGACTAATGAGGTTCTTACAATGCCTGTTGAGGGCACCGTAATGAAAAAACACGATCTTTTAAATGCAGTCTATTCCGCCACCATGAACGACTACAGGGTTCATAAGGGCATCGATATCGAATGTTCAATTGGCGACGACGTGCTTTGCGTTGCTTACGGAACGGTCGTTTCGGTAGGGTTGGATCCCTTCATGGGCTGCACAGTTACCATCGACCACGGAGACGGACTTGTTTCGGTATATAAAAATCTGAACACCGAGCTTCCCGAAAATATTAAAGCGGGCGAGGAAATTTTTGAAGGAGACGTGATCGGTTCGGTCGGTGAAAGTGCAATTGTAGAAATTGCCGACGAGCCTCACCTCCATTTTGAGTTAAACCTTGACGGAGCGTCAGTGGACCCATTGGATTTCTTCGATTATAAGCCCACCCTTTCCCCCGAGGATAACGAAAGCATAGGAAAATAACGTAAAAACGGATCAATCGCCAAGCTTATCGTAATGAAGCTTGGCGATTGATCCGTTTTGAAATTTAATCATTAATGAAGGTGTATCCGCAGTTATCTCTCATTGCGGAGAGAGTAAACGTTGCGCCCGCGGTGGGCTTTACAGCGACTCTGACAACGCCCATGTACATTTTTCTGATTGGGCTGGTAACAGGCACGTGGTCGGTATTATCCGAGCCGGTGCCGACAAGCGTTGCATTTGATGATGCCGAGAACGCACAGACGCTCGCGAAGGAATTTATAGGTCAGCTCTCTGCCTCCGAACCAAGCATTCGTGTCGACATCCTTGTCTCTTGCACGGCTTAGCGTCGGGTCGGTATCGAAAAGCCAATCCCTTGTGGTGCCTGTGCCATAATAATGCTCCTTAGAAACAATATTTATGATGATATTTTACCAACAATCGCACTCAATGTTAATCAGGGCAGTAAAAAATGGGCTCAAAAAAAGTTTTTTCAAATAAAATAACATTTTTTAAAAAAGGTATTGACAAAACAAAACCTTTGTGTTATAATTTTAAGGCTTTCGCAAGAAAGTATGGCGGAGTAGCTCAGTTGGCTAGAGCAATCGGTTCATACCCGATAGGTCATGGGTTCAAGTCCAATCTCCGCTACCAAAAGCCTTCGGTAACCCCGAAGGCTTTGTAAGGCCCGGTGGTCAAGCGGCTAAGACACCGCCCTTTCACGGCGGTAACACGGGTTCGATTCCCGTCCGGGTCACCAAACGTAACAAATCCGAACTATTTCGTAAATCGAAATTGGTTCGGATTTGTTTTTTATATCTAATATGCGCAAGCGAGGCAGGTTTTTGCAACCTGCCTCTGCTTTTTTATAAAAGACCGCTTTCAAAAAATGATTTTTGGGGTCAGGGGTTTTATACGTTTGTTCACTCCACGGAATTTTGATTTCGAAAAGCTTTGTTTCAAAGCCGATGCTTGAAAGTTTATCTGCAAAAGGTCTTGCATAATGACTACCCTGCGCGACCGTGGTATTGCTAACTGCAACGGAAAGGATACGCTTTCCGTTAGAGGGCAAAATTCTATGAAGGTTGCCTTTCGTCGTCTTATGATTTGCGGTATAATTTCTTGTGGTTCTCCGGAAGATTACCAACAGGAGATACAAGGTTACGTTGCCCTGCCGATCATTGCCGCCAATGCGATGAATTGTCAATCTAAGTGCAACACTTTTTTACAGAAAGTTCAAACAAATCGGAAGGTTTTTTGAAACCTAAAACCTTTTTAGGCCTGGCGTTGATCAACGCCAGGTTCTTTTTTAATGTAGATGGACTGACACGAGAAAGATTCCTTCCTTTTGGGTAAAATTCTCTTAATAATCCGTTAAGGTTCTCGTTTGTTCCCTTTTGCCAAGCACAGTATGGATCTGCGAAGAACACGTCGCAGTTTAACTGCTCCTCTATGTATTTCCAATTAGCGAACTCCGTTCCTCTGTCACAGGTTATACTTTTGACCGCTTCGCTCGGCAGCTCCTTCAATGCAGACACAATGGCGCGCGCCATTGTGTCTGCATTGCGGTTTGGTATCTTAATTGCTATGTAAAATCTCGTCATTCGCTCTGCTAATGTTGCAAAGCATACTTTAGATTTACCTCTGCCTGATACAACCGTATCTGCTTCCCAATGACCGAACTCAAGGCGTTTATACACGCTTTTATCGCGTTTTCTTATGGATTTACCAAGGTTGAATTTGCCGCGTGTTTCCTTCTAGCCGCGGCTTTTTCCTTTTCTTCTTAGTACTTTCAGATTAACATCAATGTACTTCTCATATATCCAACGGTATATTGTCCGTGTAGAAGGCATTTCAAGCTCGCATGGCGTGAACGATATCTGCTCCGGTGACCATGTTTCTATTAACCGTTCCTTTATGTAATCTAACTTCTCAGGATCTTGAAACATCCCTCTGTGACAGTACGATCTTCTTAATAAATATTTCTTTTGAGCTGTGTGCGGGTAATATGTAGGTATGTCGTACATGTGTGTGAAGTTCCTGTTCAGCTCACGTGAAATGGTACTGACATTTCTTCCCATCAATTCTGCAATTTTTCGATAACTGTAGCCTTTTTTGTAATATTCCCGTAG
>JAZQMQ010000010.1:0-5989 GCA_045543555.1 Eubacteriales bacterium
ACCTGCGATTGCAGATAAGAGGCCCATAAAGGTATCAAACACGGGGGCTACAAGATCGGTGGCGATAAAATCGGATACTTTATCCGGCAACAGAAAGCAGAAACCGCCAAGAGCAATCGCAGATAGAATCGCAATACCAAGCTGCAATATCTGAGACAGCTTCTTTTGCTTTTTCGCGGTAAAGGTGATGATGTTCTTTCCGTTTTTGTATCTCCACGTTGGAGCAAGTCCGAAATTGGAAAGAAGATTATTCAAGATAGTACCGCCGCCATCGTCGTCAGCAAACGGATCTATACTGTCTCCTGCTATCACAAGCTCAATTTTCAGTGTGCGAAAACGCTTAGCAGTGACAATCTCAAAGCTTGTACCGCTATTTAGTGAGTCCAAATACTTCAACAGTATTTCCTCTACGGAGAGGCGTATCCGCTGTACTTCTTTTGAAGCAACCTTTTCATTTGATAGAAAATCGGTAACGGTTTTACTTGCCTCATCAATATTTGTGAGATTCAATTCATATTTCGTCATTGTTCGGTCTGGTATCTATGTATAGCAAAAATCAGCTCATACAAAGCTCCTTTCGATTCTATTTATTTTTGCGTCTTTCTTTTGCGATAAAGCGTTATTTTTTCTTTCACGATCGGGCTCAACGTTTGAATAAGAATTACTACGATAAGAACCAGTCCTTGGAAGGTGTTCTGCATATCCGGACTCAACGAAGGAATGCTCACGATGATGAAATTGATCGCCGTATAGGATAATGCGCCAAAAAAGACACCCAATATTTTTCCTCGTCCTCCTGCCATATTGACTCCACCCAAAACGACCGCAGCAATTGCATACATCTCATATGAGGTACCGGAGGATGCGGGAGTAACGCTGCCGATCTTGCACGCTTGAATGAAGCTTGCAATACCAACCATAAGTCCTGCTATAACGAAAACAGATACTTTAACGCCGCTTACGTTAATTCCCGCAAGTCTTGCTGCCTTTTCGTTACTTCCAACGGCATAAACGCTTTTGCCGTACTTCGTATATGACATCACAAAGATAAACAACACGGTCACGGCTATAAATAGGAAGAATATGTACGGAATTTGGAACGTGCCGAGGCGGAGTCCTCCCGTTCCGAATTTCAATCGTATAAATTCATAGCTCGGCATATCGTCAATCATTGCAAACAGGCTTGAGGATGAGCCGCTGAGCGTGGAATCAATTTCACGTACTGCCGATAACGTCAGCGAACGATAGATCAGCATCGTGCCGAGCGTTACGATGAAAGACGGCATTTTTGCATATCCGACAAGCACACCGTTGATGAGTCCACACACAAGACCGGAGCCCAATGCGGCAAGGAACATCAAAAATACGTTTCCACCCGTCGCATTGTAGGTCATAATCGTGATACCGGAGCACAGAACCAAAGAGGAGCCGAGGGACAAATCGATTTGACCTGTGATAATCACCAACGCCATACCGATTGCCATCGTACCGACAACAACCGAGTTTTGACTGGATAAAATTGCGGAAATATGACCGGGATTGAATTGGTTTCCGTTCGCATTGATGGTTATAGCATAAACGATCAGAATCAATCCAAACACAAATGCGTAGCTATATTTGCCACAGCAGGTCGTTGCTTTTTTCAATACTGAATTGAACGTTAATTTCTTTGTATTATTCATATCACACCTCGCAGGTTTCTTTCGTAGCAGCGCCGGTCGAATACATCATCACGTCACGCTCGTTGATTTCATTATGAGAAAAGATTTTCGCTATGCCTCCGTCGTAAAACACCACGCAGCGATCCGAAACCTTTTGTATTTCCGGTATCTCCAAGGAATTTAGTATTACTGTTTTTCCTTTCTTGGCAAATCCGAGAATCAACTGATATATTTCCGCTTTTGCTCCAACGTCAACACCTTGCGTCGGATTGTCGAAAATCAAAATATCAGCCTCCGTGTTAAGCCATCTTGCAAGGAATACCTTTTGCTGATTGCCTCCGCTTAACGAGGTTATGGATGCTTCGGGTGAATCGGATTTTATACGAAGCATTTTCTTTAATATATCAAACTTATTTCTTTCGCGCTTGGTATTGATAATGTTTTTGGGGAAAGAGAGGGTATGCTCGGCGATCTGACAGTTCTCAAGAATCGTCATATCGGCAATCACAGAGTTTTCCTTTCGGTCTGAGGGGAGCATAGCAACTTTGTTTTTCATAAACCGCT
This sequence comes from Eubacteriales bacterium, assembly GCA_045543555.1. Lineage (GTDB taxonomy): Bacteria > Bacillota > Clostridia > Oscillospirales > CAG-272 > Colimorpha_A. Next base: position 2,226 of record JAZQMQ010000010.1, read on the forward strand.
TAATACTACCGCTTACCGCTTTTCCGTGAATCTCGACCGTACCACTATGAATCGGAATTGCTCCGAACATTGTTTGCAACACTTCACTTGCTCCGCTGCCTGCAAGTCCGGTCAGCGCAACGATCTCGCCCCTACGAATCGACAAATCCACGTTTTGAAATCCGTTTCCCGTAAGCTTGCTTATTTTTACAACAACGTCTCCCAGTGGGCGAGGCTGATAAACGTCCTCATCTGCATACTCGCGACCTATCATATCCGATGTAATGGATCTCGCATCGGTATCACGAATATTACCGCATGAAACGAACTCTCCGTTTCTGAATACGGTATATCGATCTGCAATTTCAAAGATTTCGGGCATTTTATGAGAAATGAAAATAAAAGATATTCCTTCGTTTCTTTTCTTTTTCAAAATTTCAAACAGTCGTTTGATTTCCTCATTATTCAAGGTCGTGGTCGGCTCGTCCAATATTAACAGCTTGGCATTTTGGTGAAGTGCTCGGCAAATCTCCAAAAGCTGTTTTTCTCCCGGCTTCAGTGAGGATACCAATTCAACAGGATCGATATCAATACCGAGACTTGAAAACAGTTCTTTGGTTTCCTCAATCATTTGCGTCTTTTTTAACACGCCAAAGCAATTCTTTATTTCACGGTTGAGAAAAACGTTTTCATATACCAGAAGATCATTGATTACACTGAGCTCCTGATGAACGAAGGCAATCCCTGCCGCCTGCATTTGCCGTATAGACGGAAGAACGTAGCTTTTTTCGTCAAATTCAATTTTGCCTTTGTCGGCATGAATATCTCCCGTTAAGATATTCATCAAGGTTGATTTTCCCGCGCCGTTTTCACCGAGCAGGGCGTGAATTTCTCCACGTTCAACATCAAGATGTGCATCTGTCAGAGCATTGACTCCGCCGAAAGACTTATATATACCTTGCATATGTAACAGATTACTCATGCAACAATCTCCTAACATCAGTTTTTACGCTTTTGTCCTCTTACTTAGCGTGTCCCGTAAATCCTTCGTATTGGCTCACGTTGTTCTTATCTACGATCCATACGGGCTCATACTTGCCGCTGCCGACTTCATAAGTCCAGTTGCCGTCAAGATAATCCACCATATATCCAACGACGTTCATCATCATCTTCGGAGAGAAATAGACGGACATCATATCATCAAAATATGTGGTGGCAATAGCGGATTGCGAGGATGCTCCGCTTATCACGTCGTATAATTCCTGCATACCTCCGATTGCGGAGATATAAACGTCCATATTGGCAAGATCGTTCTTCGTAGCATCGGACAGCGAATTACCTTCAAGCAACCGCATAACGCCAAACGTCATTTCATCATCCATCGAATAGATAAACAGCTTACCGCCGTTACTTTTCGCATCAGCCGTAATATCAGTCAGCTTTTGCTCCAAATAGTCGTAGGCACCGTCCGCGCTCCAATTACAAACGACCTTGTAATCGGCGCACAATGCGTCTATTTCCGCTTGAGACCAAATCTTATTCGTCTGATAAGTCTGCTTCGTATGCTCATCATAATATGACAGCTCACCCTTTAAGAATTGTTCAAAGCCTTCCTGACGGCGCGTGCAGACCGTACCGTTATCACCGATCAGCGTAATCATCGTATCTCCGGGGAGCATTCCTTTTTGCTGAAGCCAATATGCAATTCCGGCTCCGCACTGCCAATTGTCACCCGAGGCATTCAAAATAGCATATTTGTCGGGACCTTCAATGATTCGGTCAAACGATATGAACGGAATGTTATTTACGATCAACGCTTCCTGTCCGGCTTTTGCAGAGTCTTCCAACGCGAAGAAGACGACACCGGCAGCGTCGCCATTCGCTATGATCATTTGAACCAGATCGACCTGCTCCTCGCCCGTAGACGCGGGCATATAAACTGCCTTATACTTTCCCGCAGCGTTGATCTCGGTTGCTTTTTGTTCGGCATACGCTCCCGCCTGAGCAGTCCAACCGTGATCGGGCGTAGGTCCTAAAATGTATATGGTTTTGGCGTCTTGATTTACACCGCAGCCCGTTAGGACGGATAATCCCATAACGGCGATCAATACAAGAGCTAATATCTTTTTCATACGGCTCTCTCCCCGATATCAATCATAAAATTCTATCCATATTGTTTCGCATAAAAGCCAGTGCTTTTGCGTGAACAATCTTTGCATTTATGTAAGACATACCCATCATTTCGGCAATCCGCTTGAGCGTAAAGCCCTTGTAGTAATGCAGGATGATCAAATCCCTCTCCCGTTCGGAGAGCAATTCAAGAGTATCCGCAAGACAATCAAGAAGCTCGTCGTTTACAAGCGAATCATCGGGAAGCATATCTATCCCGATTTCGTCCGAAAATTCGATATGTATTTTTCTCTTCTTAAAATAATCAATAACCGTGTTTCTCGTAATCGTGTAGATCCACGTAGATAACGACGCTTTTGAAGGATCGAAGCTGTCGATCCTTTGATAGACCTTCAAAAACACCGTGGAAACGATATCCTCTACGTCGTGCTCGTTTGCGAGCTTACCTCTTACGTAGGCGGTTACTTTGTCCTTATAATCAAGATATACTTTATCTTGGTCTATATTCGTAACACTACTCATCGTCCGTGTCACCGTCTTTTTTGAGCTTGCTTTGGTCGTCGGCTTCTCCCGCCGCGCTGACAAGCTCCAGCATATCATCCGAAAGCGGAGCGGCGTTATAACGGCTTTCCGTATCCGCGATCATATCCGCTATTCTTTTGTTGTTTGCAAAGCGCTGATAATCAAAAAGCCGTTTTAACGTTTTTTCCATAGTTATTTCTCCATCGGGCTTCTGTTCGTCCACCCATTCATAAGTGTTTCGATTTTTTCGTAATATCCCTTGCCGAAAAACAGACATTTCGCAAGGTCAACGCCCATCTTGTCTCCCGTGAGCGTTAATGCGATCGCGCGGCATCCTCCAGCACAATGCTTGAAGTACGGGCAATTTCCGCACTTTGGATTGACTGCGGCAAGCTCACCTACCGTCGTGCAAACCTCGGAAAGATACCGTCCGCACTGCAAAAGACTCTGTAAGCCGTCGCTCTTTACGTTACCGAGGATATCACCGTGCGCCTCGTAATATCCCGACATTTGCATACAGGGATATACGTTGCCGCTTGCCGCAACTGCGATCATACCGCGATTGCCGCGACACACGGGAATCGAATCACGGTATTCACCGATCCCGCATTCTATCGGGCGCATACGGTAGGAACGACTGTTCGGGAAAATTGACATGAATTGCCAGACGTCTATATTCATTTGATGCCTGTCCGCAATATACGCCTCTGCAAATTCAAGCATAAGGTCGTAATATTCCTCAAGCTCAAGCGTCGCGCCTTTGGCATTTTCGTTCCATCTCGGAACCTCGGTCGTGCGGATAATTCGCATTTCATATACGCCCATTTCGTCAAGCAGCTTGGCGGTGGGGAGCATAGAATCGATATTCCGTCTGTGCACGTTGGTCTGTACCTTCACGCGAAAACCGTTGTCAACGCAGAGCTTGATAGCACGAATCGCGTCTTCCTCAGCTCCTTTGCGGTTTCTCAGCCAATCGTGGTGTCCGAGTCCGTCAAAGGAGATTTTAATAAGAGGATAGCAGCCGATGGCTTTCATTCGGTCAAGAGCCTCCTGCGTGATATAAAACCCGTTGGTGTTAAGCTCCTCCACGAACATATTGCGCCGATAGATGCCCTCGATGATCTCAAAGAAAT
>JAZQMQ010000011.1:0-10034 GCA_045543555.1 Eubacteriales bacterium
GTGTGAAAAGGGATATTTCACACCCGACAAAAACAACACAAATCCTTCTTTTTCCATTGTAATTCCCCCTCCCAACGTCACGGGTCAGCTTCATATGGGTCACGCCCTGGACGAGACCCTTCAGGACATCCTTGTACGTTACAAGAGAATGCAGGGCTTTAATACTCTTTGGGTCCCCGGAACAGACCACGCGGGCATCGCAACACAGATAAAGGTTGAGGAAAGACTCAGAGTTGACGAGGGTCTTACAAGATACGACCTGGGTCGCGAAAAGTTCCTTGAGAGAGTATGGGGTTGGAAGGACACCTACGAGGCTCGCATCACAGGACAGCTGAAAAAGCTCGGTGCTTCCTGCGACTGGACAAGACAGAGATTCACTATGGACGATGGATGCTCAAAGGCTGTACGCGAGGTGTTCGTAAACCTCTATGACAAGGGTCTTATCTACCGCGGTCACCGTATAATCAACTGGTGTCCTCGCTGCCTCACTGCTCTTTCCGATGCTGAGGTTGAATATAAGGATCAGCCCGGTAACTTCTGGCACATCAAGTATCCCATAATCGGTGAGGAGGGATACGTTGAGGTTGCTACTACACGTCCCGAGACAATGTTCGGCGATACCGCTGTTGCTGTTAACCCCGAGGACGAAAACACCAAGCATCTCATCGGCAAGACCCTCATTCTTCCCATCGTCAACCGTGAGATCCCCGTGATCGCGGACGATTACGTTGAGATCGGCTTCGGTACAGGCTGTGTTAAGATCACCCCCGCCCACGACCCCAACGACTTCCTTGTAGGTCAGCGTCACGATCTTGAGCAGATCAAGGTAATGAACGACGATGCGACCATGAACGCATATGCGGGCAAGTATGAAGGAATGGACCGTTACGAGTGCCGTAAGGCTCTCGTGGCAGACCTTGACACTCAGGGCTTCCTTGTCAAGACCGTTGCCCACGATCACAACGTAGGCGTTTGCTACCGTTGCGGCACAACAGTTGAACCACTCACCTCCGATCAGTGGTTCGTAAGAATGAAGCCTCTTGCCGAACCTGCCATTAAGGCAGTTGAAAGCGGAGACATCAATTTCGTTCCCGAGCGCTTCTCCAAAAACTATTTCAACTGGATGAACAACATTCTCGACTGGTGTATCTCCCGTCAGCTTTGGTGGGGACACCGTATTCCCGCCTTCTACTGCGACTCTTGCGGCGAGATGACCGTTTCCAAGGAGGACATCACCGTTTGTCCTAAGTGCGGTCAGCCTGTTCATCAGGATGAGGACGTACTTGACACCTGGTTCTCCTCCGCGCTCTGGCCATTCTCCACTCTTGGATGGCCCGAAAACACCGACGACCTTAACAGATATTATCCCACAAGCGTTCTTGTAACGGGATACGATATCATTACATTCTGGGTATCCAGAATGATATTCTCCGGTCTTGAGCATATGAACGAGAAACCCTTCTCCACCGTATTCATTCACGGTCTTGTACGCGACGCTCAGGGAAGAAAAATGTCCAAATCTCTCGGTAACGGTATCGATCCCCTTGAAATAATCGAAAAATACGGCGCAGATGCTCTCCGCTTTGCTCTCGTTACGGGTAACTCCCCCGGAAACGATATGCGCTTCTCTGATGAGAAAATCGAGGCGGCAAGAAACTTCAACAACAAGATCTGGAATGCTTCGAGATTCGTTCGTATGAACCTCGACATCGAGACTGTTTCCCTGCCCGAAATTTCTGTTCTTCAGACCGAAGATAAGTGGCTCCTTTCCCGATTCAACCGTCTCTGCCGCGAGGTTGCGGAAAATCTCGACAAGTTTGAGCTTGGTGTAGCACTTTCCAAGCTTTACGATTTTGTTTGGGACGTATTCTGCGACTGGTATATAGAGCTTGTTAAGTCCCGTCTTAATGCCAAGGGTACCGAGGACAACCTCGTTTGCCAGAACGTTATCGCATACGTTCTTTCCGAGACAATGAAGCTCCTCCATCCCTTCCTCCCCTTCATCACCGAGGAGATCTGGCAGAGCCTTCCCCACGATGGCGAGAGCATTATGATAAGCCGCTTCCCCGAATATCGCGATGAGTTTAACTTCCCCGAGGACGAGGCTTCGATGGAGAGGATCATCACCGTTATCAAGGCGATAAGAAACCGCCGTGCAGAGATGAACGTTCCTCCGTCAAGAAAGGCAAAGCTCTATATCGTAACTGATTATAAGGATACCTTCAACGCTCACGCAGGCGTGTTTTTCAGCCGTCTTGCATCAGCCTCCGAGACCGAGATCGTTGACAGTTATGCTGACGAAAATGCAGTACAGCTAGTTACCGACTGTGCAAAAGCATATATTCCCCTTGCAGACATCATCGACACCGAGAAGGAGCTTGCACGTCTTACCAAGGAAAAGGAAAACACTCTCGGTGAGATCGCAAGACTCGAAAAAAAGCTTTCAAACGAAGGATTCGTAGCAAAGGCTCCCGCCGCAGTAGTTGAGGGCGAGAAGGCTAAGCTCAACAAGTATAAAGAGACACTTCAGGGTATCGAAGATGCAATAACGGCTCTTCCGAGATAATAAAGGAGTATATCAATGAAAAAGTTTCCGATCAGATTCTATAAATGGGAAAAGCACGATTACTGCCCTCCCTCATGGGGCGAGGTAAAGCTTACCGACAAGACCCTTTATATAAAAATGACCTGTATCGAAAGCACTCCTTTTGCACGTTACACTCACGGTCCCGACGCTAACGTGTACTGCGATAGCTGTATGGAGTTTTTCTTCTCATTTAACGAACTTCAGCCGGCCTATGTCAATCTCGAAATGAATTCTATCGGCGGATACTACTGTGCATACCACACCTGTCCGGAACAAAAGGAGTATTGCATCTCGTTCACAAACGATGGTTTCCCACGTGCAACGGTCAGCGATGACCAGTGGGTAGTTGAAGCTACATTTGATCTTGATAAGCTCAAAAAGCTCTTTGGCATAAGCGAGATAACTTCATTTGCAGCTAACTTCTACAAATGCGGAGACGAGACCGAAAAGCCTCATTACGGTATGTATAATGAGGTCATCTGGGAGACCCCCTCTTTCCACCGTCCTGAATTCTTCGCAAAAATTCCACTTGAGGATATCAAATAATGGAACAGTCAAAGATCGACCGCATAAACGCGCTCGCAAAGAAATCAAAAACCGAAGAGGGCCTTACCCCCGAGGAAAAGGCGGAGCAGAAGAAGCTTCGCGAGGAATACATACTCGATTTCCGCGCGGGTATGAGAGGTATTCTCGATAATACCTATATCGAATATCCCGACGGAACAAGACGGAAGGTCGAAAAGAAGGATTAAGCAATAACAAAAACGCTTCTCACAGCAGTGAGAAGCGTTTTTTTACGGTTCGTAATCTTCAAAAATGAACGTAGAATAATATTTTGAGGCTTTTAGCTCGTCCTCTTTACTTTTTGGAGTCCAACATACCATGTGTGCTCCAAGCAACTTGCAAAGTCTTGCAGACAAACCGCAGTATTTGTACTCATAGGCAATAAAGTGAGGCCTGGAAAGAAAATTCATAAGCAGATGCCTGAGCATCATATGCAAAAAATTAAATTTCTCGCCTCTTTTTTTTCCAAAGGCTGTTGAAAGCTGACCGCGTACCACATTTTTGCGATTTTTCTTAAACCATCTCACGTGGATCGGGTTAAATGACTCTACACAATATAGCCCATTATAACAATCAAGAAGCTCCGCCGCTTTTTCACACACCTCGGTGTTGAAATCCTCGCCCTTGATCTCAGCTACAAGGGGTACCTTACCATCAAGAACCGCCAACACCTCGCTCAAAGTCGGAACACCGATATGGTTAAGCTCCTCGCATCTCAGATCCTTAACCTTTTTTTCAATTCCAAATACACGCTTAAGGTCGTAATCGTGAGTCACAACCGGTATCTTATCCGATGAAAGCTGAATATCGAGCTCAACACCGTAGCCCTTTTCAACAGCCTTTTTGAAGGCTTCAAGAGTATTTTCAACGGTCTGACCGCCGTGGAGACCTCGGTGAGCTATATACTTTCCGTCAAAAGCCTTGGCTTTTCTGCCGTCTGCGGGGAATATCAGAAACAGATAAATACCGATAATCGACGCCGTCACTGCAAGGAATATATAAAATACTTCCATATCAACCGTCCACATCGAGATTTTCAAGCACCGACGCCTTGGCAGGCGCCTTCGAATCTCCGTGCTTTACGAAAAGCATTGTGACAATTGCCAGAGCTGCAAATATTGCGGCATAGGGGAAAAGTACGGTTTCTGCTATCTTATCCATAAAGAATCCGGAAAGGATAGGAGTTGCTATCTGCGCCGCCATAGAAGCGGTGTAATAATAGCCCGTATATTTACCGGTATTTGAGCCTGTACACATCTCAACGACCATCGGGAAGGAGTTTACGTTAATCGTTGCCCAACCGATGCCGGCAAGAGCAAACAGTACGTTCATAACAAGAGTCGGGCTTGACGCTCTCATAAACGATGCAAAGCCGAATGCGGCAGTAAGCATCACAACTCCGCCGATAATAGTCTTTTTTCTGCCTATCTTGGACGCGATAATACCTGCAGGGATATATGCTACGATTGCCGCGCCCTGAGCGATGAGCATAGTGGTATTATAGTCCTTATTGAGAATATTGGTTGCGTAAACCGCATACTTAGAGGTAACCGCATTGTATCCGAAATACCAAAGAGCGACCGATAAGAGTATAAAGATAAGCGACATAAGCTCGGATTTGTCGAGCTTCTTTTCGGGCGCGTCATTCTCTTGAGCAGCCTCCTCGACTCCGTATCTTACGCTGTCCACCTGCATTTCTTGCGCCCACTTTCTTTCGCGGACTGTAAGAACAAAGACAATAAGAGACACAAGCATTACTCCCGCTATCACTCCGTAATAAACGGTGTAGCTCATAAGCTGATTTTTAACAGCGGAGGTAGCAAACACCATTCCCAGCACAAGAACGAGAATGCCTCCCGCCGTACCCATAAGGTTGATTACAGCGTTAGCCTTCGAACGCAGTGGCTTTATCGTAACGTCGGGCATCAAAGCCACCGCAGGACTTCTGAATATCGACATTGAAAGCAGCAGAGCAAACAGAAGAAGGACGAACAGTATAAGCTCGGTGCTGTTCTCGGCAGTTTTTGAAGCAACGTATGCCTGACGCGCAGGAGCAACGTAAGAGGTGTAGTAGCTAACCGTTTTGCCGTCTATCTCACGCTCGTCGTCGGAGCGTATCTGTGTAAAATCTTCCTTTGTGAACTTTTCTGACAGAACGAATTTATCACCGTCGGGAGTCTTAAGCACAACGTCTTTTTTTGCATCGTAAACGATCTCAAGAGCAGCAGGGTCATCAATTTTTGACACCTCGGAAATATTCTTAAGTTGAGAGTTATCAACAAATGAAAGACCGACAAGCAAAACTGCGGCAAGAAGCGTTCCTATAACGACAAATGGCGTTCTTTTGCCATGCTTTCCCTTGCATTTGTCAGACAAACTTCCGAAAAACGGCAAAAGGAACAGGGAAAGAATGTTGTCAAACGCCATAATAACGCCCGACCAAGTTTGTGACATTCCGAATTTGTTTGTGAGAATTACGGGAATCGTCGCATCGTATGCCTGCCAGAAGGCTGTTATTGCAAAGAAGGCAAAACCTACCAAAATGACTCTCTTGTAATTAAGCTTCATATTAAACCTCTTTATCTTTTTTTATGTTTTTCTCAAAAACGAGCTTGCTCAAAATATAGTTTACTATTACAACAATCACAGCGGCTGCCAATTTTACAGGCAAGGTCTTAAACGACAGCATATCTACAGCGACAAGGAATATTCCCTCCTGCAAAAGCAGGGAGAAAACACGGCCTCCGCAAAATCCCGCAAATTCCGCGCTCACCGCCTGTATACTTGTCCTTTTGCTGTTAAATACCCATATTTTGTTGACAACAAAAGCAAAGATCACAGCACATATCCAGGCTATCACGTTTGCCGCATGGTGATTTATTACGCTATACAAAGCAATCGACACCGCAAAATCAACAACGGTCGTCAGTACTCCGAATATAACGTATAGTATAAGCTTTTTCTTTGAAATTAAAAAAGCTTTAAGCTTATTTATCATTTTCCTATCCTTTGTTTATCTTGAGAACAATTTTTTTGTATACTTCGTAGCTGTACAAAAGCTCAAGCGCCTCAACAAGTGCGCCTGATGATATGTTTTGGGGCAGATTACACTCCCTGCACAGCGCCCTTCTCTTTTCGGAGCTTCCTGCTCCGCCCATGAGACCGTCCTCGTACAGATCAGCCCTTGTAACACGGCGGATATTATCTTTTTCCGCTCCCACCTCAAACGGAGAAAGAAGCTCCGTCAAAAGCTCGACGTCGATTCCCTCCACCCCGAGAAGTCCCTCCTTGGAAGGCGCTTCCTTGCGCTTTTCCTTACCTGCGATTTCAGGTATATAGAGATTAATGAGCTTGTCGGGAGGAATTATTGAACGAAGATGGTTTCTTATTACGAGTCCGCCGCCATCGCTGTCGGTTAAAACTATAAGTCCCGAGATCTCGGCAATACGGCGCAGCATATCATTTTTTTCTTTATTTTTAAAAACGCCAAAGCCGTCGAGAACTATGATCTGACTTTCGATAATTGATGAAAGCTTGATCTTATCGTACTTTCCTTCTACGACTATCGGGCATTTCAGCCTTAGCTTTTTCTTCATTTTTCTTTCGTTCCAGTTCCTTTTTGTCCTTTATAACAATGTATATCGCAGACGCTATCGAAATCGCAGTAATAAGTCCGCTCAAAACAAGCAGCACCACTTCTCTGTCCACTTCAAATAGTGGCGGTATCGACATAAATGACATTAGCGGAAGCGAGAATATCAGCATCATCATTTCAAAAAATGCGTCCTCAGCAATATCGGTCGTTCCGGATAGTGTGAATATCAGATAACTAATAAATCCCAAGCCAAAAAGCAATGCATATATTATCGGAACGATCTCCTTGGAATAAAGAACTGCCAATACAATTCCCGCCGCAATAGACACTGCTGTCAAAATCGACATAGATACCGACAATCCGCTTTTAATCAAACCCGACTGTGACGCAAAAAGCTGATATGTCGCGGATATCAGCATAACAGCAAGCGTTGGCGCTATAATGAGAGCGCTTATAAGCTTATCCTTAAAATCAAATTTCATTATGTTGTTTTTCATTTTTCCTATCTTCTCGAAGCCTCGACCGCCAAACGTTCAAGAACGGTGTACGAATCTGCTCCGGTGCTTTTAATGAGTATATCAGCCTCATAGCAACGCTCGTTTAAGGACTTCAGCACGTTAATATCGGTTTTTGATGCACTTTTTGCATAAAGATTGACCTTATAAGAGTGGTACGAGAGCTTTTTTGCAATATAATCGAGGGAATATCCGTCGTTGAGCATTGTTTTTATGATAAAAAGATCGCCTATGGTCTTTGAAATACCCGAAAGAATTATCTCGGGCTTCTCTTTACCTTTCTTCATTTCCGATAGTACAGTGAAGGCTCTTTCGACACTGCCGTCGAGTATTGCATTGGTAAATTCAAATTCCGCAATGTCTTTTCTTTCGGAGCAAACCGTTACAACATCCTCATAAGTAAGTCTGTCCCTGCCCTGCGCCTTCAGATAGCAGCAAAGCTTATTTATCTCGTTTGAAAGCGTGAACATATCGCATCCGCACATATTAACCAGCGTTGTTATAAGGTCATGCGGAGCAACTATAAGCTCCTTTACAAAATATCTGTACGTCCAGTCGGCAAGCTTGGCGGGGGTCTGACTTTCAAAGTTTACACATTTCAAGACCTCGCTGAGCTTTGTCATTTCGCTTGACGGTGCATTTTTTCTTCCCTCATCAAGCTCATCAGGCTCGGTATAAACGATAAGAACGTTATATTCGTAATCGGACAATTTTGAAACCACCGTGCAAAATTGTTCAAAATCGTTTTCTGACATCGAAGAATAGTATATTGAATTAATTTCTATGAGCTTTTTATCAGCCATCACGGGCAAAGCCTCAATTACCGACGAAAGATATTCCGGAGAATAGTTTTCGGAGTTAATGACGATATGATTAAAAACATCGCCCTCGTAAACCGTCTCATTTCGTGCACTGATAAGATAATGCCTCTTTAAATAATCCTCTTCGCCGTAAAAAAGGTAACCTCCGCTAAGTTTCTTAAGCTCTGCTTTGAATTCAGACGGTGTCATAAGGCTTTACCCCAATCATCATCTTGTTTCGCTCTGTATTCACGCCTCTGACCTCGATCACATAATCGAGCAGCATAGCACCCTTACCGTTTTTTATCTTATTTGCAACATTTCTTGTGTTGACAACAAACTCTATTGGCATAAAAGGTGTCTCATAGCTGCAAACCTGTCGTTTTTCGTTCATATCGAAGCGAAATGCCGCATTTATGTCTCCTGTACGGACCATTGTAACAACACTTCTGTCAACAACGTCAAAGATAAGTGAAGTAATAGAATTATCAATGCCCGCATCGGAAGGCTCATCGTAGCAAATTATCGCTTTTCCGTTCTCTTCCTTGTATTTTCCTACCACAGTATATTCGATTACATCTTCACAAGCCTCAGCAAGCTTTTCTATTGGTAACATTCTTCCGTCATCGCTTCTGAAATAACCGTCTTTTACCGTACTTTTGTAGCTTTCAGCCAAAGCAAGATCTGTAACTATTGATTTTATTCTGATTTTGACATCCACAATAATACCCGTTTCTATCTGCAAGTTCACTATATTTCTATTCATAAGTATAACATATTAGTGAAAAATTGTCAATAAGAGTGTCTACTAATGTTGACAAAGTAGCACTTTAGTGTTATAATCAATGAAAGTGAAGGAAATACGTCACAATAAATACTCGCATAAGCGAATCATCGGGAGGACATTATGTCTAATAAGTTAAGAGACGAACAGACCGACTATTTATTCAAAGCAATCCTTATGCTCAACGATATTGACGAGTGCTATGCATTTTTTGAGGATCTTTGCACAGTTTCTGAAATTCGTGAAATGGCTAAGCGTCTTACCGCGGCAAGAATGCTTAACAACAACTATATTTATTCCGAGATCGCAGAGCAGACAGGTCTCAGCACCGCAACGATCAGCCGTGTAAACCGCTGTCTTAAATACGGAAACGACGGATACGCAGCAATTCTCCCCCGTCTTGAAAAGCGTAGATGAACGAACAATATTCCGCGATTGCAGATTGCTATGATGCTCTGAATTCCCACATAGACTATGAGAGTTGGGCCGATAAATTAACTGCCGTACTAAAAAACTACAATATCGACAAAGGTGAGCTTGTGCTCGACATGGCGTGCGGAACCGGCAATATCACACTGCCTTTATCGCGACGCGGATACGATATGATCGGTGTGGATATTTCATACGATATGCTGAATCGTGCCATGTCAAAAGAAGGAAGCGATAAGGTTCTTTGGCTTTGTCAGGATATGAGAAGCTTTGAACTTTACGGAACCGTACGAGCGGCATTATGTTGTCTTGACAGCATAAACTACCTTACCGGTCGCGTAGGTCTCAACAAATGCTTTTCGCTGGTTCATAATTATCTCGATCCTGATGGAATTTTCATTTTCGACGTCAATACGCCTTTTAAATTTGAAACAGTGTATTCCGACAATCATTATGTTTTGGAAGCTAATGGCGTGCTGTGTGCATGGAAAAACTATTATGACAAAAAAAGCGGTCTTTGTGATTTCGAGCTATCATTTTTTTATGAGAACGATGATGGAAGCTACACCCGTTTCGATGAACTTCAAAGGGAGCGTTGCTGGAGCATAAATACGCTGAAAAGCTGTCTTATCAAAAACGGTTTTGAAGTGCTGAACGTAGTCGACGATCTTGATTTCTCCCCTCTAAAGAAATCATCAGAGCGAGCATTCTTCATTTGCAGAGCTATAAAATAATAAAATGCCACTGTTGATGAATTAAC
>JAZQMQ010000012.1:0-5815 GCA_045543555.1 Eubacteriales bacterium
TTAGAGGATAGTTTTTTTGATTGCCTTTTCACCTTGAAACCTCCGTTCGTCAAATTGGAAGTTGTCATTATAACTCGTAAGCGAAAAATTGATTCACTAATTCGGTATAATAACTTAATGAGCTAAAAGAGCCCCAAAAAGACGAAACTGTTCCATCTGAAGAGTATTCGCCTATGTACCCTGCATGGCTGTTTTCTGCATAATTTGCCCAAATAATTAAGAAATCACCGCTTTCATAATTCAGTCTTATGCAAATATCTTTAGGAGAATCATACGCATAGTATGTGTGGAGTATATCGGTCGTTGAAAATGCATCTAAAAACCCCGAAATTTTTTCTTCTGGTAAAGTTTCGAGTATTGTTGCGTTAGCAAGATTAAAAGGAACGAGTTTATCAGATTGATCCGGCACCCAAGTGGTAAAATGCTTTTGATCGGAGTTTGCATATTCAATAAGCTCAACGCTAATAACATTATCCAATGAATCTCTGCTAACAACGAATGAGCCCGGATCACAAGAACAGATAGAAAAGCATGTTATCACAGCAATCATAATTGCAAATATCTTTTTCATTTTGAAACCTCTGTTCGTCAAATTTAAGTTTATCGAGTAGATAACTACCCAAAGTAATTATACCATAAAACATCTAAAATGTAAATAGGACGGCGGGGTTCTTTACAAATTGAACCGCCCTTTCTTTGTAGGGGACGACCTCCCGGGCGTCCGGCTCTCTTGACATTTTTTCGGGTCGCCGAGGACGTCGACCCCTACAAAATAACAAAGCTCCCACCATAGTGAGAGCTTTGTGTATAAGACATAATAAATTATCTCTTGGAGAACTGAGGAGCACGTCTTGCGCCCTTGAGTCCGTACTTCTTTCTTTCCTTCATACGAGGGTCACGAGTGAGGAAGCCTGCCTTCTTGAGTGCAGGACGGAAAGCGGGATCTGCAAGGAGAAGAGCCTTAGCAACGCCGTGGCGGATAGCTCCTGCCTGACCGGAAAGTCCACCACCGTTTACACGGCAGATGATGTCGAACTTGCCCATGGTCTCGGTTACAGTGAAGGGCTGGTTAACGATGAGCTTGAGGGTCTCAAGTCCGAAGTATTCGTCGATATCCTGTCCGTTGATGGTGATAACACCGGTACCGGGAAGAACACGTACACGGGCAACCGACTTCTTTCTTCTGCCGGTTCCGTAGAAATAAGGCTTAGCACTTGTATACATAATTTCTTAGCATCCTTTCATTAAGCGTTGTACTCAACGGGCTTCTGAGCTGCGTGATTGTGGTTTGCACCGCTGTAGATCTTGAGTCTGGTCATGCTCTTTCTTCCGATGGTGTTAGCGGGGAGCATACGCTTAACTGCAAGCTCCATAGCCTTCTCGGGCTTGGTAGCCATAAGGGTCTTATACTGTACCTTCTTCATACCGCCGATGTAGCCGGAGTGATGATAGTAGTACTTCTGCTCAAGCTTCTTTCCGGTGAGGACAGCCTTGTCAGCATTGATGATGATAACGAATTCACCGCAGTCAACATGGGGGGTGAACTCGGGGCGGTGCTTACCTCTGAGGATGTTAGCAGCAGCAACCGCAGTCTTACCGAGAGGCTTACCTGCAGCGTCGATAACGTACCAACGGCGGTCAAGCGTCTCTTTCTTTGCCATAAAAGTAGACATTTGATTTCTCCTTAAAAATTGTAATTCATTTTTTCAGCCATACGATTATAACATATCGGTTAAGTAATGTCAATACCTTTTTTCAAAAAAATCCAAATAAAATAATTTATAATTCTCAAACTCCCTCAAACTCGCTAAAACACCCTAAAAGCTCCGTTTTTCTCACTTGCCATTTTGAAAAATATTTTTTTGAGTTGTCAATCCGCGTCCGAATGCATACAATGAGAACAGTAAATACGTAAGGAAGTGAGATTATGCTCAATTGTTTGATCACCATGTACTCCGAAACCTATTCTCAAAAGGCAGGTAAATTGTTTCGGGATAACGGAATCGAATGCAGTATTGTTAAGCTTGGCAATGAATATACACAGAAGGGATGCGGTCACGGTATAAAGATTGACCAACGATCGCGCCAATGTGTTCTGAGGCTCCTCAAGGAAAACGGAATACCTTATTCGGATGTAAGAATCATATGATTTATTTTGATAACGCTGCAACAACCTTTCAAAAACCTCAAAGTGTCTACAAAGCTGTAAATGATGCCATTTGCCTATACGGCGGCAATCCCGGTAGAAGCGGTCACTATTTGTCCCGCGAGGCTTCGGGGATAATTTATAGGTGCAGGGAAAGGCTCTCAGAACTTTTTGGCGGCAAGCCCGAGGCTGTCGTTTTAACTTTGAACGCGACCTCTGCAACCAATATGGCTATGAGCGTGCTACGGAAGAGCAGAGGAAAGGTGCTCATCTCGTCATTTGAACATAACGCGGTATATCGTCGTGCTGCCGCTATGGGCAATTATTTGGTATTTGACGCAAGCGGAACTGATGATGAAATTATGCGGTCCTTTACCTCTTTGTGTGAGCGAGATATAGGACTTGTTGCTTGCATCCACGCTTCCAATATATGCTCAAAAGTTCTTCCGATATCGCGTATCGGTGCCTATTGCAAGCGGAGGGGCATTCCTTTTGTGGTGGATGCCTCACAAAGTATTGGAAGGGAAAAGCTATCGATTAAAGATTGCTGTGCAGATGCTATATGCGGTCCTTCACACAAGGGGCTTTACGGGATTCAGGGTTGCGGATTTATTCAGTTCGCTGATAAATACGTCGATAATGGGAGCTTACTGAAAACCTTTGTTCACGGAGGGAACGGGGTAAATTCTTTGGATTGTAAAATGCCCGATTTTCTTCCCGAACGGCTTGAAGCAGGCACCTTGCCAACACCTGCGGCGGCATCGCTTGTCGCCGGAATTGAATTTGTTACTAACATGGGTATTGAAGAAATTGCGTATAAGGAGTCTGTTTTATCCAAAAAGCTGACAGAAGGACTTTCTGTTCTGAGAAATGCCGGTGTATACGGCTCGGAATATGGATATTGCGGTACTGTGTTATTCAATATTGGCAATGTTGATTCGGAAAAAATAGCGGATTATCTTGACAGTAACGGTATTTGCGTAAGAGGCGGATTTCACTGCTGTCCTTTAGGGCACCGTAGTCTTAAGACGCCTGACAGGGGAGCTGTGAGGGTTTCTTTTTCAGTGTTTAATACTGAGAATGAGGTAGATAAGCTATTAACTGTTCTTAATGGATATAATTAAAATCCCTCGCATAGATTTGCGAGGGATTTTGGAATGTTATCTTGATGAATACTTTTTGATAGCGGTGAGAACTGCATTAATGTCACGTGAGTTAAGGAATTTATTGCTGTTGATATCCTTAACGGCTTCAATTAAATGATCAGCAGTTGTAAGATGCTCTGATCTTATCTTAAAAGCTACTCTTTTTTGCGTGAAAACAACGATGCTGTATTTTGGTACGTTATATATCTTCTCGCGCTTCAGAATATAGTCGATCGCTTTAAGCGGAAGCTTGTTTTGCTCGAAGGGGTTGGGAAATTCCATTATTCCGTTTCTGTTTGCAGCCGTCCAGACAGACCTGTTTGAATTGTCGATCATTCCCGGAACCGTTTTGATACGGAATATATATACTCCTCCGTTTTCAACAAGGATGATATCCGACGGTATTTTTTGTCCGTTCGGCATTGTTAGGGAGGGATGCCTGATGATTCGTGCAGCTGGGAATGCGGTCTTTAAAAGATTATAAACTAAGTTTGCGTCACGTTGCGATTCGTTTAGCAGTCTTTTTGCGACATTTTTCGAGTGTCTGTAATGAATAAAAGCAATGACTATGACCAATGCGAGGAGTATGGAGCATATTACTGCGATGAATATTAAAAGCTCTGCTATTTTTTCCATACGCTATCTCCTGAAATTTAATTTTTAGCCGAAGCCATAGGGCTTCGGCTAAATTCTGAGGTTATTATTTGCTGTGTGCTTCGAGGTAATCTGCGATGTCGCCTACAGTAATGAACTTATGAAGGTCATCGTCCTGGATTTCGATGCCGTATCTTTCTTCGCAAAGAAGAATGAGGTCGGCAAGTTCAAGGGAATTGATGCCGAGGTCGGAAACGAGCTCGGCTTCAGGCTTGATATCATCGGGATTTACCTGAAGATCATTTACGAGCATATTTTTTACTTTCTCAAACATAGTTAGTTCCTCCAAATAATATGTGTGTGATTCGCAAAATCCGGGGGAATGGACCTGCGTTTTCCGTACTGTGTACGGTTAATTATGTCAACCTCATCTATTATATAATAAAAAATCTCTTTTGTCAACAGTATAATTTATTAAGAAACGCAAACAACAAAAAACTGCCGCAAACGCAGGGTTTGCGGCAGATAATATCACACTAGTGAAGGATGCACTTCTCGGTGTCCTTATCAAAGATGTGAATTCTGGAAACGTCGATAGCAAGCTTGATATCGTCGCCGGTTCTTGCAACTGCGCGAGGAGATACGCGTGCAATGAGGTTCTGGGGAGTCTGAGGATCGAAACCGTCGGTGGAAACGTAGAGGTAGATCTCAGCACCCATAAGCTCGGTAACGTCAACATGTGCGTTGATAACAGAATCAGCCATGGTGCTGATTGCAAGAGGCTCATCCTTGAGACACTCGGGACGAACACCTACGATGATCTCCTTGCCAATGTAATCAGCGATAGCGGGATCCTGAGCCTTCTCAGCGGGAAGCTTGAGAGAGTTCTTGCCGAAGGTTACGAATACGTCGGTGCCCTTCTTCTCGAGGGTGGCGTCGATGAAGTTCATCTGAGGAGTTCCGATAAAGCCTGCAACGAATACGTTTGCGGGATAGTCGTAAAGGTTCTGAGGAGTATCAACCTGCTGGATGAGACCGTCCTTCATAACAACGATACGGGTAGCCATGGTCATAGCCTCTACCTGGTCGTGAGTAACGTATACGAAGGTGGTACCAAGCTTCTGGTGGATCTTGGTAAGCTCAGTTCTCATGGCTGCACGGAGCTTAGCGTCGAGGTTGGAAAGAGGCTCGTCGAGAAGGAATACCTTAGGCTCACGAACGATTGCACGTCCGAGCGCAACTCTCTGCTTCTGACCTCCGGAAAGAGCCTTAGGACGACGGTCGAGAAGGTGTGCGATGTCGAGGATGCGAGCAGCTTCCTCAACCTTTCTCTTGATGGTCTCCTTGGGAACCTTGCGGAGCTTAAGACCAAATGCCATGTTGTCGAATACGGTCATGTGAGGATAAAGAGCGTAGTTCTGGAAAACCATCGCGATATCTCTGTCCTTAGGAGCGATATCGTTAACCAGACGGTCGCCGATGAACAGCTCACCCTCGGTGATCTCCTCAAGTCCTGCGATCATACGAAGGGTAGTAGACTTACCACAACCGGAAGGACCTACGAAGATGATAAACTCCTTGTCTTTAACCTCAAGGCAGAAATCCGATACAGCGGTAACTCCGCCGGGATACTTCTTATAAATGTGCTTGAATGATAAACTTGCCATTCCTATTTATTCCTCCTTGACACATTGTGCCAAATTAATATTATCTTATGCTATATTATAACAGACATTATGCAAAATTGGAATAGTTTAATCCTCCAAAAATCGGCAACCAGTTTTGTGCACTTTGTATACTTTCGTGCGAAAAAACGAGCTTAGTCCCCGAAATCGTGAGAAAAAACGAGATAAATTAATCAAGATTTTCGCAAAAACCGTGGTTTTTCACCATTTTTTACTCTCTGTTAACATCTTGATAACATTCATAG
>JAZQMQ010000013.1:0-6390 GCA_045543555.1 Eubacteriales bacterium
CCTGCCCCCGCCCCGGTAACCGGGGCGGGGCACCTTGTTCCTACTCGAATTTTATTTTCGGACAGAGATTTTGCCGATATCCTATAATTCTATATCTGCAAATCGGGACCTATCCCCCGCCCCCTTCCCGTTAACCGGGAAGGGGAGAAAAGCGCGCTGCTCGAAGAATGTTTTCTGAACTTTGGACTGTCATTCAATACCGAGTTGCTGCTTGGCTAACCGTAAAGAAGGGGAGAATGGAGCTCAGACTTCGTGTGCGACACTCTGAACATTGCGGTAGTTTTTGCTTCTTCATTTTATTAATCTTAATCAGCTATAGTGAATACCACTTCTCCACGTGTATTAATAATGGTATTACCGTTAACAATAGCAACAGATTCCGCACCTTCCCCTTTGAAATCGGTTGCGGACTGAAATTGAGGCTGAATAACCCATTTTCCAGTTTTAATATCAACATATCCAAATAATCCGTTTTGTGTGTCTTTGGCAATTACATAATGCCAATCTAACTCAGAGATATCTTCATTGCCACTGTATGAATAATAATAAGTATAGTACCGATAATTTATGGTTTGGTCTTTTTCATATCCTAAATCAAATTCATTTTGTGCAGAAAAAACCAACTCTTTATTCGGGTTTATTATTGTACTGAACAATGTTCCGTTCATGTTCTTCAACAATAAACAATAGTATTCGTTTCCTTCGTAAATCCACGAACGTACAGCTTTTATTTTCGCTCCGGATAATTCCTTAAAATCTTTTTTAAAGTCAACGATTATATTTTCTCCGGTAGAATCCAATATGTACTCAATATCAATATAATATTCATTAAGGGTATCTCTTTCGGCTCTTTGAGTAAAATATCCATCCCAAATTCCTCTTGCTGTGAGTAAATGTGCTGCTGCTTGCCATTCTCCATCCTTGCACATAGGCGTTATTGTTTGATTCAACTCATAAACCAATGTAGCCTCGGGAGAAACGCAAATGTTTACTCCATATTCAAGTGCACTGCTATCGAATGTAAGATATCGCACATTACCATTTTTATCAAAAAAGTAATTTCCATTTACAGAGCTAATGTTCTGCCTTGAAATACCTTTACTAAAAAAACCAATAAGGTCAACTAATGCATATTCGCATTGATCAGCATATAATCCACTACCTTTTTTTATAATTTCTTGAACATACGCAAACCCATATTCATTAGGCGAACTGTATACTCCTGCATTTTTAGCATTATTAATTTCCACCGCTAGTTCTCCCCAGTAATTATAATAACTCATAGAGTATTCTGTACCGGAAATAGTTTCTTTCGATGACTCAACCCAAAAATATTTATTGATGTATTCACCGATAACATCGTTTTTTCCTGCTGTGTAAACCACATTGCCCAAAAAATTAATAACTAAAGTTACACCATCTTTTTCAACTATAGCTAATTCATCAAGTTTTTCTGGTGCACTGCTATACTGTGCAGGAATAGCTAATTCACCTTTAGTATTAATATATCCGTAGTTGCCGTCTATCTTGACTCTCGCTAAATCTGTGTAGAATCTTCCCGCAGACAGATAACAAGGCTCGATAACGATCTCTCCCTTGTTATTGATATAGCCGTAACCTTTATTGGTGGATATAAGAGCAAGGCCGTTCCAAAATTCGTCGATTGAATAAATTTTGAGTTCGGGATATATTACCTCAGTTTCAAGTACTGTACCGCAAAGCGAACAAGGAAGATTTTTGCTTCCATTTTCTGATGAAGTCGCATCCTTAATAACAATCCACTCGCCTTGTTTATGTCCGGTCGATAAAACTGTTTCTTGTGCCAATAAAACAATATTGCAATTATTGCAATGTTTGCCTTCTGAAAGTCCATTAGTTGTACAGGTTGCGGGAACAGCTTCATCGATAACTTCTGTATGCCCAAGTGCAGATATGTTCTGCTTTTCTTCCTCGCCGCAAATACAAATGCGCTTTTGTGTACCGTCAGTTATGCAAGTGGCTTTCTGAGTGGTTATCCAATCGCTCCAGGAATGAGTATGTTCTTCTGTGATTTCCGATGTGGTATTATTGCTGCAAGAAACCCAAACGCATACAGATATCAATAGGGCGATAAGTATGATTATAGTTTTTTTCATTATCTTTTCCTCCTTTGAAATGAAAAATATAAAATAAAAAGTGCGCCAACCGAAGTTGACGCACCGAAAAACGCAAACCCCGATTGTCGCCAAACAAATTTCAAGCAATCGGAAGGACATTTCGTCGTACACAATTAACCATTAGGAATTTGCGCTTTTGCCAAATTCGAATGATTAATTTTAGTACGCCGAAAAAAGGTATAATTCACCCTTTCCTAAAAAAGAGAAAAATATCCCTGCGATCACTTATGAAATTTGTTTGGCATCCTTATTATATCACATATTTTTTCCTTTGTAAACCTAAATTCCCAAATTTCTGCGCAAATTTTATCTAATTATTTTCTTGCCGCAAAAATTCCCCAAAAAACCTTGACAACCGCCTCAAATAATGATAAAATATTATTTAATTATTTTCATAGGCAAAGGAAACAGAAAAAATGATGATCAACCGCGCACACAAGATGGATCATGTTCATTCGGATATCCGTGGGCCTCTTTACGTTGAATCACAGAGAATGATCAAAGAGGGCATTGACGTCCTCAGACTTAATACCGGCAACCCCGCGACATTTGGTTTCAGACTGCCCGACAGCATCCGCGAGGCTATGCTCGGCGGACTTGACAATGCAGTTGCTTACTGCGATCCCAAGGGTATGCCCGAGGCGCGCCAGGCTATCTATGAATATCATCTCGGAAAAGGACTTGTCGGCATTTCGCCCGACGACATATATATCGGAAACGGCGTCAGCGAGCTCGTTACTATGGCTCTCAACGTCTTCCTTAACACGGGCGACGAGCTTCTTATGCCCGCGCCGAGCTACTCGCTCTGGAGCAACTCGGCTTACCTTGCAGGCGGCAAGCCCGTCTTCTACCGTTGCGACGAGGAAAATCATTGGTACCCCGACCTTGATGACCTCCGCTCCAAGATCACCTCGCGTACTCGCGGAATGGTCATCATCAACCCCAACAACCCCACGGGCGCAGTTTATCCCCGCGAGGTGCTTGAGGAAATGGTCAAGATCGCGCGCGAAAATGACCTCGTTATCTTCTCGGACGAGATCTACGACCGCCTTCTTATGGACGGAGTAGAGCATATCTCGCCCGCATCCCTCGCTCCCGATCTCTTCACCGTAACCTTCAACGGACTTTCAAAGTCGCACGTTATCTGCGGCTTCCGTTGCGCTTGGATGATCTTCTCCGGCAGAAAGGACTGGGCGCAGGACTATATGGAGGGTATCTTCCAGCTTGCGGCAATGCGTCTTTGCTCAACGACTCTGCCCCAGCTTGCGATCCCCGCGGCTCTTAAGGATATGGAAAGCACCCGTGCTATGATGCGTCCCGGCGGCAGACTTTACGAGCAGAGCGCGGCGACTATGCGCGAGCTCTCTAAGATTGAGGGCATTTCCTGCGTCAAGAACAACGCGGCGTTCTACGTCTTCCCGAAGCTCGACATCAAGAAGTTCAATATTTCTTCGGATAAGAAGTTTGCGTTCGATCTGCTCCATCAGAAGCATATCCTCATCGTCCCCGGCAGCGGATTCGACTGGACGACCCCCGACCACTTCCGTATCGTAATGCTTCCCGACGCGGAGAGAATGGTGCAAGCGATACGTGATATCGGGGATTTCCTGAAGGATTACAGGCAGTAAAAAAGTGCAAAGTGCAGAGTTCAGAGTGCAGAGTTAAGGAAATTTTCCTCGCACAAGGCTCGGAAATTATTTAATAACAAATTAATACCAAAAAATTTCGGATATTGCTATGATATCCGAAATTTTTGTTTATTGAGTATTTTTCGCTACAGCGAAAAATTACCGAAACTCTGCACTCTGCATTCTGAACTCTGCACTTCTTTTGTCCATCGAATCCCTTAATATAAAAAATACATAAAATAAAAAAGTTAATAATTTTGTCGAAAAATTTCCAAAATGGGTTGACAAATGGGCAAATGGGTGGTAAAATAAAGCGTCTTCAAAAACCGTTCTTTGTCAAAATTTTGTCAACCCGCCGCCCGCAATTCATTTTAAGTTTTTCACCTCTGTGCGCAAGCGGCCTCCCGCCGGCTGAGAACGTTAGTGCCACACGTTCCGCCGTAAAATTTATGATGGACAAACTCCTTGTCAACTCCCTTCTGACCGAAGAAGAAATTGCAGAACTTAAGGGAAGGGAGACTCCGGGACATCCCTGGATCTTTGCAATCGTTGGCGATATTTCGATCCTTTCGAACTATTGCCGAAGTGTGTTGCTTGTCAGCGACATTGAAGTCACCACACACGAGTTAACCACTCACCACGCAGGAACTACCATCCGTATTGAGGATATCGTTAAGACGCATACCCGCCGTATGTACGGAAACGCAATGCTCTGTCTTGAGCTCAAAAACGGTCTTGAAGAAAAAATATTCCGCTACACCTTCAGCGTAAATACGCTTTGCGAGGGTGCTTCCACCTTTATCAACTCTGTTGTAAACGGTGAGGATATCGAGGAAGCCACCGAATGCATGAAGGCTATCTACGAGAAACAGCTTTCTGTCTGCCCGAAGTGCGGACGTACTTTGGCGTCTCCCGGTGCGGAATGTCTCAACTGCGCAAGCAAGAAAAAGCTTGTCGGAAAACTGAGCAAGTATATCATCCCCGAATGGAAGAGGCTCATCCTTTCCGTGCTTCTTTCGATCACATCGACTGCGCTTGCTCTGATCCCGCCTATGCTGACCAAATCCCTCATTGACGAGATCTTGCCGAACAACAACGCCGCTATGCTTATGCAGGTGGTTATTTTGCTGATCTCGCTGCAGTTCGTCAGCCATGTCATAAGCGGTACGCGCGGATACGTTCTTCGTCTCGTTGCAGACAGGATAGTATCAAACCTTCGTAATGACGTTTACGAAAAGGCGCAGTATCTGCCTATGCGATTCTACGATAAGACCTCCACGGGTGCGGTCATCAACCGTATCTCGGGTGACAGCTCGACTATTCAGTCCTTTATGCTTCGTATCACGCAGGAGGTAGTCGTTCAGTTCTTCAAGATGGTCGGTATCGTTGTCGTTATGCTTGTTATGAACCCCAAGCTGACGCTTCTGTCCCTCATTCCCGTTCCGCTTGTTGTAATCGGCTCTCGTATCTTCGGTAAGAAGATCCGCCCCTTCTATCTCCGAATCTGGAGAAGATGGACTGCCGTTTCCTCTATACTTACCGATACCATTCCAGGTATCCGTGTCGTAAAGTCCTTCACCAATGAGAAGAACACTACCGCCCGCTTCAAGGAAAAGAACGAGGAGTGGTACAAGACCGACACATCCGCCGCAAAGATACTTAACGCATTTCCTGCGATCGTCGGTACCTTTATCGGTCTCGGCTCTGTTGTTATCTGGGCGTTCGGCGGCAATATGGTTATTGACGCACAGCTTGCAGGCATCGAGACAAGCCTTACCGTCGGTACTCTTGTAATCTTCATCAACTACGCATCGATGTTCTACGAGCCCGTAAACTTCTTTGCAAACCTCAACGACTCCTTCCAGCACTTCCTGGCGTCTGCCGAGAGAATCCTTGATATTCTTGATGCCGAGCCCGAGCACAACTTCGGCGAAGGCAAGAATATGGTAGAGTTCAAGGGTAAGATCGAGTTCAAGAACGTTAACTTCTCCTTCGACCGTACCAAGAAGACGCTTAAGAATATCCACCTCGTTATCGAGCCCGGCGACATCGTCGGTATCGTCGGTACCACCGGCTCGGGTAAATCGACCCTTATCAACCTCTTGCTCCGTTACTATGATCACTACGACGGACAGATCCTTGTTGATGACGTTGATATCCGCGATATTGATATGTCGCATTTCCGTTCGCAGATCGGTTTCGTTCAGCAGGAGCCCCTGATGTTCCACGACACGATCTTCAACAACATCGCCTACGGCTGTCCCGACTGTCCCGTTGAAAAGGTTCTCGAGGCGGCTGACATCGCAAACGCGCACGAGTTTATCGTCCGTCAGCCCGACGGCTACGATGCAGTTCTCGGCGAGCGCGGCGTAGGACTTTCGGGCGGTGAGCGTCAGAGAGTTTCCATTGCGCGTGCAATGCTGAAGAATCCTTCGATCCTTGTATTCGACGAGGCGACCGCATCGGTTGACTCGGAGACGGAAAACCTCATTCAAGAGGCTATTGAACGATTGATATCCGGACGGACGACGCTTATGATCGCGCACAGGCTTTCGACACTCAAGAAGGCGAACAAGATCGTCGTCGTTGATCAAGGAAAGATCATC
>JAZQMQ010000014.1:0-5730 GCA_045543555.1 Eubacteriales bacterium
GCTTCCATAGCGTCCAGCCTGTTTTGGTAGGGCAGGTTCTGATAGAACTCACACATGGTATTTACGAGGGAGAGAGTATCTGTGGGGGAGATCAACAGGGCGAGCCTTTTCTCAAACTCGTTGTTTCCGACGATCTTCACCTTGATCGGCTCTTCCTCTTCATCCATGCACTTGATTTCATGTGCCGGTTTACGAATGCCGATGGATCCAAGGTGGTCAGCCATAAGGTAACGCTTGCACGGGAATTCCATGACTAAGGTGTTGCCTTCGTTTTCGATAATTGCTGTAAACATTTTTTCTCCTTTCTTTATGATATTTATGCCAATCTCGTTCGTAACGAGGTGGATGTCAAGACACAAAGAATTAACAATTATAAAAACAAAAAAGAGGCATATCTGACGAGAAAATATCGTCAAATATGCCCCTAAAGTGCCTATTCTTTGGTTCAGATCCCTCCCGACGGTCGAAAACCGAGGTTTGCATCTTTTTAACCGCAATGTTATTCGATTTTTGAAAAATCGAGAAAACGCGAGAAAAATAAAGAAAACCCGAGGAAACCTCGGGTTTTCTCCGGTGCATCTTTTTTGGCACCGGTACTTGGTTGCAGGGGTGGGATTTGAACCTCACGACCTCCGGGTTATGAGCCCGACGAGCTACCAGGCTGCTCTACCCTGCGATATATAACTATTGAAAAGGAACTGGTGCCGGAAACCGGGCTCGAACCGGTACGGTGTTGCCACCGAGGGATTTTAAGTCCCTTGCGTCTGCCTGTTCCGCCACTCCGGCGTTCATCTTGCAACATAGCGTATTATATCACCCTTTTATGTATTTGTCAAGACCTTTTACAAAAAATTGATTTTTCTTTTTCGACATATTACGAAAACAGATCCCATATGAAGTTCTGTCGCTTTATTTCATACAAATTTCTCGGTACAAATTCATCTTTTGTTATTGCCGAAAAACCTATATTTTTATATTCGCCCTTTATCTTCATATATTTCTTATGATATCCCTCAAACGTCATACCGCACTTTTGTGTTACCTTTAGACTTGCATCGTTTCCTTCGATAAATTTTGCCTCAACTCTGTTCGCTCCAAGCTCGATAAATGCAAATTCGATAACTGTGCTTACAACCTCGGTTGCAATTCCCTGCCCCCAATACGACGGATTTAAAACATATCCGACCTCTGCCCTGTCATTTTCAAAATCAAACGACGTAAAACCGCAGGTGCCTATCATTTTGCCGCCGTCAGCAAGCGTCACTGCCCAATCGTAATACTCGCCTCTTTTATAGCACTGATTTATGCTTTCGAGATAACCGTACGTCTGGTCAGGGCTTTCATGCTCACACCACAAAAGGTATTTTGTCACTTCAGGACGGCACGAATATTCGTACATGTCCTTATAATCCGAAGTCGTCATTCTGCGAAGGATCAATCTTTCAGTTTTTATTATCGGAATTTTTTTAAAACACTTTAATACTCTATTCTTATTCATATTCATCTTCCTTTATGTCAGGTGATACTCCCGCTTTTCTGTATTTAAGCGGAGTTATCCCAAAACATGATTTAAAGCATTTTATAAAATGGCTCATACTGTCATAACCTACCTCGCAGGCAATATCAAGTACAGACCGCGACGTATTCAGTAAAAGCTCACTGGCTCTTATAAGCTTTGCCTTTCTCAGATATTCCGACGGTGTTTTCCCGGTTATTGCCTTGAATGCAGCAATAAATGATGTGTGAGAAACGGGATAGAGACAATAAATATCCCCTGTGCTCTTAAATGTCACCGAGCCCTTCTCTATTTTTATGATAGCGTCCCGACAATAATACCTTACGTTGTATTCCGAGACAGTTTCGGGCAGCTGAGCGCTCATTATCGACAGGAAGATCACCGAAATAACGGCTTCCGCAAGACTTACTGACATGGGTGTTGAACACTCATCATCTATTCTGCCCACGCAGTCAAGAATGTAATTTAATTCAGGAGCGTTTAAGCTTACGGTGATATAATCACTCTTCTGCAGGGCGTTTTTTACCGCATCCTTTCCCACCATAAGTCGCTGAAATCTGTCTTCACTTACCGCTATATTAAAATGCTCCGACGTACTGTCGCCGTCTATTTCGTGGGCCACGTCAGGACAAACAATGGTCACGTCCCCGCGCTTCTGCGGAATGTATTCCCCGCCTATACGTCTGGTTATCTTGCCCCTGGTTACGATTATTATCTCGTAATAGTCCTCATGCAGATACTGCATCAGCGTTTTTCCCTGCCAGAAATGACAGCTAATATTAAGATGGTCGGCTCTTTCATTTCTTTTGAATGTATGTTTTTTTATCATACGTCGATGATACAAAATTTTTTGATGTTTGTCAACGATATTTTACAAAATCGCTATTTTTTCTTCAAAAACGATATAATAATAGCGATTTTATCGCTATAATTAAGTTAAATTATATCATAAGGAGATACCGTTATGAACAATATGCGGATACTTGGCGAAAAGAATAACCATCTTGAACAGCGTATCGTCAGAATCGTTGAGCTTCTCGGAAGGCGTACGGTTGTCAAGGCGAAACCCGTAAAGGACATCACCTATCTTGACGTTCCCTATAAAAAGGGCACAAATATACCCTCACTTGACGGATTTATGCCCTTTGTCGAGGGTTAGCAATGGGACGGTAAGCGGTGACAGACACACTTGGTTCCATACAAAAATAAACATTTCCGACACTCCCTACCGTGTTGAACTTCGTGCACATACACAGCTGCATGGTTGGGACGCGCTCAATCCCCGGTTCTTACTCTATGTTAACGGAACAACGAAGCAGGGACTCGACATCAATCATCCCACCGCAGTTCTCACCGAGCGCGGAGAAACGATATATTCCTCCATGGCTACCCCGGAATCAGCGACGAGTGCGACAGAGCGGGGGGTGAGGTAACGAGAGTATTCGGCGCTTCCACAATCACCGACAGAGTTTGGCTCTACTGTGACAAGCCCATCGTAGAATTTGACGACGACGCAGATTGGCATTCCAAGCATGTTGTTCTTAAGAGAGAATTCCACGTTGATATTCTCTCGGAAAACGCATCCTGCGAAACTCAGTTCGGATTTATCGAGCGTCCCACTCATAAGAACACAAGCTGGGATTGGGCGAAATTCGAGGTCTGCGCTCACAAGTACGTAGATATTTCTGAAGGCAACTACGGAGTTGCGCTTATGAATGAGAGCAAGTTCGGTCACGGTCTTTCGGATAACGTTATCTCCCTTTCCCTCCTCCGCGGACCCATTTATCCCTACCCCGACTGCGACATGGGTAAGCATTCCTTCAACTACGCCCTTATGGGACATAGTGGAAATCAGTCCGCTTCCGACGTACTGAAAGAGGCAACCTTCTTCAATAACCCCTGCATTGCGGTTCCTGTTAACAATACAATAGGAACGCTTCCCGCTTCATTCTCGGTCGTCAAGACAGCGAGCGAGGACATCATCATCGATACGGTGAAGCCCGCAGAAGACGGATGCGGCACCGTTATCCGTATGTACGAGGGCAAGAAAACAAGAGGCGTCGAAACCCTCACCCTCGGCATCAAGGCGGATAAGGCATATCTCTGCGATATGCTCGAGAATGAGATCAGCGAGCTTTAGATAGTAAACAGAACAATAACAGTTACATATAAGCCCTTTGAGATCATTACCGTAAAGGTTAAATAAACGAAAAAAGCACGGCATCGCCGTGCTTTTTTAAATTTAAGAGTACATTCCGTTAGCCTTCATATAGGCGTAGATCTTTTCGCCGTGCTGTTGCTCCTCCGCTTGAATGTGATTCAACAGGCGGCGGGCGGCGGGGTCGGCAAACTCAAAAATTCCCGTGTTGTAAACCGATGAAACGTGCTTCTCGGATGCGAGCATATCCTTGCACAAAAACTCATCGCACTTCTTGCTCGTGTCGTCGCAGTAGGAAGCACAACCGCAGAAGCAGTTGTCGGCATTTAGTCCGCCGCTTACCTGCTTGACGGTGCCACCCATCATGTCGTTAATTGTTTTGAGATGGCTTCTCTCTCCCTCAGCAAGAGACAAAAACAAATTTTTCAGCTCAGTGCTGCAGGCGTTGCAGGAATACTTCTCGTATTTTTCAATGCAAAGAAGCTCCTGATCGCGCATGTCCTTGAGTAGATCGGTTTCTTTTTGGGTAAGATTCATAACAATTCTCCTTTATTTTTGATAAGATTATTGTTACCACCGTAAATACACAATATGCAATCAAGAAAACACAGAAATTAATTTTAATTTGCTATTGATTTTTTACTTTTTATGTGTTATAATTACCAAGTCGTAAAGCAAGTTTTGAACGAGGCTTACGTAAACTAAATATGCACAGTATGCATCATGAAGAGATATATCGCCTACAGCGATAATTCGCTAAATCTACGTCTGGTGAGAAAGCTCCCCGACCTCCGAGTTGCGAATGCGAAGTGGATTCAATGAGCAAGCTCATTGAGCCTCATCGAATCAAGCTCCATAATTATGATGCACACTTGCGCATCATAATTATGGAGAGATATCGAAGTGGTCATAACGGGGCTGACTCGAAATCAGTTTGCGCTCACGCGCACGAGGGTTCGAATCCCTCTCTCTCCGCCAAATGCGGTTTCAAACCGCGAAAAGAAGCCGCAGGACTTAGGGGTCTTGCGGCTTTTTTCATTCTAACACTTAAGTAAATAAGGAGTTTTTCATGAAAATCGGGATAAGAAAACCAAGCCTTAAAAGATCAATCAGTGCTCGGACAACAGGAAAACTAAAAAGAACGGTTAATAGGACTATAAACCCTCTTTATGGAAAAAAAGGTATGGGATATATCAACGACCCCAAAAAGGCGGTTTACAATAAGGTTTATAATAAAACCACGATAGGTGTGCGTGATATAGTTGATTCTCCGAAATCAAAATCCTCTATATCTTCCTACAATGCGAATATTGAATCTCATGAAACAGATACCGTGGTTACTCACCCTGCACCAAGCATAGACCTTAGCAAATATAGCAGTTCTTCAAAAACATATAACACATCAGGAACGTTTTTAATAATTGTTTCTTGTATCATGGCGTTTGCCGGACTGTTTACTATGCCCATTGGTTTACTATTCATCGGTCTGGGTATTCTGTTCTTTTCAGTTGGTAAAACTCACAAGAAGGTTGCAAAACTTAAACAATATAACGAAACTGACCTTCCATCCTTGAAAGAGCCATATGTTGATGAAAACGGGGATATATGGGAGGTTGATTATAAATACGATTACATTGATATTAACCTAATAAATTCAAAATTCGACAATTTCAAAGTAAATCAAGCAATTACATTTGAAATTTCAAATTCTGTCGATAATATTGATAATCCTTCTTCTGTTCGTATTATGATAGATGGTGTTAATATTGGATATATTAATACGCTTGGTCAAAGGCGAATGATACTCGATTATCTGCAAAAAGAAGGATATATGGTACAAGCTCAATTTAGCTTCTTATCAAAAGAAAATGTTTTTCTTCGTATTATCTATTACCATTCCAAAAAACATAGAGAACAAGAAGAAGCCGAGGCGAGAGCAAGATATGAAGCTGAAAAAGCTGCCTATATAAGAAAACCACCTGTTTCCTTTGATGCAACCTTGGTTTATAACAAGAATGCAGAAATGCAAGACGATATACAATGTGTCGAGGTTGGA
>JAZQMQ010000015.1:0-15231 GCA_045543555.1 Eubacteriales bacterium
GGCTCTCAGAACGACATGGCTACGATCCGACTTAGGATGAAGTAAGAGTCGTCGGCGAGGCACTCGGACTTCCCCACGCAATGGTTTACCGTCAGCCCTTCCCCGGCCCCGGACTCGGCGTACGCTGTCTCGGCGCGATCACCCGCGACCGTCTCCACGCTCTCCGCGAGGCAGACGCGATCCTTCGCGAGGAGTTCGACGTCTGCGGACTCGCCGAGAAGGTATGGCAGTATTTCGTTATCATACCCGATGTCAAGTCGGTCGGTGTCAAGGACGACAGCCGCTATGAAGGCTGGCCCGCGATCATCCGCGCCGTAAACACCAAGGACGCAATGACCGCCACCGTCGAGGAGATCCCCTACGCAGTGCTTCATAAGATCGTCGCCCGCATCACAAGCGAGGTCGAAGGCATCAACCGCGTGCTCTACGACCTCACACCCAAGCCCACCGGAACGATCGAGTGGGAGTAATAAAATAATAATTAGAACATATTATTTTTTAACGAATGTATATAAAGAATATATAAAATGGAGGTTTTATGCTTTTTTTCAACCGTAAATCTTCAACTCACAAACATTATAACTGTTTTACTGATAATCCTGATGTATTGCGTATAGCAAGAGTACTATCCAAGAGTGCAATTGAGTATTTACAAAGTACCCTTAAGTTTCGCACTTCAACCAATAATCTTGAAATTAATTTGCGTATTAATATTCAAGACACAAGTTACGAGAATTACAGATGTTTCCAGTTCAACAGGTACACACCAAATACCTTCTTGGAAATCAGTAATGGAATGTTTACACATTGTCGTTATTCATTCAGCGGATCTTTTGGAATGGAATCTATTCGCAACTATCAGTGGAATGATTTTATGGATGCACTCTATGCTCAGTTTAAGACTTTATTTGATACTGAATTTGTCAAAACATTTTCACATCAAAACTGTAGTGTAAATATATTTAGATCAAATTATACAAAAGAAGACTTAGAC
Organism: Eubacteriales bacterium; assembly: GCA_045543555.1. Classification (GTDB taxonomy): domain Bacteria; phylum Bacillota; class Clostridia; order Oscillospirales; family CAG-272; genus Colimorpha_A. Next base: position 995 of record JAZQMQ010000015.1, read on the forward strand.
TCCAACGATAACATAATACGCTTCACTTATCCTGCTATTGAAATAACTTTTAAAAAAAATATGGTAGTTGAAAAACCGATGTTAAAGAAGTGGTAATTATGTATGTACGCTTCCTTATTATACCCTTGATCCCCTAACTCCAAACCTACCGCACGATCGAATGGGAATAAAAAAATAAAATCCATCGACCTAAAAGCACCCGAAAACCTTGAAAATAAACGGTTTTCGGGTACTTTTATTAATCAAACGTTTTGTTCGGTTTTTTCCTAAACACATCACAATAATACTACTGTAAGCATCATCGTTATTCTTTTTGACAATTTAAATAAGTGTAAAAACGAAGGAGAAATAAAATGAAATTTCTGTCATTGTACAAACGCATAAGTTACTGGTTTGATCGTATGATGTCAAAAGGAACGATAGCCATGTCACTGTTACTGCTGGCGGTTACAGCAACCATCGTCAGTTCAATCGGAATAATTGCTTACTTTATTTCCGACGATGGGGGTATTCTTTACCAGATGTGGGTCAGCTTGATGTACACATTAGATCCGGGTAATCTTGCAGAAGTACCTACAGATAATGTATTTTATCTTACACTTATGTTTCTTGCCACACTTTGTGGTTTATTTTTAACCAGTATTTTGATCGGTATTATCTCAACCGGAGTTGAAGGTAAACTAAGTAATCTTCGCAAAGGTACTTCTATCGTTCAAGAGAACGACCATACCGTCATCATTGGCTTTGATAATAACATTTACTCAATCCTACGGGAATTGATCGAAGCTAATTCCAACGTAAAGAAAGCATGTATAGTAATTCTGGGAAACGAATCTAAAGATATAATGGAAGAAGCTATAGCATCGCACATTCCCAATACCAAAACCACGCGCATCATTTGCCGCAGCGGAAACCTGCATGAATTTTATGCGTTGGAACGGTGTTCTGTAGAAACAAGCAAGTCAGTTATAGTCAACGTTTACGATGATTTGGAAACGGTTAAGATACTGCTCGCTCTTTCCACCTATATCAAAACAAAGGTGTTAAGAACTCCTGATATTCAATTTATTGCATCCTTGCAGGACAATCAATATCTGGAAGCAGCTAATATCGCAGGAGAAGGAAGAGCCGCAATCATTTTTGTAAAGGATGCTATCGCACGAATCATATCCAACACTTGTCGTCAGCACGGACTCTCCCAGGTCTTGACAGAATTATTCAACTTCAGCGGCGACGAACTATATTTCGAAAGAGTCCCCGAACTTGAAGGCAAAACTTTTAAAGAAGCTATACTAAGCTTTTCCAATGCAATAGCAATTGGAATTTACGACGATCACTGTGATGTAAAATTAAATCCTCCGATGGATACCGTAATCAAAAAAAATGATCAAATCGTTCTGTTAGAGTTTGATGACAGAGCATTTGATTATCATCCGGCAAAAGTAGTTTCCTCAACCTATATCCGCAACAACGAAAAGATACCCGCTGTTGCAAGTAATACTCTGCTTGTTTTGGGAAGCAATGAAAAATTACCAACAATTTTGGCAGAATACTCTAAATATGTAAGTCCGGGAACAAAGGTAGTCATTGTCGATAACGACTTGGATGAAAACTCTATTGGTACTTATGAAAACTTGGAAGTTTCTATTTGTGTCGAACCGATTTCACGCAAATTGCTTTGTAAATTTCTCAATGAACAAACAAATAATATTTTGCTTTTAAATGATGATAGCCAAGACTCCGAAGCGTCTGATTCCCAGACTTTGCTTCGACTCATACTGTTGCGCGATATCGCAGATGAATCCAAACTGCAGCTCTCTATTACTACAGAAATGCGAAGCGTTGACAATCAACGACTTGCTTCCCAAGCAAGGGTCGATGACTTTGTAATCGGATCAAATTTTGCCAGCTTGATGATGGCACAAATTTCCGAAAATCCAAAAATGCTGCCGCTGATTGATGACTTGCTTGACGAAAGCGGATCGGAATTGTATATGAAGCCTATTACCGATTATGTAATTACCGGTGTTCCGGTAGATTCATATACTTTATCGGAAAGCGCAGCCAGAAAGGGAGAAATATTTATTGGGTACAGACAAATTGGTTCAAGAAAGAACAATGTAATAATAAATCCACCCAAAAATAAAACTATCGTCTTTGGCGAACAAGATTTAATTGTAGTTATTGCAGAAAATTGAAAATTTACATGGCTTGTTGCCTACTTTTAGAAAACAACTCAAATTATAGAATCTATAGAAAAATTCAAAAAGAAGCAGTACCTAGTGATCCGTGTCCACAGAGAAAAATGAAGTCACACGAAAGTAATCTCACGTAAATCAGCCCCCAAATACGACAAAAAGTAACTAAAAAAGGACTCTTAAGCTAACGGAAATGATCACAATAATATACTTGCAAAAAGTTGCCGCGGATGCGGCAACTTTTGTTTTATGCTGGCTTTTTTTCAAAAATATGCTATAATATAAAAAAGTTTTCCTTAATGAGTGGTGCAAGTGTCATATTTTTCGTTTATTAGGGTGAAAGGCCTTCAAACCACTTGAAAGGAGTGTGAAAAATGGAAGATAAGCAGATAGTCGAATTGTATTGGGCGCGCTCCGAAGCTGCTATATCGGAGACCGAAAAGAAATACGGGCGGTATTGCCATTATATCGCGTATCAAATTCTTTTGAGCGACGAGGACGCAAAGGAAGTTGTCAACGACACGTATCTGAAATTGTGGAATACGATTCCTCCGCATCGTCCCGATCCGCTCAAACCATACGTCGGCACACTCTGCCGTCAGCTTGCGCTTGACACTTACAAAGCGCAAAACGCGCAAAAACGGGGAGGGCAAGTGGCTCTTGTACTTGACGAATTATCCGACTGCATTCCTGATACCGACAGCGGTGAGGATATCGGCGAGAGTGTTGCGCTTTCCGATGTGCTGACCCACTTTATCCGTTCTTTGCCGGAGAAGACGCGGAAGATTTTCGTCCGTCGATATTTCTATATGAGTTCCGTTGCAGAGATCGCAAAAGATTTTTCAATGAAAGAAAGCAAGGTAACTATGCATCTACTCCGCACCCGAAAGAAACTGGAGCAATTTTTGAAAAAGGAGGGTTTTGACCTATGACAAATACGAATTTACTGCAAGCTATGGGGCACATAGACCCTAAACTGATCGCAGATGCGTCACCCGACGCCGTCATAAAAAAGTCCGCAAACAAAAGTTGGGTAAAATGGACATCACTTGCGGCAGCCTTCTGCTTGATAGCCGCCGTTGGAATAGTCGGATTTCTTAAAAAGGACGTCACCGACAATCCGGGTATAGATACTGTCGGCTTACTGGAAAACGATACTTCAGATAACGATTCACATATGTTTGTGGCGTGGGAGATAGTCTGCCTCGTGGGAGACGTATACAATGGAAAAAATGCCGCTATCACGCACAAAGGCTTTGATGAAACATCCATTACTCTTTATATTGAAAAGACGGACAACGATCCGATCCGGCTTTTATTCCGAGGCTTCAATGACGGAGAAATGCAAGCGGTATTCAGCGTTGATGAGGACTTGATCTTCACCGTAAACGGCGAAAGCGCTCCGGGTATCCCGACCGAACCCGGCAAATATGAGGTAAAGATCGATTACAGCGCATTTATATCAAAATGCGATAAGACCGACACATTTTTGCACTATTATGACAGCTCGACTCACGTTTGGTTCACTTTGGACGGAGAGGGCATCAAGGTGGCAGGAATTGAGGACATCTCTGATTGGGAAACAAGTCCTTTTGATAGCCCCGATGATTCTTCGCCTTGGCGATACTGATCATACTTTGGGTGCCGCATCACGCGGCACCCATATTTTTATATCAGTTCACACATTTTCCGCAAAAATATGTTATAATATAAAAAATCCAAAAAACTTTCAAAAATCATTACACACTTTCAAAATTTTTGGTACTACTATTTATGAAGGGCCTTTCAAAAACGCGAGGAAGGAGGCGAGCTATGGAACTTCAAAACAAACAGACGGTGAGAATACCGATGGACGATGACAAGATCGTTGAGCTGTATTGGAAACGCGATGAAAAAGCGATTGAGGAAACCGACTTCAAATACAAGAAGTATTTGTTTTCTATTGCCTACAATATCGTTCACGATAGACTTGACTGCGAGGAATGCTTGAATGATACATATCTTGGTGCGTGGAATGCGATGCCGCCATCAAGGCCAAATGTGCTTAAAGCATTTCTTACGACTATCACAAGAAGAATTGCAATCAAACGCTATCACAACAATTTGCGACAGAACTTAATACCTTCCGAAATGACGGTATCCTTGTCCGAGCTCGAAGATTTCGTAGCCGGTGATGAGGATCTCGGTACTGATTTCGATGCAGAGAGCCTGGGACGCGTCATCAGCGACTTTGTTCGCTCGCTTTCCGAGCGCAGACAATTCATATTTATGAGTCGGTACTACGTAGCCGATCCCATTGATACAATTGCAAGTGACTTGAGCCTGAGCCGTTCAATGATAAACAAGGAGCTTGCCGCCATCAGAAGTGCCTTGAAAGAAAAACTTGAAAGTGAGGGTTATTTAATATGAAAAAGAAAGAATGGAACGAAGGTCTGAATCACCTTGATTCCGAACTTGTTGAAAAATACGTTGAGCAAAAGGAGAAGCTAAGACAAAAAGACAAAAAGCTCAAAGGAGTATGGCTCCGCTTTGGAGCAATCGCGGCTTGCTTCTTGCTGATTGTAAGCGCGGTCATCGTTGTGCCTATGCTGCGAGAGGATGATTCCGGAGTTGTTACCACGGGTGATAATGACAGACCCAATATACCAATTATCAATGCTCAAATACCATCGTCTGCGCCGCAATATTATGGGAATGAGAGCAGCAGCGGAACGTCTGGGGGAGGACAAATGGAAGTTGATCCGACCGGTCTATCGGTAACAGCCAAATTGGTTGAAGCATTACCCGATGTATATACCTTCTTTGATGATTGGAATCAAGACGAATTTCGGCTTTTGCGCATGCAAACCATAAAACTCTTGAGAGGCCAAGAAATGGTAGAGGAATTTTATTATCTGATTCCCGTTGAATTTTCTACCGATTTCTCGATTTTCGATCGCTTTGTGATCAATAACATGGCACAATTCTCTTATGAACAAACCGTCATGTATAATAAAACACAAGGTAAAGCAGAGCAACTCAATCTTGTTGTTTTTGGGTATCGTGTCTACGGTTATACGTTAATGGGTGAAAATCTGATGGCCTTTGATGCGAACGGACGTTTTGACGAAAGATTGTGGACGTCAAATGCAGCTTGGATAGCCGCAACGGATAGAGCATCGAGTGTAGATACGATCACTCAAGCGGAAAGAAATATTCAAAATGATGAGAGGCATCAAGATCTGTATGTTCATTTGCTTAAGGATATTTCCGGTGAAGCAGAAAAGGTTTTGGATCAGATAAAAGCATTTGATAACGGTGTTTATGTTCCCCAATTCTCCACAAATGTTCTATGGTATTCTCCCGAAGTTCAGTTCCACGCGACAAAATATATCAACGGTTTTGCAACCAATGAAAAAATCAGCGTATGGTGCAAGGAATGGACGGGAGGAGAGCAAGACACTTATGCCTATACAAAGGCTCGCTTTAGCGAAGAAGATATGAGTCGCCTGCCCGATCTACCCTCTGCATTTGAGTCGATCAAAGGAGCTTTGAATAGCGGTTCGGTTACTCCGCCACATTTTAATAATCAAGAAAAGCTGAGAAAAACAACAAGCGGAATTTTCGGTTGGTATGCTAAAACAGAAAACGGTGTTGTTGGCATTGTCAGAGTGACGTGGTGTTTCTACACGGAAAAATATCAAGATTACTACGATGATGCTTACTATATAATAGAATATGGCTCTGACGAGTGTAAGTCTGTTGATCGAGATTCTTTGCTTGAATTGTTAGGCGACTATGAAGCAACATATATCTATACGGGCGAGTATAATGAATACGGTAAATATAGTGATATAGTTTATCCTGAGATATAAAATATAGATAATAAGGCAAGCGTTTTTACTCACTCCTTATTTGTATTTTTCTCAAAAATATGCTATAATATAAAAAGCTCACCTGACCGCCAAAAGGAGTTAATTATGAAAAAGAAAATCACGATAATTTTCATTATTGCTGCAGTTGCATTGTTTTTGATCTTGTTCTTACCGATCCCGCACGGTTCATATGATGACGGCGGAACCCGTGTATACACCGCCTTGACCTATAAAATCGTGAAATGGAACAGAATGGTCTCGGTATACAACGATGATGGCGTTATGGTGCGTATAGACATTTATAACGATACGTCTGTATATTGGTTCCCCGATAATTTCAAGCAGCTTGACGAACTGTGGGAAGTTGAGCGGGAAAAAGATAATTAAGTTTTAATATCGGCCAAATTTAATAATGAAAGGGGACTGATTCATTAACTAATCAATGGATCAGTCCTTAAACTATATGAAAATATCAAATAAAGAAATAATCATATGATAAAACAAAAAATATGACTCAGTCCCTTTTTGTCAGCTTAAAAAAGTATCAAAAGCTTCATTAATTTCTCAAACCGCTTGACTTCCCTTCATTTTAATAGTATAATGTAAGCATCAAACGAAAGGAAGTAACCAATATGAAAAAAATCACTTTCAGATCATTTGCGCTTCTCGTTCTGACCTGTTTCATTATGCCGATGGTTCTGGGTTGTACTCCCAATGCTTCTGCCGATGAATCGAGTAAGGACGATACCACTCTCGCGCCGGAAGCTGACACCACCGCTCCCGAAGAAGAGACAACCGCTGAGGTGATCGAAGAGGTCAAGTCCGACTTTGAGATCTATCAGTCGAACTCCATCACTCCCTCTGCCTGCAATTACGCGCTCAAATCCGCTGACGGCACGCCCGTGCGTACGACCTTCAGAGGCGTTTACAAGATCCAAGAGTTCGGCGAGCTTGAATACAAATTCTATTTTTCCAATAACGTGGACAGCACCTTCTCGAACGGCAGCCATTCCTACAGAGATATGCCCACCGAGGCTTACAAGATTATCTCCGCAACTGTCGGTACCTCGTCAAAAATGACGGGTATGGGTGACATCTCCAACCCACAAGCTCTCACCTTCGGCGGAAACGCAGGAAGAGACGTTGCCGCGAGAGAAATGTTCTGGAGCGACCCCATTACGCTCAATGTTCCCGAAGGACAGTATCTTATCTTTGAATGGACCGTCGAGTACACCGTCATCGCGGCAACCAACTCCGAAGACTCGGTTTGCTTCCTATATGATGACACTAAAGGCCGTCTGATAATCGCTACTTCTGCTCCTATGCCGGCTCTTATCGGTGCCAAGCGCGAGAACGGCCTTCGCGTAGCCTTTATCGGCGACTCTATCACAATGGGTATCGGTGCCGGATCAAGAGATCACAGATTCTGGGCAGCCCAGATCACCGAGCTTGCGGGAACGGATATCAGCTTTTGGAACCTCGGACTCGGATACGCAAGAGCTGATGATGCCGCAAACAGCCCTGCGTGGCTCGAAAAGGCTAAGAACAATGACGTCATCGTGATCTGCTTCGGTGTAAATGACATCAACAGCGGTCCTTATCAGTTCTCGGGTCAGAGATCTGCGGATCAGATCCTTGCCGATATCAACACTATCGCCACGACCTGCAAGGAAGCGGGATGCGATGTCATCCTCTTCTCAACTCCCCCATACACCTATTCAAATGCAGACAAAATCGCCGTATGGCAGCAGCTCACGGGAAAGATCAAAGCTCTCGCCGAGACAAGCGGATACGATTTCTTTGACTTCGCCGCAATTCTCGGAACACCCGGCAATCCGTCCACGCCCGCATACGGAGGCCATCCCAACGCCAAGGGATGCCAGGCGGTTGCGGAAGCATTCATTGCATCCGGACTCCTTGAAAAGTATTTGAATAAATAAAAATGAAAATCCTCGGAATCCCCGAGGATTTTTCGACTTTAATTGTAAATTCGCACAAATTATTGTTGACATTTTGTAAATTATGTGCTATCATTATGTTATCATTATTTTTTAGGAGGATACTCTCATGAACGCACGCAGATTCATCGCATTTATACTTACTATGCTTATGCTGCTCGGTACTCTCGTTGCCTGCGCACAGCCCGACGATCCCGAAGAAAGCACCCCCGCTCCTGTAGTTCCCGCAGGCACACAGGCTCCCGACACAACCGTTGAGGAAACAACAGAAAATCCTTATGACGAGGAAGGCTTCCTCAAGAGCTCTCTCCCCGAGGAGCTTGATTTCGGTGCTGAAACCGTAACCGTTCTTTGGTGGAATGACGTTGAGCAGCCTGAATTCTTCGTTGAAAACACCAACGGCGAGCTTATCAACGACGCTATCTTCAAGCGTAACGCACGCGTTGAAGAAGAACTCAACGTAAAGCTTGCATGGGTTGACATCAAGGGTCAGTACAACAGCGACGGTCAGAACTACGCAAACCACGTTGGTAATATGTACGCTTCCGGCGACGCAACCTACGACCTTATGTCCGCACACTCCAGAACCATTGCTCTCACCGCAATGTCCGGTTACTGCGAGGAAATGACAAAGCTCGATCATCTTGATTTCGAAAAGCCCTGGTGGCCTAAGGTTATGCTCGATACCGCTACCATCAACGAAAAGCTCTACTTCGTAACCGGTGACGCATCCACCAACTCCATCCACCAGATGTATGCTATCTTCTACAACAAGGATCTGGTCAAGAATAATACCGGACTTGTTGAGCCCGCTCAGCATGTAGATGATAACAACTGGACTATGGAGACCCTCTTTACGATGACCAGCGGCATCTACAACGATAAGAACGGTAACCAGAAAGCCGATAAGGACGATCTCTTCGGCTTCACCTCCCTTAACTGGCACTTTGACGCGATCTACTACGGTTGCGGTATGACTATGCTTGAAAAGGACGCTGACCCCGCAAAGCTCCTTAAGGTAGCTGATGACTGGACCTCTGAAAAGGCTATCAACCTCGGCGCGGATGTTGGCGAGTGGATAAAGAAGGGCGACGCTTACCTTGACTCCACCAACTACGCTAACATTTTCGTTAACGGCAACGCTCTCCTTGTTATGGCTCGTCACCACGACATCGCTTCTATAATCGACAAGGCGGGCTTCAAATACGGTATCGTTCCTATGCCTAAGTACAACAAGGATCAGGCTGAATACTACACCTGCGTAGGTAACCCCGTATCCCTCTACTCCATCTACACACTCTCCAAGGATGCAAACCGCGCGGCTGCAGTTCTTGAGTGCTGGGCAAGCGAAGCTTACCGCACCACCACTCCCGCGATCTTTGAGAACACCTTTAAGCTCAGACTCTCCGAGACCTCTACCGAGTCCCGTATGTATGACCTCATCCGCGGAAGCGTTACCTTCGACCTCTGCCGCTTCTTCAACAGACAGCTCAGCAGCATGGGTAGCGAATGGTATAAGTGCGCAACTACCGCAGGTAGCTGGGCTTCCAAGAGCGAATCTCTTATGAAGTCTGTACCCGCACTTCTTCAGAGTGTAGCAGACAGCTTCAACAAAATTGATAATTGATAATAATATCTGAATCCATCCCCGAAAGCAAAAGCTTTCGGGGATTTTTTATAAAATGCACAAAATTTATATTGACAAATAGAGAATTTTATGATATTATTATATTAACAATAAAATTATCAGGAGGAAACTCTCATGAATGCACGCAGATATCTTGCATTTGCACTTACCGTTCTTATGCTGCTCGGCACTCTTGTTGCCTGCGCTGAGACACCGGATGATCCGGCGGAAACAACCCCGGCTCCCGCAATAACCAACGCTCCCGACGGCTCACAAGCCGAAGTTACCGAAAATCTTTACGATGAAAACGGCTTCCTCAAGAGCGATCTTCCCGAAGAACTTGACTTTGGTAAAGCAACCATCACAGTTCTTTGGTGGACAGACGTTGAGAACCCCGAGTTCTTCGTTGAAGACACCAACGGCGAGATCGTAAACGACGCTATCTTCGAGCGTAACGCTAAGGTTGAAGACTATCTGGGCGTTACCTTTGATTGGATAGGCATCAAGGGTCAGTATAACAACAACGTCGGTAAGGAATACTCCGATCACGTAGGTAACATGTATGCTTCCGGCGACAAGACCTATGACCTTATGTCCGCACACTCCCGTACCATCGCTCTCACCGCTATGAACGGCTACTGCGCTGACCTTATGCAGGCTGAACATATTGACTTTGAAAAGCCCTGGTGGCCGACTATTATGACCGAGACCGCAACTATTGGTGACAAGATGTACTTTGTTACCGGTGACGTTTCGACAAACTCCATCCACCAGATGTACACCATCTTCTACAACAAGGACCTTTTTTCCAACTACACCGGCCTTGTTGAGCCCGCACAGTACGTTCTTGATGACAACTGGACTTTTGAAACCTTCCAGCTCCTTACCAAGGATATTTATCAGGACCTTGACGGCTCGAACTCGGCTAATGAAGGCGACCTCTACGGCTTCACTTCCCTGAACTGGCATTTTGACGCTTTCTACTACGGTGCAGGTCTGAGACAGGCAGAAAAGGATCCCGAAGATCTTTTCAAGATCTCTGATGATTACTTTGGCGAAAAGGCTATCGCTCTTTGTGACAACCTTGGCGCTTGGATCAAGCAGGGCGACGTTTACATCAACAGCACATATTTCGATGACGTATTCCACGCCGGTAACTCTCTTATGACCATGGCACGTCACCACGATATCGCAAACAAGCTTGTTGACGGCGATTTCAAGTTCGGTATCACTCCTATCCCGAAGTACAATACTGAGCAGGAAAACTACATTACCTGTGTAGGTAACCCCGTTTCCTTCTACGCTATCTACACCCTCTCTGAGGACGTAAACCGTGCAGCTGCAGTTCTTGAATGCTGGGCAAGCGAGGCTTACCGTCTCACCTCTCCCGCACTCTTCGAGACCACCTTTAAGCTCAGATATTCCGATACCTCTACAGAGTCCCAGATGTATGACCTCATCCGTGCAGGTATCACCTTCGATATCGGCCGTCTCTTCAACTCCAGCCTCGGCGCAATGAGCGACCAGTGGGATAACTGTGCAGTAGAAGGCGGTAGCTGGGCTGTTAAGAGCAAGGCTTTGAACAGAACTCTTACAAAGCAGATCAAGGTTATCACCGACAGCTTCAAGGCTATCGACTGATTTCAAGCATAACATAAGCCCGAAGACCAACCAAGGTCTTCGGGCTTTTTAATGTTCTCAGCTTGCTTTTTTCCGTCTTAAGATCATCGCCAATACTTCCCTGCCCGATCTCAAAAACGACGGTATTCCGCCGATAAGCAGCATCAAGCCAAATCCGATACGCAGGTATGCGGGATCTATAAACGATGCACTTACCGCGCCCACGATCGCACCGATAACACCGCCTATCGACATCATAAGCACACTACCGTAAGATATTTTTCTCTTTCGTAAATTCACAGCGGTTGCCGCGCCCGATGAGAAGATGAAAAACAAAAGGTTTATCCCCTGCGCAAAGAGCTGACCTACGCTTCTGTATTCTGTCATAAAAACCACCAGAAGTCCCCCGCTGCCCACACCAAGTCCCGAAAGAAGCGCAACCGACGCGCTTACAATAAAATCTATCATTCCTTACGCCTCAAAATATCATTGTAAATCCCGACCACACCACGAGAGCCGAAAAGATCAGCCGCAAAAGTCTCGTGTCTATGACCGAAAGCAGCATTCCTCCCCCGAGGCCGCCAATAATCGCGGGAAGGATAAAGGGTCTGAAATCAACCCCGTTCACGCTTCCGCGGAGCACGTATGCAATCGCGGAAACGGCAGAAAGCGGAAGCATTACGCATAATACGTTTGCAAAAATATCCCTTCCGTCTTGATATTTTCGCGGAAGCACGCTTTCCGCTCCGCGAACAAGAACGATACCGCCTCCCGCTCCAAGAAGACCGTTCAGCATTCCCGCTAAAAATCCCAACAGTATCGCGCGCACGCCTTTATTTTTCATCAAATCTTCTCCCATGTTTTTTCAAAAAAATCAAATTTACCCTTGTAATCGGTAAGTTTTCGTGATATAATTATATTTAGTATATTTTTTGTTACTGATAGTATATACAAATATCATTATTTCATACCGAAAGGAGACTGCCGTGGCAAACAACACCAAAAAGCCGACAGGTGAGAAAAACACATCTGCGAGCAAAAAAACTACATCTAAAAAGACTCCCGGAATTGCCCCTAACTCAAACTACAACGATCATTACGATAGCAAAGCAAAAAACAAGCAGAAGATCGTTCAGGAAGAAAAACGCGATGAATACGCTTACTACGACGATCTTTACGAGAAAAAATCCAAAAAGAAAAAGATAGCCGTGGAAGAAGAGCAAGACGACTATGAATATGATGAAGAGCTTTACAGGAAAAAGGCTAAAAAGAAGTCCCGCCGTCCCGACCCCGTAACCGAAGAGGAAGAGCCGGAGACCGAGCTTCCCCCGGCATCGACTCAGGTGCTTCACCGCCTGATGCCCTGGCTTCTCGGCGTGATAACCGTCTTCATCGTTGCTTGCTTCCTGCTCTCCGCGATCGACGGCGCAATGGGCGACCTTGGTGTCATCCTTCGCGATCTTTTCTTTGGTCTTTTCGGTTGGCCCGCGTATTTTATACCGCTGATCCTGATCAACCTGATCATTTATTGGAGACGTTACGTAGACCTTGGAGTTCTGAACCGTAAAATAATCTTCGGATTCTCCATTCCCGTTCTCTTCTCCTCTCTGATCCACTCTATCGCGATCGCAAAAATATATAAGGGCATCGCATACAAGTGGGGTGAATGGGGCAAAAGCATCTTCGGCTTCGGTGAAAACGTTACCTCCAACTGGACGTACGGCGTCGAGCTTCACGGCGGCGGATTCTTTGGCGGATTCATCGGAGGATTTATGCGTTGCCTTGTCGGTTACGTTGGTTCCGTTATCGTTATTATTGCCATTCTTGCTACAGCGATCATATTCTTTGTCGGACTTTCGCCCAGACACTTTATCGAAATGATCTCCTTGCTGATCAAGAAGATCAGCCGTAAGCTTTCCGCGCGCAAAGAGCCCTTGGAGCCCGAGGTTATTGAACCCGATGACGAAGAGGATGGAGACGAGGAAGAGCCTCTCCCCCAAACCCCGCGTGCGCGCAAGCCTAAAAAGCCCATTCCCGCTCAAATCGAAGAAGACGAGGATCTGCCCGAGCCCGGGGAGGATCCGACTCCCGCGATCAGCGGAATCGATATCAAACCCGCGGGTGAAGATGCCTTTGATCCCGATGCTGTGGAGGTTATGGGTTCAATTGAAACAGAGCACGCTCAAAACGAAAAGAAAAAGACCGTCGAGACTATCCGCCCGGTAAGCGAGGCAGAGACCCCCGAAAACTTTGTGGGACTAGTTGATACGATCTTTGGCGAAGCTCCAAAGGATCCCGTTCCTTCCGTTCTTGAGATCACGGAAGCCGAGGTTACCGACGTAGCCGCAGATCCCGAGCCCGAAGCACCGCACGAGGATGACGGCATAATCCTTCCCGAAAACGCAAAGAAAAAGCAAGCTTACGAGCAGCTTGCCGCATATATCTTCCCGCCCCTTACACTCCTCCGCGAATCTACCTCGCCCGGACGCGACGCCATCAACGCCGAGCTCCGTGCAAACGCGCAGACTCTTATTGAAAAGCTTGAATCCTTCAACGTCAAGCTTGCCAAGATCGAATACTCCCGCGGTCCTACACTGACCCGCTATGAGCTCTATCCCGCCCCCGGTGTCAAAGCAAACTCGATCAAGAATCTCCAGACCGACATCGCAATGGCGCTTCAGGCTAAGATCAGAATCGAGGCTCCCATTCCCGGCAAGAGCGCGGTTGGCGTCGAGGTACCCAACAAGTCATCCTCTACCGTTGCGATCCGCGAGCTTCTCGAATCCGATCAGTTCAAGAACGCGTCAAGCAAGCTCTTTGCCTGCCTTGGCAAGGATATCACCGGTGAGCCGATCTTCATTGACATCGGCAAGATGCCCCACCTTCTTATCGCAGGTACCACCGGTTCGGGTAAGTCGGTATGCATCAACAGTATCATTATGTCGCTCCTTTACAAGGCGCGTCCCGATGAAGTACAGTT
>JAZQMQ010000016.1:0-223677 GCA_045543555.1 Eubacteriales bacterium
AAAAGAGGACGCAACGCCCACGGGATCGCGATCCCCAAAAGCGCGTCGGCGTCGCAGTACAGGAGAGCTACAGGGCTTGAAGCGCTGTTCGGATATCTGTATATAAACGGAAAGACCGAAAGGATGCGGGAGCTTTTTGTAATGGGCTTCTGTATTGAAGAATAATAACAAAAAACGATAAAGGAGAAGCAATTCTGACTTTAAAGAAGTATTGTGAACAGAACCATTTAAATCAAGACAAGGTTTTTGAGATGGTACTTGCAAGAGGCGGCGGTATTCTTCCTACGGTTACCGCGTTTACAGGATATTTTGCAGAGATCAGGGATGACTGCTTGGTTTGTACGAATGAAAAGCTTAATGTATTCAACAAAGAAATTCCGTTTTCTTCTTTTCAAAGTGCTGAATTCGGTATTGGAAGCGGACAGTTTTGGCTTCAATGCATTGTTGATGGAAGTGAATTCATTTTTTGCTCTCCCAGAAGGAGTTGGAAATCTGCCGCCGCAAAGTTGCTTCTTGAAAAGATAGGCGAAAAGACCGAAATTTCAGATATGAAAGAATACGATCATTACACCGGAAAACTGTTTTTTATCTATATGTTAAAATAAGAACAAACGCACCGCAGATATACAGCGGTGCGTTTGTTCTTGACAAGCACCGATTTACCTTAAGACAACAAAAACGATGTGAAATTCTAAAGCTTTATTGACAAATCAGCGCAGACGTGGTAAAATATAACCGTCACACAATCTAATATTTTTTAGTATTTGGCGGAAACTATCCTTGGTAAAAGGTGTTTCCTTTTTCTCATATCCGCTAATGCTGAAAAGAGATTGTGTGACAACAATGAAGGAACACTTTTTCGGTGCGTTCCTTCTTGGAGCGCACTTTTTATGTGCTGAGGGGGTATATATGAACAACGGTATTCCAAAAAAGATAATGGATATTACGGGCGTAGAGCTTATACCCGGAGAGTCTGCTGCTTGCCTTGGAAACGGGAAATCGGGCTTTGAATGCTGTTGCGACGAGTGTGACTTTTTTGCTTTGCTTTCACGAATTTGATCCAACGAGCAAAAAACAGAACCTAAAAACAGGATCGATTGATATTAAAAAAGAAAAATAAAGGCACTTATGACAAGTTCATAAGTGCCTTTGAGTTATTTCTTGCAAAGAGAGCAGAGCTTTTTCTTTGCAAGGGAACAAAGTTCCCTTCCGCGTCCGCCGTCGACACCGTAGGTTCTGCCCAAAAATGAGCCATCATCTCCAAGTTGACAGGGGGTGACGGTTATGATTCCGAGCAGAATGAGGATCGCGAGAACGCAGAGAAAGATCTTAATATGCATGCAGATTATCTTCATTATTATTCTCCTTGATGAGCGTTACTGATATAGCTTAAGGTCGCTTAAGATCATGGAACTGAGGACGTCTCCTAAGATCTTAGTCGAATTAAGCGCTTCCTTTAAGGTGTTTGCACAGGTGCCTACCTCAATAAGAGCCCCAACGTATGGGTACTGCTGATTGTAGGAGGACTGCTTTATCGATATCGGACGCACAAGATTGTTAAGCCTCGAGCAGAGATAATACTGCGCGTTTACCGCAAAGGACATACAACGTTTCCATGTTTTGTGGTTTGCCCCTGCGCTGTCGGTGCCAACTACAAACATTATCTGTGCAAGCGGTGTGCTTTCGTCGTATGTAACCGTTTTATATACCGAGGTGTCGCTTACAAGCGCATCGCGGTGTATGTCGAAGCAATATTTTATAGATGGATATTTTTTGAGATACTCTTTTATCGATTTTGCGGAATTGTTATAAGCGGTATTGTAGGATCCGTCATCGTGCATCACGGTGTCGTGAAGGGTGGGTATTCCGTTTGCGTTTAAAATGTCGCACAAAGCTTTACCGACCGCCACGACGTTCTCGTTTATGTTTCTTGAGCGCGGAAGGGAAGCGGGGGAATAGGATGTCTTTCCTTCCTTGGCATAACCTTCTGTACCGTGGGTATGATATATCAATACTATGGGCTCGGAAGGATCGTAGCTTTTGTCATTTTGGAGCTTAATATCCTTCATCGTAAGGTAATCCGAGATCTTGAAGGCATAGGAGGTGTTGTTTTTTATAAGAACTCCCTCCGGAACGGGATTTTTGCTTAAATCGGTATTAACTATTTTCAGTTCGCCGTCGGGTGTGGGGAGGGGATCCGAAATGAAAAGCTTATCGTATATGCCAAGCCCGAGCGGATATTCTCTGTCGTATATAATTTGCTGATATTCAGGCGGCAGCTCGTCGGCACCGGACATCAGCTCATCCTCCGTAGGGAGCTGCTCTGTCTGAACGTCGGGCTCTGCCGCGCGGAAAAGACTGCCCATTTGGCTTGCAAGCATAATGGCGCAGGCGGTTATAACGGCAGTGAGTCTTACCGTATCCTTGAGAAGCACTATTGGATCGTGCTTAAGCGACTCTTTTATATAGGAAAAAACTTTGCTTTTCAATTTACCGTTCTCCTTTAATTGAAATCGGTAAATTATATTAGTCAAACGCAGCTTTTATACCGAAAATGCCATTGTGAGAGCCGAACTTAAAAGCCGAGACGTTTCGTATATTACTGTATCTGCATCCTTGAGCGTTACAAAGAAGCTTTTGCCGTTTTCGAGCTCTTTTTCAAGCGAAGGGGTAAGTGACGTGATCCCCGCCCTTCCAAGCATCCCGAAAACAAGGGTTGAGGAATCCACGACTGTGGGTATTCCGATGGAAATTACAGGCACTCCGAGTGTGTCATAGCTCAGCGCTCTTCTTCTGTTACCGATACCCGATCCGGGAGCGATTCCGTTATCGGATAGCTGAACGGTTGTTCCA
The DNA here is from genome assembly GCA_045543555.1 of Eubacteriales bacterium. GTDB lineage: Bacteria > Bacillota > Clostridia > Oscillospirales > CAG-272 > Colimorpha_A. The sequence continues at coordinate 2,854 of JAZQMQ010000016.1, forward strand.
AGACGCTCCACGTCCCTTGCGGCAAGGGCATCAATACATACAACAAGCGATGGCTTTACCGTATCGACAGCACTTTTTATAAGATCTGCCGCTTCTATGCCCGTTTGCCCCGTTACGCCGGGAGTGAGGGCTGATAATGTGAGCGATCCGAGTTTCGAAAATAACTGCGGATCGTGATCCTTTATGTGTCTGTTTACGGTAATTCCCTTAACCGTGAGAGGACCTACAGCGTCCGAGGTTATAAATCTGTTTCCGAGGCCAACGATGAGGATCGAATCGGGCTTTTGAACCAGGGAATACATAATCTCCGTAAGTGTGTCTGAAATAACCCTTGAGGCATTCTCAAACCGTTGATCAGAGTCGAGCCAGATCTGTCCGATATTGATATTGACGTATCTGCCGATGGGCTTACCTAAAAGCTCGGATGCTTTCTTTGTGAATATATCAATTTTGCAGACCTTAAAAGATAGGCTGTCATATTCTCTTATTTCAAGACCTTCAACCGAGCTCGTTTCCTCGCTTTCAAATTCAAGCGCAATGTCCGTACGGCTGAATTGGCGTCTGTTGTTCATCGCTTTTCTCCATTTCAACTTTGTTTTGGCATTATTATTTCGTAATTTTGACCGAATATACCATCAAATTGCACAAAAAAACAAGTCAAAGATTGGTCATTTGACCAAAACTTGAAAAAACGGGAAAAAGGATAAAATATGTGTTGATTAAAAATAAAAAAAGTGCTATAATGTATAAGTAATAAAATCGGAATATTGTAGTTATATCCGATTATACGCATTTACTCTCAGGGGGAATACCATAAAAATGAAAAAGTTTATTGCATTAGCGCTTTGCATCGTAACGATACTTTCACTGTTTGCGGGCTGTAGCAAGAAGAGTGACGAGGAGGATAAGGGAGCCGTAATTCCGATTTATCTTACCGAGGAGATCGCAAACTTCGATCCTGCATACGGTAACCTCGATGATGCTTCCATGAAGCTTATGAGTCTTCTTTACGAGGGCCTTTTTAAGTATGATTCCAACGGAAAGGTAGTAAAGGCTCAGGCAAAGTCCATAAAGAAGCTTGATAAGCCCTCCAAGGACTACTATGCTATCGAGATCACACTCAAGAATACCAAGTGGTCCGACGGAACTCCCGTAATGGCTTCTGATTACATCTATGCTTGGAAGAGAATTCTTGAGTCCGATTTCAGAGGCGAGGCTGCCAATATGCTCTTCTGCATTAAGAATGCAAGAAACGTACATAACGGTGACGCAACCGTCGACGATCTCGGTATCACCGACGTTTCTCAGAAGATAATCAGAATCGAGTTTGAGGGCAAGACCGATTATAATCAGTTCTATGAGTACCTCGCAAGCCCCATGCTCGTTCCGCTCCGTGAGTTCCAGGTAGGACGTGTTCCTGCAGACTGGTCCTCCAACTCCTCTATCATGGTTTCAAACGGTCCGTTCATGGTTCGTTCCTACGTTGCAGAGAAAAAGCTCATTCTCGAGCGTAACAGCCACTACTTCCGTAAAGCTGGAGAACCTCTCGACGAGAGCGTTACTCCTTACCGTCTTGAGGTAAACTTCCTTGCAACTCCCGAGGAAATCGTAGAGGCGTTCAACACGGGCGCACTTGTATTCAACGGAAGCATTCCGCTTGCAAACCGTAAGGAGCTTCTCGACGCAGGAAAGCTCACTGTAACAAACACAATGTCTGTTATGTCCTGCATCTTCAACACCAAAAACGAGCTTCTCGCTGACGCAAGCGTCAGAAACGCTCTTTCCCTTGCACTCGACAGAAATAAGATCGCAGAGATCATAACCTTCGGTAAGCCCATTGAGGGACTTATAGGTAACGGCGTGTTCAACACCTCAAACGGTAAGGGCAAGGATACCTTCCGTAAAAAGGGTGAGGCTCTCATCTCTGCAACCGCAGATGTGAGCAAGGCGCAGACGCTTCTCGCAGGAAAGACCGGCAAGATCAATCTCGTTGTAAGAGATAACGAACAGGATAAGGCTGTTGGCGAATACATCAAGAGCGTATGGGAAGCTCTTGGATTTGAAGTTTCGGTTAAGGCTCAGGGCGTATCCGAGTATAAGGACGCAAACGAGCTTACTCTCGTTAAGGATAAGTACAATATGGTATACGAGAAGGGCAACTTCGACGTTATCCTTGTTGATTACCTTATGTTCGCTACCGATGCTTTCGGTAACCTTGCTTCCTTCGCAAAAACATTTGCGGGCGGCGCAATGAACATGGACGTTGAGGACGGAAATTATCAGCTCACTCCTCATATCAGCGGATACGACAATCCCGAATATGACGCTCTCATCGAAGAGGCATACAAGGAGACCGACGACAATAAGAGAGCAGATCTTCTCCACAAGGCAGAAAAGATGCTCCTCACAGATATGCCCATCACTCCTCTTGTAGAGCTTCAGAACGCTTGCACTAAGGGAAGCGACCTGGTAGGTGTTAAGACAAACTACTACGGTTCTTTCATCTTCACAAAGGTAGTGCTCAAGAATCGCTTCAAGTATGAGACCACCGAGGAAGAAGAGACAACTGCTGAAACTACAGAAGCAAAATAAGATCAATAATACCGATCAAAGCGGGGAAGCCTCAGTTGAGGTTTCCCCGTGGTTTTCCCTCTCAAAAAAACGAAAGGAGAGAAATATGCCGACACAGCTTCGCGATAAAAATGATATAAAAATATTTATCCTGCATCTTCTCAGTCATATAGGCTATGAGTTGGATTTCGTAAGTATAAACGATATCGTCGTCCAGGACGGCTACGTCGGATATTTCGATTTTGCGGAATGCTTTGCAGAGCTTCTTGAAACGGGAAATATAGAGGAGCTCCCGGCTGAGGAGGGAACTGAGGAAAAGTACAGAATAACCGATCAGGGTGTTCGTGTAGCAGAAAGCCTCGATAGCAGAATACTTCCCGCAATAAGAGAAAAAAGCGTTAAAAGCGCAATGAGATTCCTTTCCTTCAGAGAACGAGGAGCAAAGGTCAAGTTCGATTTTGAACCACTTCCGAACGGAAGATTTATTGCCACATGCCTTATTACCGAAAAGGATAAGGAGGTGCTTAAAACGTCGGTCCTCGTTGAAAGCACGACACAGCTTGAGAGAATCAGACGAAATTTCTACGATAAGCCGGAGGTGGTTTACCGAGGAATAATGGCTGTTCTTACCGGTGAAGTTAATTATCTTATTGAATAAATGTATATTTTTCTTTTGAATTCCCGACATAAATCGGGAGTTTTTTGTTTTATTATTCCAAATTTACAGGTTAAAATAGCCAAAAAACCGTTAAATTTATGGACAATATTAACAAAAAAGAAAAAAATCATTAAAAATTTGTTGAAAGTGTATTGACAAACACTGTTTTGGTGGTATAATTATAGTGATCATTGATGGAGGGGTATCTTTGTCCAAAGAGCTTATTGTTGCAGCAAGAAACGGAAGCGATGTTGCTTTTTCCGAACTAACTGAAAAGTACAGACCCCTTATTGAGACTATGACCGAAAAATACAGTAGATCGATTGAGGGGTTCGAAGCTGATCGAGATGATCTGCGGCAGGAGTCCTCTGTTGTTTTTTATAAGGCGGTTATGACCTACGATCTTGATCAAAGTGCGGTTTCTTTCGGGCTTTATGCGAAGATCTGCATAAGAAATCGTTTAATAAGCCTCCTACGTTCTTCAAAGAGCAAAAGAAAGATCATACGCGGAGATGCCGAAGAGAAAATCGGCAAAGCGCGTGAGGTATTCTTTGACAGGGAAGAACTTGAGCAGCTTACCCGAGATGTTCTTTCGCGAAAAGAGAGAGAAATATTCCTCATGTATGCCGATGGCAAAAGCTATGCGGAGATATCCTCGACCCTCGGTATCGTCGAAAAGTCGGTCGATAACGCGCTTTTCCGCGCGAAAAAGAAGCTCCGGATTCATTACTCGGAGCACTGAAAAAGTTAATATGCCTTGATAGCTTAAGCAAAGCGTTGAATCAGAAAATGAGGCAAAGATGGCGGTGACACTCCGTCGAAGGGCAGAAAATTACCATATTTTAAAGCGAGGTACCAAAATGTACGAAGACAAGACTCTTAAGTGTAAGGACTGCGGAAACGAGTTCGTATTCACCGCAGGCGAGCAGGAGTTCTATGCAGAGAGAGGCTTCCAGAACGAGCCCCAGAGATGCAAGCCCTGCCGTGATGCACGAAAGAACGCAGGTCAGGCAAGAAAGGAATTCTTCACCGCTGTTTGCGCAAACTGCGGCGGAGAGGCTAAGGTTCCCTTCGAGCCTAAGAACGACAGACCCGTATACTGCAGCGAGTGCTACGCTGCTATGAAGCAGCAGTAATTTGCCTTTCGGGGTGTCCCGGAAAACTTACCTTTTCCAAGTCTAAGCCCTCCTTTTTGGAGGGCTTTTTCTTTTTTTAACAAAAAAATAAGAAAAAATTTTACCGATTCGAAGAAAACTCTTGACAAACGGGTAAAAATGTGTATATAATATAGAGTAACGTCATTAAATGCCAAGGAAAAGGAGTGACAAAAATGCTTAGAACATATCAGCCTAAAAAGCTTCAGAGATCCAAAGAGCACGGCTTCCGCAAGAGAATGAGCACAGCAAACGGAAGAAAGGTACTGAAGAGAAGACGCGCTAAGGGTAGAGCGAGACTTACTCACTAAGTGATACCCGGGAGGGTGAGGTTAAAGTGAAGGAATTCGCCATCAGAGAAAACCATCTTTTTGTTAAGGCGTATACCAAGGGTAAGAAATATGTTACCGATACGGTATGTGTTTACGTTCTGAAGGATCTGAAGGCGGGTAAGCTCCGTAAGGATAATCCACAAAAGGAATTTATCAACCGTATTGGCTTCAGCGCAAGCACAAAGCTTGGCGGTGCCGTCATAAGAAATCGCTGTAAGCGTATTATGAGGGCGGCATATAGGTCGGTCGTATCGGACGAGCCCATAAAAAAAGGTAACCTGATAGTCATTTCCGCGAGAAGCGGAGCGGTGGGCAACACCTCGGATAAGGTCGGACGCGACCTTAAGAGAGCTTTTTCAAAGCTGGAGCTCTTTGTCTAACCTCAAACATTTTTAGCTCTTGAACAGAGGCGGACTTTAACGAGTCCGCCGTTTTGTTAGAGCGGGGGTGCAATATGAAAACGATATTTCTGTTTTTAATCAAGCTATACAGAAAATATATATCACCTCTAAAAAAGCCTTGCTGCAGATTTTACCCCACATGCTCAACCTACGGTCTTGAGGCTATAGAAGAGTGGGGAGCGATCAGAGGAGGCTTTCTCACATTGTGGCGCATTTTGCGCTGTAACCCATTTTGTCGAGGCGGCATCGACGAAGTCCCCAGGAGGACTCCTTCCCGTAAAATGACGGCGGAAAGGATAGAGTACCGTGGCCGCGATAAGAAGCTGTAATAGGAAAGCTTCTTTAAATTTCCTTCAATAAAAGAAAGGATGTCCGAATTTACCGGATAAAGCAGACATGAGTTTTTTAAACAAACCTATCGGATGGATCATTAATCTTTGCTACGATCTTATTCCCAACTACGCTATTGCGCTTTTAATATTTACCGTAGTAATGAAGCTGATCCTGTTCCCGTTTGGAATCAAACAGCAGAAAAATATGCTCCGTCAGGCAAAGCTTCGCCCGAAGGAGATGGCTATTCGTAACCGTTACGCAGGAAGAACCGACAAGGCAACTCAGCAGAAGATGCAGCAGGAGATAATGAAGCTGTATCAGGACGAGAACTATAATCCCGCCTCCGGATGTCTTCCTATGATTCTTCAGCTTGTAATTATCTTCGCTCTTTACGGAGTAATTCAGGCACCGCTCACCTACGTTTCTGATTTTAATAAGACTGAAATCAAGAATATGGGTGTAGCTGTGGTTGAGCTGTACGATAACGGAACTATAACCAATGATGATCTTTCAAAAAATGCTGTAAAGCTTATTGAAGCTCAGCAGAAGAAGATCAATAAAGAAGCACAGACCCGCGAGGAGATGTTTAAGGATGTAAAGAACCCCTTCTCAGCGAAGGGCAGACAGGTTGAGCTGGTTCAAATCGTAAGACAAAATATAGATGCGATAAACGGAACCGAGTTCTTTAAGGAAAAGCCCATCACCAAGGGCGATCTGCCAAACTTTTTCCTCACCGGCAAATCCCTCGACCTTTCGAGGACCCCCTCGTTTGACAATATCGATTGGCTTCTCATCCTTCCCGTTCTTACATTCGTATTTACCTTCGGAAGCATGAAGTTAACCAAAAAGCTCACGTATCAGCCCCCTCAGCAGCAGAATGCGGATATGGGATGCTCTATGCAGCTTATGGATTATATGATGCCTTTGATGTCCACGTTTATCACATTCTCCGTTCCTGCGGTTATTGCGGTATATTGGATATATAATAATGTTCTTTCCACTCTCCAGCAGTTTGTTCTTAAGGTTATGTATCCCATCCCCGCATTCACCGAGGAGGACTACAAAAACGCAGAGCGCGAAATGAATAAGGGCATCAAGCAGACCAAGAAGAAGGCTAACAACGGAAAGCGCGCAGCTCATCGTATCGATATCGACGATGCTGCCGAATCTGCACCCGAAGCCTCCTCCGAAGCTGCGGCATTGCCCGAGGTTAATAAGAACAAGGGTCATGATCTTATCTCTCCCGCATCCATTAAGGACGAGTCCGATAAGGAAAAAGAGTAAAATAACAGTTAAGAAAGTTTAGGAAATAATATATATGAGAAAAGAAGTAACAGTTACTGCCAAAACCATTGAATCGGCTGTAGCACAGGGCGCATCAGACCTCGGTGTTGACGTTTCTGCGGTAACCTACGAGGTTATTGAGGCTCCCAAAAAGGGCTTCCTCGGATTCGGAGAGACCCCCGCAACCGTAAAGGTTTGCTATACCCCCTCTCCCGAAATTACATCTCTGACCTTTGTCAGAACCCTCATCAGAGATATGGGCATCATTGCAGATGCAACGATTTCCGCTTCAAGCGGCAATAAGAGAGAATTCTTAATAAACATTACCGGTGAAGAGGCAAGCGTTCTCATCGGTCATCACGGTGACACACTTGATTCACTTCAGTACCTTACCAATCTTGCGGCTAACCGCAGAGAAGAGGACGAGGAAGGTAACTACACGAGAATTACCGTTGACGTTGAAAACTACCGCTCCAAGAGAGAGGACACCCTCCGCCGTCTTGCAAGAAGAATGGCTGATAAGGCACTCAAGTATCATAAGAACGTAACTCTTGAGCCCATGAATTCCTATGAGAGAAGAATAATTCACTCCGAAATTCAGGGAATTTCCGGTGTAACCACCAACTCTATCGGTTCCGATAACAACCGCAGAGTAGTGATAAGCTTTGACGGAGCAAAGAGCTCTGCAAAAACCGCTTCCACTCCCGCAAGAACACCTGCATCCAAGGTCGTTCCTAAAAATAAAATGCAGAAGAGAGCGCGCTTTGATGACACACTTCCCGAATATCACGCGGGAGACTGTTATTCCGAGGATGCCGATATAGATAAGGCAGAGGCGGGAAGCGACACTGACGAGATTTAAGACAAGCCCTTTCTCATATTCGAGGAAGGGCTTTGATCTCTTATTTTGGAAAACTTATACTCAAATAAATATGAGGTTTTTATGAAAAAAAGAATAATCGCTTTTTTACTTGCAATTATAACCGTATTAACGTTTGTTTTTTTTGATAACAACAATAAAAAGGAAAGCGACGGACTCGATCTTTCAAAATATATTGTTGCCAAGAACGATAAAATTACCGTTAATGCGGCAATTTATGCATTTTTCCTTTATGATTGTGTGGGAAATTATTCATATTATTTGTCTTGGTACGGATATGATACGTCAAAACCGTTAACGGAGCAGACCTCGAAGTGCGCTTTCGACGAAACAAAGACATGGTTTGAATATTTCGATGAAATGACAAGAACCACCGTTTCTCAGTGTGTTGCATTTGCAACCGCGGCTATGGACGCAGGAATGAGCTTAAGCGAAGAGGACATGGCTGACCTTGACGAGTACATGATGCAAACCAAAGAGGAAGCGTATAAGCAGGGCTATGACGGAATTGAGGAGCTTATTGCAAGGTACTACGTAAAGGGTATCAGCGAAGAATCATTCAGAGCTTGTATGGAGCTTCAGCAGCTTGCATATAAGTACGTTGAAAAAATGCTTGAAGAGATCGACAACACCGATTACGACAACTCGGTTCTTGAGCAGATCGTAAATAATAACAAGGGTAATTTCTTCGGTATCGATTACGTACATTACAATTTTTTCCCCGTCTACGATAAGGACGCGACCGACGAGGAAAAGAAGGCTGCTTACGAGGAAGCAAAAAAGAAGGCAGAGGAATTCCTTCAAGCTAATCCCGACATCGAATCCATAAAGAACGCCATCGTTGAGATCGAAAACGAGGGCGAGGAGGAGCCTTATGATCCCGAGGTCATCCTTTCAGACTATATCGAGACACATGAGAAGCTGAAAGAGGACGAAAATGAAACTGAACAGGATAAGGCGTATCGTGAATGGGCATATTCCGCTGACAGAAAAGCGGGAGACACATATATCCGCGAGCACAAATACGGCGAGACCGACACGTACTATTCGATTAACTGTATAATCAAGCCCGCATATCTTGAGGATTATATAACCAAGACAGTGCGTCATATATTCTTTGAGGTTGACAGCAAGCTTACGGGCGATGCTCTTGAGGAAGCGGCAAAGAATGCGCTTGAAAAGGCAAATGAGGTTTATGAGACCTATAAAAACGGTGAAATGACCTCCGAATCCTTCGCCGCTCTTGCAAAGGAGCACAGCCAGGATAGCAATAAGGATAAGGGCGGTATTTACGAGAACATAGGTATTGGAGATATGGTCTCCGAGTTTGAGGATTGGATCTACGATTCCGAGCGTAAGCACGGTGATACCGAGATAATCAAGACTCAGTACGGATATCACATTATGTTCTTCGAGCACGACGGTCTTAAGGCTTGGGAGATCGAGGCTCTTAATATGCATAAGGATAAGCTTTATGAGAACAGATCAGAGGAGCTTGTAAATAAGTATCCCCTCAACTTTGACAGCGAGGCTATCAAGAATATCCCTTAAAAACTATAAAATGCTGAAGAAGCTCGCGCTTCTTCAGCATTCTTTTTTATTGCTTTGCGGTTATTTGCCTGAAGGGATAAGCTCTTCCGCTGAGCCTTGTGATAAGCCGAATCAGAGGTATTGCAAGCAGGGAAGAGGTCGCGTTTCCGATAAGGTGAAAAGTGTCGAAAAGCGCGCCGTATATGATCCAATCCCAAGTCATTCCCCAATCTCCGTGATAGACGGCGTAGCATTGGAACGGAGCGTACAGTACGCCGAACAGAAGGCCGTGAATACCTGAGATTACTATGATTAAAATCCCCGCAGTTATCTCGCTTGTCCTTCGCGGTATCAGCATGGCAACAGCCCAAAGTACCGTCCAAACATAAAGATATGGCGCCCACCAAAGGTTGAAGCCTCCGAGCAGACCTTCAAGGAAGACGTAAACGTACAAGGGAATCAGGGCTTTTGCTCTGTAGATCACCGTAAATGCTACAATGAACATCGCCAAGGGATGGAAATTCGGTATCAGATCGACCTGTGCAGTCAGAAACATCATTGCTCCGAAGAGCGAGAACAGCACAAGCTCCTCAAGAGCTTTTATACGTTTATTTACCTTGCTCATGCCTTGGTGTAGGTTATTTCATATTTGTCACCGTCGGCTATAATGGTGTCGTCAACGCCTGTCATAAGGTCAACGCCATCCTTGCTGAATGCCCAATACGCACCGTCCTTATCGTAATCGGCGCGAAGTCCGTTTACGACCTTGACGTAGAGCCCGTATTGCTCCTCGTCGCCCTCAACGAGCTTTTCCTGCTCGAGGGCTCCTCTCAAGTTGGCAGACGTCGTGGTGATCTTGAACACGGTACTCTCACCCTTGTCGTCGATTACGGTAACCGTGATGGTCTTTTCATCATTGTTACCCTTTTCCTTTTTGCCGCAGGAAGTGAGGCCCAATACCGCCGCCGCAGACAGCGTAAGAACCAGAATAAGCGACAAAATTCTTTTTAAGCTTTTCATTTGTCTTTTTTCCTTTCTTTTTTGGCTTTTAGCCATATTATAATCGGTCCGCTGTGTATTCGTAACCCTTTGGGCGTCGGCTCTCGCAACATTTTACGAAGCAGGGGGTAAGTCTTCCGACTTGCGAAAACGGCTTTTGCCTTAAAAAGCGCCTTCTCGGTCTCCCAATGGCTTGTCCCATCCTCTTCTGCGGTGAGGACAGTAGCTTTTTTGTAATTTCCGCTCACGGCGACGGGCTCGTCTCGGCTTTTCACCGAAGTTCCTTATTAAAGCACGGTGTGCTGCCCCGTCAAGCGAACGCTTAAATTATACATCTTAGGACAAATATTGTCAATATTGTCAACAAAAATACCCTCTTTACAATACTGTAAGGAAGGTATTTTTGTTGTTTTGGCTCATTATTTACTTTTTCGTTCCTTGATCTTCATTATTACGCGAAAAAATGGCGCAAGGATCTTCGGAGGTTTAAAAACAACGACCTTCAAGGCTGATCTCCTTTCGTTTTTTGCTATTTCCCCTTTATCATTGTGATGCCGATAGCAATTATCAGAACTGCCTCAATAAGCGCGAGAATGTGCGCGGACAGAAAAAAGGAGGCAAGTATGCCTGCACCGAAGGCAATTATTGCGATCTCGATAAAGCGGAAACGGTTTGGGTCGGGCAGTCTTTTTCTCATAGCTTCACCTGTGTAAGACGGTCTTTACTGCATTATATGCAATTCGCTTGTATCCGTTACTGCTTTTATGAAAATTTCGCCGTTATTTTCGAAAATATTGAGCTTTGCACCGGCATTTTCTTCGTTTTCATAAAGGTGCATCGCTATTTGCTCTTCGATCTCGGATTTAATAAACGCTGTAACTGCTCTTGCTCCGCCCCGTTTTCTGCCGATATCGGCGCAAAGCAGGTAAACGCTGTCGGAAACTTCGGTCTCTATTCCTTTTCGGCTCAGTATTGATGAAATTTCGTTTAGCTTTTCCTTTGCTATTTTATATAAAGTATTTGACGAAAGGGTCACGAACGGGACAATGACGTCCATTTTATTTAAGAAGCTTTTTGAAAAGGTTTGCTCAATGGCAGAGGGAATATTGCGGTCTTTGTCTGATGAAAAGCCGGCTGTTCTTTCCTTTTCCATAAGCGTTGTGTTTACGAGAATTATGGTGTTCTTAAAATCTGCCGTTTTTCCGTTGGGACAGGCGAGAGCTCCGCTTTCTGCAACCGTGGATATGATATTAAGCACCTCGGGGTGAGCCTTTTCTGCGTCGTCGAACATAACTAGGCTGTGGGGATTGTTCCTCGTCCATTTGGTCAGTATCCCCTCTTCACCATATCCAACGTATCCTGGAGGGGCTCCTATGAGCCTTGAAATGCTGTGCTTTTCGGTATATTCAGCCATATCTATCCTTAAAAGCAGACCTTCGCCGAACATAGCATCGCAAAGCGCAGTTCCGAGCTCGGTTTTTCCGACCCCACTTTCACCGTAGACCATAATTACCGAGACGGGACGGTTCCTCTCGGACAAGGAAAGCATACCGCAACGAATTGCGGAGCAGATCTTGATTAAAGCTTCGTCTTGACCGAATATACGCTCTTTCAGGCGTTCTTCAAGGTGTGGAGGTATCGGATGCGTAATGTCCCTGCCAAGCTTTTGAGACAGCGTGCGCTTAACGTCTGCTTCTGTGAGCGTTATAACTTTATCGGTTATTAAGGAGTCTGATTTGCTTTTTAATTTTTCCGAAAGGGAAGCATAGCTGTCACTGTCGTTTGAGGAATCGATCCCCTTTATAATAGAATCGAGCTCCATTTTGTCCGAGCGTGTTTTTTCTTCCTTTAAACGTTTATCCGAGGCGGCTTCGTCAAGGAGGTCGATGGCCTTATCGGGCAGACGTCTGTTGGGAAAGTAGCGCAGGGAAAGAGAGACCGAGGCTTCTATGGCTTGGTCGCTTATATTTAGTCCGTGGTGTTCTTCAAATCTTGTTTTTAGTCCGCGAAGTATCTCACAGGCGCGCTGACTGTCGGGTTCCTTTATCTGTATGGGCTGAAAACGGCGCTCAAATGCACTGTCACGCTCGATATATTTCCTGTATTCGTCGGTGGTCGTTGCTCCGATGAGAGTAATGCCGCCTCTTGAAAGCGCGGGCTTGAGGATATTTGAAGCGTCTATGGCGCCCTCGGATGCGCCGGCACCCATGACCGTGTGCAGCTCGTCAATGAATAGTATTATATCATCGTTTTGCGATGCCTCGCTTAGTACGGATTTCAGCCTTTCCTCAAAATCTCCTCGGTATTTTGCGCCTGCAAGCATAGACGGAATATCAAGCGACAGCAATATCTTACCCTTTAAAAAGTCGGGTACATCGCCTGTGTGTATTCTTTTTGCAAGTCCTTCAACAACGGCTGTCTTACCTACGCCCGGCTCACCTAAAAGGCAGGGGTTGTTTTTTGTTTTTCTGCTGAGTATCCGTATTATGTGTCCGATCTCTTCCTCTCGGCATATTACGGGATCGTTTTCTCTGTCGCTTTTGTATAATGGAACGGCATACTTGGAGATCGCGGGAGGAAGCTTTTTGGAGTTTTCCTTTTTCTCGCCTTTGCTTAGCAGACCTTCACCCGATCGCATGGAAACGGTAAGGTCGCAGATAAGCTCGTCGCACAAAACACCGGTTCGTTCGATGACCTTGACCGCTGTGCAATCCTTTTCCTCGAGCATTGAGCGAAGTAGCCCGTCGGTGCCGGCTCTTCCGAGAATTCCGCGGCTGTTTTGCGAGGCGCGTTCAAGTATCCGGCGCGACTTGGGTGTAAAGGCGATGGGCTGATCCTTTGATAAGCTGTGGATGCCGTTCATATCTTTTACAAGCTTCAGCACACCGGAGTATTCGATCCCTCTTGACCTTAAAAGCTCATAAGCCACGCAGCCTTTGACTTTGAGAATTCCGAGTAATATATGTTCCGATCCGATAAAGGCGTCGCCTAAAGCTTCCGCCTCGATTTTTGCCTGTTTTACGGCGTTCTCCGCCGCGGGAGTGAAAGAAATATCCATTTTAAGCCTCCGATACAGCTTTTTTTACATTATTGACGGATATCCTTTGTTTTAACGGTAAATTTGATCATTCAGCCCAAAGACTTCGGTCGTATGCCAAAGCCAATCGATTCCAGGTTTGTTTGTCGATCTCGCCGCTTGTTTTAAGCCCGTGAATCGATTGGAAATCCATTATCGCATCATAAAGCCTTTCGTCAAAGAGGTCGGAAGAACCCAAGCCCTCTGCTGACGGATAGGTAATGCTGATGCTGTTCATCATTATTTTTATGAGTGCAACCAAGGAACAACGGTCGCCCTTCACGAGTTTTCCGTCCTTAAGCGTTAATTCAAAGGGGGAAATAGGGGAGGAAGGGGAGAGAATTTTGTCCGCTTCCTTTGAGATGCGAGTCAGTTCCTGCCAAGTGGGAAAATCCACTCTGCCGTTTCCGCTACCCATATATTTTTTCTGAAAAGCGTACACGGCAGCCGCGGTTGTTTCGCCGTAGATACCGTCGGGATTTACCCTCGGTATATCAGAATCTATCCTCGATATGTTTGTTAACGACGATTGTATATGCCGTACCGACATTCTGTTGAACGGTCTGTTTGTGTTGTTCATAGCTTCTCCTAATCAATAATGTAACCCGGATATTGCTCGGGACTTACGATCTGCCCTGACCTTATGTCGTTGTACAGCTCGCCAACTGCTGTCCAGGTCAGAAGATCTGTTTGCCCCGTTTCTTCAAGAGCGGATAGTCTTTGAACCTCTCGCACGGCATTTTCGGTGGCTTCATCGTATATTCCCGTTGCCAAGGGGGCTTCCACTGTGTCAAATACAGTTGATATTGCTATCAGATATTCCTGATAAGGAATAATGTACTCCCCCTCAAATCCTCGGCTTATTATGAAGCCCGGATACGGACGCGCGGCATCGACAAATGCCGAATCGGGAAGGGAAAGAATTATCGCGCTATATACGTCGTACAGACGCGCGTAGGTGTTTTCATCAATAATTCCGGTTTCGGGAATACCGTACGTTCGCTGAAATCCCCTGACTGCCTCCTCGGTGGGTGCATCGTAGTTGCCGCTTATTTGAAATGGCGTTATGGTGTCCTCATACTGAGCAACGTAGTTGAGCATATATTGTATGGCTCGGACATCGTTTCCCGACGCCCCCGGAACAAGCGTCTCGGGATATACTCTCGGAATTTCGGAATAGGTTATTCCTTCGGAATTCAGCTCGTTCAGACGCTTTACACTTGCATATATCTGCTGTATCCGATACCAAGTCGCCGGACCTACGATTCCGTCGGGAGACAGATCGAAGATGCTTTGAAACTCTGTTACCGCGTCTTTTGTTGCAATGTTAAAGTATCCGTCGGGATCGGGGATCTTCGGAATGGAAGGGAAATTTCGGGAAATACGGTTTAATCTTAATTGTACGTTAAGAACGTCGTTGCCTGTTGAACCGAGCCTCAGATTTCGTATGGGAACAGACGTCGTAATACCTTTAACGGGGGCATCTACGACAATCTCAACATTGTTTCCGTAGTAATTTCGCAGAATCTGAATGGAATTCAGCCCCTGCTCCGCCAGTTCAACGGAGCCCCATTGGCTCAGTCCTTCGCAGGTTACGGTCGTGCCGTTACAGTATTGAGCAAAAAGCGGCTCGACGTTTCCAACACGTCTGAGGTAGTCGTTAAAAATATCATCGACGACCTTGGAAACCGTGTCATATATGTTTCTGCCGTTTACAAAAGATTGATCCACAGCTGTGGAATTGGTTATGTTGAAGGGGTATCCTCTTGAACGGTAGTACTCCGTGTAGATACGATTGAGCGCAAATGATATCTGTGCCAGAATATTTGCCCTGAGCGCGATTTCGGGCCAAGTGGGAAATATTTCAGATGAAGCTACGTTTTTTATGTAGTCGATGAAAGGTACTGTCACGTTTTGCGCGGGTTGATCGGGTGCTCCCAAATGTACAGTTATTGTTTCGGGAATGTATGGTATCGCCATTACTGTTCCTCCTTTAAAGGTCGGGCATTTGAGAAATATCGATCCTTGTCAGATCCTTGGGCTGAAGAGGCAGATCCCCCTTTGCTATCGGTACTAAAAGAACCTGCTGGATCGATGTAACGCCGTCGAATATCGGTACGTCATAAACTATAGCCTCGTAATAGCCGTCGCGGTAGGTGTCGACTATGTAGAACGACGATACGTTATCGTTTCCCGGTGTGAGTGAATTCTCCTTTGGCGGCGTTGGGAGGCTGATTATCTCCGAAGTGCCCGCAGAATCGGTTATCATCACCGCCACTATGTCGGAATTGTCCGCTCTGCTTATCGTCACGGTCGCTCCTTCAACAGGCAGAGCACCGCCCGCTGTTCTTACGTTGACCGTTATAAAGCCTATTCCTTGATTATCCATATTTTCTCCTTTCACTTTTACTATTACAGACTATGCATTAAATAAAAAACAGTACCGAAAATAAAATATTTTTCCCTTTCGACGCAAATTTACAATATACGCGGGTGTGCGGTTGTACAATTGTCGTACAAGCAAAGGAAAGGAGTGCAGATATGGAAGAAATGGAAGCAACCGTGAATTTTAAGCAGGTCAGCTTTGAAATGAGGGAGGACGGAGAATGTGTTTTTTTGATAAAAGGTGAGCTTGATCATCACAGCGTAAGGGAGATAAGGGAGGTGATCGACGCAAAGCTCATCGATTACAGACCTCAAAGAGTGGTGATGGATCTCAGCGACGTCACCTTTACCGATTCCGCGGGACTCGGTCTTGTTTTGGGAAGATATACGAGAATAAGCGGGTATGGGGGAGTGCTTAAGCTTGTCAGCGTCCCCGACGGATTTATGAAAATTCTTAAGCTGTCGGGGGCGGAAAGATTCTTTGAAGCTTTACCAAAGGCAAAAAAATAATTCCGCACACGCGGAAAATACATAAAAGGACGGATATTATGAAAAAAACTGTAATGAATAGTATGAAGCTGACCTTCGATTCCGATTCGAGAAACGAAGCATTTGCAAGATATGCGGTAACTGCTTTTGTGAGCAGACTGGATCCATGTACAGATGAGCTTGCGGATATAAGGACCGCGGTATCCGAGGCGGTTACGAATAGCATTATACACGGATATAAGGGCGTATCTGGGGAAGTGAAGGTTGAAACGACCCTTTACACCGATCGAAGCGTGAAAATAACCGTTTCGGATAAGGGCTGTGGAATTGAGGACATCGAGATGGCAAGACAGCCTCTTTTTACTACCGACGAAAGCGGTGAAAGGGGAGGAATGGGCTTTGCCATTATGGAGAGCTTTTCGGACAGCTTCAAGGTAAGAACACGGGTTGGACAAGGAACCAAGGTCAGTATGATCAAAAAGCTGAAATGAAAAGAGATGAAAATAATGCGCTTATAAAACGCGCGCAGGAGGGGGAGACCGAAGCCTTTGAGGCACTTGTCGTCGGCAACATGGGGCTTTGCAAGAATATTGCCCTGCGTTTTCAGAACCGCGGTGTTGAATATGAGGATCTTGTGCAGATAGCATCGGTCGGTATGATAAAGGCAATAAGAAGCTTCGATCTTTCCTACGGAACGGCGTTTTCAACCTATGCGGTTCCTTTGATCATCGGTGAGATCAGAAGATTTTTAAGAGATGACGGCATTATAAAGGTCGGAAGGAACGTTAAAAAGCTTGGCTCCGATGCAATGCGCAAAAAAGAAGAGTTTATAAGAGAACACGGCAGGGAACCGAAGTTAAGTGAACTAAGTGAGCTTTGCGGCTCGAATATGGACGAGCTTGTGACAGCGCTCGAGGCGGTAACTCCCGTAAAAAGCATATACGAGCCGATAGGAAATGATGACGATGGCGCGGCTATATGCGATCTTATATCGGAAAAAGAGGACGGAATAGGTAAGGCGACGGACCGCATTGCACTTTCACAGGCTCTGAAAGAGCTCCCGTCACTTCAAAGACAGCTGATATATTTAAGATACGTAAAGGAGATGTCGCAGGAGAATGCGGGTAGAATACTCGGAATGACACAGGTTAAGGTGTCAAGGGAGGAAAAAAAGATAATAGAGGCGCTAAGACGCGCTCTTTGATTTTTCTTGTGCAATTGCGAACAAATGGCGGGCATAAAACTTCAAACATTTAGTGGGGTTTTTTTGAAAAAATCATTGACAAAAGGAAATTCATTGTGTATAATATAGATTGTGACATTTTGTGAACAGATAATAGGGGTGGACGTCTATGCGTATTGATATGACGCCGATGCTTTCATCGAGATCGGACAGGCTTGATTTTTCCTTCGAATACGAGGGAGAAAGCGATATGTTCGATGGAATAACCTTTGATAGGCCGGTGAGTGTCAGCGGATGTGTGAGTGAAAAGGCGGGCTGTATGCTTCTCACGCTTAAGGCAAGCGTTTCCTACGACACCGAGTGCGCAAGGTGCTTAAAAAAGCTCCATCGTACCCACACCTTTGATCTTTCAAAAAATGTAGCGGTAAGCGGCTCGCTTCAGGATGAGGATAACGACGATTACGTCATTGTCGAGGACAGAGCTCTTTTGCTCGACGATATAGTCGAGGAGCTTCTCTTCCTTGAGCTGCCCTCAAGGGACCTTTGCTCCGAGGATTGTCTCGGACTTTGCCCAAAATGCGGTAAGGACCTAAATGAGGGAAAGTGCTCCTGCGTAACCAAGGAGATCGATCCAAGGCTTGCGGATCTGAGCAGATTTCTTACCGATAGTGAAGATAACAATTAACCACTTTGAAGGAGGTGCTTAAACATGGCAGTACCGAAGAGAAAAACATCGAAGGCAAGACGTGACAAGAGACGTTCCAGCACGTGGAAGCTCGTTCTTCCCGGAATGACCAAGTGCCCTAAGTGCGGAGAGGCAGTTCTTCGCCACAGAGTATGCAAGGCATGCGGAACCTACGCCGGCAAGGAGATCGTTGCAGTAGAAAACGACTGATAACGAGGACGGCAATTTTGCACGGATAAGCCCGCCGCGTAATGCGGAGGGCTTTGTTTCGTCGAGGAAGCAAGAAGAAAGGAGTGTCAAAATGGTAATAATTAATGACGTGCTCACAGGATCGCCTGCAGATCTTGGCGGAGTCAAAAAAGGGGACTGTCTTATCAGAATAAACGGTCACGATATAAACGACGTTCTCGACTACCGTTACTACATAACAGAGCAGAGAGTCAAGCTGCTCATTCACCGCGGTCCCGAACTAATAAACGTGGTTATAAAAAAACCCAGATACGATGATATCGGACTCATTTTCGACACCTTCTTGATGGATGAAAAGAAATCATGCAGAAACAAGTGTATTTTTTGCTTCATCGATCAGCTTCCATCGGGTATGAGAGAGCCGCTCTATTTTAAGGACGACGATTCACGTCTGTCATTTTTGATGGGCAACTACATAACTCTGACTAATATGGACGAGCATGATATTTCAAGAATAATCGAAATGAAGATGTCGCCCATAAATATTTCGGTGCACACGACTGATCCCGAGCTTCGCTGTAAGATGCTCAGTAATCGATTTGCGGGATCCTGCTACGATATGATGAAGAGATTTGCGGAGGCGGGGATCGAAATGCACTGTCAGATCGTTCTTTGTAAGGGCGTAAACGACGGAAAACAGCTCGAGCGTACCATGAACGACCTGAAGGCGCTGTATCCTATGGTAAGTTCGGTGTCAGTAGTACCCGCAGGAATTACCAAGTATCGCGAAAACCTCTTTCCGCTCACTCCTTATACATCGGAGGAGAGCGCTGAGATTACCGAGCAGGTGGAAGCCTTCTCGGAGGGATGTTTGAATGAGCTCGGAAGCAGAATATTCTTCTGTGCTGATGAGCTTTATATAAGCGGAAACAAAAAATTTCCGTCGGGTGAGTGCTACGAGGGATATCCGCAAATAGAAAATGGCGTTGGTATGGTAAGATCTATGACCGATGAATTCTCGTCGGCAATAGAGGATCTTATTGATCTCGATCCGCACCGCCCGCGTTCCTGCTCGATAGCTACCGGAAGCGCCGCTTACGGAGTTATATCAGCTATGGTGGAGGAACTGAAAAAACGCTGCTACAATTT
The DNA here is from genome assembly GCA_045543555.1 of Eubacteriales bacterium. Lineage (GTDB taxonomy): Bacteria > Bacillota > Clostridia > Oscillospirales > CAG-272 > Colimorpha_A. Next base: position 22,152 of record JAZQMQ010000016.1, read on the forward strand.
TGATTGTACCGTATATGAGATAAAGAATGATTTTTTTGGCCACACAATAACGGTAGCGGGACTTATAACCGCAAAGGACCTTTACAGACAGCTTCGAAACAAGCCGCTGGGTAAGGTGCTGTTCCTGCCGTCTGTAATGCTCAGACGCGAAAAGGACAGGTTCCTTGATGATAAAACGCCGCGATGGCTTGAGGAAAAATTAAACGTAAATATCGAATTTGTTGATACCGATGGCTACGAATTCGTTGAAAAGCTGATGACTAAAGCATAAGAAAGGAGAAGCTTATGAGTACACCTGTTGTTGCAATAGTGGGAAGACCTAACGTTGGAAAAAGTACACTGTTCAATAAGCTTACGGGAAAACGTATATCAATAGTTGAGGATACGCCCGGAGTCACAAGAGACAGAATATATCACGACACCGAGTGGAGAGGCAGAAAGCTTCTTCTTATCGATACGGGAGGAATCGAGCCCCGAACCGATAATGCAATGCTCAGATATATGCGCCGTCAGGCAGAGACCGCAATCGAGACTGCAGACGTTATAGTATTTTTAACAGACGTTACCGTGGGAATGCTCGACGAAGACAGGCAGATCGCATCCCTTCTTATGAAGAGTGGAAAGCCTATCATACTTGCAGTAAATAAGGTGGACCGCGTCGGTGCGCCTCCCGCAGAATATTATGAATTCTACCAGCTTGGCTTCAAGGACGATCCAATAGCGATCTCAGCCCTTCACGGAAGCGGATCGGGAGACTTGCTTGATAAAATTCTTGAATATTGTCCCGAGGACGACGGCGAAGAGGACGGCGAGCTTGATGAAAGCATCAAGGTGGCTGTTATAGGTAAGCCTAACGCAGGAAAGTCTTCCATAATCAATAAAATACTTGGAACGGAGCGTCTTATCGTTTCCGATGTTGCGGGTACTACCCGTGACGCTATCGACTCCGAGCTTGAAAACGAGCACGGAAAATATGTGTTCATCGATACCGCGGGAATAAGACGTCAGAGCAAGGTGGACGATCCCATCGAAAAGTACAGCGTGCTTCGAGCAAAGCTCGCTGTTGAAAGAGCAGACGTGTGCGTTATCATGATAGACGCGGAGCAGGGTGTAACCGAGCAGGACGAAAGAATTGCGGGTATCGCTCATGAGGCGGGCAAGCCATCTGTTATCTGTATAAATAAGTGGGATCTGATCGAAAAGGATAACAATACCGTTAAGGAATTCACCGAGAAGGTATATCAGGCGTTCTCCTATATGACATATGCCGAGGTTGTTTATCTTTCCGCAAAGACCGGTCAGAGAGTTGACAGAGTGTTTGAGCTTGTAAACAACGCGTACGAGCAGAGCAGACGCCGTATCACAACGGGTGTTCTTAACGATGTGCTCAACGATGCGACCGCAAGAGTTCAGCCCCCGTCGGATAAGGGAAGGTATCTTAAGGTCTACTATATGACCCAGATAGGCGTTCAGCCCCCCACGTTTGTCATTTTCTGTAACTCGGTGGAGCTTTTCCATTTCTCATACAGAAGATATATTGAGAACTGTTTGCGTGAAACCTTTGGATTTAAGGGCACTCCCATAAAGATAATAATTCGTGAACGCGGGGAGGAAAGTGGCAAATGATGTTTTTGAATACTGTAACCACCGCCGCACAGACTCTTTCTCCCGAGGAGCTTGAAAAGGCGGAGCAGGTAAGACAGTACTTTGTTAATAACTGGTACGGAGCTCTTGGAACATTCGTGGACAAGGGAACGCTTAAGGAAGGCGTATATTACTTAATAGTAGCGCTTTTCGCTATTGCGGCATATCTGCTCGGAAGCCTTAATTTTGCCGTTATCATATCCAAGCTGAAGTTTGGCGAGGACATAAGAACCAAGGGTAGCGGAAACGCGGGCGCAACGAATATGTCGAGAACCTACGGCAAGTCTGCGGGTATATTTACCCTTGTGGGAGATATAATGAAAGCGGTTATACCGGTTCTTCTTGCAAAGATACTTATTGGTGATGTTTACGGATATCTGACAGGACTGTGTTGCGCACTCGGTCACGCTTTCCCCTGCTATTATAAATTCAAGGGTGGAAAGTGTGTTGCGGTAACTGCGGCAATCGCTCTTGTAATGGAGCCGATGGTATTCCTTTTCTTGCTTATAATCTTTGCCGCGACAGTTGGATTAACCAAATACGTTTCGCTTGGCTCGGTATTGGCGGCAATGACGTTTCCCGTATTGCTTCATAATATTATGAAGATAAAATACGGAGTAGGAAATCTCGGTATTATATTCGTAATTATAAACTGTTTACTTGTTATTTACCTTCACAGAGACAACCTAAAGAGACTTCTTGATGGCAAAGAGAACAAATTTCAGTTAAAAAAAGTCAAAAAAGACGACAAGACAGAGGAAAAATAACTTTTTTTCAGATTTCTATTGCATTTTTCAAAAAACTGTGATATACTCATTGAGTATGAGTTTCCAACATGAGAGAAATTTGATATTTTCGTATATAAAGGATGGAGGTGTCCTATAATGGCAAAGTGTGATATCTGCGGAAAGGGCGTTGTTTTTGGTCTTAACGTTTCCCATTCCAACCGCAAGACCAACAGAACCTGGAAGCCTAACGTAAGAAAGGTAAAGGCTGTTGTAAACGGCACAAACAAGACTATGCACGTCTGCTCCCGTTGCCTGCGCTCGGGAAAAGTAGAGAGAGCTTAATTTTAATGCTCAAACGACCGAACTGCCCGAGAAAACGGCTGTTCGGTCTTTTTCTTTACAAGGGAGTTACTATGAAAACTGTTCTTTGCGATCCTTATCTTTCCGATGAATGTAAAAATAAGCTGTGCTCAATGGGATTTTCCGTTTTGGAGATTCCTGCATATAATAAACTGCCAAAGCAGATAGCATCGCATCCCGATATACTGATTTTTAAGCTGAATGACGGAAGCTTGCTTATGGGGGATGAATATTACCGTGCCTTCTCTGATTTTTACGATTCTCTCGGAGTTAAGATCGTAACCGACCGTTTGGGTCCTCACGGGGAATATCCCTCCGACGTGCTTTTTGACGCCTTGGCGATCGGAGATACTCTGTATGGCAAAAAAGGCGCGGTGTCGGAGCTGCTTGTTAAAAATTATCCGAGATTTGTACCTGTAAATCAGGGCTATACAAGGTGCTCGGTAGCAATGATCGACGAATGCAGTGCGGTGACTGCCGATAAGGGTATAGCTTCGGCGTTAATAAGGGACGGTATAAGCGTCCTCGAGATCGGAGCGGGAAATATTGAGCTTAACGGATATAACTGTGGTTTTATTGGCGGAGCGGGCGGTAAGCTAAGTTCTGACACATACTGCTTTTTCGGGGATCTGTGCAGTCATCCCGACGGGGAGGCAATACGCTTGCTTGTCGAGGAGAAAAAGATAAAAGCCGTGTCGCTTTCGGGCGGACCCTTGTGCGACCACGGCAGTCTTATCGTTATTTAGTTTTACTCTGTGATTTTTTCTTCCTCAGTTGCTCCTTCTTCCTCTTCATTTTCAAGCTCAACGAAGTATGCATCGAGGACTGCACGCTCGAGAGTCTGACGAAATTCGGAATTGATGGGATGGATGATGTCGCGGTAGGTGCCGTCGGGATTTTTGCGGCTCGGCATCACGATGAAGTACTTGTCCCTGGTGTTGATAACTTTAATGTCATGAAGTGCAAGCTGTCCGTCAAAGGTGACTGAAACAACTGCTTTCATCGGTCCGTCTGCTGCAAACGTTTTCCTGATCTTGATGTCAGTTATCTGCATAAATGCCTCCGATAAATTTTTAATAAATTTTTGACCTATATAATATATTATATTGGGCGATTATGTCCTTATTTCAACGGAAAATTAATAAATTATTGAAATATTTTTGAACTTTTTTGCAATATACAAAAAAATTGTAATATTATGTCAATTTCAGGCATAAGAAGGGTGTTTTATGAATGCAAACGACGTTAGCTTGATAATAAAAGGTGCCAAAAAAATTCATTTTGTGGGCATTGGTGGCATCAGTATGTCCTCGCTTGCCGTGATTACGGAAAAAATGGGATATATGGTAACCGGAAGCGATCAGAGGAAGAGCGCGATAACGGAAAAAATGGAAAACGGCGGTATAAAAATTGCATACGGACACAGCTCGGATAACGTTCTCGGTGCCGATGCTGTCGTTTATACTGCGGCGGCTCATTTTGATAATCCGGAGCTTAAATACTGCCTCGAAAATGCGATCCCGATCATAACGCGTGCCGAATATCTCGGATGGCTTATGAGCTCATATAATTGCCGTATCGGTGTCAGCGGTACACACGGCAAGAGCACGGTTACGTCGATGTTGACCGAAATATATATGGCATCCGAGCTTGACCCGACGGTCGTGAGCGGCGCGGAGCTGTCGTCGCTCGGCGGTGCGTACCGATTGGGAAACAAAAATTATTTCATCTTTGAAGCCTGTGAATACTGTGATTCGTTTTTGTCCTTCACTCCTACGGTAACTGTCGTTACTAACCTCGAGTACGATCACGCGGATTATTTTAAGGATATGGAGCAATTAAGAGCTTCCTTCAGGAAATACGTTTCTTACGGCAAAACGGCTGTTTTAAATGGAGATGATGAGGAAGCATTGGCTCTTGAGAACGGCTATGAAGGGAAAAGCGTTACCTTTTCACTGCATGGAAAAGGTGACTATAATGCCGAGAATGTTAGGTATGAAAACGGCATGGCATCGTTTGATCTTGTTGTGAGAAATCAAATTCTCTCGCGCATAACGTTGTCTGTTCCCGGTAAACACAATGTTTACAATGCAATTGCGGCAGCTGCTGCGGCACTTGAAAACGGGTGTGACGTTGAAGCGGTCAAGAGAGGTCTTAAAGCCTTTGGCGGAGCAAAGAGACGGTTTGAATACGTTTGCAAGACCGAAAAGGGAGCAACGGTTTATAACGATTATGCTCATCATCCTTCCGAAATAAAGGCAACTCTGTCAGCCGCGAAGGCGTTTAACAAGAGGGTAGTTTGTATCTTCCAACCGCACACCTATTCACGCACAGCAAGTCTTTTTGAGGATTTTACGAAGGCGTTTGCCGATGCGGATATTACGATTTTTGCCGATATATACGCCGCAAGAGAGACCGATACCCTCGGCGTAAGCTCGGAGCTGCTGTCGGAGAAAACGCCTAACTCTCTCTGCCTCGGCGATTTTGACAGTATTGCAAAATATATTAACGAAAACTGCGGTGAAAACGATCTCGTGCTTATTCTCGGCGCGGGGGATATCGTTAATATCGGTAAGCTTTTGGCATAAAATAAAACCTGCTTCGTAAGCCGAAGCAGGTTATTTTTATATAATTTTCAGCCCCTCGAGGAGTATTTTTACACCCATAAGAATGAGAACCGAGCCTCCGATAATCGATGAAGTTTTACGGAATTTTCCGCCGATGAAGGAGCCGATCCCGACACCTACTGCAGAAAGAACGAGGGTGGTGATTCCGATCAGCGTTGCGGAAGAGAAAATTTCCACATTTTCTAAAGCGAAGGTTACTCCGACAGCAAGAGCGTCGATGCTTGTTGCTATTGCCATTGGAATCATTTCTTTAAAAGAGAGGGGGTCTGCATCGGTTTTACATTCGGTGCATTCGTCCTCGCCGAAAACGGCTTCGCGGATCATATTTGCGCCGATCAGCAGCAGAAGTCCAAACGCGATATAGAATGAATAATCTGCGATCTTTGCGGCAACCGTTGAGGCGAGAAAATATCCGATTATCGGCATTATTGCCTGCGCGATACCAAAATACAGACCTACTGTCAGCATGTGATAAGGCGTAATTTTTTTTAGACACAAGCCCTTGCAGGTAGCAATGGCAAAGGCATCGGCAGAAAGTGATACTGCTATGAGAAAAAGCTCCCAGATTTGCATATTGTTCAGTCCTTAGGTTATTTTATATATAATACGTGAATCTGCTGTGTTTTAGTATAAAAACAAAGTAATGTGAATTATATCATATAAAAAAAGTTTTGTCAAGATAGGTGTTTTATTGACAGTAGCAGGTTTTTGGTGTATAATAATATAATAAAATTAAAATGACCATTTTTTAGGTGGGAAAGATAAATCATATGATATACAGAACCGATTTTAATATAAATTCTCCCTATTGTGAGCGTATCAGAAGATATTGCGAGGGCTATTATGCTACCAAGGGCGAAAAGCCGGGAGTACATATAAGGACCTTCGGATGTCAGCAGAATGAGGCAGACAGTGAAAGGTATGCAGGTATGTGCGTTGCTCTGGGATATCGCTATGTGGACACTCCCGAGGAGGCTCAGCTTGTCATCTACAACACCTGCGCGGTAAGAGAGCACGCAGAGCTCAAGGCTCTGTCAATTACGGGTCAGCTCAAGCACCTTAAGGCTGTTAATCCCGATCTCGTTATCGCTATCTGCGGCTGTATGGTTGCACAGGAGCATCGCCTTTCGGACATAAAAAATAAATATCCCTACGTTGACCTGCTCTTCGGCACGGGTTCTCACGAAAGATTCCCCGAATATCTTGAGGGAGTCCTTAAAAAACGTAAGAGATTTTTCTATCCCGATGAGAATTACGGAATTGCAGAGGGCCTTCCCGTAAGGCGTGAAAGCACCTTCAAGGCGTGGGTATCCATTATGTACGGCTGTAACAATTTCTGTACTTATTGTGTCGTTCCTTACGTTCGAGGCAGGGAAAGAAGCAGGGAAAGGGAGCATATTCTGAGCGAGATAAGAGAGCTTGTGGACAGTGGAGTAAAGGAGATAACTCTTTTAGGTCAGAACGTAAATTCCTACGGTAAGGGGCTTTACGAGGACTACGGATTTGCACAGCTTCTTTCTGATATATGTAAAATCGAGGGCGACTATTGGATACGCTTTATGACCAGTCACCCGAAAGATGCCTCAAAGGAGCTTATCGACGTTATAGCAGAAAACTGCGGGGATAGCTGCCGCCCGAAGATAGTTAAGCAGTTCCACCTTCCGCTTCAGTCGGGTTCCGACAGAATACTAAAGGAAATGAACCGTCACTATGGCAGAGAACAATATCTGTCGTTGATGAATTATATGAAGGGGAAAATTCCGGATATAGCTCTTTCAACAGATATAATCGTTGGTTTCCCTACCGAGACCGAGGAGGATTTTGCAGATACACTGTCCATGCTTGAGGAGGTCAGATACGACGCCTTCTTCTCTTTCATCTATTCCATTCGCCGCGGTACGCCTGCAGAAAAGATGGAGCAGGTAAGCGAGGACATCAAAAAGGAGCGATTTGCAAGGCTTCTAAATACTCAAAACAGAATCTCACTTCAAAAGAACAGTGAGTACGTAGGTAAGACAGAAAAGGTTTTGGTTGAGGGCAGGAGCAAGACAGACCCCGAGCTTCTTACAGGCAGAAACGAAAAAAACCGTCTGGTTCATTTTAAAGGCGAGGACGACCTTATCGGAAATTTTGTAAATGTAAGGATAATCACGGCAGACACCTACTGCCTTACAGGTGAGCTTTTTAAATAAATCATCCTATTAAAACAAGGAGAAACAACTATGACTCCAATGATGCAGCAATACCTTGAAATCAAGGAAAAACATAAGGATGCGATACTGTTTTACCGTCTCGGCGATTTTTACGAGATGTTTTTCGATGACGCGAAAATTGCTTCCAAGGAGCTGGAGCTGACCTTAACCGGCAGATCTTGCGGAGAAGCTGAAAGAGCTCCTATGTGCGGTGTACCGTTCCATGCCGCAGACGTTTATATCGGTAGGCTTGTTGCCAAGGGATATAAGGTCGTTGTCTGCGAGCAGATGGAAGACCCTATGACCACAAAGGGACTCGTTAAGCGCGACATCGTGCGCAGTATAACTCCGGGTACGGTCATTGACAATACACAGCTTGATGATTCTGTAAACAATTATATATGCTCTCTTTACGTTGGTGAGGGAGCGGCTCTGTGCTTCTTCGACGTATCCACTGGAGAGATGTCTGCAACATTTTTTGAAGAAAAGGACAAAGAAGAGCGAATTATTAACGAGCTTGCAAAATTTTCACCAAAAGAAATGCTTGTTAGCTGTTCCCTTGAGTCTATTCCTCAAATTGAATTTTATATAAAAAACCGTCTGAATGCTTACGTTACCGAGCGGCAGTCGGAGCGCTTTGGATTTAATTCCTGCTTGAGCCGAGTAACAAGACAGTTCCCCACCTCAGCCTATGAGGCTAAGGAGCGAAGCAGGGACATGGTCTGTGCTATTGGTGCGCTTCTCGATTATGTTACCGAAACACAAAAGAGCGATGACGCCAACGTATCGGGACTAAAATTCTATGAGAGCGGCGAATATCTTGAGCTTGACGTTGCAACAAGACGCAATCTTGAGCTCACAGAGACTATGAGAAGCAAGGACAAGAAGGGTTCTCTCCTTTGGGTTCTCGATCGCACCGGCACTGCAGCAGGAGCGAGAATGTTAAGACGCTGGATAGAGCAGCCGCTTGTTAACGCCAATAAGATCGGAAGAAGGCAGAGAGCGGTTTCTGAACTGACCTCATCCTTTATGGCAAGAGAAGAGCTTGGCGAGTGCTTAAGACACGTTCTCGATCTCGACAGACTTATGACAAAGCTTGTCTACGGAACCGCCAATGCTAGAGACCTTCGTGCAATAGCTGCAACGGCTTCACTTCTTCCTGATATAAAGGAGCTTACATCAAGCTTTGTAAGTGAGGAGCTTTCGGATATTCATCTCCACCTTGATACCCTTTCTGACATAAGAGATCTTATAGAGCGTTCCATTGATGACGAGCCTCCGATCTCGCTTCGTGAGGGTGGCTTTATAAGGCGGGGCTTCAATCCCGAGGCCGACGAGCTTTATCTCATAGTTCACGACGGAAAGAGCTTTGTCAATAAGCTTGCCGAAGAGGAAAGAGAAAAAACGGGAATTAAGAATCTCAAGGTCGCATACAACCGAGTATTCGGTTATTATATCGAGGTCACAAAGTCTAATCTCAACGAGGTTCCGGATCGCTACATAAGAAAGCAGACGCTTGTTAATGCAGAGAGATTTATAACAGAGGAGCTGAAGGAAAAAGAAGGGCTTATTCTTGGAGCTTCCGACCGCCTTTGTGCTCTTGAGTATGAGCTTTTCACGCAGATAAGAGGCAGAATTGCCGACGAGGTCAAGCGAGTTCAGCAAACCGCTTCGCTTCTTGCAAAGCTTGACTGTTATGTGTCTCTTTCTGATGTCGCGGTACGAAACGGATACGTTTGTCCCGAGATAGAATACGGTAACACCATATCAATTAAGGAGGGACGCCATCCTGTTGTGGAGCAGTTTGCAACAGACGGATATTTTGTTCCCAACGATACGCTTCTGGATACCAATCATAACCGTCTGGCACTCATAACAGGACCGAACATGGCGGGTAAATCCACCTATATGAGACAGGTGGCGCTTATAACTCTTATGGCGCAGATAGGTTCATTTGTTCCCGCAAAAGAGGCAAGGATAGGCATTGTTGATAAGATTTTCACCCGAGTCGGAGCATCCGATGACCTCGCATCCGGAACGTCTACGTTTATGCTGGAGATGAACGAGGTGGCATACATTCTCAAAAATGCCACAAACCGAAGCCTGATAATCTACGACGAGATAGGACGAGGAACCTCCACATTCGACGGTATGAGCATTGCGCGTGCGGTAGCGGAATATACCGCAGGCAAAAAGCTTGGCGCAAAAGCCATGTTTGCAACCCATTATCATGAGCTTACTGTTCTTGAGAAGGATATGCAGGGCATAGTAAATTACAATATCGCCGCCAAAAAGAAGGGGGACGATATCACCTTCCTTCGTAAGATCGTAAGAGGTGCAACCGACGACAGCTACGGTATTGAGGTTGCAAAGCTTGCAGGCGTACCGAATGAGGTCATAAGACGTGCTAAAGAGGTGCTAAATCAGTTGACGGTAGAAAATGCACGTCCCGTCGAGAAAAAGGGAAGGGAGATGGGCGCAACCATTTCCTTCGACGATTACAAGGCGGATGAAGTAAGAGAAAAACTTCTTAATCTTGACGTCAACCTTCTTACTCCGGTTGAGGCGCTTAATTTCCTAAACGAGCTTAAAAAGATAGCAAAATAAGCCACAGGAGCTTAAAATATGTCAAAAATAAACATTCTTGAGCCACAGGTCGCCAACCTTATCGCAGCAGGCGAGGTTGTGGACAGGCCGGCATCCGCGATTAAGGAGATGCTCGAGAACAGTATAGATGCAGGAGCATCAAAGGTCACAGTCGAAATAAAAAACGGCGGCGTGTCCCTTATGAGAATAACCGATGATGGAGGCGGAATGTCAAGAGAGGATGCTCTTCTCTGCATACGCCGTCATGCTACAAGCAAGATAAGCAAAGCTTCTGATCTCGACGGTATTTCCACCTTGGGATTCAGAGGAGAAGCTCTTGCAGCAATATCCTCTGTTTCGAAGATGAGGATAATGACAAGGCAGAATAATGCTTCGATGGGAGTTATCGTTTCTGTTGAGGCAGGAAACATAACGGATATTGTAGAGAGTGGATGTCCGTTCGGAACAACTATAATGGTAGAGGAGCTGTTTGCAAACGTTCCCGCAAGAAGAAAATTTTTAAAGCGAGACGCAACCGAAACAGCTGCGGTGGCAGCGACTGTTGAAAAGATAGCCCTTTCGCGCCCTGATATTTCGATAAAATTCATTGCTGATGGCACTTTGCGTTTTCAAACGGCAGGGGATGGCAATTTAGTAAATGTTATTTATGCCGTTTTGGGCAGAGATTTTGCAAAAAAGACCGTAAAGGTTCACGATATGACCGAAGGCATTGAGGTCGAGGGCGTGATCGGAACCCCCGATAACGTAAGAGGCAACCGAGGGGCTGAAAATTTCTTTATCAACGGCAGATACGTTCGTTGCGGCACGGCATCTGCGGCGCTTGAACAGGCATTTTCTTCGTATCTGCCATCGGACAAATTCCCTTGCTGTGTTATTTCCATAAACGTAAATCCCGCATTTGTTGACGTAAACGTCCATCCACAGAAATTAGAGGTCAAGTTTTCAAACGATAAGCCTGTGTTCAATGCTGTTTACTGTGCTGTCAGAAATGCACTTATGAACAGCCTTGACCGTCCAAGCGTTCAAGGCGAGCCACAGATAAAGCTCACGGGTGACAGCTACCGTCTTTATAGCGACGTGCTCTCCATGAAGACCTCAAGTGATGATGAGGCAATGAAGATCGCCTCGGACAAGGAACGCCTGAACGCGAAGTATGAGCAGATAACAATACCTTCGGAAATAAAGGCTGCATCCATTCCCGATATAGACGTTGCCGTTGATAAAAAAATACTGATGCCTTGGGAGAACGGATCTGAGAGCAGATCGACTTTTGTTGAAAGACCTCCCGTTGTGATGCCTAAAGAGGCGGAGCCTGTTCAGGTTACTGCACCTCCTATTACGAGTGAAGAAATCATACCCGATGTTCCAGAGGCTGTAAAACCCGTCTCAGATAAAGCAAAGGAAATGCCCGAGGTCACCGTGAAGGAAGAAGGAAAAGAGGCATATACCGTTCCTTATTTCAAGGTCGCAGGTGTGGCGTTTAACTGTTATATTTTTGTCGAGATGGAAGACAGTATGCTCATAATTGATAAGCACGCGGCACATGAGAGGTTGCTTTTCGAGAAAATGAGAGAAAATATGTCAAGAATGGATCCTGTTTCGCAAATACTCTTGTTCCCGGTACCCGTTGCACTGGGAAAAAATGAGTGCGCCGCTACCCTTGAATATCACGAGGAGCTGTATAAGATGGGCTTTGACTTTACCGATGACGACGGTGGAGTTGCGCTTCTTCAGTATCCATCGGGACTTAATGACAGTCAGGCCGTAACACTGTTTTCAGAGCTTGCAATCAGACTTTCCGAAGGTCATGGAGATCTTAAAGTGGGGCGCGATGCTTTTTATGAAAAGGCGCTATATCAGGCGTCCTGCAAGGCGGCTGTCAAGGGAGGTCGTGAGGATTCCCCCGAGAACATACGCTTTATAGCGGAGCAGGTTATAGTAAATCCAAAGGTTCGATTCTGTCCTCACGGCAGACCGGTTGCTTTTGAAATGACAAAGGATCAATTTGAAAAGCAGTTTGAGAGAACATAAATAACGAAAAATTAAAATCCCCGCACTGTTCTTGCGGAGAAAATAATAAAGTCGGGCTGTTTTCCCGACGGAAAGAGACGAAAATGGCAAAATTTACACTTCTTAAGACCGAGGGAAAGGCTCGACGCGGAAGCTTTGAAACCGTTCACGGCACGATCCAGACCCCCGTGTTTATGAACGTCGGTACCTGTGCTGCAATAAGAGGCGGTGTTTCTACCGACGACCTTAAGCAGATCGGATGTCAGGTGGAGCTTTCCAATACCTACCACCTCCACATCCGTCCGGGTGACCGTCTTATCTATCAGATGGGCGGAATCCATAAGTTCTTCAATTGGGATCGCCCCGTGCTTACCGACTCGGGCGGATTTCAGGTATTCTCCCTTGCAAAGCTCCGTAAGATAAAGGAGGAGGGCGTTACCTTCAACTCCCATATCGACGGCAAAAAGATATTTATGGGACCCGAGGAATCTATGCAGATACAGTCAAACCTTGCATCTACCATTGCAATGGCGTTTGACGAGTGCGTTGAAAATCCCGCGGAATATAAGTACGCCAAGGAATCCTGCGCCCGTACTACCCGTTGGCTCAAAAGATGTCAGGCGGAGATGGCGCGTCTTAATTCCCTCCCCGAGACCATAAATAAAAATCAGCTGCTCTTCGGTATAAATCAGGGCTGTACCTATGCGGATCTTCGTGCAGATCACATGAAGACCATTGCGGAGCTTAACTGCGACGGATATGCGATCGGAGGACTTGCAGTAGGAGAGACTGCTGAGGAAATGTATTCCACCATCGAGGTCGTTGAGCCTCATATGCCTACCGATAAGCCCCGTTACCTTATGGGTGTGGGCACTCCCCAGAATATTCTTGAAGCGGTGCGCCGCGGAGTCGATTTCTTCGACTGCGTAATGCCCAGCCGTAACGCCCGTCATGGAAATCTCTTCACTTGGGAGGGGAAGATAACCATATTAAATCAGGCGTTCAAGCTTGATTCCCGTCCCATTTCGGAGAGCTGTAACTGTCCCGCCTGCCGTAGCTACAGCAGAGCGTATATAAGACATCTTCTCAAGGTTGACGAAATGCTCGGAATGCGCCTTTGCGTGCTTCATAACCTATATTTTTATAACGATCTTATGCAGAAGATAAGAGATGCACTCGATGAGGGAAGATTTGAAAGCTTCTACAGGCAGTACATTGACCGTCTCGGACAGAGAATACAGGGATGATAGAGTTTTTATATAAGGACGAATATCTCGCAGTGGTGATAAAGCCGGTGGGCACAATTTCAGAGGATGGAGAAGAATCCGTACCATCCCTTATACGAGAAGCGATACGTGACGAGAACGCCTACGTCGGCGTTGTTCACCGTCTTGATAAGGGCGTGGGAGGACTTATGGTCTATTCTCTCCGCTCCGACGTTACTCCGAAGCTTATGGAGGCTCTTTCCTCTCCCGATGCGGGTAAGGAATACGTTGCTAAGCTTGTTGCTATACCCGAAAAGGGCGAGGATATTCTGACCGACCTTCTCTATCATGATCGCGCAAAAAACAAGACCTACGTCGTTAAGCGCAAACGCGGAGGCGTAAAGGAAGCCAGGCTTTCCTACAAGGTCGTCTCTGTAGACGAAAAGGGCAGAGCTACAGTTTTCGTGAAGCTCTATACGGGAAGAACGCACCAGATAAGAGCACAGTTTGCCTCCCGCGGACTTTCCCTTGTAGGAGATGCGCGGTACGGCGGGGGCAAGGGCGAGATCTCGCTTTATTCAAGAAAGCTGACCTTCGTTCACCCCGTAACGAAAAAAGTGCTGACCTTTGAGAGCGAAAAGGTGTTTGTTTGATGAAAAATTTAAAATTCTATACAGTATTTAGGCGAGCACTATAACGCTCGCCTTTTTATTATCCCAAAACCGATGAAATGAATTCCTCCGTCATATCGTTTAAGGAAACGTAATCCATTGCTTCCGAATATATGTTTTCAAGCTTAAAATGGTGTTTTTTAGCCTCATTTAGCTCAATTTCTGCGGAGGTCATTATTTCTTCCTTTAAATATTTCAAAAACCTTAACTTATGCTTTATTACAGAGTATTCGTCCTTGATTATGAATCTTTCGGTATTTAATATTTTGCCCGAGGATGATAAGGTGAATGCGGTTTTTGATTCCGGAAGAAATATTGCATCAATTCTCATAAGCGGGTCGTACGAGAACTGTGCCTTAAGCTTTTTTTCTCTTGCTTCGCTTAAAATAATATCAAAAATCATCGAGGAAACGCCGCGTTTATCAACTATGGAATACAGCATTTCCGAATCGTCTTCAAAGGTATTAAGCATGCTTTTTCCATTCATTCCAACGGCGCTGATCTGCATGTTTTGCGCATTATAACCGTTGCCGTTTTTTATTGTCGCCATAATGCGCTTGATTGCTTTTTTTGCCTTAAGCTGATCAAAGCAGAGACTGAGCCGGGCTTCCTCCTCATCTCGTATAATTGAAGCCGCTTTGAAATGACGGTAAGCTGAGGAAAAGCAAGCGTTTTTCATTTTGATCTGTTTTTCAACTTCATTTTTACATTCCTTCAAAAAAGAAGAATTCCAGAATCTCCCCAGATCAATAAGCTCTTCCTTGATCCCGGGACAGCTCGGTTCAATTTTGTGGGGAGGCGTTCCGTCAGCAATACCCAAGGATAATTGTCGGATAACGACGGCGTCCAGGGACGATGGGTCTGATGAGCAATAGTATTTTTCGGTGGAATATCCGAGAAAAGCTGCACGACGGGCAAGCTCCTTCATAAAGGTGGATTTGCCGGTACCGGGCCCGCCCTTGATTATGTATAGCTTATTTAATTCGTTTAAACGGTTATCTGCACAGTTTATAAATCCCAAACAGGTATTTGCACCAATGTAATAGCTTTGATCAGTCGCTTTGTGAAGTTCGGGCATATAATTACCTGACCTTTCAATAATATGTTTTACAGTACATACTATGCATATGAAAAATTATTGTTAAAAAGTTCAGGTAATTTAGTGCAAAAACGAGTACGAAATAAAAAAATCACGCCGAAAATTTCGGCGTGAAATATCAGTTTGCTTTGCTTAATGGCCGATCATCGTCGGGGACTGTCACCTTTTTTATGTCTGCGCCGACCATACGAAGCTTGCCGCATATGTCGTCGTAGCCACGCTCGATGTGGTGGATGTCTTCAATGTAGGTGGTTCCCGACGTTGCAAGACCTGCCAGAACCATTGCAGCACCGGCACGTAGGTCAACAGCCTTGATGGTGGCAGGAGAGAGCTTTTCAACTCCCTCTATAACCGCTGTGCGTCCGTCTACCTTGACGTTTGCTCCCATTCGCTTAAGCTCCTCAAAATATCTGAAGCGGTTGTCGTAAACGCCCTCTGAAAGACAGCTTACGCCATTTGCTATGCTTAGAAGCAAGCCCATTTGAGGTTGCATATCGGTTGGGAATCCGGGATATGGCATTGTTTTTACATTTACGCGGTTAAGGGCGCCCTGATATGTTACCGTGATCTCGTCGTCACCGTCCTCAACCTTCACGCCCATTTCAACAAGCTTTGCGGTTATTGATTCAAGATGCTTGGGAATGACGTTTGTGATCTTGAGACAGCCCTTAGTTGCTGCCGCTGCCAGCATATACGTCCCTGCTTCAATCATGTCGGGAATGATAGCATAGGTGCAACCGTGGAGACGATCAACTCCCTTGATCTTGATAGTGTCGGTTCCCGCACCGCTTATCTTGGCTCCGCAGGAGTTTAAGAAGTTTGCAAGGTCAACTATATGGGGCTCACGGGCCGCGTTTTCAATTATCGTTGTGCCCTCTGCCTTAACTGCGGCGAGCATTACGTTCATTGTTCCTCCGACAGTGATGACGTCGAAAAAGATATTGCTTGCTTTGATTCCGTCCTTGGCGACAACTTCTACGTAACCGCCCTCAACACTTACTTCGGCTCCCAAAGCTTCAAAGCCCTTTATGTGCTGATCGATCGGTCGTACGCCAAAATCACATCCGCCGGGGTATCCTACGTAGGCTCTTCCGAATCTGCCGAGCTCTGCTCCGAGCAGATAGTAGGACGCTCTCATCTTTCGAACAAGCTCGATCGGAGCTGTACCGCCAACCGCGAAGGTTGAATCGATCTCAACGGTGTTACGATTGAGCATCTTTACCGAAAGTCCCATTGTCTTAAGTATCTTAAGCGAGAGACTTACGTCATCGATTTCGGGAAGGTTTTCTATTATGCATTTGTCTTCGACGAGAAGGCATCCCATGAGAATCGGGAGAGCGGCATTTTTCATTCCGCTTACCTCGATAGACCCACGCAGAGGCGTTCCACCGGTAATTACTATTCTATCCATTTTTATATAAACACCTTTTCTTTATCGTTATTAGTAAAAGGCATAGTTTCCTATCCTACCTATTATAGCACATTAACTGAAGAAATAAAAGAACAATTTGTAAAAAATAAAAATTTTTTTATCATTATGTGTTCAATATTCACTTATGTAAGAGAAATAATGGTACAATTTCATTATATGAGGTTTAAATAGATGTGTTAATCCTATTGTTTGAGAACCGAATTTACATATTTGCCTGTTTCAAGCCCGAGCCGTATGACAAGCGCTGCCGCATTGAACGAGCACAA
This sequence comes from Eubacteriales bacterium, assembly GCA_045543555.1. GTDB lineage: Bacteria > Bacillota > Clostridia > Oscillospirales > CAG-272 > Colimorpha_A. Next base: position 38,993 of record JAZQMQ010000016.1, read on the forward strand.
TAAGATCACGCTTTGCCTTAAATATACTGCGGTGTAGAATGGTGCTACATCGAAAATGTAGTCTAATGGGAAAATGCTGGTCACAAAAAACACCATAGCGGATACGAGAGCGAAGGTGCCGAAGTATCCAATGGCAAATGCCGATGAGCCCGTTTTCATAAATACGGTTTTTTCAAGAATAAGATATGTTACGGCGGAAACAAGCGAAAGGATCAGCATTGCTATGGTTGACGCAGGAACGTTATTCATTTCGCTGAAGAGGATTGCCGAAAGAGAATAGGCAACCGAGCAGAAAAAGGCGCAAACACCTGCACCCGTAAAGCCGTTTTTTGTGCGATTGACATTACGTTCTAACATTATTGCGTACCTTCCGTCGTTTCTTGTTATATTATAGCACTTTTAAAATATTTATGCAACCTAATATTCATTATCTTCTGATATTTTTTGAAAATAATCTTGTCGACGGAAGAAAAATGCGGTATAATAGAATAGGTCAATGGTGTTTGTGTGAGTTTGTTAGGGGCGGATAAAAACAGCTTGATTGTTGGTCTGGTATTGAACGGCGGGAGCAAGCCTCCGCCCTACGCACATAATAAAAACGCCCCTCGAAAGAGAGACGTTTTGGAGCTGGTAATGTGACTCGAACACACGACCTGCTGATTACGAATCAGCTGCACTACCGACTGTGCTATACCAGCGGACTTAATTACTATACCACAATCGTGGATTTTTGTCAAGAGAAATTTTATAACCGTTCAAAGGAAAAGATATGAAACTGACATCACTTAACGAAGTAAAAAATATAATGGAGAAGCACGGACTGCGCTTTAATAAGGGCTATGGTCAGAACTTTCTGATAAATGAAGCAGTACCGAAGCGAATTGCGGCGGAGTGCGGTGCGGAAAGCGAATCGGGTATACTTGAGATAGGCCCCGGAATAGGAACTTTGTCATATGAGCTTTGCAGCCTTTACAAAAAGGTCGTCGCGGTGGAGATAGATTCGTCGCTCATTCCCGCTCTTGGGGAGACGATGGCGGAATTTGACAATTTTAAGGTCATAAATGCAGATGTACTTAAGGTCGACCTTCCGGCGCTTATAAGGGATGAATTCGGTGATATGCCCGTTACGGTCTGCGCAAATCTTCCGTACTACATAACGACCCCGATCATAATGGGTCTGCTTGAATCGGGCTGTAAATTCGATAACATCACCGTAATGATACAGAAGGAGGTCGCGCTCCGCCTTTGTGCCAATGCGGGTGAGGGTGATTACGGCGCGGTTACCGCGTCGGTCAACCGTTACGGAAGCGTAAGCAGGCTGTTTAACGTCTCGGCGGGAAGCTTTGTTCCCGCGCCGAAGGTCGATTCCGCGGTTATCAGAATTCAGGTCGATGAGGAAAGAAAATATACCGTCATCGACGAAAATATGATGACGAGAGTAATAAGAGGAGCGTTTGCACAGAGAAGAAAGACGCTTGTAAACTCGCTTTCTTCAGAATTTTCGGAGCTGGGCAAGGACGAGCTTACCGAGGCTGTTGTAAAATGCGGCTATAGGGCTGATATCAGAGGCGAAAAGCTCGATATCCCCGATTTTGCGAAGCTGTCCGATGCAATAACAGAAATAAAAAACACAAAAAAGAGGTAAGATAATGACACACAGAGAACGCTTTAAGGAGCTTTATTTTTCGCTGATCAAGCGCGAGGGCGCGGATAAGCTTTACGATTATTTGACTTCAACGGGTGACTTTTTAACAGCCCCCGCGAGTACTCGTTTTCATCTTTCATACGAGGGCGGTCTGCTTGAGCATAGCTTGAACGTTTATGATTGCCTGAACGATTATCTTAACAGAGCAAGAGTCAAAGAAACCTATGGAATGGAGTATTCCCCCGAAACTATCGCGATTGTTTCGCTTCTGCACGACGTTTGTAAGGTCGGCTGCTACAAAAAGGGAAGCAGAAACGTAAAAAACGCAAACGGAGTGTGGGAGAGCGTGCCTACCTATGAATTTGAGGATAAGCTGCCCTACGGTCACGGTGAAAAGAGCGTTTATATTATATCCGGCTATATGAAGCTCACACGCGAGGAAGCGTTTGCCATCCGTTATCATATGGGCTTCTCGGGCACCGACGACGTAAGAAACGTGTCTACAGCATTTGAAATGTTCCCGCTCGCATACGCTCTGTCGGTAGCCGACAGCGAAGCGACGTTCTTTATTGAGAGTAAGAAATAATTGATCATATGAAAATCGGCACAGACTTTTTGTCTGTGCTTTTTTGTAACAAATTGTGGAAAATATTGTCTTAATAGGTGAAGGACAAAAAATGGAGGTCTTGGAGTGGACGACAAAGGAATAATCAACCTGTTTTTTGCTCGTTCAGACAAGGCTATCGACGAGCTTGATAAGAAATACGGAAAGATATGCAAGTCTGTTGCGGAAAACGTACTGTCGGACAAACGTGATGCTGAGGAATGTGTAAATGAGGCGTATCTTCAGCTTTGGAATAAGATACCGCCTGTCACACCTGCGTCGCTTTCCGCGTATTTACTGAAGGCGGTGCGTAATATTTCTATCAACCGTCACCTTCATAATAACGTCGAAAAAAGAAGGGGGAATTACGCGTTGTGCATTGATGAGCTGTCGGAGACGGTGGCGGTATCACAGAGCATTGCGGAAGACATTTCCGAGAAGGAGCTTACCTCGTACATAAACGAGTTTCTCGGTACACTTGACAAGATGAGCAGGGTAATATTCGTTCGCCGTTTCTGGTATATGGACTCTTACGAAAGCATCGCCAAGGTGCTTGGCATAAAAGAGGGAGCGGTACGAACAAGGCTTTCGAGAACGAGGGCAAAGCTCAAGATATTTTTGGACGAAAGAGGTGTTGCAATATGAACGGCGATCGTTTGATGACCGCACTTCAGGGGATAGACGATAAATACTTGGAAGAAGCCTGTGTTTTAATTGGAATCGGTAATGAAGTAATATTAAAATTCGCGTCGAAAGAGCAGTCGTGTACCGTTGATGTTACACGCTCGGCAACAAAAAATACGGGTATACACATTGTACTGCCAACGGCAGCATGTTTGATGGTTATTTGCAGTATTATATTTGCTGTTGTTTCAAATACATTAAAAAATGAAAGACCGAAACCAGTTTATACCGATGATAGCACAGTGATATCAACAGAGCAGTTGAGCACCGAGGATATCAATAAGCAACTACCTTATCGTTATCCTAACGATTCGAATAGTACTTCTCTGCTTCTTCTCAAGCCTATGGAGATTGTCGGTGAGTATTCGAATCAATATTACGAAAACGGTAATAAGGATAAAGGTAATAAAAGTATAAGACAGTATTTGATTGTCAAAGCGGAGATCATGACAGATTATTATAATCATATATCGGAAGGAACAGAAATATTTATAGCATTTCGATTGAATTATTTGAGTGAAGTGGGAGATATATCTATAGATAAAGCGGGAGATATAACTATAGATCCGAAAGAATTCGGTGAAGTTATTTTGAATCTGGACTGTTTTATTTATTATATAGATGACTTGCGTAATGATACTCTGTATGAGGGCTTGAATGGTGGGAAGGTAGACGACGAGCTTGTAAGCTTTGAAAACATATCGTTTTACTCGCCTAAGCACGATGAAATGATCCCGTTTGTCAATGGTATTACTGATTATCGGGGAATTCAAGCATTGCTTGACAAAAACAGAGTTAATCGTCATTTGGAGGACATGTTTAAACGTATCTTAAACAGCGACTTTTCGATATCGCAAGGCTGTGTTATGGATGAAGCAATAGAAACCGTGAAAAAATTAATTGAGCTTAAGCTCTTTGGAGGTATATATGAGAAATAGAAGAGTATAAGTGCTTGAATATTCAAGGAGATGATGTAACGATTCTCTCGAATGGGGTAAATATAACTTTATGGAATGACAGTGGAACAAACGAGCAGAAGTGGTTAGTATCAAGATTGGATACAGAAGTATATATTAGATCTGTTATTGATCAATTATATGGTTTAAATGTATACCGTTCCGGGAATCCGTATAATTGCAATGTTTATGAAATAATTGGGAATGAAACGGATGCACAAATTGATATAATTCAAGCCAGCACAGGGAATTATTAGATAAAACTACACAATTACGAGTTATATTTGACTGTTGGATCATCAGCAAACGGTGCGAATGTGTATTGGTCGCCAAATAACGGGAGTAGCTATCAACTTTGGTCGTTTACGCTACTCGATTAATTGGTATATCTTATCCGTAATTTTGCGCATTTATCGAAAACTATCGGTTAGTTTAGCCAATTGATTAAATAATATCGGAGCACACATAAAAGCAGGAAGAGATAATTTTCTCCCCCTGCTTTTTTATGTGTCTGTTTTTGTGTATTAAACGAATTTATTAAAATTTCGGCTCTTTTTTAATCTATTATTTCAAGATATTCTTCCATTACGTATATCTTGATATCGCCGTCAAGCTTTTTATGGAGAACGTATCTCATATCACGGCGGCTGTCGCTTGTGAGGTTATTTCGGTAGGTTCCGTTATTCATCATAATGCGGTAGCCTACGTCAAATTCGGTTACCTCTATCTGATCGGGCGTGTTCTCGTTCAGATAATACAGATCCTTGAATATTACCTCCATATCGTAGAGCATTTGCATGGTGAATGCTTTTTTTTCGCCTTTTTTCTTCTTGTAGGATGTTGAAAGAAGTGAGTTGTAGGTATCGGTGTCGCCGTTTATGACAGCTTCAAAGTATTTATCAAAGAAGACCGCGTATTTGCCGCACTGCCTGATTTCATCTTCGTTTTCAATATACTGCGAAATGCCATCATAGGTGTATGTGAAGCCCTTTAATTTTTTCATATACGGCTCGTATTCAAAGATGTTGAAGGAGGGCTCGACGGGATAGAGATCCTCGATCGGAGGATAGTCGCGATATTTTATGTCTTCACCGAAAAGCTTATTTAAAACACCGCTCTCTAAAACTAGATTAAGTGCAAGGAACACCGCAATGAGCATGAGAACGACATAGATCATACGCTTTGCCATCTGACGCTCTTTTGCTTTTTTGCGGATAGCGCCGCTTGGATCGACGCCGGAAAGCGCATTTTTGAAATCGGGATATGAGTACAGCGAGCCGACGCAAAGAAGCGGTCTACCGTCCTTTGCAGACTGTTTGAATGCCTTACCTACTGCATCAGCATAGCTGTTGCAGGGGATGGCTGAAACCGCATTTTTTCTGAACTGCTTTGCATAGCTTTCGGCATCGAGAGCACGAGGGTTGTTTGGTGTTACTGTGTAAACGTTTGCCGAAACGGAGGATATTTCACCTGCGATCTTTTCGTAGTCCTTGTCGCGCAAAACTCCCGAGATCACGTTTATCTTTTTCTTTCCGAATCTGCGACGTACCGTATCGACAGCCGCGCATACGCCTTCTTCGTTGTGACCGCCGTCAAAATAAACCTCGGGAAACTCACAAAGCTTTTCAAATCTGCCCTTCCAGACAGCCTTGCTCAGTCCTTCTCTCATTGCTTTTTCAGTGATCTTAAAGCCGTTTTTATTTAGTAATTCTACGGCTTCAATGACGTTTGAGCAGTTATCCGGCTGGTATGAGCCTAAAAGAGAGAGTGTAACGTTTTTATATTTTTTGTAATTAAAACGAATTCCGCTTTTTGTGGCTTTAACTCCGTAAATTGCAGAAGGATCCTTTTCTTTGTAGAATGAGCCGAGTTCTTTTGCGCGGGCTTTGATCACCTTGCGCGCATCCTCTTCCTTTCCACCGTAGAGGACGGGTCTGCCTGCTTTTATGATTCCTGCCTTTTCTGCGGCTATTTTTTCAACGGTGTCACCGAGAAAGGCAACGTGATCGAGAGATATTCCCGTGATGACCGAAAGAACGGGGGAGGTTATAACGTTAGTAGAATCGAGCCTTCCGCCCATTCCGCATTCGACAATTGCGATGTCAATACCTTTTTTTGCAAAATAGGAGTAGCCGATAGCCGTAAGTACCTCAAACTCGGTGGGAGTATCGGACATTGAGAGGCAGTAAGGTGCGATCTCCGTTACGATCTCGGCAAGATCTTCCTTTGAAATAAGCTCACCGCCAACCTGTATGCGCTCTTCAAAAAATTCGATGTATGGCGAGGTGAAAAGTCCTGTCTTATAGCCTGCTGCTCTGAGAACCGAATCGAGCATTGCGCAAAACGAGCCCTTGCCGTTTGTACCTGCAACGTGAATTATTTTAAGGCTTTCCTGAGGGTTACCGAGCTTACCCATAAGCTCTGTTATTCTGCTCAGGCCTGGACGGCTACCCTGCCATTCTGTTGAATGTATGAATGATAAAGCTTCTTCGTAGTTCATTTTTTACCCTTTATAATATCTATTTGGTTCATAAATGCTTTGCTTTTCGTAAGGAAAATAAGTATTAAGCTCTCAATTAACGTAATTCCGATGTAAACGGGAATTCTGAGAACAAGCGTTATACCGGCATCACCGTAAAAAGGTACAAGAGCGAGAGTTTTTACCGTCATTGAGCCTATAATGTGGGCTATAAGTACCGATAGTGTCACGCGGATATTCATTGATGCCTTTTTGAAAATATAATTATATGCAAGTCCCGAGACAGCACCGATGAGAGCGGCACCAATGGTTATTAGGGGATATGGGGACATTCCTGTCATAACGCAGGAAAGCAGGTCGGCACACACTGCAACCGCTATTCCCCAAGTGGATCCAAAGAAGAATGAAGCCAAGAAAATCGGTAAATTTTCGATTGTAATACGCAGTGGTCCCGTTCCGAATATACCCTTTGCGGCAAAAGCGAGTATGAAACATACTGCAGCCAAAATAGCGCAATACGTCAGTTTTATGATGCCTTTTCGGATAAGATTTTTATTTTTCACAAAAATATACCTCCCCTTAAATTGCTTCAGCACAGGGAGGTATTAAACTTCCTTATGTATCAGCGGGATGCGAGAAACGGACCGCAACAACTGTTTTCGTCCAAGAGGCAACTCCCCGTCCTCTCGGCACTTGACGCCCGTCACTCTACTCTGTTTTTGATATTTTTATTGTACCACCAAAGGCGTTTTTTGTCAATAGGAGAAAATTTTAAAAAATATAAGGAATACCATGTTTTGGGTTGTATAATGGTTAAAATGGGAAAGGAGAAATAGTATGAGAAAAATCACAATGCTATTTGTTATTATTCTTACTCTGCTTGTGATCTGCTCGTGCGTGCATAGAAATTCAACTTCAAGCCCGAAAGCGAACGATAAGCTGACCTACGTCGACAGAGAAGGCTGGGGCGATCAATACGGGTACGCGTACGTTCAGCTTCCGATGAGTAAGGAGCTGATCTACGAGAAAAAGAGCCTTTTAGAGAGCTACGGCATTACAGACAGGATTCTTGCGGAGGCTGAAGCTGAGCTTCTCGATATGCTTCCCGAGGATTATGATGTAAATGAAAATGGTATGGCAGCGATGTTTTATGCTTCAAGCGGAGTTCTTTTCCTCAGAGCCGAGATAATAGTTGATATTGACACACCTTCAGTACCTGTTGCGACCGGGGAGGAAGCTGAAACGTTTATTTCGGATTACAGAGGCTGCGGTATCGATCATGAGCATTTATTTTTCAGCGTTCTGCTGAGCTGTAACTATGATCAGAGCGTTACAACGTCTGTAGAATATACCGTTGATATTGAAACAACCGACGAGGAGAAGATCCCCGAGGCGATAACTACCGATTGATATAAAAAGCGTTGCCTGTGGCAACGCTTTTTATATCAGATTTTTAAAATCATCGATTCCGTCGATTATAGTTTCTGCGCCAAGCTCACTAAGAAGCTCGGGGGAACGGTATCCCCAAGATACGCCGATTGGATGCATCCCGGCATTTTTTGCGGTTTGCATATCTACGTCCGAATCACCCACAAAGGCGATCTCTTCGGGTCTGGCACCGAATATCTCAGCTATATAGAGTGCACCTTCGGGAGACGGTTTATGTGCAAAGCGTCCGGTTCTTCCGCCGAGGACGTATTCAAAGGTATCCGGGAAAAGAGCCTCGCATATTGCCTTTGTCATATCGTCTTGCTTATTTGAAAACACTGCCATTTTAACCCCATTGCGCTTAAGATATTCAAGCGATTCGTGTATGCAGGGATAAGGTATTGTATGAATCAAATAGTTTTTTGAATAGTGGGCTTGATAGACGTTAAGGGCTTCATTTAATACCTTTTCGTCCTGTCTTTTGTCCTCAGGGAGACATCCTCTTACAAATTCAACTACTCCGTGATTTATTGCTCGAAGAACTCCTGCTTCATCAACCTCAGGAAATGAAAAGTCACGTAGCATCATATTCATGGAATTTTTCAGATCGGAAATTGTGTTGACCAACGTACCGTCAAGGTCGAAAATAAAATAATTATACATAGATTCCTCTTAATCGGGTAATTCATCAATGAAATCGATGAACCAATAGGGCAGATCTGAGTCACAGTCGATAAGTCGTTTTTCCTCAAGGAATGCGATCTGCCTGAATTTTACTGTATTGTCGAAAAGTATCGCGCCGTCGCAAAGGGGAAGAATCTGCTTGAGATTCCTATTTAGCGCGGCATAGCGTTTCATAATAAATTCATCGGGAATTCCATGTCCGCCGTTTGCCATTCGGAGATGAACACGCTCAAGAGCTACCTTTACGCTGTCCACGCCAACAAAATAGAGCATTATGGAAAAATCGTATTGCTTTGCAAGCTTTATGTGACGCATTATTGATGCACCGGGAAGTGTGGTCTCAAGGTGAAACGACCGTCCGTTTTCAATACAGTCGCGAATCCTTGTCATTGCCTCTCTTCCGGCATATATCTGTGCTTTTGTGTCTCGCCAATCGCTATTTCGCTCCAAGGTGAGCTCGTCTATATTTATTCTATCACCAAGGTTTTCGGTTTGGCTCAAAACACGGTACAGCGAGGTTTTACCTGCTCCGTTTATGCCTGCAATAATTGTAAATATCTTGTTTTTCTCTGTGTTCACAGAAGCATCTCCCCCACAACCTTTTCCTGAGCCAACTGAAGCTTAAGGTTAATAAGCTCACGGAGGAATATTTTTTCTTCTCTGTCGTCGCTTTCGGAAAGCCTTTTTTCAAGCTCAAAAATCGTAATGGATGAAAATGTCTCAAAAAGAGCTCTCGGATCCTTGTTTTCGGTATTCATAATAAAATTGATCCCTTATAAATTCAGGCACCCACATTTGCGGGGTGCCTGAAGTATTTTGAAATAAAATATTACTGATTTGCCTTTTTCTTTTCAACGAGCGCCTTGATTCTCTCTGCTGGCTTGAGAAGGTGGCTGATGGTCTCGTCGCGGTTGAGGGTGTCGATTATGAGAGAAACGTACTTGCCGAGGTCAACCGATACGTACCAATCGCGTGCGAGAAGCTCGGGAGCGCGGTAAATCAAGTTAGTTGTGAATATCTTGGTTATAACGCCGTCTGCGTAAGCCTTATCAATTGCGTCGTAGCCCTCGCAGAAGAGACCGAACGTGGTGAATGCGAAGATACGGTTTGCTCCTCTTTCCTTGAGGTTGTGTGCAACCTCGAGAATGGACTGTCCGGAGGAAAGAATGTCGTCAACAATGATGACGTCCTTGCCCTTAACGCTTCTTCCGAGGTACTCATGAGCGACGATGGGATTCTTGCCGTTAACAACGGTAGCATAGTCGCGGCGCTTGTAGAACATACCGAGGTCGAGGGAGAGGAGGGAGGAGTAGTACATACTTCTGGTCATACCGCCCTCGTCGGGAGAGATGATGGTAAGATGATCCTTGTCGAGCTGAATGTCGGGAATGGTATTTATAAGAGCCTTTATCATCTGGTAGGTGGGCTGTACGTTATCAAATCCGATAAGGGGCACTGCGTTCTGTACTCCGATATTATGTATGTCGAAGGTTACAATATTCGTAACGCCCATATTTTCCAGCTCCTTAAGAGCAACTGCACAGTCAAGCGACTCTCTTACGTGACGCTTGTCCTGACGGCTCTCGTAAAGCATGGGCATGATAACCGTGATGCGGCGCGCTTTACCTGCGATAGCGTTGATAACTCTCTTAAGGTCTGCAAAATGATCGTCGGGTGACATGGGGAATTCTCTGCCGTACATCTTATAGGTAACGCCGTAATTATAAAGGTCGGAGATGATGTAAACGTCTCTGCCTCTGAAGGATTCGTGAAGAACAGCCTTTCCTTCGCCGTTGCCGAAGCGCTTGCACTCGGGGGTTATAACGAAGGTCTCGTTGCCTCTGGTTCCTCTCCACTCACGGAGAAAACCGTCTACCTCTTCAACGAATTGTTCGCAGCCGGGCATACATATAACTGCCAGCTCGCCATAATGATTATGTTCCATTTGTTTAACCGTCCGCTTTCGCGGACTCTCCTTCCCGCTCTTTTAATGTGTTCGCCCACAGGCATTTCAAGTCAGTTATATTATAGCACAGTTTGTTCTTCTTATCAAGAGTATTTTTGACATAAATTGCTCATATGTTACAATAAAATTTATTACAAAAAATGGTACTTTGCGGCTAAACTAAATTTTACTTGTTATAAAAAGCAAGTTGACGAGCAAAATAAAACCGTATCCACGAAAAAATATGAAAACGGCAGGGAAAAAAATGAAGTTTAACAAAATAAAAGGGCACGGAAGCAATTGTGCCTTGGGAGTTGTGTCGTTATTACTCTTTCTGACGCTTGTATTTTCTTTATTAACGGTATCTGTTTCTGCTGAGGATACGGCTGAAAAGCTGTATGTCGGAGGCTTCGCATTCGGCGTGAAATTTGGGACGGACGGTGTTCTCGTAACAGGGACGCGATCGTTCAGCTCGGGCGGAAAGGCTGTCGATCCTGCGGGAAGTGCAGGGATCAAGGCTAAAGACATTATTAAAAAGGTAAACGGTAAAGATGTTTTTTCATGCGTAGAGATTTCAGAAGCTGTAAATTCAAATGGCAGTGAAAAAATCACGTTTACGGTTTTAAGAGAAGGTAAGGCGCTCGATATTTCAGTTACTCCTGCAAGTGAGGACCACAGCGGCCTATACAGGATCGGAATGGATCTTAAGGATAGTATGGCGGGAATCGGCACAGTTACCTACGTTTGTCCGGATACTCTTGAATTCGGTGCTCTTGGGCACGGTATCTGCGATGGAAGCACAGGCGTCATTATGCCGCTAAGGCACGGATCAGCAATGGACGTAGGTATAGGCGGTGTCGTGAAGGGGAAAAGCGGGAAACCGGGAGAAATAAAGGGGCACTTCCTTTCGAAGAGAATAGGCAGTGTCAGAAAAAACACCGATTGCGGCGTGTTTGGCGTATTTACCTCTGCTGACGGACTTGGAGAACCGATACCGATTGGCAATAGAAACGATGTCAAAGAGGGCAAGGCAGTAATACGCACCACATTGGGTGATGACGGCATTAAGGAATATGAGATCGAAATATCGAAGATAAATATTGATAGTACCGACAATAAGAGCTTTGTTATCAGGGTTACAGACAAAGCATTGAGAGAGCGCACGGGTGGCATCGTTCAGGGAATGTCAGGCTCACCCATCATCCAAAACGGCAAGCTCGTCGGCGCGGTCACGCACGTAATGGTGAGTGATCCGACGACGGGGTATGGAATATTTATTGAGAATATGCTGAGTGAAGCGAAAATTAGCGCGTAAACAATAAGAAGATGCAATACCTCGGTATTGCATCTTCTTATTGTTGTTTTACTTTTTGTATGCTCCGACCATCATTTTGGTGAGTACGATAGCCTTATCTATACCGCAGCTCTCGATGGGTTTGCTTGTCAAGAAGCATTCAAGAGGCGATTTGACGGGGGCGGGAAGCTCCGGAGTCTCAGGGCCTTTGTCTGAAGCCGTATATGTAACTACGCCATATGCGCAGATGAGATATCCCTTATCGCCGCCTATCTCAAAAAGATCGGGACAGCCATGACTTACAAAACCGGTTTCATTTATTGCAATTGCTCCGTTTTCAAATGTCATGACCGTAACAGCATTATCTTCAAGTGCTGAGGGATTGAGCTCAGCATCCTTCTCGTCGCGGTAAAAATTTTTGAATACGGAAAATGATCAAAATACGTCTGAGTGGACGTCTTTTGATTTGGTGTGATCTGTTTTATACTTTCGTGCAACATTTCCAAATTACTTGCAATTTGCTATTGGTTTGTGCTATACTTAATTTAACGATATTTTTGCTCTAAAGGATTACAAAAATGGCTAATAGATTTCGTGAAGAGTTGAGTACGTGAAGGAGACTTTTCGGAACTCACGTTAATATGGTGGATTACAGAATTTGCGACATTCTCGGAAGGAACGGCTTCGACTATATCTGGATGGATATGGAGCATATGAGCACATCCTTCAAGGACGTTGAGACGAATCTTATCTCCTGCAAGGCAAACGGCGTGCCCTCACTTGTCAGAGTGAGCTGGAACGATATTCCTCACATTAAGAGAGTTGTGGAAATGAGTCCCGACGCTATCGTTGTCCCTATGGTCAATACGGTGTAGCAGGCGCAGTTTGCCATCTACGCCTGAAACTATCCATCCGAGGGCAAGAAAGGCTTCTGCCCCTGCAGAGCCATCGGCTACGGAATCGACGATTTTAACGAATACATAGACCGCGGCCACAAGAAAATGCTACATTTCCTTCAGGTCGAGACCGAGGCGGCTGTTGAGATAATGGAGCAGGTCGACGCGATTCCCTATGTGGACGGCTTCGTTATCGGCCCTATGGATCTGAGCGGCTCGATCGGTGCGCTCGGTCACGCCGTTACCGACGAAAGAACAAACGAGCTTATAGCGATAGCTGTTGAGAAGGCGCACAAGCTCGGCAAGCCCATCGGTCTTTCAATGGGCTCATACGATCCCGCTTCCGCTGACTTCTGGATCGGCAAGGGCATAGACTTTATTTCTATGGGTCTCGATATGAGCTATATAATCGACGGTGCGAGAAGATGCCTTGACAATATGCGCGAGGCAGACAAGAAGTTTACAAAAAAATGATTTGAAAAGGAGATACCTATGAGCTACTCGGAGGCAATTAAGAACGGCAGGACCTATCTTGGTATCGAGCTTGGCTCGACGAGAATAAAGGCTTGTCTTATATCAGAAACACTCGAGCCCATCGCATCGGGTGGCTTTGCTTGGGAAAATAAGCTTGAAAACGGCTATTGGACCTATTCCCTAGACGACGTTCACCGCGGTGTCAAGGAGTGCTACGCATCCCTTGTAAGAGACGTAAAGGAGAAATACGGCGTTATTCCCGAGGGCTTTTTGTCTATCGGAATTTCGGGAATGATGCACGGATACCTTGCTTTCGACGAAAATTGGGAGCTTCTCACCCCCTTCCGCACTTGGAGAAACACCGTTACCGCCGAAGCGTCAAGACTGCTTACAGAAACCTTCAATTTTCACGTTCCGCAGAGGTGGAGCGCCTCTCATATTGCTCAGGCTGTTTTAAACGGTGAGGAGCACGTTAACAAAATAAGATACGTCACCACCGTTGCGGGCTACGTTCACTATCTGCTGACGGGCAGACACGAGGTGGGCACGTGCGAGGCTTCGGGAATGTTCCCCCTTAAAAACGGAAGCTACGACGAGGCCCTTATGGCTCACTTTGACGGACTTTTCTCCGATAAAGCACTGCCATTTAGGATAGCCGACGTGCTTCCCGTGGTAAGAAAAGCGTCAGATGCCACCGCCACCCTCACCGAAAGCGGCGCATCATTCCTCGACCCTGCGGGAAATCTTAAATTCGGTATTCCCGTATGCGCCCCCGAGGGCGATGCGGGGACGGGAATGGTTGCAACAAATTCGGTTTCCGCAGGTACGGGTAACGTTTCTGCGGGCACGTCGGTATTTACTATTCTTGTTACCGATAAAGCGCTTAAGGACATTCATTATGAAATAGACTGCCTTAATTCCCCCGACGGCTCCCACGCATTTCTCATACACGGAAACAACTGCTGCACCGAGCTTGACAGCTGGGTGGGAATGTTCAAGGAATATTCTGCTCTTATGGGCTATGACACCGATATTTCGGACATATATTCAAGACTTTACGAAAATGCTATGACCGCAGACCCAGACTGTGAGGGTGTGGTCGCCTTCAATTATCTGTCGGGAGAGCATATTACGGGCATCGAGACAGGCAGACCCATGTATTTCAGAGTGCCGAACGGCAAAATGACACTTGCCTCCTTTATGAGAGCACAGCTTAGCTCCTCTGTTGCCGTAATGAAGCTTGGAGTTGACCTTCTTCGTGAGAAGGAGGGCATTGAGCTCAAGACCCTCACCGCCCATGGAGGACTTTTCAAGGTCAAGGGAGTGGCGCAGACCATACTTGCAAACGCTCTTAACAACACCGTTTCGGTCAGCAAGACCGCAGGCGAGGGCGGAGCTTGGGGAATGGCGCTTCTTGCGGCGTATTCAGTTGACAACGGCGGCATTTCCCTTGATAAATGGTTAAACGAGAAGGTGTTTGCCGCATCCGAAACCTACACCGTTACTCCCGATAAGGCGGGTGTAGATGGATTTGACAGATATACAAAGAGATACGTTTCGGCACTTAAGGCTGAGGCTATGCTCGGTGAGGTGGAATAATGCTTGAGTAAATGAAAAAACGGGTGCTTGAAGCAAATCTTGCTCTGCCCAAGGCGGGACTCGTTAAATTTACCTGGGGCAACGTTTCCGAAATTGACCGCGAAAGCGGACTTGTGGTAATAAAGCCCTCGGGCAATTGGGAATGGTAACCGGGACAGTTTCGTGATATGGCGGACGAGACCGAGTACATAAGAGATTATTATCTTATGACCGTGTTCGGAAACTGGTCGTATCTTAAAAATCACGCCGATAACAAGAACCCATGGAAGCCTCGCTTACTTAATTGGGTCTCTCCGTACGGAGGTAAGCGCGAAAGCTACCGAGTCGTTGGTCACAACGTGATGACACAGAACGATATTGAAAAGCATATTCCCATTGGCGGAAAAGAAGGCATCGTGGATCGACCTTGACGCTTCTCCCACCCTTGAGGGCAGGGAAATGACAGATGAGCTTATGTCACTTGTCATCGCAGTAGCGAACGGTGAAAAAGCGAAAAACGAGCTTAACGGCTGTGAAGAAATATCAATATTTAAGGATGGAGTAACACTATGAAAAGTATTATCAACGATAATTTTATGCTCAAAAACGACGTGGCAAAGGAGCTTTACGAAAGAGTAAAGGACCTTCCAATAATCGACTACCATTGTCATATCAGCCCCAAAATGATTGCGGAAAATTATCAGTTCCGGAATGCCTTTGATCTTTTCCTCGGCGGAGACCACTATAAGTGGAGACAGATGCGTACTAACGGAATCCCCGAGGAGTATATTACGGGAGGAGCCGACGAGTACGAAAAGTGGTGTGCTTTTGCATCCACCGTGCCCTATCTTATCGGAAATCCTCTTTACCATTGGACTCACCTTGAGCTTAAGCGTTATTTTGATGTTGATATCGAGCTTAATGCCGACAGCGCAAGAGAAATTTGGGATACCGTCAATTCCTACCTCAGCCGTGAGGATTACAGAGCGCAGGGGCTTATATCCATGTCGAACGTAGAGACTATCTGCACCACCGACGCGCCATACGATACTCTGGAATATCACAGAGCGATAAAGGAAAGCTCCTTCGGAACAAAGGTAATACCCGCATTCCGCCCCGACCTTAGCAAGATAAATTCCGACATCACCGAAAGAATGGATTTCTTCCACGATAACGGATGCCGTCTCTCCGACCACGCACTCGACAGCATGGACAGAGATACACTTGATAAGCTCGCATTCCTCGGTGAAGAATACGCAAAGCGCGGTTGGGTATGGCAGCTGCACATCGGAGCGCTTCGCAACAATAACAGCAGAATGTTTGAAAAGATTGGCCCCGATACAGGCTTTGACAGCATAAACGATATGCAGATAGCAGAGGGACTTTCATATATTCTCAATTCCCTCGATAAAAAGGACGCTCTTCCCAAGACTATTTTGTACACTCTTAACCCTAAGGATAACTACGTTATCGGTACAATGCTCGGAAACTTCCAGGGCGGCGGTGTAAGAGGTAAGATCCAGTTTGGATCGGGCTGGTGGTTCAATGACCAGAGAGACGGTATGGAGTCACAGATGAAGGCACTTTCCAACCTCGGAATGATCTCCCGCTTCGTTGGTATGCTTACCGACAGCCGTTCCTTCGTTTCCTACCCCCGTCACGAGTATTTCAGAAGAATACTTTGCTCCCTCCTCGGCAAATGGGTAAGCGAGGGCGAATATCCCTGCGATATGGAGCGTCTTACCGAGATCGCAAGCGATATCTGCTATAATAACTCTAAAAATTATTTTGATTTCTGGTCCGGAGAAGGACGTTAATGGGAATTAGACGAATAAATATCGAATATTGTTCCAAGGGCGGAATTATATCCGATCTCACCGACAGGTATCTTCAAACTAAGGTTTTTCTTGGATGAGTGTGCTTGAAGTGAGACGCGGAAAATGCTCCGTGAGTACCGAAAACGGCGAAAAGCTCGAGCTTGAGTCGGGTCAGTTCTTAATTATGGGATAAAATCGTGTTCATAATATCGAATGTACGACCGACGGCGAAGGAATTGAGATCAGATAGGCTTACACCAGCGCAAAGGTAAATAATGAGGATTATTTCGACAGTCTGTATGAGATCCCGTTTGCCGTAAACGACGGAAGTAAGCTCGGTGCAATATTTAACACGTTGTTTGAGTCGGATAACGTATTTGAGGATTACAGCTGTTACTACGATATCTTGCGAGTTGTTTTTTCTCTTTCAAAAATGAAGCCCGAAAGAGAAGAAAGCGCTGTGTTTAGTGCAATCGGGTATATCGAGAGCAATTATACCTCAAAAATAACGGTTTCGGATCTTGCTGTAATAGCAAATTTGTCTTCGTCGCGTTTTTATGCGGTGTTTGGGGAAAGATACGGAATTTCCCCCGTAAATTACATAAACAGCTTCCGTCTGGCAATGGCATCGGAGCTGCTTTTGGGCGACGATTCATCCATCAGCGACGTGTCGGGCAGAGTCGGAATTTTCGATCCAATCTATTTCAATAAGATGTTCAGAAAAACTTACGGAGTTGCACCGAGCACGTTCGGGAAGTTATATAAAAAGGTATAAATAAAAATTCGGAAGATTAACTCTTCCGAATTTTTTGCTATTGTGCAACTAAAGCCATCGGCAGTACAGGTGTTTCCAAAAAGCTTTAGCTATGAGTAGAAAAGAATACTCCTTCATTTATAATGGAGTGGGTTTGCCAAGCACGATGATAAAAACGAACGAGAAATCAAGTAATGACGCGTGACAGTATAGCTCACCAACAGCAAAAAATTCCCTCGCTGAGCGAGGGAATCAGATGATGATTATTTTTTGCCTGCCTTTGACATTCTGAAGTCGAGCTGTCTTGGAAGAGGATAGAGCTCCTGACGGAGGTTTTCTGCTTCCTCTTCAGTCAATGTCGGGTTGTCTCTCTTTACTATTGCGAGGTAGAGGTCGAACCATACGTTAGATATTGAGATCTCGCCCTCCTGAATATCAGGGAGCACGAACGAGGGATTTATTATCTCTGTAGCCTCGTCGTATCTTTCAAGAGTCATATATGCTTTTGCAAGCTCAAGTCTTATTCTGCTTCTCTTCACTGCAACCTCGGGGAAGCTGTTGAAGGCGTCAACGAGGGTCTGGTGCTTTCCTGCCTTGTTAAGAAGCTTTACGTACTCGATATAGAGGTTTACGCAGTTCGTATCAAATGCGATAGCTTTTTCCATGTACTGAATTGCTGTATCCACATTATCTGCATCGTTTTCAAGGCGGGAGATACAGTAGTATGCCCAAGGATTGGGAGTAAGTGCAGCAGACTCACGGAATGCCTTTTCTGACTTTTCAAATTCCTTGACGGTCCAATATGCGACGCCAAGCAGATAGTAGGTGTACCAATGTCTGCTTTCGGGCTTATCAAGCGATTTTTCGAGAAGCTCGACCCACTTTTCGCCCGAAACAAAGGAATACGTGGGAAGATTTACGTCGATTTCCTCAACGTATCCATTCTTCATGAGATGAAGCCAAGGAGTCTGAAGCTCATTCATGGATTCGGGGTAGAACTCGAAGGTCTTACTCAGCTTCTTGCCGCTGATAAGCTCTTCAAGAGCACCAAAGCCCGTTCCGTAGCGTATGTCTCTGAAGGACTCGAACTCTGTGGGAACGATGTTTTTCAGCTTGCTTTCTATGTCGTCGGTGCCATAAAGCTCGTGAACGAATCTGCTGACCTCAGCCTTTGCTTCATCCCAAGTGCCGTGGATCTTTGTGGGGTCACATTCGATAGCGGAATAGCCCTCTGTCCAGCTCCAGACATCACCGGGAGCCATGGGGGTATGCTCAAACTGAGTGTAATTGTAGCCTGCCTGAGTTTCGGCGTAGCGATCGCCCTCGGAACCGAGGAATACGCTCCAGTTGTGTCCACCGATGGTGTCGCCCCATACGAACAGCTTTCTGCCCCAAAGCTCGTTTGTGGAAACCTGAAGAGATCCTATACCGTTGCGTTCAACTGCCGCTTCCCATTTTTCGGGAGCATTTTTGGGAATCTTATAGAAATAGTCGATAGCTCTGTCGTTTCTTGAGGGATAGCTGGTATCAACGCCGTCAATCATTGGAATGGGTTTGACGGTGAGACAGTGTGATCCGTTAATATATGCGCCGATGAAGGTCTCGTCGGTGGGGACGATGACTCTCGTGTCATTGGTCTCGTTGATGGCACCGTTTGACCACCAATAACCGAAGGTATCCTTGTCGGAAAGGTTTTCGGCGCTTCCCTTGATGTAGAGAACCTTGGAATCCTCGGGAAGATATGCGGTGATACCGAAAGCAACTCCGCGAACTCTTTCGTATTCGTAGATCTGTGCTGCCTCCTCGCCGTCCTTGGTCGTTCCTATACGGACGAACATAGGGGAGCAGGTGTGGGTGTGGTGACCGTGAATGCCGAAATTGAACTCAACACCGCCGGAAAACCAAGCGTTGCGGAGAGCAAGGTGTGCAGGCTGGAAAACCTTATTTCTGTAAAGGATCTCGCGCTGTGCGGTCTTATCGTAGATGGACCAGAGTCTGCCGCCCAGCTCGGGAATGAATACTGCCTTTATGTACTTGTTTTCAAGCACTGCCGCCTTGTAAACTACGTCCTTGATATTTCTGTCGTAGTTATTCTGATAGGTGTATGGAAGAATGGAGTATACGCAACCCTTATTTACGAACTCTTTGTCCTCTTCGGATAGATTGGGATCGAGATCACACATAAGCCAATTACCGCGACGAAGGTCGGGAAGAGGATTTTCAACGCCGAGATCGGCGGATGGAATCACGAAATCTTCTATTCTTACCATAGCTTTTTTCCCTAATAAACAGTTATGTTTTAGATTGTGATCTTAATAACTTCGTTTTTAGCGGCGCTTTCGAAGGTTGTTTCCATAACCTTCATAACGCGTCTCATCTGTTCGTGAGTAACGATCTGAGGCTCAATACCGTCGATTGCGCGACAGAAGTTGCGGTAGTAATCATGAACGTCGACCTTGGGTTCTTCGATGAGATAGGTGACGGTGGTATCGCCGTCACGGGGAGCCATAGTCTTGGTAAGACCCTGCTGTGCTCTGATCGGCACAGCGTCCTTCTCGACGCCGTCCTTCTTGATTACGACCTTCATGGGAGATTCCCATTTTTCGATGATCGCTGTACCCTTGCTTCCTCTCATATAGAAGTTGGGGAGATTGATAAAGTTGCTTGTTCCAACCTCAACTGTGTATACGACGCCGTTTTCAAAGGTCATAACGATATGACAGCCGTCGTCGACCTCGTTATTCGTTATGTTGTCAAGACGGGCGTAGACGCTTGTGATCTTAACGCCGTCAAGTATCATAATAGCCTGGTCGATGAGATGTACGCCCCAGTCGAGAACCATTCCGCCGCCCTCGGACTTGACCTTTCTCCAGTCACCCGGAATACCTCTTGAACCGTGAACTCTTTTTTCGATATTTACGACCTGGCCGAGGCTTCCCGAAGCGTAAAGCTCCGCAATTCTGATCTTATCAGTGTCCCAACGGCGATTCTGATGAACCGAGAAGAGCTTTCCGCACTCGTTTGCAACGGAAATGCAGGTCTCAAGCTCCTCGGAGCTCATTACGACGGGCTTTTCACAGATAACGTTCTTACCGGCACGGAGTGCCGCAACCGCGATCTCACAGTGATGGTCGTTGGGGGTTGCAACGGTGATAAGCTCTACTTCAGGGTCGGAAAGAACTTCATCAAGAGACTTATATGTCTTAATGCCTCTTTCCTCCGCAAGAGCAAGTTTGTTCTCATCAATATCGTATATTCCCGCAAGCTCTACAACGTCGCTCTTAAGTGCGTTAGCTGCGTGCCAGCCGCCCATTCCGCCGTAACCTACGACTACTAATTTCTTTTTGTTTGCCATGATGATTACCTCTTGATTTTTTGAAATATTAGTTTTATTTTATTATGCCCAGCTCATGCTTCCGGGCTTGGGATCGTTCATAATGAGGGGACGGAGGAAGTCGATCGCCTTGGACAGACCCTCGTCAACCGACATAAGCGAATCCTCGTGCTCGATGGAAAGAACTCTGTCATATCCGCAGAGGCGGAGATTCGAGATCATATCTCTCCAGTAGCTTGCATCGTTTCCGAAGCCTACTGCACGGAATACCCAAGAGCGATTAAGCTCGTCACCGTAATGCTTGGTGTCGAGAACACCGTTTCTTGCGGTATTGTATTTGTCCACTTTAGTATCCTTTGCGTGAACGTGGTAGATAGCTCCCTTAAGCTCTCTTATTGCAGCTACGGGATCCATGCCCTGCCAAATAAGGTGAGAGGGGTCGAAGTTTGCACCGAGAGTATCGCCTACTTCTCTTCTTATGCGGAGCAAAGTCTCGGGATTATATACGCAGAAGCCGGGGTGCATCTCAAATGCGATGCGTGTTACGCCGTGCTCCTTTGCAAATTCTGCGGTCTTTCTCCAATAGGGAAGAAGAACGTCGTTCCACTGCCAGTCGAGGATCTTGAGAAAGTCCTCGGGCCAAGGGCATGTTACCCAGTTGGGATATTTTGCGCCCTCGTGGTCGCCGGGACAACCCGAGAAGGTGATAACGGTGTCTATTTCAAGCTTTTCAGCGAGAAGCACCGCATTCTTGAAGTCACGGTCGAAGGAATCTGCGATGTCCTTGTTGGGATGAACTGCGTTTCCGTGAGCTGCAAGAGCGCAAATGTCGATTTCGTGCTTATTGAATGACTCTCTGAATTTGTAGAACGCATCCTTGTCTGAAAGAAGAGCTGCGGGATCGCACTGATTTTTGCCGGGATAACCGCCCGCACCTATCTCAACAGTGTTAACGCCGAGCTTTTTTAATGTGGAAAGGGTCTGATCGAGAGTTTTTTCTCCGTAAAGATTAGCCAAAACGCTTAACTTCATATTTATAGTCCTTTCGTTAATGTTTTAAGTTTATTTTTGCTACCCTCACCGTTAGGTTTGTACCGTAATGGTAAGGTGTACATTTAACAATTAATTTTGTACTGTCTGCTTCAAAGGACAGCTTCTCTTCGTTATCCATCCAGCATATCGACTCAACGGGGAGTGTGAAGTTTTCAACAACCGTGTATCCCGTATCCTTCTCGGTCACGGTAACGTTTGCGTCTCCGCTTATGCCGAGGTCGTGCTTGAACAGGTAAAGGGTGTTTTCATCGGTGATATCACGAAGTGAAAATTGTCCTTAAGCGCCGCATATTCTTTTTTGTCGATGTTGAGGATCTAAAGTGACCATTCTCCGCGCTTGAGCAAGGAATAAAGCCCGAAATGGACGAACATTCCAAGTCCAAGCTGTTCAAAGCGCTTTATGTAGTCGGGGCAACGGGATAACTGCCTTTATCCATATCAATCGAAACGATAGATGTCGCCTGTCTTTGCGGATTCGTAGATACCCTCAAGAATTCTGGTTACGCAGTAAGCCTGCTCGGGAAGTGTGGAGGGCTCGGTGCCGTATCTGATGGCGTCGTAGAACTTTCTGCACTCGCGAGATGAGGGATCTTCATTTGCGTTTCCGTCGTAGAACGCAACGCCACCGCCGCTCATGCTGTGATCGACAACAGTCTGACTTCCTTCAACGATGGTGTTTACTCTAACACGGTCCTTAATCATATCTGCGCCTGCCTTGGTGCCGCATACGGAGGTAACTGCTTCTCTTACGTCGAGAGTATTAAGTGCCCAAGAAGAACGGAGGTTGATGGTAGCGCCGTTTTCCATTACTACAAATCCGAATGCGGAATCCTCAACGGTAAACTTTTCGGGATCCCAGTCACCCCAAGCGTTGCCGGTCATGGTGTCGTTGTTGAGCTTATGGAATGTGGTACCAACGCAGTACTTGGGCTTGTAGTTGTTCATGATCCAGAGCGTGAGGTCGAGAGCGTGGGTTCCGATATCGATAAGGGGACCGCCGCCCTGCTCATATTCGTTAAGGAAAACTCCCCATGTAGGAACTGCTCTTCTTCTGAGAGCAGTAGCTTCGGCATAGTAGATATCGCCATAAACACCATTGTCAGCCTGATGCTTCATAAACAGAGAATCAGCTCTCTGACGGTTCTGATAGCCGATGGTAAGGATCTTGCCGGTTTCCTTTGCGGCATCAACCATCTTTTTAGCTTCAACAGAGTTGATTGCCATAGGCTTTTCACATATAACGTTCTTTCCTGCGCGGAGAGCATCGACTGTGATAAAGGAATGTGAACGGTTAGGTGTGCATACGTGTACTGCTTCTATCTCGGGGTCGGCAAGAAGCTCCTTGTAATCAACATATACCTTTGCGTCGGGCGTACCGTAAGCCTTTGCAGCCTTTTCAGCTCTTTCGGGAATGATGTCGCAGAACGCAACCATCTGTACATTGTTCTGCTTTTTGATTGAGGGCATGTGCTTTCCGTTTGCAATACCACCGCAACCGATAATACCTGTCTTTATAACTCTGGTTTCCATTTTTTGATCTCCTTTAGTGTTCTCAGTGACAACGGCACAAAATTTCTGTTGCCCTATAACATAATTTCACTACCATCATTATAGTGTAGATGAATATATGTGTCAAGAGTTTATTTTGCTGTTTTACTGTTTTATTTTGCTGATTTTCAAATTAGAAACGCAACAGAAAAGCCGAGGCGTTATCCCTCGGCAAGTTTTTGATTTATACCGTTCATTATTCTGTTCCAATCGAAGAGCTCTCCGGGGTCTGTCTTGCTCGGATTGTATTCGTCGTGGCCGATGATATGCTCACGGTCGGGTATAATATCCCACCTTGACGTTATATCCTTGAGCAGAGCCGTGAGTGACTTATATTGCGCGTCGGTGTAGCCGATCATCTCCTTCGGGATCGAGTCGTACTGCTTCGATGTCAAATACTGATTCATATCCTTTTTTGATCCCATAGCGAGGAGCTCGATGCCTATACTGTATTTGTTAAGCCTGTTTTCATATTTTTCGTTGCCGTTAAGCGAGCCCTTTCCTGCGTGCCAAGCGGCTCTCTGTTCGGGTATCCAGCAATAGATCGTTCCGTCGCGGTCGATTACGTAATTTGTGCTCACGTAATTGCCTTTAAAAATATTCCTTACGCCTTCAAGCGAATAAGGATTATTAATATCTATCACTACGTTTGACGAAAAATGTACCACAACGTATTCGGCAGGATATTCTCTTTCCCACGAATAATCCGTAAGGGGCAAAAAATCTCTTAGGGCGAGCGAAGATACGATGTCGGTGTCGGTAGGAGGCTCGGAAGTAACGTTTTCGGATGTTTCGGAGGTGTTTGCCGACGTTTGAAAGGTGGCTTCGAGTGTTGTGTTTGGTGTTGTGATCGGTTTGGTATCGGAGGTTATGTCGGGCGACGTTTCGCCAAGCTCTGTTTTTGCTTTGTTTGCACAGGAAAGGAGATTTAAGGTGATTGACAAAAGTAAGATCAGGGGCATAAATGCTCGTTTCATTGCGTTTTCTCCTGCTTTTTAATAATCGTCAAGCCCTGCGGTTTACCGCAGGGCTTGTACTTAACTTAAGAGTGCGCGGTCGGAAGTGAATTCCGCACCGCTTGCCTTTGTGAACATATTAAGAAGCGCATCGATGGTGAGATTTTTCTTTTCCTCTCCCTTTACGTCGAGGATGATCTGACCTGCGTTCATCATTATAAGTCTGTTTCCGTACGCGATCGCGTCTCTCATATTATGGGTTACCATAAGAGCAGTGAGTCCGTTTTCGCGGACGAGTTTTTCGGTGATCTCAAGAACCTTTGCGGCGGTCTTGGGGTCAAGAGCCGCAGTGTGCTCGTCGAGAAGAAGCAATTTCGGCTTTTTCATTGCAGCCATAAGCAGGGTTATAGCCTGTCTCTGTCCGCCCGAGAGCAGGCCCATCTTTGTTGTAAGACGGTTTTCAAGTCCGAGATCGAGGAGCTTAAGCTGTTCACGGTATCTTTCTCTGTCCTTGCCCGTGATCGCCCATCTTACGCCTCTTCTGTGACCTCTACTGTCTGCGATCGACATGTTTTCCTCAACCCACATATCCGATGCGGTTCCCATTCTTGGATCCTGGAAAACACGTCCGATATAGGAGGCTCTTTTATGCTCGGGAAGCTTTGTTACGTCGTTGCCGTCAATGATTATCTTGCCTTCATCAACCGGATAAACGCCTGCGACCATATTGAGTATAGTTGATTTTCCTGCGCCGTTACCGCCGATGACGGTGACGAAATCTCCTTCATCAAGCTTCAAGCTTACGTTGTGAAGCACCTGCTTTTCATTTATTGTGCCTGCATTAAAGGTCTTTGATATATTTTTGATCTCAAGCATTGGTCTTACCCTCCGTTCTCTTCTTTTTCGACTTAAGCTTTGACTTCAGGTAAGGAAGACCGAGGAAGAGTGCCACGACGCTCGCGGAAAGCATCTTCAGATATTCCGAAGGGAGGCCGAGGAATATAACGGTCTGGAATACTAGCCAATATATGATCGCACCGCAGATTACAAAGAACAGTCTGAATGCAAAATTTGTTGTCTTTTTCTGGAAGAGTGCCTCACCGACGATAACCGCCGCAAGACCGATAACGATCGCTCCGCGTCCCATGTTGATGTCCGCCGCGCCCTGCTGTTGAGCAAGAAGTGAGCCAGCGAGAGCGACAACGCCGTTGGAGAGACCAAGTCCGAACACCTTTGTGAAATTGGTGTTGATTCCCTGTGCGCGGCTCATTTCAAGGTTATTACCCGTCGCACGAAGGGACATTCCAAGCTCGGTTCCGAAGAACCAATAAAGGAGAAGCACGATGATCACAACTATCAGCGCGAGGATCGCAAGCGTATTGTATATATCTGTTGTGCCGGATGAAATAAGCACAACGTCGCCGTACTTGAATCTTGTGAGAGCGATGTTAGCTCTTCCTTCCATAATAATAAGGTTTACAGACCAAAGCATAAGCTGAGTAAGAATACCTGCGAGGATGGCAGGAATTCCGAGTAATGTGTGGAACAGACCGGTTACCATGCCGGCAAGAATTCCCGCTATCATAGCACAGATCATTGCTACGTAGATATTTGAGCCGTTTGTTACCATTACGGTACAAACAGCGGCACCTGTACAGATCGAGCCGTCGACGGTTAGATCGGCAACATCGAGTACCTTGTACGTTATGTAAAGGCCTATTGCCATGATTCCCCAGACAAGTCCCTGAGAAACCGCGCCGGGAAGCGTTCCCAGCCAATTTAGTATCATATCCATAGAGTCAAAATTTCCTTTCAAGCATAGGGAAAAGCTTATCGTCAAGTTTGGCGACAAGCCTTAAAATCGATATTAGCCTGCGGGCTGAGCCCGCAGGCGGTTAGGTGTTATTCAGCAGTAATGGGGGTGTATCCCTTAGCTTCGAGCGCTGCGGTATCAATGCCAAGCTGAGCGCACTTAGCGGCATTGTACTTTTTGGTGAAAATCTCGGAGTAAGCGATCTTCATTTCTGAGATCTTAGCCTCACCCTTAAGAATCTTAACAGCCATCTTACCGGTTGCAACACCGAGATCATAGTAGTCGATGGAAAGAGTTGCAACTCCGCATCCGGAGCAGATTCCTTCTTCGCCTGCGATAACGGGAGTGTCGCCGATCACGCCGTTGATGGTTTCGGTACAGCTTGCAGCTGTGTTATCGGTGGGGATGTAAATTACGTCTGCCCATGCTGCAGCAGAAGCGGCAACCGTGGAAACGTCGTTGGAATCGGTGAACGAGTAATCCTTGGTTTCGATGCTCTTTTCGTTCAGGAGGCGTGCCACCTCTTTTACCTGATACTTGGAGTTAGGCTCGCCGCTACAGTAGAGCATAGCGACCTTTTTGGCCTCGGGGAAAAGATCGGTGATCATATCAGCCTGCTGATCGAGGGGAGCAAGATCGGAGGTTCCCGAAACGTTTGCACCGACAAGACCGTTGAAATTGTCGATTCCGAGAGCTGTGCCGTATTCGGTAACAGAGGTTCCGAGGATCGGAATATCTGCAGTTCCGTTAACTGCCGCCTGAAGAGCGGGAGTTGCATTTGCCATGATAAGGTCAACCTTCTTGCTTACGAAGTTGTTGACGATGGTTGTACAAACGGAAGGGTCGTTGCTGGCGTTCTCATTTAAGAACTCAACGGTGCCTTCGCCCATCTCTTCGTTGATGGCATCCATAAAGCCCTTTGTCGCGGCGTCGAGCGCGGGGTGCTGAACGAGCTGACAGATACCAACCGTGTATTTGCTGTTGCTTTTATTACATGATGCGAGAAGCGAAACGCTGAGCAGCATAACTACTGCTAAGATGAGGGATAATGTCTTTTTCATTGGTTTAAAACCGTCCTTTATTTTTATGATGCTATGATTATAGCACCGCAAGTAACATAAGTCAAGCAAATGTTTTTAATTATTCCATAAAAAAATGTTATTATAGAGGCAACGGTTGCGATTAAAAGCTTGTGCGCTCGTTAGTTGTGCAAAATGCACAACTAACGAGCGTTTTTTTGTAAAAAACAGAGAAATGTGCCACGCTGCCGAGGATTATATTGCAAATTTTTCATTTATATGGTATAATAAAGTAAACAGTATAGAAAGAGGTGATACCGATGAACGATCAAGAAATCGTTGCCAAGAAAAATTAATGAAAAGGAAGTGATGCCATTGAACAAATAATATATCTCGTTTTCCAATATTCGCAATAGATTCTATAAATTTAGAAAACAGGTATAAACAATGAATAAAAACATTAAAAAACGCTGTGTGCGATAATGTCCCTGATAATGCTTATGTCGGTGAGCGTAGTCCATTCGATTGCGCTGGGCGGAGAAATGGAGATAACTCCTTTTAATGCTTGTGTTCATAATTATAGTATTCATATAAGTACAAATGAAACCACAAGAAAGCACAAATATGAATGCTCAAAATGTGGTGCAACGCAAGAGGAACCCTGCTACGTTTCCGATAATTGTTCAACGTACTATAACATCCCATATCCGACTTGCGATCTCTGTCACATAACTGTGTTTGATGTACATGATTTTCAATATACTTTTACGGGAACTTCGCTTAATCCAACACATCAGCTTATGTGTGTAGCAATGGACGGTTATTCAAGCTGTATGTGCACACTTGGAGGACATGAGCCTTGTACGTATACAAACATTTTGATTTACAGATCGTATTCGAGCAAAGGACATCGGCTTGTTAAAGAATGTGATGATTGCGGTAACAAAATATCCTTGGGATATTATGATCCGGAATGGCATACATCCGGAAGCGATCCCAATTGTGATTATTGCGGAATGGATACAGCAATAGGAATATTTGATACCGATGATCTTTTGTCATTGGGATACGAAATAATCTGATATCTTTTTTCGCTTGCCTCTCATTGTAACTTTTCAATGGGAGGCAAGCGGAAACACTTATTCGAAAGGAGATACAAATGATAAAAAAGACATTAAGCATGATTATGACATTGATCATGATGTTATCCGTTCTGTCATCATGCAGTTTGTTATTCGATGGTGATGAAAAGAAAAAGGAAACGAAGGAAACTACTGCTCCGATTATTCAGACAACCCCGGAGTTAACGACCCCTGTGCAAACAACCGAGCCGCCTGCAAAAACACAGCCCGATGACGAGTTTAAGATAATTGCAATTGATCCAATACAGGTTGGTGAAACAAAAAAATTTGAAGAACCGACCGTTTTCTATTATTGGGGAAGCATTAACACAACCGTCTATGCTCTCGAGTGCTACAGACCCGACGAAAATTCACTGTATTTTAAAACGCAAGCAGACGGCGTGACTCCTTTCGACTCCGGTGCTCCTTACATATGCTATCACAGAAACTGGATTATTGATATGAAAAATCTCGTGTTTTTTCATGATATTACTCACAAGAAGACCGATGAGTACAGCGAATATGATGTTTTGATGGAAGTAACTGGTGATTATACCGATCACAGAAAATATTTAGCTGAGCTTGTTAAAGAAACTTTAGGCGATGATTATGATGAGGATAAATGGTATATAGTTCATAACGGCGTTTTTTACGACTCCAAGGATTATGAAGTAATTACCGATATAGAAGCACACAAGGCAAAATACGGGCTTTAATGCGGTTTTATAAAAATGAAGAAAAACTATAACTGTATAATAATTATATTGCTTGCCTGTACCATTCTTCTGTGCTCCTGCGGAACGGGCGTAAGGGTTGACAAGGAATATGAAAAGGAGCTTATTGCCACGGGTGGCCCTCCTACGGTTATTCCGATAGATCCGCCGACAAAGTGCTATCACCGTCAGGCGACCATACGCGGGGAAACTGAGCATTGGACACAATGCGAGCTATGCGGAGAAGTGCTTTCGGAAAAGATACCGCACGAAGCGGTGAGCAAAAAAGAACTTCCTTCGCTGTACTATATCGCGGGTGTACCTTGTAAGGCAAAAGAGGAAAGGTGTTCCTGCAATAAGGTTATAAGAACGGTATACACACCTATTGATGAAAGTTGAGGGGGCTATGAATTATTTTGTAACCGCACTCCGCAACATAAAAGGACGTTTCAGAACTGCCGTTTTCTCCGGTGTATTGTTTTTTGTAATAACGGTTGCTCTCGTATTCTGCACCCTGATGCTCAGCATTTGCGACGTTATAGCTGCAAGGAATGAGGATCCGTATTCCGATTATTACAGACTCGTTGTTGACAAGACGGCTTTGGGTGAGGATTTCGGATACTCAAGCGTTGACCTGATGTCGTCGGGAGGCTGGAAGCGAAACAGAAATATTCTTCGATATTTTAAGGATATTGAGGATTACAGCGGAATCATTATGATGAACTCAACGTCGGTTGAGCTTGACCCGATTATGCCCGACAACGTCGAAAGTAAGGTGATAAACAAGGATTTTAAGCTTTTCGGAGTAATGAGATGTATAGATCTCTATTTGTTCGGAAGGGGCGATCTGGTTTTGAGCGAGGGGCGTCTTATTTCCCGTGACGACCACGATAATAAGGAAAAAGTTTGTGTGATAAGCCGTACTCTTGCCTCCCTTAACGGAATCGGAGTGGGAGATACCTTCGACATCGGTTTGTATAACGAGAGATTTACACCCGATGCCAAGCCTGTTGCCTTTACCGTTGTCGGCCTTTTCGAGGATACTGTATGGCGCGATAAAAAAGCAAATATGACAAGCAAGTTGACCGAAAACTATGTTTTATTGCCTTTTTCTGCGCTTGAAGTAACCGATTATGGATTGGATGCCTATAATTTTCAGATCAAAGCAGACGACAGGCACATAAAAGAGATTGAAAGGCTTACCAATTACTACAGCGCTTCATTCACGGATGGATATGAATCCAAATTCATTAAGGTGTCGGATATCTATGCAGGGCAGAACCACGGCTTGCGAATGCTCGAAAGTACGGTAAGATTGCTTCAGTATATGCTGATCGGCATTCTTTGCGTGCTTCTTGTCATATTTGTCTATACGTCGTTAAATCACCGCAGACGTGAAATGGGCATCTATCTTGCTCTTGGCGGGACGAAGCTCGGTAGTGTGTTTATGACGTTTTTTGAAGCATCGATACCTGTTGCGATCGGTACAATTCTCGGAGGAGATTTCGTTAATCTGTTTATGAAACGCCCTGCGATAGCGCTTGCGGAATTGGTCCTCGGTCAGAGATCAGCGGACAGCTTATCCAACACCACGTCCGATTCAATTGCTTCTTTGTCGGAGGACGTACGGATTATAGAAAGTGCACTTTCACACGAGGTTATGACAGATGTGGTGATCAAGGGCGCGGGAACGGTTATTATCGTATTTGCCATATCCTCTGTGTTAACATCGCTTTTTATCGTTCTTATCAAGCCTATAAAGCTTCTTTCAAAAGCAGGTGATTGATATGAAATTGATAAGAAATATTAAAGGCTTGCCACTTATTTACGTTCCCATATTTTTGAGTATGTGTCTAATAATCAGCGTTATGCAGATAGGCTGGTCGGTGGTATCATCCTGCGATAATGCCAAAGCGTCCTTGTCCGAAAGCTACGATGCTCTTTTGGCTGTAAGCCTTAAGGAGAGAACGGTAAACGTATACAGCGACAAGGGTAGCGTTGTAGGAACCGAAAATCTCAACAAATCGAAGATCAATGATACGGTAATTTCGGAGGTTTCAAAGTATTCCGAGATTACAAATGTTAGATTTATTTCGGAAACCTACTATATTGGTATCTCTGATATAATGTCCTCGGATTCATTTGGGCAAATGTGTGATGCCGTTAAAAGCGGCGGACAATTTGACTATACCGCTCCTGTATACATATTTGACGTTATGCCAATTTACCAGCTTGGAATGATTGCTGTAGATGATGATACTCTTATGAGCATATCTGATGTAAATATCAGCCTTTTTGACGGAAAAGAGAAAGGCGTAATTATTCCGAGAAAGATGTATGAGTGTTTCGGCAATCCCGAAGAATTGGTATTCGGATGGGGCACATATGATCGTTCTGCGGATCTGCCGTATGCGTTCCTTCAGGTCAAAGGAGTATATGATTGCGAGGATAAAACCGCTTGTTCAAGAATTTATTGTGATCTCGACGCCTGGCGAGCGGTTTTTCCGCTCGATCAAGCTCCGAAGGACTACGGTGAGTTAGGTGCAATGGATGCATACGGGCTCAAAGCGCTTTTTGCAACGCTTGACGATCCTTCAAAGGCGGAAAGCGTGATCAAATCGCTCGGGAAAGAGCTTGATCCGTATGATTATCTCATAACAGCAGATGACTATGAATATAAATTTGCCGCATCTCAGCTTAACAGTATAAAAAATTTGGCTCTTACAGTTTTTATTGGCGGAGCGGGCTTTTCGGGTATCGTATTCTTGTTTTTACTTTGGTATGCACTAAAGCTCAGGGAAGAAGAGTATTATATCCTTCGCGCCATGGGTATGAGTTCCGCACGGGTTTCACTCGGTATGACTGCCGAATTTATGCTAGTAATAATTGCAGCTTTGTTCTTTGGACTCTTCATCAGCGCTATGGCGGGTGATACAGTTTGCGATGCAGTCAATACGGTGATCAAAAGCAATCTTGAATCGACGCAGAATAAATTTGCCGAAAGGATAGAATTTTTCAAAAACAAAGAGGAATTGCAGGCAGTATTTAACGGTGCGGTTGATAGCTTTAAACGAGTGGATATGTCACTTACTTACAAAACGTCGCCCGTATTGGCTAAGTGGCAAATAATATGTACAGTATTGATATCGCTGCCGCTTTTTGTGTGTAATTCAATGTTTGCGCACCGCAAGCTTATGAAAAGGGGGTATGAATAATGGCTTTGCTTGAAGTTAGGGACGTTCATTACGAATACGTTAACGGAAAAAACGTAACTAAGGCGCTGCGGGGTGTAAATCTTAGCCTTGAAAAAGGCAAAACTTACGCTGTAACAGGTAGAAGCGGTTGCGGAAAAACGACGCTACTTTCGCTTATAGCCGGATTTGATAAGCCTTCATCCGGACAGATACTTTTTGACGGTGAACCAATAAACAATGCAAACAGCTTCAGACGAGATAACGTCGGAATGGTTTTTCAGTCATATAATCTGATAAAGCATCTGACCGTTTTGGAAAATATACTAATAGCCACCGAAATATCGTCAGTTCCGAGGTGCGAACGTAAAAAACGTGCCTGTGAGGCTGTGAAAATGGTTGGCTTGACCGAAAAGCATTTGAAAAAGCGCCCCGGGCAGCTCTCGGGCGGTGAACAGCAGAGGGTTGCTGTTGCACGAGTCATTGCTTGTTCTCCCAAGATTATTCTCGCAGACGAGCCCACGGGAAATCTCGATAATGCCAATAGCGATGTTGTCGTGTCATTGCTTTGCGATATGGCCAAAAATGACGGTAAATGCGTTGTGATCGTGACGCATTCGGAAGAAATAGCACAGAGGGCAGATGTGAGAATAAGAATGGCTGACGGCAAAAATTGTGATTGATGGTTAATGTAAAAATTATAATTACCTATTGACAAAGTTCTTTCACTGTGATATCATTATGATATCAACTATGAAAGGACTGTTGTTATGAAAGAAATCGTACTCGGAAAAAGAAAAAACGGAATGGCGGTGCTTATTTTAACTGCACTTCTCTACATTTGCGCGTTCGCACTTATGATATACGGAGGAATCATAATGGATGCCGGCGGGGACCCGGTTCTCTTTGCAATCGGGATTGTGTGGATCAGTATTGGATGGATCCCCTTCCTCGGACTTAAGATTCTTAAGCCTCAGGAGGCGCTCGTGCTTACGCTTTTCGGTAAATACGTGGGAACCCTCAAGGGCGACGGATTCTACTATGTGAATCCCTTCTGTGTAGCGGTCAATCCCGCGGCAAACACAGAGCTTAATCAAAGCGGAGACGTTAAAAAGACTCCCGTGATGGTCTCAGCTACAGCAAACGGTGCCGCAACATTACAAGTTGTAAACAAGAAGTTATCCCTCAAGATCATGACTCTTAACAATAACAAGCAGAAGATCCACGACTGTCTCGGAAATCCCGTTGAGATCGGAATTGCGGTGACCTGGAAGATCGTTGATACCGCAATGGCAGTATTTAACGTTGATAACTATAAGGAATTTCTTTCTCTTCAGTGTGATACCGCGCTTCGTAATATAGTGAGAACGTATCCCTACGACGTAGCTCCCAATATCGACACCACGGGTGACGGCTTGGCGGACGACGGAAGCCTTCGCGGATCAAGCGAGGTTGTTGCATCTCGTATCAGAGACGAAATTCAAGCGCGCGTCAATACGGCGGGCATCGAAATCGTCGAGGCTCGCATAACATATCTTGCATACGCTCCCGAAATTGCGGCAGTAATGCTTCAGAGACAGCAGGCATCTGCGATCATCGATGCAAGAAAGATGATCGTTGACGGTGCTGTCGGAATGGTCGAAATGGCTCTGGCACGCCTTTCCGAAAACAACACCATCGAGCTTGACGAGGAAAGAAAAGCGGCAATGGTATCAAATCTTCTCGTTGTTCTCTGCGGAAACCGCGATGCACAACCCATAGTTAATTCAGGCAGCTTGTACTGATGGCAGAAAAGAAGCAGATACCTCTGCGGCTTTCGATAACGCTTTTTGAAGAGCTTTCTACTTGGGCAGAAGATGACTTCAGGTCGGTCAATGGACAGATTGAATATCTGCTGACCGAATGCGTGAAGCAGAGAAAAAAGAACGGAGCATATGTGCCTAAAAAAATAAAAAATGAAGAATAAAAAATTGAGCGGAGGTATATACCTTCGCTCAATTTGATTATGGGGCAAAAATATGAATTATTTTTTGATAACAACGAATTTTGCACAACGTTTGTTGAAGTCTATCTCAAACTCAGAGCCCTCGGTGTATTCTACATACTCGATTTCACCCGTAAGTGGATCGTAGATTTCAAATCCTTTGATTTCGCCGTCATATACTAACTTGAATTTGTTGTCTATCATACTTTCGTTGTAGATCCAATAGGTTTCCTCACCATTAAGGGTATATTTGCTTAAGCATACTGCAGACGAACTTCTTTTTGTTTTTACTGTAAGGTTGAAATTATCATACTTTTTGATTTCTGAAATCATTTCATCAACAGAAATTGATGAATCACAAAGGGTGGGGGTGAATTGTGATGCTAATTCCTTGAGCGCATCCATATCCTCAAATCTGTCTGCCAGATATGGTACTCCGTTTGCGAAATAGACCTTACCACCGGCTTGCTGAAATTCGTAGAGCTTTTGTAAGCTTTTAAGTGACATTACTTCGGCGTGAGGAATAATGATTTGAGTAAATGAAGCGTAACCGTTTGTAAGGGCTCCGTTTTTAATCTCCGCTTCATGAATGAAGGTGTCGTCGATTCTTAAGAAGTCGAGCTGTGAATCCCATAGTTTGTGTGCAATGTCGTTGCCCAACGTCAGATCTTTTTGCTCATACAGATTGTCTGCTCCGCTTGCCATTGTATAAGACTGATGTGTTGCTATTGGATTGTAAAGTGCAATATCTCCGTCCCATTCAGCGCTTTGGGAAATATACCCGAGTCTGGCAAAATAGTCGACAAAATGCTGCTTGTTAGATTTTGTTGCATCAATATTGACATAAGAGTTAATAAAGTTTCCACCGAAGAAATAAATGAGATTCATGGCATTCCATAGGATTTCCTGCTGTTCTTCATTCAATGCGGAGGGGCCTATCAAATCCAGGATGCAGAGTTCGATCATTGTTAAATTTTCTTTATCGGTGATGCGGGAGATACTTGCTGCGTTTTTTATCGACATGGCCTGGCTTGATCTGCTTCCGTAAAATGAACTTGGATCGCCGAGGAGAATATCAACACCGAGCAATCCCATTTGTCTGTAACACAGCATTATATCTCCATAAAATGGTGTGGAGTTGATGGCTTCCTCCATGAATAGATGGCCTCCAAGTAATGTGCCGTTTTCCACACAAAAATCGTTGATTTGACCGAAAAAGTTCTCTGAAACCATTTTTGCTACGGTCTGACGATAATTGGTACGTACGATACGTGCCTCGTCGCTGTAATTTTCGAACATATAGTGAAGCTTATGTGTTATGGAATATCCGTGCATTTCTTCAAACAGCTCTTCGAATCCCGGCGCCCAAGACAACTGTGCGTATGGGTTAGAAGAACCATCGTGATTTTCTATAAGAGAGGGTTCATCTGTGAATACCGCAACTGCCTTATCCAGATAATTGAATTTTTCCACGTAAGGCTTGTACGCCACTTCAATGAACTTGGCTACGGCATTTTTGTCCATGATATTTGTATAGCTTTCGGTTAACCAGCCGTGATCGTATAACTTCGTTTCTGCATGAGTTCCCTCGTAGAACTCTTTCAGGGCATAGACGTACAATGTCCAGCTTCCGCTGACACCTGCAAAGCTTACCGCGTTGTCATTGATCGTTACATCGTGAACGTTTCCTTGTTCGTCTATTGCGTACGCGGTGTAAAGACGGATGAGACGCTCGTTTTTGTTTACTGTTATAGGATTCTTGCCGCTTCCGGTTTTTTTAATAAGGGTAAGTCCCTGAGCAATGTATTCCGGGTTATCGATAACAACTCTGCCTCCTGCAGATCCGCTGGGATATCCCTGCTCATCGTAGAGCCAAAATGAAAGCCCGTTATCTATAAGAATGTCGGCAACGCCATTAAGATTTTTAAAGTGATCGAGATTATCAACAAATCCGTTCTCAAAGGGAACGTTCATAACGACGCCACCTTCGCCTTCATTACGCATTTTTAGAACATAATTATTAACTGCGTTTACAGAGTTTTTATATGAGTTCGCAATACCGTGCTGCAGAGAATGCCAACGATATTCTGCAGTTGGTTCAAAAAATAATTCTGCTAGAGGGTTTGACGGATCGGGAGTATAACCCGCTTGGTCCGTTGTGGGGGGTGTGGTGGTTCCGTGGCTAGTTATATCCATATTAGTGTCAATTGTAGAACTGTCGTTTTGGTTTGTTTTGCCACCGCTGTTTGCACAGGAGCAAAACAGCATAGAGCATATTAGCGCTAAGCTGAGAAAACGTTTCATCTTTTCTCTCCTTTTTTATTTGTTTCAAAATTATAAATTGAAACTGAGATAAAGCCAATAGTCAG
Organism: Eubacteriales bacterium; assembly: GCA_045543555.1. GTDB lineage: Bacteria > Bacillota > Clostridia > Oscillospirales > CAG-272 > Colimorpha_A. Next base: position 75,332 of record JAZQMQ010000016.1, read on the forward strand.
TTGCTGAAAAAACATTTTTCTGATTTACAGACGGGTAAAAATCAAAAATGTGCGGTGGATCAGTTTACCTTTTAGAAGTATTGGGAATAGTTTGTTTTTTACCCATAATATTTTCCTGAAATTCTGTTTAATACTGCTTTGACGTAATCTCATTATAACACAAAATCTCAGAAAAGACGTATTTCTGAGATTTTGTGTTTTTTATGGTTAAATCGGAAGAAAGCTTACTTTTTGAGACTTGAACACGTATGTGTGCTTGATTTTTTGGAGCATTCCGAAGCGTATGGACATCCGATACACTTTTTCCCCTTCTTCTTTTCACTGATAATATAAATGATCGCCAATATCATAACCGATACAACGGATATTATTATGATGATATCGGTCATATTCATGCGGCTTTCCTTTCTGCGTTTCTTTTGCGGTTATTTGCAGCTAATAAACAGATCACCGCCACAAATACGAGTACTGCTATGCCTCCAAGCAGGGCAGGTGTGATAGCTAACGAAGAAGGTGAAACGATGAGTGTTCCTACCGTATAAACAAGATAGGCTATGGTATAACCGATACCCACCTGCAGAGCGAGTCCGCCCCAGAACCATTTTGCGCTCTTCATTTCGGCGTTCATAGCACCGATAGTGGCAAAGCAGGGCGGGGAGAAAAGGTTAAACATAAGAAATGACAGAGCGGCAACCGACGTTAATCCGGGAGCGGCGCCCGAAAGCTCGGTGGCAACGTCTGAGATGGCAAAGCATACCGCGAGTGTTCCTACGACATTTTCTTTGGCAATAAATCCCGTGATGGCTGCAGCCGCCATCTGCCAGGCGTGAATGCCGATTATCGGAATGAGAAGATAGGCTATTGGACCGCCAAAGGAGGCGAGTATTGATTCGTTTGCATTTTCTTCGGGTCTGAACGACCAGTTAAATGACTGCATTATCTGAACCGCAGTATTGCAGACCAGAATTACGGTTGCTGCCTTGACGACGAATGACCATCCTCTCTGACACATGGAAACAAACGCGCGATAGAGTGACGGGAACTTATATTCGGGAATTTCTATGATGAAGTATGATTTCTTTTTTCGGTTACCGGTTATTGAATTCACAATAAGGGCGCAAATGAGGATCACAACGATGCCTGCAAAATACATAAGAGGGCCGATCCACGAGGACCCCTTGAAGAATGCTCCCGACAACGCCGCAATTATGGGAAGCTTTGCTCCGCATGGCATAAACGGTGCAAGCATTGCTGTCGCTCTTCTTTCACGTTCGTCGCGAATGGTACGGCAAGCCATAACTCCGGGGATTGAGCATCCCGTGCCGATTACGAAAGGAATTACCGATTTTCCCGAGAGTCCTACCTTTTTGAATATCGGGTCCAGGACCACCGAAACGCGTGCCATATATCCGCAATCCTCAAGCAGAGCCAAAAGGAAATACATGACCATAACAAGCGGAAGAAACCCGATTACTGCGATAACACCGCCAATAACTCCGTCGATCAAAAGTGCATAAATAAGGGGATTGGCATCTGCCATCAGCCTTCCGAGCGCCATTTGCCCCTTTTCAAGATATCCGACAAGCAGATCTGCTATCCAAACGCCCGGCCCTGCCTGGGATATCCAAAAGACCGCGAACATGACAACGGCAAATATCGGTATTCCCAACCATTTATTAGTCAGGATATTGTCTATTTTGTCATGTGTGTTCTTTTTTGAGATTTGAATTTTTTTGCTTTCTACGTCGGCAACAATTCCGTTAACGAACTCAAAGCGCTTTTTGTCGGATTCGGTTACCGCTTCTTTGCTGCTCTGGTCTGCGGTATCTGAGTAGGGTGCGGTCTGATTTTTTCCAACTGCAGAAATTGCAGCAGAAATGAGCTCCTTTAAGCCTTCTTTCTTTGTGGATGCGGTTTTTACCACCGGACATCCAAGCTTTTGAGAAAGAATTTCCGAATTAAGATCGGTCTCTTTTTTGTTTGTTACGTCGGTCTTATTAAGTGCAACGATTACGGGGAGCCCAAGCTCAAGAAGCTGCGTCGTGAAGAAAAGACTGCGGCTTAAATTAGTCGAATCGACTATATTGATTATTACGTCCGGAGCTTCGTTTGTAACGTAGTCACTTGTTATGGACTCCTCTTGGGTGAAGGCTGACATGGAGTAAGCTCCGGGAAGGTCAACTGCGACGATGTCGTTTCTTCCGCAGAGGCTCTTTTTTATAGTGTGCTCTTTCTTTTCTACGGTGACTCCGGCCCAATTTCCAACCTTCTCGTTTTGACCTGTTAAGGCGTTATACATTGTGGTCTTTCCGCTGTTTGGGTTACCAGCTAATGCAATTCTCATTCTAGAAATTCCTTTGCTGTTTTATCGAAATTAATATGGCTTGATCAGCGGAGTTAGACGCAGCTAACTCTATTTCAAAAAACCGATCAGCCACTCTAATGCTATTTATCATCCGGTTTCAGATGATAATAGCTTCAGCCAGCTGACTGTCTATGCTGTATCTTCCGTCTTTGATTGAAACCACACAAATTCCCTTGCCTTGTGAGATAACTGTGATGGGCTGACCCTCGTAACAGCCAAGCGAGAAAAGAAACGAGTTGAGTTCCTCATCGTCGGTTTTTAGGCTTTTGACTATGTATTCTTTTCCTTCTTCGGCTTGGCGGAGATTCATTTGTGTAGTTCCTCGATTATTGAATTTTGAGTTAGCATTGACTAACCGAAATAATAATATCACTTAAAAGCCTTTTTGTCAAGAGTTTTTTTGCATTTATTTAAAAAATATGCTATTGCCAAAACGTCAAATATCTGATATAATGATATCATAAAATGTTGGAGGAAGTATAATGAAGCTGTATGAATCGGCGGAAATGTACCTTGAAACAATATACGTGTTATCGCAGAAAACAGGCAGCACCCGCAGCATAGACGTGGCGGAGCATATGGGATATTCAAAGCCCAGCGTAAGCCGTGCCGTAGGTCTTCTTAAGGAGGGCGGATACATAATTATGGAGCCCGACGGCAGCCTTGTCTTAACAGATATGGGGAGAATGACCGCAAAGGGAATATTTGATCGTCACACGGTGTTGACCAAGCTGCTGACTCAAATCGGAGTAAGCGATGAGAATGCATCTGCCGATGCTTGCAAGATCGAGCACGTGATTTCGGAAGAAACGCTTAATGCCATAAAGAGATACGTCGAAGGATAAAAATAACCGAGAGCTTTGTTAATAAGCTCTCGGCTTTTTTTATTGCTTTTTCATTTGCCGTATGAACAAAAGGATCGCTGCTACGGTAAGCACTGCCGCGTATCCAAGCACCCACCACAAATGAGGGAAGATGCTGTTATAATTGCCGGAAATGATCGCTCTTTCCAATTCGACTGCATGAACGAATGGGAGCGCGTACGAGATACTTTTGAAGGCTCCTCCGACCAGATCGAGATCAAACCATATTCCCGATAACCACGCGGATAAATTCGTAAGAAGCGCTCCGCAGATGCCTCCTACCTGCTTGTCGGTGAAAATGCTTCCGCAAAGCAATCCGAGAGCAATGTGAATAACCGAAATAGGTATGATAAAAATAATGGCAATAACTATATTTCCGGTTATTTTCAGTCCCAGAATTATTGCTGCTAAATAACAAATAATACATTGCATAACCGCGATCGGAATTATCGGAAGGGTATAGCCCAGAATGAAATCCGTTGGGGTGAGGGGAGTTGTATAAAGGCGCTTGAACAGAGAGCTCTCTCTGTCCTTTGCTATTAATGAGGCTGAAAACAATGTCATAAATGATAGTCCAAAGACAGTAATCCCCGGAGCAAGCGAGGATATTTCAAAAAGGTTTACGGGAATGTTTGCTTGAATTACGCTTAGTAAAAGGATCAGAATCAGAGGAAAGCCGAGACCGAACGCAAGGTTTATGGGATCGCGCAGGATCTCCTTTGCGTTTCTTTTTGAGAACGTTAACATTTTCATTGCGGTGCCTCCTTAACTATACGTATGAATGCTTGCTCGAAATTGTCCTTTTCTGCCTTTTCCATTATTTTTTCTGCAGTATCGCATATAAGAAGCTTTCCGTTTTTCATAATCGCGATTCTATCTGACAGCGCGTGTGCTTCTTCCATGTAATGTGTTGTAAGCACGACCGTCACGCGTCCCTTAAGAGAACGAATAATGTCCCATAGATCACTTCTAGCTATTACGTCAAGCCCCAAGGTGGGCTCGTCGAGAAACAGTATTTGTGGCTTGCTTATCAGTGCCATTGCAATACTGAGACGCCTTTGATATCCTCCGGAAAGCTTTGACGCCTTTTTGTTCAGTATGCTGTCAAGACCCAGAAGCTCTGTTATTTCAGATATTCTTTTGTTTTTTTCATCCCTTGCTATTCCGTGAACTCCGCAAATGAGCTCAAGATTTTCCTTTACAGTGAGACAGTGTGCCACTGCGTTTTCCTGCGGTGAAACAGCAATAAGTGGCTTGATGGCATTTTGCTCGTTTAAGATGCTTTTACCCATTATAAATGCGTTGCCGCTTGATACCGACGTTAAGCATGACAGCATTTTTATAGTTGTGGTTTTTCCGGCGCCGTTTACGCCTAGAAGTGAAAACAGCTCACCCTCATAGATGGAGATGTTAAGGTCGCTTATTGCCGTTACGTCTTTATATTTTTTTGTAAGTCCAACCGTTTCTATTGCATACATAATTTACTCCGTTTCGTGATGCTTTTTCAGGCCCTGATATGCATCGGTCATTATCTTGCTTATAAGCTCTTCATCAAGGGAAAGGAAGCACGTTGCGTGCATTGTGGCAATACCGTGAACAAAAGACCACAGCTCAAGATGAAAAAGAGCAGCGCTCTCTGTGTCAAGTCCGGTGTAATTGCGCACGAACTGCACATAATCGTCGAAGATCCTTGACCCTTTTTGAATTTCTTCCTTGTTACGACGAGACATATAAAGAAGCTTGAAAAGCTCTTTTTCTTCACTTGCAAATCGTATATAAGCCATACCTGTTGCCTTATATGGTGGATATTTTCCTTCTTCTATCTCGTTTTCGGTATATTTGTTATAGATTTTCTCTGCTTCCGCAGATATTGCGGAGCGGAGCTCATCCATGGTTGAAAAATTCGAAAATATCGGCTGTGTGGAGCAACCGATGACTGCAGCTATGGCCCTGGCGTTAATTGCTTGTTCTCCCTCTTTTCGAACCAATTCGATCGCGGCTGATACAATGGCAGCCTTTGTTGTTTTTACCTTTGGCGGCATATTTTGTCTCCTTGTATAACATTTGTTATATATCATAAGTTATATTATCACAACAAGTTACTTTTGTCAATGGCTTTGTGAAAAAAACGCAGTCTGTGACTGCGGTTTTTATATCGATTGCAAAACTGTTTTTGCCTATTCAAAAAGTTATTTTGACGAAGCGTCGAAATTAATCATTCCGTTTTCAATGTTGGAAATTATTTTTGCGATAGCGTGTTCCTCGTTGCTGACGGTTACGATATCCGCAGAGAAAAGGGCATCGGGGCAGGCGTTACTTACGGCGATACCGTATCTTGCCGCTTTAAACATTCCGATGTCGTTGTTGTAATCGCCTACTGCTATGGTTTTGCGGACGTCAATACCCAAATGCTCTGTGAGCTTTCTTAGTGCGAGGCCCTTGTCCACTCCCTTGGGAAGTATTTCAAAAAGCCTCCGTTCAGAGCGGACGAAATCAAATTTATATGCCTTCGGGTGTGCCTTTAGCGTTTTTTCCACGTCAAAAAGCTCCCTTTCTACGTCTGTCGAGAAGATGACCTTGGAAATTGGCTCGTTTACCTCACTATAGTGGCAATTTATCTTTGGGAGTCCGGTGCGTTTTCTGAAATCAACCGTGGTGTCGGCTTCTTTTACAAAATAGGTTGTATATGGACAACATATCTGTATGCCCACGTTGTCAAATTTCTCGTCTATACTTTTTATAAGCTCTATGGCTCCGTCGGGCATTGGTGTGCTCCATACGTAATCTCCGTGCTCGCCGTCGAAAAGCCCTCCGCCGTTATTGCATCCGAATGGAACGTTGGGGCGCACCTTTTCGTATGCGTCTGAAGAATAGTAGGGCATACGTCCCGTAATGAAGGTGAAAAATCCGCCCTCAGCCTTGAAATGTTCTATCGCAGCCTTGTTTTCTTCCGATATGGTCTTGTCGTTTTTGTATAAAGTACCGTCAAGGTCGGTACATATCAGAATTCCGTCAAATTTTTTCATTTAATAGATGCGTTATAAAATTGGATTGCCGTCTGCAGGCTGTACGGAATACAATACAGATAATGGTTGAGATTTTACGGTATGTGAGAAAAATAACAGCTCTATCCGTTGACATTTCATTTTATAACGTGCCGCCTTTCATACAAGCATTATAGCACTCTTTCAAATGTTTTTCAATACGGTAAAATGCTTTTGCCAATATGAAATAAGATCCGTCTCTCCTATCCCGACAAAATTGGGATTCAAGCGCTATTGGTGGATTCAGTTGAGCGTTGTAAAGTGTTTTAGTATATGATGACTTAGTTAGCGTAATATTATTCGCAAAGCACACAGTAATACTGTTCGCCTTGTAACTTCCAACGTGCGAGGCGCATATCACGTCCTAAGGGCATATCACGCACGAAGTGCATAGAACTCGCCTCAAGGCGAATATAACAGAAAAAAAGAGAGCAAGTCTTAGACTTGCTCTCTTTTTTCTGGCCCACCCTGCAGGATTCGAACCTGTGACCCTCAGAATCGGAATCTGATACTCTATCCAGCTGAGCTAAGGGCGGATTTTTTTATTTTGCTATGCTATGATAGCATATTTTTGCCATAAAGTAAAGAATAATTTACCTTTTTTTCAAAAAAACCTTTTCAAATTGAAGATTATGTGTTATTATATAAGGTAATTATGAAGTTTTAACGGAGTGTGGCTATGTTATTACCAAAAACTGTCGTTACTTCCTCCGTTACCGAAACCGAGGAGGTTGGAGCGGAACTTGGAAGATTTCTTCTCGATAAGCGCGAGAGCTTCGTTGCAATGTACGGCGACCTTGGAGCAGGGAAGACTGCTTTTGTTCGCGGACTTGCATCGGTTATTGCTCCAGAGGCTCACGTTTGCTCCCCGACCTACAATATTGTAAACGAATATCACGGAAACAATGCGCTTCTTTGCCACTTTGATATGTACCGTATCGAAAGCGACGATGATCTTTATTCGGTTGGCTTCTACGATTATGGAAACTGTATAATCGTTGCGGAATGGTGTGAAAAAACTCCATTTGCGCTTCCCGAAAGCTACATAAAGGTCGAGATCAGGAAGCTTGGTGAAAACGAAAGAAGCATAACGCTAACCGAGGTCAATGAATTATGAGAATATTAGCACTTGATTCGACCGAAAATACAGCCGCTGTGGCTATAACGGAAAATGAGGCCCTCATAGCTTCAACAGTGATAAATGCCGGACGAAGCCATTCCGAGCTTTTGCTCCCTGCAATTGAAGGCATTATGAATGCATCAAAGCTGTCGTATAACGACATTGATCTTTTTGCGTGCTCTGCGGGGCCCGGATCATTCACGGGAGTCAGAATAGGCGTTGCAACGGTGAAGGGTCTTGCTTTTGGCCGGGACGTGCCTTGTATCGGCGTCTCTGCAACCGAAGCCCTTGCATATAATTACGTTAATATCGACGGAATTATTTGTCCGTCAATGGATGCCCGTCGTTCTCAGCTTTATAATGCACTTTTCCGCTCGGAAAATGGAGTGATAACGAGGCTTACAGAGGATAGAAGCATAGCCTCATCAGACCTTGCCGCAGAGCTTTTGAACTATAATGAACCGATCTATCTTTGTGGCGGCGGCGAGCATATTATAAGAGAGGTGGCGATGGGAAATCCCAATCTTCGTCCTACCCCGGAGATTTTAAAAAGACAAAACGCCTATTCGGTTGCTCTTTGCGCATACAGACGGACAGCATCTTTGAAGGATATGAGCGAGCTGAACGATAGAACGGTTGCTCCGTCATATTTAAGACCGTCACAGGCGGAGAGAATGAGAAACGGCGAGAAGGATTAACGAAAGGATAAATACTATGTCAAAAATTATTGCAGTTGGTTGTGACCATGGAGCTTATCAGCTCAAGGATAAGGTTGTAAAGCATTTAACCGATAACGGATTTACCGTGATAGATAAGGGAACGAACGGTCCCGAATCGGTTCACTATCCCATATATGCCCATGAGGTTTGTACAGAACTCCGGAATGGAAATGCGGAGCTTGGAATTCTCCTTTGCTCAACCGGAATCGGAATGAGCATGGCTGCAAATAAGCACAAGGGTATCCGCGCTGCGCTTTGTTCCGACACCTATTCGGCACGTCTTACAAGAATGCATAACGATGCAAACGTCCTTTGCATCGGCGCGCTTGTCGTAGGCTCTGCGCTTGCACTCGATATTGTCGATCAGTTTGTAAATGCATCCTTTGAGGGCGGCAGACACAAGACGAGAGTCGATATGTTTATGGCTCTTGAGGAAAGCGAAAATAAATGAAAAAGCAGGTGTGGAAGGGAACGGTTCTGACCGCTCCCGTGCCTCCCGTAATGGTCTCCTGCGGAGATATGGAGACGTCCAATATAATCACGGTCGCGTGGACGGGAACGGTTAACACAAAACCGCCCATGACCTACGTTTCCATCCGTCCGAGCCGCCATTCCTACGGGATCATCAAGGAAAAGGGCGAGTTCGTTATCAATCTCACCCCGTCGTCGCTTGTAAAAAAAGCCGATTATTGCGGTATATATACAGGCAAAAAGGTAAACAAATTCGAGAAATGCGGCTTCACAAAGACGGAGGCAACAGAGGTCTCAGCACCCCTTATCGACGAGTGCCCGATAAACCTTGAATGTAAGGTGAAGGATATAATTCCGCTCGGCACGCACGATATGTTTTTAGCCGAGATCGTGGCGGTACACGTTGACGAAACGCTTATCGATGAAGACGGAAAGCTCCATCTTGAAAGAGCGGATCTGACCGCATTTGCCCACGGAGATTACTATTCTCTCGGCAAAAAGCTTGCACCGTTCGGAATAAGTGTTAAAAATAAGAAAAAACATACACATAATAAAAGATAAAGGTCAGATATACGAAAAAACGAAATTATAAAACGGAAAAATTGAGGTAAGGAGGAAAGACGATGAATTATTCCGAAATCACACCGTACATAAGAGAGCTTGCAGAGCTTTCTGATACGAATAATCATATTGTCCCCGAAATGTATGCACAGTACGACGTAAAGCGAGGGCTCCGCGATATAAACGGAAACGGAGTCGTCGCAGGTCTTACCGAGGTCTCGCGTATCAAGGCAAAGGATAAGGATGCGGATGGAAACGAAATCCCGTGCGAGGGTCAGCTGTATTACAGAGGGATAAACGTTCGTAATATTGTAAACGGCTTCCTTGAGGACAACCGCCCGGGATTTGAGGAGACGGTTTATCTTCTTTTGTTCTCTAAGTTGCCTAATAAAGAAGAGCTTGAACGCTTTCGCAATCAGCTTTCAGCATACCGTTCATTGCCCCCTTCATTCGTTCGGGATATGATCCTCAAAGCTCCGGGCAGGGATATGATGAATATTTTGTCCAGAAGCGTTTTGGCGCTCTATGCTTACGACGAAAATCCGGACGATATATCAACGGCGAATGTTCTGCGCCAATGTCTGCAGCTTATAGCTGAATTCCCGCTTCTTGCCGTCTATGGATACCAGTCGTTCCAGCATTATCATAATAATAACAGCTTGTTCATTCACTACCCGAAAAAGGAGCTTAACACGGCTGAAAATCTTCTGTATATACTCCGTGAGGACGGAATGTATACGCCTCTTGAAGCGAAGCTGCTTGATCTCGCGCTCGTTCTTCACGCCGAACACGGCGGAGGTAATAATTCTACGTTTACTACTCACGTAGTAACGTCATCGGGAACCGACACCTATTCTGCAATATCCGCGGCGCTTGGCTCGCTTAAGGGACCGCGTCACGGAGGAGCGAATATCAAGGTCATGCAGATGTTCGACGATATGAAGGCGACTGTTAATACCAAGGACAAGGGCGCGGTTAAGGATCACCTTGTCAAGCTTCTTGACAAGCAGGCGTTTGATGAGGCAGGTCTTATATACGGTATGGGACACGCAGTATATTCGCTTTCCGATCCGAGAGCAGATATTCTTCGTACTTATGCAAGAAAGCTTTCCGAAGAAAAAGGAACGCAAGAGGAATTCGAGCTTTACGAAACAGTAGAGAAGCTCGCCCCTGAGATAATTGCGGAAAAGCGCAAAATGTATAAGGGCGTCAGCGCAAACGTTGACTTTTATTCCGGAATGGTCTATAAGATGCTCGGTCTTCCTTACGAGCTTTTTACCCCCATATTCGCGGTTGCGAGAATTGCGGGCTGGAGCGCTCACCGAATGGAAGAAATTCAGAATGCAGGCAAGATCATACGCCCTGCATATACGAGCGTAAAGCAAGAAACCGAATACGTAGCTTTATCAAAAAGATAAGAAACAATATAAAGGAAATATGATCATGAAAAGAACAACTATTAAAGAACTATACGCAAGCCCCGAAAAGTATGCCGACAAGGAAATAACCGTCTGCGGCTGGTGCCGTTCCATCCGTGCAAGTAACGTTTTCGGCTTTATCACGCTTAACGACGGAAGCACGCTCCCCTGCCTTCAGGTAGTAATTGAGGCGGATAAGATGGATAACTATAACGAGGTGGCAAAGCAGAACGTGGGCGCGTCCTTCTGCATCAAGGGCGTATTCGTTCTTACCCCCGAGGCAAAGCAGCCCTTCGAGCTCAAGGCAACTACCGTTGAGGTTACGGGTACCTCCACTCCCGACTATCCACTCCAGAAAAAGGGTCATTCCGACGAGTTCTTGCGCACCATAGCTCACCTCCGCCCCAGAACCAATAAGTACGAGGCTGTATTCCGCGTCCGTTCGGTTGCGGCTTACGCTATCCATAAGTTTTTCCAGGAGAGAAACTTTGTTTACGTTAATACCCCCATCATCACGGGAAGCGACTGCGAGGGCGCGGGCGAGATGTTCAGAATAACCACTCTCGACCTTGAAAACCTCCCCAGAACCGAGGACGGAAAGGTGGATTTCTCTCAGGATTTCTTCGGCAAGAGCACAAACCTCACTGTTTCGGGACAGCTCAACGTTGAGACCTACGCTATGGCATTCGCTAACGTTTACACATTTGGACCTACCTTCCGTGCGGAAAAGTCCAACACTCCCCGTCACGCAGCAGAGTTCTGGATGATGGAGCCCGAAATGGCATTTGCGGATCTCAACGATGATATGGAAGTAATCGAAGCTATGCTTAAGTTTGTAGTTTCCTACGTTATGGAAAACTGCAAGCCCGAGCTTGAGCTTTTCAACAAGTTCATCGACACCACACTTCTTGAAAGACTTAACAATATCGTTAATTCCGACTTTGTGCGCCTGCCCTATACAGAGGCTGTAAAGCTCGTTAAGGAGAGCGGTGTTAAGTTCGATTATCCTCTTGAGTGGGGTATGGACCTTCAGACCGAGCACGAGAGATATCTCACCGAGAAGGTATTCGGTAAGCCCGTATTCGTAACCGATTGGCCACGTGACATTAAGGCGTTCTATATGCGCGTAAACGACGACGGAAAGACCGTAGCTGCTGTTGACCTTCTCGTTCCCGGCGTAGGCGAGCTCGTTGGCGGTTCTCAGAGAGAGGAGCGTCTTGATGTTCTTCTCGAAAGCATTGATAAATTCGGTCTTGAGGCAGACGACTACAGCTGGTACGTTGACCTTCGTCGTTACGGCGGTGCAAAGCACGCAGGATTTGGGCTTGGCTTTGAGAGACTTATCATGTATATGACAGGAATCTCCAATATTCGTGACGTTGAATCCTTCCCCCGCACCACAGGCTCCGCAGAATTCTAAACAATTCAATGTGAGGTAAATGATCATGGCTAAGAACAAGAAGAGACATAAGAGTGAAGCCGACAAGCTTAAGGCTGAAAAGGCGAAAAAGAAGAGAGCGCTTTTAAGAGACATAAAATTTCTTACCATTGTTTTAGCTGCCGTTGCTTTAGCTGTTGCAGTAATAGTTATCGTTGGTAATATTCCCGAAAAGGGCGCAAACGCAATCGTTCCCACCGAGCACGCGGCGATAGCCGTTGAGGGTTATGGCACGCTTCACGTTGAGCTGTACGGAAACGAAGCTCCCGAAACTGTTGCTGCTTTCAAGAAGCTTGCAGAGTCCGGTAAATACAACGGAATTACCCTTGATAAGCTCTTAAACGGTATGCTTGAGACCACTGCTATAAGCAGCACGTCGACAATTAAGGGTGAGTTCTCCGATAACGGCGTCAAAAACCGCGTAAAGCACAAGAAGGGTGTTCTTTCCATGGTTCTTCCCGACGGTAACGACAGTGCAACAGGTGAATTCTTTATAGTTACCGAAACCTTAAAGGATCTCGACGGAAAATCCACAGCGTTTGGTAAGATCACCGACATGAGCATTCTTAATAAGATAATCGAGGATCTTCAGCCCGATGAAAACGGAAACATTGCCGCAGAAAAGCAGCCTAAGATCACAAGCATTTCTCTCCACGGACACCACTAATTATAAACCGGACACCCGAGAAGTAAAAAATCTTGGGTGTTTCGTTTTTTTAGTAAAAAAATATAAAAAAAATAAAATTATTAATTGACATCGAGCTGTATATGCTTTATAATATAACCAGTTCATTATTACAGAACTTAATAAATCCTATAAACATTGGAGGACAAACAAATGGCTGATAAGTCAATGATGGGTCTTAATGACCTTAGTGCACGTGAGGAAAAGAAGCTTGATACCAAAGGCAGAAAGCTCAGAGTAGGTATTATCGGATGCGGTTGGATTGCAGGCTCACATATCCATTCCTACAAAAAACAGCCCGATGTTGAGATCGTAGCAGGTTGCGACCTCATTCCCGGAAAGGCAAAGGCATTTTTCGAGGCAAACGGTGTTGAAAACGTAAAGACAGATTACGCTTCTCACAAGGAAATGCTTGACGATGAATCCCTTCAGCTTGATGCGGTTTCTGTATGTACATACAACCGTCAGCACGCTATTCCTACCATATATGCTCTTGAAAAGGGCGTTAACGTTCTTCTTGAAAAGCCCTTTACAGTAACTCTTGATGAGGCTGTTGAGGTAATGAGAGCAGAAAAGAAGAGCGGAAAGATCCTTTCTATCGGATTCCAGCCCAGAATGGACGAGAATATGAAGCATATCAAGCGCATCGTTGAAAGCGGCGAGCTTGGTAAGGTTTACTACATCCAGACAGGCGGCGGACGCAGAACAGGTATTCCTACCCCCTTCGGTACTACGTTCATCGATAAGGATACCGCAGGTATCGGTGCTCTCGGTGACATCGGCTGCTATTCTCTCGATATGGTGCTTAACGCTGTTGGTAACCCCAAGCCTCTCACCGTTTCGGGTTATAAGTCCGATTTCTTCGGTAAGGATCCTAATTATCCCGGATACCCTGCAAGTAAGAGAGCGGAATATGCAGATACCTTCGGCGTTGACGATTTTGCTGCAGCATTTATTCGTCTTGAAGGTGGAATCATTCTCGACTTCAGAATTGCATGGGCTATGCACCTCGACACTCCCGGTGATACCATTATTATGGGTACCAAGGGAAGCCTTCGTATTCCTTCCTCGGGTTGCTGGAACGGCGAGGTTGGCGGAAACATGAAGCTTTACCATCGCTCCGCAGGTCTTGACGTTGAGACTGTAATACCCCTTCTCAAGACCAACGGTGGACTCTTCGATCTTAAGATCCGTACCTTCCTTGACGCTGTTAAGAACGGTACTCCCGCTCCCATCCCCTCCTCTCAGATCATCTATAACCAGGCGATCATCGACGGTATCGCGAGAAGCGCTGAACTAGGCCGCGAGGTTGAAATCGTTATTCCCGAAATTTAATTACCATATATAATTCACATTTGGTTATTTGGAGGAATGCCTATGAAAAAGATAATAGTACTGATTCTAGCTGTTATTTGCATATTTGGACTTTGCTCCTGCGACGAGAAGAAGGTTAAAGATGAGACCGTTAATCTCTCAAGAGGTGAGGTAAACGAGCACGTTTACACAAACGAGTCCATCGATATCACCTTCACAAAGACCGAAAATATGGTATATGCAACCGATGAAGAACTCGCTGCGATGATGAATATTGGTCTTGAGACATTGACCGATAATAAGGCGCTCTTTGAACAGGCAAAGCTTTCCGCAATTACCTGCTTCATGGCCAAGGACGTCACTACCGGTAACAACGTAGTTCTCGTAATGGAGAACCTTAAAATGAGCGGCTCGTCGAACATCACGACAAAGCAGTACTTCGAGGCTGTTAAGACTCAGCTCAAGGCGCAGACCTCCGTGCAGTACACCATAGGCGAAATGACCACCGCTACTCTCGGAACACAAACCTATGATGTTCTCTCACTTACCGCAGCTTCAAACGGTGTGAATCTTTCGCAAAATATGTACATCCGCAAGGTCGGAAGCTATATGGTATGCGCTACCATTACCAGCGTCGACGGAACAGAGATGTCTACCTTTGAGGCGATGTTCTCTTAATATCGGAATATAAAAAAGTTCCCGAGTTTTCGGGAACTTTTTTTATATTCAACAGAGGCTGATTTATTTACCGAATAATTTTAATACTCAATATAACTTAAAGAATAATGCAGATAAGTCCTCCGCTTCCCTCGTTTATAACCTTTTCAAGCGTTTGACCGAGACGGTCTCTCGCTTCTGATGACATATGAGACAGTTTTGTTACAAGTCCGTCGCTGACAAGCTCCTCAAGGGTCTTACCGAAAATGTTTGACTGCCAAAGCTTTTCAGGTGAGCTTTCAAATTCGGTCTTCATTCTCTTAATAAGCTCCTCGGACTGTGCTTCGGTACCGACTATGGGATTGATCTCTGTCTCAATATTTGCTTTTATCATGTGGATCGAGGGGCCCGATGCCTTGAGACGTACGCCGTATCCGCCGTTTTGCTTTATAGTCTCGGGT
Source organism: Eubacteriales bacterium (assembly GCA_045543555.1). Taxonomy (GTDB): domain Bacteria; phylum Bacillota; class Clostridia; order Oscillospirales; family CAG-272; genus Colimorpha_A. Next base: position 90,448 of record JAZQMQ010000016.1, read on the forward strand.
TCTTCAAGGACAAGCTCGGAGACGTCGGGGATCACGATTCCGTAGCCCTCTTTATTTACGTCGTCAAGCGCCTTTTCTATCTTGTCGTAGATCTTCTTCATTTCGGAAAGCTGCTTTAAAAGTCCGACAAGCGTTTCCTCACCGTCGATCTCAAATCCTGTAAGCTCTCCTAAGGTTTTGTAGTAAAGCTCGTCGGGAAGGTGAATATTTACGTATGCCTCACCCTTTCCGAGATCGATCTCGGATACGACTGCGGAGCTTACGAATTCATTGTCCTCCATGGGAGCAAAAGCGTTAGAGATGTCTGCAATCTTACTTATGTTTTCCCCGCAGCTTAAAATACTATCCTTGACGGATCTGTATATAGGGTGTCCGTCGCCGAGCGCACTTAACCATCCGGGAATCGAAACTGAAATCTGTCTTACGGGGAATTCCATCAGTATCATTTCAAGAATGTGCTTGATGTCCTCGGAATTGAGCTCAAGACAGTTTACAAGTGCAACGGGAACATTATATTCGTTTTCAATTGATGTTGCAAGACGTATGCTTTCCTCTCTGCTTGGGTCGGAGGAATTCATTACAATTGCAAATGGCTTGCCGAGAGCTTTTAGCTCGCTTACGACTCTTGTTTCTGCGTCAACGTAGCTTTGGCGTCCGAATTCTCCAACGGTACCGTCGCTCGTTACAACGATTCCTATCGTCGAATGATCGGTGATTACCTTTTTGGTGCCATATTCTGCCGCTTCGGAAAAGGGTATCGGCTCATCTCGCCAAGGCGTATGTACCATTCTCGGACCGCCGTTTTCAATTTGCCCAAGTGCGTCCGGAATGATATATCCGACGCAATCCACCATTCGAACAGACATTTTTGCGTTATCTGAAAGCGTTATTTCCACCGCTTCGTCGGGAATGAATTTCGGTTCGGCGGTCATAACGGTCCTGCCTGCTGCACTTTGAGGCATTTCGTCCTGCGCACGTTCCTTATCGTAGGGGTTTGAGATATTCGGAAGCACCAAGCTTTCCATAAATCTCTTGATGAACGTGGATTTTCCCGTTCGTACAGGTCCTACGACACCAATGTAAATATTGGAACCTGTTCTTTTCGCTATATCGGAATAAATATTTGTATTCATTATACTGCTCCCTTTCTGCTGTTATCCTTGCTCAATTACTATGCCGCAAATGTGCGTAATATGACGGTAATAATTTGATTTTTACGGCATATATTTTTCTTGGGAGGGCAAAACAATGGATACATTTCTTTCGGATATAAAAAACAAAGAGGTTATAAACGTCGCAAACGGTAAACGGCTTGGCTACGTATGCGATGTTGAGCTTGATACTCTTGATGCCCGTCTGCTTTCGATAATGATACCGGGAGAGAGTAGCGGTATATTTGGCAGGGCACAGCCTATCAGTATTCCTTGGGCTTGTATAGAGCATATTGGCGAGGATCTGATTATAGTGAACGTGAAGGAACTTTTACCAAGATAAAAAGCTTCACCCGATTGGGTGAAGCTTTTTATCTTTTATATTTCTTTAAGTTCCGAATACATTTTCACAAGCAGATCGAGGCAAATGAGAAATTCCGATGCGGACAGCAGGATCTCTCCCGTGCTTACTGTTTTGGGTATTATGAACAGTATCGTCATCGACAGCACCGATGCGCTTCCGAGGATTATTGCTATTCCGGAAAAAATAATAAGCGGTATAGTTCCGTTTTTGCCGACTCTTACTTTAAGTTCAAACAAGAGGGCGAGAATTATGGCGACAAATGAAAGCTGGAAAAGAATTCTTAAGGGATCGTTTATTGCGGCACCAACGTCGAAATATATTCTGAGAAGGCATAACGCGGTCCAAATGACAGGGAAGAAGCCGAGATATGACAGAAGCTGTTCGTTTTTATTTTTGAATGTCGATAATATGAAGTACATTCCGGAGGGAATGGACACAATTGTCATCCACAAAGTAACGTTACTCGCTGTTCCGACGTATCCCTGTGATTCGAAAAACAGGAGAACGGAAGAGACGATTATCATGCATCCGGCCGCGGAGGAAAGGAATGCGGAGGTATCTGAGGCTTGCGGAAGAGCTGAAAGACGTTTTCCTCCCTTGAGCATCATTACTGTCATCAGAGTGAATATAACGATCTCTGCAAAAATCACTATTGCAGATATTGTTCCGAGAATACTGTTGGTTTTATATACCTGCATGGCAGGATCGTAACCCAAAACCACAGCTATTCCCTGTATACAGATCGCTATTGCGGCAAATATTGCAGCAAAAAAGAAGAGAGGGAGCGCGTTTCCGACTCTATTTGTGTTTTCTTTATTCAATGTAATTGTACCTTTCAATAGTTTTCCCTATTATTATAAACCCAAAACGTTTTTAATGCAATAGTAAAAAAGAAATTTGCATATAAAAAATGCTGATCCTATGTTTTAAGGATCGGCAAAGCATCGGATATTACTTCTTTTTCTTGATTACTACAACGATTACTGCAATTACAACAACAGCAGCGGCGGCACCTATTATGATGGGAAGAACGTTGTTATTGGGCTTGGTGCTTTCGTTATCAGACTCACTGTCGGTAGTGATTTCGAGAGTAGTCTGTTCGGCGGTAGTCTGCTCGGGAGTGGTCTGCTCGGGGGTGGTCGCGGGAGGATCTGTTTCAACGGGGGGGAGTGGTGATTACGGGAGGCTCCTCTGCCTCATTTGAAAGAGTCACCGATATTTCGGTCACTTCGTATACCATGCTTGACCATGCGAGAATGGGCATTGCAACGGTCTGTCCCTTTTCAAGCTCAAAGGTCATTCTGTATTTGCCTTCAAGAGCGGTGTGAGTAAAGTCGTGACGGCCCTGTGCGGTTCCGCCTGTGGTATTCATATTGAAGCCGCTTTCGGAATCGCCGATGAAATAGAAAATATTTGTGTTTCTTAAGTCGCCTGTAACCTTGGGAACATTAAGGAACGTCGAATAAGTGCCGGTAACGGGAGCGGTGAAGGTGAAAACTGTGGTGTAGCCCGAGCCGTCGTTCTCAAAGTAATATTTTCTGTCGGTAACGCACTTATAGACACGGCATTCAGAGGTTCCGAAGCCGATTCCGAGTCCTATGTTTTTGGAATGTGGGCCCGATCCGCTTGAAACTACGTTAAAATCAACTCGGTTAGCGATCATAGTGTCGTAGCTGTTGTCCCACTTTGTTTTGAAAACGTCAAAATAATCGTTTTCATCCAAAAGATTGTTAAAATCGAGGGTTTACGTGTAGGTTTTTCCTTCATCTGCAGACGGGAAGATCGCAATAAGGGAAACGAGCATAATAAGTGTAATTACAACGGACAAGATTTTGGTCATTGATTTCATATTAAATCTCTTAAAAAAAGATTGATCCTATCAATTTAATTCTACCCTACTTTTTGATAATTCAATAGTATTATTCTACTGTTTTTGATTTTTTGTGTCAAAAACCGAATTCTTTATAAGATATTGCAATTGACGGGGAAAAGTGATATAATCATCATAAAGAACAAAGGAGAATGCAATATGAAGATTATTATTGTAGGCTGCGGAAAAATCGGAGGAACGCTTCTTTCAAGTCTGGTTGCAGAAGGACACGATATTGTTGCGATCGACACCTCCGCTTCCGTTATAACCGAGCTGACTAATATCTACGACGTAATGGGCGTATGCGGTAACGGCGTTGACAGCGACATCCTTGATGAAGCAGGCGTAAGAAAGGCAGATCTGTTTATTGCGGTAACGGGATCTGACGAATTTAATATGCTTTCTTGCTTCCTTGCAAAGAAAATGGGCGCATCAAATACCATAGCGCGTATCAGAAATCCCGAATATAACGATCAGAGCATTTCGTTTATAAGAAAACAGCTTGAGCTGTCAATGTCGATAAATCCCGAGCAGCTTGCGGCGCAGGAGCTTTTCAATATTCTCAAGTTCCCGTCTGCGATGAAGATCGAGAGCTTTTCAAGGCGATATCTTGAAATGGTGGAAATCCGTCTTAAGTTCGATTCGTTGCTCGACGGGGTGAAGCTCAGTGAGCTTCGCACAAAATACGATGCAAAGGTACTCGTTTGCTGTGTCAAGCGAGGCGATAAAACGTATATCCCCGACGGTAATTTCGTTCTTAATGGAGACGATCGCATAGGGATCACCGGATCTCCCACCGAAATGCAAAAAATATTCAAGAGCATGGGCCTGATGCAAAAGCAATCCAAGAGTGTAATGATTCTTGGTGGCAGTAGAATTGCGCAGTATCTCACAGAGCGTCTTCTTTCCATCGGCTGCAGTGTTAAGATCATTGAGCAGAAGGAAGCTATTGCACACCGTCTGTGTGAGGATCTTCCGAAGGCTGTAATAATTCAGGGCGACGGAGCAAGACAGGAGCTTCTCATTGAGGAAGGAATCAAAAATCAAGATGCCTTCGTTTCACTTACGGGAAGCGATGAGGAGAATATTCTTATATCAATATTTGCTTCAAACCAAGGTGTGCCGAAATCGATATCAAAGGTCAACCGCGATGAGCTTGCTTCAATGGCGGACAAGCTTGGAGTTGATACAATCGTTTCTCCGAGAAAGATCGTTTCCGATCTTATAGTCAGCTATGCAAGAGCTCTTCAAAATTCGCTTGGAAGTAACGTTGAGTCTTTATACAAGCTTATGGACGGCGATGCGGAAGCACTTGAGTTTAATGTCATAGCCGATGAGAGAATAACGGACATACCCCTGAAGGATCTTACTCTTAAGAGTAATGTTCTTATTGCGGGAATAATAAGAGACCGTAAAACTATTATCCCCGGAGGTAATGACGTTATAAAATCAGGCGATAAGGTAGTTGTGATTGCTGCCGGACACAAAATGTCCGATCTGTCGGATATTCTGAGGTGAAAAAATGAACCGAAGGCTTGTTTTTAATGTTACGGGACGAATATTACTAACCGAGGGCGCTCTTTTTATACTTCCGATAATATGCGCTTTGTGTTACCGCGAAGGCTCGGTAGCAATGGCATTTATCTATTCTGCCATGATCTCCGTTGCTCTCGGAGTCTTGATGAGCTTGGCGATAAAGCCGAGAGATAGAAACATTTTTGCAAGAGAAGGCTTTGCGATAGTGGCGTTATCGTGGATATCCGTTTCTCTTATAGGTGCTCTTCCTTTTTTTATCAGCGGAGAAATCAGCTCCTATATTGATGCTTTCTTTGAGACAGTCAGCGGATTCACAACAACAGGCGCGACTATTCTCAAGGGAGAACAAATAGTATCAATGAGCCATGGACTTATGCTGTGGAGATCGTTTACTCATTGGATCGGCGGAATGGGAGTGCTTGTGTTCGTTATGGCAATACTTCCATCCGAATCGGGACGGTCAATACATATAATGCGAGCAGAAATGCCCGGACCTATCGTCGGTAAATTGGTGCCCAAAATAAGAGAGACCGCAAAGATACTGTATTATATATATATTGCGCTTACAGTTTTGATGGTGGCGTTCCTTATGTTTGGTGGAATGTCATTTTATGAAAGCCTGATACATACGTTCGGTACAGCGGGAACGGGTGGTTTCAGCAACAGGGCGGCAAATATTCTCGAGTTTTCACCCTATATTCAATGGACAATCGCGGTATTTATGCTGCTTTTTGGTATAAATTTCAACCTTTTTTATTTGATCATTGTAGGCAAATTCGCATCCGCTGTTAAGAGCGGCGAGCTTTGGTGCTATCTGGCAATAATTTTTGGCTCGACCGTTATGATATGTGTAAATCTGATCGGAAGCTTTGCATCTGTTTCGGAAAATATCAGAGCATCGTTTTTTCAGGTCGTATCGATAATTACAACGACGGGATATACGACGCTTGACTTTTCCGTGTGGCCGGAATTTTCAAAAATGGTCTTGCTTTTGTTGATGTTTGTGGGAGGATGTGCAGGATCAACCGCAGGCGGTCTTAAGGTATCCAGAGTCATGCTCCTTTTCAAGATAATGAAACGCGATCTGAAAAAGATGCTTCATCCCAGGTCTGTGGGTGTTGTAAAGCATGAGGGGAAAGTGCTTGACGACGTTACGATAGGAAATACGTCAGTGTATATTATAACGTATTTCATACTGCTTTTTGCTATGGTATTCATTGTTTCCATAGAGCCGTTTGGCATAGAAACGTCATTTAGCTCCGTGGTGTCGTGCTTCAATAACGTAGGCCCTGCTTACGGTGTAGCGATAACCGGATACTATGACTTTTCGGTGTTGTCGAAGCTTACGCTTTCTGCGGCCATGCTTCTTGGAAGACTTGAAATATTCCCATTGCTTCTCGCACTTGCACCTTCAACCTGGCTTAAGAAATAACAAACGAAAACGGTTCGAAATTTCGGACCGTTCAGTCAAAAATATCTCCCTCAAACGAGGGAGATATTTTTTGTTATAAGTATTATGCGTTACGTGAGTTGTGATATTCCTTTATGTTCTCAAGTGCATCTTTAACAAGATTCCATTGTTCATTGTACTCTGCGCTGCCAACGAGTGTAAAATGTCCGTTTTTGTAAAGAATAAGCTCTTTGTTTATGTCAATAATTTCTTTCGGGTTATCGTTAGGACCGTAAATTAATAATACAACTACGCCGTTGTACGTTCCGTAATGTTCCCAAATAGGATCTACATTCTTAATTGTCAGCGAGGTGTCGTATTCCTTGTTGTAGCAATCTAAAAAGTATTGCTTTTGTTCTTCCGTAAGCGAATTCGGTGTTACATTTGTACCAAAGCTTACGGGAGTTTTTTGTCTCCTACCATATATAATCCCGAAGACAGCAAAAAGGGACAAGAAATTTTAAAAAAAATAAAAAAATCACGATTTCCACAGAAATTGAGTGGAATATCGTGATTTTTTACGCTTTATTGTATATTCGATTTTATTAAAGGCAGGTTTTTATACGTCCATAATAATGGGCAGGATCATAGGCTTTCTGCCTGTTTGCTGGAATATAAATCTTGAAAGGGCGTTTTTAACGGAATTCTTGATTTCGGAACGCTCCTCGATTCCGTGGTCGAAGCAATCCTCAATTGCGTTCTTTGCAACGTCCTTTGCCTGCTCCATAAGCTCCTCCGCTTCCCGTACGTAGACGAAGCCGCGGGATACGATATCGGGCCCCGATATGAGCATTCTGTATGAAAGGTCAACCGATGCAACGACGACGAGTAGACCGTCCTGCGAAAGATGTCGTCTGTCTCGGAGAACAATGTTTCCTATATCTCCTACGCCATATCCGTCGATCAGCACTCTGCCTGCGGGAACGGTACCGTTGAAACGAGCCTCATCAGTGCCGATCTCAAGCACTTTGCCGATTTCGGAAATGAATATGTTACTTTCGGGAATTCCCATATTCATTGCATTTTTCTTGTTTGCTGCGAGATGCTTGAATTCGCCGTGGATCGGCATAAAGAATTTCGGCTTTGTGAGTGCGAGCATCAGCTTGATCTCTTCCTGGCAGGCGTGACCCGAAACGTGAATCTGCGAGCGGTCGTTTTTATAGACCTCCGCGCCGTTCTTAAGCAGCTCGTTTATGATCTTGTCTACCATTTTTTCGTTGCCGGGAATGGCACTTGCGGAAATAACGACGAGGTCCTCCGAACCGAGCTGAACCTTATCGTGTGAACGGAACGCCATTCTGTACAGCGCCGACATGGGCTCACCCTGTGAACCGGTGGTTATAACGGTAAGCTGATTTGGAGGGTATTTTTTTATGTCGTTTATATCGATCAAAATACCTTCCGGAACGGTCATATATCCAAGACGTGTTGCGGCACCGATTATATTTATCATTGAGCGTCCCGTGATGGCGACCTTTCTGCCGTACTGCGCGCTTGTGTTGATTATTTGCTGAACGCGGTGTACGTTTGAGGAGAAGGTTGCAATGACTATTCTCTTTTCCGCGTGCTGCATAAAGATAGACCCAAAGGACTGTCCCACCTCACGCTCTGACGGGGTGTATCCGGGGCGTTCGGCGTTGGTTGATTCGCACATCAAAAGAAGCACGCCCTCCTGACCGAGCTGACCCAAGCGTGTAAGGTCCATTACCTCGCCTTCAACTGGGGTGAGATCAAGCTTGAAGTCTCCCGAATGAACTATTGTTCCCACGGGTGTTTTGATAGCCAGACAGCAAGCGTCTGCAATCGAGTGATTTACTCTTATAAATTCGACCGATATGCTTCCAACCTTAACAGTATCACCTGCCGCGACGCAGTTGAGCTGTGGTTCATATGGTAGCTCATGCTCCTGAAGCTTGTTTTCGATTATTCCGAGAGTTAGGCGAGTACCGTAAATAGGAAGATCAAGCTTACGGAGAACGTAGGGAATAGCTCCTATGTGGTCCTCGTGTCCGTGAGTTAAAAACAGACCTCTGATCCTGTCGTAATTTTTTTCGAGATATGCGATGTCGGGAATTACAAGGTCAACACCGAGCATTTCGTCGTCGGGGAAGCCAAGGCCGCAGTCCACCATTATTATGTCGTCTTCATATTCGATGACCGCGAGGTTTTTTCCTATTTCGTTAAGTCCTCCGAGCATCATTACTTTTACTTTGCTTAAATTTTTCTTCTTTCTTGCCATAAAATCTGTCCGCGCGAAAAAAAGCGGACGTCTCCTTCCGTTAATAATTATATGTTATTGATCGAACCGTCACAATGTGAGTCCTTGCCGTCATACCGTCCTACGTTTTGGACTGTGTTCACACCGCCGCCGGTTCCTTCCGAACAAATACAGTATTATAAGTATATCACCAATATGTTAATATTATGTTGGCTAATATGTGAACAAATAATTAACATTTACTGAGCCTGCCCGTGCATAAAATCAATATTTTCAGGGAAAAGTATTAGTAAAATAAGCCGAAAAGGAGAATTTTACTATGAAAAAGGAAAATAAGACAAGCTCTCAGAAAAAGGGCATGAACGTTGCTAAAGGGTATTCGGATAATCCTGATCCTCTCGGAAGCTATAGCGGTGTAACTCCCGAAATGCGATGTATGCCGAGGCTGAAGGTTGACGGTAAAGTGTATATGAAGGTCGATCACAGACCCGTTCAGGATGCCGACGATCTTTGAGGTGAAGGAACTTGAAGGCGATAATTATGGCGGGCGGAGAGGGAAGACGGCTTCGCCCCATAACAGACGATATTCCCAAGCCCCTTTTACCCATTGATAACGTTCCCGTGATAGTGCTTATGCTTCGTCATTTAAGCTCGCACGGTATAAATGAAGCGATTATAACTGTAGGTTACCTTTCGGATAAGATTGAAAAGGCACTCGGTAATGAATGTGAGGGTGTTAAGCTTAAATATCTGCGCGAGGAAAAGCCCCTCGGTTCAGCGGGTGGAATTAAGGCTTCGCGTGAGCTTATTTCCGATGGGGATTTTATAGTTATTAACGGTGACGTGATATCCGAGACCGATATTTCCTCCGCAGTCAAGCTTCATAAGGATAAAAATTCTGTGTTGACCGTTGTTTTGACTCATCAAAGCGATCCTTCCGAATACGGAGTGGTTCTTCTTGATGGCAATGGAAAAATCACAGGCTTTTCAGAGAAGCCGCCCCTTTCCTCAACGTATGCCGATACCGTAAATTCCGGTATATACGTTATGTCCGATAAAATTTTCGATTATATCCCCGACGGCAAATGTGAGCTCAGCTCCGACGTTTTTCCGAGACTTATTAAGGAAAACGAAAGGCTTTACGGCATAGTTGATCGCGGATATTGGTGCGATATCGGGGATTTTCATTCTTACAGAATGGCAAATCTTCGTTATACCGACGGAGGAAATACTATTGGAAGCGATAGCTTTGTTCCTAAAAACTCCGCTGTCGGATCGGTCTTTCTTGACAGAGTGAGAGTGGGACACGGAACGAGGATAGAAAATTCAATAATTTGCTCCGACGTAAATATCTCCGACGGGTGCAAGATAGGTGAGAACTGCGTTATAGGTCATGGGTGTGAGATAGGTGAAAATGCCATAATCTGTGCAGGTACCGTGCTTGAAAGCGGTTCTGTGATTCCCGAGGGCGCATTTATAAAAAGCGGGAACGCATTAAACCGCTCGTCCTTTGCCGCCATGCTTGACGGAGACGGCGTAATGGTTGATAGAATACACTCTTCTCCTTCGTTTTTTATGAAGCTCGGGTCGGCGTTGACTGTTGCATCGGGCTTCGGCAGAATAGGGATTATGACCGACGGAAGCGAGGATAGCGAACGGGCAATGTCTGCTATCCTGAGAGGAATATCGGGAGCGGGCGGTGAAAGTATGCTTCTCGGTGAGGGCTTTGAAGCCGCGGCAAGCCTCGGTGCGAGGGTAATGTCGTTAGATGTCTCGATATTTATAAGACGCATCGGTGATGAAACAAAAATATCGCTTTTCGATGAGAACGGTCTGTATCCGAAAAGAAATTTTGAAAGGTCGCTCATATCGGCGATTTCCTCCGATGCCGTACGAAACGGTGACGGAAGACGCCTTTCTTCATGTGATTTTGTAAACGATCATTATTTTAAGATAATGTGTAAGAACAGATGCCGCCTCGACGGTTACAAGGTCAATATAAAACGTCAAAATCCCGCATCGGAGGCATTAACCACGGTTCTTCTGCGTCTCGGAGCAGATGTGGGAAACGAGGGGATCCGCCTTGCTGTCAGCGATGACGGCTTCTCGCTTAACGCGGAGCAGAATGGGTTCGTTGCAGACGATTGGCATATCAAGGCGCTGATTCTTAAGTATATTATCAGGGAAAAGGTTGCGCTTCCGATTTCGTCCCCTGCAGTACTTCGGGATCTTTGCAGAGGTAGGCTCGGATTATACAGTCATTGCCCCGTGGATAATTCGGAGGACAGTGCAAGAGCATTGTCGGGGAAGCATACGGAAATCGTTCATGCCTGTGCTTTGGGTGCGGAGCTCGTTGCATTGCTTTCGGCATCGGGCAGAGACTTGAAAAATCTATGCTCGCATCTGCCGTCGTTCGTTTTTGCGTCCTATACACTTAAGACAAGAGATCTTAATAGATTTGGTATATTAAAGGCATTGGGTGAGCCCGACGGCGACGGTGTTGTGTCGTCTTATGCCTACGGAAGCGTAAGGGTCATACCCAATCGCGAGGGATATGAGCTTCGCTCCGAGGCGACTTCGGGAGAATATGCTTCCGAGCTTATAGCCTTGTCGGAGCGTGAGATAAAAAAGCTGCTTGCCGATTCGGGCAGGGAAAAATAAAAACATCCGACCTCTATTTTTAGGGGTCGGATATTTTCATTTATCTATAAGCGGTGAGCGTCTGAAAATCGCGGAGGGCGATTCACTGCGGCAGAGTGCCATAAGCTTATCTGCACGAAGGGAAATTTCAAACTGTTCTTTTATCGGCGAGGGGAGTGAAAGCGCGTCCGCGGGCTTTGTTACTATAGAAAGGGACGTGGATTTTTTTATTTTATTTAAAAACTCTCGTCCTTTTTCGTTTGCGCCGAGAAGAGATGTGTATGTCGGTGCGCTTCTTACACTTTCTTCGGTAATCATAAGCACAGAAGAAAGTATTGCCCGTCTTATTCTTGCGGCGGTATAGGTTTTGCCTGTGCAGAGCAAAATCAGATCTTCAATGCTTGTAGCTTCATCGGCTTTTCCCTTTATAAGACCCGACACGCCTCCGCCCATTCCGAAAAAGCCTGAAAGCTCAGTTTCGCTTGTGCTTCTTATAACGTGAAGAGCTACTGATGAATATATCTCGGAATTTGTCAAAGGAGTATTGCCAAATACGTTTACCGCCTCGTCGGGAATCATTTTCGATGGGTCTGCACCCTCGTTTATGAGTCGTCTTGACTCCGTTGCCGACCAACCCTCCTGCCTTTTGTATGTGAAGGGAACGATGTTGCTTCCCGTCTTTTTTAGCGCAGAAATATATTCAATGCCAAGAATGTCGTTTGGCAGAGAAGGGAAATTCTCGCCACCGAGTGAACGGAATATTTCCTCTGACGCTTTTATATGACCGTTTTTGCCCTCGGTTTTTATTGCGTTTATGAATTCTTCGGACAACATTGTATCTGAGGCAATGTTCAAGGCGTTAATATCCCCACTTTCGCTGCCGAATGCGAGAATATCAATATTTCCGATCGCGTTCAGTAACGTTACCGCACCCATTGAGAAAAATTCCGCGCTTGAGCAGGAATATGGGCAGGGAAGCTCCAAAATGAGATCCGAGCCGCATTTTATCGCCGATTCCGCACGCAGATGCTTCGGATAGATCGAGAGCCGTCCGCGTTGCACAACACTGCCGCTCATAAGCGAAATCACCGTAGTATCGTCGCCGAAATTTTCTCGTATTATCTCAATTTGGCGCTTGTGACCACGGTGAAAGGGGTCATATTCGCAAATAATTGCCGCAATTTTCATTTTTGCTCCTTAGAAATGCGATTTTTACAGTTATTTTTTGTTAAATCTCTTGTAATTGCCGATGAAATAGTGTATAATCGATATGTTATAAAGAAATATTCAAAATTCGGAGGATAAAAACCAATGAAAGTTCTTGTTGTAAACGCAGGAAGCTCTTCCCTTAAGTATCAGCTTTTCGAGACAGCGACCGGTGACGTTCTTGCAAAGGGTATTTGCGAGAGAATCGGTATCGACGGTCTTATTGAGCACCGCCTTGGTGAGAACGGCGAAAAGAATAAGAGAACTATTGATATGCCCAACCACGCAGTCGCTATGAAGATCGTTGTCGACACCTTAACCGACGCTACCCTCGGTTGCATTTCCGATATGGGCGAGATCAAGGCTGTCGGACACCGCGTTGTCCACGGTGGTCCTTACTTCTTCGAGAGCTGCCTCGTAACAGACGATGTTATCGAGAAGCTCAAGCTCTGTAACGACTTCGCTCCCCTTCACACCCCTGCACACCTTATGGGTATCGAGGGCTGCACCGAGGTAATGCCCAACGTTCCTCAGGTTCTCGTATTCGACACCGCATTCCATCAGACCATGCCCGATTATGCATACACCTATGCACTTCCCAAGGACATGATCGAGAAGGATCACATCCGTCGCTACGGCGCACACGGAACCTCTCACCGCTTCGTTTCCATCGAAATGGCAAAGCTTCTGGACATTCCTGTTGAGGACACCAAGATCGTAACCTGCCACATCGGTAACGGTTCTTCCATTTCCGCAGTTAAGGGCGGCAAGTGTATCGATACTTCTATGGGCTTCACTCCCCTTGAAGGCGTTGAGATGGGAACCCGTTGCGGTTCTATCGACCCCGCTATCGTAACCTATATTATGAAGAAGTACGGTTATACTCCCGACGAGATGTCCAACTTCATGAACAAGAAGTGCGGATTCCTCGGTCTTTCCGGAATTTCTTCCGACTCCCGTGATATCGAGGCTGCTATCCTTGAAGGAAATAAGCAGGCTGAGCTCACCGCAAACGTTCTCGCATATCAGGTAAAGAAGTACATCGGCTCTTATGCAGCTGCAATGAACGGTCTCGATGCGATCGTATTCACCGCAGGTATGGGTGAGAACAACCCCGAGCTTCGTGAGAGAGTATGTAAGGAGCTTTCTTACTTTGGCGTTGAGATCGATATGGAGCTTAACGCAAAGACTCTCCGTCAGCCCAACACCGTTGAGCTTTCCACCGCAAATTCCAAGGTTAAGGTCTACGTTCTTCCTACAAACGAGGAGCTTATGATCGCAAAGGATACCGAGGCAATCGTTTCAAAGCTTTAATAAATTATATATGCCCTCTCCGAATGGAGAGGGCTTTTTTTATACCTGTAATTTGGCAAGTCCGCCCTCCGATGTCTCGCGGTAGCGGCAATGAAGATCCTCGCCTGTTTCCTTCATGGTCAAAATAACCTTGTCGAAGGAGATTTTTCTGGTGTCGGAAAGGAACGTTGAGAGATTTACTGCATTAATCGCACGCATCGCGGCAACGGCATTTCTTTCGATGCACGGGATCTGAACCAAACCGCATATCGGGTCGCAGGTGAGTCCGAGATGATGCTCAATGCAAATTTCGGCGGCGTATTCTATCTTATCGATTGAAAGCTCAAACAGCTCTGCCATAGCCGCTGCAGCCATAGCACAGGCTGATCCGATCTCCGCTTGACAACCGCATTCCGCGCCCGAAATGGAAGCGTTGGCCTTTATAAGATTTCCAATAAGACCCGCAGTCGCAAGAGCACGATGGATTGACTCATCGCCTATGCGATGCTTTTTTTGCTGATAGTATAAAACTGCCGGAACTACTCCTGCGGCACCGCAGGTGGGAGCAGTTACTATTTTGCCGCCGCAAGCATTTTGCTCGCCTACAGCGAAAGCGTAAGCCGAGATCAGACGGTTTTCCTTGGTTTCGTTTGTTTCGTCTATATGCTGGATACTATGAAGATGGCGTGCCTTTTTTCTCACGTTAAGTCCACCTGGGAGAACTCCCTCGTCCTTTAATCCCGTGTGGATCGATGCCTTCATCGCATCCCATATTTCCGAAATGTACTCCCATATTTCCTCTCCCTCAATTTCTTCCACGTACTCCCATAGGCGTATATGCTTATTCTCGCAGTAAGTGGCAATATCGGCAAAGGTGTGGTGAGGGTAAATATCCTTTGGAACGGGAACCTCGTCGTTTTCGTACTGAATTGCCCCTCCGCCTACACTGAATACGCGGGCTTTTCCAAGCTCCTTGCCGTTTTTATAAGCCGACATTACCATAGTGTTGGGATGGCGGAGGTCATCTGTAACCATGTCGAAGTCAATTTCACATTCTATGGGGGAAAACGTCTTTTTGATAATTGAATCTGTACCGTGACCCTTTCCCGTTTTTGCAAGTGAGCCGTAAAGGGTGACCTTAAAGGCGTCTGCACTCGGATATCTTTCAAGGAACGTTGAAGCGGCTTTTTCGGGTCCGATTGTGTGTGTGCTGGACGGACCGCTTCCTATTTTATAGAGCTCCTTAAGTGACGGCATTCCCGTAGGCGCTTGCTTGACGGAGTCTGCTTTGGCTTCGTCGAATAAGAACTTGTTTACAGGAACGTTAAAGATAAGCGATAGCTCTGCGAGTTTATCTATTGTCGGAACGGAAATACCTTGTTCCCACTTGGATACAGTGCGGGGACTGACGTTCAGTAGTTTCCCTATTTCATTCAGAGAGATTTTTCTTTCCTTGCGAAGCTCGGATAGAACTGATGCAAACGAAGAAACGCTCATAAATGTACCTCATTTTGGGGTGGTGCAGTTATAAAATATTATTTGAGATCAATTTCGTGTGCTTCGATGACGTTGTGCGCGGGATTCGTAAACAGAACCGTTGCCTTACCGTCTTTCAGTGTGATAGCTGTTCCCCATAAATCTTTTCTTTCGAAATAGCATGCCGCTCCCACAATTACAGGGAAATTGTGAGGGCGCAGGCTTCTGGTATCGTTATTTTTGAGAATATATGTACGGTGGATATGACCGCAGAGCATAAATTTTATATTAATTCTTTCAAACTCGGTTATCCATTTCTCGTAAACATCACCGTCTATATCGAACTGACCGCCCTTTTGACCTGTTGGCTGTGCCGGACAAATGTGACCTATGGCAAAGGTGAGCTTATCGGAGGGGACAAGCGATTTTAAAAACTCCGTCTCTTGTTTGCGGAAGGACTGGAAGATATTTACCCCGCCGTATTCTATAGAATTGTCGACCTTGTCCTCGCCGCAGTCGAAAACTATACCGTGAAGGGTACCGATATCGAAGGTGTAATAGGTTTTTTTACCGTCTGCGGGGAAGTAATCGGTGTAGATCTCCGCGAGATGTCCTCTTGTGTCGTGATTTCCTCTGACAAATACCGAAGGAATTTCACCGTTAGTTAAATCGCCTACAAATTTTGCCACTTCTCTGTAATTTTCAACCGTTTCAACCTCACCGATGTCGCCGTTTACGACGAGAAGGTCGAGATCGGAACCGAAATACGATGCGGTTTCTTTTGCGATATCAAAATGGTAGTGAACGTCGGAAATATGATAGATATTGATACCGTCGGTTTTTGTGATAGGCTTGAAGGAATAGGTTATCTCCTCCTCGTCGCCGAGCTGGGAATAATAGGCTCTTCTGTTTATTGATTTTCTGAATGATATGCTGTATTTTCCTGCGCTGTCAAGAACGCCCATCGGGATTCTTATTTTCGCGCGGTTTTTTTCGGTGGAAAGGGCACCGCTGTTTTCTTCATAAAAGATCTCATCGCCGACCTTTACGGTTACAAGTCCGTTTTCGTTTGTTAAAACGAGTATTTCATATTCGTTTCCAATAGCGAAAACACAAGGGTTACAGTACAAAAAGCTCATAATTACCTCCAAAATATCTAAGGAGGAGCGTCAAAAATAACGTCACTCCTTTTATAAAATTATTATTCGTTTTCCCAGTTGTGATAGACGTTCTGAACGTCGTCGTTTTCTTCAAGCTTTTCAAGAAGAAGATTCATATTCTTGATGTCATCCTCGTTATCAAGGGTGATGTAGTTTGAGGGGATCTTATCCTTGTCAGCGGATGCGATCTTATATCCCTTGCACTCAAGGTCGGCTCTGATGGCGGAAAGGTCGTCGGGGGTGGTGTAGATCTCGAATGCCTCTTCCTCGGCTACGAAATCCTCAGCTCCTGCCTCGAGAGAATCCTCCATGAGCTTGTCCTCGTCGACGCTTCCGTCGTTTTCAATGACGATGACGCCCTTGTCGGCGAAAAGATAACCTACGCAGCCGCTTGTACCCATATTTCCGCCGTACTTGTCGAAGAAGTGACGAACCTCGGCGGCGGTACGGTTACGGTTGTCAGTTGCTGTCTCAACGATAACCGCTACACCGCTTGGACCGTAGCCCTCGTAGGTGATCTCCTCGTAAACTGCGGCGTCAGCGGCAGATGCCTTTTTGATCGCGCGGTCGATGTTGTCGTTGGGAACGTTGTTGTCCTTTGCCTTTGCGATAAGATCGCGCAGACGTGAGTTGGAGTTCGGGTCGGGACCGCCCTCCTTAACAGCGATTGCGATCTCCTTACCGATCTTGGTGAAGACGGAAGCTCTCTGAGCGTCGGTCTTCTCCTTCTTGTGCATTATATTTTTCCATTTGCTGTGTCCTGACATTTTTATCCTTCTTTCTCGGGGTGCCGCCCCGTACCCCGTCAAAAAACTTCTTGAAAGATGTTTTTTGAAATTTCAAGAACCTTGAAAAAGGGGAATAATAGTTGTTGTTACATGAAACGCAGTTTCGGGCGTGTAAAAGTTTTTGGGATCCTTATATCTTTGGTGTTTTCTTAAGACAGATGAGACCGAATGCGTTGCCGAGAACGGTCTTTGTTGCTTGGGTAAGACGTACTCTGAATGCTCTTGCCTTTTCATCGGTTGCCGAAATAATGGGGCAATCGTGATAGAAGCGGTTGAAGGCGGTGCAGACGTCGAGAATGTAACGGGTTATTACCATGGGCTCGTATTCATGAACTGCATCAAGCACCTTTTCGGAGAACAGGGAGAGTGTCTTTGTAAGAGCGATCTCTGCCGCCTCGGGGGAGTATCCCTCGGGTGCTTCGGGCACGCCGCCTGCTTTTTCGGTGATGGAGCAGGTACGCGCGTAGGTGTACTGCGCGTAAGGCCCTGTGTTACCCTCAAAGGAAAGAGCATCCTCAAGTGAGAAGTCGTTGTCCTTGATTCTGGAGTTGGTGAGATAGTAGAACACTACCGCGCCGATTCCGACAGCCTCTGCAACCTCGTCCTTGTTTTCAAGGTCGGGGTTCTTTTCCTCCATTATTGCCTTGACCTTCTCAACAGCCATCTTGAAGAGGTCCTTTAGCAGAATTACGTTACCGGTTCTCGTGGCAAGCTTCATGCCGCCGATGGAAACGGTGCCGTAGGGGATGTGAACGAGCTCGCCGTACCAATCGTAGCCCATAAGCTCAAGAACCTTGAACCACTGCTGGAAGTGGAGGATCTGTTGATTTGACGTAACGTAGACGCATTTGTCGAAATTGTAATGCTCCTTACGATAAACCGCCGCCGCAATGTCACGGGTGGGGTAAAGGGTGGAGCCATCACGCTTAAGAATAAGGCAGGGGGGCATATTGTACTCGGAGAGATCAACTATCGACGCACCGTCGTCGATCTTGAGCAGATCGCGATCGCGCAGACGCTGTACCTGTGCGGGCATAAGGTCGGTGTAGAAGCTTTCGCCTGCATAAGAGTCGAAGGTTATTCCGAGCTGCTTGTAGGTCTTTTCGTATTCGTCAAGAGAGATCTTGATGAACCATTTCCAAAGCTCGATGTTCTCGGGATCTCCGATCTCCATCTTGTGAAATTCTGCACGGCTCTGATCGGCGAGATCATCACGCGCGGGAATACCCTTTTCCTCGTCGCCCTTGATGGTGTTGTTGATGCGGACGTAAAGCTCGACGAGCTTGTCTATTCCGCCCTCCTCGATCTGCTCCTTGTTGCCCCAGAGCTTGTAGGCAACGATGAGCTTACCGAACTGAGTACCCCAGTCGCCGAGGTGGTTGATACCGACGGTATCCCAACCGCAGAACTCGTGAAGCTTTTTAAGAGAATGACCGATAACGGTGGTGCCGAGATGGCCGATGTGGAAGGGTTTTGCAACGTTGGGGGAAGAATAGTCGATGACCATTGTTTTTCCCTTACCGCTGTCGCTCTTACCGTAGTCGTCACCCTCCACGAGTATTCTGTTAAGAACGCCGGTTGTAAAATAGCTGTCGTCGATAAAGAAGTTGAGATAACCTCCCGCAACCTCGGTCTTGGCCAGGTAAGCTACGTTTCCAAGCTTCTCGCCTATCGAAGCGGCGATAACGGGGGGAGCCTTACGAAGCGTTTTACTGAGCTTGAAGCAGGGGAATGCGATATCTCCCATTTCACGGTTGGGAGGATATTCAAGTATGGTGATAAGCTCTTCCTCGGTCAGATTGACGTCGGGGGAAAGCTCCTTGATGG
Organism: Eubacteriales bacterium; assembly: GCA_045543555.1. GTDB lineage: Bacteria > Bacillota > Clostridia > Oscillospirales > CAG-272 > Colimorpha_A. The sequence goes on from JAZQMQ010000016.1 coordinate 109,427, forward strand.
CACAGACAATCGCCTGCGAAAGAGTGCTTTTAAAATTTAACACGTTGTTCCTCCATATTAAAAATGAATGCACATATTTATTATACTACTAATATAGATATCTGTCAAGGAGTATTATTTCTCAAAAAAAATAAGGAAAAACATACCTTCGCTTGTATAAAGGGTAAAGACGTGATATAATTATCACGAAAATACGAATGGAGAACATAAGTATGAAAAAAACAGCTGCATTTTTCCTTATTCTCGTAATTTCGTTTACTGCAGTTGCCTGCGCTCAAAGAAAACCCGATTATTACGCGGGAGGCTACGGTAGTACCGACGATTGGCAAAAGCCCGATGACAGCTCGTCTGTTGTTGATACCTTGGTCGATCCTGGAAACGCTACTCCAATCTATACGGAGGATCCTTTGGGCTCCGAGGAACCGCCCGTAAATACCGATCCTCCCTCCCCAACCCCCGATTTTCACGGGGAAAACTTCAGCATACTCTGTATGGAGCAATTTTCATACGAGGTGTTTGGCGATGAGATGAGCGGTAAAGAGCTTGACGTTGCCGTTTGGGAAAGAAACTGTAAGGTCCAGGATGCGCTGAATGTTGTAATCGTGCACGAGGTATTAAGTTCAAACGGCACCGAATTTTACAACGCTGTAATTTCATCGGTCTTGGCAGACGATAAGTGCTGTGAGATCGCACTCCCCGACGTAATAACGGCGGGTGACCTTCTTATCGCGGGAGCATTAAGCCCGTGGGATGATTACAAAATGATCGATTCCTCAGATCTCTTTTATACAAGCGAAATGAACGGCTGTTTATCCTTTGCCGGCAAGCAATATCTGCTTTATACCGATATGAACCTTTCCTCAATCGGGAGCACCTACGTTATGGCAATGAATAAGGTGCTCGGAAATGAGCTTGGACTTGCCGAAACGGTGATCGGGCTTGTGGATCGCGGGAACTTTACCCTTGACGCTTTTGTCAATGTGCTGGCGGAAGTGGACAACGGTAAGGCGAGCGGAATTTCAGCATCGTTCAGAGAGTTAAGCTGTATGATAAGCGGTTTTGGAGCTTCATTCGTTGATTATTGTATGTTTGACGATCTTGAAAATTGGGGAAGCGGATATCTTTTCTCAAATTACTATGAGCATCACTTCGACAAAGTCGAAAGTGGAGTCAAGCTTCTTATGAAGATAGGCGCCGATGACGGAAATTCGGTTTCGGACACAAATAACGGAGATTTTAAGAACGGAAAAGTTCTTTTCTCGGTAATGACGCTCGATGAGGCGGACAGAATTGATGACACCTCTGATTTTGCGGTCGTTTATCTGCCGCTTCCGAAGCTTAATGATACTCAAAATACGTATACCACGCAGTCCTCGGGTAACAATACCGTTACCGTACGCGATAAAACAGTCTCGGACACATATTTCGTATCCTGCGTTACCGCACATCTTTCAAAGGCGTCGCAGAAGATAAACGAGATGAAGCTGGAATGGCTGAGAAATAATAAGAGCAACGACTTTTTAATCGAGATACTGAAGAGCAGAAGATCAGATCTTAGCGCATTTTTCAAGCTTCGCGAAACGTACTTCTTCAAGCCGGCAGAGCAGTATATTGCAAACGGAAACTATTCCACCGTTTCCTATTCCGATATTTGCTCGGCTTATATTGAGCCGTTTAAGCAGCAGCTCGAGCATATAGTGTCTAACTATTCTTCAAATGTACCTGAAAAGTAATACAAAAAGTCCCGATTGTTCGGGACTTTTATCTTTTCAATATAGATTTTTTATCAAAGCAATATCCTGCTCCATATCGGATGCCGAGTAGCCTTCAAGGAAGTTTTCGATTGCGAACGCGCCGTTATAGCCTTGTGCCTTGAAAAGATCAAGTTTGCCATAACGTTTGCGGCAACCGAGTAGCAGGCACATTTGAGCCCGCGGGCGTCAAGCTCAGCTTTCAGCCTTTTTGCATAATCGGCGTCCGGCATTGCGTTTCCGCTCGATAATCGAGGAATTCAACCGACGAAAAGCCTCTTTCCACAGTGAAATCGAGAGTTTTTTCGATGCCGAGTCTCCTCAGCATAGGGTTGAAGCCGCCGTAAAAGGTAACGTCCATATTAATCCTCTGCGTACGCGTCTGCGACGATGGTGTAGAGCGAATCGAAGGCTTCGTCTTCAAGAGCCTGATGGTCATATTTCTGCTCCTGAGCGATGACCTTTTCAAGATCGGGACGGGTCTTGGGGTGCTTGGGAGTGAATACTGTGCAACAATCCTCAAACGGAAGAATGGAGGTGTCGAAGGTGTCTATTCTTCTTGCCACAGCTATTATCTCCTCCTTATCCATACCTATACAGGGACGGAAAACGGGGCGGTTTACCACCGAATCTGTAACGGTCAGCGCTTGCATCGTTTGGGATGCGACCTGACCCACAGCCTCGCCTGTAATGAGAGCCTGACAGTAATTTGCCTGTGCAACTCTTTCTGCAAGACGCATCATTGAACGGCGGAGAAGAAGGGTGAAATATTCCTCGTCAACCGTATCGCGAAGAACCTCTTGGAGATGAGTGAGGGAGATCACGTGAACCTTTATCTGTCCGCAATATTCCGAAACGATCTCCGCAAGACGAATGACCTTGTCGCGAGCCTGCTCGGAGGTATATGGGTAGCTTTCAAAATGTACTGCTTCGATGGTAACGCCGCGCTTTGCCATCATAAAGCCTGCGACGGGAGAGTCGATACCGCCCGAAAGAAGAAGCAGTCCCTTGCCGTTTGATCCTCCCGGCATTCCTCCCGCACCGGGGAAGCTTCCTGCATGAATGTATGCGTATTCCTCTCTTATCTCAGTCATAACGACGACATCGGGATTATGAAGATCCACCTTAAGACGAGGCATTGCCTCCAGAACCGCACCGCCAACCTGAGCTGAGATCTGAGGGGAAGTGAGGGGGAAACGCTTATCGGAGCGTCGTGCATCGGCTTTAAAGGAGGTGTGTCCGCGGAGACACATAGGGAGATATTCCTTCACCACTCTCTTAATGTCGTCGATATTCTTTTCGGCAACCGCCGCTCTTGCTACTGCGGAGAAGCCGAATACCTTTTTGCAGAGACGGAATGCCTCCTCAAAATCGCTGTCGTCGCTCAGCGGCTCAACGTACACAGTGCTTTGACAGAATGATATCTTGAATTCACCCGCGCTTTTCAACCGTTTTGAGAGCTCGCGTTTTAACAGCTTTTCAAAATATCCTCGGTTGAGACCCTTCAGGGTAAGCTCACCGTATTTACACAAAAGAACCTCTTTCATTTTCCCTCGTTCCTTTTCTTTGTTGTTTTATTGTTTGAGTTATACTTCTTACAAATGCCGTTTAAGGCACATTCATTGCATTTTGGTGCTCTTGCAGAGCAGGTGTCACGGCCAAACTGTACGATTCTATGGCAAAAATCAGATTGCTCGGAGGGTTCTATGATCTTCGTCAGTATTTTCTCAATCTTGTACGGTTCCTTTACGCTCTCGTCGTAGAAGCCGAGACGTCCGCAGATGCGGATGCAGTGAGTGTCGGTGACGATGGCGGGCTTGCCGTAAAGGTCTCCTACTATGAGGTTGGCTATCTTTCGACCCACACCCGAGAGGGTCAGCAGATCTTCTACTGTGTCGGGCACTCTGCCACCGAAATCGTTTATAAGCTGCTCCGACATTGCCTTCAGGTCCTTCGCCTTCATTCTGTAAAGACCGCAGGAGCGTATAAGCTCCTCGATCTGCTCGACGGGAGCGTCTGCCATAGCATACATATCGGGAAGAGCGGAGAAAAGCTCACGGGATACGATGTTGACGCGCGCGTCCGTGCATTGTGCAGACAGTCTTGCCATTACTATGAGCTTAAAGGGATCGCCTCCATGCTCCAGAGCGCATACTGCGTCGGGATATACGGCTTTTAAAAGCCTTACCGCTTCACTTCCGCGTTGTTTTGAGGTCATTTTATCCCTCCCTCAGAAAAAATCCTTAAAATTGCGTTTTTTATTGCTTTTACCTCTTCCAAAACCGCGATAAAAGTAGTATAATACATTATATAACAACTTTTTGAATTTTTCAAGGGGCTTGAAAAATATTGAGTCTGTGAAATAACTTGAAATGAAGGAACTGATATGAACAAACTTCCCGAGCTTCTTGCGCCCTGTGGCTCCTACGAGGCACTTATGGCGGCCGTTGAGGGCGGCGCTGATGCGGTGTATTTTGGCGGTACTGCATTCAATGCAAGAATGAATGCCAAAAATTTTGACCGCGACGATATCCGATCAGCAATCGCATATTGTCACGAAAGAGGCGTTAAGGCTTACATAACTCTCAACACTCAGATATACGACAGAGAGCTTAAACAGGCACTTGAGCACGCTGCGTTCTGCTATTCTGTGGGAGCCGACGCTCTCATCGTTGCCGACGTGGGACTGAGCGCCCTGATAAAAAAGCATATTCCCGACCTTGAGCTTCACGCAAGCACCCAGATGACCGCTCATTCACTTGATGGCGCGGAGCGCCTTTACGATATGGGATTTTCCCGTGTTGTCGGGGCGAGAGAGCTTAGTAGGGAGAATATAAGGACGCTTTGCACCTCCCGATCGGAAATTGAGCTTTTTGTTCACGGAGCAATATGCGTGAGCGTTTCTGGACAGTGTCTTATGAGTGCGATGCTTGGAGGAAGAAGCGGAAACAGAGGGCAGTGCGCTCAACCCTGCCGTATGTGCTATGGCGGAGAATATCCTCTTTCTGTAAAGGATATGTGTCTCGCCTCCTATATTCCCGAGCTTATAGATATGGGTGTTGCATCTCTCAAAATTGAGGGACGTATGAAGAGCCCATCCTACGTTTACGGAGTTACCAAGATATACCGTAAGCTTCTTGACGAGAGAAGGGCTGCAACCGACAAGGAAATATCGGAGCTTCAGAGACTGTTCTCCAGAAGCGGTTTCACCGATGGCTACTATACTTCAAAGGTCGATTCACGCATGCTGGGAATAAGGACCGATAAGGACATTTCCTACAGCCGCGCAGGATCGTCGTTTAAAGCGGAAAAGATTGAAAACGTCGGCGAGGCGGTTGACAGGAAAGCGGTGGAGCTTCCTGCAAAGATAGATCTTCCCGGTCGTCGTCCTGCTGTCAAGCCAATTGTAACAGCCTCCTTCAGAGCCCCTGATCAAATTCCTGACAGCCACGATGTAGATACTGTGTATCTCCCTCTTTCCCGTCACGTAAGCGGAGTCGGCGGTGTGTCGCTTCCTGCGGTAATTTATGATGATCAGACGGACAACGTGAAAAGAAGGCTTGAAAAGGCAGTGAAAAACGGTGCAAGACACGTTATGCTCCATAATATAGGACAGCTCGGAATTGCTTCCGAGTTCGGACTGATCCCTCACGGAAGCCACCGCTTCAATACCTTCAACAATTACACCGCATCGATGATAACCGAGGCGGCAGGGCTTGAAAGCCTCATTCTTTCCGCGGAGCTTATACTTCCGCAGATAAGGGATATAGTTCTTCCCGAGGGCGTGAGAAAGGGCGTTATAATTTACGGACGTCTGCCTCTTATGCTTCTTGAAAAGCCTCTTGAGAAAAAGTCTCTCCGCGACGGCAGAGGAGCAACCTTCCCTGTATATACGGTGGAGGGAAGGGACGAGGTCTATAATAGCGTAAATATCTATATGGCAGACCAGACAGACCGTCTCGATCAGGCGGGGATCGAGGAAAGACATATGCTCTTTACCACCGAAAATAAGGGCGAGGTAATGAGAGCTCTTTACGCATACAGTCACCGCCTTCCTCCAAAAGAACGTGAAAATATCAAGAGAATCAAATAACGAAACGGAGATACGAAATGAACATAAAGGTTAAAATGCTTCGTGAGGGAGCAAGGCTCCCCCATCTTGCCACCGCAGGCGCGGCGGCATGTGATCTCTATGCGCTTCTGCCCGAGCCCATCACCCTTCAGCCCGGACAGAGATACCCCGTGCCCACGGGTATCGCAATCGCTCTGCCTGACGCTTCCTGCGTTGCAATCGTATGTGCGCGAAGCGGTCTTGCGCTCAAGCAGGGACTTGCGTTGGCAAACGGTATCGGCGTTATCGACAGCGACTACAGAGGCGAAATATTCGTTGCCTTGATCAATAACGATAAAGAACCAAAGACCATCGAAAACGGTGAGAGAATCGGTCAGCTTATGATCCTTCCTGTCATCGTTCCCGAATACTTCGAGGCTGACGAGCTTGATGAAACCGAAAGAGGCGCGGGCGGCTTCGGCTCCACGGGAACGAAATGAGCGTGATAAGCATATGACTGTTTTCTATTCAACCTTGGGTCAGATGGGATTTTATGCACCCTTATAGTGATTGGCTATAGTCAAAGAGCTAAAGGTCATTCCCGACAATACCGCAACCGTTCTTTCGAAGCTTGAAAACACATATTCGTTCCTTCTCTTGCGCTGGGTACGTTTATGACAAATTTTACGATCAAAAGCTTTTCGACCGCGTGGCAGTATACTCTTGGCGGAACTATTGTAATTGGTCTTTCCATACCTGTTGCAATATTTGTTTCAAGGCTTTGCTCAAAGATCAATACGTCAGAAATCTTTACACCTATGGGCTTTCCTTTTCAAATTTCGGCTTTGTGGGAAATGCGGTGGTGATGGCACTTTTTCCCGATGTATTTGCCAATTACCTTATATTCGTAATACCGCTGTGGGTAATGATATACGTTTGGGCGGTTCCGATGCTGCTTATTCCCGCCGACAAGGAGAAAAAGGGAATGCTCGGACGACTCAAATCTTTTCTGAATTCCATGTTTGCAGGAATTGTTATCGGTATGATCTTTGGCATAAGCGGTCTTGGTAATATGTTGCCCGATTTTGTTATAAATTCCGTTGATACCCTCGGCGACTGTATGTCTCCGGTGGCTATGCTTTTGATGGGAATAACCGTTGCAGAAATAGATTTCAAGAAAGCTCTCGGAAGCCCGTCGGTCTACGTCGTTACTGCAGTAAGACTTTTGCTTATTCCCCTTGTCGCAATCGGCATATTGAGCTTTATAAGCGTGCCGTATCCGATTGCCCTCTGTGTTGTTTGCTCGTTGGCAATGCCGCTTGGACTTAACACGATAGTAATACCTAAAGCGTACGGCCTTGATTCAAGCGTTACGTCCGGAATGGCACTGATCTCTCATGCTTTGTCATGCGCAACGATACCGCTGGTATTTATGATTTTTGAAATTTTGGTGAAATAAACAAAAATGCCTCCGATAAGATTTGTAATAAGTCGATTGGGGGCATTTTTTTGCTCATTTTTGTATATAATTGCTTATTTTGACCTAATTTGCGCTGAAAAGTTTTGATAAATTGTTGAAAACGTAGTACAATACATAAAGTATAAGTAAAAATAATATTTATGAAAGGTGTCGGTGAGCGTTATGACGGATTCCGGATACAAAAGAGACATATGGAACGGCTACTCTGACCGCGCCTATAAATATCTCGGCTGCCACAAGACAGATAATGGCTACGTTTTTCGCGTATGGGCTCCTAACGCAAAAAGCGTAAGGCTTGTCGGTAGGTTCAACGGCTGGAACAGAGAAAGCGACTACATGACAGACCTCGGAGGTATATGGGAACACTTCAGCGACACCGCCAAGCAGTTTGACGAGTATAAATACTGCATCGAGCGATCCGACGGTAGCTTTGTGCTGAAGGCAGACCCCTACGGCTTCCATCATTGCACCCGACCCGAAACTGCATCGAGGGTGTACGACCTTCCCGATTTTGAGTGGCACGACGCACCTTACAGAAGGCTTGCGGGCAGAAGAAGTCCTATTGACTGCCCCGTTAATATTTACGAGCTTCATCTCGGCTCGTGGATAAAATACGAGGACGGAAGCCCTTATTCCTATTCCGCGATAGCCGACGACCTCGTGCCATACGTGAAGAAAATGGGCTATACCCACATCGAGCTTCTTCCTGTAGCGGAGCATCCCCTTGACTGCTCCTGGGGCTATCAGGTCACAGGCTATTACGCTCCTACCTCCCGTTACGGTACTCCCGAGGAGCTTATGGAGCTTATCGATAAATGTCATCAGGCAGGAATCGGAGTAATAATCGATTGGGTGGGCGCTCATTTTCCCAAGGATGAGCACGGTCTTTACGAATTCGACGGAAGCTGCTGTTACGAAAGCCGCGATCCAAGCAGACGTGAGCATCCCGAATGGGGAACGAGAATATTCGACTACGGCAGAAACGAGGTAAGGTCGTTCCTTATTTCAAATATCTGCTATTGGATCAAAGAATATCACGTAGACGGCATAAGATTTGATGCCGTAACGAATATGATATACCGTGATTACGCCACCGATCCCGACTGCTGGAGACGGGGCTACGACTGTGTCGATCACGAGGCGGTAAGGCTGATCCGAGACATAAATTCCGCCGCCTTCAAGATAAATAAAAACCTACTTATGATAGCGGAGGAGGCGACCTCCTACGATGGCGTCACAAAGCCTCCTTACGATAACGGTCTGGGCTTCAATTTCAAGTGGAATATGGGCTGGATGCATGACACCATCGACTATATGTCCGCCGACTCCGTTATGAGAAAGGGGCTTCACGATAAGCTGACCTTCTCACTGACCTATGCCTTCTCCGAGAATTACGTGCTTCCGTTTTCTCACGATGAGGTGGTACACGGTAAAAAGTCACTGCTTGACAAGATGCCCGGCGATTACGGTGCAAAGTTTGAAAATTATCGGGTGATGCTTGCCTATCTTATGGCTCATCCCGGCAAAAAGCTGACCTTTATGGGTGCGGAACTCGGACAGTTTATTGAGTGGGACGAGAAAAGGGAGCTTGATTGGTTTCTTCTTGAATACCCGAGCCATAAAGACACACATCATTACGTGCAGGCGCTTAACCGCTTCTATTTAAACAACCCTCCTCTGTGGGAAAACGACAGAAATTGGCAGGGCTTCAGATGGATACGGGTGGATGACCGTGATAACGGCGTTTTCGCCTTCAGACGAGTCGGCAAGGACGGAGATGAGCTTATATGTGTCTTCAATTTCTACCCCGTGCAGAGAGAAAATTACAGACTCGGCGTGCCGTATGCCTGTACCCTCAAACCGATTTTTTGCAGTAACGGCGATTACGGCAGAGTCAAGACCGAGAGAATAACCTACGACGGTCTTGATAATTCAGCATCTCTCACTATTCCGCCAATGTCGGCGACCTTCTACAAAATGACCTATATCCGCCGCGGGCGGTAACATAAAAAAGTGCACCCCGTTGGTGCGTAAGAAAGGAAGCCTTGAAAAAGGCTATTGTGAATGAAATGACAGTCAGAAGCAAGGAATGTATCGCTATGCTTCTTGCGGGAGGACAGGGAAGCCGTCTCTACGTGCTTACCGAGAACACCGCAAAGCCTGCGGTGCCGTTCGGAGGCAAGTACCGAATCATCGATTACTCGCTGTCCAACTGTGTAAACTCCGGTATTGATACGGTGGGAATACTTACCCAGTATCAGCCCCTTGAGCTTAACGATTACATTGGCAACGGCCAGCCCTGGGATCTCAACCGCAATTTCGGAGGTGTTCACATCCTTCCCCCGTACATGAAGACGAAGGATAATTCCTGGTATAAGGGTACCGCAAACGCAATATATCAGAACACTCCCTTTATCGAGAGATATAACCCCGAATATGTGCTTATCCTTTCGGGCGACCATATCTACAAGATGGATTACTCAAAGATGCTCAAATTCCATAAGGCAAAGGGTGCGGAATGTACCATCGCGGTACGTACCGTACCGATCGAGGAAGCGTCCAGAATGGGTATTATGAGCACCGACAGCGAGGACAGGATCACCGAATTTGAGGAGAAGCCCAAGGTACCCAAGAGCAATCTCGCTTCAATGGGCGTTTACATATTCTCATGGCAGACGCTGAAAAAATACCTTATCGACGACGAGAATGACCCGAATTCGTCCAATGATTTCGGTAAGAACGTTATTCCCGCACTGCTCAACGACGGCAGAGAGCTTTATGCCTACACCTTCGACGGCTATTGGCGTGACGTAGGTACTCTCGATTCTCTATGGCAGGCGAATATGGATATACTCGATCCGTCGGGACTCGTTGAAAAGGGTGCACCTAAGAAGTTCAGAACATATTCCCGTAACTACGCTCAGCCTCCATCAATCGTTTCCAAGGGCGCAACCGTAAAGAATGCCTTTATCGCGGAGGGCTGTATTATCAAGGGAACGGTTATTAATTCGGTCGTTTCAACCGGATGCAGAATTGAAGAGGGCGCTGTTGTTACGGATTCTGTAATTATGCCGAATTCGACCGTCGGAGCGAGAGCTACCGTTGAATTTTCCATGATCGGTGAGAGATGCACCGTCGGTGAGGGCGCCAAGATAGGAGCTCCCAAGACCAATGACGGCGACTGGGGAGTTGCCGTAGTCGGAAGCGACAAGAGCGTGGGCGACGGCGAGACCGTTGCACCCAAGACCATAGTGTGATGACGGGAGAAAAAGAAAATGAAGGCTACAGGACTTATATTTTCGGGAATGTATAACGACGGTCTGGATTATCTTACCAGACACCGCACCGTTGCGTCCCTCCCCTTTGGCGGAAGATACCGTCAGATAGATTTCGTTCTCTCCAATATGGTAAACTCCGGCATAGAGCGTATCGGAGTGATAACCAAGTACAATTATCAGTCGCTGATCGACCATCTCGGTTCCTGTCAGGACTGGGATCTTAACCGTAAGAGAGGCGGACTTACCATTCTTCCTCCCTTCGCATCCAGCAGCTCCAGCGGATACCGCGGAAAGATAGAGGAGCTTCGTGCAGCACTTCCTTTCCTTTCAAAGCACGAGGACGATCTCGTTGTGCTTTCGGATACCGACACAATATGTAATATAAATATCAAAAAGGTTCTTGCTTCCCATATCGAATCGGGTAATGATATCACTGTTGTAACAACAGAGGTAAGAGAAAACGAGAAAAACGCATCGGAGCTTGTGCTTGAAACCGATGAAAACGGTGTAAGCGGACTTTATCTGAATTATGCGGCTATCAAGGGACGGTATTCCTCCATAGGAATGTACGTTATCTCAAGAGAGTTTCTTGTGGATAAGGTTACAGAACTTGCCGCAAAGGGCTACTACCACATAGAGCGTGACTTCATTCAGCAGGGCTTCAATAAGGGTGAGCTGACCGTTGGAATGTACGTTCACGACGGACTTATAATGAAGAACAGAAATATCCTCGAATACTATAGTAACTCCCTCGCAATGAAGGACGAAAAGGTAAGAGAGCAGATATTCCGTCCATCCAAGCCCATTTACACCACCGTAAGAGATGAGGTGCCTTCCTTCTACGGCGACGAATCCGAGGCTACCGATTGCCTTATCGCAGACGGTTGCCGTATCTACGGTAAGGTGGACAATTCCGTGCTTTTCCGTAAGGTGAAGATCGAAAAGGGCGCAGTTGTCAGAAATTCCGTCATTATGGCAGGCTGTGTGATCAAAGCGGGAGCAATAGTGGAGAACGCTATCATAGATAAAGAAGCCACTATATCCAGCCTCCGCCGCATCGTAGGCGCGCCCCTCAGTCCCATGATAGTTCAAAAGGGAGAAATTATATGAAAATAGTCTTTGCCGCATCGGAAGCGGCTCCGTATATCAAAACGGGAGGTCTGGGCGACGTTGGTCAGGCGCTCCCCAAGGCACTTGCCTCAGAAGGCCACACGGTCAAGGTCTTTCTTCCTCTTTACGAGGCTATAAAAGCCAAGGCCGCGCTTTTTGAGGGTCTTACCTTCGTCAAGGCGGTAAATACCCCTCTTGCATGGAGAAATCAGTACACAGGAATATACAGAACGGGTGAAAATACCAATCCCGAATACATATTCATCGATAACGAGTACTATTTCGCGAGAGGAACAGGCACAATTTACGGCTATTACGACGACGGTGAAAGTTTTGCGTACTTTTCAAGGGCAATAATCGAGGCGCTCAAGGCTCTTGAAATAAACCCCGACGTTATACACTGTAACGATTGGCAGACGGCACTTCTCCCCATATTCCTGCGCAAATTCTATCCCGAATTCAATAAGGTCAGAACGGTATTCACCATTCATAATATCGAATATCAGGGCAAAATGACGTTGTCCTTTGCCTCGGATGTTCTCGGAGTTGACCCCGACACTGAGAGAGCGCTGACTTATGATGACTGTATCAATCTTATGAAGGGTGCCATCGTCTATTCCGACGCGGTCACCACCGTTTCGGAGACCTATTCCACCGAAATCCTCTGCGAATACTATTCCCACGGTCTGCATCACATCCTCCGCGATAACAGAGATAAGCTTACAGGCATAGTTAACGGAATCGACGTAGAGGTCTTTGACCCGAGCACCGATAAAAATCTTTATACCCCCTACGGCGCGACAGTCGAGAGCTTTAAGGATAAGGCGAAAAACAAGCTGTTCCTTCAGGAAAAGCTTGGTCTTATCCCCGACTCCAAAGTGCCGGTCGTAGCTATGGTAACGAGGCTGGTATCCCATAAGGGAATGGATCTTGTGGCCTGTGTTATCAACGAGATAATGGATCTTGGAGTACAGCTTGTCGTACTCGGAACAGGTGATAGTGCATATGAGGATATAATGAAGCATACAGCGGAGTGTTATCCCGGCAGAATGGCGGCTCTGATAATGTTCGATCCCGTCCTTGCAAGCAGTATATATGCAGGCGCAGATATATTCCTTATGCCGTCCAAGAGTGAGCCATGCGGGCTTTCACAGATGGTGGCAATGCGTTACGGAACTATCCCTGTTATAAGAGAAACGGGAGGACTGAAGGACACCGTTATACCGTATAACCCCGAGAATAAGACGGGAAGAGGATTCACATTCGTGGATTATAACGCTCATGAAATGCTTCGCGCAATCGAGCGTTGCGTTGATCTTTACAGAAACGATAAAAAAGCCTTCGAGCGTCTGTGCAGAAACGATATGAAGACCGACTTCTCGTGGAAGGCATCGGTAAAGAAGTACCTGAAGGTATATAAGAAGCCTTCGAAAAAGTAATTCAGCAAAAATCAAAAAAGGAACTGCCGCATAGCTTTTAAACTGTGCGGCAGAAAGCATTTATTTTATTCTATTCTCAAAGGAACTTTAGGAAATTTTTATGGAACTTGAACTCTTAAGAAAACAGACAGAACAGACCTGTATGCAGAATTTCGGCACGTCCCTTGCCGACGCATCGGAAATTGAAGCTTACCGCGCGGTATGTATTGCGGTAAGAAAGCTTCTCATTGAGAAAAATCATGCCTTCAGAAAAGAAAATAAGGAGAATAAGAAGGTATATTATATGTCGATGGAATTTCTCGTCGGCACGTCCCTTCGCAATAATCTCTTTAACCTCGGAATAGAGGAGCAGATGGAGGAGATTTTAAACGGTGCGGGTAAGGACATTCAGCGTCTTTACGACATCGAGCCCGATGCGGGCCTCGGAAATGGCGGTCTTGGCAGACTTGCCTCATGCTATATGGACGCGGCATCAAGCCTCGATATTTCCTGCACGGGCTTTTCGATAAAATATGAGTTCGGTATATTCCGCCAGAAGATAGTTGGCGGTTGGCAGATGGAATTCCCCGACGATTGGCTCGGTAACGGCGGCGTCTGGCTCAGTCCCCGTACCGACGATGCAGTCCCCGTCCGTTTTGGCGGTGAGGCTGTGGAAAGAATCGATGAAAACGGCAAATACGTGGTAGACCATAAGAATTACAGTGTTGTTATGGCTATTCCTTACGATATGTATATTTCCGGTCACAACAGTAAGGCGGTAAATAAGCTGACTCTTTGGGAAGCAAAATCTCCGGGTAGCTTCGATATGTCCGCATTCTCAAGAGGAGAATACGTAAAGGCTCTTGAGCAGGAAACTATGGCAGAGGTCATCTCTAAGGTCCTGTATCCTGCTGACAACCATATCGAAGGTAAGCGTCTGCGCCTCCGTCAGCAGTATTTCTTTGTTTCCGCATCACTTCAAAGTATAATTCGCGACCATCTTAAGCGTGGGCACACTCTTTCTCAGATTCCAGAAAAGGTGGCTATACACATAAACGATACCCATCCCGCGCTCTGCGTTCCCGAGCTTATGAGACTTCTCGTTGATGAGTATGGTCTTGATTGGGATTCTGCATGGGATATAACCGGTCGCACACTTTCATATACCAACCATACCGTTATGAGCGAGGCACTTGAAAGATGGAGTGAGCAGCTATATGCCGAGCAGATGCCGAGAATCTATCAGATAACCTCCGAGATAAACCGCCGTCTGCTTATCAATCTCCGTGTCTTCTACGGCGACGACAGAGCGAAGCTTGATTATATGGCAGTAATTGCGGGCGGAGAGGTGAGAATGGCAAATCTCTGCCTTGCGGCTTGTCACAAGATAAACGGCGTTTCCAAGCTTCACTCCTCAATTCTTAAGGAAAGTCTTTTCCGTGACTACTGCGTAATGGATGAGAGCCGCTTCATCAACGTCACAAACGGTATTGCATACCGTCGTTGGCTCTGTCAGTCCAACCCCAGACTTACCGCCCTTCTTTCCGAGCTTATCGGAGACGGCTTCAAGCAGGACAGCACCGAGCTTGAAAAGCTGCTTAAATATTACGACGACGATAGTATTCTCGACCGTCTGAACTCCATTAAACTCGATAATAAGAAGCGACTTTCCTCCTACATTGCTTCAGCAAACGGCATCATAGTCGATCCAAGCTCTATATTTGATATTCAAATAAAGCGTCTGCATGAGTACAAGAGGCAGCTTCTCAACGCGCTTCAAATACTTCATATGTATATCAAGCTAAAAAACAATCCTAATATGGAATTCCGTCCCCGTACCTTCGTGTTTGCGGCAAAGGCTTCAGCGGGCTATCTGATGGCAAAGCAGATAATACGCCTCATCTGCGCGGTATCCGAAATGCTTAAGAACGATCCGGTAACAAGGGACCGTCTCCGAGTGGTATTTATTGAGGATTACAGAGTGTCCCTTGCAGAAATCATAATTCCTGCGGCGGATATTTCCGAGCAGATCTCAATTGCAGGCAAAGAGGCAAGCGGTACGGGAAATATGAAACTGATGATAAACGGCGCGGTCACTCTCGGTACTCTCGACGGAGCCAATGTTGAAATTTTCGAGCAGGTTGGAGAACAAAATATGTTCCTCTTCGGTCTTAAGGCACACGAGGTTGAGGAGCTTTGGAGACATGGATACAACCCCATGGATTACGTGAATGCAAATCCGGATCTTAAGGCAGTTCTGGATATACTTATGAGCGGCATAAACGGTGAGCGCTTTGACGATATCGTTTATTCCCTCATCAGCGGAGGCTGCGGTCCTGCCGATGCATACATGACATTTGCCGATTTCGGTGACTACGTAAGAGCACAGAAGGATATTTCAGCAGCTTACGGAGACCGTCGTGGCTTTGCAAAGAAATCTCTTGTGAATATAGCGAAGGCGGGAATATTCTCCGCCGACAGAGCAGTAAAGGAATACGCAGATAATATCTGGTATCTTAATAAATGATGAAAAACACCGTCGACTGCTGTCAAAGAATACTCTATGACAGTAAAAGTCCAAAGCACAAAAGTCCGTTCGGGTGCATTTACGAAAACGAAAAATGCACCCTTACGTTAAGCGTTCCCAATTCCTGCCCCGTAATAGAGGTATTCGCGGAAATAATCCGTGACGACGGGTATCTTCTTAAGGTACCGATGAAAAAAACATCCGAAAATGACGGATACTCCGATTTTTCGGGTAAATTTGCGCTTTATGAAGCGGGACTTTATTTCTACTCCTTCCTTTTGGTAAAGGAGGACTCCTGTTTCCGCCTTTTTAGGCAGGGAAGCCGTGATACAAATATGGAAAAGGGAGAAAAATGGCAGTTGACCTGTCTTCCCAAGGGATATTCCGCACCGAAACGCTTTGAGGGTAGGGTGGTGTATCAGATTTTCCCCGACCGCTTTGCAAAATCGGGGGAATGTGATCTTAGCGACAAGCTGAAGCCATTTCATATCCATAAAAGCATAGATGAGTCTCCCGTAAAAGGTGCTGATGCTGACGGGAATTGGAACTGCGATTTTTACGGCGGTAATCTTCGGGGAATAACCGAAAAGCTGCCGTATCTGTCTTCTCTCGGAGTTGGTGCAATATATCTTAACCCCATTTTTATGGCATATTCCAATCACCGCTACGATACCGCAGATTATATGCGTATCGATCCTATGCTCGGTAACGAAAACGATCTGTCTGAGCTTTGTAAAAAGGCGAGGGAGCAGGGGATACTCATAATTCTTGACGGAGTTTTCTCCCACGTTGGCTCAAACAGTAAATATTTCGACTCCAAGGGCATATTCGGAGGCGGCGCGGTCTCCGACCCAAGCTCGCCCTATCGCGATTGGTTTGATTTTGTCAGCTATCCCGACGAATACGATTGCTGGTGGGACGTGCCGACGCTTCCATGCGTTAAAGAGCTGTCGGATGGCTTCCTCGACCTCATTATAAGGAACGAGGATAGCGTTGTTGCCCATTGGATGCAGCTGGGAGTATCGGGCTTCCGTCTCGACGTTGCCGACGAGCTTCCCGACGAGTTTATCTCACTGCTTCGCAAAAGAGTCAAGGAGCTTGACCCCGAGGGCATCGTTGTCGGCGAGGTTTGGGAGGATGCTTCAAACAAGATAAGCTACGGCAAGAGAAGAAAATATTTCTCGGGCGGAGAGCTTGACGGCGTTATGAATTACGTTTTCCGCGACGGTATCATTAACCTTCTTTGTAGGCGAATATCCGCCGAGGAATTTGCCGATACCGTTAACGAAATAGCGGAAAATTATCCTCCGTCTGCACTCAACTGTACAATGACCCTCCTTTCGAGCCATGATACGACCAGAATTCAGACCGAGCTCGGCAGGGCGCTGACCGATACGGTGAAGGGAATCAAGGCGGCGTCGGTGCTTCAGTATTTCCTCCCCGGAATGCCTACGATCTACTATGGCGACGAGGTCGGAATGAAGGGCGGAGACGACCCGTACAACCGTGCATTCTTTAGAGAAGAATCCGAATCCTCCGAGCTTATCGCTCACTACCGCAATCTCGGAGAGCTCAGAAAGAATAACGCGTGCTTACGTGTGGGTAAGACCGATATATCCGCTTGCGGCAATAAAATAACCCTTGTCAGAACCTGCGGCGATGACAGTATGACGCTTGTTATAAATACAGATTCGCTTGATTATACGATTGAATGAAAAAGGATTGCTTCGATTTGAAGCAATCCTTTTGGTTTTATTTGGCGGGGATTAGCGAGGTTATAGGGATGAGCAAATTATGACAGTGCTTGTTGGTTGTTGACCCATCATCCTTTTTTAATTGAACTTCTATGTTACCATAGTTAATATATGTTGATCCTTCGTATATGGCAGCATCCGTATATCCGATGGTGTAATCTGTGATTTCAACCGTGTCGTCCGTCTCGTAAAGATCCTTGAGTTTAAGTTCCAGAAGCTCACTTTCGAGCTTTTTATCTATTTTGGATAATTGAGATTCATCAAGACTTGGGATGAACGAGCGACTAAGGTAAGTTAATGTGCCGTCAGTGCGAAGAGTATACGATATCCACTCTGTAACGTATCCGTTAATTGATCTGGTGTACATATATGTATACGTGCCAAGTTCACTAACAGAATATAATTCAAACCCTTCGAAAGATATCCACTTGCTTAATTCTTTTTCCGCTTTTTCTTTTATTGAGTCTTGAGAAATAGTATCAAGTTCAATATTCAATATGCCTTTTTCATTATTACCAATACTGGAAAAATCTCCGTGTTCGTTTATTCTGAAGATCGTACCTTCGTTTTCATACTCATGAATAATTACGTCTTCGAGATTTCTTTTGATTGATTCGACATAGCTATACGTGTTACTCTTATCAAAAAAACTCAGTTCTTTGCTCGGTGCTGCGGTTACTGACACTTTACTTGCGCCCGGAATAATGATTGGATTTCTCAAATTTACAGAATTTGAAGTAGTTCCGTATGATGAAAGTACATCAATAATGTCGAGAATTCGATCATCAACAACCACAGGTTGCAATTCCGAATTTGTTGTGCTGTCTACGTGTTCGTTTGATTCTTTTTTCGTTGAAGTCCCACAGGATACTATGCATAGCATCAATATTACTGCAAGTACAAGACAAATAACTTTATTAAATGACATATAATAATCCTCCTTATGCAAATGGTCTTATGGAGCTAGAGCCTACCAAATATTGATTTGAAATATCAACCGAGATTATCTCCCGATTTGTTAGATTTGAACTTTCAACAGCTATCTTTGCAGCTTGACGTGCTTGCTCAACAGTATTGCCTAGAGATAAGCTTTTTACCAGTTCTATAGTCCACATGTTTCCACTATTAAATTCAACTTTGTCGATAAACCCAATAACGCATTGTGCGCCCATATTATATAGCGCATTTACAGTGTTGGCGGAACCCGTTCCACCTTCACCGCTATTACATGCAGTTATGCATGCAAATTTTATGGATGAAAGAGCATTACTGTTTAGTGCACTAAGTTCACTCATTTCGAAAACTGTTTCACCGGTCAGAATTAGCTGATCGGGCTCGTCACCATGAGTGATTATATTGAAGAAATTCGATGTTGCCAATTGGAAAAGGAATTCGTCCCTGGTGATTGAAGTGGTTGTATAACCAGTTGCTCCTGCGTTGTTTGATAGTGCTGTAGTAGCATCAGTTATTAATCCGGGCATGTATAATGCAAGATCACTGTATCCAAGATAAACAAGAGAATAATCGTTTATCGGTTGTAGGTACCATTCATCACGGTAACTTGTATTACTAACATATGCACCTTGGATGAGTTTTGCACCGTTGGTGGTGTTTGAAGTTGAAGTTGCAAGAACATATCCGCTTGATTCTCCGATTTTGGGAATAAGCTTCATAGCTCCGCTGCTTGTCGTTTCCACCTTCCATTTCATGCCGTTTGTGATCGACCCGTTACGAAGGACAATGTCGCTATTTACGGTAGTCGAGTCGTTTTTTACGCCAAGATAATAGCTGGCATTTGAATAAGTTTGTCTAATGGAATAATATCCATCACCTAAATGTGTAAACTTCCACTTTTGAACCTTGCCTCCGTGGAATGCCCATTGATGTATTGTGGTGCCGTTGGCTATTGTTGGGCCATATATATCTACATAACACCCTGTTTGTTTATTCTCCAGCAAGTATATGCCGTTTTGTAATTCTGTTACTTTGAGCGTGTACGAAACAGTATCATCTTCTACAGTTGCTGATATAGTCATTGTTCCGCCACTGATTCCCGTTACCGCTCCCGAAGTATCATCTACTGTTGCGTACGCATAGGGTGAAAAATCCCAATAATCCGGTACTTGTACGATTGATTCAGGTGAATATACTCCGATTGCAAGAGACATATTTGAAAGTGTACGTTTCTCTTTGGGTGCAACGTATTTAGTTGCGCCGCTGATCATATAGCCGGTTGTGGTATCATACAGTATTATGCCTGACGGTGGTGAAGTAATCCGCTCAAGCGACCATTTGTACGAATTTGAGTTAGATGGGTATGATGTTGCTACTATGGTTGAGCTCAAACCGGTTGAGGCGCCGGAGACTTGCATAACAAACGTGTCAGAATCGGTCAGCTTGAACACGTAACCGTTTGAACTCCATTCGATGCTCCATTCGGCATAAGAAGGAACGCCGCTCAAAGTATCGTCGGTGCCGATGTTATATACGTCTACGTTACCTGAAGTTACGTCTAAGCCCATATCAAGCTTGTGCATCGGCCGTATGCTGTATCTGCCGTTATCCAAATAATGAATTCTCCACATTTGTCGGACTTTGTAATCGTCTGATACGGATGTAGAATATTTGGTGTATTGAATAACCGGTGTTTGATTTAGTATTTTACCTGAATCTACGTGTAGGTAATAACCGGAATTCAGATTCTGAATATAGTACACTCCATTCAGTATTCTTACATAAACGGTGCATTGCGCAGTGTACACTTCGCCGTTAAGCACAACCGAGGCGGTTATGGTTGCTTTTCCTGCTTTGTGTCCGCTGACCGTACACGATGTTCCCTGTGCGGATACCGTGGCAACCGTGGTGTTACTTGAGCTCCATGAAACAGTAAGTGAAGTAGGATTAACGGTTGCAGTAATTACGCTATAGCTTCCTTCCAATACAGACGCTGTTGTTTTGTTCAGAGACAATACCGAAGCGTTCGTGGCGAGAAGCTCTATGTTTGTTTTATTTTGAATTGTAGAATTTGTGTCACCCAAATCTATCTTTTCTACTGTGGATGTATAGATATCCGCTGCCTGTTCAGTATCTGATATTATTACTTCCTTGCTTGTTGCTGAAAAAGAAAGCAGTGGCATGGAGCAAATAATCATACATACCGAAACGACTAAAGCCATTATTTTTTCTTTTTAATATTGAATGCTCCTTTCGATCGATAATTTGGCAAAAAATGCGCATAACTCCCCTATGAGTTATGCGCGTTAATAAATGATTTGTAAATTATACCTCGAAAGAATTGATAAGAATAAACTATCGGACAGCTTAATTAAAGTGATCTTTCTTAACATAGCTACCCCTTCCTTGAGCTATACTAACCATCCATAAATATTATAACTGACATATATGAACACGGTATGAACGTATTGAACACAAGAGAAGATTCTCTGTATTACACAAAAATACGAGCTTGTATTTGTATAATATTACCGTGAAAAGTCATTTTATAAGCTTGGTAAGAACAAAAAGCGACTTCATATATGCTGAAGTCGCTTTTTTATTGCTTTTTCTTATTCTGCCGAGCCTTCCTGTACCAGGACGGTTACTATAAAGCCCTTCATATTGTCGCCGCTTATGGTGAAGCGTCTGTTTGAGGGAACCGGGATCTTTGCCTCTGCGCCCTCTTCGGTGGTGCCTTCGGCGTAGTAGACCTCGTAAACGTTTCCGTCGATACATTCGATTGTGAGGTTATTCTTTCCGCCTTCAACGTATCTGTGGTAGGTACTGAGCCTTGAAAGGTATTCTTCGAGGCAGAAATTGTTCACGTACATATATTCGGAATGAGGCAGTCCTACGTAGCGAAGCTGCCAGGGAATATCGTATCCTACGATCGCTCCCTTGCCTGCTGAACGGAATACGAAGCCGTATTCGTAAGCGTGCTGTCTGAGCCAGCTGCTGCCGTTTTCCGCTGTCATGGACTCAACCTTACCGTCTTGTGTGTTCCACAGCTTCAGATTTATGGTCGATCCGCTGTGGTAGTCACTCGCTCCTGCGGGAACAGCGCCGTTTGGATTGTTCTCATGATAGCCGTTCTGAGTGTCGAAGTCTCTGTAAGCATCCATGACAAGAAGCTTATGTGTTCCTCCGACCGAATTATAGAAGCCTTCTGAAAGAAGCTTGAACTGAGCGACTGTGCCGTACTTGAGCTGATATTTTGAACTGTTTACCTCAAAATAAGGAGATACCTTGTAAATATCCTCAAGAAGATCGGTCTCGGAGAATTTGTAAAGATTCTCTGTGTTGATCAGTAACAAATCTCCTTTACCTATTTGTGCGGAGCTTTTGTTTATTACCGTATATTTTACGGCGTTGGGGTCTTCGGGGATCTCGGGAGTCGTTATTTCGGGGGTGGTTATCTCAGGTGTCGTTATTTCGGGAGTTGTTACCTCGGGAGTTGTTACCCCGGGTGTGACCGAGGGCTTCTTGTCGGCAAACATTCCCGTGCCCGTTAAAGACATGATGAATATTACAACCGCTGCGATTATGACCACAGTCATAAGAAGCACAAGAACGGTGCGTAAAGGGTTAGGCTTGTTTTGCTTTTTGTAGGTGCGGATCGGGGATGAACCAAAGCCGTTTTTATCCATAATCCTATCCTTTCACATTAAATTATTTGTAGTTTGAAATGCTTTCGGAAATGTTGAGAAGTTCCTTGACCTCGCTTGCTCTCATTTCACAGAATGCTCTCATTTCAGCCTGTCTTTCGGGAGAATAGTTATTAAGAGCTTCAGGCTCGGACATGCCGGGTGTGAAGGAGCTCTTGTAGAGCTTATCGATAACGATAGCTTCCTGAATGTCGGTTGCTACCATTTCACCGTCGCGCTCGCAAACGAATACGTTTTCCTTGCCTTCGAGAAGGAAGTCAACAGCTGCAACACCCATCTTGGATGCGAGAACGCGGTCGCGGAGTGTGGGAGAACCGCCGCGAACGATGTGTGCAAGACGTGCAAACTTTGTTTCAACGCCGGTCTCTGCCTGAATTCTCTTTGCAAGGCCCTCGGAGTAGTTATCAACACCCTCGGCAACGATTACAACGAAGTTTCTCTTACCTGCTTCACGTGCGGTTTTGATCTTCTCGATTACAACAGCCTCGTCGTAGGTGGGGTCCTCAAGGACAACAACTGCGGTTGCGCCTACAGCGATGGAGGTCTCAAGAGCGATGTAACCTGCGTTACGGCCCATAACCTCAACTACGTTACATCTTGCGTGAGATTCGCAGGTGTCGCGAAGACGGTCAACTGCCTCGATAACTGTATTCATAGCGGTGTCGTAACCGATGGAATTGTCGGTGCAGGTGATGTCGTTGTCGATGGTTCCGGGAATGCCGATACAGGGAATTCCGCGCTTGCAAAGGTCGGAAGCGCCTCTGAATGTGCCGTCGCCGCCGATGGTAACGATACCGTCGATACCGAACTCCTTACAGGTCTGAACAGCCTTCTGCATATACTCTTCTTCTTTGAACTGTACGCAACGAGCGGAGTAGAGCATTGTACCGCCCATATTTATGATGTTAGCAACATCTCCTGCGGAAAACTTCTTTATGCTTCCCATTCCGTCGATCAGGCCCTGATAGCCTTCATAGATTCCATAGACCTCGATGCCTTTGCTTAAGGCGTATCTGGTTACGGCACGAACTGCCGCGTTCATTCCGGGAGCGTCGCCTCCGGATGTAAGTACACCGATCTTTTTAAACTGCTTTGCCATTTTAGTATCTCCTTTATGCCTTCGGGCAAATATAATTATTTCCAATTCATTGATATGATAATACATTTTTGATAAAAAATCAATATATAAAAGGTAAATAAAGTCAAAACGTCGATTATTTTTTGACGTTGCATTTTGTGCGATTTGCCAATTTATGCATTTGAACACAAACAAAGAGGAAAAAAATGTGCAAAGTGGAGAAAATACGGCATAATTGAATATTGGCTTGACAAAACAGAAATAAAGTAGTAAAATTGACTATGTCTGGTAAAATGACTATACGGACGACAAACAAATATTAAAGAAAAGGAGGTGCGGTATGCCAACTTTTAACCAGCTCGTTAAGTACGGCCGTTCCGAAAAGGTGTACAAGTCTAAGTCCCCTGTACTTCAGCACGGATTTAACACTCTCACCGGCAAACAGACTGATCTTTCTGCTCCCCAGAAGAGAGGCGTTTGCACCAAGGTAACCACCACAAGCCCTAAGAAGCCTAACTCGGCTCTTCGTAAGATCGCCAGAGTTCGTCTTACCAACGGTCTTGAAGCCACAACTTATATTCCCGGTATAGGACACAATCTGCAGGAGCACTCTGTTGTTCTTATCCGCGGAGGAAGAGTACGTGACCTCCCCGGTGTACGTTACCACATCATTCGCGGTACGCTTGACGCTCAGGGCGTTGCAAACCGTAAGCAGAGCCGTTCCAAGTACGGCGCAAAGAGAGCTAAGAAAAAGTAATTCTGCTCTCACACTCCTCCCCGGAAGGTGATATTGTCCGAGGAGATCGTTTGTTTGTCAGTTGAGAATATAAATATATTTTCGGTATCTGACGAGCACAAACGAAGATAATTTTCGAGTACCTGTGATATCATAATATTAATGAAGGAGGGAAGTACAGTGCCGAGAAGAGGTCAGATATCAAAAAGAGACGTCCTCCCCGATCCGCTTTACAATTCCAAGCTCGTAACCAAGCTTGTTAACAACGTAATGCTCGACGGTAAGAAGGGCGTAGCACAGAAGATCGTCTACGATGCATTCAAAACTGTTGAGGAGAAGACCGGCAAGAACGCTCTTGAAGCTTTCACTGCCGCTCTTGAGAACATCATGCCCGTTTTTGAGGTTAAGGCAAGACGTATTGGCGGTTCTACCTACCAGGTTCCTATGGATGTTCGTCCCGAGAGAAGACAGACTCTTGGACTTCGCTGGCTCGTAACCTATGCGAGAAGCCGCGGAGAAAAGACGATGGCAGAGCGTCTTGCTAACGAGATCGTTGACGCTACAAACAGCGTTGGCGGCGCAGTTAAGAAGCGCGAAGAAACACACAGAATGGCAGAAGCTAATAAGGCTTTCGCTCACTACAAGTATTAATTCGTCAGAGCACCGACAAAGGTGCGTGATTTAAGGAGAATCCTATGCCAAGAGAATACCCTTTGGAAAGAACCAGAAACATCGGTATCATGGCGCACATCGACGCAGGTAAGACTACCACTACCGAGCGTATCCTGTTCTATACGGGTAAGACCCACAAAATGGGTGAGACCCACGACGGCGGTGCTACCATGGACTGGATGGCACAGGAGCAGGAGAGAGGTATCACAATTACCTCCGCAGCTACCACCTGCTTCTGGAAGGATAACCGAATCAACATCATCGACACCCCCGGACACGTTGACTTCACCGTTGAGGTCGAGCGTTCCCTTCGTGTTCTTGACGGTTCGGTAACCGTTTTCTGCGCTAAGGGCGGCGTTGAGCCTCAGTCTGAGACCGTTTGGCGTCAGGCTGACCAGTACGGCGTTCCCCGTATGGCGTATGTAAACAAAATGGACGTTATGGGTGCAGACTTCTATCGTGTCGTTGACATGATGAAGACCCGTCTTAAGACCAACCCCGTGCCGATACAGCTTCCTATAGGCGCTGAGGATACCTTCAAGGGTATCATCGACCTTATGAATATGGAAGCGGACGTATATTACGATGATATGGGTAAGGACATGCGTGTCGAGCCCATTCCCGCTGATATGCTCGAAAAGGCTCAGGAATACCATGATGCAATGGTAGAGGCAATCGCCGCAACCGACGATGACCTCATGATGATGTACCTCGAGGGCGAGGAGATTCCCGTTGCGGATCTCAAGGTTGCTCTTCGTAAGGCTACAATCGCTAACCAGCTCGTTCCCGTTTGCTGCGGAACATCTTACAAGAACAAGGGAGTTCAGAAGCTCCTCGACGCAGTAATCGACTATATGCCCTCTCCTCTCGACATTCCCGCTATCAAGGGTGTAAACCCCGATACTGAGGAGCCCGATGAGAGAAAGGCATCCGATGACGAGCCCTTCGCAGCACTTGCATTCAAGATCATGACCGACCCCTTCGTTGGAAAGCTTTGCTTCTTCCGCGTATACTCCGGTACTCTTGAAGCAGGTATGACTGCATATAACCCCGAGAAGAAGGCAAGAGAGCGTTTCGGACGTATCCTTCAGATGCACGCTAACGAGCGTAAGGACATCGACAAGGTATACGCAGGAGACATCGCAGCCCTTATCGGTACCAAGAACACCACTACCGGTGACACTCTCTGTGATGAGAACAACCCCATCATCCTTGAGCAGATGGTCTTCCCCGATCCCGTTATCAACGTAGCGATCGAGCCTAAGACCAAGGCAGGTCAGGAGAAGATGGGTATCGCCCTTGCAAAGCTTGCAGAAGAAGACCCCACATTCCGTACTCACACCGACGAGGAAACAGGTCAGACTATCATTGCAGGTATGGGCGAGCTCCACCTCGAGATCATCGTTGACCGACTCCTTCGTGAGTTCAAGGTCGAGGCTAACGTAGGCGCTCCTCAGGTTTCCTATAAGGAGACTATTCGCAAGGAAGCAAGTGTTGATACCAAGTACGCTCGTCAGTCGGGTGGTAAGGGTCAGTACGGTCACGTTAAGCTTACTATCTCCCCCAACGAGCCCGGCGCAGGTTATGTGTTCGAGAATACCGTTGTCGGCGGTGCTATTCCCAAGGAATACATCCCCGCAGTTGACGCAGGTATTCAGGGCGCAATGCAGACCGGTGTAGTTGCAGGTTACAGCGTTGTTGACGTTAAGGTAAACCTCTTCGACGGTTCTTACCACGAAGTCGACTCCTCTGAAATGGCATTTAAGATCGCAGGATCTATGGCATTCAAGGAAGCCATGAGAAAGGCAGACCCCGTTCTTACCGAGCCGATCATGAAGGTCGTTATCACAACTCCCGATGACTATATGGGAGACGTAATCGGAAGCATTAACTCTCGTCGCGGAAGCGTCGTTTCCATGGATCCCGTTGCCGGTGCAACTCAGATCCACGCTCACGTGCCGCTTTCCGAGATGTTCGGTTATGCTACCAACCTCCGCTCCATGACTCAGGGACGCGGAAACTACTCAATGGAACCCAGTCACTTCGCAGAAGTGCCCAAGTCCATTCAGGAAAAGATCATCGCTGGCAGAAAGTAAGCCGACCTTGATATAAATTACAAAACAAAAATTAAAATTATATTTTATTTACGGAGGATCTAACAATGGCAAAGGCAAAATTCGAAAGAACCAAACCCCATGTTAATATCGGTACCATCGGTCACGTTGACCATGGTAAGACCACCCTTACCGCAGCTATCACCAAGTTCCTTTCTCTCGGAAACGGCGCTGAGTTCATGGCTTATGACCAGATCGACAACGCTCCCGAGGAGAGAGCTCGTGGTATCACAATCAACACCCGTCACGTTGAGTACGAGACTGAAAACCGTCACTACGCTCACGTTGACTGCCCCGGCCACGCCGACTACGTTAAGAACATGATCACCGGTGCTGCTCAGATGGACGGCGCTATCCTCGTTGTTGCAGGTACTGACGGCCCTCTCGCTCAGACCCGTGAGCACGTTCTTCTCGCTCGTCAGGTTGAGGTTCCTCAGCTTGTTGTATTCATGAACAAGACTGACCTCGTTGACGACGACGAGCTTCTCGACCTCGTTGAGATGGAGATCCGTGACCTCCTTTCTTCCTACGAGTTCGACGGTGACAATGTGCCGATCATCCGCGGTTCCGCTCGTGAGGCTCTTATGTCCACCAACACCGACGCTTCTGCTCCTGAGTACGCATGCATGGTAGAGCTTATGGAAGCTGTTGACAGCTACATTCCTACCCCTGAGCGTGGCGCAGACCTTCCCTTCCTTATGCCTGTCGAGGACGTATTCTCCATCTCCGGCCGTGGTACTGTTGCTACCGGTAGAGTTGAGAGAGGTACCATCAAGGTTGGTGACGTAGTTGAGATCGTTGGTCTCTCCGACGAGAAGAAGAACACCACCGTTACCGGTGTTGAGATGTTCCACAAGCTTCTCGATCAGGCTGAGGCTGGTGATAACATCGGCGCACTTCTCCGTGGTGTAGCTAAGAACGAGATCGAGAGAGGTCAGGTTCTCTGCAAGCCCGGTACTGTTCAGCCCCACACCAAGTTCTCCGGCAACGTTTACGTTCTTACCGAGAAGGAAGGCGGACGTTCCAAGCCCTTCTTCCCCGGCTACCGTCCTCAGTTCTACTTCAGAACAACTGACGTTACCGGTACCATCGGCCTTCCCGCTGACGTTGAAATGTGCCGCCCCGGTGACAACGTTGTTATGAACGTTGAGCTCATCACTCCTATCGCTATCGAGAAGGGTCTCCGTTTCGCTATCCGTGAGGGTGGTAGAACCGTTGGATCCGGCGTCGTTACCGAGATCGAGGCTTAATTTAACCACTTTTATCTCCAAGCACCTTAGGGTGCTTGGAGATGTTTTAAAAAATAAATCTTTGGGGCGTGGTGAAATTCCACACCGGCGGTGACAGTCCGCGAACACCTGAAAGGGTGCCGAATGGGTGAAATTCCCATACCGACGGTAATCAGACATTGTCTGTGAGTCCGGATGAGAAAAGAGATGCGGTGCTCGATGCCCCTATTGTGCGGCTTCGGGCGTTTTTATTTTATAAAATAAATTTAAGTACATAATAGCATCATCAATAATCATCTCATAGCTCCGCAATATAAGGAGATAATATGAAAAACAAAACTTTTACAACGAAAAAGCTAGTGACACTTGCACTTTTTGTCGCTTTGTCATACGTTATAAGCTTCTTCTCATTCCCGATTTTTCCTGCAGCTCCGTATTTGAAGTTAGACTTCGGAAACGTGTTCATACTTCTTCCGGCACTTCTGTTTGGGCCAATCGAGGGAATCGCAATATGTCTTGTTAAAGAACTTCTGTCGCTGATAAATTCGTCAAGCGGCTTTGTGGGAGAGGTTGCAAACTTTATAATGACATCTTCTTTTATAATCATTCCTTCTATTGTTTACAAATATAAGAAGGGAATCGTGTCGGTCATCATTTCGCTTCTCTGTGCATGTGTAGCGGGAACAATTGTTGCAACACTTGCAAACCGATTTCTAATTTTCCCTCTTTATATGGGCGATGCGGCAGCGAAGGTGTTTGATTCTGTCTTTGTCTATGTAATTCTGTTTAATCTTATTAAAACAGTATCCATAAGCACGTTGTCGTTTATTTTGTACAAAAGACTGTCGGTATTTTTTAAGAAAATCGCCGTAAAGTAGAATAAAAATATTTTTAAAATGCTTGACAAAAGTCAAGCATTTTGTTATAATGTGTAAGGTAATTTGCTTTACACCAAAAAATGAAAGGCATAGTTATGTCCATTGATGTGAATATGTCTCTTCTGCTCGATTTTTATGGAGACACTCTGTCTGATAAGCAGAGGGAAGCGATGGATCTGTTTTATAACGGAGATCTGTCACTTTCGGAGATTGCCGAGATCACAAAGATAACGAGACAGGGAGTCCGCGACAGGATCGTTAAGAGCGAGCAGATATTGACAGAGCTTGAAAATAAGCTTGGACTTGCCTCCAGGTTCGGTAACGTAAGTAAAACTGTCGACTACATAGTATCACGCCTTGAAGAAGTTAAGTCCAAGGGTGCTGATGTCGATGATATAATCGAAGCGGCAAAGCAACTCGATATTTGATCAGATAAGATAGGAAAAAATATGTTTCAGAATCTTACCGAAAAAATAAACGCGGCGTTCAAAAGGTTCAAAAGCAAGGGAAAGCTCACAGAAGAAGACGTAAAGGTCGGAATGCGTGAGATAAAGCTTGCACTGCTTGAAGCCGACGTGAACTTTAAGGTCGTTCGTGACTTCATAAAAAAGGTCACGGAGCGCGCTGTCGGATCAGACGTTCTCGAAAGTCTCCTTCCTGCACAGCAAATCGTAAAAATTGTAAATGAAGAGCTTACAGCTCTCATGGGCGGAGAAGGCGAAAGAATTAAGCTTTCTTCCCGTCCTCCCACGGTAATCATGATGGCAGGTCTGCAGGGTGCAGGTAAAACAACACACTGCGGAAAGCTTGCGGGAATGTTTAAAAAGCAGGGAAGAAGACCTCTTCTCGTTGCCTGCGACGTTTACCGTCCTGCTGCGATTAAACAGCTTCAGGTTGTTGGTGAGCAGCTCGATATTCCCGTATTTTCTATGGGTACCGACGTTTCTCCCGTCAAAATAGCAAAAGAAGGTATCGAACACGCAAAGCTTCACGGCCATGACGTTGTGTTTATAGATACAGCGGGTCGTCTTCACATCGATGAAAAGATGATGGAAGAGCTTAAGGATATCAAAGAAACGGTAGAACCCCAAGAAATATTGCTCGTTGTCGATGCAATGCTCGGTCAGGATGCGGTAAACGTAGCTGAAAGCTTCAATTCGCTTCTCGACATTACGGGTGTTGTTCTCACAAAGCTCGATGGCGACACACGAGGCGGTGCGGCGCTTTCCGTTCGCTACGTAACCGGTAAACCAATTAAATATGTCGGTGTCGGCGAAAAGCTCGATGCAATCGAGCCATTCCATCCCGATCGTATGGCATCGAGAATTCTCGGAATGGGTGACGTTCTCTCTCTGATCGAAAAAGCAGAGGCTGCCTACGACGAGAAGCAGGCTGAAGAGCTTGAAAGAAAGATGCGCACATCGACCTTTGACCTCGAGGACTTCCTCGATCAGTTCCGTCAGATAAAGAAGATGGGACCGATGAAGGACATTTTGGCTTCAATTCCCGGTATCGACCCAAAGATCAAGGATGCACAGATCGATGAAAGGGCAATCGGAAGAACAGAAGCGATCATTCTCTCCATGACCCCCGCAGAAAGACATAAGCCGTCACTTATCAATCCGAGCCGCAAAAAGCGTATCGCGGCAGGATCCGGCACAAAAGTCGAGGATGTAAACAGACTGCTGAAGCAGTTTGAGCAGACCACTAAGATGATGAAGGAAATGTCCAGCGGTAAGTTCAACAGAATGCTGAAGCATAGCCGTAAGCGTTCAGGCAGAAGGTAAACACCGGTTGAAAATACAACCTTTGTTATAAAAAAATTAATTTATTATATTTCGGAGGAAATCAAAAATGGCAGTTAAAATCAGACTCAGAAGAATGGGACAGAAGAAGGCTCCCTTCTATCGTATCGTAGTTGCAGATTCCCGTTCTCCCCGTGACGGCCGCTTCATCGAGCAGCTTGGTCACTACAATCCCATGACCGATCCTGCAGAGGTAGTTATCGATGCAGAAAAGGCAGCACAGTGGATCAAGAACGGCGCTCAGCCTACTGATACTGTTCGCGCTCTTCTTAAGAAGCAGAACATTATCGGGTGAATATAATGCCGGAGCTTAAACAGCTTCTTGCCGACATCACAGCCACGATAGTTGATTATCCCGAACAGATCTCGATTGACGAGAGAGACGAGGGAGATACTGTTGTATTCACGCTCACAGTTGCTGAAAGCGACATGGGAAAGGTGATAGGAAGACGCGGTAAGAACGCGAAATGTATTCGCACCGTCATGAAAGCGGCGGGTAACCTCGCCGGTAAAAGGGTAATAGTTGATATTGCCGAATAACAAAAAAGCCCCTTACGATAGTAAGGAGCTTTTTTGTTATTCGTCTTGCATAAAAATCGGTAAGAGTAATTGTGCAATCGTACAAAATTTGAACATCACGGTCAAAAAATGGTTTTGTTAACAAATTTACCGAAAAAATGTGCTATAATAGACTCAGAACTAAAGAAGGACGGTGACACCATGACAAAATTTGACGAAAAATGACAAAAACCGTGCTGCTCTTATCCAAATTCGCCCGATGAGGGGCGGACGGTAAAGAAAAGACTGCACAGCATCGCACCCATCGGGCAAAAAAGGAAAAAGGCATTATTTAAAACACCATATTCATTTTAAGAAAGGACATCTACTATGAAACGTAAAATTACAGCCTTTATTCTTGCCCTTGTTCTTCTCCTGCCACAAAGCTCGGTCTTTGCGGTAGGTCTCGACGTAATTGACGACCTAACCGCGGATGACGTTCCGGCACCCGAAATATTGGCAGAGGACGTCTCGAAAAGAGACGAATTTGAAAAGCATTATATCCGCTCCGACGGCACGTACGTTGCCGTTACCTATGATAACGCCGTGCACTATAAGGACGAAAACGGCGTGTGGCAGGATGTGGATAACAAAGTCATTTATAACGCCAAAAGCGGAAAATATATCACGTCAACTCCCACGTTTAACGCAGAATTCCGAGCCGCAGGCACAAAGGACTCGCTTGTCACCTTGAAAAACGGTGAAAGCAGCATCGCTTGGGGTCTTTCTGTGGTTACGCCCAACAAGGCAACTATGGGAACAGTTGAGGCAAACGATACCGTAACACCCATAACAGGCAGACCCGCCGAGACGGTCACTCTCAAAAACGCAGTCTCGGAAAGGTCGGACAAGAAATACGACCTGACAAACGTTGTCGGCGGAATAGGTTACACGAATATTTTCGGTAACGCTCCCGAAATATCGGTGGATTATTCCGTATCTCATAACCGTATCGAGGAGGATATATACATCAATTCTCCGACCGATGCAACAGCCTTCACAATGGAGCTTTATATAGGTGAGCTTGCTGCCGCGGTCAATTCCGACGGAAGCGTCAGCATAAGAGACTCGGAGGGTAACGAGGAATACCGCATCGGCATACCCTATATGGCAGATGCAAACGACGCGGTGCTCACAAATATCGACGTCACAGCCGTGCAGAACGGCAGCTATTGCACGGTCACCTATACACCCGATAGGAATTGGCTCACAAGCGAAGACAGAGCCTATCCGATCCTGTTCGACCCGTCGATCACTACAAGCGAATACGCGGCAAACGTGTATGATACCTACGTCTATCAGGGCAATACCGCAAACAATTCGGGCGAGCAGAGGCTGTATATAGGCGTAAAGAACTCCAAAATATACCGCACCTATATCACCTTCGGCAAGCTCCCGAGCATCGACTCCACAATGCCCATAATCAGCGCAAGCCTCACCTTCATAATGCACTATACTACCACTACGGGTAAGACTACGGGACTGTATAAGCTTAACAGCGGCTGGAATCAATCGTCTATCACCTATGCAAACGCACCGACGCAAGGCGAGCTTATAGGTACGAGCGTTTATAGCGCGTCTACAAATAAGCATGTGTTTGATCTTACAGATTATATACACGAAATGTATGACGAACACATAAGCGAATCATTCAACGGCTTCTTGTTCAGATATGTTGACGAGACCCTTACAAACCCCGACTACAATTCTATTTACAGCTCCGAGGTTTCCACAAGAGCATACAGACCCGCTCTGACGGTGGTTTACGGATATTCGTTGCCGTCCGATATTAATACGAATAATGTTTATGCATTTAAAAACTGCGGTTCTCTCGGATATATGACCGTGTTTGGAGGCACGGATGCAAACGACGTAAACGTAACTCAAAGCGTAAAGAATTCATCAGATCTTACCAATGCTGATAAATTCAAGCTTGTACAGGCATCAAACGGCGGCTATTACATCCGTGCGGTATGCAGCTCGAATAACCGTGTCCTCGATATTTACAAGAACGATGCCACAGGCTACGTGGAAAACGGATGTAACGTACAGATTTATAACCCTACAGATCCGCTTGCACAGGAATGGTTCATTGTCGGAGCTGAAAACGGAAGATTCAAGATACTCCCGAGAACCGACATGACCCTTGCACTTTCCTCGAACAGTGGAACAGGAAGTGCGAGCGGAAGATCGTCTACATCCGCAGGAAACGTATACGTCTCAACCTATACAGGTGCAGATAATCAGCTTTGGATGATCTACGACTACACGCAGAGTAAGTTTATCTCTTCTAAATCAAGAACAGTAGCTGACGGTGAATACTATATTAACAATAAAGATAGTGGAAACTATTTAACAAAACTGTTGCAAAGCAATACAGTCACTTGTAAATCCGGAATGCTTTCCGACCTGGGAGACAGCATTAAATGGGAAATTACATACGTTCGGGACGGAGCATATGTAATACGCCCTTCTGCTGATCAGACGGTATATCTCGGGGCGGGAGAGACCGCGGTAGGATTGTATGAATTATCAGATGCAACGATTCCCGATAATTGTCTTTGGGAAATAAAGACCGCAAGTGGCGGTGGAGTTGTAATCATTAACCATGGTACTGGTAAATATATGCGCCAATTTGCCGCCCCGATAATTGGTGACACCCTGCCAAGCTCAACCGACAGCAAGTACAATAAATATGTTTGGAGATTGGCTAAAGTTGATAATATTACTGCTGAAGATGAATTAACATCTTTCAATGTAGAAGATGTATTGCTTTCCATAGGTCAGTCGAAAAATCTTGCGCTTTCAGGTGCCGAAGGGAAAATATGGGCATCATATGACGACTTTGTAATAACATCCGGACCATTAATTTATTATGGTAGTTATGGAGTGATTGTTGCTTCGGAAGTGTGTGACAGTACAATTACTATTAAACATAAAACGACTGGAGTTACAGCATCATTCCAATTAAAGGTAGACGGAACTATGAAGTCAGCAAGATGCTTAGAGGGTGAAACAATTGACGTTAGATCACTAATCGGTTATGGGAATCGCTTGTTGCGATCTGAAGTTACTTGGTATTCTTCAGATGAGGCAGTTGCAACCGTATCGCAAAGCGGAATTGTTTCTGCGATTTCTTCAGGATATGCATTTGTTTATGCAGTTGCTGATAACGATGTTATTGTATTGATGTGCGAGATTCAAGTTGATGATCCTTTGATGGCAATTGTTAAGACTTTTACGACAAATGAGTTTAATTATTTGTTTTGTCCTTCGACTGTACTTAACTTGTGGTCTGCAAATTTGGACGATCATCAATTCGAGTTCAAGGTGAATTTAATAAATACATTGAAGCCATACTACACGCTTCCGGACGACGATCAGCCAAGCGGCGAAGAATTGTCTGAAATATTACTTGAAGAGATGAATTTCGTTATCGATGCCTATCCCTCGCTCGCTTTGTTTTCCGAATGCTTTTTGGGATCACAGGGAAGATACAATCCCGAATATCTTACATATGTAAGGCGACAGTATTTAGGGATGATCAAAGAGTGGACGCTGTTCTGTGTGTTTGGGATGATTGAAAGAATGGATCCCATGACCTCTGGATATCAATGTGAAAACTTAGTTGACGATCTGGCTGATTATGCAACACACAACAAGTCATCCAATAAGATAATGCTTGGAAAATACAATCAAGACGGCAAAAGTTATATAAAATCCGCACAAGAGCATGGGATGAGATATTTCTCGTTAGATGAATATAACTATTATGCCGAGAAATATAGTGAACAGTTTGTTCATCAGGTTAATTCTTCGTTCATTCACAAAGCATTAAATCAAGGATGCGAATTCTATTTTTGTCATGATCCTACCCAAGCAGTGAATTGTGGATTAGCTTTGGAAAGAAGCTGGATCACATCTTACTATTCGAACATGGGTCTAAATGTAGAGTTTCAACTACAAGAATTTGGGACCTATGCTGGTCTTTACAAGTTGATCGTCATAGGGGGATAAGGTGTTCAAAATGTTCAAAAAGAAAGACAAAACGAATGTTGAAGAGGATTGGCATTTTCCGGAACTTACTCGACAAGTCGATAAGCACTCGGTCTGTTGCGACGACGAAAGCATCAAGAACAGGTCAGCGTGTGCGGATCGGTTTCATGAAGAGCTGAAAAAGGAGCTTGGATTGAGCGTTGTAGCAAGCTTTGCGAAAAATTATAAAACCAGTTGTAGCCTTTATATTTGGGCAAGGGAAGATAAAGTGTTGGAAACTCTTTTGGACGGAAAGGGAGAAATGAGTTATGATGCAAAATACTGCATAAGTGAATGCGGTTATCCTGCGGAAAACATCGTTCAGTGCCTTAATAGAGTTCTAAAAGAGTTTGGCTTTGAATACCCCGCGAACTTTGATGAGCCTACATACATAACCGAAACTACCTCAATGGGTTTCAAACGCAAGGTGGCGTTAGCAAAATGGGTTGTATCGGTTTTAAATTTTGACAGGTATCAAAAGGATGGACTGTATTATAATTCTACCGGTGCGGTAAACAGACTTTTGAGGAACAACTATAAAAGCTATCACGTTCGTTGTGAGGCTGTTTGTATGGGTGATGCACCCCGTAACCACTATTTCTTATTCGATTCCGATGCTGAAATCAAAAAAGCAAAAGCCGACGGTACGATTGATAGAATAAGAAGGGATGGATATTTGGTACTGCAAGGTTTGGATAAATACAGCTATGTAGGTGAACAGGAGTATTGTCCGATAATGATCTCACGTGATAAGTTTACAAAAGAGGAATTGTTCTTGCTTTCGAGGACGTAAACAAGAAGCCCCCGCCCACGGGCGGGAGGACAAGAAAAGAGGACAAGAAAAAAGGAGGAAGTATGATAAGCACCGTTCAAAACAGAATGATAGCCTTAGTTGCGGCTGTAATTTTCGCGCTTTGTCTTGCGACACCGTCCTTTGCTGATCCGATTCAGCTTCCTTCAGCACCCGTAAAGGGAGATCGGTCGGATATTGACAAGCTTATTTCGGAGCTTGTCAGCTATGAGAAACTCAATGAGCTGTATTTTGTCGGCAGGGAGGCTGACGGACGCCCCGAAAGCTATACCTTCGACCCGTCCGTTTATATTCTGAAATATAACGTTAGCTCTGATTATTGGGACAACGTATCAAGCTGCGGATACGACGGACTGACTTCCGAACTTGATTCCGAAAAGCCTACTGTACTTATTCCGTTGTACGGCGAAACGGAAAACGTCGACGGAGCAACGGTTGAGCGAGTGGTCGGTTATGCAAAGCTTATCTACGGTAAGAGGGGATACTCCCTTGCGTTTGAAGGTGCAAGTCTGGACAGTGGCGAGGAGAATTATTCGGGTCTAAGATACAGTAATTTCTACGAGGTAATTACCGAGTACGTGGCGGAAAACGGAATAGAGATTAAGCAGATCATCCTGCTTTGCCATAGCTCGTCAAGGTATTTCGGACACGATACCGTTGCGGTGATCAAGACCGAAACCGAGGAGTTTATACTCGATTTTTCAAACAGCAGCGGAAAAAACTTGAGTGAGGAGAACGGCTACAACTATGGCATACTCGGTAAGCCCACCGCATATTCCATTGAGGATTTCCGAGCATTACGCATTGCACATGAGAAGGAAAAGAATGAGAATAATTTTTATATGTTCTTTGGTAATTTTATTTTACCAATTATAATCATAGTTGTTACTTATATTATTATTCCTCTTGCCGCAGTTGCGGTTCTGGTTACAGCCATCGTTATAACCGTAAAGCTGATCAAAAAAGCAAGAAACATCTGAAATGATATGATCCACCGCCCGGCACGGCGGGGGGGGACAAAAGGCAAACAAAAAACAGCGGAAAGATCTTCCGCTGTTTTCATTTGTAATTGTATCAATCGTCGTCCTCTGCGCCTTCGGGCTTGGGAGTAATCAGCATTTTGATCTTGGAAACTCTCTGACCGTCGGTTTCGGTAACCGTTACGGAGACGTTATCGTAGTCGAAGTGATCGTTAACATCGGGTATTTTTCCCATTTGCTCCATTACCCAGCCGCCGACGGAAATGCTTTCGCTCTCAATTTCAATATCAAAGAATTTTGCAAAATCCTCAAGATTGCCAAGACAGTCGATAACCCAGACGTTTTCGTCGATACGCTCGTATTCTTCGGTTATCTCATCGTGTTCGTCCCAAATCTCACCGACGAGTTCCTCGAGAATATCCTCAAGAGTAACAATACCGAGAGTTCCGCCGTACTCGTCTAGGACGATGGCAACGTGGGATTTGTTTTCCTGAAGCAAACGGAGAAGCTCGCTGAGTTTTTCACTCTTGAGCACAAATATTGGCGAGGTCATGAGCTCCGTGAGGGGCTTGGTTGTCAGAGATGCCCCGTCATAAAAGTCTTTCTGATGAACTATACCTACTATATTATCGATACTTTCCTCGTATACAGGAAGGCGCGAAAATTTTGTGTCGGTAAAGACACGTGCGATTTCTGCCTTATCGGTGTTTACGTTTACTGCTTCGATGTCGACTCTGTGAGTGAGAATATCCTCAGCCTTAAGCTCGGAAAATTCGATGGCGTTACGGAGAAGGCTTCCTTCCTCCTCGTCGATGCTTCCGTCCTCTTCAACCTCGTCAACGAGCATAAGGAGCTCTTCCTGTGACATTTTTGTATCGGATTTACTCTTGAATATTTTACCGATGAGCTTTTTCCACAGTGAGAAAAGGAAATTTAAGGGTGTAAACAACGTAACCAATGTACTTATGAGCGGTGCAGAGAACATAGCAAAGCCCTCGGAATTGTCCTTAGCAATGCTTTTTGGCGTTATTTCACCGAAGATCAGAACGACTACGGTGATTACCGCAGTTGAAACCGTGGCACCGAGGCTTTCGTCGTTTAACAAGTCAACAAAGAGCATAGTGCCGATAGAAGCCGCGGCGATGTTTACGATGTTGTTTCCGATAAGGATCGTTGAGATCAGAGAGTCGTAGTTGTCGGAGAGCTTATTTACAAGCTTGGCTTTTTTGTTGCCCTTTTCAACCAAGGTCCTGATCCTTGTTCTGTTAAGAGACGAGAATGCCGTCTCGGTAGCCGAAAAATAGCCGCTCATAATTGTACAGAAAAAAATTATGATAACGTAGATTATCTGTGCTTGTGTCATACTGCATTACCCCCTACGTCACGGGCAGAAAAATAAGCGCAAAAAAGCACACCCAAGCCGAAACCCGACGTGGATATGCCGCTTATATTCAATATGTTGGTACTTCGATCGCAGTTACAAGTGTCACTGTCACCGTCCATTGTGATGGATGATCCTCCTGAATTAAAAGTCATTACACGTATTATAACAGAACATTAATGAAAAGTCAATAGAATTAAGCAAAATTCCCCCTCGTATGTGAGGGGGAATTTGCCTTGTTTCAGGCGCTTACTATAATGGATTTCGTGCTTTGATCGAAGATGATGCCGCACAGCGTTGCTAAATCACTTTTATTGGTTATGTTGCTTGACATTGATATAACGTCTCCGTGATTTAAGCCGGAGCGTTTGACTCTGTAATATCCGGTTGAGACAGCTTCGCCGTCGGCGTTTGTCACTTCAATGTTGAGATGGCAATATTCGGTGCCCCACGAAGCTATATTTTCAAGCGAGAAATTTATGGTACAATCGTTTACGGTTATTTTATTCTCCTTAAGAACGGCGTTAAGAATTATCCTTCCGTCCGACTCGCTGAAGCTGTATTCCACGTAGTTGCTCGGATCGATCACTGTGGGCTCCTCTAGACCACTGATTTCGTAGGTTACAGAGCTTGGGAAGGATATTCCATAGGTAACAAGATAGTTTTTGAGGGTATTGCTATAATCCGAGCAATTGAATGTGATGTTATTGCCGTTACGAAGTCCTGCGATATTGTAGGTGTAGTAGTTAAGCGAGATAAAACTTTCACCTTCTGCATTTTTTACTACGACCGCAATTGTAAGCTTCGAGGTTGTACGCGTTACCGCAAGCTTGAAGGTATAGTCACCGACCGTATATTCCAGCTTGTCGTCAGGAATGTTAAATCCTAATGTAGCATATTCGTTATATCCGTTAAACGTAATTTCAGCATTATCAAAGATTGCAGAATCAACAGAATCCTCAAGACCG
The DNA here is from genome assembly GCA_045543555.1 of Eubacteriales bacterium. GTDB lineage: Bacteria > Bacillota > Clostridia > Oscillospirales > CAG-272 > Colimorpha_A. The sequence continues at coordinate 148,702 of JAZQMQ010000016.1, forward strand.
CTTACTGTATATTGGAAGCTTGTCGGAAGCGTAATTCCGCAGTAACGCTCGATATGGTCGGGATTTGTGCCTGTCGAGAAGGTTATAACGTTGCCGTTTGCAAGGCTTTCATATTTGTCGGCAGTGTATGATATGGAATAGCTGTCGCCGGTCTTGGTGTTGCTGATGTCCAAATAAATACGGCGGCGATAGGTACTGCTTTCGTTTGAGATCTCTATATGACAGTCGCCGACTTCGTAGCTGAGCTTACCGAAATCAATTGTCATATAACCGATCGTGTTGAAGCCTTCAAATTTAGGGCTGATCTTGGATGCTACATCAAACGCTACCGGCTCTTGCAGACCGCCGACCTTAACGCTTGCCTCGGTGCTGTTAAAGGCTATACCGTTTCTTGCAAAATATTCACGATTATTATCCGAGAGATTGTATGTGAATTTAATGGTATCGCCGTTTTTGAGATTTTCATAGCTGTCCGTGTAGAAATAAATGTTTTCGGAGAAGTAGCTGTTATCTGTATCGCGGGTGAAATGGACGCTTACTTTCTCGTAATTTGCATATACCGTTATGACAAGGGTTTCGGAAATGCTTCCCTCAAAGAGCTTTTCGGTAACGAGCGTTCCGTAGCCGTTGTAGCCCTTGAACTTAACGTCGGTCACGTAATCTGAAAGGTCAAAAACGGTAGGTGCTTCAAGACCGCTGACCTTAACGGATGATTTTTTAAGCAGAAGATTTCCTGCAATATATTGATCGAGGTCTTCCGGAATTGAGAGCTTTATGGAAACGTTATCGTCATTTGAGAGTCCTTCCTCATAATCAAGGTCAAGGTCGATGGCATATCTTAAGCTTCCGACGTAATCTTCGCTTATGAATATCTCTTTTTCAAATTTTTCGAGCTTTTCATGATCCCATTCGATATGTGCAGAGCCATAGCCGTCAATACCAGAGAAGGTGACCTCAAAGCAATCATCGAGATAGTACTTTTCGGGTTGGGATGCAATTACCGAGACTATTACGATCGTTGCAATTATAAGCAGAAGAGCAACGATACAGATGATCACGTTGCTCTTTTTAGAAAAGAATTTTTTAAGAGCGACAGATGCAGCCGAGGGGGCAGCGGCAACCGCGACGGCAGGACCGGGTGCGGCTCCCGGGACGGTAGAGCTACCGCAGCGCTCGCAGAATTTTGCGTTGTCGGGGAGCTGCGCTCCGCATTTTTCACAAAACATAGATGAAACTCCTTAAAATTAATATTGACGGTAATATTATACTACCAAAACGTTCGTAATTCAAGACGGGAATTCCAAAAAAGTCGGATTATCGGTTTTTCATTGACATTTGCAGATTGGTGGATTATAATAAAAAATGAAATAAAAACGAAAGGTTGAAGCGGATGACAAAATATATTGCTTTTTGCAAGATAGTTGAAAACAAATCCTTCACCCGTGCGGCTGAATCCCTTGGATACACACAGGCGGCAATCAGCCAGATGGTCCGCACTCTCGAAAAGGAACTGGGGATCGCGCTTTTTCTTCGCGGCAGAAAAGAGGTTCGCCTGACGGCAGAGGGTCAGAGACTGTATCCCTTTATAAGAAAGCTTGTTCATTCACACAGCGAGCTTATCAGCCGTGCGGAAGAGATAAACGGGCTTGATTCGGGTGAAATACGTATCGGCACCTTTTCGAGTATGTCACAGCGTCTTCTTCCCGGTGTAATGAACGACTTTTCAAATCTTTATCCGGGAATAAAGTTCGTTTTGTCACCCGGAGATAATACGACTCTGCCCGAACAGATAAAAAACGGTATGATCGATTTCGGATTTGTGTATCCTGAGGCCAGTCAAGGACTGACTTGCCCTCCGATATGTCGCGACAGATTCCTTGCGGTTTTTCCCGAAGGTCATCCCCTTGCGAAGAAAAAGAGCGTCAGCCTTAAAACAATGGCTGAACAACCGCTGATAATAGTGGATGAAGGCGGGGTTAATACCGTCCTTAAGGCATTTGAAAGCAGTAATATTACTCCAAATGTAAAATATCGAATACACGATGACAATACCATACTTTCTATGGTCGAAAAGGGTATAGGCGTAAGCATACTTCCAACAATGATCTTGGGCAAGAGCGCGTATCGCCTCGTTACCGTGCCAATATCCACGCCTGTTGAAAGAACGGTGGGTATGGCTTATTTAAGCGAAGAGCTTTTGTCGGTTGCAGCGAAGCGATTTATAGGCTTTATGAAGGAAAATATAGGCAAATATTTGCCCGAAGAATATATTTTGAATGTAGATAACTGATGAACGAATACGTTAAGATGATTGAAGCGCGCCTTGACATGGATCAGGTCGATATGCTTGAAAGCATTTATGCGCCGAAGGGGTTGCGACTCCATTAGCCGACGCAAGACGTGATATTTGTATCCTGAAGGACGGCAAATCAGAAGCTACGGTTACATTTGAGTTCGACGTTGACAAGGGTTTTGCAAGAGTATCGGATGAAAACCGAGTGCTTTTTGACGTTAAAATGAAAAATCCCGCACCTTGCGGAATCTCATATCTCATAATTAAGTGTATGCCCGACGGTGAAAGCAACGGCGCATATATAAGAAAGCTTGAAATGAAGGCTGAATAACTTAAACACCGCATTGTCCGTTCGGACAATGCGGTGATTTTTTTATATCAATAAAATGTTGTTACGATCTCCTCGGGAGCGTCGCATTTTTCGGCTTTTACGTTTGTAAGAACGGGGCCTGTTTTCCCGTAGAGGGCGCAGTTTTTGACAACCACGGTGGCGTTTATTCTGTACCACTCGCCTTTTTCGACGTTAGCTCCTCCGTTTTCACAGAGCAGACCGCTGTAGGTGATGTCGTCGGCACAGCAGGTCATTATCTGTCTGCCGATTACGAATTCGTCCTTCTTAAGACGGTCGTTCCTTGTGGATTGACCGATAAAGGTCACCTTTTTGCCGTCGTAGGATGGCATATTATCGGCAAGGTCGCGATACCACAGCGCGTAATCTCTGTCCTCGATTACAATGAGGCCTGCGTTGACGTCGAAGGGCAGGGGATCGACCACGTCATCGTAATTGAAGGTGCCGTCGGAGTTTTCGTAAATGATATCTGTGCGTCTGCTGACACCTCTTACAAGCTTATGAAGGGGTGTTGTATCGGGAACACTCTCCGAACGGTTGAAAACTACCAGCTCGCAGAAGGAAAGCTTGTCTACCATAAGGTTTCGCATGTTGGCATTGTAGACCTCGGCGGTGTTTGCGTCGATGAAGGTCATTATCTGATATACGATCCAGCTCTGAGGCAGGGATGCAAAGAGGTCGGAAACAAGCCACATTCCGTTGTATTCAAGCAGAATTCGTGTCGCCTTGTGCTTGCGGCGGAGAGCTTCGAGCTTGTCGGGGTTTAGTTTTGCCTTATCGTCGATTATCTCAACGAATACGTCGGGAGAAGCAAAAACCGAAGGATCGGGTTCGACCTCGCCCTCCTCGCATAGGAGGAGCAGGGTACGGTCGCCGTTTTTATAGAATTTGGGGTCGGAGAGGGTGTCGTTTATAAACGTCGTCTTTCCGCCCTCAAGAAAGCCCGTGAAAAGATATACGGGGTATTCCTCGCGTTTACCGAACATAATTAACCTCTTTCAAAAAGATGCTTGAGTGCGTGCTTGTCAAGTCCCGTTCCGATAACGCAGAGCTTGCCTGTGAAGTCGGCTGTACCGTAGCGAACGTTCTTCTCACCCGGAACGTAGTCGAAATGGATCCATTTTCCGTCCTCGGAGGGAACGATTCCCTTTGCGCGGAGAACCATGCCGAAGCGTCCCGTCATCATTTCATCAAGACAGTACTCGATGAATTCTGCGGTATATTTTTCAGCGGTCTCGATGCCCCAGCTTGTGAAAACGTCGTCTGCGTGATGGTGACCGTGATGATCGTGATGGTGATGATGCTCATGGCAATCGCAATCGGGATCGTCGCACTCGTGATCGTGGTCGTGATGATGGTGGTGCTCGTGGCAGTCACAATCGGGATCATCGCACTCGTGATCGTGGTCGTGATGATGGTGGTGCTCGTGGCAGTCGCAATCGGGATCATCGCACTCGTGATCGTGGTCGTGATGATGGTGGTGCTCGTGGCAGTCGCAATCGGGATCGTCACACTCGTGATGGTGATGATGATGCTCTTCCATCATCTTTTCAATCTCGGATTTAATACCCGAAAGTCCTTCTATTGCTTTGAGGATCGTTTTTCCATCAAGCTCTTCCCAGTCGGTTGTGATTATAGGAGCCTTATCATTTACGCTCTTGATGATGTCGATGCATTCGTCAAGCTTTTCCTTTTTTATTGTTGCGGTGCGCGACAGTACGATGGCAGAAGCGTGCTCGATCTGATTTTCATAGAATTCCGAGAAATTCTTCATATACATCTTGCATTTGGTCGCGTCGATTACAGCACAGAAAACGTTAAGTGAAAGGTCGGCGATTCCGGCCTTTTCAACAGCGCCTATAACGTCGGATAGCTTACCTACGCCCGAGGGTTCGATTATGATTCGGTCGGGAGCATACTCCTCCTGCACCTTTTTAAGAGCTTCTCCGAAGTCACCGACAAGGGAGCAGCAGATGCATCCCGAATTCATTTCGGTTACGTTTATTCCCGCCTCGGTGAGAAATCCGCCGTCGATTCCGATCTGTCCGAATTCGTTTTCAATAAGAACGAGTTTTTCACCCGAATATGCTTCCTTTATGAGCTTTTTAATAAGTGTGGTCTTTCCTGCACCGAGAAATCCCGAAAATATATCAACCTTTGTCATATTATCCTCCGTAAATTTATATTTACAACGTCTTATTCTATCACAAAGCGTCTTCAAGTTCAATAAGTTACGATTAAAATTTACATAAAGGAAATCTTTTATGATAATTTGTTACTTTTTTTCGCTTTCATTGACATTTGGGCAACATAGTAGTATAATTACGATGTATATCTATTTTTAAAAAACGGAGAACCAAAAATGAAAAGAACAGTTTCGCTCATCATCGCTCTTATACTTTGTATAATCACTCTCGTTTCCTGCTCCGGAGCCGACGATTACGTGCCCGCGGGCTATAAGAGAGCTTCAAACAAAAATGCCGATTACGAGCTTTACGTGCCGGAAGGCTGGACTGTCGATATGTCGACCGGTGTTACCACCGCTTATGCACCCGACCGCTCAAACATTTCATTTGTGGGCTTTGAGCTCGACGACACCATGATACAGTTTGATCCCGTAACCACCACGGGTGAGGATGATGCCGATACCGATAGCTCAGACGATGAAACAACCGATATTAAGACAGTTGACGACTATTGGAACTACTACGAAGGTACCTTCAAGGGGACATTCTCCGATATGGAATATATGACTAACGGTGAAAATATGCTCATTTCGGGTATTGAGGCTAAAAAGTACGCTTATAAGGCAACCGTTACCGAGATCCAATACGTGTTTATGCAGGTGGTTGCTATCAAGGATAAGACCGTGTACGTTTTCACCTACACTGCACGCGAAAATCTCTATGAAGGTCATCTTGATGAAGTTGACGAGATTCTTGGTTATTTAAAGATAAAGTAATGCATAATATATATTTCGATAACAGCGCAACAACTAAGGTACATCCGCAAGCCGCGAAAGCCGCACTTGAGACTATGACCGAGGGGTACGGCAATCCTTCCTCGGTTCATTCTATGGGGGTTGAATGCTCAAAAATGCTCGATCGCGCAAGGGCAGACATTCTCTCCTCTCTCGGAGTGAGGGTCAGAGGAGGCTATTCGTTATTTTTCACCGCAAGCGGTACTGAAGCCGACAATATGGCAATTAGCGGTGTTATATATTCAAAAAAGCACCGTTTCACTCCCCGTATAATAACTACCGACAGCGAGCATCCTGCCGTGCTTAATCCCATACTTGAGGCTGAAAAAAGAGGCTTTGAGGTGGTAAGGCTTAAAACCGTGGGCGGAATTGTTGATGAAGATGAGCTTCGCTCTGCTTTAACCCCTAATACGATTCTTGTTTCGATCATGAGAGTGAATAATGAAACAGGTGCAGTTTACGATATTCCAAAGCTGTTTTCAATGGTTAAATCATACTGTCCCGAAGCGGTTACTCATTGTGACGCAATTCAGGGATATATGAAAATAAACTGCGATCCTGCGAAGCTGAAGGCAGATGTTGTCAGCATAAGCGGACACAAGATCGGTGCGCCAAAGGGAATAGGTGCGCTTATCTGCAGCGATCATCTTATTACAAAAAAGATAATAAATCCCATAATTTTCGGAGGCGGTCAGGAAAACGGTTACCGTTCGGGCACCGAAAACACTCCGGGAATAGCCGCTTTTGCGGAGGCGGTGAGAATTAAAAAAGCCTCTTTGTCTGCCGATAACGAAATGGTTAAAGAGGTAAGGAAAAAAATTGTAAGCAATCTTCCCGAAGGCGTTAACGTAAACATACCAAATGGCGAGTATCTGCCGCATATAATCAGCTTAAGCGCCGAGGGCGTGAAGAGCGAGGTGCTTGTAAGAGCCATGTCGAGCGAAGGTATATATATTTCTGCAGGCTCGGCGTGTTCCTCTAAAAAGCTGAAGACAAGCGCTGCTCTGACTGCTTTCGGTCATACACCGAACATCGCTGACAGCACCTTCAGAGTCAGTCTCTGTGCGGACAATACAGCTCAGGAAGCAGAGACGTTTGTTTCGGTTTTAAATACAGTTTTAAGCAAACTCGCAAGAAAGGCGTAATATGATTTTTAGGGAGTTTAACGGTAAAAGAGTTACCGTTATCGGACTTGGAATTTCAAATACCCCGTTAATAGGTTGGCTCCTTGACAGAGGGGCAATAATAAGCGCAAGAGACAAAAAGCCATTTGAACTCCTTTCAGATAACGTGAAGGGATATAAAAGCAAAGGTGTTGAATTTATTTGCGGGGAAAATTATCTTGAAGGCATTGAAGCAGACTATATTTTTAAAGCTCCCGGACTTAGATACGATATCCCGCAGATCTTAAAAGCCGTCGAGAACGGCGCGGTTCTTACCTCGGAAATGGAGCTGTTTTTTGAGCTTTGTCCCTGCAAGATTATAGGTGTTACTGGTTCGGACGGAAAAACGACGACAACGACGCTTATATATAAATGTCTTGAAAAGGAATACGGCTCAGACCGAGTTTTTGTGGGTGGAAATATCGGCAAGCCCTTGCTCCCCGAGCTTGATAAGATGAATGAGGGATGCTTTGCGGTAGTTGAGCTTTCAAGCTTTCAGCTTCATACAATGAAGCAGTCTCCGGATATATCCATTATCACAAATCTTTCTCCGAATCACCTTGATTATCATAGGGGCATGGAGGAATACGTTGAGGCGAAGAAAAATATATACCTTCACGCAAAAGAAGGCTCGGTCGTTGTGCTTAACGGTATAAATTCCGTCACCAAGGAGCTGAGTAAGGACGCTCCCGAGGGAGTATCTGTCAGGTTTTTCAATAACGGTTACGCTAAAATCGAAAACGGAAGTATTTTCTGCGATGGAAGGGAAGTCCTTAAGACCGATGATATACTTATTCCGGGAAGACATAACGTTGAGAACTATTGCGGAGTTATCTGCGCTCTTGACGGAATCGTAAGCGATGATAACATAAGAGAGATAGCAAAAAATTTTGGCGGTGTTGAGCATAGAATCGAGCTTGTACGCAGACTTAACGGCGTAAACTACTACAACAGTTCAATAGACTCTTCTCCGACAAGAACCGCAGCGGCTCTCAATTCGTTTAAGGACAGAGTCATCGTCATTTGCGGAGGATACGATAAAAAGATCCCATTTGAGCCGTTGGCGGACGTTCTTTGCGACAGAGCAAAAACTGTCGTGCTTACAGGCGCAACCGCACAAAAGATAAAAGACGCAATTTTAAGCTGCACAAAATATAGCGGACAGTTAAAGATGATAGAGGAGCCCGACTTTAAAAAAGCGGTGCTCAAGGCTCACGAAGAAGCATTCGACGGGGATAACGTAATACTTTCACCCGCGTGTGCGTCGTTTGATGCTTTCCCAAATTTTGAAGTAAGAGGAAATACCTTTAAGGAGATAATAAGATCTCTTTGATGAGGAATACAAAATGACAAACGAACACCGTATATTATCAAAAAAGCTTCCCGAAAGGGATAAAAGCGCAAATAAAGGCGATTTCGGCAGACTTACTGTTATTGGCGGTTCCTCCGCATACAGAGGTGCCGTGTCCCTTGCCTGTGAAGCGGCACTGCGAGCCGGAGTGGGTCTTGTGCGACTCGTATCGATTGAAAAGGTCATAGCGGCGGTTGCTTCTCAGATAAGGGAATGTACCTATCTCCCGATCAAAGAAAACGAGAGCGGTGCAATTGACAGCGAGGATTTTATAAGCAAGCAAAAGGAAATAAAAAATTCCACTGCAGTGCTTATAGGTTGCGGTATGACCGCAACGCCGTCTGTCGAGGAGATCGTATCATCGGTAATATACAATATCACCTGTCCTCTTGTGATCGATGCGGACGGACTTAACGTGCTCAGGTTTTTTCCTGAGCGTCTGGCAAAGGCTAAAAGAAGACCGATAATAACACCACACGTGGGTGAAATGGCTCGTTTAACAGGGCTTTCCGTTGACGAGATAAAGGCGGAGAGAGTTAAGGTGGCGCTTGATTTTTCATCAAAATATAATTGTGTAACAGTGCTCAAGGACTCGGTGACGACGGTTGTATCTCCGGATGGTGAGGTCTTTATCAATACAATGGAAAATTCGGGATTGGCAAAGGGTGGAAGCGGTGACGTGCTGGCAGGAATGATAGCATCCATGCTTTGTCAGGGGCTTTCAGCATATGACGCTGCTTGTTGCGGAGTGCTCCTTCACAGCTTAAGCGCGGAGATGGCAGCCAAAGAACTTGGGGAGGCGTATATGCTTCCGTCGGACGTAATAAAGAGGTTGCCGAAGGTAATGGATATAATCAGAAAGGCAGAGGAACAATGAAATTAATAATAGCATCCGACATTCATGGGTCGGCATACTACTGTAAAAAGCTTGTAGAAAAGGTAGAAGCGGAAAAGCCCGACAGACTCGTTCTTCTTGGGGATATACTTTATCACGGTCCGAGAAATGACCTTCCGAGAGACTATGCTCCAAAGGAGGTTATAGCTATGCTCAATCCACTGAAGGATATTATCGTTTGTGTGAGAGGCAACTGCGATACAGAGGTAGATCAAATGGTTCTTGATTTCGATGTGCTTAGTGACAGCGCGATCATTTATGACGGCGAAACAGAGCTTTTCTTAACTCACGGACATAAGTATTCACCCGAAAATCCTCCGAAGATCAAGAACGGAGGAATACTTCTCGGCGGACACACCCACGTAGCGTGTGATATCGATATGGGAGGATTCAGATATATTAATCCGGGTTCGGTTTCCATACCAAAGGGAAACACGGCAAGAGGCGGACTTTTATACGAGAACGGCAGATTTATTCCCTTTTCGCTTGAGGATCAATAATGAAAAAAGCGGAATCTGACAGAAACAAAACAAAACAAAAAGAATATATAGAACATATAAAGAAGAACAGGGTATCATTTACAATTTATATAATTCTTCGGTTGATCGCCACATTTTCTCTGGTTATCTCTATGTTCAGGGGTAATTATGAAAATGCGTTGCTGTGTGTGGCGACATTGATGTTGCTTCTTGCTCCGGCATTTGTTGAAAAACGTTTCAGTATAGAGTTACCCACTGCTCTTGAGGTTATTGTTATGTGCTTTGTATTTGCACATACAATACTTGGTGAGATTGGGTGCTTCTACGTTAAGGTGCAGTGGTGGGATACAATGCTTCATACCTTGAACGGATTCATCTGTGCGGGAGTGGGCTTTTCGCTTGTTGATCTTCTTAACAGACATAAGCGATTCAAATTTGAGCTTTCTCCCATGTACGTTGCTATCGTTGCTTTTTGCTTTTCAATGACTGTAGGTGTTCTTTGGGAATTCTTTGAATTCGGTATGGATATGCTTTTTGATATGGACATGCAAAAGGATACAGTCATAAATACAATAAATTCTGTTGCGTTGGATCAAACCAATACAAATACGGTAGTAACCATGAACGGAATAAATGATGTAACCGTGAACGGAAAAGAGCTTGGGCTTAACGGATATCTTGATATCGGTCTTATCGATACAATGAAGGATCTTATCGTTAACTTCATAGGTGCGGTGATCTTTTCGGTATCGGGATTTTTCTACGTGAAATATCGCGGAAAGAAAAACACAAAATTTATAGAAGGACTTGTTCCCGCGGTTTCAACAGACGTCGCGGAGACTGTTTCCGAGTGATTTTGAAGCGGAGGATCAATGTCCTCCGCTTTTGCTTTATATATAAAAAAGCAGTAAATCTCTTGCAAATCAGGGAAATATGTGATAAAATAAAAAAAGATTCTCTACCTCTTGGGCAAAAAACGGAATTTCGCTGGTCGGATAACCACTTTAACCCGACCAAAGCCTTTCAAGAAAGAATTTAATAGGGAAAATGAAAAGAAACAAAAGGAAAAAAGAAACAAAAAAATTGGGAAGAACAGGCTTGCTTCTTAGCTTTCTTAAGGGAAGTAAGCTTTTTTTTGCTGTAAGCATCACAGCATCGCTTGTAATGGCAATCTCTGACGTTATAAATCCGCAGATAATCAGATATACGGTAGATACTCTTATAGGCGGAGAACCCTCATCCATGCCTGACTTTGTAAATAGTCTTGTAGACAGTATAGGCGGAGTCAATTATTTAAGAGATCGTCTTTGGATAATCAGTATCGTCATTATTTGCGTGGCGCTTTTCGCGGCGTTGTGCAGATATATATGGAGAATGTTCAATGCCCGCGCTGCTGAAACACTGGTTCAGACAACAAGAAATATGCTTTTCGGCCACATACAAAATCTGCCGTTTTCTTTCCATATGAAGAACCAGACAGGTGATATTATTCAAAGGTGTACATCCGACGTTGACACTGTAAAAAACTTTTTGTCAGAACAGCTTACCGGTATAGTACAGGTAGTCATGCAGGTCACCACTTCATTGTTGATGATGTTCTCAATGAACCCGGATCTTGCATTGGTTTCTGCACTTACGATGCCGGTAATACTTGTATATTCCGCTGTCTTCGGAAAGAAGATAGGCTCGGGATTCAAAAAATGCGATGAGGCTGAGGGTCAGCTTTCGGCTTGCACTCAGGAAAACCTGACGGGTGTTCGTGTAGTCCGCGCATTCGGACGGGAAAAGCACGAAAGAGAACGCTTCAGAAAATTGAACGACAAATATACGTCGCTTTGGGTAAAGCTGTCAAGATTAATGGCGGCGTTCTGGGGGGTTGGCGATCTGTTTGCGGGTCTTCAGATAATGCTGATACTTGTTCTCGGCGTATATTTCTGTGTTGAAGGCGATATGACACCGGGTGAACTTATTGCATTCATTTCTTATAACGCGATGCTGTCGTGGCCTATAAGAAGACTCGGAAGAATGATATCCGAAATGAGCAAAGCAAGTATTTCCATCGATCGTTTGGCGTACATTCTCGAATCTCCCATCGAAACCGATTTACCCAATGCAGACGAACCCTCCCTCGACGGAGATATCGTTTTTGATAACGTATCGTTTGCGTACGATGGCTGTCCGGAGCTGCTTCACAATATATCCTTTACTGCAAAGGCGGGAAGCACGGTTGGTATAATCGGAAGTACGGGCTCGGGGAAATCTACTCTGATGCACCTGCTCGGAAGATTATACGAGCTGTCCGATGGATGCGGAAGCATAACGATCGGCGGACGTGATATAAGAGGTATGAAGGCAAAGCATTTGCGTAAGAACGTTGGTATCGTTCTTCAGGAGCCGTACTTGTTTTCACGTTCTATAGCAGAAAATATTGCAATAACATCCGACTGTGTAAATATGGAGGAGGTAAGGCAGTCAGCGGCTGTTGCAAGTCTTGACGATACAGTAATGTCCTTCGCGGAGGGATATGACACCTTCGTCGGAGAAAAGGGTGTAACTCTGTCCGGCGGTCAGAAGCAGAGAACAGCGATCGCGCGTATGCTTACTCAAAAGACTCCGATAATGATATTTGACGATTCGCTTTCCGCGGTTGATGCAGAGACCGATGCAAAGATAAGACAGGCGCTCAGCAAAGGTGTTGGCTCAGCAACTGTATTCCTCATTTCACACAGAACCGCAACTCTAATGAACTCCGACCTGATAATAGTTCTCGACCGAGGAAGGATCGCAGAAATGGGCGATCATAAATCACTGATGGAAAAGGAAAACGGAATATACCGCAGAATCTATAACGTACAGATGTCCGATCCCGACCAAAACATTGATGAAGCAAACGGAGAGGAGGCGGCAGTATGAAGGAAAAGAAAAATAAGGAGCAATATATCAAGCTTAAGTTTTTTGGAATTCCGAAGCTGATCCCTTTCCTTAAACCATACAGAAAAAGGCTTGTTTTGATGGTGCTGTTAGGCGTGCTGTCAAGCGGCATTGACATACTCGTGCCACTTTTTCAGCAATACGCAATCAACAATTACGTTGTGACGGGCGTACTGGATACGCTTCCGATATTTATCGGACTTTACATACTGACGCTTGGCGGTCAGGTGTTCTTTAACGTGGTCTCAATGTATAACGCAAGCTACGTTGAGATGAATATTGGCCACGATCTGAAAAAAACATGCTTTGACCATCTTCAGACCCTTTCATTCTCTTATTTTAATCAGAACAGCGTAGGATACGTCCATTCGAGGATAATGTCCGATACCGCAAAAATAGGGGAGCTTGTATCTTGGGTAATGATCGATAGTGTATGGCAGCTCACCTATATGGTAGGCGCAATTGTGGTAATGTTCAGTATCAGGTGGAAGCTCGCACTTATTGCACTTGCAGTGCTTCCGGTCGCGGCTGTCTTGCTGGCTGTGTGTCTTAATAAGATTACTGTTCTTAACCGCGCAATTCGTGAGATAAATTCAAAAATATCAGGAGATTACAACGAAGCGATCACCGGTGCAAAAACGATCAAAACTCTTGTGGTTGAAGATAAGATCGAAAGTGAATTCCGCACAGATACCGAAAAAATGAAGAAGACGACGATCAAGATAACGAGATTCAGAGGCTTTCTCTGGTCAAACGTGTCATTCTTCTCATTCGTGGCGCTTGCACTTGTTTTGTGGCGCGGAGGAATTCTGACAATGGATCAGGCAATTGAGGTAGGAACTCTTTCCGCGTTTATGTCATACGCGCAAGGACTCGTAAACCCGCTTTTGTGGGTAATAGATGCTATAAGCACCGTTGTTAATACACAGGTCAATATCGAACGCGTTACCAAGCTGTTAAATACAGAATCCGACGTTATCGACACACCCGAAGTAATAGAAAAATACGGCGACACCTTCGATCCCAAGCGTGAAAATTGGGAGGAGCTATACGGTGATATTGAATTTGAAAATGTTTCATTCAACTATCCTGACGGTGAGGAAAAGGTACTTGAGAATTTCAGTCTGAAGGTCTCGAAGGGAACGCGTATTGCTATAGTCGGTGAGACAGGTGCGGGTAAATCCACGCTTGTAAACCTCGTATGCAGATTCTATGAGCCCACTGAGGGCAGAGTTCTTATCGACGGGCGAGATGCAAGAGAGCGCTCACAGCTTTGGCTACATTCAAATATCGGCTACGTTCTGCAAGCTCCACATTTGTTCTCGGGAAGCGTAAGGGATAACCTACGTTACGGTAAACCCGATGCGACGGACGAAGAGATTATGGAGGCACTCAAGGTCGTTTCCGCTGATAAACTCCTTGAAAAGATGGACAACGGGCTTGACAGCGAGGTTGGCGAGGGAGGAGATCTTCTTTCGACGGGCGAAAAACAGCTTCTTTCTTTTGCAAGAGCCATTATTGCAGATCCGAAGATACTGGTTCTGGATGAAGCAACGTCGTCGGTAGATACCATGACTGAGCAGATAATCCAAAATTCACTGAAAACCGTTACTGAAGGAAGGACCACTTTTATGATCGCTCACCGTCTTTCAACGGTTCGTGATTCCGACGTAATAATTGTAGTACGCGACGGTAAAATAATTGAACAGGGCAAGCATCATGAGCTTATGAAGGCGAGAGGATATTATCATTCTCTTTATACTAAGCAGTTTGAAAAAGAAGCCCTGAATGCAATAATTTAAAAATAGCCACTTCGAAGAAAGCGTGATGTTCTTATCGGAGAAATCGCAAGTAGTTTTGCTTATATTTGATCTGCAGTAAATAAATAATAATCCCCGACAGATTCAAAAGGTCTGTCGGGGTATCTTTATTTGGTTTGATAGATTAATAAGCTTTATTCCAAACGATGTTATCTTTGTACTGTGAAGCAATCGCCATACATTCTTCAATGCTATCATGTGGCGTATCACTACTACTTCATAATTCTCATCGCAACAGAATAAATAATATTTATCATCTTTGGAGTATTTGCAAATCGCAAGGTAACGATAATAATCAGCAATTTCTCCGTTTGGAAAAATGCTGTAACCATAATCATCTTGCAAGGTATAGTACAGAACAATTGCTCCATCCAACTTGATCGGGAACATAGAATAATCTCCTTATTTATCGCCAGTTTCGCCTTTGTATTACAGCGTTGCAAACAACGACGGCATCGGGCAAAGCCCATACCCCTACGGTTGCGCGTCCTAAGGCTGCCTCCGGGAGGGAGCTGTCAGCGAAGCTGACTGAGGGAGAGTGCGTAACAAGAAAGTTACTACAACCCTAAAGTCACGCAGATTCCTTCCGTCACGGCAACGCCGTACCACCTCCTTCTCGGAGGGAGGCTTTTCGTTAGTTCCCTTATAACACAAAGCGGCAGAGGAAACTATCCCTCTGCCGAAATTTTTGTCCGCAAATTCACCGTTAAGAACAACAGAGAAAAAATTCGAAGGTTTTTTTGCTTCATAGCTATTGTAAATGCTAAAGTATTGTGATATTATATTGTTATAGTTTATTTAGAAGCTGAAAAATGTCTGAATTTGGGGATCTGTACGACAGAGACAGACGACCGCTTAATATTAAGCACGAAAGAGGCAGGTATCTTGAAAAGGGAACCTATTATATAGCGGTGTGAATATGGACGGTGAACGATAAAAATGAAGTTTTGCTTACACTCCGTTCCCCCGAAAAAAAGGATTGGCCGAATATGTGGGAAAACACCGCAGGTTCGGTTTTGGCAGGTGAAACTTCCCTTGAAGGTGCATTAAGAGTGCTTTCTGAGGAAACCGGAATAACGGTGTTGCCGGAAGAATTCACCTTGATAGCAACGGAGAGGACACGTAATGCCTTCGGTGATTGCTATATGGTACGGAAAAATATTCCCATTGAAGATATAGTGCTTCAAAAGGGAGAAACATGTGGTGCAAGGTGGGTCGATTTTGAAACCCTTGACAAAATGATCGCGGATGATCTTGTTGCGCCGCTCGTAGCGTCGAGACTTGCAAAAATAAGAAACAAATTTGAACAGTTAATTTTTGGTAATAAAGGTAAAAACGGAATGAGAAAGCTACCCTTCGGAAGAGCAGATATTCTGCTTCCAAAAAAAGATTTTGACAAGTGGGCTGTGGTTGCTTGCGACCAATATACCTCTCAGCCTGAATACTGGGTAAAAGCGGCGGAAATTACCGACGGTTATCCCTCTACCCTCAATATAACTCTCCCGGAGGTGTATCTTGAGGACGAAAACGTAAACGAGAGACTTGAAAACATCAATAAAACTATGAGCGAATACGTTGAAAACGGCACCTTCAACGAGTATAAGGATGCTATGATATTCGTCGAGCGTACCCTTGATAATGGGAAAGTAAGACGCGGCATCGTCGGTGCGATCGACCTTGAGGCGTACGACTACAACGTCGGCTCAACATCTGCGGTAAGAGCTACCGAGGGAACCGTGCTTTCACGTATTCCTCCGAGAGTCAAGATAAGAAAGAATGCTCCGCTTGAGCTTCCTCATATAATGATCTTAATCGACGACCCCGAAAATAAGGTTATTCCCACAGAAATTAGCGGTGAGGTCCTCTATGATTGCTCACTTATGCTTAAGGGCGGACATATAAGAGGCTCTCTTATGAGTGACGAGGCTGTTGATAATGCCATAAAGTGCCTGGAAAAGCAATGGAGCAAGAGCGAGCTTCTGTTTGCAATGGGTGACGGTAACCATTCTTTAGCGACCGCAAAGGCGTGCTATGAGGCAGACAAGTCAAACCCACTTGCACGTTATGCCCTTTGCGAGATCGTTAATATTCACGATGCCGCACTTGATTTTGAGCCGATATACAGGGTTGTTTTCGGAGTTGACCCACAAAATATGATTGCCCAGGCTAAAGCTCATTTTGAAGGTTGCTCCGAGCATGGCGTGAAGTGCGTGTGCGGCGAAAAATCCGACGAATTTACGGTTGACGGTCTTACCGCCGGTGTTCTGCAGAACTTTATCGATGAATACGTTTCTTCTCACAGCGGAGCGTCGGTCGATTATATACACGGTGAGGATGCGGTAAGCGAGCTTACAAAGAGGAATGATGCCGTGGGCTTCATCTTCGACGGAATTGCAAAATCCGAGCTTTTCCCGTACGTAGAAAAGAATGGAGCGCTCCCCAGAAAAACGTTCTCGATGGGCGAAGCATACGATAAGCGCTACTATATGGAGTGCAGGAAAATCAAATAATAAGTTTACATTTTGGAGGAAAGACAATGTTTTGTTCTAATTGCGGAAATCAAGTAAGTGACAATGCGAAATTCTGTAACGCATGCGGTGCACCATTACAGGCTGCGCCCGCACCTGTAGCTGCTAAACCTGCCATTGAGGTAGATGAATTCGGAGTACCTGTTGCGCCCAAAGCAGCCGCAATTAAGACTGCGGTCGAGGTAGATGAATTCGGTGTGCCGGTGACTCCAAAGAAGGTAGCTAAGCCTGCGGTCGAGGTAGATGAATTCGGTGTGCCCGTAAGCCCCAAGACTGTTGCTCCCAAGAGTGTTGTTGAGGTTGACGAGTTCGGAGTACCTGTTGCTGCCAATGAGGTGCCCGCCGCAGAAGCTAACGCCGCTCCTGTTGTAGATGAGTTTGGTGTTCCTGTGAATTCCGGAGCAAATGCAACTGTTCGCACCGCAAAACCGGTGAACAAAAAGCTTCTGATCGGAATTGGCATAGCTGTTATTGCGGCTATTTTGGTTGTTGTTCTCATTATTTTGCTCGGCGGATCCGGTGGAAAGAGCTCAAAGATGGCTCTTATCGAAGCATCGCTTGACGCTATGTGTGATGATCCTGGTGACATTATGGATTACATGCCTTCTAAGGTAATAGACCATTTTGGAGAAGGAATGTCGAGATCCGAAATGAAAGATGAACTTCGCGATAACTTTAGCGAGTATGTGGGTTGTACCGTAAAGAGCTGTAAAATCGAAAATGAGATGAGCGAAGAGTTAATGGTCAGTCAAATTAACAAGATGCTTGGCTCAAATTTCGATGAATACTGCATAGCGTACTGCACGGTTGTTTTTGAATGTGACGGAGACACTGAAGAGGTAGAATTCACCTTCCATATGGTCAGGGAAGGCGGAAAATGGTACCTTATGTATTTTGAAGAATAACGAAAATTAATAATTAATAAACGCCTTGAGCTGATTTGAAGCTCAAGGCGTTTGATTTTCTTGAATTTACGGATAGTATAGACAAAACAGAGGATGTGTGTTATAATCAAAATAACATTTTAAAATTTTCGTAAAAGAAGGAAAAATGATGAAACGCTTACGATTATCGAAAGCAGGACTGTCATTCCCGATTATGCGTTTGCTCTGATGGAGGTAAAGGAAATAGTGCTTCACGATAAGATCACAAAAATCGGGAACGGGGCGTTTGCTAACATATGGGACGACGTTGACATTCACCTGCCTCAAGAGGAAAGGGAACACCTTACGTTAATTCTCCCCGATTTTCTTAAGGAGATCGGTGATTTTGCGTTTGGTTTTTCGGGACTCGGCGCAGTCGTGGTATCCGACAGCGTAGAAAAGGTCGGAGAATATGCCTTTGAAAACCTTATGGGATATAATGGCGGCGTATTCTGCGAGAGTGCGTCAAAGCCTGATGGCTGGCACAAATATTGGTGCGGTTTCTTTATGGATAATGCTCAGGTGTACCGGAAGGGAAGCTGGGAATACGTAAACGGTAAGCCCGTGGCAGAAACAACACCGGAATAATACAACTAAATTGAAAAAGACAGAGAATTTTTACGTTCTCTGTCTTTTTTCAGTTGAGCAGATATATTGCCAGATTCAGATACGCCGCAAACGTTACCCACAGAATGTAGGGAATCATAATGTATCCGGCAGCTTTGTTTATGCCGAAGAACAGCACGGCGGTTATTATGATCAGTACCCACAGTATTATAAGCCAGATGAATGCGAAGAGATAGGCTTCAAAATTGAAGAATATGATCGACCAAAAGAAATTGAAGAAGAGCTGAACTCCGTATACGGTAAGAGCGGTCTTTGCCCTTGCGGGCTTGTCGGACACTAAGACGAGATATGAGGAGATCCCCATAAGCACGTACAGTATCGACCATACTAAAGGAAACAGCCAGGCGGGCGGGGAAAGCGGCGGTTGATTTAAGCTTCCGAAACTTTGCATCGCGTCCATTGAGATCAGCGCGGAAACGCCTCCCACGGCAAGGGGTAACGCTATTGATTTTAACAGTTTATCCCATTGAATCTTCATAAAAACACCTCCGCGTTATGATATGCGGAGGTGATAAAATATATTCATATTCATTTATTGTCTTTATTCTCGTCAACGACCGAAAGAAGAAATTCCTCACAAGCCTTTGAGCAGCCTTCCTCGTCGATTATGTAGCTTAAACCGTGCTTTGCACCGGGAACAATGAATATTCTGCTGTACTCGGGGCGTGCATTGTATGCGGCAAGTGACATTTCGTGAGGAACGAAATCATCGTCCTGGCCGTGAATATAGAATATAGGGAGGGTGGTTTTCTTAACGGATTCAACGGTTGAGCATTCTGTGAGCGAAAAGCCTGCCCAGAATTTAACTGCCGGGATCATAAGGTAGAGAAGCGGGAATTTGGGAATATGCATATCCTTTTTTGCAACGTGGGCGACGATATCGAAGGGGGATGAAAATCCGCAGTCCGCCATGATACCGACGACGTTTTTTGGAATATCCGGCTCGGATGCCGCCATCAGAACGGTGGTTGCGCCCATTGAAAGACCGTCTAAAACAATTTTTATGTCATCACCGAAGATTTTTATCAGGTGATGAGCCCAACTTATGCAGTCTCTTTTTTCCTTGACACCAAAAGTTATCCATTTACCCTCACTTTTTCCGTGACATCTCTGATTTACAATAAGTACATTGTATCCTAGAGACAGAAACTGTCCCAGCGCACACATGAAATCCTCGGGAGACGAACGATATCCGTGCATACAGATCAGGTATCTGCCCATATCCTTTTCCGTGCGGTAAAATTGTCCCACAAGCTTGAGCCCGTCAAATGATGTTATTTCCATCTCCTCATAAGGTGTATTTCTCATTTTATTTCTGCCGTCCTCGATCTTTTTCAGCAGATCCGGACGGTCGCGGAGAACGTGCTCGATGCTGTAGACACCTCCGCCCATTGAAAAATTGGTTTTTGTGAAATAATACAGTACGGCGATGATGATTAATACAATAATTATAACGCCAATAATGATGTAAGGCAAACTTTACCCTTCCTTCTTTTTGTAGCTACTTTGCATTCTATCACAAACAGAGCCTTTTTTCAACAGAAAAAATATTTTTTTGAATTTTTAAAAGTTTTTTTGAAAAACTATTGCATTATCGAAAAGCTTGTGTTATAATTATTCGTACTGTAAATATTTTATTGATAAGAGGTGCCATAATGAAAGCAGGAATACATCCCGAATACAAGGAAGTCACTGTAAAGTGCGCTTGCGGTGAAGAATTCGTGACCCGCTCCACTAAGGACAGCATCCGCGTCGAAATTTGCTCGAAGTGCCATCCGTACTTCACAGGTAAGCAGAAGTTCGTAGACGCAGGCGGACGTGTTGATAAGTTCAAGAGACGTCTTCAGGCTGCAGGAAAGTAATAAGGGAACGAACACGCCGTCTTCCGCTCGTTTATGCGGTTAACGGTGTAGAGAAGGGAGACAGAGCCGCACGTTCTGTCTCCTTTTTTGTACAAATCTAAAAGGAGTTGATACTTTTGGAAATCAACGAAAAAATAGATATAGAAAAAGCTGCCATCGTATCTGTTATAACATACGACAATCCCGCGGACGAGTGTGAAGCTTCGCTTGATGAGCTTGAGAGATTGCTTGATACTGCCGGCGGTAAGGTCGTTATACGAATGGTACAGAACAAAGAGAATCCCGATGTTCGCACCTATCTGGGAAGCGGAAAAATGAAGGAGCTTGCAGATCTTTGCCGCAGCGAAGAGGCTACTCTTGTTGTTTGTGACACCGAGCTTTCACCTTCCCAAATAAGAAACATGGAAGAGGCGCTTGAAGGAAGCGAGGGAGATAAGGAAAAGCCTATAAGGGTCATTGACAGATCAATGCTTATTCTTGATATTTTTGCTCTCCACGCAACGAGCGCAGAGGGTAAGCTTCAGGTCGAGCTTGCCCAGCTTAAATATACAGTCCCGCGTCTTATCGGTCAGGGACTTGCTCTTTCCCGTCAGGGAGGAAGCGGAAGTATAGCCGCAAGAGGACCGGGTGAAACGAAGCTTGAAAGCGATAAACGCCATATAAAAAGACGCATGCAGGCACTTAGCGAGGAGCTTGAGGCTCTGGAGCAGAGAAGGGCGACCCAACGAAAGCAGAGGGATCGCTCGGGAATCTGCAAGGTTGCCATCGTTGGCTATACAAACGCGGGAAAATCCACGCTTCTAAACCGCCTGACCGATGCGGGAATACTTGCCGAGGACAAGCTTTTTGCAACTCTGGACCCTACGACGAGAAAATTTGCACTTCCCGATGGAACCGAAATACTCCTTGTTGACACAGTTGGATTTATAAGAAATCTTCCTCACCATTTGATAAAGGCGTTCCGTTCAACGTTGGATGAGGCGGCTTATTCAGACATAGTAGTTATGATGACCGATGCTTCGGATAAAGAAAATCAGGCACAGTTGGCTGTAACAGAGGGACTTTTAAGCGAGCTGAAGGCATCGGATAAGCCCACACTCTGCGTTTTTAACAAGTGTGATAAGGAGGGCGATGAGATACCGCTTCCGCCAAAGAGTGTGCCGAGAGAGAACGTGTTCTATGTTTCTGCTAAAACAGGTCAGGGTATTGATGCCCTTATTTCAAGACTCGCTGAAATAGTGAATGAAAGCACATCGCGACTTGTGTTTGAGATACCGATGTCAAGACAGGACGAGGTTGCAAAGCTCTACCGTCTTGCGAAGGTCGAGGAAGTAAGCTATGAGGGAGAAAACACAATAGTAACTGCCGTCTGTGATGCAAGAGCAAAGGGGACCTTTGAAAAATGGCTGAAGAAATGAAAAGAGTGACCCTGCTTAAAAGCGGGACAGCGACTCTTGTTGAAAAAAAGTCTGAATTTATAGGCTACGCCTGCCCCGTAATGAGCGAGGAAGAAGCTATAGATTTCGTCAAGAGCATAAAAAAGAAGCACGCTGATGCCCGTCACAACGTGTATGCGTACATGATCGGTCAGAACATCGCGCGCTATTCCGATGACGGTGAACCACAGGGAACTGCGGGTATTCCGGTCCTTGACGTTATAAGAAAAAGCGGCTTTACCGATGCGGTTATAGTAGTAACGAGGTATTTCGGTGGCATATTGCTTGGCGCGGGAGGGCTTGTAAGGGCATATTCCGCGGCAGCTAAAATGGCTGTGGATAATGCGGAAATTGTAACTTATAATTCTTATACGGTATTCGATCTAAAGGTGAACTACACCGATTACGGTAAGCTTACCGTTCTTCTTGCAAATTACGATCCGATAAACGACGGAATCGATTTTGCAGAGAGAGTGACCCTGTCTTTAGCGCTTCCTGCGGATAAGTATGAAGCGTTCACGGAAGAAGGAATGGAGATTACAGCCGGGAGAGCGGAGATCGTTCATAAAGGAACCCGATTTGACAAACAATAACAAAAAAGGGAACGCCGTCGGCGTTCCCTATAAAAAGACTTAAAAAAAGAGGACTTTTTTAAAAATCTGCGTATATTAATAGTATAATAACTATTTAGGAGTGCTATATGACAGTATCCGAATTGATCTATGAGCGCGAAAAACAGAGCCTTTCTCCCTTTGCATGCTTAACCGAAAACAGCAGGGGCAGGGAGGAGCCGATCAATAAGTGCGAATTAAGAGGTGAATTTCAGCGCGACCGCGACAGAATAATACATTCCAAGGCATTCAGACGCTTGATGCATAAAACGCAGGTATTTCTGTCTCCCGAGGCTGATCACTACCGCACGCGTTTAACACATACTTTGGAAGTGTCGCAGGTCGCAAGAACCATAGCAAGAGCTCTGCGATTGAATGAGGATCTGTGCGAGGCGATCGCTTTGGGGCACGATTTGGGACACACACCCTTCGGCCATGCGGGTGAAAGAGTGTTAAGACGTTGCTACGATCCTTCCTTTGCACACTATGATCAGAGCATCAGAGTTGCAGAAAAGCTCGAAAGACTGAATCTCACTTGGGAGGTCCGCGACGGTATAAAGCATCACACAAAGGGCGGAGCATCAACCCTTGAGGGACAGATAATCCTCGAAGCTGACCACATAGCGTACATCAATCACGATATAGATGATGCTGTTCGCGCGGGGATACTTTGCTACGATGATCTCCCCAAAAGCCTGATGTACGGTCTGGGTGTTTCTCACGGAGAGCGTATCGACAGAATGGTCAGAAGTATCATCAAGGCAAGTGAGGGACGACCTGTTATAGAAATGGAGCCGCATATCAGAAAAATGACGGACGAGCTTCACGCATTTCTTTTCGAGAACGTCTACTATAATCCCGTTGCCAAGGGCGAGGAGGGTAAGGCAGAGGAGATGCTTGAAAGACTCTACGACTATTTCTACAAAAATCCCGATCGTCTTCCCGCGGAGCACAAGAAAACCGTTGAGGAAGAAGGCGTTGGACGTGCGGTCTGCGATTACATTGCGTGTATGACCGACCGTTACGCAGTTAATCTGTATAAAAAGCTGTTTATTCCGGACCCCTGGAGGGGATGATATAAAATTGAAGGGAGGGAAAATATGATCTCTCAACAGATAATCGAAGAAATAAAATACCGCAACGATATTGAGGAGGTCATAGGCTCGGTTGTCTCCCTTAAGCGTGCGGGAACAAATCTTAACGGGCTTTGTCCGTTCCACAGCGAGAAAACTCCTTCATTTACAGTTTTCACGGGTACAAAATCATTCTATTGCTTCGGATGCGGAGCGGGCGGTGACGTCGTATCCTTCGTGATGAGAACGGACAATCTAACGTACGTTGACGCACTGCGAACACTTGCAAAGCGAGTTGGCATAGAGATACCCGAGGATGAGGGCGAGAAGCAGAGCGGAGTAAAACGAGAGCGCCTTGTTTTGATGAACCGTGATGCCGCAAGATTTTTTCACGAATCGCTTAAAAAGAGCCGAGAGGCTCAAGCGTACGTTACAAAAAGAAGGCTCTCACCTTCACTTATAACCCATTTCGGAATAGGATATGCCCCAAACGATTTTGAAGCGCTTGCGAAGCACTTGCGGTCAAAGGGCTATACCCAAGAAGAAATGAAGGAAGGATTTCTTTGCTCAATAAGTAAGAAAAACGGAAAATCATATGACATTTTCCGCAATAGAATCATGTTTCCAATAATAGACGTAAAGGGAGATATAATCGGCTTTGGAGGACGAACTATAGGAAATGATCCGAATGAGAGCAAATATATAAATACAAACGATACACCGGCTTTTAATAAAAGAAGAAATCTTTTCGCACTGAACTACGCAAAAAATTATTGCGCAGAGCAGATGATCCTTTGTGAAGGATATATGGACGTGATTAGCCTGCATGCTGCAGGTTTTACAAATGCAGTAGCATCCTGCGGAACTGCATTTACACCCGATCAGGCGAGACTTATGAAGCGATATACCAAGTCTGTGCTTATTTGCTTTGATGCGGATGAGGCGGGACAAAGAAATGCCGATAAGGTGTTTAAGCTGCTTTCGGAGGTCGGACTTGAAGCGAAGCTCCTGAAGGTTGAAAACGCAAAGGACCCGGACGAGTATATTCAAAAATTCGGGAAAGACGGCTTCTCGATGCTTATGAACAAAAGCAGAAGCCGGTTCGATTTCAAGTTTTCGGGCATACTATCAAAATACGATCTTGAAAATCTTGATGACAGGATCAAGGCTGCAGACGAATTTGCAGAGCTTCTTTCGGGCACCTGGTCGGAGGTCGAACGCGACGTGCATTCGCGGCAAATTGCCGATAAGCTGTCGATTTCTCTCGAAAGCTTCAAAAACGACGTAAAAAGAAAGATAAATAAACGCGCAAAGTCGGAAAAAAATGAATTTAACCGAAACGTACTTCTTACGACCGAGGGATACGGCGACAGGATAAACCCCGACCGTATCAGAAATCAAGGCGCCGCAGGTGCGGAGGACGCAATACTCGGAATTCTCGCCATATATCCGGAGCTTATTCCCGAGGCGATTTCCAAGCTTAATATTTCAGCCGACGATTTTGTTACAGAGTTTAACAAAAGAGTGTTTGAAAAAATGGCTGAGCTTGGATCGGGATTTGATCTTGGGCTTCTGGGAGAAACGTTTGAGCAGGAAGAGATATCAAGAATAGTTAAAAATTCGGTGTCAAGGCAATCGCTGACAGAAAATAATATTAAAGTGGTTAGTGACTGTCTGACTCGTTTAAGAAGCATAAAACAAAAAGATAATCTTTCACTTGAGGAACTGATCGCAAGTAAGAGAATAAAAAACGAAGGGAAATAACCCATACGGGATGGAGGAAATATGAACAATAACAATAATAACAGCGTAGAATCAACAAGCGGTGAGAAAAAATTTGAAGTCCGCGATCTGATTGAAAAGGGTAAGGCCAAAGGATCTCTTTCCAGCTCTGAGATAATGGAGGCAATCGAGGACGTGGATTACGACCTCGAACAGATCGAAAAGCTATATGAAACCCTTGAGAGTATGGGAATTGAGGTTACAGGATATCTCGACGCTCCCGAATTTCAGGCAATCGAAAACGACGTTGAGCGTTACGAAAGTGCCGAAGATATGGAAAAGATGCTCGCTCAGGAGGGACTTTCCATCGATGACCCCGTGCGTATGTATCTTAAGGAGATCGGTATCGTGCCGCTTCTTGATTCCGAGCGCGAGCTTTATCTTGCCGAAAGAATGTCAGAGGGCGACAGAGCCGCAAAGGACGAGCTTGTAAGAGCTAACCTTCGTCTTGTCGTAAGTATTGCAAAGAGATACGTTGGAAAGGGAATGTTCTTCCTCGATCTCATTCAGGAGGGTAACCTCGGTCTTATGAAGGCGGTTGAAAAGTTCGACTACCGTAAGGGATATAAGTTCTCAACTTATGCAACTTGGTGGATAAGACAGGCTATAACCAGAGCTATTGCCGATCAGGCGAGAACAATACGTATTCCCGTGCACATGGTTGAGACCATTCATAAGGTGTCGCGTATTCAAAGACAGCTTCTCCAAGAGCTTGGCCACGAAGCAAGCGCTGAAGAGGTTGCAGAGCACCTTGGTATGAGCGCGGAGAAGGTCAGGGAGATCATGAAGATATCGCAGGATCCGGTATCTCTTGAAATGCCCATAGGTGAAGAGGAAGATTCCCATCTTGGAGATTTCATCGAGGACGATTCCAACCCCGCACCCGCAGAGGCTGCTGCGCAGAGACTCTTGAGTGAACAGCTTAATGAGGTGCTTCACACCTTAACTCCCCGTGAGGAGCAGGTCCTCAAGCTCCGTTTCGGCCTTGTTGACGGCAGAGCAAGGACTCTTGAGGAGGTTGGTAAGGCGTTCCATATAACAAGAGAGCGTATCAGACAGATAGAGGCAAAGGCACTCCGTAAGCTCCGTCACCCCAGCCGTTCCAAGAGACTTCGTGATTATCTCGATTGATTGTGTTACATTGACAAAAAATCACGTTTATTTTAATGCATAATGCCGAAAACGATGGTGAATGTGCATAATATGTTAGCACCAAAGTTGTGCAATGTACACTATTCATCGCCAAAGCTTGCACAAACAAGGGCTTATGTATGAAAAATGCAGTTTTGTAATGATAAAATCACCTTGACAGAATCGCTAATTTGTAGTAAAATATAAGTTGTAGTATTATACATACGCGGAATTATCCGCTATCAGGAGGAACCCCATAATGAAAAAAAGACTTTTAGGCTTAATTTTGGCTCTCACTTGCCTGCTTCTTCCCGTTCTTACCTCGTGTGCCAGTGGCGAGGATTACGTGGCAACCGCAAAGGTGAAGCCTATGACCATCACTCTCTACGGAATAACCGGAGAGAGCACCACCGAGAAAGCAATTCTTGAGGTTCAGGATTCTCTCAACATGTACACCGAGGGTAATCTCAGCACCAGAGTTCTTCTTCGTCTGTTCACTGAGGATGAGTACTATGAAAAGCTTGATGAAGCTATTGCAGCGGCTCAGGCTTATAAGGAAGCGCAGAAGAACAAGGACAAGGACAAGGTTACCACCGATAATAAAGACAAGGACAACAAGGAAGAAGAGACCAAGCCCGATAGATTCGATGTTGTATTCGATGAAGAAAAGGGCACTCAGGTCGATATCTTCATGGTTCGCGGAGCTGATAAGCTTCAGGAATATGTGGGAAATAAGATCGCTACATCTGTAAAGGTGGCAGAGAAGAGCAGTATCATCGGAAAATACATATCCTCCAGATATCTCGCCCTTGCAAGTAAAGGTACTCCTACCAGCGGCGGCAACATGGATACCAAGGCAACCCTTTTCGGAATTCCCTGTAACTATGTTGTAGGTGATTACACTTATCTTCTTGTCAATAAGGAAATCGCGGATAATTATGGCTATGCGGCACAGGACGTTGATACTCTTGATGAGCTTGTAAACTTCCTCGACGACGCGGCAAAAGATTACAGCGACTACACTACTCTCTACAATGCCCCTGAAATCAAAGTTGAAACTATCGGTACATCGCTTATCGGCGGAATCATTCCCTCCGATGCTAACGCATTTTCCGCTATCCAGCTCGGCAACCTCCTTGCTGACAGCGCTTTTGTAAACTTCCACAAGAATCTTAACCTCTTTAAGACTAAGGGCTATATCACCGAGGGTGATGCATATTCGCTCCCTGAGGGTAAAAAGATTGCTGCTGCATTTGTTAAGGGTAACGCAGCACTCCCCGAGCAGTATAAGGATGAATATATCGTAGTTCCTTATGCAAAGCCTGTTGTTGAGGATCTCGGAACCGTATTCTGCGTAAGCACTCTCGCAGCAAATAGCGCACGTTGCCTTGAGGTTATCAGCGCATTAATGACTAATCCCACCTACCGCAATACCCTTCAGTACGGTGTTGAAAACGTTCACTATAAGGTTAATGACTATACTCATGAGCTTGAGATCATAAGCGACGATTACAGCATGAGCTACGGCGACACAGGTAATATGTTCATTCTTGAGCCCAATACCTCCATGAGCAAGGAAATGCTTGCACTTGCTGCAAATGATTGGGCACTTGCAAAGCAGCAGTACCGTGATGCGATAGTGAATCCCTTGACCACTCCTTTGATGAAGTTCGCGCTTAACTATTACGACGAGACCAACTACGTAAGCGGTGGATGGTATAAGGCTACATTCGACGCAAATATTGCAGAGCTTATTTCAAAAGAAATAGAAACTGACGAATTTGCTGAGAAGCTTGATGCTGCAATTGCCAAGGCAAAGGAAGCGGCTGAGGAAAAGGGCGGAAAGTTCGACGAAGTCAAATTTAGAGAAAAGTATGTAAAGGACTTTGAAAAGGATTTCAGTAAGCTTTATAAGGCAGTGCTTAACGGCAAGGTTGCCAATACTGTTGAATCTCTCCTCAAAGAACCTGCTTACAAGAATGCTATGAACGAAGCAATTGATGCAGCTAAGGCTGAGGCAACGGCAAACGGCACGGAATTTGACGAAGAGAAGTTTAAGGAGCAGTACAAGAAGGATCTTGAGGCTGATATAAAGAAGAATCACACATTCGAGTATAAAATCGGCTATACTGCCGACCTTATGGAAGAGATCGCAGAGATCAATGAGGAATTCTTAAACAAGTTCATGGCATACGATGCTGAATCGGGTCTTACCTTCGAGGAGCATGCAGCGGCTGTTGCTGCAGAGTATGCAGAGAATAAGAGCGTTAAGGTAATGATCGACGCTACTTGCGCAGATTCCATAGTTGCTCAGTACGTTGCATGGGCAACCGCTGCGGGTATAAAGATAGCTCCCGCTGCATAATCACATAATTAAACTTATTGAGGCTGTTGCGGTGCAACAGCCTCAAATGAATGATATGCGGAGATAAAATTGATTATTGAAAATAAAACTTTTGATGCCGAGAGATCGCTGTATAATCTAAAGGATTCGACGGTAATTGGATGCCGTTTTGAAGGAGAAGCTGACGGTGAATCGGTGCTTAAGGAATGTCGTAATATTGAGGTTGACGGTTGCTTCTTTGGCTTGCGTTATCCGCTATGGCATGCCGACGGCTACGTGCTAAAAAATTCCCGGATGAACGATAAAACGAGAGCTCCTATTTGGTACAGCCAAAACGGTATAATCGACGGATGCGAGATCAACGGTATCAAGTGTTTACGGGAATGTGACGATACGCAGATTCTGAACAGCAAAATTATCTCCGAGGAATTCGGCTGGAGATGCCGAGGCATTTGTGCGGAAAACACGTTTATTGAATCGCAATATCTGTTTTTTGAGGCTTCCGACGTTACGCTGAATAATTTTTCGATGAAGGGAAAATATAGTTTTCAGTACGTAAACGGACTTACGATAAAAAATTCGACGCTTGATACAAAGGACGCCTTTTGGCACGCCAAAAACGTAAGGGTGGAGGACAGTACCGTTAAGGGCGAGTATCTGGGGTGGTTTTCCGAGGGGCTTACATTGGTAAACTGCCATATAATCGGGACACAGCCGCTTTGTTATTGCAAGGGACTCAGACTTATTGATTGTACAATGGATGAAACCGACCCTTCCTTTGAATATTCGGAGGTGAAGGCGGATATTATAGGTAATATCGTGTCCGTAAAAAATCCGGTGAGCGGATACATAAAGGCTGACAGCATTGGTGAAATAATTACAGACGATTCCATTATGGAAAGTAACTGCAGAATAATCTGCGGAAAATAATAGTTGTGAAAGGTATATAATTATGGAACTCAAAGGATCAAAGACAGAGAAAAATCTGCTCGCTGCATTTGCGGGCGAGAGTGAAGCGAGAAATAAATACACATACTTTGCATCTGTAGCAAAGAAGGCAGGCTACGAGCAGATCGCGGAGATCTTCCAAAAGACCGCCGACAACGAGAAGGAGCACGCAAAGCTTTGGTTCAAGGCTCTCGGTGCTCTCGGTGATACCGCAGAAAACCTTAAGGCTGCAGCAGCGGGCGAGAATTACGAGTGGACCGATATGTACGCTACCTGCGCAAAGGAGGCCGAGGAGGAGGGCTTTACCGAGCTTGCCGCAAAGTTCAGAATGGTAGCTAAGATCGAAAAATCCCACGAGGAAAGATACCTTGCACTTCTTAATAACGTTGAAATGCAGAAGGTGTTTGAAAAGAGCGAGGAGATAATGTGGGAATGCCGCAACTGCGGTCACCTCGTTATCGGTAAGAAGGCTCCTCAGGTCTGCCCCGTTTGCGCACATCCCCAGAGCTATTTTGAGGTCAGAAAAGAAAATTATTGATCTTATAAAAGAGGAGGGAACTCCTCTTTTTCTCTTGCTTTTTTTCTCTTTATCGGTTATAATAGTCGGGTATGTCTTAAAAGGAGAGAAAAATGTCATTTTTAAAAAGTCTGATAGGCGATAAGGCCTTTTACAAAAGAGCATTTTCACTTGCGATTCCCGTAATGGTGCAGATGGGTATCACAAACTTTGTGAATCTGCTCGATAATATAATGGTTGGAAGAATCAGCACCGAGGCAATGTCGGGCGTTTCCATTGTAAACCAGTTTATTTTCATTTTCAATCTGCTTATTTTCGGTTCACTTGCGGGAGCGGGAATTTACACGGTTCAATTCCACGGAAACAATGACCGAAAGGGAATAAAATATTCCTTCAGGTTTAAGCTTTTGTCCTCACTCGTTTTTTCCATTATCGGAATATGCGTTTTTATATTGCTTGACGACGTGCTGATTAAGACTTTCCTGTTTGAGCAGAATTCTGAGGGTGACCTCGAGCTGACGCTTAAGCTCGGTAAGGAATATTTAAGTATTATGCTCATAGGCCTTATACCGTATGCGCTCTCTCAGGTATATGCTTCTACTCTGAGGGAGACTGAACATTCGGTGCCTCCAATGGTATCGAGCGTTATTGCGGTCAGCACTAATTTTGTTCTTAATTATGTGCTAATATTCGGGAAATTAGGCTTTACGGAACTTGGGGTAAAGGGCGCGGCTATTGCGACTGTTGTGTCGCGTTTTGTTGAACTTGGAATACTTGCGCTATGGGCACATTTGAACACTCATAAATGCGAATTTATGCGTGGAGTGTATAAATCCGTACATATTCCGTATGAGCTTGTCAGAAGCATGATGCTCAAGGGATTGCCCCTTATGGCAAACGAATTTTTTTGGTCCACCTCCGTTACTCTTCGCAACCGTTGCTATGCGACAAGAGGTCTTGAGGCCGTAGCGGCACAGAACATAAGCTCGACCATAATGAACGTCATAAGCGTAATATATATGTCGTTTGGAACCGTAATTTCGATAATGGTCGGAGCACAGCTCGGCGCGGGAGAAATCGACGAAGCAAAGAAAACTAACAGAAAGCTTTTAACCTGTACCGCAGCGTGCGGTCTGTTGGTTGGCGCCTTCCTCATTGCGTTTTCCGGATTATTCCCTATGGTATATAAGACGTCTCAACACGTGCGTGAACTTGCGGGAAGTATGATGATCGTATCCGGTGTGCTGATGTCCTTTCAAGCATTTTCACATGCATCATACTTCAGTATTCGTTCGGGAGGGAACGTGTTTCTCACCTTTTTCCTTGACAGTGGATTTATGTGGATGTGCGTTATACCGGTAACCCTTATATTTACAGAATTTACTGATTTTAAATTGATTCCGCTTTATATAATAGGCCAAGGATGTGAAGTGTTCAAGCTCATATTTGCGCTGATTATTTTCAAACGCGGTACATGGACAAACCGTCTCGTAGGTAACGGAGAAACCGACAACTGAAAAGAGCATCCGTCTGCATAGTTGCAGACGGATGCTTTAATTTTCATCGGTAAGATGAGAAATGAACTCCTTGGGGGAGACACCGAAACGTGTGCAAAGATTTTCACCGCGATGACCGCTGAAATCAATATAAAGATAACGGATATCTGTTCCGTCGATCATGCAAAATTATTCCTTTTCAAAACCGAAGATCAGGGTGCCTTCGGAGACGGAGTACGAAACGCCGTCAAAGGAAAAAGTGCCCTCACCCTATTCCACAAGGATCATTCTCTTTGATGGCAGATCGTAGGTATCCATCATTGTATCTTTGTCGGTTTCAAAAATAAATCGGGAGATATTAAGCTCATTAAGAATATTTGATGACGGAAATTTGCAGATGTTTTGAGCTTTCATTGTAATCCCCTCCTTTTTACAAGTATAGCACAAGATTTATTTGAAAGCTAGAAAACCGAACTGTTTTTTATATTTATATAGAATATTTATATTCGAATTATTCGTGTCTTATGATATTATAAAATAAAAAAGGTATTCATATTGAATATTATACTTTAATAATGTTATCCGTCTGTATGTTTGGTGGCAGATTTGCATTTCAGGACGTATATAGAAGAAAACGCGGAAGCTCCCTTAAGATAAGTATGGAATCGTCGGATGCTTGGCGGAATGGTGTTGCCGTTCTTTCAGGGGATTTTCCTCTATAGCGAGGGTGTGACCGTCGCAAAATGTGTTTGTGTGGTTCTTATATGCGCCGCACTTGCATTAACCGTTCAAAAGGGTGAAAAGAAACGGGGAACGGTGTTTTATATCGGTATTTTCGTTATGAACGGAATGTCCGGCGTTATTTCAAAAATATTCAGTTCAAGCAAGCTTCCGAAAACAAGCGCTGCGGGGTATTCTATATGGATCACGGTTTGCACGCTCGTCCTTTCGGGAATTATTTGGGTAATACTTGAGCTTCGGGACAGATATGTAGTGCAAGCTACAGCAAAAGAAGGTCCTGAGCCTTCGAAAAAGATACTTTGGCAGTTTTACGGCATAGGTGCGCTTCAGGGATCGATCAATAAGGTGGCAAACTTTTTGTTTGTCATAGCTTTTGTGCACGTTGACGCGTCGGTTCAGTACCCCATGGTAACGGGCGGCACAATAATCGTTTCAACTCTTATCTGCTTTTTCGGTGATAAAAAGCCCAGCAGTAAAGAGCTTATCAGTGTTGCCTTGGCTTTTGCGGCGATGCTTTCGTTGCTTCTTATTACCCGTGTGATCGGGATAATTTATACATTAAAGGAGAAAAAATATGGGAAAGATCAAATTTGGTGTAGTCGGACTGATAAGAGGAAGCGTGTTTGTAATTAAAATAAAACTGACCTCGCCTAACTCTTTCGCGTTGTTATACTCTTAATAAACACAAGGGAATTCTGCATAACCGTTCGTTGTGTTTTTTCACGTTGTCAGGTTCTCCCAAAATGCCCACTAACTATGCACTTGAAATATTCGCAATTTTTTCAACATCGCATTGAACAACTATTTTGGTGTTTGTGAGAGACGAACAAGCGGTCAGTAGCAATGCCAGTAGTATAACGAGCATAAAAGCTATTTTTGTAATTCTCACAAAGTGACCTCTTTTTTGTGTAAATAATGTCGATTTTATACTTATTTTATCACATAACATTATGGATTGCAATCAAAATCAAAGTAATATCAGTAGATTGCCTAGGATCTTTCCTTTTTCTATTGAATAAAAGGCGTAAATGTGCTATAATTTTATAAAAGCAGATATCGGAGCGAAAAAATGAAAATAATGTTTGTTTGTCACGGTAATATTTGCCGCTCACCGATGGCGGAATTTGTTCTTCGTGATATGCTGAAAAGGCGTGGACTCGACGGAGCGTTTACCGTTAGCTCCTCAGCAACCTCCTCCGAGGAGATATGGAACGGTGTCGGCAATCCCGTTTACCCGCCTGCAAGAGCGGAGCTGAAGCGTCACGGTATCGACTGCTCCGGCAAAAGAGCCGTTCAGCTTAAACGTGAGGACTACGAGAAATACGATCTTTTTATCGGAATGGACGGGGCAAATATCAGGAATATGCACCGCATATTCGGCGGAGACCCCGAAAACAAGGTGAAAAAGCTTCTAAATTACGTTGGTGAGGACTCCGACGTGGCTGACCCGTGGTATACGGGTGATTTTGAGACCACATATACCGACGTTGTGAGGGGCTGCGAGGCACTTCTTGATATACTGCTTAAGGGAGAAAGATAATGGGGCTTAAAACAGGATTCAAGTTTAAAAAATTTGATATAGAGAACGTAGAGGATGCTGTTTTCGGCGTTAACTACGATGATAGCGGCTGGAGGGAGGTTAGAGTGCCCCACGATTGGGGTATTGAGGGCGATTTCTCTGCCGATAACGATCCATCTGAAAGCAGTATTATCGAGGACGGCATAAACAAGCCCATAACTCTTACCGGAAGAACGGGAGGACTTCCAATTCTCGGTGCGGGTGTGTACAGAAAATGGGTAAGGGTCGAAAAAAGCGACAGAGCGTTCCTTGAGTTTGACGGCGTTATGTGGTATAGCCGCATTTACGTTAACGGTAGACTTGCTGGAAGCAACCATTTCGGATATAAGTCATTTTCAGTTGATATTACTGAATACGTTAATTTCGGTGAGGACAACCTTATCGCAGTATATGCCGAGGTCAAGGCTGATTGCGGCAGATGGTACAGCGGCGGCGGTATCTTCCGAAACGTAAGGCTTGTAAATAAGCCCGAGAAGCATTTTCTGTATAACGGAATATGGGCAAGACAGGTATATGCCGACAAAAAGCTCGCGATCATCGATATTTCCGCCGAGACTGTCAACACCGCAGGCTTCAAGGCAGAGGGCGGCGCATATGTCTTCGCTACCGATGCGGGTGACCAGAGAGAGACCGAGACCTTCCTCCGTCCCGACAAAAAGGCTATGTCGGGAATGCTCGTTGCGGTCATGCGTTCAACGGGCGAGAAGGGAAGAGTGACCGTTACGGCTTGTGCCGAAGGACTCAAAGAGGGAACGGTATCGTTTGAATGCAAGTGAAATTGAAGCCTAACTCCATAATCCTGATGAGCTTTATCGGAGTTATACTGATAGGCGCATTGCTTCTGTCTCTGCCTGCAAGCTCATCGGACGGTAAGGGTATACCCTTTATCGACGCACTGTTTACCGCAACGACCTCTGCCTGTGTGACGGGGCTTTCCACGGTATCCATAGCGGAGACCTTCAGCACCTTCGGGCATATCGTCATCCTTGTTCTGATACAGATAGGCGGTCTTGGAGTAATAACCGTAGTCGCCTCGGTTGCGGTGTTTCTGAATAAAAGGCTCGGTCTTTCAAGCAGACTGCTTCTACAGGACGCATTTAACCTTACGAGCCTTTCGGGAATCGTTTCGTTTATCAAAAGAGTGCTTATAGGCACGTTCGTTATCGAGGGTATCGGAGCACTTTTGTATATGATCTCCTTGGTGCCGAGGTTTGGCCTTGAGGGAATATGGTATTCGGTTTTCAATTCTGTGTCGGCATTCTGCAATGCGGGAATCGATATAATGGGAAACGACAGCCTCGCTCCCTTCGTTTCCGACCCTGTGGTCAACCTTACCACCTGTTTTCTCATAGTCCTCGGAGGACTTGGATTTATCGTATGGTGGGACTTCATCAGGGTTATAAAAAACAGAAAAAGCTCAAAGGCGGGGCTCTTCAGAAGCCTGACCCTTCACAGTAAGATAGCCATTACCTTGACGGCTATACTTATAGTCCTCGGAGCACTTGCGTTTTTCGTTTTCGAGTATGATAACCCATTGACGATGGGAAAGATGAACGCTTGGGAAAAGCTCCTTGCCTCATTGTTTCAGTCTGTAACCACAAGGACGGCAGGCTTTTACACGGTTTCGCAGAGCGCACTTACCTCGCCCTCCGTTACGGTGTCGCTGCTTCTTATGGTGGTCGGCGGCTCCCCCGTTGGAACTGCGGGAGGAATAAAGACCGTTACACTTGCGGTGCTTCTTATGACCACGTATTCGATGATCAAGAGCAGAGAGCAGGTCAATATGTTTGGCAGAGCCCTGCACAGGGAGGCAATAGCCAAGGCGGTGGCGGTGGCGGTATCCTTTATTATGGTGCTTTCTGCGGTTACCGTGGCACTCTCCTTCTTCTGCGATGCACCCTTTACCGATATAATTTACGAAACGGTAAGTGCTACCGCAACGGTCGGTCTGTCAAGAAGCTTAACTCCTACTCTTAACCTTTTCGGCAAGCTTGTCATTATTGCCGCAATGTATTTCGGAAGAATAGGGCCTATTTCCATAGCACTTCTTATGAAGGGCAAAAACGAAAATTCCAATATAATAAAAAATCCGACCGAGGATATAAGCGTCGGATAGGAGGAACATATGAGTACAAAGAAGACTTATGCGGTATTCGGGCTCGGCAGATACGGTACGGCTGTGGCTGGCGAGCTTGTAAGAAGCGGTGCTGAGGTAATCGCGGTGGATATAAACGAGTCTGCCGTCAATACTGCAGCAACGCTCATTCCCGTGTGCAAGTGTGCCGACGTAACCGACAAAGAGGTGATAAAGCAGCTTGGAATAAAGAGCGCTGACGTGGTGATCATTGCAATGGCGTCAAATCTTGAGGTCAGCGTAATGGCTACCGTCCTTTGTAAGGAGGTTGGTGTGCCTGAGGTTATCGTCAAGTGCGGAAGCGACACTCACAGAAAAATTCTACTCGCAGTCGGTGCGGATAAGGTGGTTTTCCCTGAAAACGAGTCGGGAATACGTCTTGCAAAAAACCTTCTTTCCTCGGGCTTCGTTGATGCCCTCGAGCTTTCGGACGACGTAGCTATCGTCGACCTCGGGGTTAAGGAGGAATGGGTCGGAAAGTCACTTGTGGAGCTTAATTTAAGAAAAAAGTACGATATTAACGTCGTTGCCATTTCCGAAAACGGTAAGGTTTCGGTCACGATCGACCCCTACAGAGCTCTTTGTGCAAGTGAAAGGCTTGTGGTTATCGCAAACACGGAAAAGCTTGCGAAGCTTACGAGGTGAAGGCTATGAATTTCACCGAAATTGCCAAAAGAAGACAGTCCTGCCGTTCCTTTGACAAGGACAGAGACGTTGAGGACGAGAAGATAAACGCCATTATCGAAAGTGCCGTTATCGCACCTTCGGCGTGTAATTCCCAGCCGTATATTATCACCGTTTGTACGGGAGAAAAGGCTCGCGAGGCAGCGCTTTGCTGCACAAGCATGGGGATGAATAAATTTGCTCCCGACGCTCCAGTTGTTATCGTCATTTCCGAGGATTCCTATAATCCAACCGCTGCTCTTGGCGCAAGGGCGAAGGGTCTTGACTATCGCTCCATCGATATTGGTATCTTAGCCGCTTATATCACATCCGAAGCCACCGCGCAGGGTCTTGACAGTTGTATTCTCGGTTGGCTCGACGACGGCAAGTTAAGGTCGGTTGTCGGTATTGACAAGCCCGTAAGGCTGGTTATTACAATCGGATATGCCTCGGAAGGATATCCTATCAGAGACAAAAAACGAAAAAGTATATCAAATATTGTAAAGATAAAGAGTTAAGCATCGGTATTAAAGATCAATCATTTATGAAACACTGCATCTGCCTTCGATAATTGTATGTGTTTGTAATTATCGACGTGGACAGACTTGGCTTTTTGGAATTAAATCTACGGGAGAATGAAATAATGACCGATTACAATGCGCTCATAAGAGATGCTATGGCAATAACCGACAACTCACCGTCTGTTATTACAACTATGTCAAACCTTTCTGCACTTTTGAACGAAAGGCTTGATAATATAAATTGGGTAGGCTTCTATCTTTACGACGGAGGTAGGCTTATTCTCGGACCATTTCAAGGTAAAATAGCCTGTACCGTCATAGAAATGGGCAAGGGAGTGTGCGGAACGGCGGCACAAAGCGGAAAAACAGTAGTGGTTCCCGACGTTCACCTTTTTGAGGGTCATATTGCATGCGACAGTGCCTCAAATTCCGAGATAGTCGTACCGATTTTCAAAAACGGCGAGCTGTATGGCGTGCTCGATATCGATAGCCCCATAACCGAACGCTTTACTGAGGATGACAGAGTAAACCTTGAAGCGGTTGTGAGGGCTATTGAAGGGAAACTGTAAAATGAAGTTGTTAATGAGCAAGGATTGTTATGTAAGTTTTGACGGCAAAGGGAGCATCCGTCTCGGTAACAGTAAAACACGATCAGAAGTGTTCATCCACGTGGCTTAATGTCGAATAACAAAATAAAAGCTTGTTTTTGCTAAGGCATTTGACCGTAGTTTCGGCGGTCAGATGCCTTTTTATTTTTATTTGTAATTTTTTTGATTTTCCTGTAACAAATCGGGCATCTGGGCAGTTATATATTATGAAGAACAAAAATGAGAGTTCACAATTTGTTTACAATATTTTTGTCCACCTTTTGGCTGCTACGGGATTATACGTTGTTGAAGAAAAAAGTAAATAAAGACAGCTTTGTGCGACATCAACAATTACCCCTCGAATTTTGTGAAAATCATACAATGGTCACAACTATTGACATTTATGAGAATTTGTGCTATAATATCGATAAGCTCAAATGAGCAAAATGCTGACGGAGGTGATAAAAATGAACGACTGCATAGCCGTTCAGAATAATATTTAATGAAATGAGGTGATACCAATGGACTGATTTTCTTCTTTATTTTACATTTTCAATAAAAAATTTAAAAACGAATGAGGAGGATGAATAATGAATAAATATTTTAGATTCAGCGTCGTATTAATCGCAATTATTGCGGTTTTAGTATCTGTTTTCGGCTGCGCAGCTCAAAAAACAACGGGCGGTACGACCGAAGCAACGACACCGGAGAATACGACTCCCGAGATTACGACCGAAGGAAAAACCGACCCACCGAGCAGCTCTCCGCTTTCAAACGAGGATAAACAAAAATTCATAGATTATCGCAAGGAGAAAGCGGGTGCAGAGCTTACTGTCGATAAATTCGATAGTGTTTATAAGTATTACGGCGAATATAGCGGAAATCACGTGTTTTTCACTACGATCGAAAAAAGCGGAGTTATGACGCTCCCGAACGACGTTTACACCATCTTCTCAATTGACGTAAACGATGTGCACTTTTTTCATCCTCGCAGCTTCTCTATTATTGTTTATAACGGAAGCGAAGCTCCAAACATCAACGAAGCGTTTGAAAAAGGCTACGTAAGTGAATCCGACGTTCAAGCTCTTGCAGAGCTTCATAATTCGGAGGTGTCACCGTATTATCATAATTATTACGTTGAATTCGAAAAAGACCAAGCACCGGGTGAAATGTCCGAGGAAAAGCTTGCTGAGTTTAAAGCCGTGGCAGACAAGATCTATAGCGAAAACGGAAAGATCAACGTTGATCTCGTTCATTACGGTACTTACGGCGACAAAGCAGTATTCTTTATGACTCGCAATGCCAAGAATGACGTAAACGCCAAGCCCATAACTTATTATTTTGACTCATGCGGAGAGATAATTCAATATTATGATTATTTCCACCTTGTAGTTTACAAATACGGCGGCGGCTTCTTCAGTATGTCTCCAATGGCTATAAGCCAGCGTTCGTTGCTTACCGCGGATGAAATAGCCGATATTTGTGCTTATCACAACACAAGACTTCCCGACAGCTTAAAGCGTACGTACTTCGATATCCCCGATGATGCGGACCCCGACAGTATTTCCGAAGATACGCTTAATTCTATGCTTGATGCATACAATAACCGTCCTTACGGCTTCGATTCCGATCCCGATCCCGTTTTCGACACGATCAAGCACTACGGAAGCTATGGCGGATATACCTTCTTAAGACTGTGTAATACAGAAGATAAAACCGCATCGTCCTTCCCGCTCAATAGCTCGATCAAGGTAGAAATGGACGTCAAATTCAGAATAGTCGTTTATCATAACGGTCTGTTCCATTCCTCGCTCGATGCATTTGGCTTTTATGACTACATAACAGAAGATATTTTGCAGGATGTTGCAGATCATCATAATAACATACTTGGGCGATAATAAAAAATTCCAACAGATCATCTGTTGGAATTTTTTATCATTTCTCCTTATAATAAAGCATACAGTGTCAATAGCCCTCAAAGTCGGGGTCTGCGATCTGAGCCTTGAACTCCTCACACATACACTTTATGTCCTCGCTTTTGCCTATTTTACAGGGACAATAGCCGCCTTTTGCTTTCAGACCTTCTTTTACGGTCTTAACGATCTCTTCGTTTTCGTTAAATCTTATTTTCATATTAAAGCGCGTTAGAAACGAAGGCGCGGAGCGCATCTGCGTCCATATATCCCTTGGTGGTTGCTACCTTCTCGCCGCCCTTGATCACGAAAAGGGTGGGAATAACTGCAACGCCGTATCTCTGTGCAAGCTCGGGACATTCGTCAACGTCGACCTTAACGAATTCTACGTCGTCAAATTCGGGGGAAACCTCCTCAAGCACGGGTGAAAGCATTTTACAGGGTCCGCACCATGTAGCGAAAAAATCAACAAGAATTGTCTTGTTTTCGGCAAGAAGTGCATCAAATTCAGCGGTGTTTACGTGTTTCATATGTTATTCTCCTTTAAAAATTTAAAAACAGAAATTTTTTCACAATCATTGACATTGCAGTTTTATTATAGTACAATTAATGGCGTAGTTTATGATTAAACTGCAAAGAAATAATGTCTAAAAGGAAAATTTTACAATGAGAATACTGAATTTTGGATCACTGAATATAGATTACGTTTATGCTGTAGATCATTTTGTTTCTGCAGGTGAAACTATTGCTTCCTATGGAATGGACAAGAATACGGGAGGTAAGGGCCTTAATCAGTCGGTTGCTTTCGCTAAGGCAGGAGCGGAAATTTCTCATGCCGGATGTGTAGGAGAAGACGGGGCGTTTCTAACAGGATATTTGAATAGAACCGGTGTAGATACCGATAACGTAAGTGTCGTCGATACTCCTACCGGCAACGCGATCATCCAGGTTGATAAAACGGGGCAGAACTGTATTCTTCTTTTTGGCGGTGCAAACCGTGTAGTCAATGAAGCACAGATAGATGCAGTTCTTTCAAAATACAGTAAGGGAGATATGCTTATTCTTCAGAACGAAATATCCTGCGTCGATTATCTCATAAAGAGCGCTCATTCACTTGGAATAACGGTAGTTCTTAACCCCTCACCAATAACAGATGAGCTTTTAAGATATCCTCTCGATCAGGTTGATTGGTTTATCATGAATGAAATCGAGGGTAAGGCAATAACTGGTGAGGAAACCCCTGAGAATATTGCCGAAAAAATGAGAAAGCTCTATCCCAACGCTAAAACAGTTCTTACCCTCGGTGCCGACGGCGCAGCATATATCGATAATGAAAGCTTTGTGATCGTCCCTGCAGGTAAGGGTAAGCCTGTTGATACCACAGCGGCGGGCGACACCTTCACCGGATATTTCTTTACGGGAATATCAAAGGGAAAAACTCCCTATGAATCATTGCTCTGGGCAACCAAAGCTTCCGATATTACGGTAACAAGAAAAGGTGCGGCGGAGTCTATCCCGTACGCAAGTGAAATAGAATAATGTTGAACGCCGTTTGTTATACAGACGGCGTTATCATTTTTTTGAGGTGTGAGATCGCTTCACTTATTGTTCCTATAGAATCGATAAGTCCAAGCTTTACCGCTTCCTCACCGCTCAGCACGGTTCCTATATCTGTTGCCATCTCATCCGTCTTTGACATAAGAGATCGCAGATCCTTTTCACTTACAGAGGAGTTGCGGCAAATAAATGAAACGATACGATCCTGCATTTTGTTGAGATTTTCAAAGCTTTGCGGCACACCGATAACAAGCCCGTTTACTCTGACCGGGTGAAGCGTCATGGTTGCAGACGGGACTATGAATGACTTTTTAGCAGCTACGGCAAGTGGGATTCCAATAGAGTGACCTCCCCCGAGGACGAGAGAAACGGTAGGTTTACTCATTCCCGAGATCATTTCAGCTATCGCAAGTCCTGCTTCAACGTCGCCGCCTACGGTATTGATGAGCAGAAGCAGACCGTCTATATCGTCTCTTTGCTCAATTTCGGCGAGTGCCGGAAGCATGTGCTCATATTTTGTGCCCTTCTGTCCTTCAGGCAACAAATAGTGCCCTTCGATCTGCCCGATTATGCTTAAAAAGTGTATTCTGCTCGCGGTAACTGCTCCGTCGCTATGGTTTCCGGTGGTATTTTCCATTTTTTAATTCTCCTTTTTGATAAAAAAATAAAATTCTCTTTACTTTTTCCGCATTATATAGTATAATACCATTGTTAAATAAATATTTAAGTGAGGAACATAAAAATGGCAAACAAGGTTCTCGTTGAAACCTCGGCAAGACACATCCATCTCACCGAGGAGCATATTGAAGCACTTTTCGGTAAGGGCGCAACCCTTACCAAGAAAAAGGATCTCTCTCAGCCCGGTCAGTACGCTTGTGAGGAGCGTTGCACCGTAGTAGGCCCCAAGAAGCAGATCCCCAACGTTATAATTCTCGGACCCGCTCGTCCCGCATCTCAGGTTGAGGTTTCCTTCACCGATGCTCGTACCCTCGGCATTTCCGCACCCGTTCGTGAGAGCGGAGACCTTGCAGGTACTCCCGGATGTAAGCTCGTTGGACCTTGCGGCGAGGTTGACCTTGACAGCGGTGTTATCATCGCAAAGCGTCATATTCACATTACTCCCGAGGATGCAGAGGCTGCAGGCGTAGCTGATAAGGAGATCGTTTCTGTTAAGATCGATTCCGCTGACAGAAGCACCATCTTCGGTGACGTTGTTATCCGCGTAAGCCCCAAGTTCGCAACCGCTATGCACATCGATACCGATGAGGCAAACGCTGCTTGCGCATTCGGCGAGTGCTACGGAGAGATCGTAAAGTAATATTACAATTAAAAAAGCTCCCTTATGGGAGCTTTTTTGATTTATGAGATTGTTAATTAAAGCTTTCGTGTTCGTTATTTGTTTTAACGATTTTTACTTTAAAGCAGGATTGAATAATTTTGAAACAAGAGCAGTTCCATCTTTTGTGGGAATATAGCTCTCATCCGGTGCAAGCTCTTTACGTCGCTTGGTGCAGGCGGTAAGGGAAGCGGAAAAGTATTTTGTCATTTCCTCGGGGGTGATCGGGGATCCTTTCTGGCAATCGAGAAATCTTACTACAGCCTCAGGGATAAGAAGAGATGCGGCAAAGTCATCGGCTTGATGCTCGTTCGATTCGGAGGAATCGGTGTGCCTCAATATTATGTGACCGAGCTCATGGGCGATCGTCCAGTTTATACGCTCTCTGCTCTTAACTCTCTCGTCGTAGAATATCATATTCAGATCGCCCTTTTTGAGCGTCATTCCGTCTGTGCGGAAGGGGAATGTCGTACCGACCCTATCCTCATAGGAAGAGATGCTGTCGATCGTTGCCATACCGCCGGTCTTTATTTTCTTCATATCAAGAAAATATAAAGCAAATTCGCCCATAAACTCTTGCTTCAGAAGAAGTCGCACCGCTTCATCCTCGATCATGATGCGGTTTGATCTTTTCTTCGTGCTTGTTTTTAAGTATATATCAAGATTTGCCTTGAAGGATTGAACAAGTGCATTGTGATCCTCCTCGGAAATTTTTTTTGCCGCACGGAGTAGCAGCAGAAGCTCAGCTTCCGCCTTGTCGTCGGAAAATTCGGGATTCTCGTTCTCGCTTCTGCCCGTTAAGTATTCAAGAGAAACACCGAAATAATCCGAAAGACGCAAAAGGTTTTCCATGCTTGGCTCTCTTACGCCTTGTCGCCATTCGTAAACAATGGATTTTGGAACACCTATCTCTTTTGCCAGACTGAGCGGATTCATATTTCTGCTCTTAAGCAAATAAGACAATGTTTGTGCGAACACGTCCTTTACCCTCCAAATGTAAAAACTTTGTCAAATACCTCTTGACATTTCCGAAAAGTTGGAATATAATAGTCTTATCAATGATATTATACCCTAATATTTGGGCGATGTCAATATATTTTGCCAAAAAAACGGAAAACGGAGGTAAATAATATGAATGATAGAAGAAAACGCGCCGCCGATTTCATTACCGAATACAAAAAGCTTAAGTACGAAAAAGAGATCGTGTCCGATCAGATGTATGGTACTGCCGATCTCTATCGTGAGCTAATGCGTTATGAGAAAACCGATAAGGAGCAAGGCACATTCGATGAATACAAGACACATCTTGAACGTATGCTCAATAAGCTTCATGCTAGAAGAGGTGCAATACAGCTTCGCATGAAGCTTATAGAAAGCATAATAGGTCGTCTTCCCGACGTTGAGAGACTGATATTAAGAAGATATTACCTCGATGGTGACAGTAAAGGCGCCGCAGACGATCTTATGGAGGACCTGAACTTTGAAAAGACCCACATTTACCGTCTTCGTGACAAGGCACTGGACAATGTGGCTGATATGATGGATTCTTTTCCTAACGAGGATTATTTACATAGCAAGTCGTGCAATAAGACATGATAACACCGTCCCGAAAAG
The DNA here is from genome assembly GCA_045543555.1 of Eubacteriales bacterium. Lineage (GTDB taxonomy): Bacteria > Bacillota > Clostridia > Oscillospirales > CAG-272 > Colimorpha_A. The sequence continues at coordinate 192,886 of JAZQMQ010000016.1, forward strand.
CATTATGGCAATGCCGCAGGGAAGTACTCGCGAGCTGCTTTTTGCGCCTACAGCAGACGTATATAGGGCGGTAACGTAAAAAACAGTGTCCGATGAGGCGCACATAACGGAAGCGCATATTCCGATAAAGCTATCGGGGCCGTATTTATTAAGTGTTTCGGAAAGGAGAGCCGTCGATCCGCTTCCCGAAAGCGGTCTTACTATTATAAGCGAGGTGAGCTCGGAGGGAATTCCAAGAAGGAAAGTAATCTCTTTGGCATATTCGGTCAGAACGTCACAAGCGCCGCTTGCCTGAAACAATGAGGTTGCGGTCATTATTAAAATAAGCATCGGCATCAGGGAAAATGTTCCGGTTATTCCTTCCTTTGCACCCGATATGAAGCTTTCCTGAATGTCTTTTTTGCTGAATATACACCCTAAACCGAAAACGGTGAGTATCAGGGGCATAATATACGAGGATACCGTCATTACCGTTTTCCTGCCGTTAATTTTGATAGAACAATACTGAACAGACACAGTATGAATGAGCATATCCATACTAAAGGAACGATACTTGCGGGCGAAGTACTTCCCGCCGCGCTTCTGAGTGACACAACGGTCGTGGGGAATAAGCAAGGCGGGGCACATCCGATTAGGGTAAAGGTTACCATATCAGGAGAAAGCTTACCATCCTTTCCTTTTGGGAGTGTTTTCATAGCGTTTAAGGCAAGAGGTGTTGCTGCATTTCCCACGCCCAGTATATTTGCGGCTATTGCGGCAGATGCTTCGTTAATTCCTTCGCCGCTTTTTGATGCCTCGGGAAATATTCTCCGCATTATCGGGCGAATAAGACGTGAAAATAAGTCGAGTGCTCCTGTTTTTTCTGCTACCTTCATTATTCCGCACCATAAGCACATTAAAGCCATAAGGGAAAAGGCTGTTGTGACGGCCTTTCCGGCGCCTTCTATTGCCGCTGTCGTTAATAGTTCGGTTTTTCCGCTTACAATCGAGCATATTACCGAAATTACGATCAAAAAACCAGAAAATTTTACAGCCATACGGTTTTCTCCCGAAAATGTAAAGAATATTTTAAAAAAATTGATATCTATTGACAATGATGGAATTATATGGTAAAATTTTGTCGTGAAAGGCTGATAAATGCCGTCGCAGATCAAAGAATAAAGTCATAATACAGACAGAGGAGGATAAAAAATGAAATCAACAGGAATCGTACGCCCCGTCGATGAGCTTGGAAGAATAGTCCTTCCGAAAGAACTCAGAATAAGCATGGATATAAATAACAAGGGAGATTCTGTCGAAATATTTATCGACGACGACAAGATCATTTTAAAGAAATATCATCCCGCCTGCATTTTCTGCGGTAATGCCGATGATGTCGTTTATATGAAGGGAAAGCTTGTGTGCCGCGAGTGCGTAAAGGAGCTTTCTTCACTTTAACTATACTAAAAAAATAGTATAAATATGACAGCGCCCCGTTCAAAAAAATGGGGCGCTGATCGTTTTGTTTTATTACGGATATGAGTTTATTGCTTCATTGTAGCAGGACCAATAGTCATTAATTTTAAATGAGCCTTCGGTTCCGTTAGCACCGAATTTAACGTTTTTGCTCAGACGCTCCTCGGTATATTCGGAAAGAAGAAGCGCGGTATATTTCCATACACCTCCGACGCTCTCTACGTGAACTGCCGTTGCAAGCATATCGTAGCTATCGACTCTTGTTCCGTTTTCGTCCTTTACTATATTTATGAAGGCGAGACCGCCGACGTTCATTTTAACCTCAAGCTGATTGGAAATGAAGTTTCCAAGGGAATAATAGCAAACTGTCTTGTTTCCGTTTGTGCCTGTAAGCTCGACAACCGGCTGAACTACGTGCGGATGGTGCCCGATTATTATGTCTGCGCCGTTGTCGGCAAAGAACTGTGCCCAAGATGTTTGCGTGCTGTTTGGCTTGTAAACGTATTCCTTCCCCCAGTGGGTCATTACGATAGTAATGTCTGCGTTTGCCTCCGCATAAGCAAGCTGCTTTGTCATTCTTGTTTTATCGCCGAGCGTCTCAGACATTGAGACGTCCATTTGATCCGGATACTTACCCTTGTTGTAGCCGTAGGTATAGTTGAGAAGTGCAATCTTTATGTTATTTTTTTCGATGATGGTTACGTTGTTTCGGTCATCTTCGGTCTCATAAAGGCCAACCATCGTTGCTTCCGGATGATTTTTGAAATAATCTATCGTATCGAGGACGGGCTGCTTTCCCCAGTCCCAAGTGTGATTGGTTGCCATCGAGAATACGTCAAATCCTGCTTTGATCGCAGAGTCTCCAACCGCTGTTGGGGTGGCAAAATAGGGATATCCCTTTGCTACGGAATAGGAAAACGAGCTTTCCTGATTTAAGATCGCAAGATCTGCCGATGATATGAGGGGAGCAATCTCCTCATAGTAGCTGTCGTATCCGAAGGTGTTTCCTGCCTTGATGAGATTATCGTGAATAAGGTTATCTCCGACCGCGATCAGCGAGAGTGCGAATATTTCGGGCTCGGGCTCGGTAGTTATTTCGGGCGTGGTGGTTATGATTTGCTCGGTTGTTGAAGGGGGTGTTGTCTGCTCGGGAGTAGTTGTTTCGGGCGTGGTTTGGATATTTATGGTTGTATGCTCCGTGGTCTCATCACTTGAGGTTATTTTATTTTCCGGTTTGATTTGCGCACACGAGCATAGCATGAGCAAAAGCGAAAGTATAACAATAAATGCTTTTTTCATAATTTGATCCTTTATCATTTGTTGCAAATATTATATCATCGCTGTCGCAATATGTCAATAATATGATGATAATCAACAGCTTATTAACGAAAAATCTATTGACCGAACGATAGGAATGTGGTATCATTAATATAGGAATAATATCAATTTAAATAAATAAAATGGAGAAATAATGAAAGTAACCATAGAACAGGTAGCATCAAATCCATCGGTTCGCAGCTATATAAAAAAGGCAGATGAATCTCTTTGTGCACTCGGATATACAGAGCATAGCTTTGCACACGTAACGAGGGTGGCGCGCCTTGCAAAAAAAATACTTATTACGTTCGGTTATCCTGAAAGAGAAGCGGAGCTGTCTGAAATAGCAGGGTATCTTCACGATATCGGTAACGTGATAAACCGTATTGATCATGCTCAGAGCGGTGCGGTAATGGCGTTCAGGATCCTTGATAAGATGGAAGCTGACCCCGATGAGATAGCAACGATAATTACGGCAATAGGCAATCATGATGAAAGTACCGCATTCCCCGTAAACGCGGTTGCCGCGGCACTCATTATTGCGGATAAAACAGACGTAAGATCAAACAGAGTTAGAAACAGCGACACGAAAAATTTTGACATTCACGACAGAGTAAACTACTCGGTAAAACGTTCGGACGTTACTGTCGAGGATGGCGCAGTTACATTGGACATAGACATAGATACGGATTTTTGTCCCGTTATGGATTATTTTGAAATTTTCCTCGACCGTATGCTTCTGTGTCGTAAGGCTGCAGAAAAGCTTGAATGTACATTCAAGCTTCTTATAAACGGTCAAAGAATGATATAAGAAAAGGTATATTAATGAGAAATCTTCTGACTATATTTTTAAGCATTCTTATGGTACTCATGCTAGCTGCTTGTGCTGCGGCTAATAAAAACGGCAATATCACGCAAGCCACAACAGATACATCGCCTCAGACAACGTTAGATACACTGATTACTACTACCGATCCGATAACAACAACCCCTGAGGCAACTACTCCCGAGATCACCACTCCGGAAAGCACAACACCCGAGCAGACCACGCTCCCTCCGACGACGGAGCCGATACCTACGCCCGAACAGACAACAGAAAAGCCTTATGAGCCTATATATGAGCATGGGGGCTTTAAATATCAGATAGATATAAGACCGTATCTGCCTTATATCTGTACAAATGCCAACAGAGAATACCTTATCATCGCAAACCGAAAGCATCCTTTGGGCTCTTCTTACAAGCCTAAAGATCTTGTGTACGTTATGGAGGGGTCTACGTGGCAGCTTAGAAAGACTGCAAGTATGGCATTCGAAGCAATGCGTACTGAAATGATAAAGCTGGGCGTTTACGATACCTATAACAGAAGTACCTATAGATCATATTCATTCCAGAGCACACTTTATTATAAGTATATTGAACAGGAAAGAGCGAAATATCCGCATCTTTCGGATGCTGAACTCATGAATATTGTAGATACGTATTCAGCACGTCCCGGTACGTCAGATCATCAGACAGGTCTTACTATCGACTTTAATCCTCTCGATACTTCATTTGAGAATCTGAAAGCATTTGAATATATGAAGGATAATGCTCATAAGTTTGGATTTATTCTTCGCTATCCGCAGGGAAAGACCTATGTCACGGGATATACCTATGAGCCTTGGCATTGGAGATTTGTTGGTAGAGAAGTTGCTACCTTTATCTATGAGCACGACCTTACTCTTGAGGAATATATGGCTATTATCGACGGCACCGACCTTGAGATCTTCCCCGAAACAACTCCGATACCTCCTGTGACAAAGCCTCCGATTACTACGGACCCGCCCGTAACGACTCCTGAATCCACCACACCCGAATCAACCGAACCCGAATCGACGGAGCCCGAATCAACCGAACCGGAATCGACCGAGCCGGAAACGACCGAATCTGAACCCATAACTTCTGAATCGACAGAATCAGAAACTACGGATACTACAGAAACATCAGGCGACGAATCATCAAGACCCGGTCGTCCAGGTCATAAAAACTAAATATAAAAACTGACCCTGCGAAAAATCATTTCCGCAGGGTCGCTTTTTGTCTTATTATAGAGATTTAAGTATGCAGTCGGCGGTTGCTTTGTTGTTTGCGATCGGTATGTCGTAGACCTGCGCGATGCGGAGCAGCGCCTTTACGTCGGGGTCGTGGGGCTGGGCGGTAAGTGGGTCGGAGAAGAAGATCACGATGTCTATCTCACCTGCCGCAACTCTCGCACCTATCTGCTGGTCGCCTCCGAGAGGACCGCTTAGATACGCTCTTACGGGAAGTCCCGTTGCCTCGTTTATTCTTGTAGCGGTCGTACCTGTTCCGCAGAGAAAATGATGGGAAAGAATGTCTTTGTTTTTCTGACACCACTCTATCATAGCCGGCTTCATATTATCGTGGGCTATAAGTGCAATTCTTTTTGTCATTGTCTCAGTCCTCCTTTTTTATAAGGTTATGAAGCATCATTTGCTTTTCGTCCCAAAGCTTAGGTGATAAGTCAACGTAATAATTATGGGGATTTTCAAAGCGCTTTACCTCGTCCCACTGCATATCAAGCTCTTTTTTGCAATGCTCTCTTATTTCTGCAGTGGAGGGGCAATCGTAAACTAACTTACCATTTATAAATATGGGCTTCTGAAGTTCAATTGCCTCAAAATCAGTCAGAGTCTTGCTCTTCCATGTGTGTATTGGGTCAAAAATCGTGAGAGGCTTGGACGTATCGATGATTTCGTCATAAACAGTCAGATAGTCGGCGATCGCCTTGCCCGTATCCTTTTCGATCAAGCGATAGAGCTTCTTGAAGTGGGGAGTCGTTACCTTCTCGGGATTTTCGCTTATCTTTATCTTGGGAACAATTTGCCCCTTATCGTTTTCAACAGCGCAAAGCTTGTAAACTCCTCCGAAAACGGGGGTGCTCTTGGAGGTGATAAGTCTCTCGCCAACACCGAAAGCATCGATGCAAGCACCCTGCTTGAGCAGGTCTCTGATTATATACTCGTCAAGAGCGTTGGAAGCAACTATCTTACACTCTGTAAGTCCTGCCTCATCAAGAATCTTTCTTGCTTTTCTCGAAAGGTAAGCCAGGTCACCAGAGTCGATACGGATAGCGCATTTTGTGATACCGTGTGCCTTGAATGCTTTTATTGCATTAGGTATTCCGCTTTGGAGAACGTTATAGGTATCGACAAGAAGAGTAGATGCATTGGGATAGAGGCTGCAATAAGTGTCGAATGCCTCATATTCCGAGTCAAACATAAGCACCCATGAGTGTGCCATAGTTCCTGTTGCGGGAACGCCGTATCTTTCGTCTGCGATCGCACAAGCGGTGCCCGAGCATCCTGCAATGTATGCGGCTCTTGCTCCGAGAATTGCACCGGAAGGACCCTGAGCGCGACGTGAACCGAATTCGCTTATCGCTCTGCCCTCGGCTGCACGTACTATGCGGCTTGCCTTTGTTGCTATCATGGTTTGGTGGTTAAGGGTAAGAAGAACGAATGTCTCAATGAATTGTGCTTCGATCGCGGGAGCCCTTACTGTCATTATTGGCTCGCCCGGAAATACAACGGTACCCTCGGGAACAGCCCAAATGTCTCCCGTGAAGGAGAATGATCTGAGATATTCAAGGAATTTCTCGTTAAAACAGCCCTTGGAACGAAGATAATCGATGTCGTCGTCCGTGAATTTCAGATCCTTTATGTAGTCGATGACCTGCTGAAGACCGCAAGCGATCGCAAATCCCGCATTATCGGGATTTTTTCTGTAGAAAACGTCGAAATATGAGATCTTGTCCTTATATCCCGACAAAAAATAGCCGTTACCCATAGTCAGTTCGTAAAAATCGAAGAGCATGGTATAATTTTCTCTTACGTAGCTTGACATAGTAACCTCCGTTAGTTGTTTTTTATGTATTCTCTTATTCGAAGCGGTATTCCGCATTCGGAAGCGATTTTTTTACATCCTTCGAGCTCGTCATCGGTAACTGAATCCTTGACTGCGGAAAAAACTACGTGATCAACGTAATTTTTTACGTCTCGCGCAAAGGAAAGAATCCCCTCAAAAGCGTTTTTGCCGAATTTTGAATGGCAGACTTTGTCGTATGCCTCAGAACTTGATGCATTCAGACTAATTGATACTGTGTCAATTAGTCCCTTAAAAAGACTTGCTGTCGGTCTGCCGTTAATTAAGTCCGACTGACCGTTTGTGTTGAGCCTGATGGGAAGGGAGGGGAACAGAGTTCTTATTCCATTTGCGATCTCAAGCATAGTTTCAAGTCTTTCGGTCGGCTCACCGTAGCCGCAGAAGACGATGGATTCATATCGGGTGATATCGCGGCTTTTTATTTCCGATAGCACGTCATCTGCAGAAGGCTCGGTTGTCAGCCACAGATCGTCTGTGTAGTAGCCGTCAGCCTGCGTTCTTATACAGAAATCGCATCGGTTGGAGCAGCGGTTGGTGAGGTTTATATAGAGATTGTTGCAATACTCGTAGGTTATCGTCATTTTACACCTCGATGCCGCATCTGTCAAATAGTGTTGCGGCGTTTTTGCGTGTTAGCTGTGCAATATATTCTGGCGTTACACCTCGAAGCTCGGCAATTCGCTCCACCGTGTAGGTCATATAGCTTGAATCGTTGCGCTTGCCTCTGAACGGGTGGGGTGTAAGATATGGGCAATCTGTTTCCACAAGCAGTCTTTCGTCGGGAATAGTTGGTACTATCTCTGCCATACGGGTGGCATTTTTGAAGGTAACTACACCCGAAAACGAGATGTACCAGCCGAGTTTGATCAGCTCCGCCGCCGTTTCTGCGCTTCCGCTGAAAGAGTGGAAAACGCCGCGTACGTTTTTGTGAAATGAAACGACCTCGAGACTGTCTCCGTGAGCGTCACGGTCGTGGACGATTACGGGGAGGTCAAGCGTTTGCGCGAGTTCAAGCTGAAGATGGAAAAATTCCTTTTGAAAATCGTGTTTTTCCTCGTGCCAATAGTAGTCAAGGCCGATTTCTCCGATAGCAACAGCCTTTGGATGCGAAGCAAGTGCCTCGATTTCTTTCAGGGCTGCGTATGGGTCATTTAGGTCGTACAGATCGGAGGGATGAATGCCCACCGAGGCGTAAAAGCCGTCGAATTTTTCGGCGATCTTAAGGCTTTCAAGCGAGGTTTCGGGGTTTGTGCCTGCGTTAATGATATATTTAACGCCGCCGTCCATAATTTCTTTTATCCTTGCCTCGCGCTCTACTTCGTTGCCGAATTTTTCGTCGTTGTAATGTGCGTGGGAATCGAAAAGGGTCATATTATCTAACTCTCTGTCCGAGGGGAGTGCTGTTGTCGAGGAATACTACCTTGATGTCGTCGCCCTCGCCCGACGCGAGTATCATTCCGTTGCTCTCAACGCCGCAAAGTACTGCGGGCTTGAGATTTGCAACGAGAACGAGCTTCTTTCCGATAAGGTCTTCGGGCTTGTAGCACTTTGCGATGCCCGAAACGACCTGACGCTTCTCATATCCGAGATCAACTGTCAGCTTAAGAAGCTTCTTTGCCTTGGGAATACCCTCGCAGGCAACTACCTGCGCTGTGCGAAGCTCAACCTTGGTGAATGCGTCGAAGGGAATAAGCTCCTCAACGTCCTCGGGTACGGGTACCTCGGGAGCCTTGGGAGGATTCATAGCCTGAAGCTTTTCCATTGCTTCCTTTTCGTCGAGACGGGAGAAGAGGACCTTTGCCTCACCTATGTGCTTGCCGCTTTCAAGACCGCCGAATTCGTAGCAGTCAACGGAAGTACCGAGCTGCTCGAGAATGCTGACGGAGGTGGAGGGCATAAAGGGTTCAACCATTACAGCGCCCACGCGGATAGCTTCAAGAAGATTATAAATAACGGTGGAAAGACGCTCGGTGTCTCCGTTTTTAGCGAGAGTCCAAGGTGTAGTCTCGTCGATATATTTGTTAGCGCGACGGAATACCGAAAATACGGTTTCAAGAGCATCTGCGATGTGATAGGTGTCCATCTGGGAGACCATATCGTCGTATGCCTTCTTAATGCAAGCCTTAAGGTCGGAATCCACCTCGGTCTCGGCTGCGGGAGTGGGAACGATGCCCTCAAAATACTTCGCGGTCATTGCAAGCGTACGGTTAACGAGGTTACCGAGGTTGTTTGCAAGATCGGTGTTGTAACGCGCGATGATGTTGTCGAAGGTGATGCTTCCGTCGTTAAGATATGGCATTTCGGCAAGCACGTATTCTCTTACCGCGTCAACGCCGATAACACCTGCAAGGTCGTCGGCATAGATGCTGTTGCCCTTAGATTTACTCATCTTATCGGCACCTACGTTAAGCCAAGGATGACCGAATACCTTCTTGGGAAGGGGTAGATCGAGAGCCATTAAGATAATGGGCCAATATATAGTGTGGAAGCGCATGATGTCCTTACCGATGATATGAACGTCGGCAGGCCAATTCTTCTTGAATGCCTCGGTTGGCTCATTGTCGGGATTGTAGCCAAGGGCAGTGATGTAGTTTGAAAGAGCATCTATCCAAACGTAGATAACGTGATTTTGGTCAAACGATACGGGAACGCCCCACTTGAAAGAGCTTCGCGAAACGCAGAGGTCCTGAAGTCCGGGCTTAAGGAAGTTATTTACCATTTCCTTCTTTCTTGCCTCAGGCTCGATGAATTCGGGATGGTCCTCGATGTACTGCATCAGGCGGTCCTGATAAGCGCTCATGCGGAAGAAGTAGGATTCCTCCTTCATTCTTTTTACCTCGCGACCGCAGTCTGGGCACTTGCCTTCAACAATTTGCGAGTCTGTAAGAAACGCTTCGCAGGGCTCACAGTACCAGCCCTCATATTCACTCTTGTAAATATCACCCTTGTCGTAGAGCTTCTTAAAGATTGCGGTAACAGCCGCCTCATGATAATCGTCGGTCGTACGGATAAAATGATTATAGGATGCACCCATTAAGTCCCAGATGTCCTTTATTTGACCGGCAACGCCGTCAACGTATTCTTTAGGGGTAATGCCAGCTTCCTTTGCACAGTTTTCGATCTTCTGACCGTGCTCATCGGTACCGGTCAGGAAAAATACGTCATAGCCCTGCTTTCTTTTGTAGCGGGCGATAGCGTCGGTCATAATTACCTCAAAGGTATTGCCTATATGGGGCTTTCTCGAGCTATACGCTATGGCTGTTGTAATATAAAACTTTTCCTTCATATTTTCCTCCTTCGCCGTAAAAACGGCTCAGCTTATATTTCGTTGTTTTTTATTTTTCAATAAGGTCGCTTATCGCTCCCTCATCGTGATTGCAAAGAACGTGATGACATATATTTTTCACCGCGTCGATAGCGTTTGACGGACAAAATGCCTTGTCAGCCCGAAGCAGCATATCAACGTCGTTACCGTAATCGTCTACACAGTAGAGCTTGATGTCGTTTTTGCCGTTTGTGCGGAAATATTCCCTTATCTGCGGTATTCTCGTGCCCTTGTTTACGCCCTTTTTTTGTAAAGTCGATAAGGTGTGGGGCGGGGCGTCTTATTGTGAAGTCGTTTCCGTAAACCTTGCATACGTGATCGTAGCAACGGCTCACTGCATCAACCTCACCGTAAAGGCTCATCATTCGCCACGCTCCTTTCGTATTCGATAGTGGCGGATCATTTGCCGAAAATAACTCTCCGTCGGTGACCGTCACCATAAGAGAGGGAAAACTATTAAGTAGCTCGATCGCAATTGGTGCTGCATCCTTGGCGTCGAGAGGGTTTTCAGTCAGCACCGAGTCAGTGATCTGATCGTAAAGCATTTCACCGTTTATCATTATCATCGGAGCGTTTACAAGTGAACGGAACTGAGGGAAAAGCTCCTTCATTTTCGTCGGGCCCCTGCCTGAAGCAAAGGTGAAGCGTCCGCCGAGGCTAATAAAATTTTTAATTGCCTCGCAGTTTTAGTAGACGATACGTCCGTCCTTGCCCGCAAACGTGCCGTCGAAACCGCTAATGATAAGGATATCGTCAAATTTTACGTTATTCATTTAAGCCTCGTTTATAATGGCTTCTATCATATCTGCTACCGCCCCGTCGTCGTGGTTGCACAAAATACGTGAGCAAATTGCCTTTACCTCGTCGATCGCGTTCGACGGGCAGAATGCCTTATCGGCATTTTTCAGCATATCAATATCGTTTTCATAATCGCCGATACAATATACTTTAAGATCATCAATGCCTTTGGATTTGTAATAATCCTTCATGTAGGAAATTCGTCTGCCCTTGGAGACGTTTTTATCGACGATCTCCGCAAAGCAGTCAAAGGAACGGAAGCAAAGATATTTATCGCCGAAAACTTCATTGACATAGGTGCTGCAGGCTACCGCGGTCTCGGGATCATCAAAATTAAGGTTTATCTTCCTGAATCGGTTGCCCACGATCTCATCGGGTCCCGATACTTTTTGAAGTATTCCGTCGTCGGTGTAGCATGCGAGTCTGATACTGTATTTCGACATGATATGTCGTATGTCTTCTCTTGCAACAGTTCCGTCAAAAAATCTTTCGTCGATTATACAGCCCATAGCGGAATCAAAAATTATGGCTCCGTTACACATTACAAGTGGCGCGTTGACCACCGTGTGAAAATCAGGGAAAACCTTCTTCATCATTGAAGGGAGTCTTCCTGTGCAGAAGGTGAAATGACCGCCGAGGGACTGAAAATATTTGATTGCTTCGAGATTTCTTTCAACGATCCTTCCGCCTTTGCCTGCAAAGGTTCCGTCAAAATCGCTTAGTATGAGTATGTTGTTAAGATTATTCATTTTCATTTTCCCCGAGGAGTGACAGACACTTTGTGAAATAGTCGGGAAGCGGGCTGTCGAATGACATAAGCTCGCCGCTTATCGGATGCTTAAAGGAAATTGTTTTTGCGTGGAGGCACTGACCCGAAATAAGAGCGGGATGCTGAGTTTCAAATCTCGTTTTTCCTCCGCCGTAAACGGTATCTCCCATAATCGGGTGACCAAGTGAGGAAAGATGAACTCTTATCTGATGGGTGCGTCCCGTTTCGAGCTTGAGCTCGATGTAGTCTGCTCCGTCGAGGGCTTTGATCACTCTGTAGTTCGTTGCGGCATCGCGACCGTCCTTAACGACAGCCATTTTTTTGCGGTCGACGGGGTGACGACCGATGGGCTTGTCTATTCTGCCGTGATCCTCTTTTAAATGACCGAGAGAAATAGCATGATAAAAGCGGTCGAAGGTGTGGGAGCTTATCTGCTCAGCGAGAGAAACGTGAGCGGTGTCGTTTTTTGCTACCACGAGAAGTCCCGAGGTGTCCTTATCGATACGGTGAACGATACCGGGACGGATCACACCGTTTATCCCCGAAAGACTGTCTCCGCAATGATAGAGTAGGGCATTTACGAGAGTGCCGCTCGGATTCCCCACCGCGGGATGAACGACCATCCCCTTGGGCTTATTGACTACGAGCAGGTCGGCGTCCTCGTAAACTATGTCAAGGGGTATGTTTTCGGGCTCGGCACTGTCGGGCTCGGGCTCCGGTATCTCGGTTAATACCGTATCCCCTTCGCGAAGACGGTAATTTTTGGCTACTGTTGTGCCATTTACCGTTACCATTCCGCTTTCTATTAATTTGGCAGAGGCGGAACGTGTAATATTCTCACGTTCCGCCACGTAAACGTCAAGGCGAACCCCTACGTCGTTACCTTCTATCATTTTGTTGATTCCTTATCCTTGCAGACTTTATTATTTTCGGTATTTTTGTCGTCAAAGAGAAGCTTCCTGTCAAATACAAGAACCGAGAATATTGCCAAAACGCTACCAACCGATACAAAGCAGTCTGCTACGTTGAATATCGGAAAATCAATAAACAGAAAGTTCAGAAAATCTATCACTGCTCCGCTGAATATTCTGTCGATCTGATTACCGATACCGCCCCCTGCTATCATAGCAAGGGAAATACACAGAAGGGGGGATATCTGCTTGCGGTAGCGTATTATGATATAAATTACGATACCGATTGCAATAAGCGACGTTGGAATGAAAATCCATTGTTTACCCGCCAGCATACCCCATGCAATGCCTTCGTTCAGAGTGAATCTGAATTCCAGCAGTTTGGGTATGAACGGGTGTACTCCGATCGGCTTAAGATCGGTCAAAGCTATATATTTAGTTACCTGATCGAGAATTACCGATACGGCAATTATTACCATTGAGAGAATAAGCACTTATCTTATTCCTTTCGTAAATTAGAGTCCGAGTGTATCTTTACATCTTACGCAGAGGAATCCGCTTTCGGTGTCAAGACCCTTGTCGGAGTACTTCCAGCAGCGTACACACTTGCATCCGTCTGCATTTTCAACCTTAACCGAGTCATCTCCTTCGCAAACAGTTACACCTGATACGATGAATACGGTTTCGAGTTCTTCTGTAGTGAAGCTGTTAAGTAGAGCGAGGGTGTCCTTATCGGATACGGTTATTGTGAGCTTTGCATCGAGGGATTTACCGATTGTCTTTTCTGCTCTTGCTTCCTCGAGGCTCTTCATAATACCGTCACGGAGCTCGAAGAGCTTTTCATATCGAGCTTCGATTTCGGAGAAGAGAAGATCCTCGCTGTACTCGGGCATATCGTTAAGCACAACGCTTCTTGCATCATCGACATCGGTGTGAGACATGGACAACCATGCTTCATCTGCTGTGAATGCAAGGATCGGAGCGATAAGTCTGACAAGAGAAGAAAGAATGATATACATTGTTGTCTGAGCAGCGCGTCTGGCATCACTGTTCTTTGACTCTGTATAAACACGGTCCTTGGTAATGTCGACGTAAAGCTTGGACATATCAACAGTACAGAAGTTATTTATCTCGTGGTAAACCAGGTGGAAAGAGTAAGTATCGTAAGCTTCTCTTACGCGCTTGATCATGCCGTTGAGACGTGAAAGTGCCCATTTATCGATATCGTAGAGCTTATCGTAGCTTACCATATCGGTGTTGGGGTTAAAGTCGGTTTCGGCAGAACCGAGGTTTGCCATGAGGATACGGATAGTGTTTCTGATCTTACGGTAGGACTCTGAAAGCTGTGAGAAAATTTCTTTGGAGCAACGAACGTCTGCATGGTAATCGGAGGAAGCCGCCCAGAGACGAACTACGTCGGCTCCGAAATCCTTGATAAGATCTGCGGGATCGACGCCGTTGCCGAGGCTCTTGTGCATTGCGCGGCCCTGACCGTCAACTACCCAACCGTGAGTGAGAACCTGTTTGAAGGGAGCACCCTTGCCAAGCGCACCGACTGACGTAAGAAGTGAAGACTGGAACCAACCTCTGTACTGGTCAGCTCCCTCAAGATATACGTCTGCGGGCCAAAGCTCGGGAGTATCCTTCATGAGTGAAGCAAAATGAGTGGAGCCGGAGTCAAACCAGCAGTCGAGAGTGTCGGTCTCCTTCTCGAAGGTCTTGCCGCCGCAGTGGGGGCAGGTGAAGTTTTCGGGAACAAGCTCCATGGATTCCTTCTCAAACCACGCATTTGAACCGAACTCATCGAAGAGCGCGGAAATTTTGGCAATGGATTCGGGAGTGGATACAGGCTTGCCGCAATCGTTACAGTAGAATACGGGAATAGGAAGGCCCCAACGTCTCTGACGGGAAATACACCAGTCAGCTCTTTCTCTGATCATGCTGACCATTCTGTCCTCGCCCCATGCGGGATACCACTGAACGTTCTCGATTGCCTTGACAGCCTCGTCCTTAAAGGACTCTACCGAGCAGAACCACTGAGGTGTTGCACGGAAAATTACAGGCTTCTTGCATCTGTCGTGGTGAGGATAGGAGTGCATGATATTCTCGGAAGCAAAGAGCGCTCCGGATTCCTTCATATCCTCAAGGATAATGGGGTTTGATTCCTCGGTTCTGAGACCTGCATATTTACCTGCGTAATCGGTATGCTTGCCGTAGTCGTCTACGGGAACGACAAGATCCATACCATATCTCATACATGTATTATAGTCGTCTGCACCAAATCCGGGGGCAGTGTGTACGCAACCGGTACCGCTATCCATGGTAACGTATTCCGCATAAACGAGACGGGAGGTCTTGTCGAGGAAGGGATGGGTAGCAGTCATATTCTCGAAGAATGCGCCGGGGAACGTAGCTATGATTTCGTAATTTTCGAACCCACCGATGTTCATTACCTTTTTGGTAAGAGCCTCTGCCATAATGTAAGTTTCGCCGTTGTCAGCCTTTACGAGAACGTAAGTCTCGCGGGGATGTAGACAAATAGCCATATTTCCTGGAAGAGTCCAGATGGTAGTGGTCCAGATCACAAAGTATGTGTTAGAAAGGTCATAGCCTGCAAGCTTGCCAAGGTCGTCGTTCATCTTGAACTTAACGTAAACGGAGGTGCAGGGGTCATCCTTATACTCAATATCAGCCTCAGCAACTGCGGTAGTACAGAAGGGACACCAGGTTACCGGCTTAAGACCCTTGTAGATGAAGCCCTTATCGAACATGGCGCCGAAGATCTTTACCTCCTGAGCCTCGAAGTGCTTGTCCATTGTGCGATATGGGTTGTCCCAATCACCGAGAACACCGAGACGCTTAAATCCCGCCATCTGCTTCTGGATAAAGTCCTCAGCAAACGCCTCGCAAGCACGTCTGAACTCGGGCACTGTCATGTCCTTATTAAGATCCTTCTTGGTCTTCTCAATAGCTCTCTCGATGGGAAGTCCGTGGTTATCCCAACCGGGAACGTAAGGAGTATAGTAGCCCATCATTGCGTGGCTTCTTACGATGAAATCCTTAAGTACCTTGTTAAGAGCGTGACCCATATGGATATAGCCGTTGGAGAAGGGAGGGCCGTCGTGAAGAATGAAGGGAGTTTTGCCCTCGTTTCTCTTTTTAACCTCGCCGTAGAGGTCCATTGCGGTCCATCTTTCATAAAATACGGGCTCTCTCTGAGGAAGGGAAGCGCGCATCGGGAAATCGGTTTGGGGAAGATTTAAGGTCTTGGTGTAATCCTGTGTCATAATTATCTTTGCCTTTCTTTAGGTTAAGGTGTTATTCTTTTTCTTTTTGCCGTCATATACCACGTCGAATTCGTCGTTTGAATTTGATGCGTTTTTGTCGGCGCTTGCATTATCTAGGATAGACAGAAATTCATCGTCGCTTACGTTTCCCGCGTTTTCATTTATCTTACGGATCGAATCGATGAGAGAGCTGCCGTTTTCAAGAATTACGGTTCTTTCGGTCAGCAGATCTGTATCCTTGTCTCTCGTGTCTGCCGCGTTTTGCTTTGTATCCTTGTCTGTTTCATCAATTACGTCGGGAATCGGCGTTTCGACAGCGGAACCGCCCTCGCTTACTATGTCTCGATCTTCGTTTTGAGGAGTGAACGGATCGAATGATCCCGAAATAAGCTCCTCTTCTCCGTCGAGGTCTGCACTTATCTGAACGAGGACCTGTCTTTTAAGCTCCTCTGCGATCTCAACGCTGTCTTCCTCGGTTCTTATGTCGGGGGAGATTTTTTCAAGAGCGAGAATATGCTCACGGTAGGCTTTAAGAAGTCCAGCCTTAAATGTCGCAGTTTCCTTTTGCGCTGCGATCAAGTGGTCATTTTCCTCTTCGATCTTATCGGCAAAGTCATTTAAAAGTCTGTCGCAGCTGTTTTTTGCTGAACGCATAATTACGTCTGCGCGCTCGTTTGCCTCGTTGATTATTCTTGTACTTGCCTTTTGGGCGTTAACGAGGGTGATCTTTATGGATTCCTCCTCTGCCTTGAGGGCATCGAGCTGTGCTTCGGTTATTCTGAGCTTTTTCTCAAGCTCGTCGTTTAAGCGGTAAAGCTCGGTGTACTTTTCTATGAGAAAGTCTATATGTTCATCGACCTCGACAGTACTGTAACCGCGAAGTGATTTCGAAAATTCTACGTTTTTGAGTTCGTGTGGAGCAAGCATTGTTATATTTAGCTTACCTGAAGCATTTCCTTTCTTAGATTTTGATTGTGTTATTTGAATGCTTAAATCAAAGCACTTAATGTCATTTTTATGATTGCTGCAAGGAAGAGCGAGACCATTACTGTGATATCAAACGGTCCGTTGTTTTTTATGCCCAGCAGCGATAGAAGCTTATCGCAGAGAATGAGTCCCGGCTCTGTGAGAACACGTGCAAAATTCAGCAGGGTATTGTCCTCTCCGTCCGGGGTGAAAAATTCGAATATAACCCGTATGATTATGGCGATTTGAAATGCGGAAAGGAGCAATGTTATCATGCGGATCACTATTTCAAAAATGTATTCCAATGCGCCCTCCCATCCCGTTATTTCGTTGCTTGAAAACGGGAAAAATTAAAAATAAACGGCTCCGTGAGGACCTTCACAGACCGTTTACCGCGGAGCTAAAAAAGCACCAAGACCGCATTGCCGAAAAAACGGCAATGCGGCTTGAAATCAAACTCAATAAAGATCTGTTTCTTCCTGCTTGCGAACTTCCTGAAGCTGTTCGCCGGAAATATCAACGTTCTCGGGAACGATGATGAATGTGTTTGCGGCAACTCTCTGAATGTAGCCGCTGATAGAGTATGCAACGCCGGAAAGGAAGTCGATAAGGCGTCTTGCGTTCTCCTTGTTGGTCTCCTCAAGATTGAGCACTACGGTGCGCTTGCTGAGAAGATGGTCTGCGATCTTCTGTGCGGTTGCGCTGTCGTATTTATCGGGCTTAATTACCTTCATCTCGAGTGCGCCGGAATTGAGTCCCATGCCACGACCAGCAGCTCTGTTCTGCGGCTGTGCATTCTGAGCGCTTATATCGTCCTGATATTCGGGCTCTACATCGAAACCGTTGTCGAAATCGTCGAAGCCCTCGTAGTCGTCCTCTGCATTATTTACTCTGAACTTGTCAAAGAATCCCATGTTTTGTACCTCCGTATTATGTTACACTTTAAATTTTATTCTTGATTTTTTTGTCGAAATGCTCCTTTCGACTATACACAAAACTATTATATCACACTTTTTTTAATAAAGCAACGGTTTTTCAAAATTCCTTGCCGAATATTTTGCTGTTTTTTTGTGCAAAACGGCGGAAAATTTACCTTGTAGGGTACGTTCGGGCGCCAAATATCGCGCTTCCGGGTCGCACAAGCGTTGAACCGTATTCGCATGCGAGAGCGTAGTTGTCTGACATGCCCATGCTTAATATCGGTTCGCCCTTGAAAATCCCCTTGCTTTTCAGCTCTTCGAATAGCTCGTTTGTTCTTTTCATAAACGGTCTGTAGTCTTCTGTGTTGGGACAGTGCGGACCGATTACCATGATTCCTCTTATTCTGATTCCTTCAAGGGATGACACGTTATTTATAAAGTCTTCGACCTCGTGCTCGGATAATCCGCCCTTCGCTTCCTCGTAGGCTATATTTACCTCGCAAAGACAATCCGTTACAATTCCAAGCCTGAGCGATCTCTTGGATATTTCTTCGGCGAGCTTAATGCTGTCGAGTGAATGAATGAGGCAAACCTTTCCGACGATATATTTTACCTTGTTGACCTGTAATGAACCAATGAAGTGAAGATTTACCTTGTCCTTTTGGAGCTCGTCGTATTTACTCAGAAGCTCTTGAACGCGATTTTCTCCGATATCTGTAAGCCCACATTCGTTAATGGCGTAATTAATAAGCGAAACGTCTACGGTTTTGGTTGCCGCCATAAGTGTTGCTCTGCCGTTAATGGCGCTTTTTATTTCTTCTATGGCGCTTTTGACAGATGCCTTAACATCAGGATACGATTTTTCCATCATACAGAGCTGTTCCTTTCATAATTATAAAGTCGTTTTTAGCAAGCCAATCGGTGTAATTTTCCTTGCTTTCATCTCTTTCTGCTACGATAAGATATCCATCCTGTTCATAAAGAGGATCAATTCGTTTGAAAAGAACCTTGGAGCCTTGAAGAATGTAAACACCCGCCTTGCCGTTTACTACTCTCACAGCGGATATGGGCACCCTGTACCCGGTATATGATTCCTTGACTATCTGTACCGTCTGATGTCTCAGATAGCTGAAGTCCTCGGGAAGAATTCCCGTTCGGAAAATAAGCACAGCGGTTTTGGAGCCTGCTACGGAAAGGATCCGATAAAGATCTGTGGTTAGCGTGGTGTCGTTATTGTATGGGAATTTTATATTGTAGGAGCTGCCCGTTTCGTAGTTGTGAAGCTCGCTTATATCTATTTCGCAAGCGATATACCAAAGATAATCGGTTACCAGCTTACCGATCGGGTGACCGTTTTCGGTATTGGTGAATTCTTTGGGCGATTGGGATGCCAGGTTAAGATAGTCATTGTAGGTCATACGTGATATATTTGCGGAGGATAGGATGGTCTCGTATCCGTCGACAGAGCTGTAGAAATATCCGCTGGTCTCTGAGGATACAGAGCTTTCACTTGTCGGCAGGGAAGCGGAAAGGGCATCTCTTTCTGCTTTGAGAAGCTCTATTTGTTTGTTGAAATTTGGGATAAATTTTGTTATTATTCGTCTCTTGTTTAGCTGAATGAGAAGCTCATCCGATATGTTATCTGCTTTTGAAATGTCGGAGGAGTCTGCTGCATCAAGCAGATCGTACAGGTGATTTCTTATGAGAATGTCAGTGCTTTCGGTATCGGTTCTTTTTTCTGCGTCTGACATATTTGAGCTTTCAAGAAGTCTTATTGCACGGTCCAGCTCAACTATTCGTTTGCTTATTTCGTGATCTGCACCGGAGGGATATATTTCCGCCAAAAGCGCTCCGTTTGCGACCTTGTCTCCATCGTTGTAAAGATAGCTTATGTCGCCCTCGATTGGTGAATACACCAGCGTTTCGTTCCGCAGTATCGTTACCTTTGATGTGAAGGTGGATTCGAAGGTTGTGAGAGTTGCGGGAGTAGTTCTTATGTCCGTACGAAGCTCACCTGTCAGATGATAGATTATATATGCGATGAGAATCAGGCAGAGAACTGCCGATGCAATATATTTCAGTACGCTTTTAAGGTATTGTGTGTCCAAAAACAGTCCTCCTTTTAATTAGTTGACGGAATGATGCTTTATCATTATCTGCTCAGATGATTAGCTGTAATATTTACGATCTTTTTAAAAATATCCTCAATTGGTTCTTCATCCGGATAGAACCAAATGGTATTTTGATTGCGTTTAAAATAGGTCAGTTGTCTTTTTGCGTAGTTTCTGGTGCTTTTTTTCAAAAGCTCAACAGCTTCTTCAAATGACAATTGACCGTTTATATAAGAAATGAGCTCCTTATATCCGATTGCCTGTGAAGCTGTCTTTCCCATATATCCGCTTAAAGCCTTGACCTCGTCAAGAAGTCCCAGCTCAAGCATTATATCAACTCTTTTATCGATCCTTTTATAGAGAATGTCTCTGTTTTTGTAATCCAGACCTATGACGAGAGGATCGTAATCGGAGGGGGAAAGCTTTGAAATGTTGTCCCATTCTGTTTTTGTTTTTCCGGTTCCGTAATAAATTTCCAGAGCTCTTACCACTCTTTTTACGTTGTTTTTATGAGTTTTTTCTGCGGATTCCGGATCGATTTTTATAAGTTGGTCCCAAAGGCTGTCGGGAGACTGCTCTTCGAGCTTTTCTCTTATTCCCGCAGGAACATTCGGTGACATATCTCCTCCTCGGAGAAGCGAGTCTAAGTACAGGCCTGTCCCTCCGCAGAGGATCGGAACCTTACCCCGTACCGATATATCCTTTACCGCATTTTCAGCTGAAACGCGGTACTCGGCACAGGAAAAATCATGATCCGGCTCGATCATATCGAAAAGATGATGAGGGATCCCAGCCTTTTCGTCATCCGTGGGCTTTGCTGTGCCGATATTCATTTTCTTGTATATCTGCATTGAATCACAGCAGACGATCTCTCCGTTTATTGCCTTGGCCAGCTCGACGGAAAGTGAGGTTTTACCTGATGCGGTCGGGCCGACAATGGCTATTAGCTTGATCAAGTCGTTCAATTCGTTTTCCTTTTCAGATCTGTATATCCGCTATACGAAGGGTGTTTTCTACAAGCACCTCGGGGGATAGATATGATCTATAGTATTTTTCGTTGTTCTTTTTGATTTCGTACATAAATTCGGGGTCGTTAAAGAGCTTGTCTACTGCTTGGAGGCAAGAATCGGGATCTGTATATGAAAGATAGTTCTTGCCCACCTCGAAATTTCCAGTAACTGTATACATCAAAGGCTCGCTGACTATGGCCTTTGCGGCTGCGACGTATTCTGCGGTCTTCCAACCGATGCTTCCGTGAAGACCGGTAGATGCGATACATATGTCGCTTTCATGAAGGAGCTTAAGATAATTCTTCCGCTTCGTGAAGCTTCCGTCCATTATAAGCTCCGGAGCAACCGATCTTGAAAACGGCGTATCGTTGATACCGACGATAGCATTTTCACCGTAACGCTCCTTCAGCGCTTTGATAATTGCAATGCGATCGGCATTGATCTTGATTCTCTCTTCTCGGTGGATTTCCGAGCATTCCGACGGATCCCAAAGCCTTGTCAAAAACAGCACCTTTGGTTTTTTGTCGGTGAATTCAGCCTTCCCCTCGAAGCGTTTTTTTGTGAAAGAGTTCATCGATTCCTTGCCAAGAAGTGTTTTTACAATTAGCTTGGGAAGAGGATCGTTTAAAGGGCAACCATTGTAGGTCAGATGATAATTTAAGCCGAGGGGATGGAGCTTTTTTCGCATTTCCTCGTTGAATACCGAATTTTTTTCGTCCGAAAAGCTTCTCTTGAAATACAGATCACATTCATCAAGAAGAGATGACATTTTTTCAATGTCCAGATAACCGTCAAGAAGGTCGTAAATAATGGTTTTATTTCCGTAAATTACGCGCACTACCGACATTTCGGCATATTTCAGACATTCGTTTGAGGAAAGCAGATTATTGAATTTTACTTGGTATTTACCTGTTTTTCTCAACTCATTGAAGCCGCACAGTATCTGTGCGACGTGAGGGATCCGTGATATTATCTGAACCTCAATCGTTTTCATGTTTTTCTCCGTGTTTTTTATCCGAAGCACTCACAGGCTCCGATAAATCTTAGCTTTTCGGGGTCGATCAGATCATTTCCGTATGCGTCTATGAAACGCGAACGGTATATATCTGTTTTTAAATTGAATTCGAGGGTCCATATGCCCCAAAAAACGTCAATGTGTCTGTCGCCGACGCCACCGTTCCCGAGATCAATAAATCCGGACAGTCTGTCTTGCTTGAAGATCAGATTCGGAAGACAATAGTCTCCGTGAAGAAGCACGTTGTTATCAAGCGTATGAGCGCCGTTTTTTACTATGGCGAATGCATCGTCTTTTGATATGTCTGCACAATAATAAGATCGGTCGAATCGATTGATGGCATATCCTTCGTTTACCGTTTTGAGATACTCTTTATTTCTTTGTGTGATCGGACAACCGGAAAAATCAATGGAATGAAGCATTCTTAGTGTTGTTGCAAGGGTATCGCAAAGCCATTCGGGCCTTGAAATGTACTTTTCCGACGTAAGATCGTCCCCTAACACCTCTGTGGTGACCAGCCAATCTTCCTTGTCCGAAAGGTAGCATACCACTTCGGCGCCCAATCCGAGGGAATGATAATAGTTGTCCATTAAAGCTTCTTTTTTTAACGAGTCCTTTGCTGAGCGTTTGATGAACAGCTTTTGGTCGGGTATGTGGTACACCTTTGCTTCGGGTGAGCAGCTGCTGTCATAGACGTTGCCTGTTATAAACGAACGAATGTCAGAAGGCAAATCTGCGTTATCGAGAGTGATAAGGTTTTTATTCATAATCAAATGATGAGCATCGCGTCTCCGAATGAGAAGAAGCGGTATTTCATTTCAATTGCTTCGTTATAGGTTTCAAGCATCAGATCTCTGCTTGTCAATGCTGATACAAGCATAAGAAGAGTGCTTTCGGGAAGGTGAAAGTTAGTGATAAGGGCATCAGTCACCTTGAATTTATAGCCGGGATATATGAAAATTCCCGTATCGTCGGTTATGGGGTGAACGATCCCGTTGTCATCGGAAACGCTTTCAAGAACACGGCAGGAGGTGGTTCCTACAGCGATAAGTCTGCCTGTACGGTTGTTTATGATGTCTGCGGACTCTCTTGACACCGAGATGAATTCGGAGTGCATCTCATGGTCGACTATGTTGTCCTCCTTAACGGGGCGGAAGGTGCCGAGACCAACATGCAGCATAACGGGAGCGATCTTTACTCCCTTCGCCTTGATCCTTTCAAGAAGCTCGGTGGTGAAGTGCAGACCTGCGGTGGGGGCGGCGGCAGAGCCCTCGTCCTTGGCATACACGGTCTGGTAACGGCTTCTGTCCTTGAGCTTTTCGGTTATGTATGGAGGGAGGGGCATATTTCCGACCTTATCGAGAATGGAAAAAATATTATCCCCTTCATATTCAAATTTCAGAAGTCTGTTTCCACCTTCAACCGTCTCAAGAACCTCTGCACGAAGAATCCCGTCGCCGAATATAATCTTAGTACCGGGCTTGCATCTTCTGCCGGGACGGACGAGGGTCTCCCATACATCAAGACCGCGGCTTCGAAGCAGCACGACCTCTATCTGAATGCCGCTTTCCTCCTTGATACCGTAAAGACGGGCAGGGATGACCTTACTGTCGTTTATAACGAGCACGTCGCCCTCGTTTAGATATTCAAGTACGTTGGAAAATACCCTGTGCTCCCTTTTTCCGCTTTCCTTATAAAGCACGAGAAGTCGGGAGGAGTCACGGGGCTCGGCGGGGGTCTGTGCGATGCGCTCCTGAGGAAGATCGTAGAAGAAATCCTTGGTCGTTAAGGTTGTCTGGCTTAAGGTGTTTTTAATCATGATAGCTGTCTTTCGGTAATAGAAATTCATCTTATATTATATAACATTTCGAAAAGAATTTCAACCGTTTTTTCAAAAAAACAAACAATTAATAAAAGGAGAGAAAATATAGATGAAAAAAATGCTTTTTAAGGGAACAGCAACAGCTCTCATCACGCCGTTTAAGGATGGCGAAATAGATATTTCCGCACTTAAAAAATTGACCGAATATCAGATAGAGCAGGGGATATCCGCGCTTGTTGTATGCGGCACCACGGGGGAGGCGCCGACTTTATCGAGAAAGGAAAAAATCAAGTGCGTAAGCGCTGTATGCGAAGCGTCAAACGGCAGAGTGGCCGTAATTGCGGGCGCAACCACAAACGATACAGCTTCGTCGGTTGAGCTTTCAATAGAGGCGGTTAAGGAGGGCGCCGACGGAATACTTGCAGTAACACCCTACTATAACCGACCAAGCGCATCGGGTCTGCTTCGGCACTTTTTGTCCATAGCGGAGGGGGCGGGGAAGCCCACTATTCTTTATAACATACCCTCACGCACGGGAAGTGACATTCAAGACTCAGTCTACGAAGGCTTTTCAACGCATCCAATGGCTGCGGGGGTTAAGGAGGCGTCGGGAAGCATATCGAAATGCGCTTATATCGTAAGCAGATTCGGTGAATCCTTGCCGCTTTACAGCGGCCACGACGATATGACCCTTCCCGTGCTTTCCATCGGCGGTGTTGGTGTCATTTCTGTAGTGTCAAATCTGTTCCCGTATCAAATGAGCCGCCTTTGCTCACTTTATGAGGATAACGTGGACGAATGTCGCAAGCTTTATCTTGATTTTGTTCCATTGATGCGCTCGCTCTTTACCGAAACCAATCCCATGCCCGTCAAAAGCGGTATGGCTTATATGGGACTTTGCTCGGGAGAGGTTAGGCTCCCCCTTACCAGAGCTTCGAGTCAATGTGAGAAAACTTTGTTTGAACAGATAGATCGATTTCGTTTCCTTTACGGTGTGAATAAGCTCTAAATTTGCTAAAATATTATGTTTTCCTTGACAAGAGGAGCTTTTTAAGTTATAATAATAGAATAGAAATAATCTCCTCACGAAAGGACATAATATGGCACAGGACAAGAAACTCGTCGAAGCTATTACTTCCATGGATGAAGACTTCGCACAGTGGTACACAGACGTTGTAAAAAAGGCAGATCTTATCGATTATTCGAGCGTTAAGGGTTGTATGATCTACCGCCCTTACGGATATGCGATATGGGAAAATATTCAGAAGATACTCGATACCAAATTCAAGGAAACGGGACACGAGAACGTGTATATGCCCATGTTCATTCCCGAGACCCTTCTCAATAAGGAAAAGGATCACGTTGAGGGCTTTGCTCCCGAGGTTGCATGGGTAACCTACGGCGGTAGCGAAAAGCTTGCAGAAAAGCTTTGCGTTCGCCCCACCTCCGAAACACTTTTCTGCGAACATTACGCAAACGTTATCAATTCTTGGAGAGACCTCCCCAAGCTCTATAATCAGTGGTGCTCGGTTGTAAGATGGGAGAAGAATACCCGTCCCTTCCTCCGCACAAGAGAATTTCTCTGGCAGGAGGGTCACACCATGCACGCAACCGCCGAGGAGGCACAGGAGGAGACCCTCCGCATGCTCAACGTCTATGCAGATTTCTGCGAGCACGATCTTGCAATGCCCGTTATCAAGGGACCCAAGACCGAGAGCGATAAGTTTGCGGGAGCTGAGGCTACCTACGCCATCGAGGCTCTTATGCACGATGGTAAGGCTCTTCAGGCAGGAACCTCCCACTATTTCGGAGACGGTTTTGCTAAGGCGTTCGACATCCGTTACACCGACAAAAACAATCAGCTCCAGTACCCCCATCAGACCTCTTGGGGCGTAACCACCCGTCTTATCGGAGCGATCATTATGACTCACGGCGACGACAACGGTCTCGTTCTTCCCCCCGCAGTAGCTCCTATTCAGATCGTTATCATTCCCGTTGCTCAGCATAAGGAGGGCGTGCTTGAAAAGGCGGCTGAGATCAGAGACAGACTTCAGCGCGCAGGCTTCAGAGTTAAGCTCGACGATTCCGACAACACCGCAGGCTGGAAGTATTCCGAGTATGAGATGAAGGGCGTTCCCGTTCGTCTTGAGATCGGTCCCCGTGATATCGAGGGAAATCAGTGCGTACTCGTTGCACGTCATAACAGAAGCAAGGATTTCGTTTCCCTCGACACACTTGAGCAGTCGGTAGCCGACAAGCTTGAGCAGGTAAGATCGGGAATCTACGAAAAGGCACTTCAGAACAGAGCCGAGCACACCACCGAGTGTGAGACCACCGATGATATCATCAATGCTCTTAAGGAGAAGGGCGATGGCTTCTTCGCTGCCCTCTGGTGCGAGAGTGAGGAGTGTGAGGATAAGGTCAAGGAGCTTACAGGAGTAGGCTCAAGATGTATCCCCTTCGATATGCAGGGCAAGGAAGGCGTTTGTGTCTGCTGCGGCAAGCCCGCAAAAACCACCGTCCTCTGGGCAAAGGCGTATTAAAAATCAGGAAAAGGACAGAGAGTGTTTTACATTCTCTGTCCTCTTTTATTGACAAGCACTGCATTTGTAGACACAAATGCTTTATTAGT
Organism: Eubacteriales bacterium; assembly: GCA_045543555.1. Classification (GTDB taxonomy): domain Bacteria; phylum Bacillota; class Clostridia; order Oscillospirales; family CAG-272; genus Colimorpha_A. The sequence continues at coordinate 219,167 of JAZQMQ010000016.1, forward strand.
TATGAGTGAGGAGTTCCGAACGGCACAGACGCCCGCAGGCTCGCTGTTCCGTCGTTTCGATCTTTGCGTCACCGCGCGAAGTGCGGTGTATATCCTCTTGGGCAGACTATTGAGCATCAAATAAAGAAGCACGGAATATCCCGCAATAATAGAGGCAGAATACGGGATCGGTAAGGTTATTTGGTGCATAGCGGAGCTCGAATATGACGGCAGAGTGCCGTTTAAAGAGCTATTTAAAGGTGTGGTTAGACGTAATTTGAATGCTAAATACGATATGCGCGGATCAAAAGCTGTTGAAACGGTGATCTTCGAAGATGAAGGGGCAACTCTTGTGCCTCTTTGCGATCTTGAATATGATCCCGATAAAACTCCGAGTCCAATAACGTTGTCGTTTGAAACCGATGCCCCGCCGCGCTTTGTTAAAAACCTGAAGAACGGGGAAGACGTAGCATACTATTACGACGGAAAAACATTCACGACACATTTGAGCGTGGATATGTTCGCAATGTATAAGATAGGGCTTTGAGCTAATATTGAAAATTTTGAATAAAGATCACTTAACTTGTGCTAAAAGGGTTGCATTTTAAAAACATTTGTGATATAATACAAAAACGGAGTTAGGACATTGTGTGTTCCTCTGTCGACTAACTCTGTTTTTGTGTTGAAATCGCACGTGTTGTGTTGTATAAGTACAGGTACCGCAAGTACGGGTAGCGCGCCTGCTTTGGGAGCGTGAACAGCGGGGAGCCCCCGCGGGCAAAACGGCGCGCCGCGCCGAAAAGCAAATCCCTCAAAACCCTTGCAAATACGCAAGATTTCGCCTTGTAATATCGGCACTTTCGACACTTTGAGAAAATGCAAAACAGCGTAGATTTTGCGTTTGACCACAGTTTGTCCCACTTCTACGCAAAAACATAAAAATTCAATACAAAATCGGGGTGTGGCTCAGCTGGTAGAGCGGGTGGTTTGGGACCATCAGGCCGCAGGTTCAAGTCCTGTCACTCCGACCAAAACAGCGGTTTTGGCCGCAAAAACAAAACCGCAAGGGTCTTCCTTGCGGTTTTTTACTGGAGTTAAAATGGCTAAAATAACAAACTCAATGATTATTGAGGCGTTGGGTAAAATCAATCACTCACTCGACTCATTATCTCCAAGGCTTGACGATCTTGAAAAAACAAGCGACAAACTTTTTCTCCTCGAGTTAAAGAAGAAATCCAAGAAAATTCTTGAATGTAGTGAATTAATCAAGAAAATGACGGATTCTCTTGAGTATATCGAAGAAAGTCACGATAATATGGAAGTCGGATATTTTGAGTCTCTTTCTTATGATTTTGAAGACACTTTGAAGGAATGTGAACTAACTGATAACGATATCACAAAAATAGAATCAGCAAAAGAAATTGTGAAATGGGCATCGTCTCTTGAAAATGCCATTAATTCTTTGAAGTATTCATATTCCTCGATTCTATCAAAAGAAGAAAAACTTTGTGAGTTGATAGGAACAAGGCAGATCGAATTTAAAGATTTTATTGTGTTAAGCAATGTATTCAAATGCAATAAAAATCATACTATCGAACCAATACAAGCTAATATAAGCATGATGACATCGTCCGGAACGATAGAGCAATTGCTTGTTTCGGCAGGATATTGTCAGCAATGTCAAATATACTTTATTTTAGAGTCGGACTATATTCAAGCAAAAAGCAAAGGCATTTTGTTGTGTAGGCAAATTACGCGTGATGCTTATGAGAGATATGGGGACGAGATTTTCGACGGAGAAAAATTAAATGCCGAATCGCTATTACACCAAATAGGATATAATGTAAACTCTCAAGATAACCTCACATCAAGTCAAAGACAAAATCTTTTGAAACTTGCCATTGATAATAATTTATATTCTACCAGTGGATTGCTTAGCTTTTTAGATTGGTTAATAGCCAGAAACAAAAAAGTATCTAATAGGGATATGTCTCAAGCAATTGAAAAATGGAGTGAGGATAGATATTTTGTTGCAAATTATAATTCCGATTCGCAACGAAATGTTGGAGTAGCGTCTATTTCAGTTAAAAAATAATGCTTGGCTTTTTCCGAATCCTTTTCTTTGTTTACTGCAACCCAACCATTGAGGGCACCGTTACTCGGCGCCCTCTTTTTGTTTTGCCTTTTCTTTGTCTACCGCGGGGCAGTTATTGACTTTTCGGCGATTTTATGATATACTTACAAAAACAGATATGGTCACCGGAGGCAGAGTGCCGTAGCGCTCGTATGCCGGATTAGGTGTCCGAGTGAGCTCGGGTTATTGTGTGCGCAATAGCCGGAGTTTTTTATTTTTAAGGAGGATTGTTTATGAAAAACACAAAGGTTACTCTTGTTCCGCTTACGGCAGACGACCGCGAGCAATTCATTCTTGACAATCAGTGGGCATTCAAGTACGGCGCGATCGAGGAGTTCGGCAAGCGTGACGACCACATGGATTTTGACGGCGAGATCATCTCTCGCAAAACCATCGAGCGTTGTATCGACTCGACCGATAGCGAGACCTACCGAATCGTTGTTGACGGTAGACGAGTTGGAGGTCTTATTCTGAAAATCAACAAAGAAACGTATCACAACGAGTTGGAGATTCTGTTCGTTTCCCCCGAGGAGCACACCAAAGGAATCGGCTACGGTGCGTGGCTTGCGGTAGAGGCTCTGCATCCCGAGACCAAGGTTTGGGAGACCTGCACTCCATATTTCGAAAAGCGCAACATTCACTTTTACGTTAACTAGTGCGGTTTTCAAATCGACCAATTTTGGTGCGAGTATTTTCAACCCGAACACGAAATGTTCGAGGATGAAAAGCACGATCCCGACGAAGGTCCTGATGAAATGTTCCGTTTTATCAAGGTGATGAAGCCATAATCGCTTCTCTTTGTTTACTGCATACCAACCATTGAGGGCGCCTTAGTCGGCGCCCTCTTTTCGTTTTGCTTTCTCTTCCGCGATCTCCGCTTTCTTTTCGGCGATCATTTCGGCGAGCTTGGTTTCGCATTGCTCTCGCGTTTCGGCGTAGATGTTGAACTTCTTCCGCTTGCCGTTTGGCAGTCTTGGATAGAAGCTGCCTTCCCAGAGGTGATCGTTGATCTGATAGATGCATCCGGTGCCAGACTTGCGGATCTTTCTCGGGACGGGCTCGGGATGTGGCTCTGTGGGCTCGTACGTTGCGTTTACGGGCGTGTTTGTGCTTACCGTGGGTGTTTGCTTGATCTCGGGCATCTGCGCGTCCGTACCGCCGATCTTGCGGTCGATGTTCACCGCCGCCTGCATCTGCATCGTATCGGTCATATGGCTGTAGATATCAAGCGTGGTCGCGGCAGACACGTGACCGATGGTCGCCGACAAGGTTTTGACATCCATTCCGTTTTCCAGCGCCATTGTTGCGAAGGTGTGGCGCAGGTCGTGGAAGCGGACGCGCTTACAACCCGCACGGCGAAGGATCCTTCCGAGGATATCGCTCGTTCCCGTGGGATACCTCGGCGAGTCGGGATTTTGCGGTGACGGGAACATCCATCTTGAATCCACCGTTTTCTTATACTCCTTCAGCACCTCCGTAAGCGACGGCGGAAGCACGATGGTGCGTACCGACGATTTCGTTTTCGGCACGGATATTTCCAGCTTGCCGTCCACGGCGCACACCTGACGGCAGACGTGAAGCTCGCCCGTGCGGAAGTTGAGGTCATCCCACATCAGCCCGAGCATCTCGCCTCGGCGCATCCCCGTGCCGAGCTCCAGCAGGAAGAATTCATAGAAGCCATCCTCCTTGGCTTGCTTCAGGAACCGCCCGAGATCCTCCCTCGACAGCACCTGCATTTCGTGAGCTTTCTTCGGCGGGAGCTTACAGCCGATGGCAGGATTGGTACGGATGAGCCCGTCCTCCACCGCCTTTTCCAGCGCCGAGCGACAGCTTGCGTGGCAGGCGCGCACCATTCGGTCGGACAGCTCGGGACCGTACTGCTCCACGCGGATCTTCCGTCCGTTTTTCTTCAGCCGAGCATAGAACTGCTGCAGATCGTTCTGCGACAGCTTGTTCAGCGGGATCTTGCCGATCTCGGGGATGATGTGATCGTAGATGCGGTTCTCGTAGTTTTGCTGAGTCAGCGGGCGGACGGCGGGCTTGCAGAAGTTCTCGTACCAGAAGTCGATATAGTCGCCGAAGAGCATATCCGGCTTGCACCGCGTGCTCGGCGGTCGGTACTCCTCACGAAGCTTTTCCAGCTTCTCGGCGCACTCGGTCTTGGTTTTGGCAAGTACGTTTTTGGTCTTCGGCAGACCTTTGTCATCGTAGCCGACGACGACTCGACCTTCCCATCGTCCGTCCTTGCGTTGCCTTAACAGACCTTTTCCATTCTTCCTACGTTTAGCCATTGCCGTCCTCCTTGATGATCAGGTCATCGAGGAACCCGCCCACGATCTTTGACGCGCGCTTTTGCATATCGGTTGTCACGTGGGTGTAGGTGTCGAGAGTGAAGCTT
>JAZQMQ010000017.1:0-3425 GCA_045543555.1 Eubacteriales bacterium
TCTGACGAAGCGTTTCAAAGCCATCCATCCGTGGCATATATACATCCAAAACGATCAGATCGACATCGTTATTTTCAAGGTATTCAAGCGCGCTTTTTCCGTCCTTGCATTTTTCCACAACGCGAAAGGCTTTGTTGCGATTGACATACTGTTCGTTGATCATGGATACCATTGGATCGTCCTCAACGATTAAGACCTTATAACACATTTCCTTGCTCCTTTATTTACCGAGGATCACGGTAACCGAGGTTCCTGCTCCGAATTGCGATTCAATCGTGATCTCGCCGCCAAGATTTTCCACCATTCGTTTGACCTGATAAAGCCCCGTTCCTCTGCCCTCTCCCTTGGTCGAATAGCCGTTTTGAAATACTTTTTCCATATTCTCCGATTTGATGCCAACACCCGTATCGTTTGCCGTAATTAAGAGCGAACCCTGCTTTGAATAGATGCCAAGCAGCAGTTCCTTCGGTTTGTCATAATCTCCGTTCGCTTCATTCATCGCGTCAAAGGCATTGTCAATAAGGTTGCCGATCACAGTGATCAGTGTTTCGGTAGGAATGGGATAATCGCTCTTGGAAAACACCGAGCCTTCCTCCAAAGCCAACCTTACGTTCAGCTCGGAGGCTCTCGCGGACTTGCCAATGAGCAGAGCGGCTACGGCGGGCTCGGAGATCGCGGACATGATTTTGCTGATCGTTTCTCTTTGCACAATGGTAATGTTCTCAATATAAGCGGATGCTTTGTCGTACATTTCCATTTGCAGAAGTCCGAGAATGACGTGGAGCTTGTTGGTGAAATCGTGGTTGTTGGCTCTCATAGAGTCCACAAGGTACCGTGTTCCCGCAAGATCCTCCATCAGCTTGATATATTCCTCGCGGTTATGCAGAATACCGACCGCACCGATAATCTCGCTTTCCTTTTTGATTGGGATACGGTCTATGAGAAGATTGGTGTTTTCAAGGCGCGATTCGTGTACTCCAAACTCCTTTTCGCCAGCAGTAAGAGTATTTTCAAATACGGTGAGATCGCATATTTTTTGAAGCGGTTGACCGACGATATCGTTTCCCGCAGAAAGACACTTGCAGCCAAGCATTTTCATCGCGGATGTGTTGATGAACTGCACCGTTCCGTTTTTGTCGATGGCAAGCACTCCCTCCGACAGGGATTCCAAGATATTATCTCGCACTTGATACATGGCGGAAAACACGTCGGGTTCGTAGCCGTGAAGCTTCTTTTTGATGTTCCTCGAAAGCTCCGCAGAGATGATGACCTCCATCAGAACGGCAACAACGGTGATCAGCGAGAAGATCAACAGCGTTTGAAGCGTTTCTTTTTTGATGCTCTCCTGAAGCATTACCGTGATAACGAAGCCAGAGTAATTTCCGTCCTCATCATAAATAGCGGCATAGGCGCGGCGTTGCTTTCCCGAAGGTCCGTCGTTATCTTCGGCATAGAACTCGTTATCCTCAAACATAGGCAAGGTACCATCATAGATCGTACCGATCAAGGCATGATTGGTGTGATACAAGCGCACGTTATCTGCACTTACTATGGAAATGGCGTCAATGTCACCGAGAGATTTTTGAAGTGAATCAAAATAGTCGGTTAAGTATTCGGTGTTTATTCCGCTTGCCATATCGTCAAGCAACGGAGAGGTGGCGATCGTTTGAGAAATATTTTGTAGGTTTCGATCTCGCTTTTTTGTTTCAAAAGTTACGTTGATGATAATTCCCGCACCGCCAAGCACGATGGCGAGCAATAAGATCAGTATAAACTGCGTTGAAAATATTCGTTTTTGTATTTGGTGAATAGAATTGCTTACCGCCAAATTCTTTTTTTTCATATGTACCGCCCTCATTGTATACTGTTTTAATTATTATAGCATATTTTACTTTCAAAACCACCTTTTGAAAGTAAAATAAACGGAAAATGACAAAAAAGATGTTTCTAATTTTTATAAAATTGATTTATGCGCTCTCTCGTGATAGGATGATGTCACCAAATATCACAAAGGAGATCTACTTATGGAAATTGCACCTATTCTCGAAACAATCATGCTTGTATGCTTCGGCTTTTCTTGGCCTATAAATTTGATCAAAGCATACAAGGCAAGAACAGCAAAAAGCACGAGCCTGCCTTTCATTCTGCTTATCATCACAGGCTACATAGCCGGCATTTCCGCAAAAATCGTACTGGGGAATATCAACTACGTATTGGTCGCGTACCTGCTTAACCTTGCCATCGTTTCTCTCAACCTCGTCGTGTATTTCAGAAACGTAGCACTTGACACAAAAGTGAAGAAAAATTAAAGGAGATCACGGACATGTTTAAAGAGAAAATCGAAAAATATAAATCTCTCAACCGGCTTGCCGAGGCTGACGGTACGGTTATTTTCGGCGGGAGCAGTGATGTTCATATTCCTCTTGGAGAACTGAAGCAGGCATTTGCGCTGAACGACAGGATCTACAACCGCAGCTTTTCAGAGCTTTCGGTAGCCGATGCATCAAAGGTTTACAGCGAATGCGTTGCCGAGCTTTGTCCCGCCACCGTTCTCGTACATATCGGAGATGCAGATGTATCCGATTTTAGTGGTAAAGCTACCGCATTTGAAGAAAACTACCGCGCGCTGATCGGTACGATCAGAGAAAAAAATACAGACTGTCGTACTGTCATTGTAGCCTTGAAAAATTACGGTGACGATACCGTTGTAGCAGAAATCAACAAGCTTCTCTGCGAGATTGCCGATTCCGAAGCATGCGAATTTGAGGATATTTCGGCAAAGCGCGAATGGAACGCAAAGGAAAGCAGTGAAACTGCCTCATTTATCTATGATATCGGATTTGTCAGACCCTTAAATATCAAGCGCCCCATATACAATCTCGTCAGAATCTTGTTCTGCTACGAAGGGTAAGTCATAAGCACTGTGAAGGTAGCTTTCAATATACCCCTTTTGAGAGTTCAGATATGGTACTTTTACCAATTATAAAACAAATTACTGAATAGTTATTGAAATATCGCTCGAAATATGATATAATATACGCAAATAATGAATACGAGAGAGGTAACCGTTATGATGATACGCCCACCTTCTCTTCCGTCCCAAACAGTACAATTACATAGAATGCGTAAGCAGTTTCGTCAAATTGATGAAACTGCTTATTTTTATTGATAATGCAATTATCGATTATGGTTATATCGATATGCATAATACCGATATAACATTTTAATAATTCACAAAGAGGGCAAAGTGTGGTAGAATATTACCGTAAAAACAAGGAGGTGGCAAAATGAACGGATATTCTATCCCTAAGGCGACGCTCGGACGGCTTCCGCAGTATCTTGAATATTTGAGAAGCTTACCCGAAATACGCCGCACAATATCGGCAACTGCGATTGCCAAGGCATTATCGCTCGGCGACGTTCAG
>JAZQMQ010000018.1:0-81853 GCA_045543555.1 Eubacteriales bacterium
AATTTTTGATAAATTTCTTGAATTCATTGGCATTAAAACATTGATCATCACAGATATTGATGCTGGGAAAGAAGAAATAATTATTGACAAAAACGGACATTCTCGTACCGTTACAACGGCACATCCCGTGAAAGGCGCAGATAAAACCACTAACAGTGCCTTGTTGCATTACTATAAAGCATCATTGAGCAAATGCGATGAAAGTAGCGAGTTAGATTTCTTTATAAAATTACCCAAGGAGAAGAAAGTATTAAAAAACAAATTAGGTGTATGGGAAGCTGATCAAACCGGAGATTTAATGATAGTGTACCAAACTCGAGAATCAGACGATTATTATCCTCGTAGTTTTGAAGATGCGTTTATTCAAAAGAATCGAAGTTTTATTTTCGATCATAAAAACTCATTTGAAAGTTTGCAATCTGTCAAGAAGTTTGATGAAAAAGATGGAACAGGAAAATACGTTTATGACGCATTTGAGCTTGCTAACTCCTGTATTAAAAGCAAATCATCTTTTGCACTTGATATTTTGCTCAACAGTACATCAAATGGGACTAGCACCTTTTCCAACTGGGAAATACCTGCATATATCAAGGAGGGACTATTATGGCTGAGAAAAAATTAATTCAAGCTGATGATGAATTGCGCGAAATTCTTGGACAGATAAAGAAAGGACATAATTTTCTCTTAAACGGTGGTGCAGGTAGCGGAAAGACATATTCCTTGGTTCAAGTTTTACAACACCTTTCTATGTTATACCCTAAAGTACAAATTGCGTGCATTACATATACCAATGCTGCCGCAATAGAAATTAAGAACAGAGCAAACATAAACAATCTCACTATTTCTACTATTCATGATTTTTTGTGGGGCATGATTGTTCAATTTCAAAATGAAACTAAAATTACGTTATTAGAATTGATAAATGATCCTGAATGCTCAATTAAAAATCCTACTCCGGACACTGCATATGAAAACCCTTTTGAAAATGGTATTCAGTATAAGGAATATGTTAGGATTGATAGAGGAGAAATTTCTCACGATGAGATTTTGATTTTAGCGAATCGAATGTTTAAAAAGTATCCGCGTCTTTGTGATTTAGTCATCGATAAGTTTCCATTTATCTTTGTTGATGAGTATCAAGATACATCACCGCTTGTAATTGAGATACTCTTGGATTTCATTCAACAGCGAAAAAAGAAGAACATTATCGGCTTCTTTGGTGATGCGATGCAATCAATATATGAAACGGGAATAGGCGATATCGACTCGTATATCGAATCTGGAATTGTTCATAAGGTAGAAAAACAACAAAATCGTAGAAATCCCCAAGTAGTGATTAATATTGCAAATGAACTGAGAACAGATGGATTAATCCAAACACCTTCTGAAGATCCGGGTGCTCCTAATATGGAAGACGGTAAGATCAAACAGGGGTCTGTTAAATTTCTCTATTCCACAAGTTTTGATTTGAGCAAAGTTAAAATGTCTCCATGGGTTTATGGATGGGATTTTTCAAACTCAATAGAAACTAAGGAACTACGTTTAACGCATAACCTAATTGCAAACGAAGCAGGTTTTGCAAATTTGATGGCACTATACGATAATGATCCTATTGCTAATTTTAAAGAGGCTTTTAGTAAAGAGGCAAAAAAACAAGGTGTTGTTTTGTCCGAAGAGGATTCATTTGATAATGTTGTAAAATCCCTGCCATGGATATACGAAAGAGAGCCCCATAAGGGCAAATCGCATCTAGAAGTTCTTTTGGAAGATCCGAATGCAAAAACATTATATGAATATGTTAAAGATTGGCCCTACAGCAAAGTAAAAAGGATTTACTTAGATAAAGATAATCTAATTGACGATAAAGTCGTTATTGAAGGTGTAATTATTCGAGAACCAAAGAGAGATCGGATGATTCAGCACTTGTTTAAAATCCAGGAACTAATGAATTTGTACGATAATAAAGGATATAACGAACTTATTAGAAGGACATCTTTTAATGTGCAATCCATAGCAGATAAAGCTAAGCTAAAAAAACTTATGGAGGAACTTAAGTCAAAAACAATTGAAAGTATTGAAACGGTAATCACTTTTGCTGATTGTTCTGGCTTGTGTCTAATGGATGATAAACTTAAAGATTTTATTGAAAACAACGACTATTTATATTGGAGAATAAAGGATTTATCTTTCCATGAATTCCAAAATCTTTACCGTTATTTAGAGGGGTATACTCCATTTTCAACACAACACAAAATAAAAGGGCTGGAATTTGAAAATGTTCTAATTGTTCTTAATAATGGAGGCTGGAACAATTACAATTTCGAGTACTTGTTTGACGATAGAATCGAAGAATCGTTAAGTGCAGCGCAAAAGAAAAGTTATGCAAGAATATTAAGCAGAACAAAAAAATTGTTTTATGTATGTTGTACTAGGGCCAAAGACAACCTTATTGTCTATTATCCCTCTCCTTCGCATCGCGTTCTGGAGGGCGCAACTAACCTTTTTGGAATAGATAACTGCATTAATCTTGATGCAAATTAAGAATAATACAAGCAATTTCAAGTTAGGTGTAGCAAGAATAAGACCTTTTACTGGAAAAACTCGAGAAGAACAATGTTCAATTATCAAAGAACATATAGATTATGAATATGAGAACTTAAAAAATATAGTTAACCAGTAATCTGGCTCAAAGCTTTTAAAGTACTTTTGATTTGTGAGGAAAATCAGATGAACAAAACATGCATTATTTGCAACAACTCAAATGTCGAGTTTACTTTTGGTTTGGAGAAGAGCTATTTTGTTGTTAAAGCAAAATGCTATGTGAATGAGAGGACTAGCAATGAATGCGAAAGATGCTCAACGGTTTCATAATGCTTATATAACGGCCAATAAATCGGAATTAGACAAGCTGTGGAAAGAAAATTCTCCCAAGTCTTTTATAAAATTTTATTCCGGAAAATACGAGCAAAGCGGAACTAATTACTTTTTAAATCATTTAGAAAAACAAAATATTTGGTTATCGTTGCCAACAGAGTTTAATGATCCATTTGATTGTGTGTTAAATATAGATTTCACCAATGATATTAAGCGCATACAAAAAGAATTATTAATAGAAGAACTTGGGGAAACGGAAGCTAATGTAGTTTTGAACTCGCCTTATTGGAAAAATAACATGGCATTCTTATCGGATTTCTTAAATACATATGCACAAAATCCTCACTATTTGGGCGTAAAGTCAGAATATGTTGGCTGTTTTTCGGAACCGGAAAATTTGTATTCAAAAATAATGTGGTCGCACTATGCAAATTCTCATTATGGTGTATGTGCCGAATATGATTTTGATTCGGTAAATAACATATCTCCATTTGGGTGTATTCCGGTAAAATATACTGATAACTATGAGGTTTGCTTTGATACCCAAAGCACAAATGAGAAAGTGCAAAATTTTTTGAGGTTAGTATATTGTAAAGCAGAAGAATGGCAATACGAGAGGGAATGGCGCGTAGCTATTCAGGAGAATTATTCAGGCAACAAAGGTTTGAGCGTTCCATTTGCTATGCCGAAAAAGATTTATTTGGGGTGCAGAATTGGACATAAACTGAAAAGTGATATAATGAATTTGTGCAAAGGTACTGATATAGATATTTTTCAGATGAAGTTAAAACCAGGAACGTTTTGTTTGGAAGCATGTTCTTGTGAAAAAATTTGATACTCTAATGTTCGCATAACAACCGAAAGAATTGTGTATCTTTTTTGGGCCTTAAACACAAAAGAAAACCACCCATCAGGGTGTTTTTTTTGGTTGTCGCCGTATGCGAGGCGGGATTTGAACCTCGTTTGACCTCCGGGTTCCGGAGGGAGTGGGTGAAGCCAATGAAAACGATTGAGAATCGTTTTCGTTGGCTTCGTCACGAAAATAAGGAGAAATCAAGAAAAGCGGTGCTTTACGAAGATTTCGACTATATTTTCGGAAGGGCCTTTCAAATCCCACCCCTGCAACCAACAAAAACAGAACATTTGTCTACCAGGACAAATGTTCTGTTTTTGTTTATCCAAGCCGCAGGCTTGGCATAGACGCTCGCAGGCTCGCTATTCCGTCGCTTCGCTCCTTACATCGCCGCACAACGTGCGGTGTATATCATCAAGGACGGTGCCGCCATTGTATCTCATCACGCTTTAGCGTGTATTTCCTGCGGCTTGATGATATACAACACTCCGTGTTGATGATATACTCGCCCGAAAGAGAGATGTACTCGTTTTCGGACGGATGATATACAAGGCTCGCGCCTTGATTTATTTACAAAAGTTATGGTCAAGTCCATTTTTTCTGCATTTCAAAAAGCATTTCTGCCCTGTTTGTCATAAAAAACTCACCCCGGTTGAAGTAATAAAAGTAGTAAATTCAAAATCTGAAGAAGCGAAGAATTTTGATTTTTCATCAGGTGAGGGATATATGGTTGGAAATATCAAATTTATTTGGGCAGAACTCAAGTGTATGGATTGCAACTGCACCTACTCAATAAAAGAAATGAAAGCGATTGAAAAGAACACAAAAAACAAGTAAAAAACGATTGGTGTACTTTTAGCCGTTCTTACCCCACTTTACGCACCTTGAAAGCAAAGTCTGTTCCTGCAACAGAGTGATTGCCTATGTAACCACGACTCGAAAGAACGTAATGAATAACGTATGAAGAGCCCCTAGAAACGCGCGTTGGGCAGCGCTTTTACTGTCTACGTATCCCATAGATTCAATTATCAGTTTGTCGGACGAGCTGTTATCTACCTTACGGATATTCAAATACTCACCGCAATTCGGAATTGATGGGATTATGCGTTTCAATTATATTGTGAACTGGAATACGCAGAAGCCCGCATAAATCAAGAGAAGTGTTATGCCCTGCCATCTTGAGATCTTTTTTCTTATTATTGCGGGAATAGTCAGGAATGCCATTACGAACAGCATCACGGGGATATCTACCAAAAGTGAGGAGTTGATACCCATGATCTGTGTATTATTCGGGATCGCGAAGGGTGAAACTACGGTAGATACACCGCTTACAAGGACTAAATTGAACAAATTTGCTCCGATAATGTTTCCAAGCGACATCGCACCGTGACCCTTGACAAGCGATGTAATTGCGGTTACAAGCTCGGGGAGCGATGTTCCGATAGCAATAAACGTAAGAGCAATAACCGATTCGGGAACGCCAAGCTCTTTTGCTATAATTGTGCCGTTGTCAACAAGCAGATCTGCACCGAATGCAATGAGTGCGGCACCTAATACAAGAAAAACTATGTACTTAATAAGATCTTTTTTGCTTATATCATCTTCTTTTTTAACTTCTTCGCCCTGAACGGGAGCTTTTCTTGCCATTATGACAGACAGTATCATATATGCTATGAAAAGCACCAACAGGCAAGCTCCTACAAGCCTCGAAAACTCCCCGAAGAAGCAGGCAACCGCTGTATAAAATATTGCTGATGTAAAGAATGCAGAAACCAGGAGAACAAGAGAGGAACGTTCGATCTTCGCAGGACGGAATGTTATCGAAATTGCGGCGATCAGCGCGGTATTGCATATGATGGATCCGATTGCATTTCCGTATGCGATCTCACCGTGGCCGCTGAAGGCTGAAGTCGCGGATACCATTACCTCGGGAAGGGTGGTACCGATTGAAACAACAGTGGCACCTATAAGCATATCCGGAATGCGGAATTTTTTTGCGATGCCTGCGGCACCGTCGACAAACCAGTCGCCGCCTTTAATAAGAAGAATAAGTCCAAGAATGAATAATAAAACCGGTATTACCATAAAATCCTCCACTATTGAGTACTCATAACAAGAGAGACCATCATCCTACGGTCAGTTGGTCCCTCAATATGCGAAAATATTATATCACTTTCGTCGCAATTTGTCAAGTAATGTCGGTATTAATTGACCAAAAGAGCTTTTTCATATATTTGATCCTCTTAGCGATCGCGGATTTAGTTGTTTCGGCGTATGCCACGATGTCAAATCCGTGAGGAGTGCCCTTGGTCTCGTTCAGTATGACCTTAACCCCCGCATCGGACAAAGCACGTGCGTAAGCCACACCCTCGTCGTGCAGACAGTCGAATTCAGCCGTTTCAACGTACGCGGACGGTAGACAGTCAAAGCTTTTGGCTTCCATAGGGGAAGCGTAGGCAATGTCGGGAGCGTTTTCGTCTTTAACGTAGCCCTCCCACATAACTTTTGACAGCCTTGAATTCCACATAGGCGTGTCTGTATAATTGCGGCAGGAATCGTAATCCATTCTGCGGTCGGTTACCGGGTAAACAAGAAGCTGAAAACATGGAATGTTGGTTCCTCTGTCCCTCGCCATCTGACAAACCGCTGCGGCGAGTGCTCCTCCCGCGCTGTCGCCTCCTACGGCAATACGTGTGCTGTCCAGGTTGAGGCTTTCGGCGTTTTCATAAGCGAAAACAAGTGCCGCGTAACAGTCCTCTGCGGGCGTCGGATGGGGATTTATTGGCGAAAGACGGTACTGCGCGAAAATAACGCGGCACATAGCTTCAAGAGCATACCTCTTTGCAAGCTTGTAGTGATACCATGCCGCATCAAAGAAGAATCCGCCTCCGTGATAGTAAACAAGGCAGGGTAAACGGTCGATGTTTCCGCGCGGCTCGAAAATAAACAGCGATATTTCTGCTCCGTCATAGCTTTTAACGGTTTCTTTGGCTACGTTTACATCCTCGTCGGTATTATTTCTTACCCATATCGGAGGTCTTAATATCGACCCCATCTTGCCCGCCGTATCTGCGCTTTGAATGGGAGGGGTGAGCGAAGCAAAAGGGAAAAATTCCCTGTTTATCGGATATTTCATTTTATTACCACACCCTTAACTGAATATATTACCTGTTTATTTTTCTATTATGTGTCCGATTGGTGATAATGAATTGTAGCATATAGACTTATTCATTCATCAGCATTAACTTAAAATCGGATTCTTAAAACAACGATAATTTGTGCTCTGTCGTTGTTTGGTGTTTCCTGTTTGGAAGCAATAACCTCCATAATGACCATTGTGCAATATACCTCTTAAAAATGAAAAAGATTACTGTAACAAAGAGTAATCTTTTTTGTTTGGATCATTTGGGGTGTCTGTTATTACGGTAATTCGCAGGGGATATACCGGTCTTTCGCTTGAACATAAGGCTGAAGTAATTGGCACTTGAGAAGCCGCAATCCTCAGCGATCTCGGTCATACCCTTGCTTGAGTTTTACATAAGCTCCTTCGCTTGATCTATGCGAATGTTTATGAGAAAGTCGGTGGGTGACGTTTTCAGGTATTTATTGAAGTTATATATAAGGGAAGATTTTGAAATGTTAAATTGCTCGGTGAGATCCTCTAAGGAAAGTTATGATGGTAGTTTTCCTTTAGATAATCCATTATTCTTACAACGATAGGGGGCGTAAAATCCGAGCTGTGGACGATTATGTTGTTATTATCGGTATTATTAGTCATAAGGAACTGATACACTTATTGGGATATTAATTTCTTTAGTGTGTTTCATTATGATCAGTGTATTCATGCGGCACGTAGACCTTGAATATATCCGCCGTTAAATCAAGTAAAGACATCTGTGTGGGCTTCGAAAGATTGAATGCGCGGAAGGTGAAATAGCTCCACCAAATCTCGTCGATGGACGGTATTTTGGGGAGCTTCAGCACTGGAGGCAGGACTTGTTATCAAGTCCTGCCTCCACAGTTACTAAATACAGATCGGGGTTATCGCTCCATCAGCACAGATGCAAGATCTGAGAACTGACTCCATTTGTATCCGCGCCAGACGATCGAATACTTTGCGTGATCCGACTGCTGTGCGCATTTCAGAATAACCGTATTCACTCCCTTGGACAGAGTTACCGAGAAGTGCATATTCTCAAGCGTCCACCACTTTGTCTTATCGCTCATACCGATGAGTTTTCCGTTGATCCAAAGCTTAAATGGAGCGGTGTGACCGACGGCAACCTCTAATGTACGCTCTTCGGGGCAGACAAGCTGACGCACAAGATAATCCACATGAGCGCCTTCGAATTTCTGTATCGCTGCAGTATCGAAAAGGTCTTCGTGGATGGAAATCTGTTCCGAGACACATTCAGCACGTCCGTCATTTGCAATCTTGACAAACGGTTCGGCTTCGGATACAAATTCATAGTTTATGTCCGCAATGCCGCCAAGGTGATATTCACGCTTAATATCATATGAACTCTCTCCCGGAAGCACAGAAAGATGTTCGGCGTAACGTTCGTGCGGTGGGAGATCGGAAATGTCACGGATGTTCTGAAGGAACGGACCATATCTATACCATACCGCACAGCCTACAAGTCCGAATTGGTCTTCCAGAGTACCGAATGTGCCGCTCATGTGAACATCGAACAGATTGGTTTCGCTGAGAACCTTTGTGTCCGGCAAAACTTCTGCGCGGCATGAAAGCATATATCTTTCACCGACTTTGAGACACAGCTTTATGCTATCCGGCGTAACTTTGATTCCGTCCGGCGCAGTGATTGAAATTTCAGTCTCGATCTCACGGTCGGTACGGTTGTCAAATGCAAGCGCAAAATCTGTCGGCATATCCGGACTGATGGTCGGGTCGCCATTGTATATGGCTTCCACCGTGACGGGCGGTGTACGCATTTTGATCGGAATCGGTTTATATTCGGGACATTCCGTAATCACAGTTGTGTCATGGAAGCGGTCACCGGCACAGATTCCTACAGCGCAGACATCACTCGCAAGGTCGGCGATGGAGCCTGTTTTACGTCTTGTACCGATCGCGATCGCAAGTCCCGTGTCACTCATATTGTCCTCATGAAGCAGGCGCTTTGCGCCGCGAATGATACCGAGGATTGATGCGGCGGTAGCACAGATGCAGTCCGTGTCATAACCGCAGGCAAGTCCGAGTCGGATCGTTTCTCTGAAATTTCCATTTCCGTACAGGAGCGAGAGCAAGGTAAATCCAATGTTCTGATACAAATTGGTACAGTCTGCATGACCGTAATTTCGAAGTATCATACCACGGGTGAACTTCCAATCGCATCCGTCATCATAGTATCGCATGGTGTCACGCAGCAGGTGTTCGAGCTTGCTGTTTGCAGGGATCGTGTTCAGAGCGGTTTCTATCGCCGTGCGCAGTTCATCGGAGAAAAACAACTCGCTTTCCAGAGTGGCAAGAAATTTCTCCGCATCGATCGAGTCACGCTCGTGGTCGAGGGAACCATCCATTTCTACATAGCGTTCGCGCGTTTCATCAGCTCCGGGGAAGATGCACGCCCAAACCTCAGAACGTATCGGGCATCCCATGCCGTTCTTGTAATAGCGATTGTTGTATTTTCCCGAAAGGGGCGGATAGATGCCTCTTGCAAAGTTTTTCTTGAAATATGCGTATTCTCCGGGGCCGTACGGAACTTTTTCGTAAAACTCTCTGCCCATATCACGCGCAGTGATGTCGAATCCCTCGGATTCGAGCAGCTCGAGCCAGAGGATCTGTAAATCCAGATCATCATTAGGCAGGCATTTGTGAAGAAGTTCTTCATTCAGCGGGAAATCCAGCAGTTCCTTGCGTCCCTCAGCAGGACCGCCTGCAGTTCCGCCTATACATTTGCCGAGAAAGCAACCGTATACCTTGTCATAATACGTTTCGTAGCGGAGACTTTTTTTATTCGTTTCCATATTCAATTGTTATCCTCCGAATTGAAATATAATTTTCTGTATTCAGTCGGCGTCATGCCGGTGCAGCGCCGGAACGCGCGATAGAATGCTTTGGCATCCTGGTACCCGGTGCAGGACTGTATTTCACCGATCTGCAGATCGGTAGTCAGAAGCAGCTCGCAGGCACGGTCAATGCGCAATTTGATGATATATTCAAGAAACGACATGCCGACCTGTTCCTTGAACTTGGTGGAAAAAGATGACTGCGAAAGGAAATAGCTGTCGGATAATTGCTTGGCGCTGATACTGCCCGGCTCGGAACGCTCAAGCTTTTCCAGTACATCATTGATGATATCCGCACTGTCCGGCTGATTGCGACTGTCTTCCGTCTGTAAAAAAATACGTCTGGCGATCTTTGTAAGTATGATCATCAGATAATGCTCCAGTATATCTTCATAGCCGTGTTTCTTTTCACTGTATTCACGGAGCATATCTTCAAACAGCGCGCCGACATCCTCATTCTCCGAGCGGAGATTCATATTCAGCATGACCGCATTTGGATTGCTCAGCTTATTGTGATAGAAGATATAATAAAGCAGACTCGCGGCACTCTCCTGTGTTGCAAACACATCACATAGCAGCTCCGGTCGGAAAATGCAGTTGATCCATTCAAACGGTTCGGAAATCGGTTGAAAATTGTGTTTGACACCATAATCGATCAGGAAGATGTCACCGCGTCTTGTCCTGACCGTGTGGCCGTCGATCGTATGTATTCCACAGCCGCGTGTGATGTAGACAAGCTCAACGAATCCATGCGTATGTTCGGTTAGAAACGGGCGATAGATCGAGCTTCTTATTATGATTCTGCCCATGTCACGCTGGTACTCATATCGGCTGATTTCTCCTTTAGACATGACTGCCACTCCTTTCTACAATACTATTATACCGATCTTCAGATCGTATTTCAAGGGGAGATTTTTATTTATTATAGGTGTGATATCAAAAAATCTGTGCTTTCATAAATTTTGACCTATAAGATCAAAATGCCATCCATTGACACAAAAGTCAAAATGGTATACCCAAATTTTATCAGAAATGGGCGATAGTGTCAAGAAAAATGGTAAGTGTTTCTTGATTCTGCTACGTACTGTAAAATAGTTAAATCGTACGTTGCAGTAAAGATATATTTTAGTGTTCAACAAGGGGGGATCGATATGTTTTCCAAAATCAAACTGTCATTCAGCAAAATTAACTACAAGCTCTTCGCGGCGCGCCTCGTCCTTGGACTTGTACCGACGGTCTACACGACCGTGCGCGTGTTCTTCCTCGGTCAATTACCGGGAGAATGGTGCTTTTCAATTGCCGGTCAGCTTTCGTGGGTGAATCTCCTGTACGAAATATTGAACGAGGCAATCATTTTACCGCTATTCTATTTCATTGGCATGGTTAAAGATGACAAGGATGAGTTTTCAAACCGAATCAGAATGGGAATGCTGATATCATTCGGTGTGTACGCCGTTCTTTCTGCTGTTGTCCTTGCATTTACGGAGCCATTGCTTATGCTTATGGCTGCCAATCCAAAAGGTATCGAAGTATCTATACCATATATACGAATTGAGAGCATCGCATTTATCCTTTTTGCCACAAACGTATGGAGTCCTACACTGACGGGAATCGCTTTGCTGATCCGCATCTTGAAAAGCGGATCTTACACCCTCATGACCAATAAGTGAAATTTGCTCCTGAACGGCTTGGCTGATCGGGAGCTTTTTGATATTGATTTATTCTTAAGAAAATTGAAAATTATATTGTTTTATTTTGAGAGAAATGATATAATGACTTTATAAACGGTTTGCTTTTGTTATTGCCGATTTTTGTGGTTGTATGGGAGGATATAGCTTATGGAACAGTCGCTTTTCTTCGGCAACGCCGCTTGGATCGGGAAAAAGGAAAGAACGCCCAAAACTTTTACCGTTATTCGCGGTCACTTTGATGTGAGTAAAGCCGAAAAAAACGCTCAATATTCTCGAACTTGGATTTTTTTAAGTGCTATATAAACGGTAAATGTATCATCCCGACACTTTTCTGCCCATTTCATCAGATTTTGAAGCTACCTGCGATTCCTGTGATGAGATCATATCGGTCACAGAGTGTGCGTTCCGAGCTTCGATATAACTCCGTTCGTTAAGCTCGGAGATAATGTTATCGCAGTTCATTTCGGTGGCGGTTGGTACACCCACAGTGAAAGAATATTCGGACTTCCCAAGGCAATCTTCCGTATTAATTCCCTCGAGCGCGAGCTTAACGAGGGTAAAAACGAGTTTTTTGTTGCAGAGTAAAGGGCACTTTTAAGAAAAATATTAATGAGGAGTACTACCATGGAATACAGAGTATTAGGAAAAACAGGTCTTAAAATATCCAGATTGGGCTTTGGAGGAATTCCGATTCAGAAAATTGATGCCGAGGGAACAAGAAAGCTGATTTTTGAAATGATAAATGAGGGTATCAATTATATTGATACCGCTCGTGGATATACGGTTAGTGAAGAATACCTCGGATATGCCCTTGAGGGCGTCAGGGATAAGTTTATTCTTGCTACAAAGAGTATGGCGCGCACAAAAGACGGTATGGAAAAGGATATCGACATAAGCCTTAAAAATCTTCGCACAGATTATATAGACCTCTATCAAGTACATAATCCCGGCGCAAAGGATCTTGAGCAGGTAATGGCCCCGGGCGGAGCTCTTGAGGCTCTTTATGAAGCCAAAAAGGCGGGAAAGATAGGTCATATCGGCATTACGCTTCATTCTGTCGATCTTTTCAAAGAGGCTGTGGAGCTTCCGTGGGTAGAAACAATAATGTTCCCGTACAACATTGTCGAGACACAGGGAGAGGCGCTTATAAAAAGGTGCGAGGAAAATAATATCGGATTTATCTGCATGAAGCCTCTTGCTGGCGGCGCCATTGACGATGCCCCCGTCGCTTTGCGATACGTTCTTAGCAATCCCGCTGTAACCGTGGTTATTCCCGGTATGGCTGACGTAGCGGAGATCAAGCAAAACGTGTCGGCAACCTCCGATATATCTCCGCTCAGTACAGAGGAACTTGAAAAAATAGCAAAAATTAAGAATTTTCTCGGCACAAATTTCTGCAGGCGCTGTAATTATTGCGCTCCCTGTACTGTCGGGATCAATATTCCTGCGGTATTTTTGTTCGAGGGATATTACAGCCGCTACGATCTGAAGGAATGGGCAAGTAATAGGTATTCGACCTTGTCAAAAACGGCATCCGATTGTGTTGGATGCGGGGTATGCGAGAGCCGTTGCCCCTACGATCTCCCGATTCGCGAGATGTTGAAAAAAACCGCTGAGGTAATGGGTAAATAATTATCAAAATTTCGCATGGATAAATTTGACTTGACGGAAAACAAAATGAGCAACATTAAAGAAATAACGGATTTTCTTTCCCCGGAGCTTGACGTATATGCAAGGCTCAGCGAGGTTCAGCTACTGAATAACGAATTCCCCGAAAAGGGAATGTTTATTGCAGAAAGCCCGAAGGTTATTGAACGTGCCCTTGACGCAGGGTACGAGGCGGTTTCCTGTCTTATGGAGAAAAAGCACGTTGACGGAGAAGGTAAGCGTATTCTTGACAGAATCGGCGACGTGACGATATTTGTCGCGGAATTTGACGTTTTGACGCAGCTTACGGGCTTTAAGCTTACAAGAGGTATGCTTTGTGCAATGAGGCGTAAAAAACTGCCGTCAGTTTATGAGGTGTGCCAAAACAAAAGCAGAATAGTAATTCTCGATAAGGTTATGAACCCGACTAACGTTGGAGCTATAATACGCTCCGCCGCGGCGCTTGGAATGGACGCAGTCCTTCTTACCCCGGGATGCTCTGATCCTTTATACAGACGTGCGGCAAGAGTTAGTATGGGCACTGTTTTTCAGATTGATTGGACGTTTTTGCCCGACAACAGCCTCGATGAAATAAAGGCTCTCGGGTATAAAACGGTAGCTATGGCGCTGAAGGACGATTCGGTGTCGATAGACGATGGAAGGCTTATAGCGGAAGACAAGCTTGCAGTTGTTATGGGGACCGAGGGTGACGGTCTTTCCGATAAAACCATCGCGGACTGCGATTATACCGTTAAAATCCCCATGTATCACGGGGTGGATTCGCTTAACGTTGCAGCCGCATCGGCGGTGGCGTTCTATCAGCTTTGCAAAAAAGCGCAGCCATAAGGCGCGGTGATGAAATGAAGAATAAAAAGGCTTCGGACTTTGTGATTTTGGATCAGTCAAACGCCGTTGGGCACGGGATTCCCATGCTTGAAAATATGCATTATATAAACGGTGTGTTCTCGGGGCTTGAAAGAGAAAGGGAAGTGATCTGAGTGTATCCAAGACAAATAATCTTAAACCAATAAAGGAGAATTACAATGAATTCGAAGGCCAAAGACTGTTGTCTCTTATGAATAAAAACGTAGCCATAGGATATGAGGCTGCAAATCATTATTATTTCTCAAAGGGGCAAATCGTAGAGAAAATCGTTAACTGCGAATATCTGATAGATGTTTTCAGGAGAAAAATTGTCGCTCCCTCTCGATGACCGCTGACGAGTGTTCGAACAATTAAGGAGTTATGTATGAATAAAATACTGATAGTTGTAGATATGCAAAAGGATTTCGTCGACGGTGCTCTCGGAACGAGAGAGGCGGTTTCGATCGTTGATAACGTTGTCGGCAAAATTGAGAGCTTTAAAGGTGATGTGATCGTTACGTACGATACCCATAATGAAAACTATATGGAGACTATGGAGGGCAAAAATCTTCCCATTCCCCATTGTATCAAGGGTACTGACGGCTGGAAACTTGATTTGAAGGTGCAGGAGGCTCTGAACAAAAGGGAATATAAGACGATAGAAAAGCCCACCTTCGGTTCAACCGAGCTTGTTCGTTACATCAAGGAAAAATACGGCAAAAATGATCTCGATATTGAGCTTGTTGGCTTGTGCACCGATATATGTGTCGTTTCAAATGCGCTTCTTTTAAAGGCAGATTTTCTTGATGCCAAAATCAGCGTTGATTCTACCTGTTGCGCGGGAGTGACCGTTGACAGCCACAGCGCTGCACTTACTACAATGAAAATGTGTCAGATAGACGTAAGGTAAAACAGCAAGCAAATATGCAAATGGAATCTGGAATTGATACGGGCGACCAATGGTCGCCCGTCTTTTATTTTTATGATATTTTTTGATATACAAGATAGCATATCCAATATATTGCACGAGAAGTGCAACGGAATACGATATCCAAGCGGAAATTCGGGTTAAGCCTATAAGTGATAATTCAATAACGGTAAGGCATGCGAGGACAATGTAAATTGTAAATGCCATGCTTCTCGCCTTGTGAACGATCGAGATGTTTCTTTCGTCTGTTTCCGCGATCTCCTGCCTTTTAAGTGTCTCCTCGTTTCTTGTTATAAGGCGGTGGTTTCTTATACGGACAAGTCCCATAACGATCATTGCAAAGCCCAATGCGGAGATAAAACTGTTTTCGGTGTTGATTATGAGTTCGCAAACAATTATTGCTATGCCGAGAATTATATATACAATACCAACGTATAGCCTGGTTTTAAGTCTCTTTTTAAAATCCATTACATATCCTCCTCAAAAATAAATACGTTCTCGATCGTAAGATCAAAATATACCGAAATTTTGTGAGCGAGCTGAATCGATGCATTATATTTTCCGTTTTCAAGTGAAATGATCGTCTGTCTCGTCACACCTACCGCCACCGCAAGCTCATTTTGCGTAACCTTTTTCTCCTTACGTAGTTCTTTTATTCTGTTTTCCAAATTTTCACCTCCATAATACGTAAAGTACGCTTTACATTTTGATTGTAGCAGACAAATTCCAAAATGTTAAGTGTGCTTTATAAAAAATATCCCACCGTAACAAAAAAGTTGCGATGAGATATTTTTATATCTGTATGTGTAACTTTATAAGCTTTTACGAAGCCCCTTGGGATAATGGTTTTTCATGATACAGTCACTTGCCTTGCCCCATCCGATAGGGAATCCGTCGACGGTTACCACGTGCCAGCCCCTTTCATTACCGCAGGGAAGAGTGTCGCCATGTATGTAGGCTGTGGCGGTGACTACGTCTATGTTGAAGACTTTTTTCAGCTTATTTACATTCAAAGCAAGTGCGAGAGCGTGGGAAGGCTCAAAACGGTTTCCGCCCACGATGCTTCCCAGGTGCAAGCCTCCGCGCAGAATTTTAAGTCCATTTGTATTTGACGTCATTTCCTTTAGAGTCAGATATAGCTGTTCACCGTAAAGGCAGGGAATACCGTTAAATTTTTCATCGGTTACGTCTGAGATGAACTTCTCAAAAAGCTTATAGGCGTTTTCGGGAGTTAAAACGTTACTACCGCGCTTGTTATTGACCTTTTTTCTGTCGTCGGAGCGTTTTTTTAACGAAGGAAATGATGCGTCGGGTGATTTGTGCAGAAGTGCGGCAAAATGTCCCTCTCCATCGGCGTGATGTGGGAATAACCTCACCGTTTTTCTTATCTGATCGGCATATTCGCCGCAATCACCGATAAATGATGGATTGCCGCGGTCTATAATTCCGTTTTTTATGCACTCCAGCACCGCGGGATTTTGTGGCTCAACTACCTCAAACTCAGGGTGCGCGATCAGAAAATCGAGAATGACTCGCTCGTTTTCTTCGGGTGCAAAGGTGCAGGTGGAATAGGTAAGATATCCGTCGGGGGCGAGCATTTTCGCTGCCGATTCTAAAATATCCTTCTGTCTTGCGGCGCACAGGTCAACGTTATCCTGACTCCACATGGTAAGTGCCTGCTCCTCTTTGCGAAACATACCCTCGCCTGAACAGGGCGCGTCAACAACTATCTTGTCAAAGAAGGCGGGAAAGTGCTGAGCCAATTCGCTTGGAGCGTGATTGGTCACAACTGCGTTTGATATACCCATTCTCTCAACATTTTGCGAGAGAATAGAGGCTCTTTGAGGATGTATCTCGTTTGCAACGAGAATTCCCTCTCCGCGAAGCGCCGCCGCAAGCTGAGTGGTCTTTCCGCCGGGTGCTGCACAAAGGTCGAGGACCTTATCGTTCTCTTGTGGTGGGAAAAGGGAAGCGGGTATCATTGCACTCGCCTCCTGAATGTAGTAGACGCCCGCCTCGTGATATGGGTGCTTGCCGGGACGTACGTCTGATTCGGGGTCGTAATAATACCCGTTTTCCGCCCACGGCACAGATTCCCTTATGAAGTCAAGCAGGGGCGTATTTATATTTTTCATTGGATTAAGCCTAAGCGCAGGCGTCGTCGGGCGGTCATACGACGCAATAAATGTATCGTATTCACAACCGAGCATGGCTTTCATTCGCGTTTCAAAAGCTTCGGGCAATTTCATGGTGTTTCTCCTGAAATGATTTCTTAGGTATTATAATAAAAAATCTTGAAATCGCAATACGTTGCAGTTATAAACTTCGATATTTCGAAGGAATGACTCCAATATATCGCTTAAACATCTTCGCAAAGAATGAAAAGCTGTCAAAACCGCACATTGACGCTGTTTCCGCAACACGGTGTCCTTCGGCAAGATATTCCGAAGCCTTCATGCATCGGTAACGGTTAAGATTTTCAAAAACGGTTTGTCCCGTAATTTTTTGAAATCCTTGCAGAGAGTATATTTATCGCAAAGAACAGCCCTTGCAACGTCGCTTAGGGTTATTTTTTGCATATAATTGCTTCTTATGTAGCTGATTGCAAGCGTTATTCTTTCATAAGCGTTGCCTTTGATCGTGTGCTTTTGATCTTGTGATATGTGATTATCCAACAGCGATGTCATAATATCAAGAAGCAGCTTATTAAGCTTTGCCGTTCTGTGCGGAATTGAAGCATCAAGGTATGTTTGCTTAAGCGCTGAATTGTTTTCTTTGCTTAAATTAACGGAACTCTTGCTATATCGGTGTTCAAAACAAAAGGTAAGTCGCTTTTTAAGTACTCATATTCCTCGTGCCGTGTGCTGAGCATATTATCCTTATGTAATATAGTGCTGATTTCAACCAATATATTAGTTGAAGCAGATCATATTTATCAATATAATGATTATATAGCAAAACTGACACATTGTCAATCGGGAGTTCAAATGATTCATACAGCACAAATATTCGGACTTGGCGCAACGATGTGTCTTTACCTTATCTATCAGCAAAAACAAGAAAACGCATGCTGATATTCAAGCTGCTTGCCGATATTTCTTGGGTGTTACATTATTTTTGTCTTGGCTGAATTGCGGGAATGATACCGAATTCCGTCTGTATATTCAAAGAGCTTGTATTCATAAACAGAAAAGACAAAAAATTGGCTGCGCTGAAAATTTGGCCCGTAGTCTTCATATTTGTAAATTGGATCCTTTACTTTGTCAGACAAAACGACGGTAACAAATGCGGTTTCCTGACTGTATATGATATCAAGGAAAACACTTGGAATAAGCCCGTCGAGATCGAGGATTGCCAATCCAGAGGAGATTTCATCGTTTATAAGGGTGATCTGTATCTGTTCCATGCACCAATAGACCGCGAGCATATCGGAATCGTGAAAATAAATACCGACGATATCTCAAAAATCGAGGTCGTATTGCAGGCGAAGATGCAGACAAGCTGCTTTTATCCATTCGTGCAGTATTTTGACGGTGAGCTTGCCATGTCATATACGGTAGCAAGAAAGCACATAAGACTTGCAAGGTTTGATCTTAGCAAATATATCGTATAAATCAAATATATCGTATAAATTAATTAAATACACATCGACAAAAAATCCTCTGTATGCGTTGATGGTTGACCTGTCACGTACGGAGGATATTTTTACTTTTAAAAATATAAAAGTATTGACAAACCCAATACTTCGTGATATGATATATAACGTGAGAGGAGGTATGATATGGATATACAGTTAAAGCGAGGACTTCTTGACGTTTGTATCCTTTCTGCAATCAAGAACGAGGTGTCCTACGGTTACAAGATAATTAATGACGTAAAGCCATATATCGAGCTTTCGGAATCTACACTCTATACCATTTTGAAGAGACTTGAGGAGGGTAAACTCCTGACGGTGCGTACCGCAGAGCACGGTGGAAGGCTTCGAAAATATTATGAGATCACCTCTGCGGGTAGGGAACGTATCGAGAAATTTAAGAGTGAATGGCAGGAAATACTGAATATTTACAGATTCATAACAAATGAGGGGGATGGCAATGACCAAAAGGCAATTTATATTGGCGCTGAATGAGAAGCTTACGGATTTGCCTAAAAAGGAAGTTGAGGGATGGCTTGATTTTTACAGCGAGATCATAGAAGACAAGATCGAAGAGGGTCTGAGCGAAGAAGAGGCTGTAGTGGAAATTGGAGATATAGATGAAATTGCGTCGCAGATAGCAAGCGAAATTCCCCTGACAAAGTTAGTGAAGGAAAAAGTTAAGCCTAAGCGAAGACTCAGTGGTTGGGGGATCGTTCTTATAATTCTCGGAGCTCCCGTTTGGTTTTCACTTCTTATGGCGGCATTTGCGGTGATTTTTTCTGTTTATGTTTCAATATGGTCTGTCATCGTGTCGCTTTGGGCGGTAGTTGTCTCCTTAATTGCATCAGCTGTTGCAGGAGCGATACTCAGTGTAACAGGGTTTGCTGGCGGAATGGCGCTGAATGGCTTTGTAATGCTTTCTGTCGCATTGGTATGCGCAGGGCTTTCTATATTCTCATTTATCGGAAGTGTGTATTTAACAAAGGGTCTGGTAAAGCTTACTGTTTTAATGATGAGATGGCTTAAGAGGTGCTTTGCAGGAAAGGTGAGTGAGCGGTAATGAAAAAAATAACAGCCTGGCTTATTGTGGCGAGCGCGCTAATGGTTATCGGAGGACTGATCTTTGTGGGTGTTATGAACGTGTTTAATTGGGATTTTTTGAAGCTTGATGTTTCAAGGTTCGAGACCAACAATTACGTGATCACAGATGAGATAAATAATATAACCGTGGCTACAAAAACAGCAAACGTAAAATTTCTGCCGTCCGATAACGGTGAAATTAAGGTCGAATGCTATGAGAATGTTAAGGTCAAGCATACTGTTTCAAACGAAAACGGCGATCTTAAGATCACGGTCAATGACGAAAGAAAATGGTATGACCATATAGAAATATTTTCATTCAAAACCCCGAAAATAACCGTTTATCTTCCCGAAAAAGAATACGGTGAGCTGTATATTAAGGGAAGCACAAGTAGGGTTGATATATCTGATGGACTCAAGTTTGACAGGGTGGAAACCGAAACCAGTACCGGAAGAACGACATGTCACGCAGACGTAAAAAACGTTCTGAAGATAAAAGCAACAACCGGAAAGGTTTGCGTAGAAGGCGTAAATGTCGGTTCTCTTGATATTCGGGTATCAACCGGTGACGTGAAAATCAGCTCTGTCAACTGTGAAAAGGAGTTGAACATAAGGGTAAGCACAGGAGACACGAAAATGACTTCGGTAAGATGCGAAAAAATTGCTTCAAAGGGTGATACGGGAAGCATCGTTTTGACCGACGTGATTGCTGCGGGTATGATGAACATAAAGAGAAGTACCGGCGATGTCAAATTCGAAGGCTGCGATGCAGCTTCCCTTGAGATCAAAACCGATACGGGAGACGTTAGCGGAAATCTACTCACGGACAAGATATTCATATACCATACCAATACGGGAAGCGTAAAGCTTCCGCAGACTACAACCGGAGGCGTGTGCAATATCGAGACAGATACGGGGGACATAAAAATATTTATTTTCAAATAAATGGAAAATAAATATTGAAAATAACCGCGAACTGTGGTATTATTATAGAGTAAGCGGTTATTTTTGTATTATCCGAGGTGTTTATGAAGGTTCTTGTTTCCATTGACTCATTGGAGCATTAGCTCGCTCGATGCTGCAGAGGCAGTAAAGAACGAAATTCTCCGAGTATATGAGAACGCGGACGTGATTTGTCTTCCGCTCGCCGATGGCGGTGAGGGAACTGTAGAGTCACTGTGCAAAAACAGGATAAAAGTATCTGTTAAGGGACCTCTCGGAGAGCAGATAGTGTCGGAGTACGGAATTACCGACGACGGAAATACAGCGGTTATCGAAATGGCATCGGCGGCGGGGCTTCCCCTTGTTCCCGAGAATAAGAGGGATCCGCTATATCCAACAACTTACGGCGTTGGAGAGCTTATGGATACGTGGCTTAATTCTTATGCTGATAAAGCACAAGAGATTTTCCCGAATGCCGACAAAAATTATCCGGGGACCGGCGCGGCAGGAGGCTTGGGATTTGCTTTTATGACATTCTTAGGAGGAATTCTTCGTCCGGGTGTTGATATAGTTACCGAGCACATTTGCCTTGAGGAAAGGGTTCGGGATACTGATATCGTTGTAACGGGTGAAGGACGCATTGTCGGTCAGACCGTTATGGGAAAGGCACCTATAGGAGTTGCAAGGATTGCAAAAAAATACGGTAAGACGGTAATTGCTTTTTCGGGTAGCGTAACCGATGAAGCGGTTAAAATTAATACTCACGGAATAGATGCGTTTTTCCGATATCCAGAAAACCCACGACTTTAGCGGAAGCAATGAATAAGGAAAACGCAATTAAAAATATGATAAGCACAACGGAGCAGTTGTTCAGGCTTATAAAAATAATGGAAATGGAGAATTAAAATGATAAAGGTATTTGCTTTTGACTTGGATGGCACATTAACTCAGCACAAAACTCCTCTTGAGGAAAAAAACAGGACGGTCCTTGAAAAGTTGATGAAAAACCATACCTTGCTGATGGTCGGAGCGGGAAACTGTATGCGTATTCACAATCAGCTTGGCGGTTTTCCAATGGATGTGATCGGTAATTACGGTATGCAGTATGCAAGATATGAAAACGGTGGGCTCAATCTTGTTCGTAATGACCGAATTTCGATAGCTGATAAGGAAAATATAGAAAAGAAAGTCACAGACTTGAGAGAGCGTTACGGCTATACCTCATTTGCCGGAGATAACGTGGAATATCACGATTCGGGATGTATAACCATACCCCTTCTCGGTACAAAGGCAAAGCAGGAGGACAAGCTGAGCTTCGACCCCGACAGAAGCAAAAGACGGGCGTTTTACAGTGAAGTCTGCGAAATATTCTCCGACTATAACGTATTCGTGGGCGGATCGTCTTCCTTTGATATGGCGCCAAAGCCCTTCAATAAATACTACGCTCTTGATCTTTGGTGCCGTGAGCACGGCTTTTCTCATGACGAAGTGGCATTTGTGGGAGACGATTATGGTCTGGGAGGCAACGACGAAAGCGTTTATTTGTCAGATTTTAAATTCATTAAGGTAGATGATTACACAAAGCTTGATGAGGCTCTCAATCATTGGCTCTGACGAAATTTAATTAAAGGAAATTTCGATAGAACATTACGCCTATTACGAGTATCTGCCATTTGATGATGAGCGCTTTTTACGGTAGTTCTTCTTCCAAGCGAGAATGGGCTTATCCGACGGTGATTTTTCGCTCACCGTATGTAAGCAATACGGTAAATACCCCCGAAGAAGAGATACTTAACAGCTGTCTTGAGTCTTATGAAAAATGGCTTGATCGGGGTTACGCGGTGGTTTTTCAGCATTGCAGAGGGCAGGGAAAAAGCACGGGAGCGTTCGTTCCGTACGAATGTGAGCGTGAGGATGGGCTTTTTTGCGCAGGTGGATAAGGAAACAGCGCTTTTATAACGGAGAGCTTTATCTTGTCGGCGGAAGCCACGGTGCGTCGCTGCACTATTCTACCGCTCCTTTTGAAGAGGATATAAAGGGCGACGTCCTTGAGATACAGGATGAAGACAGATACCGTCTGTGGTGCCGGAACGGACAGATGAGAAAGGGTCATGCCAATTGGCATTTTGGACTATATAAAAGCAAATGCGGGCTGGATAAGACCTTTAATATGCGTTCATTTTCACGGCTTCCGCTAAAGCATCTGTCACAAAGAGTTTTAGGCGATCATACAGAGGACTTTGAGCAAATGCTTGAGTGTCTCAATCCAACTGATAGCTTTTGGAGAACCCGAAACGGTGTCGGCGAGACAAAAAATGCCGCGGAAAACGCTGATATCCCGATTCTTACGACGACGGGCTATAATGATTTTTATGTGGGCGGCATATTTAAGATGTGGCAGAGACTAAGTGAAGAACGAAGGAAAAAATTCGATCTTCTTGTGTCCCCGTATAATCATGGCGATGGATATAATTCCGTTGGCGGTATGGCTTTTACCGACGGAAGACGTAGCGAGCATTTCGGAGGTACTTACCCCATTGCTTGGATAGATAATATACGGCTGGGTACCGCACAACAGTTTGAAAAAGGTGTTGTCAGTTATTACAGAACGTTTGAAAACAGGTGGGGAAGCGATTTTTATTCGTCGGAAACGACACCACTGACGACCCCGCTTGGCGATGAAGAAAATAGCTTTGTTTACGATCCGTTTGATCCGCCCGCATTTTGCGAGGAAGGAAACACCTTTGACCTTGAAGAGCAAAGGACGACGTAATAAGGGTTATACTGAAGGATTTTGAAAGGGATACGTTCGTTAAGGGAAGTATTGAGGTAAATCTAGCGGTTTCCTCCGACTGTGATGACACGTCGTTTTATATTCGCATCGGAGTTGAAAAATGCAGCAAAGGATATTCTCTCAGACACGATATAACATCACTCTGCTATCAGCTTGGCAATTATCAAAAGGGAAGCATTGTGACGCTCAATTTCAAGTTCGATGAATATACTTTCTTGATTGGAAAGGGCGAATGACTTGTGATCGACATATTATCTACCGATGACAATATGTACGTTTGCCATACAAATAAAAAAGGTCCGTATCATCTGCAAAATGATTGCTCAAAGGCAAATAATACGGTGTATCTTTCTCATTCAAGCATTACGTTGCCGATCGAATAAATATAAAGGATCACACGCATATTCAGGCGTGTGATCCTTTATATTTTGCTTAAACAAAATAAAGTGAATTTTTTTGTAAAAAGGATTGACAAAAACGATTTAAAGTGGTATTATGATATCACTTTAGTAAATTAAAGCGTTAAAACGCAACAGGAGAACAAAAATGAAAAAGTTATTTGCACTCATTCTTACAGTAATTATGGTATGTACGCTCTTCGCGTCCTGCTCCGCTAACGGCAGCGACCTCGAAAGAGTAAAGAAGGCAGACAAGCTCGTTGTCGGTGTTACGGTATATCCTCCCATGGACTATATCGATGACGAAACAGGCGAATGGGCAGGATTTGACGCAGAGCTCGCTAATATGTTCGCTGATTCTCTTGGTGTAAACTGCCAGATCGTTATCATCACTTGGAGCCAGAAGGTTGCTGAGCTCAATTCCAAGCAGATCGACCTCGTATGGAACGGTATGACCGCGTCCGACGAGCTCGGAAAGCAGATTGATTTTTCTGTTTCTTACGCAAAGAACGCACAGGTTGCTGTTGTAAAGAAGGGAAGCACTCTCACTAAGGACGGCGTAAAGGACGCTCAGATCGCTGTTGAGGGCGGTTCCGCAGGTGCTACCGTTGCAGAAGAAACAATCAAGGGAACCAAGATCAACAAGGTTACCGCACAGGTAGACGCACTTAACGAGGTTCTTGCAGGAACTTCCGACGTTGCGATCGTTGATATAACCATGGCTCAGAGCATCGTAGGTAAGGGAACCTATGAAGGACTTGAGGTTCTTGAGGGCGCAAGCTACGGCGAAGAGGTATTCGCAGTAGGTCTTCGTAAGGGAAGCGATCTTAAGGCAAAGCTCGACAAGTTCTTAAAGGATAAGTACGCTGACGGTACACTTACAGCACTTGCTGAAAAGTATAACGTAGGTCTTAATACCGACGCGCTTAAGTGATCTCGGTGCGGGTATGGGTATGTTTCTTAACGTATGTTCCCAGCTCGCAAATGGATTCGTAACGGCACTTTTACTGTTTGTATTAACGTTAATAGCTGCATTACCATTGGGGCTGCTTATGTCATTTTGCACGATGTCAAAGTTTGCCCCTTTGCGTTTGTTTACGAAGCTGATTGTTTGGGTACTCAGAGGTACACCTCTGATGCTTCAGATATTTGCGATATACTATCTGCCTGGACTTCTTAATCTGTTCGTCTGGCCGCAGATGAATACGGGATGGCAGTGGTTTGATACCACGTTCTCAACAAGATTTATAGCGGCATTTGCAGCGTTTGCGATAAATTACGCGGCGTATTTCTCGGAAATATATCGCGGAGGCATACAGTCCATTTCAAAAGGACAGTATGAGGCGGGACAAGTGCTTGGACTTACCAAGAAGGAAGTATTCTTTAAGATCGTTATCCTTCAGGTCGTGAAGCGTATAATTCCTCCTATGTCTAATGAGATAATTACTCTCATTAAAGATACCTCACTTGCCAACACAATAGCTGTATATGAGCTCATTTACGAGGCGAAGGAATTTATGACTGTAAACGGTCTTATCTGGCCGTTGTTCCTTGCGGGTGCCTTCTACCTGATATTTGTCGGAGTACTTACGATAGCTTTTAGCAAGATAGAAAAGCGTCTGAGTTACTTTGCGGCGTGAGGAGGTAAGAAATGAACGTACTTGAAGTAAAAAACCTTCGAAAGCGCTTTGGCGAAACCGAGGTGCTCAAGGGCATAGATTTTACACTGAAAAAGGGCGAGGTCTTAACGATCATAGGATCCTCCGGCGGAGGAAAAACCACGCTGCTCCGTTGTCTTAATTTTCTTGAAAAGGCAAACAGCGGTGAGATAATCGTCAACGGAAAAACCGTTTATTCTGCAGCCGAAGGCGAAAAGCCAATCGTTTCACAGGAAGCGCAGCTTTCCTTTGGACTTGTTTTTCAGCAGTTTAATCTTTTCCCGCAATACAGCGTGATAGAAAATCTTATGCTCGCTCCAAAGCTTAAAGCTAAACGCGAAAAAAAGCACGTCGATCGGGCAACGATCGTAGAGATCGAAGAAAGAGCAAGAAAGCTTCTTGATACCGTTGGCCTGACTGACAAGGCAAACGAATATCCCTGCCACCTTTCCGGAGGTCAGCAGCAGAGAGTTGCCATAGCGAGAGCGCTGATGCTTTCTCCCGATATTCTTTGCTTCGATGAGCCCACATCTTCACTCGATCCCGAACTCACGGGCGAGGTTTTGAGAGTTATCCGTTCTCTTAAGGATTCGGAACGCACGATGATAATTGTAACTCACGAAATGGAATTCGCAAAGCACGTGTCCGATAAGATAATTTTCATTGCGGACGGAAAAATCGAGGAGCAGGGAACACCGGACGAAGTATTCGGTGATCCAAAGAGCGAAAAAACGAAGTCATTTTTATCTGCCGGTCAATAAAAATGATGCTTCCGCGCAAAATTGCGCGGAAGCTTTTTTTAATGATATTGCAATTATAAAGTGTTTCTGTTATAATTAACAGAGTAAATTTTTGTTTAGTGAGTGTTTATATGAAAAGAAAAGAAATTGAAAAGCTTGTGCTCAGTGGTATGTTCCTTGCAATAGGAATGGTACTTCCTATGCTGACGATGCAAATTAAGGAAATAGGCGATACACTCCTTCCCATGCATCTCCCGGTACTTCTTTGCGGATTTATATGCGGTTGGTCATACGGTGGAATGGTTGGGTTCATCTTGCCGTTTTTTAGGAGCCTTATTTTTGAAATGCCGCCAATTTATCCTCAGGCAGTTTGGACGTCGATGGAGCTGATGACTTACGGAATTGTCTGCGGTATATTATATTCAGTCATCGGGAAAAAGAAGCTTTGGGCTGTTTATTGCTCTCTCATTATATCCATGATTGCAGGCAGAATAGTTTGGGGTATTACAAAAGCCATACTTCTCGGTGTATCCGGTAAGAGCTTTACGTTTACAGCATTTATGATCGGAGGCTTTGCTGATGCTTTGCCGGGAGTTATTATACAGCTTATCCTTGTTCCCACAATCGTAATCCTATATGAAAAAAGAAGAGTATAAGGGCTGATACCGACGCTTGACAAATTGATCTGAATCGGTTTCCGCTCTTTTATAATTGTAATTATAAGTGTGCTCTAAGAGCCGGAAATACGTTTTCCTGCGAGCAGAAAAAGAAAGATACACAACGGAGATTATTTACATGGAAATTTTGGGCTACGCATGCGGAGTCGTGGCGGTAATACTGTTTATTTAATCTTATCAGGTATTTGATAAGAAAAAATGCTTCTCATTCAGACTGTAGCAACTTTTATGAACGGTATGCAATATCTTTTTCTCGGAGCATGTTCCGGACTTGCGATGAATATTTTGGGAATTGCCAGAAATCTAATCTATAGCAATAAGGAAAAGAGCAAGATCTGCGCAGCGAAATGGATGCCATGTGCTTTTGCCGCACTTATGGCAGGTGTCAGTATCTTCATGTGGGAAGCATATTACTCAATATTCATAATTCTGGGAATAATGATAAATACAGTATGCTTAGGTGTGTTTGATTCACAGCATATCAGATGGAGCATACTTATAAGCTGCCCCTTGATATTCATCTACAATGCCTTTACGGGAGCATATCCGGGAATGCTTAATGAAAGCATTTCGCCTGTATCGGCTATCGTTGGTATCATAAGATACCGTCGTGCGAAAAAAGAGGGAAAAACGGCATAATCTGATTTTCTTGTTTTGAAAGAGTTGGATCATATGGAAATAATTAAGGATTTGTATTATTCAAAAGATCGTGATCTGGACAGATCTCTTGATATATATCCCCGACGGAAAAAGCGTAGCGGTTTTCGTTTATTTTCAAGGAGGCCTTATTGTATCGGATAACGATATGGAGAATCGCTATGAGCAAACCATGCTGATGCTTTCTACGATGAAATCATTTGGATATAAAGGATACGACCATATTGTCATACACGGTACACATTGTTCGTACTGCGCGGAGTGTGATGCGGACGGAAACAGTGTTCTTACAAAAATGATCTTCGATTTTGTGGATAACGAATAATAAAACAGAACGCAGATGACTTCACATCTGCGTTCTGCTTTTATATATTGTTGTCCATCCAGCTCCAACGGTTTACTATAAAGTCACGGATATATTGAATATGGGACTGGTAGGTCTTGTATTTTGTAATGCTTTTAGGCTGGGGGCTTACGGCTCTTTTTCCGAGTACGTTCCAAACCTTGAAGTTATATTCTGCACTTACAGAGAGTGTTTTTCCCATTTCGTCAACACAGTACAGTGCTTTTTCAAGAAGATCGTCCTTCGCCTCATCCCAGCGAAGCTTAAGCTTTGCTTTGAATGCAGGATCTTTCATGAGATAACACATCCAGTTGTCGTCGATATATTCGTGCTTTTGGGAAAGATTTGCCCAGGATGTGTAGTCACCGAAATCGTTGTACAGATTACCCATTGCAAGATCGTAATCCCAAATAGGACCCATTTTAAGCAGTCCGCCGCTTTCCTTCATTATGAAGCAACTGCGTCTGAAGCAGGATTCGAGATTGTAGAAAAGCTCTGTGGATATAAACCAATCGATAAGATAGTCAACGTCGATATAGTTTTCGTAACCGTTTAAGGTTTTGACCGCTGAATTTGCTTTTTTTACGTAATCTATAATGAAGTTTGCTTGTTCCTTTATAATTTTATCATCTTCGGGATATTCTATTGAGCAGTAGCGCACAAGGTCGGTGTGCAATGCGGTAAGACCGTATTGATCGTCGTCTTCAACACCTCCTATTTCTATAAGGAAGGAAGTGTCTGCTTCGCCGTTGTCTTTGGGAAGATCGATTCTGTTCTCCGAGATGTCTCTGTCCTCCCCTATAGTGTATACACCGATATATACACCGTTCAAAAATACGTTTACGGGGTATTGAGAGAGCGGACAAAGCTCGTGTGAGAGTACCTTTGAGGTTTCGTGTGCCACGAAATTTCTTATTAGTGAGTAATCAGCGTAGTTTGCAAGAAGTATCCATTTTTTTGCTTCTGCCATGCCGAGAACTTCGGTCTTATTATAAAATTTAAGCTTGTACGGCTTTTTCGCCCAACCCCAAGTGGAATTTCCTCTTCCTTTTATCTCTGCTCGGGTAGGCTCAAGTGATGCAAATCCCTCCGGAAGATACCAACCGTTAACGCCTTCGGCATCGATTGTGACCATGGCATCAATATATTCTTCTTTCGAGACAATTCCTTTTCCTTCTTCGGTGTCTATGCTTATTACAGGAATTACATTACCGCTGTATTCAACTATTATTTCATATTGTTTTGTGAGACCGTCGTTATCGGTCAGCGTGATGTAGCAATTGTCTGTCAAATTGACCTTGCCACCATTGTTGGCACTTGAAAATTCGACCGTTGCGGCATCTGCTTCAACGTCAACAATCGCATTTTTCAGAGTGAATGAGTCTGTTGGAGCAATGACGGTGAAGATTGCTTTACCATCTTCAATAACAGCGGTCAGACTCTCGCACATATTTTTATTTTTGTTTTTATCGACCGTCAATGAGATAAGAAAGCAGCTTGGCTTCGGTGGCTCGGTTGTTACCTCCTCGGTTGTTGTTATCGCCTCTGTCGTTTCAGCTTCCGTCGTTTCTTCGGTTTTTGTGGTGGATGACGGAGTGTTTGGCTGGGTTATGGGGGCGGTTTCAGTTTCGGTAAACTTTGGGGCAGAGTTTTTCTCTGCACAGCCTACGGCAGAAAAAAGCAACGAGACTGAAGCAAGAATTAATGCGATTAGTCGTTTGATCATTATAAAAACACCTCGTTTAGAGTTACATTAATTATAATGTTACAGGACCGTTTTGTCAATACGGCATTTAAAACTTAAAGTGCCGCTTAAAAACTTGTATGACGTGTGATATAATTAATATCGGAATTACTCGGATATTTCACTTGATTGGAGAATATTATGTTCCGAGAAAAGATCATAGAAAAATTTGTACTGGGAAAAAATGGTGATCGCTGATTGGCGAGGATATTATCGTTGAAGGAAAATATTTTTACGCGGTAATCGACGGAGTTACATCAAAAAGTACAAAAACTTATAACGGTATGGAAACCGGACGCTATGGTGCTTATCTTGTCGCACAGGCAATAGAGGACCTTGATGAATGGGATACGGCTGAGGAGGCTTTGAAAAAGATCGACAGCTGGATCGCGGATCAGTATGGCGATGAACTGCCCCCACCTGAGGAAAGGATACAGGCATGCGCGGTGATATACAGCCGTGCAAGAAGGGAAGTATGGAACTACGGAGACTGTGCTCTCATTATAAATGGTAACGTATATACTCACGAAAAGAAGATCGATCAGGTGCTTGGCGGTCTCAGGGCCTTTATAATTCACGAAGCAATTAAGCTGGGCTGCGATACGGACTCGCTTTATGAAAACGACTTCGGCAGGGAAGCGATAATGCCGTATTTGAAGAAGCAGGCGATTTTTGCAAATCCCGACGGACCGTTCGGATATCCCGTTATCGACGGAAGCGGAATCAACGTATCGATGATCAAGGTGTACGGGGTTGAAAAGGGGGGATATGGTAGTTCTTGCAAGTGACGGATATCCCGCCATTTGCCCAACGCTCGATGAGTCTGAGAAGGAGCTTAAGAGAATTCTTGATAGCGATCCGCTTGCTATTTGTGAAAACATTCAGACAAAAATGATGGTTAAAGGAAATCTGTCGTTTGATGACAGAGCTTACCTCTGCTTTGAAGTATAATTATACACGCAAGTCAGATCAAAGGAATAAAATAATCATAAAAAGTAATAATTTGTTAAAAATACCTTGACAAATGATTAAAGATGAGGTAAAATGTCAGTAAATCTCTATGCAATTCTACTCCTGGGCTTTTTAACGGCGTGATCGTATCGAAGGCCCTTAAATATTGCATATATTATTTTGAATATACGGTGAACACGCTGTTACGTGCCACCTTATATTATAAATTATTATTATGTTTTGGAGGAAACCCAAGATGAAAAGAACCAGACTTCTGTCTCTTCTTCTTATCGTTTTTCTTGTAGTTGGCGTTCTCGCCGGCTGCTCAGAGAAGAAGGACAAAGGCTACGTTTTCGATCCCGCTGACGTAGTCGCACACAAGTCCTACACCTCCGTCTACGATGAAATCGGTTCCAAGATCACCGCAGACATGGTTGTAGAAAAAGACGGTTTTGCTTACGTTACCTATGAGGGCGTAGAGTATGAGCTTGGTATGGACTTCCTGTCCATGGCTATGGTTTATAACTGCACTCCTAAGGGCAACTTCAAGACCGCTGAAGAGGTTTACAACTTCTGGTGGAAGCTCTATATGCAGAGATGGAACTATCTCGCTCCTGAGATCCCGCTCTATTCCAACCAGTACTTCGACCTCTACAACGCTAAGATCGAAGGCTTTGAAACCACTCCTTACTGGAGTGCTGCTGATGCCATCATCAAGGCAACCGTTAAGACTGAAGACAACTCCGTAATTCTCGGCTCTTCTACCGAGCTTTCCGGCGCTTTCCGTAACTCCAGCTGGGGTAAGTCTTCTCCCGGATCTTCCGACCTCGATATCCAGAACCTCACCTCCGGACACGGCACTGTTCAGACCGGTCCTGACGGCGCAATGCTTTGGAATATGCAGGCTCTTGCTGCGGTTCCTACCTCTGTTAAGAACGAGGACGGCACTCTCACCTACACCATCAAGGTTAGAAACGACCTTAAGTTCTCCGATGGCTCCGCTATCAACGCAAAGAACTACATCGTATCTATCCTTGCTAACTCCACCGCTGTTGCAGTAGCAGCAGGCGGAACCGGTAACTCCGGTATGCAGATTGTTGGTTATGATGCATTCAAGGGCTATGAAGGCAAGAACGATGGCCAGGCAGTGCTTGACAAGGATGGCAACGCTACCGACGTTGTTGCTTCCAAGTACTTCTCCGGCGTTAAGCTTATCGACGACTACACCTTCTCCATCACCTTCCTTGCTGATTACGCAGATTACTACTATGTAATGTCCTACGCTTCCTACTCTCCCGTTCCTATGGCTCTCTATGCTGGCGAGTACGACATCATCGTAAACGACGACAAGAGCTGCGGTCTTGCTGACGGCTTCTATGCTAAGGCAACCAAGGACGGCGTTGAGCAGTACACTATGGCTGAGGTTATCGTCAACAACCTCAAGTGGGATTCCGCTCTTCCTTACTCCGGACCCTACGTAGTTAAGAACTACGACGCTGCTAACCTCATCGCTACCCTCGAGCTCAACCCCAACTATCCCGGTGACGACGCTCGTGGCAAGGCTACCATCAAGACCATCACCTACGTAAAGATGGTTTCTGAGACTCAGATGGACCAGTTCAAGACCGGTCAGATCGACGTTCTCGCTGGTATCACCGGCGGTGCTGACACCAAGGCTGCTCTTGCACTCGTTGCTGAGAGCCCCGACAAGTATGCTGAGACTCACTATGACCGTGCAGGTTACGGTAAGCTCGCATTCCGTGGCGACCTCGGTCCTACCGCTATGGTAGAGGTTCGTCAGGCAATCATGTACACCATCAACCGTCCTGAGTTCGCTCAGAACTTCACCGGCGGTTACGGTTCCGTTGTTCATGGTCCTTACTACACCGGTATGGCTGCATACAAGGCAAATGAGAGCATTCTCAACCTTAACCCCTACGCATACAGCTCCGACAGCGCTATCGAAGTTCTCGAAGAGGGCGGTTGGATCTACAATAAGGACGGCTCTGAATACGACGCAGAAAAGGGCGGCGTACGTTACAAGAAGCTTTCCGGCTTCGAGCTCTCCGAGCAGAACCTTAAGTACTCCTCTATCGACGGTAAGTACAAGACCGTTAAGGTAGGCGAAGACTTCTATATGCCTCTTGCAATCAACTGGTACGGCACTCAGCCTAACGACGTTACCGACCAGCTTATCACTGCATGGCAGAACAACCCCAACGCTACTACCGCAATCGGTATGTACATCACCTACACCAGCTGTGATTTCAACTCCGGTCTCTACGGTGAGTACCTCCAGATCGAGCAGTACGGTTGGGACGGAGTTGCTAAGTGTGCCGCTATCAACTTCGCTACCGGCTTCACTTCCGCAATCTATGATCAGTCTTACTACTGGACTATCAACCAGGATTACTACGCAGACTACTCCAACAACTACATCATGGATGAGGCTGACTTCTGGGAGAACTACACTAAGTAATTTCTTCCACAACTGAAATATCAGTGAACTAAATATAGGAAGGGCGTTGAAAAATGCCCTTCCTATACCGCTTTTTTTGTTTTTTACAATTTTATTTGATTATATCTGGATCGGCCTTGTATAAGGCCAAGAAATTGGAGGATTCCGATGGGCAAATATATGTTGAAGAGAATGGTATATATTGTTCTCGTCTTCTTTATCCTCTCGTTCCTGCTGTTCATGATTTACAATATGGTTCCCGGTGCGGACAAGTCTTATGAGTATGCAAAAGCAGAATGGCAAGTTAATAAGCAGCTCGATCTTGATGAACGTGTTGCGTATTGGCAGGAAAAATTAGGAACGAACGGTACTAAATTTGAAAGATATCTCCGTTGGATCGGAGTTTACCCCTATAAAAACGGCTCATTTAATGGAATACTGCAGGGAAATTTCGGAACTTCAACGAAATTTGCCAAGCCAGTAATTGAAGTTATAAAGGAGCCGATGGAAAATACGATATTTATTAATATTTTTGCTACTATTCTCGCACTCGGTATCACTATACCGCTCGGCATCTTCTGTGCTGTCAAGCGCGGAAGCAAGCGAGACGTAGGAGTGCAGGTCGGTACTATCGTAGGCTACAGTTTGCCGATTTTTATTATTGCGATAGTGTTCATATGGGTGTTTGCGGTGTTACTGGGCTGGTTCCCGGTATCGGGTATGCAAAACGCAAATTATCTTAGCTGGCCTAAGTGGAAGCAGTTCCTTGATAAGATGTATCATCTGTCACTTCCCCTTATCGTTATGACCTTTACGTCTCTGGGCGGTATGACACGTTTTGTCCGTGCATCCATGATCGAGGCTCTTTCCATGGACTGTATCCGTACCGCACGTGCAAAGGGCTTAAGAGAAAAGGTAGTTATCTATACTCATGCGTTCCGCAATGCGCTTCTTCCCATTACTACCCTTATTATCGGATGGTTCCTCGGAATTTTCGGCGGATCAATGATGATCGAAAATATTTTTGCTCTTAACGGTATAGGTAAAATCTATTATGATGC
This sequence comes from Eubacteriales bacterium, assembly GCA_045543555.1. Lineage (GTDB taxonomy): Bacteria > Bacillota > Clostridia > Oscillospirales > CAG-272 > Colimorpha_A. The sequence goes on from JAZQMQ010000018.1 coordinate 34,028, forward strand.
TCTTCAAGCTTCTGATAATGAACTTGTACTCGGTCTTCAGCTGTTCTACATAACCATCGCACTTGTCGGTAATCTTCTTATCGATATCGCGTACGGTCTTGTAGACCCGCGTGTTCGTGTCAATAAGTAAGGAGGCAGTATAATATGAAAAACGAAAACAAAAATACTGCCAAAAAGAACGGCATCTTCTCAACTATCAAGCGTTGGGGCAGACGTATGTTCTTCGGCGCAAGCAACGAGATGTCAAAGGACGTTCTTTTCGTTGAAAAGATTGAAAGCCCGTCCGTTATGGCTGTTAAGGCATTCTTCCGCAGAAAGCTGGCAGTTGGAGCTCTTGTGGTGCTTGTTTCCTTGTTCCTTCTTGTATTCATCGGACCGCTCGTTATGCCGATGGATCTTAACTATGAGGATCCCCTTCAGGCAAACATTGCGCCTACGCTTTCTATGCTTGATGTTCCTAAGGCAGTTAAAAATGACGTTAAAACTATCACTGGATTTTCTAACTTCACAATAGGACTCAATAATTCCGGTAAGGTATACCTTTGGGGTAATACCAATGATGCACTTTCCAACGTTGATTTTTCCGATATTCCCGATGAAGTAAAGAACGGTAAGGTCGCTTATATCGCATCGGGTTCCGACCACATTATTGCAATTACCGAGGATGGAAAGATCATCGGTTGGGGTGATAATACCGTTGGTCAGTACGGATATGTGAAGAATGAAAACGATCCGTACATTCAGATGCCAAGCGAGTTTATAGAAGGCACAATTGATGCATCTAAGGTCGATCAGCTTATCTGCGGCTTCCAAGCAACAGGTCTTATTGTCGACGGACAGCTGCATATGTGGGGAAACACAAATGCACTTCTCAGCTTGAAGGAATATTCCGAAGGCAAACTTCCTAGCGAGGGTGTTAAGAAGGTTGCTTTCTCAAACTATTATGCGCTTCTTCTTATGGAGGACGGAACCGTAACAGGCGGTACTACACTGTCCCTTAATCAGACTGGATATTCCAGCACTGAAGGCAAGATTAAGAATCTCGGTGCTTATCTTGAGGGAAAGACTGTAGTTGATATTGCTGCTACAAACAACTGCTATTCTTTGGTAATGGCAGACGGAAGCGTTATCGTGTTCGGAAGCTTTCAGTACGGCGAAACTGATTTCCCGAAATTCGCAAACGGCGAAAAGGTTGTATCCGTTACCTCAGGTACACGTCACTTTGCTGTAATCACCGATAAGGGTCTGGCTTACACTTGGGGTCACAATGACCACGGTCAGGCAAGCCTCAAGGGTGTTCCCGCATCCGAAGTATATTGCGGATCCAAGCAGACCTATATTGTGAATGAAAACGACGATGTAACCGCAAAGGCAGGTCTTAAGGGCTACCTTATGGGCACCGATAACCGCGGAAGAGATGTTCTTACACGTATCATCCACGGCGGTAAGATGACTATGACGGTCGGTGCTGTTTCGGTTATTGTTTCGACGATTATTGCTATTATTGTTGGATGTATTTCCGGATATTTCGGTGGTTGGGTCGATATGCTTCTGATGCGTGTTACCGAGATTTGCTCATCTATTCCTTTCCTGCCGTTTGCAATGATGCTTTCATATGTACTTAATACAACAGATTTGAGTAATTACGGAGATCAGGATAAAATCAGGATATTTATCATAATGATAATACTCGGACTCCTTTCTTGGCCGGGTCTTGCAAGAATGATTCGTGCACAGGTGCTTGCAGAGCGTGAAAAGGAATTCGTGGTTGCAGCTAAGTCAATGGGTGTTAAGGAAAGCAAGATCGCATTCAAGCACATCCTGCCTAACGTTATTTCGATAATTCTCGTTAACGTTACTCTCGATTTCGCAGGTTGTATGCTTACCGAGTCCTCGCTTTCTTATCTCGGATTCGGCGTTCAGCTTCCTCAGCCTACTTGGGGTAATATGCTTAATGGTGCTAAAAACAGCCTTGTTATCCAGAATTATTGGTGGCAGTGGGTATTCCCGGCAATCTTCCTTGCAATTGCAACCATCTGTATCAACATTATAGGCGATACGCTCCGTGACGTCTTCGACCCCAAGAGCAGCAGTGAAAGATAAAGAGGTGGAAGGAGAAAACTATGGCACTTTTAGAAGTAAAAAACCTTCATACCTTCTTTAAAACAAGAAAAGGTATTGTAAAGGCTGTAAACGACGTTTCTTATTCTCTCGAATCCGGAAAAACCATCGGTATCGTTGGCGAGTCGGGCTCGGGTAAGAGCGTTTCGGCAATGAGTATCCTTCAACTTCTCGACGGAAATGGCTACATTGCCGACGGAGAGATCATTTTCGAGGGCACAGACTTAACAAAGCTCACCCAGGATCAGATGTACGATATCAGAGGTAACAAGATATCCGTCATCTTCCAGGAGCCTATGACGAGCTTGAACCCCGTTTTTAGCGTTAAAAAACAGCTCAGCGAGCCTTTTATGATCCATCAGAAGATGAAAAAGAAGGAAGCTGAGGCAAAGGCTCTTGAAATGCTCTATGCAGTTCAGATCCCCAATCCCGAGCAGGTAATGAGACAGTATCCTCATCAGCTTTCGGGCGGTATGCGTCAGAGAGTTATGATAGCTATGGCGCTTGCATGCAGACCTAAGATCCTTATCGCCGATGAGCCCACTACCGCTCTCGACGTTACGATTCAGGCTCAGGTGCTTCGTCTGATGAATGATCTTCAGAGAGAAAACGGCACTTCAATTATATTCATAACACACGACCTCGGCGTAATCAACGAGATGGCTGACGACGTCGTTGTTATGTACTGCGGTCAGGTTGTCGAGCAGACCTCCGCAAGAACTATTTTCACGAACTGTCCCGTAAGCCATCCTTACACGGAAGGACTTATGTACAGTATTCCGAGAATAGACAATATTACCGAAAAGCTCGAACCCATTCCGGGTGTTGTTCCTCATCCTCTGGCACTTCCCAAGGGATGCAAATTCGCGCCCAGATGTAAATATGCAACGCAAAAATGTCTTGAAGAGGAGCCTCCGTTGCTTGAGGTAAATCCCGGACAGAAGGTTCGTTGTTTCTATCCCGATAAGGAGGTGCGAAACAGTGTCGAACACCAACAAACTGTTGTCAATAACAAACCTTAAAAAGTATTTCCCGATAGCAAAGAGCCACATTTTTCAGAAAAATCAGCTCTACGTAAGAGCTAACGAGGAAATTACCATAGACATTATGCAGGGTGAGACCTTCGGACTTGTCGGTGAATCGGGTTGCGGTAAATCCACTCTCGGAAGAACCGTGCTCCAGCTTTACGATCAGACCGCGGGAAGCACAATGTACTACGGACGTACTGTTGCAGATCTTGCCCCTAAGTACGTCGAAAAAACATTGAAAAATGCTCCCAAAATGATCGCGCTCTATCACAAGGCGCAGAAAAAGGCAGACGATCTTGCAACGCAGTGTGAGGAGCTCGGCGACAACGCTACGTTCTTCCAGCTTCAGAACAAGAACCTTGCAGCTGCAGAGGCTGAAACGGCTTTCAATAACGTTGTTAAGATCCTCGGCGGATTTGCTGCTCTTGACGATTGCCGTACAGGAGCTGACCTTCTTCTTAAGAAGTACAAGACCGACGTTGCTATCGCTAAGCTCAACGAGAAGATCAGACTTGTTGACAATGAGATCGATTTCTGCGAAGCTTCTGTAAAAGAGCTTAAAAATTCTGCGGACAGAGTTAAAGCAGAGAAGAAGATTCATTCATTTAATGCAAAGAAAACGAAGTTCGTTGCTAAGAAGAAAAAGCTCTCATCGGAAATGGATAACCTGCTTAAGGTCCTTGATGCTGACAATGCCGCAATCGATGCGCTCAAGTCTCAGCACGTAGGTGATGAGAAGTTTGACGAATACGAAAAGCATCTCGACACAGGCCTTGATTTGAGCCGTCTTAAGTATTCCGAAATGAGACTTCTCCGCAAGGACGTTCAGATCATTTTCCAGGATCCTTATTCTTCGCTTAACCCCCGTATGACTGTCGGTCAGATAATCGAGGAAGGACTTGTAACACATAAGTACTTCAAGCACGGTTCTCCTCAGATGAAGGAATACATCATCGAGATCATGCGGCGTTGCGGACTTCAGGATTATATGATCCACCGTTATCCTCACCAGTTCTCAGGCGGTCAGCGACAGAGAATCTGTATCGCGAGAGCTTTGGCTGTTAAGCCTCAGTTCATCGTATGCGACGAGTGCGTTTCCGCTCTTGACGTTTCCATTCAGTCTCAGATCATTAACCTCCTTGAAGAACTCAAGGAAAAGGATAATCTCACATACCTCTTCATTTCCCACGACCTTTCTGTCGTAAGATACATTTCCGACCGTATTGGTGTTATGTATCTTGGAAATATGGTAGAGCTCGGAACTGCAGAAACAATATTCAAGGATCCCAGACATCCTTATACTGTTGCACTTCTTTCCTCCATACCCACAACCGATATGGAGAGCTTGACCAAGGAGCGTATTATCCTTGAGGGTAATATCCCCAGCCCGATCAAGCCCCCGGAGGGATGTAAGTTCCACACACGTTGCTACATGGCTTGTGATAAGTGTAAGAGAGTTCCTCCTCCTTATGTTGAGGTTGATCCCGGACACTTTGTTGCTTGTCACTTCCTCGATAAGAAGATTGATGAGAACGGTAACTATCTCTTTGATGTTCCCACAAGAACCAGAAACACTAGAGTAACTGAGCCTGATCAGGAGTAATTTATGCGCTTCGGACTCAAAAAAGAGGCACATATAAAGTCGGAAGAAAGAATGCTTGAGGATGAACTTAAGCTGAAAGAGGAGATCAGCAAGGAAGGTGGATTTGATAAGCACGATGCTGTTGCAATGATCATATCTGCTTACATTGTAATTGTTCCCGTTGTTCTTCTGGCGCTGTGTATTATGCTCGGCATTGGATATCTTCTGTTTACGTAATAATTTATCGCCGCTTGATATACAAGCGGCGATATTTTTATTGACAATGTTTTCATATGTGATATAATTAACTAAATAAATAATATTTAGGAGAAGTATAAAATGATAAAGGTTGCTTTACTTGGTGATTCCATCAGACAGATCGGATACGGAAACGCAGTTTGTGAGCTTTTAGGTGACGAATACAGCGTATTTCAGCCCAACGATAATTGCAGATTTGTAAAATATACGCTTCGCTGTGTTTTGCATGAATGGAGATCTTCTCTTGAGGAAAGCGACGTTATCCATTGGAATAACGGACTTTGGGATATTTGCAACCTTGGTGACGGAGTTTTTACGACGTACGAAGAATATAGAGAAAATATGTTAAGGGTTGCTACGGCGCTCAAAAAATATGGAAAAGCAGTTATTTTTGCAACGACCACACCTGTAAGAGACGGGCATCCGTACAATTCTAATGATGTAATAAAGGAATATAATGATCGTATTGTTCCGGAGCTGATAAATATGGGTATCATTATTAATGACCTTCATAAGACAGTGGTTGCAGATGTCAATAAATATATTCTCGAAAGCGATATGATACATCTATCTGAAGAAGGTATTAATGCTTGCGCAACTCAGGTTGCAGAAATCATCAGAGCAACAGTAAAGGACGCTAGAAAGTGAGAAAAAGCAATGAACTTGGGTAATGTAGTCATATTCGGAGACAGCTATTCAACCTATGCTGGCTGTATCCCGGAGGGATATGCCCACTACTACGGCAGAGAAGATACCGAAGGCTGCGGCGTTAAGAACGCCGATATGACCTGGTGGCGTATGCTGATAAATGAATGCGAGGGCAATCTGCTCTTAAACGACAGCTGGTCGGGATCAACTGTTGGCTATACGGGTTATAATGGAGATTGCTCAAAGACCAATTCCTTTATATTCCGCCTTCAGAGGCTTATTGAAAACGGCTTCTTTGAAGACAACAAAATCGATACTATTCTCGTTTTTGGCGGCACTAACGACAACTGGGCTAACGCTCCCGTGGGTGAGGTTAAGGCAGGTGACATTGAATGGGACGAGCGCTTCCTTGTGCTTCCCGCGTTCTGTCACTTTGCGTCACTTCTTAAAAAGTGCGCTCCCTCCGCACGCGTTATCTTTATTGTAAATACCGATCTCAAACCAGAGGTTGAGCAGGGAATTATCCGCGCAGGTAAGCTTTACGGCTATGAGAGTGTTCTTCTTTCCGACATCGATAAATATTCGGGACATCCTACTGATCTCGGCATGGTGCAGATAAAGGATCAGATAAAGGATCAGATAAAGGCGGTACTCTGATGGTAAGATTTATTATAGTGCGCCACGGGTATAGTGTGACAAATAAAGTACAAATGTTCGCAGGACATCTTGATGCCGAGCTTGACGAGATAGGCTATACTCAGGCACAGTATCTGAAGAACTACATCTGCTCAAATTATCATATCGACAGCATATATTCAAGTGACTTAAGAAGAGCGGTTGACACCGTGCGCCCCATTGCCGACGAGCTTGGACTTGAAATAAAGACCGAAAGCGGAATCAGAGAGCTTGATGTGGGAGAGTGGAAGGGCCTTTTAACTTCGGAGGTTGCGGAGAGATACCCAGAATCCTATGCAGTATTCCTCAAGGATGTTGGTAACGCTCATCCCGAGGGTGGAGAGAGCTATTCCGACCTTGCTGAGAGGACGGATGAAGCATTCAGGCGCATAGCAGCTGAAAACGAAGGCAAAACGGTTCTTGTCGCAACCCACGGCGGTGTAATAAGAGTCCTTCGTTGCCTTTGGGATGGCTACTGCGTAACTCATGCTCAGGTGCTCCCCCACGTTGCTAACGCTTCTGTTTCCGTTGCAGAATATGATAATGGCAAATTCAACTTTGTATCCGTCGGATATGCCGGTCACTTAAACGATAATGTCAGCCAAAAAGATGTAAAACAACTTTTTTAAAATTTGAAGATTCTACGGTAAAATAGCAGACGTCTTCTTATTTGAAATGCAAAAAATGTAAAATACGCATTTTATCAGGGTTGTAAGTAATCTTGATAATAAAAAGCACCGACAAAATTGTAGTCGGTGCTTTTTATATATTCTTTCATTATGATCTTTATTGACCAATAAGTTCAAAACGATTGCGTTTACTTTTTATCAGTCCTTCGTTGCAAAGCTTGCTTATTTCATTGCTTAATCCGCTTCGGTCAACTCCAAGATAATCGGCAAGCTCCTGACGGTCAAAGGGGATGACAAAAATGTTGCTTCCTGCTTTTTTTGATTGAATGCTGAGATACTTAAGAAGCTTTTCTCTTGTGGTTTTTCCTGATGTAATTTCAATGCGCTGATGGAGAATAATATTTTGTGTGGCGATGTCCTTCATTAAATTAAAAATTAATTGATGATGAAATCCGCATGCGTTTGAACAGGTATGAAGTATATGAGAGCATTCAATGAACATAACGTAGCTAGGCTCGTCTGCAATGACTGAAAAAGGGAGCTTTTTTATATCGGAGGCTGCAAATGCCTCGCAAAAGGTTTGTGAGGGAAGAACCTCGGAGAGAATTATACGATTCCCGTCGTAATCAAGAGAGGTAACGTGAAGTACACCGGATAAAACTATACCAATGTGACGTGCGCGGTTGCCCTCTGCCATCACGGTATATTTTTTGTCGAAAAAATCCACCCTTGCGCCGAGACAATTAAGCATTTTTAAAAGCATATCTCGCTCAATACCTAAAAAAAGAGGACAATTTTTTAAAATATCAAAATATTTTTCCATACTTTTCTCCATTTGTTGAAAATTCAACATACATATCATTTGTATTATACTATAATTAGTTCAGAAAATCAAGGAGAAACAAAAAGTTTATGAAAAGAAAAATAATAAAAATAGACGATGAAAAGTGTAACGGTTGCGGCATTTGTGCTAAAGCTTGTCATGAGGGAGCTATCGAAATGATCAACGGTAAGGCTAAGCTTACCCGTGAAGATTACTGTGACGGTCTTGGTGATTGTCTCCCCGCTTGTCCTACAAACGCAATAAGCTTTGAGGAACGTGAAGCGCCGGCTTATAATGAGGCAGCAGTCAGAGCGGCAAAGGAAGTAAAAAATGCAGAAAATCATTCTTGCGCCTGCCCCGGTTCACGCTCGCGGTCTATAAGCAGGGAAGGACAGTATCGGCAAAAGAGTCAAACCACTCCCAGCCAGCTGATGCAGTGGCCATGTCAGCTTAAGCTCGTCCCGGTAAACGCTCCGTATTTCGATAATGCAGATCTGCTTATTGCAGCTGACTGCGCTGCATATGCTTACGGAGGATTCCATCAGGACTTTATGAGAAACCGTATAACCCTTATAGGCTGTCCTAAGCTTGACGAAGGGGATTATTCTGAAAAGCTAACGCAGATAATAGCGTTTAACAATATAAAAAGTGTCAAGGTGGTTCGTATGGAGGTTCCTTGTTGCGGAGGTATCGAAAATGCGGTAAAGCGTGCTTTGATGAATAGCGGAAAATTTATTCCGTGGCAGGTGATTACAATTACCACGGATGGAAAAATAATAGAATGAAATAGATTTTCTATTGCAATACAAATAATAATATGATATAATCGCAAATGAATAAAAATGAGGTGGTTTAATATGTTTATTACAAACGACATAAAATATATAGGAGTAAACGACCATAAGGTGGATCTGTTCGAGGGACAGTATAAGGTGCCAAACGGTATGTCTTATAAGTCCTATGTGATTCTGGTTGAAAAGATCGCAGTTATGGATACCGTGGACAGAAATTTTACACACGAATGGCTCGACAATCTTGAGAGTGTACTTGATGGCAGACATCCCGATTATCTTATAATTCAGCATATGGAGCCCGATCATTCGGCAAACATAATGAACTTTATGAGTGCCTATCCCGATGCGGTGATCGTATCCTCGGCAAAGGCATTTGCCATGATGAAAAATTACTTCGGCACAGATTTTTCCGATTGCCGTATAGTAGTTGGCGAGGGTGACACCCTTACCCTCGGCAAGCACACCCTTGCATTCGTTGCAGCACCGATGGTCCACTGGCCCGAGGTAATCGTGACATACGACGTAACCGAAAAAATTCTTTTCTCCGCCGACGGCTTCGGTAAATTCGGAGCGCTCGACGTAAACGAGGAATGGGCGGATGAGGCGAGACGCTACTATATCGGTATCGTCGGCAAGTACGGTGTGCAGGTGCAGGCGCTTCTCAAGAAGGCGGCAGGACTTGACATTGCGATGATCTGCCCCCTCCACGGACCTGTGCTCAGTGAAAATCTCGGCTATTACATCGGTCTTTACGATACCTGGTCAAGCTATCAAGCAGAGGAGGAGGGAATAGTAATTGCCTATACCTCCGTTTACGGAAACACCAAAAAGGCGGTAAATCTTCTTGCCGAAAAGCTCACCGAGGGCGGCGCTCCAAAGGTTATCGTTTATGACCTGGCAAGATGCGATATGGCTCAGGCAGTTTCCGATGCCTTCAGATACAGTAAGCTTGTACTTGCAACCACCACCTATAACGCCGACATTTTCCCCTTTATGCGCGAATTTATCGACCACCTTACCGAGCGTAGCTTCAAGAACCGCACCGTCGCTCTTATCGAAAACGGCAGCTGGGCCCCTCTTGCGGCAAAGGTTATGAAGGATATGCTTGCGGTCTGCAAGAATATCACCTATACCGATACAACGGTGAAGATCCTCTCGGCTCTTAACGACGAAAGTCTGTTACAGCTTGATTCTCTTACTGAGGAGCTTTGTCGCGAATACGTGGCAAGAGAAAGCTCAAGAGCGAATAAAAACGATCTTTCAGCTTTGTTCAATATTGGCTACGGTCTATATGTTGTTACCTCTAATGATGGAAAGAAAGACAACGGCCTTATCGTAAACACTGTAACTCAGGTTACAAATACCCCAAACCGTATTGCAGTAACCATAAACAAGGCAAATTACTCCCACCATATTATAAAACAGACGGGAACAATGAACATAAACTGTCTGTCTCAGGAAGCGCCCTTCTCGGTATTTGAAAGCTTCGGCTTTGTAAGCGGAAGAAACGTTGACAAATTTAAGGATTGTCAGCCTCTTCGTTCTGATAACGGCCTTGTTTTCCTACCCAAATATATCAATTCCTTCATGTCTCTCAAGGTAGAGCAGTATATCGATCTCGATACTCACGGTATGTTCATCTGCTCGGTCACCGAGGCGAGAGTTATCTCTGACCGTGAGACTATGACGTACACCTATTATCAGAACAATGTCAAGCCCAAGCCCGTAACCGAGGGAGTGAAGGGATACGTCTGCAAGATCTGCGGATATATCTACGAGGGTGAGACTTTGCCCGACGATTATATTTGCCCTTTGTGCAAGCACGGGGTAAGTGATTTCGAAAAAATTCAATAAATCAGGAGGAATTAAAATGTTAAACGCAAAGGTACACGAGTTATTAAATCAGCAGATCAACAAAGAGTTCTATTCGGCATACCTCTATCTCGAATTTTCAAACTACTTTGAGGATAAGGGGCTGGACGGATTTGCAAACTGGTATAAGATCCAGGCACAAGAGGAAAGGGATCACGCAATGCTCTTCTACACTTACCTGCAGAACGAGAATGCAAAGGTTACCCTTGATGCAATAGCTAAACCTGAATACGCAGCAGAATGTCATATGGATGTTTTAAAGGCAGGTCTTACTCATGAAGAATATGTAACCTCCCTTATCAACGACATATATGCTGCTGCTTACGAGGTAAAAGACTTCAGAACCATGCAGTTCCTTGACTGGTTTGTAAAAGAGCAGGGTGAGGAGGAGACCAACGCTAACGACCTGATTACCAAAATGGAGCTTTACGGCTCCGACCCCAGAAGTCTCTATATGCTCAATTCCGAGCTTGGAGCAAGGGTTTACAACGCACCCTCTTTGGTGCTTTAATGAAATTATAATTTAAAGGAGATTGTTACTATGAAATACGTATGCGACGTTTGTGGCTGGGAATATGACGAAGAGCTGGGCGACGAGGAGCTCGGCATCGCTCCCGGAACTAAGTTTGACGATCTTCCCGAGGATTTTGAGTGCCCCCTCTGCGCAGTGGGCAAGGACGAATTTTCCGAGGCTTAATTATATAAAATAAAAAAGTGCCTTTCGGCACTTTTTTATTTTATATAACGCCCTTTTGAAGAATCACGTTAGCGTACCGCACTTTCACCCGTGGCGATGATGAGATAGCAGGAACGCGCCTTCTCGTAAAAGGCAAAACGCTCAATATTATCAAAGGCTGCTTCGCCTCTGTCATCGTATTTTGCAACGATGCTCTTGTATTCATCCCATATCGGCGTCGCTATCCTGCCAAAGTCGGAGGGTGTCAGCTCCATCAAGGAAACAGTGCGGTCAGCGTAGGTGTCAAGGGTAATCAAGGTGAGAATGGCGTCAAGAATTTCGTGAACACCGAGACCGTTGAGAACGTCGTTTTCAGTCGCGAGAATATAGGGCTCGCGAGCACCGTTCCAGTCGAATGAGGTGTTGAGCATAGCCTCATGGAAGTCACAGTTGGGATAGAAGTCGGTCCACGGTCTCTGAACCTGGAAGCCTGCGGCGATGGTGTTGAGACCTAACATTTCCTCCTCACAGCCTGCGGGAATGTTGGTAACCTCGTCGAGATTCTGAACGTCGTGACCTAGATGCCGAATGCGGGCAGACCTTTTTGAGCGTGGGAAGCGAGAACCGATACAAGATAAATCGCGCCGGGACGCTCGGTACCGTTGAAGCCCCAAACACCCTTAATGGTCTGGGGATCCATATCCATGGTCTCGGAGCCGTAGCACCGGCAGGGAGTAACGGTGAGGGTGATATCAACGCCGTTTCTCTTGAACCTTTTCAGCACAAGCGGAAGCCTCCGCAACACGACCGATGGTGGTGTCTGCGATTATTACACGAAAGGGCTCACCGTTTGAGTAACAGAGATTTTCTTCAAAAAGCTTTTTGGCGGCATTAGCCATTGCCATGGTCTGCTCCTCAAGTGATTCTCTGACCTTAAGGGGACCGCGTCTTCCGTCGATTGTGGGACGAATGCCTATAACGGGGTGTTCGCCAACGTAACGGTTTGTAGCCATATAAATATCCTCCGGAGATATATATTTTTTCTGTTTCAGTTATGCATTAGCAACTAAAAATTGTCAAGATATAGCCTTACAAAAAACATAGGACGGAACTCATATAAGCATTCCCTCAAGAGTGCCCTCGGATGCCGGTACAGAAGCGAGATAAACGAAAAACAGAGGCGCTTTCCGAATATTCAGACCCCTGATGAAACCGCTCTGTCGCTATGACCTGGTTTGAAAACAGCCTTGGCTGTATGCTCGGTCTTGTGGTGAAAGCGCGTATCTGAAAACAGAATGATAAAAAGGCTTGAAAGTATGCGCTTGAGTTATATGCTTAAACATTATAAGAAAAAGCGAAGTCACTGTGTGACTCCGCTTTTTTGCTTCATTAAATATTAATCATGAAAGAGCATCGATGATCGCTTTTGCTGCGATTTTGCCCGAGCCCATAGCTGAGATAACAGTAGCTGCGCCGGTAACAGCGTCACCGCCTGCGTAAACGGAGTTACGAGATGTTAGACCGTCCTCGTTTACAATGATTCCGCCGTGACGGTTAACTTCAAGTCCTTCTGTAGTTGATTTGATAAGCGGATTCGGCGACGTACCGATTGACATTACGACGGTATCAACGTCTATAACGAATTCGCTGCCTTCAATAGATACAGGACGGCGTCTGCCCTTTTCGTCAGGTTCGCCGAGCTCCATTCTGACGCACTTCATACCCGTTACAAAGCCGTTCTTCGGATCTTTTGGATTCTGGGGATTATTGTAGCCAATTATCTCAGTGGGATTGCACAGAAGATTAAATTGGATACCTTCCTCTTCTGCGTGCTTAACCTCCTCGCGTCTTGCGGGAAGCTCCTCCATTGATCTGCGATAAACGACGTAAACCTTTTCTGCACCGAGACGAAGTGCGGTTCTTGCGGCATCCATAGCAACGTTTCCACCGCCTACAATCGCGACCCTTCCACCCTTCATGATAGGAGTTTCGGGGGTTTCGAGGTATGACTTCATTAAATTGCTTCTTGTCAGGAACTCATTGGCGGAGTAAACGCCCTTATATGCCTCGCCCGGAATATTCATGAAATTAGGAAGTCCAGCACCCGAACCAATGAATACAGCCTCATAGCCCATTTCAAACAGCTCGTCGACAGTGAGAGTTTTACCTATTACAACGTTGGTTTCTATCTTAACTCCGAGTGCTTTAAGCCCCTCAACCTCCTTGGCAACGATTGCTTTGGGAAGACGGAATTCGGGGATACCGTAAACAAGAACGCCGCCCGCGGTGTGAAGAGCCTCAAAAATGGTTACTTCAAAGCCAGCTTTGGCGAGATCTCCCGCACATGTAAGACCCGAAGGTCCTGAACCAACTATTGCGACTCTGTGACCGTTACTTTCAGGACGAACCGGAGCCTCAGAACAGAAGGTGTTGTGCCAATCGGCAACAAAGCGTTCAAGACGGCCGATGCCAACGCTTTCGCCCTTAATACCGCGAACGCACTTGGATTCGCACTGATTTTCCTGAGGACATACTCTTCCGCAAACAGCAGGAAGGGAAGATGTTTTAGCTATGATCTGATAAGCACCCTCAAAGTCGCATTCCTTGATCTTGGCGATAAACTCGGGTATACGTATCTTAACGGGGCAACCCGAAACACAGGGCATATTCTTACAGTTAAGGCAACGGTTTGCCTCGTCGATTGCTATTTCTTCGGTGTAGCCCAGAGCAACCTCGTTGAAATTATGAGCACGAACCTTGGCATCTTGTGTTGGCATCTCGTTTCTTTTAGGATTCATATTTGCCATTTTTAATGTATCTCCTTTTTGAAGAGATTGCATGCCTCGTCGTGAGCGTGTCGCTCAAAATCGGCATACATTCTGCCTCTGGACATTGCTTCGTCAAAATCTATTTCGTAGCCGTTGAAATCAGGTCCGTCCACACAAGCAAACTTGGTAACCTTCTTACCGTCAACGTTAAGAGTGAGTCTGCAGCCGCCGCACATTCCGGTGCCGTCGATCATAATGGGGTTCATGGAAACGGTTACCGGTGTACCGAAGGGCTTTGCTGTAGCAACTACGAATTTCATCATGATAAGCGGACCGATGGTTATGATCATATCGAATTTCTCGCCTGATTCAAGCATTTGCTTTAAGGGCAATGTAACGTTACCGTGCTCGCCGTAGGAGCCATCGTCGGTCATAATGCGGAGCGTGTCTGAGCAAGCTCTGAACTCATTTTCAAGAATGAGCAAATCCTTGTTTCTGAATCCGATGATGCTTGTTACTGTAGCCCCCATATTGTGAAGTGCTTCGGCGATGGGCATTGCGATAGCGCAGCCAACTCCGCCACCAACGATGCAAACCTTCTTTAGCCCTTCAAGATGGGTTGCAACACCGAGAGGACCCACGAAATCCTGAATGTAGTCGCCTTCTTCCTTGTGCGAAAGCTTTTCGGTGGTAGCTCCGACTACTTGGAATATGATTTTAACGCCGCCTCTTGCGGTATCAACGCCTGCAACTGTGAGGGGGATTCTTTCCCCCGTTTCGTTAACGCGTAAAATGATGAACTGCCCCGGCTTTGCCTTATTTGCAACCAACGGAGCTTCGATCCAAAGCTGAATAACAGTAGGATTTAAGACTTTTTTTTCTAAGATTCTGTACATAATTTTCCTGTGAGTTTAAATAAATGACTTGAAAACTTATAATATATCAATCAAGTGAGATCATATCTTCCACTTTTTTGATTTTTCAACGAGAATACCCGAAACGAAGCCTATCAGGAAACCTGCGATCACTCCGCTGATAAGGAGTGCGGGGAGATAGAAGGCTATTTCGGAGGTTTGCGTCCAAAAGCAAGCTGCAATTATCTGTCCTATATTGTGAAGAATACCCCCCACGATACTTACTGTAATGCAGGAAAACAGCTTGGTCTTTTTTAGTAAGATCATTCCGAGCAGACTCAAGACCGCTCCTGCGAGGCTGAAGGTTATCGTTTGAATATTTCCGAAAAGCAGCGAGACAAGGAAAATCCTGATCAGGCTTACCGTTACCGCTTCCTTCCAACCGATTCGGTAAAGAAGAAATACGATTATCAGATTCGGCAAACCAACCTTGATACCCGGAAGTGCAACAAGCGGAGGTATTTGACTTTCAACAAACGAAAGGATCATGGCAAGTCCGATAGACAAGCCCAAAAAAGATATTTTTTTAGACTTCATATGCCCCTTTCCTTTCTTTGTATTTATTAACCTATAAGCTCGGGTGCGCTGTCGTCTGCTCCGTAAACCGTGACTGTTAATCGGTTGGGCAGGCAGGTTATCGTTTCGCCGGTCTGATCGATTTTGCCCTGCTTTACACACAGATGATCGGGACAGCTTGCAGAAATGAGATATGCTTTGCCTTTTTCTATTCGGAGACAGTTCGTTCCGCCGTTGAGCTCGTATTCGCCGTCCTCGGATAAGCTGTATCGTTCAACCTCTTTGCCGTCCACACGAATCACAACGTATGCTCCGTCTTTTTTTGAAAATGTTACGGCAACAATCACGATAATTATCGCGATCAGAATGATACCAATAAGTATGAAATCATTTTTTTTCATGTGTTTATATAAATTATTATTTTTTCTAAATCTGGTCGATCATTTTCTGATCAAAATTTCAAGTCCTGCGGTATAATATTGGGTTCCGTCGCCGGTTATCCATAGTACCTCAACGTTACCTAACTTGTTCGCAAGCGCAAGTCCGTCCTCATAGCTCATTACGAATAGAGCTGTGGACAAGGCGTCTGCTAAAGCGCTGTCGGGAGTGATTATCGTTACCGATCTGAAATGATCCGCGGGCATTAAAGTGTCCTTATCGATTATGTGGTGGTATCTTTTGCCATCGACCGAGAAAAACCTTTCATAATCTCCCGAGGTTACGCAGGACGTGTCTGAAAGTGTGAGTGTCATAGCATATTTACCGGTATCGGAAGGGTCCTTTATTCCCGTACCCCATCCTGTGCCGTCTGGCTTATGACCTATGATGCGAATGTTACCGCCGATATTGAGCACGTAGCTGCTTGCTCCGACTGAGCGCAGATATTCCGCCGCCTTTTCAGTTGCGTATCCCTTACCTAAAGCGCCCACGTCGATGGATGCTTTCGGATCGCTTATACGGACGGTCAAATTTGTTTCATCTATTTCAAGCAGGGAAATGTCGGTGTGATCTGCCGCCTCTTTAAGAGCTTCCATTGACGGAATTGTGGCGCTTGACGGGTCATTTGCCGCTTCTGTACGGCAATCGTGCCAATGACGCAAAACTGAGCCCATCATAATGTTCACTTCGCCGCTTGTGATGTCATAAAAGCTCTTGGCATAAACGAGAAAATCGATCAGCTTTTTATCAACCTTTACAGGCTCACCGCCTGCATTCAGGTTGATTGTCTTCAGGTTGTTGACTCCTGAAAATTCATAATAGATATTGAACAGTGCATGGTATTCCTCAAGTATGGCAGAAACGCCGTTGCAGTGTGCCTCAAAGTCCTTTTGGGACTCTTCTGCGTAGCTGTAAACATACGAAACCGTGTCAAAAAAGGAGAAATACATCATTCCCCGAGGTTCATATTTTTCTTCCCTAATGGCAGATTTAGGGCAGCCCGTCAAAAAGACGAGCAGCCCCAAAACAATGCATAAGAAAGCGGAAGATTTGAATATCTTCAAATTTTCGACTCCTATTAAGGTTTTAAATTATCTTGCGTTGGTAGCAGCCTTAGCCATTACAGCCTTTATAGCGGTGATCTGAATGGTGCAGCCTGCAGCAAGAAGATCGGTATCTGTGGTCATCTGGTAGCCGAGAGAGTTTTCGGAGACAGCCATGTTAGCAACCTCGGTTGCGGTCATGCCGACAACGTGCTTGGAGAACGCTTCGGACTGGAGGTACCACTCAAGAACCTTACCGTCGTTGTTGGGATCGTAGTTGGGGCCGTAGTTAACAGCGGGAGACATGTTGTATGCTTCCTTGAGGTTACGCTTGGTGTTAACGTAGGTAGCCTCAACGACCTCACCTGCGGTATTGATGGTGATCTTGGGCTGAATTGCATCATTAAGAGCAGCGATAATCTTGCCGTCTGCAACAACTGCAGCAGCGAAATCGGAGTACATAGCAACAAGACCGTTTTCATCGGCGGTAGCAGCAGTGGAGTCAGCAGCGCTGGTGGAAGCAGCAACACCGAGAGTGAACTTAGCTGCGGTCTTGAATGTCATACCCTGATCATCGTTGCAAGCAGCAACAACCGCGTCTCTGAACTCATCGATCTGAATGGTACAGCCTGCAGCGAGAAGAGCCTCGTCGGTAGAGATCATATAGCCTGCGCCTGATCCTTCGGAAGCAGCAGCCTTAGTGGTCATTGCAGCGATCTCGGCAGCGGTCTTTCCTACTACGTAGTTTTCGAATGCCTTAGCCTGATCATACCATTCCTTTACGATACCGTCGCCGTTCCAGTCCATTCCGTAGCCAAGAGCAGCAGCCATGCCGTAAGCATCGCCCTTTTCTGCTTTGGTCTGGAAGGAAGCTGTAGCATCAACAGCACCATTAGCAATATTCATTTTATTTTGAGCAACATCGATACGGCAGAGAACTATTTTACCGTCCTTGTCTGTTACGACTGTAGCAACTGTAGCATCAACCTGAGCGTTTTCGGCCGTGGAGCTTGCGGTACTTACTACTATTCCCATGCCGAGCTTGTACTCTGCTTCGGTGGTCTTTTTATTCTCGGTGCAAGCAACAACGGAGAGAGCCATTACTACACAGAGAACGAGCGCGAGGAGTTTCTTCATTGTGAAATCCGTCCTTTTTGTAATAAAATGTTATACAATACGACGCAACACCGCTTGTTTTCTTGTGTTAAAACATATAATGAATTGCAATCGAATGTATCCGATATATTTTATCATAGACAGCAAATTTTGTCAATGGTTTTTCAAGCATTTTTGTGTTATGAAGCCTCTGAAATGGAACTTGTGGTGTTATTTATAAAAATTCCCACAAAAGCACTAAAAATAATGTTTTGCAGGCTATTGAAAAAACGTTACAAATATGTTATAATGTGTCGAATACGCAAAACATTCATTACCGGTATATCAAATAATATTGGCAAATAAACAAGGAGAAGAAAATGGATAATTTGGCGGTATCGAATTCGATTTCCCAAAACGGTGGATCCAAGGTTAGAAGAGCTATGCTTGACGTAATTATCGCTCTTTTTCCCGCGGTGATAGCCGCAATAGTGTTTTTTAAGCTTGATGCTTTAGTACTGATCTCGGTATGTGTCGTCACTGCGGTGATTTCCGAGATGGTCTTCAATTTGGTATGTAAGAGAAAACAGACGGTGTCCGATCTCAGTGCGGTCGTTACAGGTCTTTTGCTTGCACTTTCGCTCCCTGCGGACGCAACGGTGTGGCAATGTGTTGTAGGCTCGTTGTTTGCGATCGTGATTGTAAAGTGTGCATTTGGAGGAATAGGATATAATTTCGCCAATCCCTCTGTTGCGGCAAGGGTACTGCTTATCGTTGCCTTCGGAACGGCTGCTTCGGGAACTGAAGGTGAGCTCCCGTCTTACGTTGATATGCTTTTATCGAATCGCGGAGGTTTGATCGGTGAGGCGTGTGCGGCAGCACTTCTGGTTGGAGGAATATACCTTATTATCCGCAGGGCTATAAGCTGGTATGCTCCCCTTACGTACATAGTCGGGGTATTTGCGCTTTCGTTTGCTATCACACAGGATGTAAAGCTCGCTCTTTACTATGTTGTAAGCGGAGGAGTAATGCTCGGAGCTATCTTTATGGCGTGCGATCCCGTTACCTCTCCCAAAAAGTGCTTTGGTAAGATAATTTTCGCCCTTTGCTGTGCTGTTATAACAGTGCTCATTCGTGTTTACGGCACAAATTCCGAAGGAGCAACGTTCTTTGCAATACTTCTTATGAATATCAGTTGCCCCTATATCGACAGAATGTTTGAGAAAAAACAGACAAATGAGGAGGTTGCAAAATAATGAAGAATAATTTGAAACCTACCATAACGTTAAGTGCCATCTGCGTTGTTGTGGCTCTTCTTTTGTCGGTGATCAATATGATCACAGGTCCAATCATTGAGGCACAGAGAAATGCTGCGGCAAACGGTGCGCTTCTTGTTGTAATGCCCAACGGAACTGGGTTTGAGGAGCTGAATGCAGCCGAGCTCGGACTTTCGGATGCCGTAACTAACGTTTATAAGGAAACGTCAGGAAAGGGATATGTTTTCCGAGTCGTATCAAACGGATACAAGCCCGGAATGGTCGTCATGGTTGGCGTTGATTCCGATGGTAAGGTTACCGGAAGCAAATGTCTTGAGACACAGGATACCTTCGGTAAGGAACCACAGATCGATGGCAAGTATAACGGACAAACACTTGCAGATTTTTCTCCCGTAATCCTCACGGGAGCGACGATGACCAGCAATGGATATCGCGATGCAGTCAATATTGCACTTCAGTCGTTCGTTCTCGCTTCCGGCGGAAAGCTTGATCCGTCAATTGAGCTTGAGGGTAAGATTCCGGAGCTTGTTCCTGTATTCAAGGACCTTGTTGCAGTAGAGGCGTCGGGTAATATTGTTAAGGCTCTCAAGGCAAAGAACGATACGGGATTTGCATATATAATCAAGAACGGCGAAGCATATTACGTTGCTGCTGTAAACGCTATGGGCGTATGCACGGTATATGATTCTGAAGGCAACGACATAACCGCGGAAAGCGAAGCAATCATTGCCGAGGCTAAGGCTCACGCTGCAGCAAATCAGGTGTCCTATAATGAAGCACTTAAGAAAAATGCGGAGAGTATGATGCCTGGTGCAACGAATTTTGCGGATGTTGAGCTTAATACGTTCAATACAGTCGTTTCTGCAGTAAGCTTTACAGTTGACGGCGCGACTTATTACGGCTTCTATTCCAGAAGCGTCGGCTTCCGCCAGATGGACGTCTTCATCATCATCGATGAGAACGGCGCGATCGCAAAGATTAACGCCAAAGAATTTATCTTCGATAAAGAATACTTTGCTAACTTTGCAGGTATGAACGTGGGAGAATATAAGGCGGGATTTGAAGGCCTTACTTCAGAAACCTGGAACGGCGATGCGGCAATTATAGCAACTGCTACCATGACGTCCAATGCAATGAAGGAATCCACAAGCGATGCATTTGAGGCATTTAACTCGATCAAAGGAGGAGAACAGTAATGAAAAACAATAAATTAGCTATACTCCTTCGCGGTATTATTACCGAAAATCCCGTACTTATCCTTATTCTCGGTACCTGTCCCACTCTTGCGGTAACAGGAAACATTATTTCAGCTATTTCGATGGGACTTGCGGCAACAGTGGTTTTGACCTGCTCAAACGCTGTTATTTCCGCACTTCGAAAGGTTATTCCCGACACCGTTCGAGTTCCTTGTTATATCGTCATCATTGCCGCATTCGTAACAGCGGTGCAGATGCTTCTTCAGGCATTTCTTCCTTCAATATATGAAATGCTCGGGGTATATCTCGCCCTGATCGTCGTTAACTGCGTTATTCTCGGCAGAGCCGAAATGTTTGCACGTAAAAACACCGTAATAGATTCGATTTTCGACGGAATAGGAATGGGCGGAGGATTTATTCTGGCACTATTCCTTATGGCGTTTATCCGTGAGGTGTTTGGTGTCGGAAGCTTCGCGGGAATTGAGCTTGGCTTCATGAAGAGCTTTACAATTCCTGTTCTTGCTCAGGCCCCGGGTGGATTCTTGGTATACGGTATACTTATTGCGGTTATGAATAAGCTTACGGAAAAGAAGGGCGGAGTTAAGAAAAAGAGCTTCAGCTGTGAGGGCTGTCCATCCGCACATATTTGTCAGAAGAGTGTATGTATTGCCAAGGTAGAAAAGGAGGACGCTGAAAATGTTTAAGGAGCTTGTACTCATACTTATGGGCGGAGTTCTCGTAAATAACTACGTCCTAAACCAGTTCCTCGGAATCTGTCCTTTCCTTGGTGTTTCAAAAAAGGTCAATCAGGCAAGCGGAATGGGCTTTGCGGTTATATTCGTTATGCTTTGTGCTACTGCAGCAACATGGCCGATACACAAATATATACTCGTTCCCCAAAAGCTTGAGTATCTTCAGACGATCGTATTTATTCTTGTGATTGCGACTCTCGTTCAGTTTGTTGAGATAGTTCTCAAGAGATATATTCCGTCGCTTCATGCATCACTCGGAATTTACCTTCCTCTGATCACTACAAACTGCGCGGTTCTTGGTGTTACGATCAACAATATTTCGGACGGTTACAATTTCCTTGAATCTATGGTCTCATCCCTTGGTGTAGGTCTTGGATTCTTGCTGGCAATGTTGCTTTTCGCGGGTGTCCGCTCGAAGCTCGATGATTCGAATGCACCAAAATGCTTCCGCGGTCTTCCCGTTACACTTATTTCCGCGTCTATAGTTGCTATGGCATTCTATGGATTTGCAGGAATCGTTGAAAAGCTGTTGGCATAAGGAGGTAGGTATATTATGCAAATACTTATTCCGGTTCTTATTTGTCTTGGTATAGCGGCTGTATGCGCTATAATACTCACCGTGTCCACCGTGCTTTTCGGAGTGAAAGAGGACGAAAAATTTTTGGCGGTACGCGATGCTCTCCCCGGTGCTAACTGCGGTGCTTGCGGATATAGCGGTTGTGACGGATATGCACGAGCTCTTTCGGAGGGTAAAATTACTGAGGCAAATCTCTGTATTCCCGGCGGAAGCAAAACAGCCGAGGAGATTGCCGCTTTGCTCGGTCTTGAAGCGGGCGAAGTTGTAAAAATGTTTGCGTATATCGGATGTAACGGAACCTGTACTGCATCCAAGAAGGACGAAAAGCACCTTCGCGACGGATTTTCTTCCTGTAAGGAAGCGGCGGCACACTGGGAGGGTGAAAACGTTTGCGTATTTGCCTGCATAGGTCTCGGAGACTGTGTGTCTTCTTGTCCCAATAACGCAATCGTTTTAACCGACGGCGTCGCAAAGGTTATTTCAAGTCTTTGTACAGGCTGTGGTCTTTGCGCAAAGACTTGTCCGCACGGAACCATACGTATGCTGAAAGAGGGAACGACCATGGCTATTGGCTGTTCCAATCATGACAAGGGCGCACTTACAAGAAAAATGTGTGTTAACGGCTGTATAGGATGTACTAAATGTGAGCGTACGTGTCCTAACGGTGCGATCACAATGGTAAACAATCTTCCTGTTTTGAACTATGATAAGTGCTTAAGCTGCGGTCTTTGTGCAGAGGCGTGCCCAATTCACGCAATACATAAGGATGCTTTTATATGCGACAAATGTATTTGATCGCATAATGAAAACCACCGAGAAGGTAATTGAATTGCCACTCGGTGGTTTTCTTTAGTGTTTGGAGCTGTCAAGGTGATATTAAGGTATTAAAATTTGAAAAAAGATACCTCAAAAGAACGGCAACTTAATATGGCAGAGAGTGTGTTTGACATATTATGAAATCGAAAATGTGAAAAGCTATATATCGCACTCGGTGTTTGCTGTAGCGCAATCTTTGAAAGAAAGAACGGTAAGCTCGGTCTTGTGGTGAAAGCGCGTATCTGAAAACAGAATCATTTTAATCCATATTTTTCCTTACATAAAAAATTGTATGCCGTTTATAATAACTCCAGAGCCGATAAAAAGGCTTGAAAGTACAATACCTTTAAGGTAAGGAGAATTTAAAATGGCTACTAAAAGCAATAAGACTGTAGTGCCTGAGGCACGTGCCGCACTTGATAAGTTCAAGATGGAGGCAGCAAACGAGGTTGGTGTAAACCTCAATAATTCCTATAACGGTGACATCACCGCCCGTCAGGCAGGTTCCGTCGGCGGTCAGATGGTTAAGAAGATGATCGAGAAGTACGAAAACGATCTCAAGAACGGAAACAGATAATTTTATTATCCCTAAATGCCCTTCGCTTATGCGGAGGGTATTTTTGTAACCGAAAACCCCGCCATTATGGCGGGGTTTTCGGTTACAATAAAAGGTTACGCGGTGTTGCCGCGTAACCTTTTACATTATCCTCGATAGCTTAAAACCACTCTGCACTCAATTTGAACTCTCCCGTCGGGACAGGCAGAAAAGCTGAAATGACAGCAATCGGGATCCGAGCCAAAATCGTGAAGAGCTGTCGGATCGCCCTTTATACCGCACGCAGATGCTCGTGCCTTCGCGTTTTCAACCGCTTCCTTTAAGGCGTTCTTTTCCAATTCCGTACGATTCTCGAGACTGTACACGGGCGAGCTGACGCTTGATGCTCCTCCATTTATAAGCTTATTCATAATTGCGGAAGCATCTTTTGTGCGCGGTGACGAAATAACGTAGGTTCTTGCCTTAATTTCCTTTCCGCTTTGATCAGTATAGGAAAAATAACCGTCAAGAGCAGGTATCCCGTATTCACTGATCGATTTTTGTATTTCTTGGGCTTTTTCATTCAGGTTCTTTTCGCCTTTTCCATGATCTTCGATAACGTAGCTGATCGTAACTTTATCGGCGGGGGCGTATAAGACCGCTTTTCCTGTTAATGTCGCTTTTGAAACCGTTGCGGCTTCCGAACGGGTGCAAAGTGACAGAGTTAAGGTCAATGCAAATAATATTATAAATACTTTTTTCATATAAATCACCTTTCTTTTTTTGATATTATTAGTATTTCCCGAGCTGAAAAGGATAAAAGTATATAATATTTCCAAAAAAAGTTTAAAAAAAGTGAAAAAAAGAATTTCTTTATTCACAATTATGATGTATAATAGTATTATGAAAAATTATGTTCTCATAAAACCGGCGATTGAGGACACAAATATAAAGCCGGAGAAACGGACGTATTATGAATAAAACTCTTAACAGATTGACAGAATTTTCGGGCGCAAAGGGCCCCGTGGTAACCATCGTAATGGACGGTGTAGGTCTTACCGCAGATAACGGCGGTAACGCGGTCGCATCCGCATACACCCCCAATCTTGATATGCTTATGAGCAAGTATCCCACACTTTCACTTAAGGCTCACGGAACTGCAGTAGGTCTGCCATCCGATGACGATATGGGTAACTCCGAGGTCGGACATAACGCTCTCGGTTCGGGTCAGGTCTTTGCTCAGGGTGCAAAGCTCGTTTCCCAGTCCATTGAAAGCGGAAAGCTTTTTGCTTCCGAAACCTGGAATAAGGTTATAAACAACGTAAAGGCTAATGGCTCCACTCTCCACTTCCTCGGACTCTTCTCCGACGGAAACGTTCACTCTCATATCGATCACCTCAAGGCTCTCATCGTTCACGCTAAAGAAGAGGGCATTGGCAGAGTAAGAGTTCACATTCTTCTCGACGGACGTGACGTAGGTGAGACCTCCGCGCTTGACTACGTTCTTCCCTTTGAGGCATTTATCGCTGATCTTCGTGATGATTCCTTTGATATTGCAATTGCTTCAGGTGGCGGAAGAATGAAGATCACAATGGACCGCTACGAGGCTAACTGGGCAATGGTAGAAGCAGGATGGAAGACCCACGTTCTCGGTGAGGGCAGACAGTTTGCTTCAGCTGAGGAGGCTATCAACACATATAGAGCAGAGACCGGTGTTATCGACCAGGATCTTCCTCCCTTCGTTATTGCAAAGAACGGTCAGCCCGTAGGCACCGTAAACGACGGCGACAGTGTTATATTCTATAACTTCCGCGGAGACCGTTCAATTGAAATTTCCAAGGCGTTTGATGATGTCGAATTCGATAAGTTTGACCGCGTACGTTATCCCAAGGTAGTATACGCAGGTATGCTCGAGTACGACGGAGATCTTCACATCCCCGCAAACTACCTCGTTAATCCCCCTGAGATCACAAACACGCTTGGCGAGTACCTGACCGACGAAGGAATCAAGTGTTACGCTATCTCCGAGACACAAAAGTACGGTCACGTAACATATTTCTGGAACGGAAACAAGAGTGGAAAGTTCAGTGAGGATCTTGAGACCTACGTTGAGATACCCTCCGACATCGTTCCCTTCGAGCAGAGACCTTGGATGAAGTGCGCGGAGATCACCGACACTCTCATCGAGGCTATCAAGAGCGGCGAATATAAGTACCTCCGCTGCAATTTCCCCAACGGAGATATGGTAGGTCATACAGGCTCCTTTGCCGCAACCAAGTGCAGCATGGAGGCTCTTGACCTTCAGATAGGCAGACTTCTTAAGGCTATCGACGAGGTGGGCGGAGTTGCGCTCTTCACCGCAGACCACGGTAATGCCGACGAGATGTTTGAGCTTGACAAGAAGACAAAGCTTCCCTCCAAAAAGGCAAAGACCAGCCACACTCTCAACCCCGTACCCTGCATTTTCTACGATAACGTACACGCAGACGAATATAAGGTTGTTGAAGGCTCCTACGGACTTTCCAATCTTGCCGCAACAGTTGTTAACCTTCTTGGATACGAGGCACCCGATATGTGGGATGCTTCGATGATCGAGGTTAAGTAATATTTTAAAGTAATTATATTTTCCCCTCTCCGAATCAAAGAGGAGAGGGGAAACGAAAGGTTTTTCCTATGTCTGATAATAAAGAGAGAAATAATATATTTGCAGACTCTCTTGAGAAAGTCACCGCCGCGGAGCTTTCCGACGGAAAGAAAAAAAGATGGAATTTTTCGGAATCCATTCTCGATATTTTTCGCCATATCCTCATACTTGTATGTACTGCCGCGCTTGTTTACAGTGGATTAAGCATAGCAGATGCATTAAGCGGATATTCCGATCAACAGGAGGAATATAATAAGGCTGAGAATATGATGAACGACTCAATTGGCGTTCAGATCATGCTTGGATCGCCAAATATGCCGCTTACCCCCGACTACAATGCTTCTCAGAATCTTACTGGAGAAGAAATTGAACAGTTCCGTCCGCAAGAGGTTAATAAAGAATACGAGCGCATAAAGATAAAGCTTTCAAACATTAAGGCTCAGTACCCCGATCTTTACGGTTGGATAACGATCCCGGGAACGGTTATCAATTATCCAATTATGCAAACCGACGATAATGATTATTATCTTAATCATTCCTATACCGGAGCGAATCTTGGTGCCGGTTCGATCTTCGCCGATTATCAGTGTAAGTCTAAGCTGATGGACAATAAAAATCTTGTTATATACGGACACCATATGTCTAATAACTCGATGTTTTACTCTCTTGACCTTTATCTTAAGGAATCGTTCTTTCAGTCAAATAACACAATATATGTCTACACTCTTGACGGAATGTATACCTACAAGGTGTTCTCGGTTTATGAAACAAATAAGTATTTTCCTTATATAAGGACTTATTTTCCGACGAATGCCAGCTTCTCGGAATTTGCTCAGACGATAAAGGAGCAGTCGATACACAACAACGATGAGTTCCAGATCAATGGTGATTCGAGAATACTCACATTGTCAACCTGTACTAATCGTTCCACAGACGGACGTCTTGCGGTTCATGCGCTTCTTACTCAAATATACCAAACAAAAAAGGGATAATCTATGAAAAAACTTTCGGTCGTAATACCGATGTACAACGAGCTCGAAGCGGCTCCTAAAACCGCGGTGGAGCTCAGCGAATTTCTTGAAAAAAAGCTTGGAAACGATTTTGAGATCCTTTTTAGCGACGATGGCAGTACCGACGGTTGTGCCGAGGCTATTGCGTCTCTTAAGCTTCCTTGTGTAAGAGTAATTCGTTATGCCGTAAATAAGGGCAAGGGATCTGCTGTAAGAGAGGGAATCCTTCGATGTAACGGTGATATAGTCGTTTATACCGACAGCGATCTTGCTTACGGAACAGAGGCGGTTTATAACATCTATCGCGAGCTTGAGAAAACCGGTGCAAATATCGTTATCGGATCGAGAAATATCAGAAAAGACGGTTATGCGGGATATACTGCACTGAGAAAGCTTATGTCGAAGGCATATATTAAGCTGATCTCCGTTTTTGCCGATTTCGAGTATTCCGATTCCCAATGCGGCATTAAGGGATTCACCGTAGAAAGTGCCAAAACGATCTTCTCCCGTTGCTTCGTAAACGGCTTTGCCTTTGATCTTGAGGTTCTTATCTTAGCGGACAAGCTCAAAATGAAGATCAAAGAATTCCCCGTGAAGATAATTAATCATCGTGAATCGGTTTCTAAGGTAAATCCGATAAAGGATACCTTAAAAATGTTAGGCGATGTCAGAAAAATCAAAAAACAGCATAAGGATTTTTCGGGTGATGTAAAATAAGTGTCCGAAATTAGTCTTATAATAACTGTAAAAAAATGACTGCTTCAAATTTTTTTAAAGCAGTCTTTTTTTTATTTGGTTTTATCTTCAATACTTTTTGAATGTCGTGCGATCTTGCGCATGTGGAGCCACTTGTATATCGGAGTGGGAATAAATGCCAGTATCAGCTGTCCGTAGATACGCTTGAAACAGGCAAATCCTTTGAGATTTAATCTTTTGAAGATGAGCTTTAAGGTTTTTGCAAGCTTTAGTCTGCTGGAAAATGAACGTCTTTTAACGGCATCATCATTTTCAACGACGGTATAAAGCGCATCCGGAATATTGTGACCGACATATCCTTTGACCATAAACCTGGACCAAAGATCGATGTCCTCACATCTTTCTGCGCGGCTCTCGAGAGAATACCCGTTAAGCTCGTCGTAGACCTTTTTATACGTCATTATAGTTGCATGATTGAAGCAGCTGCAATGAAGCATATCCTTCGGCTCGGGACGGGATGGCATTACCATAGACGTTTTTATGCTTTGACCGTCAGAAACGGCAATTGCCGTGCCTATGAGGTCACATTCGGGGTGCTCGGATAGATATTTTAGCTGTATTTCAAAGCGTTTGGGATCCGATATGTCATCGGCGTCCATTCTTGCAACAAGCTCGGTATTTACCTCTTCAAGACAACGGTTGAGGGAAAAGGGAAGCTTTCTGTTTGTACCGTTTTCAAGGATTACGAATTTGTCGGGATATTTTTCGCAGTAATCCCTTAAAATCGGCAACGTACCGTCCGACGAGCCGTCGTCACAGCAGATCATTACCCAGTTTGTATAGGTTTGCGCAAGTATGGAATCTACGGCTTGAGCGAGAGTTTTTTCACTGTTGTAGCAAGCCATTATAACTGATACTTTTTTGTCCATAAATATCTTTCTGCCCCTCGGATGTCCGAGGGGGCATGGTTAATTTTATTTAATCGATGTAACCGAGGTAATCAAGCCAAACGAGAACGTGAGAAGCGAATCCGTGGTTACAGCTTGCGTGAGGAGTATCGTTTTCCCAAAGTGTTCCGGTGCGGAGAGCCATGTAATCGAAGTAGCCTCTGATGTTCTCTTCGAGCTTTTCCTTTTCGCCTTCTCTCATTAAGAGATCGAGACGGAGATAGTTGCCTATGAAAGCATTTGCAAAGTAGATCTCCGGCCATTTTTTCGTAACCTTTCTCTCGGGACCGAAATCGTTAAGAAGGATATTCCAAAGCTCACGGTCCTCTTCAAGCGTAGCAACGCCACAGAAGAAAGCGTAGTACTGACAGCTCTCTGTGCGCTCACCGGAGAGGACGGCAACACCGTTCTCATTATAAACCGAATTGTCGCAGAAGAAATTACCCATAAGTGACGTTTCTCTGATGGTTGCGCGGAGAGCGGTTGCTTCGTTTCTTAACGTTTCGTCGCCATACAGATCTGCAAGAATGTTCTTGAAGAGGTAGTAAAGCATATTTGAGGGATAGTTGATATCCTGAACAAGCTGATTGGACTTTGACCACTCAACAAATACCCAGCTTTCGAGCTTTTCGATAAGGCCGTCGGCGTTTTCGAATTTTCTGAAGTATTTAAGGAGTTTGTACAAACGGTCCTTCATCTCATCGATGAATTCGCGGTCGCCTGTTCTTCTGAGGTATTCGTTAAGCTCAACAACGTACCACATTGCCCAGTTAGGAATGAAAGCTCCGTCGCGGTGATCGGAAGGATAACACATGGGAAGCATACCGTCGGGGAGATGAGGGGGATTTTCATCCATTGCGAAGTTTGCAAGGAAGCATTTTTCAACGGTGCTCTTACCGGTTAAGAGTCTTTCTACTCTTGACGTGAAGAAGCTGTCGCAAAGCCATCCGGCTCTTTCTCTTGAAGGACAGTCCATGAAGATATCAAATGTGTTCTGACGGAATGTCTCAACTGCTGCAGAATAGATACGGCCGAGCTGATCGTCTGCCTTCTTGTTGAGCTTTCTTACTATTTCAGATGCATTGAAGTCTGCGCGGATAACACCGAGAGACTTAAGCTTAACCTTACCCTTGGTGGTTATAACGTTTACGTAGTGAAGGGAATAGGGCTCAGCAGTGATAAGCTCGTAAGAGGTTCCACCCTTGAGCTCATAGTAGATTACAGAGCTTCCGAGACGTCTGTAGTTTACGCTGCCGTCAGCTTCGAGCGTTTCGGAATAGGTGATCATAAGCTCGGTGTCTTCAAGACACTCTACTTTTGCGTTAATAAATCCGGTTCTTTCGCCCTTGAACTTGAGGCCGAGGTAGGAAGCGCTGTCAAGTGTTAAGGGAAGATGGGTGTTGGGATTACCCTTGGAGATGAGAACACAGTTTTCTGCCTTGTGAACGGGGATCATCTCGAGCTCTTCGAAGAGGTAACCGTCGATGGTAGGATCCTTTATAGCATCGTGCTCCCTGCTGTGAAAATGACTTTCTGCCTCTCTTACCGTAACGTCACCGTGCTCGTAAACGACATCGTGAGCCTCATAAGGATATTCGGGAAGTGAAAGCTCGCGCTCGATAAAAATCTTTTGACTGACTTCGCTTGTTTCAACAGGTGTTCTTCCTTCTCCTGTAAGCTCAAATCCGGGATGCTTTCTCATGTCGTAGCCTTCTGCAAAAGGACGCTGGAAGCACTGACGGGAAGCCTTAACGTACTTTTCATCGTAAAGATATGCAGTCCATGCATCACTTCCTGTAGGAGCATAAACCTTATCTCCGCTTACGAATTCACTGCAGAAGAAGCCCTCGCCGTCCATGTGATAGAAGGTTTCGCAGTTGTAGCTGCTTACAAGAACGCTTATAAGGTTGTTATCATTAACAAGATACTTACCAATGGGAAGCTCGTCTACACGGTAGTGGTATTTTCCTGCTCTTGCGGGTCCGAAATGTATGAAAGTGCCGTTTATGTAGACCTGATAGGAGCAGTGTCCGCTCATTTTCATTACTGCATTGGTATCGGGCGCAAGGTTTATTGTGAGAAGCATCGTAAGATTCTTCTCAAAGCAACGGTCCTTGATGAAAATGGGCTTTGCGGAAACGAATGATGCTTTATTGAATATCATGATCTGCCTCCGTGACCTGCGGGGTTGCGGGGTTGTTCTTTATTATTTCCGCAAGTATAAGTCGTGCATATCCGACGTAACGGTATCTGTCTGCAGGCGTTTCGGTGAAAAAATGGTCTCCGAAGTCCTTGAACAGCATAAGAAGCTCACCGTGATCGGCTTTGGAAATCGGCTCATCGTAGGAAAGTGTGGAATATGAAAGTATCTTTTTTGCTTCAATCCCCGATATTTCTATCCAGGCATATTCCACGGATCATCAGGATCGGGATAGTATTCAACCAGTGTTCGGGGATATCAGGAAACACTGTCCCTGCTCAACCTTAAATCTTTTGCCGTCCTGTACAAAATATCCTGTTCCGTGATGCACGTAATGGATTATATACAGGTCGCGCACACCGGTGCCCCATTTGTAGCATTCAGGTGTTCTTTTAAAGCAGGAATGAACGACGTTCAAATAGAGCTTGTTCGCGGAATTTGACATAACTGAAGCCACTTTGTAACAAAATTGCATAGAATATTGACATTTTTGCATTTACAAGATAAATTCCATATACAATTATAATCGATTATGGCGTATCAGTCAATAGAAAATTACAGCGTAGAGGAAAATATGAAAAAAACATATAAAGATATACTTGCCACAATACTTTTGTTGGCACTTTCCGCGTGCATTCTTTCGGGTTGCGCAGGGGGGGTGAAAAGGAGCAAGTGTCGCTGCCACAACCGAGGATTTGCCGGATTTTGAAATTTCTGAGGATATGGTTGGAAATGAGGCATTTAGCGGGATCTACTCCTGGATGTCATTCAGCACCAAAAAGTATCCTGAAAATGCTAAAGTTCCAAAAAACAGAGAGAACGTTTTTTTTGTTGATATCTGCAAAAATGAAAGTGAATCCTGTCAGGTGTCGCTAAAATCCTTGGCGGATTATCCTTCTGTAATCTTGGTCAGTGATTCCTCATAGGACGGGATCGAGATTGAAATTTTCGAATAATACACGGTAAAAACAAACAACAGAATAATGTACCCCGATGCGATAGTGCCGCTCTCTGTTAAAATCTACACTGAGCTTAAGGGGAACGTGGTAAAAAATTACTTTATTCGTTTTACCACGGAAGCAACTACACAAGCGGGGGAATATTCCTACGCACTAAAGCTCAAGACCGAGAAGGGAACGGTGCTTCACACGTATGAGATAACCCTTGTTGTTTACGACGTTATTCTTCCCGAAACCGCAACCCTTCGCACAGCTGTCGGACTCAGTATAAAATCTCTTGCAAAGATGTACCGGATTACCGCAACCGCAACAGATCCCCTGTCGGGTACTTATCTTGAAAGAGCTACGAAATTATACGTTAAGTATTACGAATTCCTTACTTGCGAGGGTTACCCGGGAAGCTATGAGCACGAAATGGATCGACGCTCAGATGTTTGCTGAATGGGGAGTTGACCTTCTCAAATACGATTTTTGCTTCCATTCGTCAATAATTGCCGCGGATATTCTTTATAAGAGAATGGGTCTTGCACTGGCAAACTGCGGAAGAGACATTCTGTATAGCGCTTGTTCGTGGGGTGTTGCTGACACAAGAACCTGGATAGCCGAAACAGGTGCGTCAATGTGGCGTTCAACAGACGACCTTCACCACACTTGGGAATATCTTAAGGATCTTTCTCTGCGCAGGATGAAGCCTCTTGAATTCGGCAGCACTGTTATCATCGTTTGCTTGGGAAACCTTCACGGATGCGATCTGAACAACTGCATACACGTCCTCGTCAGCCACGATGATCTTCTTCTTAATTGGGAAAGAACATTCGAGTTTCCTACCGTCTATACATTAAAGGAAAACGGTGAGAAAAACTAGTACAATGCCTTTGATCCCTGCCGTTATACGGACGGCTATTGCCCGTACTTTTTGCCCGTGGGCGATAAGGATATTCTTCTGCGTTTCAGTCACCGTCAGGGCGGAAAATATATCTTGGGCGATTACGATAGCGAAAACAAGAAATTCTACGCCAAAAACGGCGGAGCGTTTAACGTTCACGCCTGGTACAGCGGCATTTACGCCCCACTTCCGCATTCGCCGAAAGCCGCAATATCGAGCATAATTTTATCCACGATAACCTTATTCCCGCAGTCGAAACCAGGGTATTGCGCTCCGAGGGCGTCAGGGACAACACCGCCATCCGCTTCTATAGAAACCGCGGTGCGATGGATTGGAAGGGCTATCAGATAAATCCGCACCATTGGGCAAACGGGGCTAAGAGTATTCTCGAAATAGGCAGCTCATCTTCGTCCCTTTCTCCCGATGTTGCTCACCATTCCGCAGAGCATCAGAGCTTCTACATCCCCTGCGACACTGATATATACCTGCAAATTTTCGTGGATAAAAGCATCGTCTGGGCCTTTGCAAACGGTAAGCGTTGCGTTACTGTCCGTGCCTATCCGACCCTGTCTGACAGTAATACCGTCTTGGTCATCTCCCGCGGCATAGACGTAAAGGTAAAATACGACGATTGGACGATGGAAAAATAGAACACTAAAAGCAAAAAGACACCACAACGGCGTCCTTTTTGCGTTGGCTGCGGATCTGTCTTGGCGCCCGGCAGGCAACAGTTCGCGACTGTGCGACTGCGTGTTACTGCAAACTCGCTGAACGGCATATTCTGCAGTTCTTGCGCAGAATCCGACATCAAATCATAAGGGAATGTATGTTTCGCAGTCGCAGTCAAGAAGAGTTTCGGCAGATTTCACCCATATACAAGGTTTTACCTTTGAGGTAAGTGTATTGTTTTTTACTATAGCCTCTCTTGTACGGTCGATGACGATGGCAAAATCGGAGTAAGGAGCATCTATGATGTTATTCTCGATAACAACACGACCCTGTGGCATAAAGCCGGAGGTCTCCGTGTCCATTGTAACCGAGATTCCGCCGCAAAGTGAATTGCGGCATCCGTTGTCAATGAAGCGACAACCGCGGATGGTGACGTCCTCCATATTGACGCCTTCCTTCCATCTTGCCTCAGCGGCGATCTTTACAGCAACGTCAAATACACTTGTAACGGTACAGTTCTCGATGAGAGCGCGGCGGCTCTTGATGAGAATGGAACGGGCATAGTGATTGTGGACGTGGCAGTTTACAAATTCAAGGTCGGGTACCTGTTCGGGGTCACAGATGAGATATCCCTCAAAGGAGTCGGGGAGATCGCGGTCAACGGTAACCAGTGCTGTACGGCTCTTCTCGTCCACGGTCATCTCCAGAACCTTGAAGGTATCCTCCGGCATAAGCGTTCCGTAGTTCACAAGCTCCAGAGTATCTCCCACATCGGGATGGTCAATGGACTGGGTATGGGTACCGGTGGGGGCATCAACCCTGAGGCGGCAGGATCTGTTTGAAATCCTCTCGGGGGTGTAGTAGTATGTATGAACATTGATGGAGTCATCGCCCTGACCCTCAAATTCGCATCCGTCCAAACGGAGAAGACCGCGGCAGGATGCAAAATGGGTGGCGTCTGTGTTGGTAGACATATGCTCGCCCGCCGCCGGAACAACGCGAAGACGGTCGATGATGATATTCTCAGCGTGCATGGCGGTAATACCCATTCCGTTGGAGGAGTGAATGGTGATATCGCTGATGTGAGTGTTCTTCGCCCTCTCTATAAGCACAGCAGGACGTGAGTGGAAGGTGTGCCAAATATAGTACTCGCGTTCGGCGTTATCGGCGATGCCGCGAACACCGTGACCGCAGATATATCTCAGATGATGATTGTCTATGTATTGCACTTTATAAACTGCCTGTTTTGTTTCAAACCGTCTTGCAGTGTTGATGTAGAAGCAACTTCTCGGCATGGGTGTGTTGGGATATATCTCGTCGGGACTGTAACCGTCGTAAATGACTGCTTCGAGAGATGTACCGTTTATGTCAACCGTTTCCACACCTTTGTAGGTGAGGAGTACTTTTGTGTAAGGACGTCTCTTGTAATCTACGGTAAATCCGGTAACGGTAACGCCATCGCAGTCCTTTATGGAAATAGGCTCCATAAAGCCGTCTATCATAAGGGTGGCGCCGTCGGGAGCGATGACGGTGGAATTTTTGTGACCGGTGAAATCGAGTCCGCAGTCATACTTGTAATCGGGATTGAACATAATGGGCTCGGGATTTTCTCCCCATTCACCCATCATACATTTTCTCTGATTTTCACGGGACAGCTCTGTAGTGATGTTATATGTACCGCGGGGAACGATGAGAGTTGAGCCCGGATCCTTCTTAAGCACGTCAAGCGCGGCGGCAAAACGGGCGCGGTCGTCTGTACCGTGGAAGTCTGCAAGATTTATTGTTATCATGATATGCACCTTTCTCTCTTGGAGCGTTTTTTATACTTCGTATATGTCCGCGGAAACGGATCACACACTGATTGTATCACGAAAAAATAAAATTCGTCAATATGTTTTGAAACTTGTTAATGTAAGAACATCAAAAGCAAAGGAGGCCAACGGCTGACCTGCGATAAAGAAGGTCGGCCGAATGATGTTTGCCCTTGCGTGCAAGTGATGAAGCCTTCGGCAAAGATGTTTGCTGCTTAAATAATGTTACGCTTAACGGCGTAATGGGCAAACATCACATCATATTGTATTGAAAGCGTAATAAATCATTGTGCGTAAGCACAACATCATTATGAGCGAAGCGAATAACATCACTTCTTTACCACCCGAAAGCAAAATACAGTATAACACACTACACCTTACAGGCAAGATAGTGTGCAAAAAGTACGAGAAAACTCTCGTACTTTTTGACTTCTTATAAAACTGCTTTACGGTAAGTGCCCCAAGTGGTGTCTTCTTGCTTTTAAATATTAAATATCATCTCAAGTATAAGGGGAATCATATCAAGGGAGCTTGCCTGATAATCAGGAATTATGTCGGCGGCAGGCTCTTTGCCTTTATGATTGTACCAAACCGTTGTAATTCCCGCGTTTTTGCCGCCCTTAATGTCTGAGGTGAGGCTGTCGCCGATCATTACACAGTCTTTTTTGTCCTTTATACCTGCTTTGCTCAGGGCATATTCGAAGAACCTTGCATCGGGCTTGTCATATCCGACTCTTTGGGAAATAAATATATCCTTAAAATAACGGGCGATGCCTGATTTTTCTATTCTTCGGTCCTGAACCGTTGCGGTGCCGTTTGAAGCGGCGTAAAGGTCATATTTTTCGCTTAATTCGTCAAGAAGCTCTATGGCGCCGTCGAGCATAAAGCTTTGGCTGCCGATATTGTATTCGTAGAGCTTCCAGGTTTTCTCGGGGTCGCCCGCAACACCGATGGCTTCAAACAGCAAGGCAAAACGACCGCCCAAAACTTGAACACGTGTCCACTCGCCCTTTTCAAGCTTTTCCCAACATGATTTGTTGATCTTACTGTAAAGAGCCACGACCTCGTCGTTTACATTGATGCCTATTTCGTTTAATGTTTGTCTTAATGCTTGATCCTCTGCACGCTTAAAGTCAAATATCGTGTCATCGAGGTCAAGGAAGATAATTTTCTTATCCATATTACAGAAGCGGAATACCGTTTTCGTGGCAAATACTGATTGTTTCGTTATCCCATACCGACGACTGAACCTCGCCGATATGCGCTTTCTGAAGGAAGAACATACACATTCTCGACTGACCGATACCGCCACCGATGGTGTAGGGAAGCTCGCCGTTTAAGAGCGCGCGGTGGAAGGGAAGGGATGCTCTGTCCTCACAGCCTCTTATCTTGAGCTGGCGCATGAGAGCCTCCTCGTCAACTCTTATACCCATTGAGGAAAGCTCAAGAGATATGTCGAGAAGCTCATAATAAACGATAATATCGCCGTTAAGCGACCAGTCGTCGTAGTCGGGAGCGCGTCCGTCGTGGGGCTTGCCCGATTTAAGCGCACCGCCTATCTGCATAAGGAAGATTGCGCCGTATTCCTTTGCAGCCTCGTATTCTCTCTGCTTGGGTGTAAGGTCGGGGTATCTGTCCTCAAGCTCCTGAGAGGTAATGAAGGTTATTTTTTCGGGAAGAAGACGTTTCGCAAACGCATAGTCATCAGCGATGTGCTTTTCGGTGTGACGGAGTGCGGCATATATCTTCTTGACGGTGGATTTAAGGGTATCCATCGTTCTTTCGTCCTTTGAAATGATCCTCTCCCAGTCCCACTGGTCAACGAAAACAGAGTGAATGTTGTCGGTGTCCTCGTCGCGACGGATAGCGTTCATATCGGTGTAAAGACCCTCGCCGTTTTCGAAACCGTATTCCTTCAGCGCGTTTCTCTTCCACTTTGCAAGGGAATGAACGATCTCGGCTTCCGATTCAACACCCTTGATATCAAAGGTAACAGCTCTTTCAACGCCGTTAAGATCGTCGTTAAGACCCGAATTTCTCGTGACAAAAAGAGGCGCTGAAACTCTGATGAGATCAAGCTGAATTGCGAGGTCTCTTTCAAAAAAGTCCTTGACCTTCTTTATTGCCATCTGCGTCTGGCGCGGGTTTAGTATTGATGTGTAGTCCTTTGGAATGTAAACGCTCATATATAATCTCCGTTATGAATAAAACTGGATATATTTTACTACATCTGATCGAAAAAGGCAATATATTTTTTAAAATTATGTAACTAATATGTTTTTTACCTTGACATTGGTTTATAAATGGCGTAAAATCGTTAGTACATAACATTGGAGGGCGTGCTTATCATGTCAAAGAAAGCATTAATAATCGTAAATCCCGTTGCGGGAAAAATGAAGATAAAAGAGGAGCTTCCAACAGTTGATACACTGCTTCAGGCTCAGGGATATTTTACAAAAATATATTATACCAAGGCTAAGGGCGATGCTTCAAGGGCTGCCGCAAAATTCGGCAGAAGCTGGGACGTTATAGTTTGCTGTGGCGGTGACGGAACCTTAAATGAGGTTATTGCAGGTCTTCTTAAGATTGAAGAGAAGCCGCTACTTTTGTATTATCCGTGCGGTTCTACAAACGATTTTGCAACTACTCTCGGTCTTTCAGACAAACCCGAGGAGTCGGTTTGGGATATCGACGGCAAGGAGGTCCTTGATCTCGACGTTGGCCTGTTCAATGGTGAGCTTAATTTCTCATATATCGCATCGTTCGGAATATTTGTGAAGGCATCTTATTCAGCTCCACAAAAGCTAAAGAATGCATTTGGACATTTTGCATACGTCCTTCAGGGCATCAAGGAGCTCCCAACGATCGGTAAATCCTACCACACGAAAATTACATACGACGACGGAACGATCGAGGGCGATTACGCTCTTGTTGCTGTAACAAATTCCACGTCTGCGGGCGGAGTGTTGAGACTTTCGCGCGAGCAGGTTAAGCTTAACGACGGACTTTTTGAGATACTTCTGATCAGGGGCGTTAAGACAATGGCTGATGCCGCAATTGCAATAAAGAAGCTCTTATCCAAGGAATATGACGGTGAATTCGTTACTCTTTTACACACAACAAAAGCACTTATCGAGTGTGAGGATGCGCCTTCTTGGTGTACTGACGGCGAATATGCGGGAGATCTGTGCAAAGTAGAGGCTGAATGCCTTAAGGGTGCTGTAAGACTTCTTATTTAAAATTTGATTAAAAACGGTTTTCGACGGAACATCTGCTGTCGGAGGCCGTTTTTTTGCTTGCTACGGTTGACATTTAGCCTATAATATAGTATAATACTCATAATAGTATGCTATCATAGGAGAATATTACCCTTTGAACGATAAAACAGTTAAAATACTTGCTCTCGGAGACATCACCGGTGCTGAGGCATCGGAAAAGGTCTGTAGATGTCTGCCGTCAATAAAGCGTGAATACGGCGTCTCTTTTACCGTTGCAAACGGCGAGAATGCCGCTCAAGGTAATGGCCTTGACAAGAGAACTGCAGAGCTTTTGCTCGGCGGTGGAATCGATGTTCTTACTTCAGGAAACCATATATGGCAAAAAAGAGAGATGGTCGATTACATCGACGATAATTCCTATATTATCCGTCCCGCAAATTACCCCAAGGGCACTCCCGGTAAGGGATCAGTTGTTTTTGAAAGCTTCGGCTTCCGAGTTCTTGTGATGAACGTTCTCGGAACAACGTATCTCGATTCATATTCCTGCCCCTTTGATGCGGTAGAGTCGCTTTTAAACGAAAATAAAGGATACTACGATCTGTCGATATTGGATATACACGCAGAAGCTACATCCGAAAAGCTTGCGGTTGCAAATTACTTTGACGGAAGGATCGATATAATATACGGAACGCACACACACGTTCAGACTGCCGACGTAAGAATACTGCCAAAAGGAACCGGATATCTTACCGATCTTGGAATGTGTGGCCCCATAGATTCAATTCTCGGTGTAAGTTGTGATAAGGTTATAAGTAAATTCCGAACAAAGTTGCCTGTGCGGTTTGAAACACCTTCAGGACCATGTGAGCTTAATGGTGCATTGTTCACATATGACAGACAAATAAAGAAAGTAACATCCGTAGAACTTATACGTCGAGAAATCGGTTGATCTGTCAACCTCAATACAACAATAAAACGCAAACTTCAGTTGTCCGGTGTCGGACGAAAGGAAATATCTTAAAATGCAGAAATACATAGAAAAGGTGGAGAGTGTATCTCTCCCTGTGGTTATATTAAGGGGAATAATCCCGTTCCCGTCAATTCCGATCAGCTTTGAGCTTACAGACGAAAAGGTGGCTGCCGCTTGTGAGGAGGCGGAAGATGGAGACGGCCTCATATTCCTTGTATCTCAGGTCGATCTTACCGACGAAAAGCCTACTCCGGAGGGACTGTTCACCGTCGGAACAGCTGCACAGATAAAGCAGACTGTTCGTCTTCCCGAAGGAAATCTTAAGGTGTTTGCAACCGGGTATTGCAGAGCTACGGTAGAAAAGTACCGTTATGATGGCAAAAAGCTCTATGCGGATCTTATGTGTAAAACACTACAAACAGAAAATAACGGCGGTGTCAAGGGTGAAGCTCTTGTTATGGAGATGAATACGATATTCGACGAGTTCACCTCCTTCCTTCCAAAAACGTCTGCAGAAATTCAGACGGCTGTCAGATCTATCAAAAATCCCGGATTGCTTTCTGATTTTATTGCATGTAACGTTCTTTTAAATTTCCTTGATAAGCAAAAGGTGCTTGAGGAGTATAACCCTCTTAAGAGAGCAGAGCTTGTTTGTGTCCTTATGGAAAAGGAAAGCAAGGTGCTCAGCACCGAGATGAAGATACACAAGAAAGTCAGATCCCGTTTGGATCAAAACCAGAGGGATTATTATCTCAAGGAGCAGCTTAAGGCAATAAAAGAAGAGCTTGGCGAAAACGATGAGGATGAAGACGAGGAAATCGTTGAATATAACTCAAAGATAGCAAATGCGTCGCTTCCCGAAGAGGTAAGAGAAAAGCTTACCAAGGAAGTGAAAAAGCTTGCGAAAATGCCTTATACATCTGCCGAAAGCAGTGTTATGAGAAATTATCTCGACCTCTGTCTTGAGCTTCCATGGGGCAAAAAGAGTAAGGACCGTCTCGACGTTAAGAGTGCAAAGAAGATTCTTGACGCCGACCATAACGGTCTTGAAAAGATAAAAGAAAGAATTCTCGAGTTCATTGCGGTCAAGCAGATGAACCCGGAGCTGAAAAATCAGATCCTTTGTCTTGTTGGTCCTCCCGGAACCGGTAAAACCTCAATAGGTGCATCGATTGCGAGAGCTCTTAAGAGGGAATACGTAAGAGTATCTCTCGGCGGTGTTCGTGACGAGGCTGATATAAGAGGTCACAGAAAGACCTACGTTGCGGCAATGCCCGGGCGTATCGTAACTGCAATAAATCAGGCGCAGACACTTAATCCTGTAATTCTCCTCGATGAGATCGATAAGCTCACCCGTGACAATCACGGCGATCCGTCGTCAGCGCTTCTTGAGGTTCTTGATACCGAGCAAAACAAGTCATTCAGAGATCATTTCGTTGAGCTTCCCATCGATCTTTCGGACTGTCTGTTCATCGCAACCGCAAACGATATCGATAACATTCCCAGACCTCTTCTTGACAGAATGGAGGTCATCGAGCTTAAAATTTATACCCGTCACGAGAAGCTTGCCATCGCAAAGGACCACCTCATTCCCAAGCAGATGAAGCGTCACGGATTAAGCAAAAAAACGCTTAAGATAAGCGACGGCGCGATCCTTGAGATCGTAGATTTCTACACAAGAGAAGCGGGTGTACGTAATCTTGAAAGAGAGCTTGCATCGGTTTGCAGAAAAGCGGCAAAGAAAATGGTTGAGACCGAGGAAGCTCTCATCAAAATAACCGATAAGAATTTAAAGGATTATCTCGGTGTACGCAAGATAACCCCCGACAAGATATACGGTGATAACGAGATAGGCGTGGTAAACGGTCTGGCATATACAGAGGTCGGCGGCGATCTTCTCCGAGTTGAAGCTGCGGCAATGCCGGGTAACGGAAAGATAGAGCTCACAGGCTCTCTCGGAGACGTAATGAAGGAATCCGCAAGGGCGGCTATATCTTATATTCGCTCACATTCCTCCGAGCTTGGTGTTGACAGCGACTTCTACAAGA
Source organism: Eubacteriales bacterium (assembly GCA_045543555.1). Lineage (GTDB taxonomy): Bacteria > Bacillota > Clostridia > Oscillospirales > CAG-272 > Colimorpha_A. Next base: position 75,119 of record JAZQMQ010000018.1, read on the forward strand.
CTAAGGATATACATATCCACGTTCCCGAGGGTGCAATTCCCAAGGACGGTCCTTCAGCAGGCGTAACCATTGTTACTGCACTTGCATCGGAGCTCTCCGGAAGACCCGTAAGACGTGACATTGCAATGACGGGTGAGGTAACACTTCGCGGACGCGTTCTTGCTATCGGAGGTCTTAAGGAAAAGACTATGGCGGCTTACAAGGCGGGCGTTACAACTGTATGTATCCCGAAGGAAAATGAGAAGGATATAAACGAGCTCGATCCTGTAGTCAAGGAAAACATAAACTTTATTACCTGCTCAAGCGTTGATCAGGTAATTAACGCGGCAATAATCAGATAAATGGTGTGAAAAATTGAAGATCAATGTACAAAATTCAGCTCTTGGGATAACAGCGGGACTGGTTTCGCAGTTTCCCAGAGGGGATCGCCCGCAGATCGTATTTTCGGGCAGATCAAACGTGGGCAAAAGCTCACTTATAAACATGCTTCTCGGCAGGAAATCTCTTGCGAGAGTGAGTTCTGCACCAGGTAAAACAATTACCGTAAACTTTTATGATATCGATAAAAAGATATATTTTGTAGATATTCCGGGTTACGGCTATGCAAAGCGTGATCTGAAGGATAAAAAAAGATGGTCGGCATTAACCGACAGCTTTCTTCAGTCACAGTGTGATAAAAGGCTTATTCTTCAGCTGATCGATATGAAAGTAGGGCCTACTGATGATGACTATATGATGCTCGAATGGCTTGAAGCGTCTGAAGTACCGTACCTTATTGTTGCAACGAAGAGCGATAAGCTGAATAAGACCGATTTTAACGCAAATAAGGAAGAGCTTGAAAAGCTTGGCAGAGTAATTCCGTTCTCTTCGCTTAAGGGAACGGGAAAGGACGAGCTTTGGTCGGCAATTTACGAGTTTTTGGAGAACTGAAATGATTTTTGATCTTTTGCAGCAGCTAATGAGCGGTGATCCCGACAAGGTGGGCTTGCTTCTGGCTGTAATGACGATCCCCGTCGTTCTTATATCCCTTTGCTTCCATGAGCTTTCGCATGGATATATAGCATATAAGCTCGGAGATCCTACGGCAAAGATATACGGCAGACTTACTATGAACCCGCTGTCGCATCTCGACCCGATAGGAACACTCTGTATGATGCTTTTCGGCATCGGATGGGCGAAGCCCGTGCCCGTTAATGCAAGAAATTTCCGCAATCCCAAAAAGGGAATGGCGCTCACAGGTCTTGCAGGCCCTGTTTCAAATCTCATTCTTGCATTTTTAAGCCTTATTGTTTTGCGGATAATAGACGCATTTGCCAATCTTAAGTTTATGCTCGATGACGGTAAGATCTACTATATAGCAAACGTGCAGTATTCAATACTTGACTTTATAGCACTGTTTCTTATAGTAAGCACATACCTGAACATTTCACTTGCCGTATTCAACCTTATTCCCATACCGCCGTTCGACGGATCCAGAATATTTTATTTCTTGCTTCCCGATAGGTACTATTTCTCTGTAATGAAATACGAGAGAATCATAATGATCGTGACAATGGTGGCACTTTTCGGAGGAGCACTTGATGTTCCGCTGGCATATGTCAGACAGGGAGTAATGAGTTTATTTGATTTCTTGATAGGATTGGTTCCGTTTTTATGAGCGATCTTAGCTTTCACCTTGAAGTTTACGACGGTCCCCTCGACCTGCTTTTGGGTCTTATAACAAAAAATAAGCTTGATATCTATGATATTCCGATAGCAATTATTTTGGAGCAATACCTCGAGTATCTCGACAGAATGAGAGCAATGGACATGGAGATCGCGGGCGAATTCATAGTAATGGCTGCGGATCTTATGCTCATAAAAAGCAGAATGCTCCTTCCCAAGCCGGAGCTTGATAAGGAGGACGAGGAGGATCCACGCGCCGCACTTACCAGAGCCTTGCTTGAATACAAGAGGGCAAAGGAAGCGTCGGTATACCTTTCCGACCAATACTCAATGTTTGCGGGAAGAATCGCAAAGGAGCCCGAAGTCCTTGACACGCGCTCCGACTTGCCGGAACATATTGATATAGGGCTTCTTCAGAAGGCAATGCAGAGAGCTTTGGTTAAAAACAGCCGTTTGCCCGAGCTGGCAAGGGAATCCGAGCTCGCCATAAAGAGGTTGCTTGCAGCAAAGGTCGTGCCCGTATCTGCCAAAATAATGACGGTAATGAGATATCTTTACAAAAACGGCAGGAGCAATTTTGAAGACATATTATTGACGGCAACATCGCGCTCCGAGCTTATAGCCATCTTTTCCGCAACGCTTGAACTGCTTAAGGTACAGAGAGTTGTAATGGATATTGATGAGGAAACGGTGTATTTAACGCTTAGCACAACACATTTAAGAGAGGTGATCGCAAGTGGAACGTAACGAGCTTGTGCCCGTAATAGAAGCTATACTTTTTGCAGCAGGATTTCCTGTTAAATACGAGAGGATAGCCTCAACATTGGAAATCAGCGAGGATGAGCTGAAGGAGATTCTTTCATCGGAGGCTTTTTCATACGAGGGCAGAGGAATACGTCTGATCACATTCTCCGATTCATGTCAGCTTTGCACCGATGAGCTTTATGAGAGACAGGTGAAGGCTGCGCTTGGTATGAGAAGCGGAGGCGCACTGTCGAGCTCGTCGATGGAGACCCTTGCTATAATCGCATATAATCAGCCGGTAACAAAGTCGTTTATCGAACAGGTCAGAGGTGTAGACAGCTCCTATGCAGTAACGACCCTTTGTGAAAAACAGCTTATTGAGGTCGTAGGCCGCCTCGATGTGCCGGGTAAACCTAATCTTTACGGAACGACCGAAACATTCCTTCGCTGTTTCGGACTTTCCTCCCTTGAGGAACTGCCGAAGACCGAGGTGCTTGAAAGCACCGCAGAGGAAAAAAGCGAAGCTGATACCGTAACTGACGATAATAATTCAGCGCATACCGAAAATTAAAATTCATAATATAAAACACCCGAATACACAGGAAAGGATGGGAAGCGTTGATAGTTTTATATATAATCTTAGGTATTGCCGCGTTCCTTATGTTTCTGTGTCATATACCAATTACGGTGGATATGAAAACAAAAGAGAAACTGACGGTAAAGCTTAAGATACTGTTTATACCGATAACAATTACTCCCCAAAAAGAAAAGCCTATAAAGCTTTCTGATTGGAAAATAAAAAAATACAGAAAACGGCGTCTTAAGGAATACGAAAAATACTTAAAGAAGAAGCTGCTCTCCGAGGCAAAGGCAAAAAAGAAGGCTGAAGGAAAAGAGCGGGAACAAGATCAGACCGAAAAAACAAAAGAGAGCGCCAAGGACAAGCTGACAAGCGCTACGGACCTTATAAATAACGTTGTTCTCACGGCTCTTAATAAATTCGGAAGTAAGTTAAGGATCAATATCTATCATGTCAGAGTAACCGTCGGAGGAAAAGATCCAGACAAAACGGCGGTCACATACGGATATGTGTGTCAGGGAATGGCATATATAAACGAATTTTTAAAGAATTACGCAAAGGTGAGATATCCGGGTAAGACAGACAGACGTCTTTACGTAGGGGTGGATTTTCTTTCACCCAAAACCGATATCGATGCCCATCTTTCCTTAAGAATAAAGGTGCATCATATCTTTGCAATTGCAATTGCTGCGCTTAAGGGTTATATCACATTACCCAAAAGCACGACAAAGGAACAAAAAGCATAAGTTTAATAAAAAAATAACGAGCCGTAAATACGGCGGAACGGAGAAATAAAATGGCAGAAAACAACGTAAGCGAAATGATAAAAGGCGCACTTGAAGGCATCAGAACGGTAGCAGATTCCGGAACGGTGCTCGGAGATCCCATAAACACAAATAACGGTACCGTTATCATTCCCGTTTCCAAGGTGACTGTTGGATTTGCTTCGGGCGGTATAGATTATATGCCCAAGAGTTCGGACAAGGATGCTTCTTCACAGAAGACTGCAAAGCCCGTAGCTCCATGCTTTGGCGGTGGTGGCGGGACCGGAATATCCGTAACACCTCTTTGCTTCCTTGTTGTAAATGCGGAGGGAAAGGTATCCATTCTTGATCTTAACGCACCCTCGCCCGCTCCCGCAATCGTCGGAGCCATTGATTCTGCGGCTGATTTCGCTCAGAAGGTTCCGGATATTATTGCAAGAATCAAGGGCATCTTCGTAAAGGACGAGCCGACTAAAGACCTCGACGACGAGGAGCTTGAGGAGGACATCGAGGAGCTGAAGGAAAGAGTTAACGCAGAGGTTGAGGAGCAGCTTAAGAAGGAAGCTGAAAAGGAAGCAAAAAAAGCTGAAAAAGAAGCTAAAAAAGCGGCAAATAAGTCAAAGTAATCCCCTGTGATCCTTTGCAGGACTAAAGGTCTGGTATTATACATATAATGTCCCGAAGGGGAGATTATATATGAATATACGAAGAAGGATCATAACGGTCATTTTAGCGGTAATAACCTTATTCATCAGCTTAGGAAACGGAATTAATAAAATAACCGTCGGTGCTTTAGGTGTTTCTGCATATAGTGCGGTGCTAATTGAGGCAGAAAGCGGTAAGGTGATCTTTGAGAAAAACTCAAACGTCCGCAGAGGTATGGCGAGCACCACAAAAATTATGACCGCGCTGGTCGCCATAGAAAATGCACCGCTCGACATGAAAATCAGGATTCCTAAAGAAGCTGTTGGGATCGAGGGCTCATCGTTGTATCTTACGGAAAACGAGGAAATGACTCTTGAGGAGCTTCTGTATGCGCTTATGTTGAGGAGCGCAAATGATGCGGCAACCGCAATTGCCATTGTAATCGGAGGATCGGTCGATGGCTTTGCGGATATGATGAATGAACGTGCTCATGATATGGGCTTAAAGGACACACATTTTACAAATCCGCACGGGCTTGATTCGGATAATCACTATACCACAGCAGAGGAACTGGGTAAAATTGCAACGGAAGCAATCAAAAACCCTGTTTTTGCAAAAATCGTCTCTACTTTCAGTACCACGCTGTCACAAAATGGACAGCCGGACAGACGCGTAGTGGTAAACCACAACAGGCTTCTTAAAAGCTACGACGGATGTATCGGTGTTAAAACCGGTTTCACCAAAAAGTGCGGAAGGTGTCTTGTCAGTGCTGCAAGCCGGGACGGAGTTACGCTTGTTGCGGTAACGCTTAACGCACCTGATGATTGGCGTGATCACAAAATGATGCTTGACTATGGATTTTCGGAATTAGAAAGCGTTAAGCTCGACGGTGAGCTGTCAGGGGCTACATCTGTAGTTGGCGGTGTAGGTAATTCTGTCGCCTATGAGTCTAATGGAAGTGTTACGCTTACTCTTCCGAAGAAAAGAAGCGAGATACGTAAAGTGGTGGAGATGTCGAGATTTTATTATGCTCCGATTAAAGACGGTGATGTCTTGGGGCGAGTGGTCTATTACGACGGAAAAAATGAGATAGCATCATTTAACATTGTCGCAAAGGGAAGCGTTATTAAACCCAAAAAGAAAAGAAGCTTTATTTCGTGGCTTATATCATTTTTTGATTAAAATACAGGAAAACAAAATGGAAAATAATGAAATAAGAGTACAAAAATATATAGCTGACTGCGGTCTTATGTCACGTCGAAAGGCTGAAGAAGAAATATTGGCAGGACGTATTAAGGTAAACGGCGAAAGAGTAGAGCAGGGCAGAAAGATCATTCCCGGAGTTGACAGGGTTGAATACCTTGGAAAGCCTGTTGAAATGCCCGGTAACAAGAGAAACGTTTACATAATGCTCAATAAGCCTCGTGGATATGTTACCACAATGAGTGATGAGTTGGGTAGAAAATGTGTGGCTTCACTCGTTGCCGATGTGGGAGAAAGAGTGTATCCGTGCGGCCGCTTGGATCTTGACTCCGAGGGTCTTTTGATAATGACGAACGACGGCGAGCTTGCAAATAAATTGATGCATCCTGCACACCATATTCCTAAGCTTTACACCGTTAAGGTTAAGGGCAAGGTGACCGAGGAGCAACTGAAAAAGCTGAATAAGCCTATGATGATCGATGGCTATGAAACACAGCCTGCAGTTGCAAAGCTTCTGTCACTAAAAGAAGAAGAGTCTTCGATAGGTATTACGCTTTTTGAGGGCAGAAACAGACAGATAAGAAAAATGTGCGAGCAGTTAGGGCTTAGTGTAACCTCTCTTAAGAGAATTGCAATCGGAACCATAACGCTTGGAAACCTTAAAAGCGGAACTTGGAAGCGCCTTTCAAGAGCGCAGATAGATTATTTGAAAAATTATAAATAAGAATCATAGTGACTAATGTCTGATTGCTCACAGAAATGAGTGAAATAGAAACGGGATGAGTAAGCCGGCTCGTCCTGTTTTTGTTTATTAAGGTATTATCAAAATTACCGTTCTTAAACGAGACTTAGATATTTATAAAAAATGTGACATAATTATTATACAAGGTTCTTTTTTACTGTATCGGTAACGGATCTGAGGAAAGAACGTAAAAACACCTCTAATGCATATTAGAGGTGTCACACATATTCTTTTCTGTAAGCTGTTTGAAAGTTAATTCATCAACAGTGGCATTTTATTATTTTATAGCTCTGCAAATGAAGAATGCTCGCTCTGATGATTTCTTTAGAGGGGAGAAATCAAGATCGTCGACTACGTTCAGCACTTCAAAACCGTTTTTGATAAGACAGCTT
>JAZQMQ010000019.1:0-76445 GCA_045543555.1 Eubacteriales bacterium
ACATAAAGCAGAGTACCTTGCTTTCCCGTATTTGAACAAGAAAGTTGATATGAATCTTATTCTTTGGCAACAGGTATTCCATATTGCAGATGCCTTCTCGTATTGTGTTGAGTGTGCTTTGAAGAAAAATCATTTTGCGAATGTTGAAAAAACAGATCGTCCGTTTAGCGTGTTTGGATATGTAGATAACGGTAAATATTATGGCGGTGGTTGGGATGGCGTTGACGCGCAAAACGTGTGCGGATTCTCTAATGTTCATCTTGATAATATCTACATTACTCGCATTAAAAAACACTTTAGCTGCGGACTCAATGTGTCTAAAGACCCTCAAACTCAACTTGCGCTCCGTGCCATTGATGGTCTTGATATTACATTGCTTTCTGAAAAAGAGAAGGAACACGCTGCAAAAGCTATTGAGTGCGGCTATTTGTATCGCGACGGAGATATGCTTTATACCAAGATTCTTGTAAATTCGCTTTCAGATAGAGATAGACTATTTGATATCAGTAATGCTTTGCAGAATGGATACTTCGATGCCGATGCGGAAATTGTTGCAGCCAAGGTTGCAGAGCTTATCAAAAAAACTGTTCCCGATTATCTTCTCGGAGAATGGAGATTGGCAAATAATCTTGCGAGTATGCCGATTCTTGACGCAGTTGTTGAATGTCTTATTGAAAAAGGCGTATTAACACCTCCTGAGGACGGAATTGGCGCAGAAGGTTGTTGGATGAGCGTAGAAAAGTAAAAATGACCACCGCCGAGGGTAACCATTTGGTCGCTCTCGGCGGTTTTGAATTCTGCTTTGTCAGCACATCGGGAGCACTCTTGAAATTCTTAAGATTTTTTGCTATAATGTTCTCAACAAACGCGGCTAATCAGAAAACAAATCAGTGACCACCCGTCCCTTTGGCCTTGAGAAAGCCGTGCATTTTTCTCGGAAGGGGCAATAAAGCGGTCACTAATTGCTTGATTTTTGCGGAAATTAGGGATAGTGAGGGACAGAGAGAGCCTGCTTTACAGCTGCTCGAAATCAGTTTGCGCTCACGCGCACGAGGGTTAGAATCCCTCTCTCTCCGCCAACAAAAACAGAACATTTGTCTACCAAGACAAATGTTCTGTTTTTGTTTATCCAAGCCGCAGGCTTGGTATAGACGCTCGCAGGCTCGCTATTCCGTCGCTTCGCTCCTTACATCGCCGCACAACGTGCGGTATATATCATCAGCCCTTCGGGCTGTATCTCATCACGCGCCAGCGTGCACCTTGCCTGCGGCTTGATGATATGCAATGCTTCACATTGATGATATACCGCAACAAGTTGCGGATGATATACAAGGCCATGCCTTGATTTATTTGCGGAAGTATGGTATAATCTAACCGATAAATAAGAATTTGTCTAACTGTTTGCAAACCGAATTTGCAGAAAGGAAACTGTTCATGAATACTGAAACTAAAATCAGAGAGTTCCTGCTTGGTAACATTGACATAGTTGAATTTCGTCATGAATATGATACCAATGATGATATTAACGAATTTTTGCAAAACATTGTAGACGCCCGCATTTCATCTGGTGTCGGCTTTATTCTTTCCCCTCGGAATTTTGACAACAAAATTACCTTTGTGCAGAACTACCTCTACTGTTTTGCTCAGCCTGACCTTTATCCAGGATATGAATATGGGGATGACTCTTTCCTTTCTGTTCGAAACTTTCTCACAAAGGAATGGCGCATGCTGACGCATAATGTAAAAACCGCAAGCGGTGCTTGGAAATTTTACGATGGCGTCTTTGATATCTTCTACCAGCATGACCAAACAGTTGAGTATTGCGGAGAAAAATATCAGCAGGCTCATAGCTATATGTTGGATGTAATTCCATATTACCTAAGTGGCGGACAATCCGAGATGTATATTCAAGAACATATTATTCCCCTTTTTCCAGAAACAATGCCCAAAACCCGTCGAATCAAGGAAACAAAGGCCCGTATTCGCCAAGAGTTCAAAACTGAAAAGGGACATCCTTGCTGGGTACAATCTTCCGAATGGCCTCTTGGAAAAGACGGGAAACCTATGACCTATGTAAAAAAAGGAAAACGTGTCGGTTCTAAATATAGCTGGATATTCCGCTACGAAAGCACAGGAGAACTTACTACAGTAGAACAGTACGATTAACCAATTCCAATTCATTGAGTAGCGGCATAGTAGAAAAAATCAGGCACCTTTTGTTCGCTTTTACCTCGTTTAGACACCTTTTATCACGTTTATGGCATAAAAACAAGGGTGGCTTCTTAGAGCTATTCTCTAAAGGACAGCTTCTCATATCGTTAAATAACAAGAGGCAGAGTAAAAAGCTTTTTAAAAGCAATTTACTCCGCCTCTTCTTTTCTTGGTCTATTCATGTATTACTTCGGTAATATCATCTTTGTGGCAAAGATTGTGAAAATAACTCTTGCCGATTTTTTCATTTGCACAAAGCAGGTAGGATTTTTTCGCACGTTGTATCATTTTCTTTCTTACGTAATTTTCTTTGGGAGAAATGTCCGTAAGATATCCGTCATCAGAAACTCCACGGCAAGAAAACAATGCAACATCGGCATTATACATATCTATTGTTTTATATGCTTCTTCACCAACCAATGCCAAACAACTATTAAGAAGATTTCCGCCCGTAGAGATCGTATTTATTCCGTATTCGGCTAATTTTATCAGCGATTTCACACCGTTTGTAATAACCGTCAAATTTTTTTTTGATGCGAGAAAAGGAATCAAATAATAGCAGCTTGTTGACGCATCTAAAAATACAATATCGTTGTCGCAAATGAAATTGATCGCTTTTTTTGCAATCATCGCTTTGGCACCGCTCTGCTCATATTCTCTGATTAAAAACGGTATTTTATTTTTCGAAAGCGCCGTTTCTTCAAGAACCGCTCCGCCATGGACGCGTTTTATAAGATTTTGCTTTTCAAGGCTTTGAAGATCTCGCCTTATAGATGGCTCACTGACAAATAAAGTTTTGGCAAGGTCAGGCACACTTACATTCTTTTCCTTAAGCAATATTTCAAGTATCTGTTTTTCTCTGTCAATGCTCATATAACCATCCCCCCACCTTGCGAAACGCTCAAATTTACGATTATTTGCTCATATTTCACAGCGGTCATTGCGCAAAATGACCTTTTGAATTATAATAACATCGAACATTCAAGATGTCAAGAGTGTTTGAACGAAATTAACATAAAAAGGTAAAATTATGGCAATCATTACGGTAATTTGCTCGGGAATGATGGGCTCGGCCATCACGATCCCTGCGGCGCACAATGGTCATACTATTCGCTTGGTTGGATCTCCCCTTGATAACGATATTATTGAACACGGTCAAAAAACGGGAGAGCATTTGACGCTTTCCCTGTATCGGAAAAATAACGATACCAACGGTATCGATGCACCGTTTGTCATGCCCAGTTCGGTTTCCTTTCACTATATTGAAGAGATGGAAGATTGCATCAAGGATGCGGATTTAATAATCTGCGGCGTTTCTTCTTTTGGAATGGATTGGTTCTGTGAAAACGTTATTCCAAAGCTACCGGAAAAGACACCCTTGCTTTCCATTTCAAAAGGCATGATAGACGACGGAGAGAATAAAGGTCATTTAATATCTTACCCCGAATATATGCAACGCTTTACCGATAAAAATTTGCGCATTTATGCCGTGGGAGGCCCCTGCACCTCCTATGAGCTTGCAGTGCAAGATCCCACAGAAGTAGTTTTTTGCGGTCCGGATATGAAAACACTGCGTTGGCTTAAACAACTGTTTGAAACCAATTATTATCACATCAGCCTCTCTACCGACGTTCACGGAGTAGAATGCGCCGTTGCCCTGAAAAACGCCTATGCCTTGGGCGTGGCATTGGCTATTGGCCTTTCCTACAAGAAAGAAGGCAGGGCTCTCGAACACTATAATTCTCAAGCAGGTCTGTTTATGCAAGCCTCCCGTGAAATGTATTTCTTGCTTGATGCCTTTGAAAGTACTGCAGAGCGCAACATTTTTGTCGGACTCGGAGACCTTTACGTTACTGTATTTGGAGGTAGAAATCGCAAGCTTGGGGCTTTACTTGGTCAGGGCTATACCTACAATGAGTCGATGGAAAGACTTCCCGGCATCACTATGGAAGGAATCGTGATCAGCAACCGTACTGCCAAAGCTGTTGAACAGCTTGCCTCAAACGGTAAAATCGACATGAAGGATTTCCCACTACTCCTGCACATTAAAGAGTTGTTGCAGGATGAAGCAATCGTCAACATTCCTTGGAAAGACTTTGAAACAGAGCACGAAGGCTGATTTATAATACGAGCAAAAGATTCTCGCTTATTATAATATAGCATTTGTATCCGCAAATGCAGTGCTTGCCAAGAAAAAAGGACGAAGAATTTTAACAATTCTTCGTCCTTTTCCTGTCGATAGGTAACGTATTCTTTTGAATTTCTAAAACTGTCCTTTAGAGCACGCACCATTTGCCACCCTTGTTTTTTTGTTGATAATGGAAGATTCGGACGGATTGTCTGGGACGCCCATCCCTACGAAACGGCTTCTCGGGTCATGGGGTTCTCAAAAGCGAGCGAAGTTGAACTTTGGGGAAACAAAAAAACCTCCCGTTTGAACGGGAGGTTTAAGTGTTTACCTAAAAATTATCTCTTCTTGGAAACAACGATAGCAGTGCCAGCTACAGCTGCAAGAGCGAGAACTGCAACGAGAGCGTCGTTGGTCTTAGGATTCTCTTCCTTCATGTTGGGAACCAACAGAGAAGCGCCGAAATTATCGGGGTCAAATGCCATTGTGTCGGTCTTAGGGGTACCGAAAGCATATGCTAATGCACCATTAGCATTGTAGTCGAGGTAGCAGAGAAGCATGCCGATCTTGGTCTTGCCGCCTTCGAAGTCAACAGTAGCACCAGACTTAGCCTCTGCATCTTCAATCAACTGTTCCCAGCTTAAAGCAACCTCAAAATCCCAACCCTTATCGGTAAGAGCGCCCTTACCAGCGTCCATAAAAACGTCATCTCTCTTGGATTCCTGACGAACTACGTCAATCATGTTATCCTTCTGGAGACCCCATGAATAGAAAATAGCTCTGGAAGAAGCGTCCTTGCTCTTGAATACATTACCAACGTTAAGAGAAATCTGGAAAGCATCTCCAGTATAATCTCTACTTACAGAAGTTTTAACAGCGGGGTCAGTTACGTGACCAGCAATGTAAAGATTAGTTTCATCGCATGCAAAATATATATCAATATATGTATTTGCAGGGAAATTAGGAGCGCCTGCCCAACCCTTGGTTGTAGCATTTTCCTGGTTAATCAATACATGTCCGGACTCGGGATATTCACCAGCACTAAGAACACCGTCAATAGTAGGTGTAGCCTTAGCGATGTTAACATCACCAACAGGTGTGAAAGCAAATGTGGAAATAACTAAGAGGTTCAACAAAAGTGCAATTACCATTACGCTGCTTAAGATAAAGCGTTTCATAAGAATTTTCTCCTTCGTTTAAATAAAATGTACAATATGTATGCTAGCACTGTAAAGAGTTTATCACACTTATTTACAATTGTCAAGAGTAAATTTAAAATTTTTTTAAATTTTTTTGTATTTTAAATTTTTCACATTTTTTTGATAATACTACACACCCACATCAAAGATTATCAACGTAAAAAAGACTTTTCCTACATAATATTTTAATGTCTAATTTAATTTTAAAAACAATTATTATTTAGGATTTTGTCACCGCATCGAGGTAGATGTTATTGTGCTCTTGATACAACTTTTCTATTGCAAACCTGCGGAAGGTTTAATTTAAAAAAACAGCAACAGGTTCGGGCAGCTATCCGAACACTCGACAAATAGGAGGTTCTTTGTATGGAACACAAAATTTTAGCCCGTTATCCTCTCGGTAACCCTCACCGTTTATGGCAGCAGGATAATTTCGTACTGTCCACATTCTCAGCAAAGGGTGAAAACATGCGCGGTATTCTTGAAACCTGCGCCGATGCAGGCTACACGATGGTCGAGATAGGATGGGCATCCCACGAGCAGGCAGAAGAAGCGCTCCGTCTGTGTGAGGAGCTTGGACTTGAGCTTGTTTATCAGGATTTTTCTCTGTACGGCGGTATGCAGCTTCACCGTATGGACAGAGAGCAGCTGAAGCCTGCCGACATCAAAGCGGTTTGCGACCACGTCAGCCCTACAAGCGCACCGTCGGCTATTATATTTGGGACGAGCCGTTCCTCGACGATCAGCTTCGCGAGGCACGCCGTCAGGTCGATATGTTTGAGCGTGAGGTTCCCACCCGTTGCCCGTTTACCGTGGCAATTCCGAGCTACAACGAAATAATGGAATGGGATAACGGTCTGTTTTCAGGCTATCTTGACAGATCCTGCTCCATTATCGACCCTCCGATGCTTTCCCTTGACTACTACCCCATCGGGCTGCGCCACTATACCGATGAAAAACAGCTTGACGACTCATATATGTGGCTCGACGTCGGTCAGATGAGAGTGCTCGGCAGAAAGTATCAGATGCCTATTTGGTTCTATTATCACGGCATGAACTACCAGAATTACAAGAGATTCACATTCCCCGTGGTTCGTATGAATATGTACGCCGCCGCATTGTACGGTGCAAAGGGACTTCAGCAGTTCACGGCCTTAGGTGCTACGGTCGCCACCCACGGTGAGCCGGATATCTTCTTTGAGGATCAGAAGAAGATCCACCGTGAATTCAAGAAGCTAGGCAATACCCTTATGGCTCTTGAAAACGTCAACGTAATTCACTCTGACGACCTGCTTCCCGACTGCGAACACATAAAGGGTCTATCTGAAACAATGGCAGACAGCCGTCATCTGACGGGCAAACTCCCGAAGCGCGTTTCTGTCGGTGAATTTGAGGATGCCTACGGCAATCAATATCTGATGATCCTCAACCGCGACTATGAGACCGACGCTTCCATCACGCTCAAGCTCAAGAATAGCAGCCTTATTTACGAGGTCAGCCGCATCACAGATAAGCAGAACGTTGTTTGGGATGAAACCAAGCAGATAAACGTAACTCTTGAAAAGGGCGACGCTATCCTGTACCGCATCCAGCCCGTCTCCGAGGAAGCATTCACCATAGAATACCGACTTGAAAAGTGATTTATATGAAAAGAAAACCGTCGAGACCGACGGTTTTCTTTTTTGAGTTGTCATTAAGTCGTCACATCTTGATCAACTATTTTTAAGCGTATCCTCTTTTCCGCGATAGACGACGAATTTACAGAAAAGGAATTCAAGGATGAAGTTTGATATCATCGTAACACCGAGGATCAGAAAGTCGTTTGCTCCCTTTTGCTCCGCGAGGTTACCGAGCCACGTTGACAGTGGTGTGAATACAAGGTAGAATCCAAGCACTTTTGCCATTGCTATCGGGACGTTTGCCGCCGATTTGAAGGTATATTTACGGTTTAGCGTAAAATTCCACAAAATCGACATGAGCAGCGATATAAGATAAGGAATCCAATAGCTCTTTATGAATATTTCAAGCAAAGCAAACGATCCTATCTGTATTATTCCCGCCGAAATTGAAAATAGCGTAAACTTGATAGCCTGCAACAGCTGTTTTTTATTATCCATCATTTTTACTCCTATATATTTTATTTTTGTTTTTAGTCGTTTCAAAGCTTACATTAGTAAGAAACGACACCGTATCCGCGCTAGCATCGGGCAGCAGGATCGAGATCCAATGAAGCTTGTTCATATGATATGCGGGGTATACACCGTCAGCTGTACCGAACGAGCCGAACATTTCTGTCGGCAATTTGAGGTTCACTACGTCTATGATCGCGTCGCTATCAAGCCCGAATTTTCGACGTGACACGCGCATAACAATGGCATACCACTTCCGATTGTCTGCGTGCCTGAGAACCGCGGTTTCAAAATCCTCATCAAAAGGATAATCGGGGGACGTGTCGTACGAATCGATGCACATATTTAAGAATTCTTGTTTTGTCACTCATCGCACCTCCCAATTATATCGCCGCGCCAAAATTTATTCTTTCTATTACGTTTCTTATCAAGTTCAGAAGCATTATCCCCGAATATTGCCGCGCCGCAGGCAGCCTCTTCCGTGTTTGTCGGTATTTGAAGCGGCAAATTGAATTTTTCTCTCAAAATTTGTTGCAATACGGTATTTTTTCTGATGGCATTTCCCGAATCATTTGAAACAGTGCGAGTATGCAATACGGTTTCAGCTTCACAATCAAGCACTACCGTGCTTATTGTAGTCGTACCGATATCCAAGCCTACCGGGATCTTTTTGTCATTAGTTTGACGTTCCATAATCATTCCTCTTACATAGACGTTGACTTGGGGTCCAGACGCTTTATAATATACTGCTGAATCGCCGGAGAAAGATCCAAGAAATTAACGAACGTGCCGTGAATTCTCATAATATACACACCGTTCGGAGCGTATTTTGCGGGGTTTTCCAAAACCTTTCTCAAAATATCGGGAGTTGTTACGTTAACGTAGAGGTAGAATGGTGCCAAGCTTGTATTCTTTTCATTGAAGAACAGAGGAGTTATGATCTTCTTTTCAAACTCCACTCCAATATCGGAGTATTCCTTCCCCTTGAAATAGCGGGGGGGTCGATACCCAAATGTGAAGCGTAGCCGCCGCACATTTTATCAAAAGGAAGCTTGAATGCGGAAAGAATACGGAAGCCCATTCCTTCATGTGCATCACCTGCAAGCGGGTCGATTCCGTAGTTGAGCATTTCCCTGCTTTCGTCCATCGGTTCCTTATGATTGTTTCCGTACTTGGGACAGGACAGCAGATATTCTCTGATCTCATCGTATCCCTCGAAGTTATTGCGAAGTGCATCAAGCAGGTTTTCAGCATCCTCGGGACGCTCGTTAAGCAGATGATCTATTGCAACAAAGGAATCTGCAACAACAGACAGACCGTGGATCAGGCATCCGCTTCCTGAACTATATTACCATTTTTCGTTATCCGATGGGAGAACGACTGTCGGATATTTATCGACAATTCTTTTATAACATTCACATTCGCAACCGTGATCGTTTATCATGCCGCAGGATTGCAAAAATGAATACACGGTAACTGCTCCTATAAATTTGAAGCCTCTTTTTTTCAGGTCCTTTGATATTTTTTCCGACAGACCGTTGCTGACGGGGACTCTTCCCCGTCCGTGACCTTCATACAGTATGGTTTTCCCATTCGAGAAGCTCCAGATGTAGTTTGAAAAGCTTCCAAACTCCGCTCTGATTTTCACGTAGCAGGAAGCATTATTTATAACGGCATTTATCTTCGGGATCGATTTTAACATTCCCTCGGTTTCTACGATTCCGGTTATTTCGTCATCGCCGTAATTTGCGATCTTCTCATAATCGTAGTCGTCGAAGCATTTTCTGAAAACCTCTCGCTTTTTCATCACCGTTTCCCAGCTTAAACCGCACTGAAGCGATTCAAGACACAGGTATTCAAAAAGCTTAACGTCGTCAAAAAGCGGCACTCCCCATTCCCTGTCGTGATATTCCTTGACTATTGGGTGGCATCCGCTCCAATCACAGCCCGACATTATCTTTTTTCTCCTCTATTGCCATCATAACCGCCTCAACTCGTTTATCAAGCGGAGGATGGCTGTACTCAAGCACCACGTTAAGACGTGACGGCGAAAGATTTGAAAAATTCTCCTTTGCCAGTTTTTTAAAGGCGGTTATCATTGCTTCGCCGTATCCCTCAATAACTGCTTGACGGTCGGCGCGGTATTCTGCTTTTCTCGACATATAATTTGTGAATATTGAAGTGAACGGAATAATTACCGTCAGTATCGGCACGAGAATAATTCCCGTAAATCCGTAATTTACAGCCTCAAATCCGAACTGCGTGTAAAAGCCTGTGACGGTAACTGTAAAATAAGCAGCCAATGCAACAAAAAACACATCGATAAGATTCGTTAAATGTCCCTTGATAACGTCCTTATTGATACCATGACCCATTTCGTGAGCAAAAATCGCGCAAATTTCATCATTTGACATTGTATTTACAAGGTTGTCATATAAAACGATTCTCTTAAGCTTACCGAAACCCGTAAAATACGCATTCACCTTTGTTGTACGGCGCGACGCGTCCATTACCTCGATATCTTTGATCTTATATCCGTGTTTTGTGAGCATTGCTGTAAGTCTGTCCTTAAGCTCGCCGTCCTCAAGGGGTGTGAACTTATTTCCGATACGGCTTAAAACGGGATGGAGGAAATTTATGATCAATATAATCGCAAAAAGCGCCAATGTCATCAGCGTCGTCATAAGCAGTCCGCCCTTGCTCGCCTCAGCTGCTCCGCCGTTTAATGCTATTTTCATTCCTTCAGAGCAATTCACCGTTACTACGTATGCAATTCTTATAATGTACGCAAGTCCGATATTGAGCAACAGTACAAAGACCACATCGCGTATCTTATCGATTATAAAGGTCTTCATCGTACTCTTATTGAAGCCGTACTTTCCCTCTATAACCATAGTATCGATATATCCGCTTATCGTATCTACGACGGTGCTTACAGCGGTGTCAAGAAGCACTACCGCGAATATCTGCATAAATTCCGAGCCCGGAAAAAGTGTTGCAAACGACGAATACACGTTTGCTCCGAGCAGAATGAGATTAGCTACAAGGTACATTGCGGATGTGAAAATATCAAGTCGGCAATGCTCCGACATATATTTTTTCCACTTTTCGTAGGTCTCGCTATCATATACGTCGCTTACGTTTTCGGGGGTGGGGTTATTTGCCGAACGGAATTTTGCGATATTTAAAGCCAAGCTGTAAAAAAATCTTACGACGGTGAATACAAGCACCGCCATTTTAATTCCCATATACTGACCCTTCCGTATTACAATTAAAGCTCGGGCTCGTAGCAAGGCATAAGCTCAAGCTTAAACAGATTTGCCTTATGCTTGCGGTCGATAAGCGCCTTCTTTTCGAGGTCGTCGATCTCTCCCGTACGGATATAGCGGTCAAGCTCGGCGTAGGTGAATCCGAGATTATCCTCATCCGTCTTTCCGCAAAGACCGTCTATGGGAGTTTTTTCGACAAGCTCATAAGGAAGTCCGAGGAGATGTCCGATCTGCTTTACCTCCGCAACAGTCAGACGTGAAAGCGGGCTGAAATCACCTACGGAATCGCCGTATCTCGTCGAATAACCGACCCAATCCTCCGAAAGATTGCAGGTGTTAGCAACTCTGCCGTTACAGCTTTGAGATACCGCATAAAGCGTTGTCATTCTGATACGTGGAGGAAGATTATTAAGCGTCACGCTCGTTAAAGGAAGATCAGCGGGCAGATTACTCTTTATTCCCTCAAGCGCGTCCTTGATATTTACAACGTAATGCTTTATTCCGAGGTGGTTTACAAGAGAGTATGCGCAATCGATATCGTGCTGATCGCCGCAGGGCATAAGAACGCCTATTACCCTGTCGCGTCCAAGTGCCTCAACGCACAGCGCGGCAACGACCGACGAATCCTTACCGCCGGAAATACCTACCACCGCGTTGCATCCCTTACCGTTTTTTTCAAAAAAATCTTTGATCCAATTTACACATTCATTCTTTATTTTTTCAGCATTGAACATAGCTTTTCTCCATTGTTCTTTTTTTGAAATTATACTATTTTTTCTTTCTTTTGTCAACACAAAAGCACACCCAAAAAACAATCTTTAAGGGTGTGCTTTGAATAATAATGATTATCTCTGAACTCTGCCCGATCCGTCTCCGCCGGCAAGCTTTTCTACCTCGGAAACCGAAACACGGTTGTAGTCACCCTCGACAGAGTGCTTAAGTGCTGATGCCGCAACCGCAAACTCAATTGCGGACTGGGTGTCCTTATCGCTTAAAAGAGCATAAATGAGTCCTGCGCCGAATGAATCGCCTCCGCCTACACGGTCAACGATGTGGAGATGGTAGGACTTAGAGAAGCAATAGTTTTCACCGTCATAGAGCATTGCTGCCCAATCGTTATCGGATGCAGAGATCGAGGAACGGAGTGTTATTGCCACCTTTTCGAAGCCAAACTTATCTGCAAGCTGCTTTGCAACAGACTTGTAGCCTTCGTGATTGAGCTTTCCGCCGTAGATGTCGGTATTTTCAGCTTCAATACCGAATACGTCCTTTGCATCCTCCTCATTGGAAATGCACACGTCAACATACTTGCAAAGCTCTGTCATAGCCTCTCTCGCCTCTTCTCTTGTCCAGAGCTTTCCGCGGTAGTTCAGGTCACAGGAGATCTTAACACCTCTGTTTTTAGCGGCGATACAAGCCTCCTTGCAAATCTGAACGAGCTGTCCGCCGAGTGCGGGAGTTATTCCTGTAAAGTGGAACCAATCGGCACCCTCAAAGATGGAATCCCAGTCGAAATCGGAGGGAACCGCCTCTGCGATAGCGGAATGTGCACGGTCATAGATACAAACCGAGCCTCTCTGGGATGCTCCCTTTTCAAGATAATAGATACCAACTCTGTCTCCGCCGCGAACTACCTTTGAGGTATCAACGCCGAAGTAGCGAAGTGAATTTACAGCCGCCTGACCTATTGCGTGCTTGGGAAGCTTAGTTACGTACACACTGTCAAATCCGTAATTAGCCAGAGATACGGCTACATTAGCTTCACCACCGCCAAAGGTTGCCTGCATCTGATCGTTCTGAAAAAATCTGTAATATCCGTTAGGGGCAAGGCGAAGCATCAGCTCGCCAAAGGTTACAACTCTTTTCATTATTTTTCTGCCTCCATTTTTTCAAGTGCTTCCTTAACGAAGAAGCTTCCGCCGATAGCCGCGATCTTATCGAAAGCGAGGAATTCATCGATATTGCTTCTGTCAACGCCGCCCGTGGGAATAAACTTAACCTGCGGGAAGGGTGCGGAAAGTGCCTTGAGGGCCTTAAGACCGCCATATACGTTTGCGGGGAAGAATTTTACGGTGGTAATTCCGAATTCAAGCGCAGCCATTATCTCGGTAGGGGTAACACAACCGGGATAATAAGGAATATTTCTTTCCTTACAGATAGTTGCGACAGCAGGAGAAAATCCGGGAGATACTATGAAGGTAGCGCCTGCCTTAAGGGCCGCCTCACACTGCTCTGCATTGATTACTGTACCTGCTCCGATCTCCATATCGGGATAATTCTTAGCTGCATATTCAATTGCTTCTGCTGCACATGCGGTACGGAAGGTTATCTCCGCACAGTTTATGCCGCTGTTTTTAAGAGCGGTCAAGATCTTATCGGTTTCGGGTAGTTCCTTGATAACTACAACAGGTATGAATTTTTCCATTTTTTATCTCCTTTTATACACCTGAATATGCCGCAAATCCGCAGTCGATGGGAAGAACCACACCGGTGATTGCAGATGCAGATTTATTATCGCAAAGGAAGAGCGTTGCTCCGAGAAGCTCGGAGGCATCAACGTATCTGTCCATGGGCGTGCCCTTTAAAATTTTCGCGCTTCTTGCAGTGGGAGTACCGTCCTCATTGAAAAGAAGTCTGTAATTCTGTGCGGAAACGAGGAAGCCGGGAGCGATGGCGTTACAACGGATGCCCGTACCTGCGAAGTGGGTTGCAAGCCACTGTGTAAAGTTTGAAATTCCTGCCTTTGCCGCAGAGTATGCAGGGATCTTGGTCAGGGGAGTGTATGCGTTCATTGAAGATATATTCAAAATACAACCGTTCTTTTTCTCAACCATATCTTTTGCAAATGCTTGAGTTGGAAGCAACGTTCCTTGAAAATTGAGCTTAAATACGAAATCGACGCCATCGGGCTGTAGGTCAAAGAAAGATTTTCCTCCTTCTTTTGCCTCATGATGATATTCATTATCGGTGGTTGCACGAGGGTTATTACCTCCTGCTCCGTTAACAAGCACGTCACACTCTCCGAGATCGGAAAGCACTGCCTTATGAACAGCTTCGAGATTTTCGGTATCAAGAACATTTGCCTTGTATCCCTCGCAGATAAAGCCCTCTGCCTTAAGCTCGTCAGCAAGCTTTTTTACAGCTTCTTCATTCAGGTCGAGTGCGGCAACCTTTGCACCGGACTGTGCAAATGCTCTTGCCATAGCGCCGCATATGATTCCGCCTGCGCCCGTGACCACGACTACCTTGCCGGTGTAATCAATGTTAAGTGGAATGTCGATCATTTTATTTTACCTCATCAGTTATTTGTCGAATTTTTCAAGAGAATCCCAAACGCCCAGCATATACATAATGCCGAGAGCTCTGTCATAGAGGCCGTATCCCGGACGGACCTTGCCGGGTCCCTCATGCCACAGGTGTCTGCCATGGTCGGGACGGATGTATCCGTTAAATCCGCAATCGTGATAAGCCTTGAGAATTTCAAGAATCCCCGTATCTCCGTCACAGTCTCTGTGAGATGCCTCGGAGAAGTCACCGTTTTCAAAATGCTTTACGTTTCTTATGTGAGCAAAAGCAATTCTGTCGCAGTGCTTTCTTACGATATCCGCAACGTTGTTATTGGGGTCAGCGTTCAAGCTTCCCGAGCAGAGTGTCAGGCAGTTATACTCGTCGTCCACCATTCTTAAGAAGCGGTCGATGTTCTCCTCATTTATGAGCAGACGGGGCAGACCAAAGATATCCCAAGGGGGATCGTCCATATGGATAGCCATTTTAATATCGCACTCGCGGCAAGTTGGCATTATAGCTTCAAGAAAATACTTTAGATTTGCCCAGAGTTTCTCATGGTCAACACCCTCGTAAGCCTTGAACAACTCGTCGAGCTTTGCCATCCTCTCGGGTTCCCAGCCCGGAAATGACATATTGTACTTCTCGGTGAAGTCGAGAATGTACTTTGCCATTGCGTTATAGTCGTCCTGAATCATATTCTTCTCGTAGAAAAGTGCGGTGGAGCCATCACCTACGGGATGGAACAAATTGGAGCGTGTCCAGTCGAATATGGGCATAAAGTTATAGCAGATAACCTTTACACCGTATTTCGAGAGATTGCGGATCGTAGTCTTGTAATTTTCGATATATCCGTCGCGAGTGGGCAGGCCTATCTTGATATCATCGTGAACGTTTACTGACTCGACAACGTGGTTGTTGAAGCCGTACTCATCGAGCTGAGCCTTAACCGCTGCAATTTCGGATTCTTCCCATATCTCGCCCGGCATTTTGTGGTGAAGAGCCCATACGATACCGTCAACTCCGGGAATTTGCTTGATATCCGAAAGCTTGATATTATCGTTCCCTTCACCATACCATCTGAACGTCATTTTCATTGGTAAAGTTTCCTCCTGATGTTTTGATTTTTTTAAACACGCAAAGCGGATCTATATTCCTTGGGTGTTTTACCGATCTGCTTTTTAAAGATTTTGGAAAAATACTGTACGTCCATAATTCCACAGTGCATCGCTACGGTTTGTATCTGCAAGTTTGTGGTATTCAGAAGATGTACTGCGTGACTTATTCGTCTGTCACGTATATATTCTGAAACGGTTTTACCGGTTTCCTTTTTGAATATGGTTGCAAGGTATCCCGAGGTTATGCCTTGTTTTTCAGCAAGGGCACTGAGCGATAACTCTGTTGAAATATCAGAATCTATTATCAATATCGTTTTCTTTACCGTCGGCGAATAACTCCTTGTTGAGTGCTTTCGGACAAGACGGCAATATGAGGAAAATATATCCTTCATAAGCTCGGGAATCGATTTTATATCAGCCACGAGCTCTATTCTTGATGCCAATTTAGACGACAAATTGTCGATATACAAAGGATGAACTCCGCCCTGCTCCGCAGCCTTGCGCAACAGTGTATTCATTATAATACAATAATTTTTGGCATTTCTTAAGGGATCCTTAAGACGCTTTTCGAACATCTGATCATTGAACGCCGATAACAACACTTTTTCCTTATGCTGTTGACCAAGGGTTACCGCATGTATCAGCTCATTCTCAAAAGCATATCTCATCTCCATCTTTTCCATATCAGCCAATATATCACTTGAGCCTTCGCCAAGCGGTACGTGCTCGGCTGATGAAAGTGCAAAGGTATGCTTTTTATTTATTTCCACCATGGAAAAAGATTCACTTTGCCAAACGTGTTCACAAAACGTATCAATTATCGAAAATATACGATCGCTTTCAGAAATAACGGGAAGAGATGCATAGTATTCGTTTAATCCCTTTTCCATATTATGAGCAAGTCCCTGCTTTTCAGCTATTTCCAGTATTTCCCTTGAAGTGAGAGAAAAAGACAGATACGGACCTATAAAAAGTATATTATTTTCGCTTAATATGGGTATCCTCATAAAGATGAAACGGAATTCATACTCGTTAGTAAATTTATATATCGTATTATCTTCGATATTTCCGATTATCTTATGGATCGTCATATCACCATCGTGCCCGGCTCCGATCATTGCAGCGATCCATGGGTCTATCAAGGCATCTGTTGTATCGTGAATTGAAAGCATGGACGTACGAACGTGGCATTTTTTTAAAGCGTCACGCAGAAATTGCAATTCGTACTCTATCTTCATACTCATCACCCATTTATGACAATCAAATAATAATTAACGCATCAACGCGTAATTTCAAGCACATTATATCACTTTTTTAGCGCATTTGCAACAGTAATTCCAAAAGAAATATGAATATAATACAAAAATTGATGAATTTTGTGCTACCGATTTTTCACTTATCACGATATAATATATATAGTTTCCACAGTTTTTTGTTCAAAAACAGTATAAGGAGCACACAAAAATGAAAAAAGAAGTAAAAATGGATGCGAATGGATATCGCAAATTCGGTATGCGGGACAAGCTCGCATACGCAGCGGGTGACCTGGGATGTAACATGAGTTTTTCCCTTAAAAGCACGGTTCAAACGTTCTGGCTCGTTTATATGATGCTTGACACAGGTCTTCTTTCGATACTATTGCTTCTCGTTCAGATCTGGGATGCAGTAAACGATCCACTCATCGGCTCGATTATCGATAACGACAGAAGAAAGTACAAGATTGGAAAATTCAAGACCTATATTCTGATAGGTGCTCTCGGTCTTCTTGTCGGCGGTGCGGCAGTTTTCCTTCCTTTCCCTAATGCACCGGTAGTCGTAAGAGCTATTTTGTTCGTTTTGGGATACATCGTGTGGGATGCCTTCTACACCATCGCAAACGTTCCCTACGGATCAATGCTTTCCGTCGTAACCGAAGACGTCGGTGAGCGTGCACAGCTGTCCACCTGGAGATCGATAGGCTCTATGGTTGGTAACATTCTTCCTATGGTGATCCTTCCCATGCTTATTTGGAAAAAGGTAACTTATACCGGAAAGACCGACTTCCTTGATAAGATCTATATTCCCGAAGAATCCAAGGAGATTTTCAATCAATTTCTGCACATAAATCCCGAAACAAAGCTTCCTTATGAAATTGGGGACAAATTCTTGAACCCCCTTACCGGTAAGCAGGTTGAGATCCTGATAGGTAAAAATGCCTTCTTAGCCGCATTGGTTATGGGTATTATAGGCTTTATTGCGTTCGTTATCATGATCAAGAATATAACCATTCGTGTTGACGAAAATGCAGTTAAGACCAATGAGTCTGTAGAAAAATTCAATATATTCAAGGCATTCGGCAAATTTATGAAGAACCGTCCCGCAGTTGGTGCAACTATTGCAGCAATGGGTATGTTCCTCGGAATGAACGCCGCTACCACCGCCACGACGATCATGTTTGCTACGTATTTCAACATGGCTTCCCTGTCCGGTATCGTACAGCTTATCGGATTCATTCCCATGTTCTTCTTCTTGCCGTTCATCACCAAGATCGTCAAGAAGCTCGGTAAGAAGGAAGCTTCCGTTATAGGCACCTTCGTTTCTCTCGCCGGCGGACTCGTTATGCTTGTATTCCCGATGATAAGCGACGTCACGGTCGCTCTCATCGTATATCTCATCGGCCTTGTAGTGTTCGGAATCGGAATGGGTGTCTACACCTGCGTATCCTGGGCTATGATGGGAGATGCTATTGATTACAACGAATGGAAATTCGGAACACGCGAGGAAGGAACCGTTTATTCTATCCACTCGTTTTTCCGTAAGCTTGCTCAGGGTATCGGCCCGTCTGTAGTTCTTCTCATTATGGGTTGGCTCGGTTACAGAGCAGAGCTCGGAACTATACTTCAGTCCCCTGAGACAGCAAAGAATATGTGTTGGCTCGTTGCAGGTCTTTATATGTTCAGCGCAGTGGTTCAGTTTATCGGACTGGCTGTTATATATAATCTCGACAGAAAGACCCTTGATAAGATGAACGAAGAGCTGGCGGCAAGAAAGGTCGCTCAAGAACCTACTGAAAAATAATTAGGCTTCAAGGCGTCTGACCTCAGTGATCGGACGCCTTTTTGGGCAAATATCATAAGGAGAAAACAATGAGAAACGTTATTAATCTTAATAAAAATTGGAAGTTCGTCAAGAATACCGCTGATATCACGTTGAATGACGGTATTGCCGTTGATCTTCCTCACACCTGGAATGCCGAGGACGGCTTCGACGGCGGAAACGATTACTTCCGCGGCAGCTGCCTCTATAAGAAGGTAATTGAAAAGTCCGTTTTACCCGAAGCAGACCTTTATTATCTCGAATTCAGAGGAGCAAACTCCTCATCCGACGTTTATGTTGGTGGCAAAAAGCTTGCTCATCACGACGGCGGTTACTCGACTTGGAGAGTAAATATCACAGACGAGATCAAGGATATAACCGAAATTGCTGTCGTTGTGGACAATTCTCCCTGCGATACCGTCTATCCTCAGATGGCTGACTTCACGTTCTACGGCGGTATTTACAGAGACGTGAATCTTGTATGCGTAAATAACTCGCACTTTGACCTCGATTACTACGGTGCCCCCGGAATTAAGATCACTCCCACAGTAAACGGAACCGATGCTACCGTTGAGGTTGAAGCATTTGTGAAAAACATTTCTGACGGACAGACTCTTGTTTATACCATCTACGACAAAGAGGAGAACGAGCTTCAGAAGATAGAATCAACCGAAACAAAAGCTATATTTGAGATAAAAGACGTTCACCTTTGGAACGGTAGAAAGGACCCCTATCTTTACTGCTGTGAAATTGAGATCACCGAAAACGGAGAGGTTCTTGACAACGTATGCAGCCGTTTCGGATGCCGTACCTTTAAGATCGATCCAAACAACGGATTTATCCTTAACGGTGAGGAATACCCCCTTCGCGGAGTCTCTCGCCATCAGGACAGATGGGGCGTCGGTAACGCACTTCTTCCCAAGCACCACAAGGAAGATATAGACCTTATATGTGAAGTAGGAGCAACCACGATCCGTCTTGCTCACTATCAGCACGATCAGTATTTCTATGATCTTTGTGACGAAAAAGGTCTTGTGATCTGGGCTGAGATCCCCTACATTTCAAAGCATATGCCCACTGGCCGTGAAAATACCATTTCTCAAATGAAGGAGCTCATCTCACAAAACTATAATCATGCTTCGATAGTAGTGTGGGGACTTTCAAACGAGATATCAATAGGCGGATCCGACGAGGACCTTCTCGAAAATCACCGTATCCTGAACGATCTCGTTCACGAGATGGATAAGACCCGTCTGACTACGATAGCGGCGGTTTCCATGTGCAAGATGGAGGACCCATATCTCCTCATTGCCGACGTAGTTTCCTATAACCATTACTTCGGTTGGTACGGTGGTGACACTACCATGAACGGACCTTGGTTCGACAAGTTCCACGCTATGCACCCCACCATTCCGATCGGATGCTCCGAGTACGGCTGTGAGGCTCTCAACTGGCATACATCAACTCCCAAGCAGGGCGATTATACCGAGGAATATCAGGCTTACTATCATGAGGAGCTTATAAAGCAGCTCTTTACCCGTAAGTATATCTGGGCAACTCACGTGTGGAATATGTTTGACTTCGGTGCCGATGCAAGAGCAGAGGGCGGAGAAAACGGTCAGAACCACAAGGGTCTTGTCACAATGGACAGGAAATACAAAAAGGACGCCTTCTACGCATACAAGGCATGGCTCGTTTCCCCTGAGACAGACCCCTTCGTTCATCTTTGCTCAAAGAGATATATAGACCGTGTTGAAGATGTTACCAAGGTGACCGTTTACTCCAATCTTCCCGAGGTTGAGCTCTTTGTAAACGGTGAGAGCATCGGCAAAAAGACCGCATCCGACCACTTCTTCTACTTCGACGTTCCCAACGTTGGTGAGAGCAAGATCGTAGCTAAAGCCGACGATCTTACCGACGAAGGAACTATCCGCAAGGTAGACGAAATGAATATGGATTACGTTCTTGTAGAAAAGGGCGCGGTTCTTAACTGGTTTGACGTTACTGCTCCCGAGGGCAGATTCTCCCTTAACGATAAAATCTCCGACATCATGGAAAGTAAGCGCGGAAAGCTCTGGCTTATCGGAATGGCTCTCAAGCTCAAGAAAAAGATGGATGCAGGCAAAAAGGCATCGAAGGGTGAGAAGAAATCCGGAGGATTTGAAGTTGATCTCAAGGGCGGACACGGCAGCGATATTATGCAAATGCTCGGTGGGTTCAGCGTTCTTCGCCTCACGAGCATGATGGGTATGATGAACATATCCTTTACCAAGGAAGAGCTTCTTAAGATAAACAAAAAGCTTAACCGAATCAAAAAGCCAAAGAAGCTTCGCTGATATAACATTATAAGGAACGACGGCAACACCGTCGTTCCTTATTTATTGTTGACTTTTGGATATAATAGTGTTATAATTGCTTTAGTATAAATCGGAGGTGCTGAATGAACAAAGCGGTAACCGCCACTGCTGTGACATGTGCTCTTATATTCGGTGCTCTTCTGCTTGTTAACGCCGTCTACGTTACGTTTGTTTCAAGCTTCACATTAGGCATTGTGCTCACTTACCTTCTGAGCGGATGCTTTGCGGCCTTCGCTATCTTCTTCAAGAAGATCCCGAAATGGCTGAAAATAACGTTTGTTATATGTATTTCACTTGAGCTTATCCTCATATCCTTCTTGTTCATTTACGGCGCTGAAGACAACGTTACCTACAAAGAGGATGCGGTAATCGTTCTGGGTGCAGGAATTCGCGGTGACTTGCCCTCCCGTACGTTACGTAACCGTCTCGACCGCGCTATAGAATACCACTTCAAAAACCCAAAAGCACTGATAGTGGTCAGCGGCGGTCAAGGCTACAATGAGAAATACAGCGAAGCTTACGTTATGGAGAAATATCTTGTGTCTCAGGGGGTAGATCCTTCGATCATCATAAAAGAAGACCGTTCAACAAGCACGCAGGAAAACTTCAGGTTTACAAAGGAAATACTGGACTCCATACTCGGTTATGAGTATAAAACAGCATATATTACAAACGGATTCCATATATACCGTGCAGGCCGTTATGCCGATTCCGTCGGTTTAAAAAACGTCACTCATCTCCATGGGTCAACTCCGCTCGCGACGGTGGTCCCAGACGGCTTGAGAGAAAGCTTAGCGGTACTTTATCAATGGGTATTTAATTGAAAAAGGATAATAAATTATGTTAGGTTTTGAAAAGGCAAAGAAAAACTTTGGATTCGGATGTATGCGTCTTCCGATGAAGAACGACGAGGTCGATTATGACGAATTCAATAAAATGATAGACGCCTTTATGGACGCGGGGTTCAACTATTTTGACACCGCAAGAGGATATATCAGCGGAAAAAGTGAGATAGCACTCCGCGATTGTCTTACCTCCCGTTATCCGAGAGAAAGCTACGTGCTCGTTGATAAGCTTTCAAATCATCTTTTTAACAGTGAAGAAGAGATCCGCCCCGTATTCGAGGATCAGCTCCGTGTTCTCGGCGTTGATTATCTCGATTTTTACCTCATGCACGCCCAAAGCGCATCGTCCTTTGAAAAATACAAGGCGTGCCGCGCTTATGAGACCGCTTTTGATCTCAAAAAGGAGGGCAAAATAAGATACGTCGGACTTTCCTTCCATGATAAAGCAACCGTGCTTGATCAGATACTCACCGAGTATCCCGAGCTTGACATAGTACAGATACAGTTCAACTATGCCGACTATGAGGACGAAAGCGTTGAGGGTCGCAAGGTCTACGAGGTGTGCCGTAAGCACGGTAAGCCCGTTATCGTTATGGAGCCTGTTAAGGGCGGAAGCTTAATAAATCTTCCTGCAGAGGCTCAGGCAATATTCGACGGTCTTAACGGAGGCTCTAACGCTTCTTACGCGATAAGATACACCGCGTCCTTCGAAGGCGTTGTAATGGTTCTTTCAGGAATGGGTAATATGGATATGATGAACGACAACCTTTCGTTTATGACCGACTTCAAGCCGCTTAGCGAGGAAGAGTTTGAGGCTGTTAAACAGGTTTGCGGCATATTCCGCTCAAAAGATATCATCCCCTGCACCGCCTGCAAATACTGCGTTGACGGTTGCCCCATGTCGATTGCTATTCCCGATCTTTTTGCTTGTCTAAACGGCAAAAAGCACTTTAAAAATTGGAACACCTCCTATTACTACTCCTTACATACCGAAAACGGAGGCATGGCAAGTGACTGCATAAAGTGCGGAAACTGCGAAAACGTTTGCCCTCAGCATCTCAAGATAACAGAGCTTCTTGAAGACATTGCAAAGGAATTTGAAAAATAATAAATATTGCCGCCGATGTGTTTTTACACATCGGCGGCACGCTTTTATTTATTATTTGATTCTTCCTGAAGTGTCTTTTTTATCTGCGCTTCATTTGCTCTTGAAAGCGTGAATATGAATTCGCAGTATTCGCCGTACTTACTCTTTACCCATATTTCCTCGTTATGAGCGTCGATTATGGATTTACTTATATACAGTCCAAGACCTACTCCAGTCTTATCAAGTCCTCTGCTCTTATCGGTCTTATAGAAACGGTCGAATACTCTTGGAAGCTCCTCGCTCTTTATTCCGTCGCCTTCATTATAGACCGAAACAAAGATCTTTCTGCTTTTTTCGGTTATTCTGATCCTATATTTTCCGCCCTCTCTTGAGAATTTGACGGCGTTATCGCAGATATTATAAAGGATCTGATATATTGCGTCCCTGTCGGCATTTACGAGGATGTTTTCCTCATCAACCTCAAATTCAACGTCAAGACGCTTTTTATCGATCTTCTGCTCGAAGGAAATGAGAATAACTCTCGCCATTTCACAGATATCGAATGCTCTCATCGTGAATTTACGCTCACCTGCCTGAATTCTCGAAACGTCAAGAAGCGCCGCCACCAAGCGCGAGAGTCTTCTTATCTCGTCACCTATCATTCGCAGGTAATATTCGTGCTTTTCCTTTGGTATCGTTCCGTCGAGAATACCGTCGATAAATCCCGATATTGTGGTCATTGGGGTTCTGAGATCGTGGGAAACGTTTGAAAGGAATGAGCTTCTGGTGTTTTCGAGGTTGGAAAGCGACGCAGCCATATCGTTGAATGCCACTGCAAGCTCTGCGATCTCATCCCTTCCTCTGACGGGGACTCTTACGTCGAGTCTTCCAGATGCAAATGCCTTCGCGGCGACCGACATATTCTTTAACGGACTTATAATTCTGTCGCTTATAAAATATACTGCGATCAATGCGGCAAGCATAACCCACAGGCAAGTCATAATTATTGCCTTTACCGTGGTCCTCATAAGGTTATTTATTCTCTCGGACTCCACGCAGGCAAATACGTATCCCTCTGTCTCGCCTTGGACAATAATAGGAATACCTCTTACGTGGTGATTATTGGGAAGAAGGCCATTTAGATCTCCATGTCCATTGTATGAGCTGTTACCAAGCGCTTCAAGTATAGCCGAAGGAAGCACATAACCTGAAGCATTAAGCCCACCTTGCACGTTATATACCTTAACTTTACCCTCAGCATTGAAGAGTATCATCGTAATGTCTCTGTTGAACTTTGAAGGAGCAGTTACGTATGCCTTAATCTCATCGGTATAATCCGAAACAAATTCATCAAGTGATTTTTTTTCGTCTTTTAACCGTTGCTCAAAATAGTGCTTTGCTGAAACCGAGACCTCGGAAAGCTCCTCTCTTGTGCTTTCATTGTAATAATTACCCATCATTGAGCTTACGAGTATTGCAAGCATTACAAAGCTGACTATTATTATCGACATGAAAGCCGTTATATATTTTGTAAAAATACTCTTGAACATTTTTTCTGTCCTTACTGTAAATAGCACTTAAGGCGGTACGTTTGACGCACCGCCCGAATTTTGATTTATCAGGAAAGAAGCTCGAATTTGTAGCCTACTCCCCATACGGTCTTAAGTATCCAGCTTTCAGATACTCCCTCAAGCTTTTCGCGCAGACGCTTAACGTGAACGTCAACGGTTCTTGAGTCGCCGAGATAGTCAAATCCCCAAACCTTATCAAGCAACTGATCTCTTGTGAATACTCTGTTGTAGTTGGACGCAAGGAAGTAGAGAAGCTCAAGCTCCTTTGGAGGAATATCCACTGCCTTACCGTTTAATTTAAGCTCGTACTTCTGACGGCTTATCTCTATATTGTCAAACTTGATAGTTTCCTCATCGTTCTCGTTGCTTCTGCCTGAGGAACGACGAAGAACTGCCTTAACGCGCGCAGAAAGCTCCTTCATATCGAAGGGCTTTACTACGAAATCGTCGGCACCGAGCTCAAGACCGAGCACCTTGTCGAAAACGTCGCCCTTTGCGGTGATCATAATAACAGGCTTGTTTGACACCTCTCTGATCTCGCGGCATACCTGCCAGCCGTCCTTTTTAGGAAGCATAATGTCGAGAAGCACGAGGTCGGGCTCGTACATTTTGAAATAGCTGATACCCTCAGCTCCGTCGTTTGCTGTTTTTACCTCATAGCCCTCTTTTTCAAAATAAATTTTAAGAAGGTCGCAAATGCCGCTTTCATCGTCTACTACAAGAATCTTAGTTCCCATGTTATTACCTCTTCTCTTTTCGGCTGTCGCCTATTTATTAACTTCGTTATTTTTTTAACCAAGTTCATAATACCATATTTTTCCCCTCTATGTGTGAATGAGTTGTTAACTTTTTTTGATTTTTAAGTGATGAAATGCATAATATTATTTTTTGAGCCGAAATACTCTTGCAAAAAAATATTTTTCGTTATATAATGTAGGCTGATAATTAATTTCTTGACATCTGAAAGGTACATATAATATGAAGATAGGTATAGTGGGACTTCCTAACGTAGGAAAGAGCACCCTTTTTAACGCCATAACCAACGCGGGAGCAGAGACCGCAAACTATCCATTCTGCACCATTGAACCCAACGTAGGAGTTGTTGCGGTTCCCGATTACCGTCTGGACGTTCTTGCAAAGATGTATAATCCCGAAAAATATACTCCTGCAGTAATAGAGTTCGTTGATATCGCAGGTCTAGTTGAAGGCGCCTCCAGAGGTGAAGGCCTCGGTAACAAATTCCTTTCTCACATCAGAGAGGTTGATGCGATCGCCCACGTTGTACGTTGCTTTGAGAACTCCAACATCATCCACGTCAGCGGAACAGTAGATGCTCTTCGCGACGTTGATATTATAAATATGGAGCTTATACTTTCAGATATTGAGCTTATCGAAAAGCGTATTGACCGTGTCACCAAGGCTATGAAGGGAGATAAGACTCTCGCCTCCGAGCTTGAGCTTTTGAACAGAGTAAAAGCACATCTCGACGAGGGAAAGAGCGCTCGATCCATCGAACTGACCGAGGACGAGGCGGCTCTTCTCGACCAGTCTCCCCTGCTCTCCCGCAAGCCCGTAATTTACGTTGCAAACATAGGTGAAACCGAGGTGTCCGGAGATTACGAAAACAACCCCAACTATCAGGCGCTCAAAAAGTTTGCTGAGGACGAAAGCTCGGGCATCATTCCCGTTTGCGCAGGTATCGAGGCTGAAATTGCCGAGCTTGAGGGTGAAGACAAGGAAATGTTCTTAACCGAAATGGGACTTACCGAAAGCGGTCTTGATCGTCTTATCAAGGCAGGTTATTCCCTTCTCGGACTTATCAGCTATCTTACAGGCGGTCCTTCCGAGGTCAGAGCGTGGACTATAACCAAGGGCACGAAGGCTCCTCAGGCTGCAGGTAAAATCCACTCCGACTTTGAGCGTGGATTCATTCGCGCAGAGGTTATTGCATTTGACGATCTCGTTGCCTGCGGTACTATGGCTGTTGCAAAGGAAAAGGGCCTTGTGCGCTCCGAGGGTAAGGAGTACGTTATGAAGGACGGAGACGTAGTTCTCTTCCGTTTCAACGTTTGATCTTTAATAAAAGAAGCCTCGCACGTCGAGGTTTCTTTGATATTTGCTTATTTTATGAGGAGGAAATGATATGCCTTGCGTTTCGGTTATAATTCCCGTTTATAAAGTTGAAAAATATCTTAACCGTTGCGTTGACAGCGTTCTTAACCAGACGCTGAGCGACATTGAGATCATACTCGTTGACGACGGCTCGCCCGACGACAGCCCCGAAATATGCAATTCATATCTTTCCGACAAAAGAGTTGAGGTAATTCACAAGCCAAACGGCGGTCTTTCATCGGCAAGGAACGCGGGACTTGATATTGCACGAGGAGACTACGTATTTTTCCTCGACTCTGACGACTGGCTTGATAATAACGGGATTGAGATCCTTTATAACAAGGCAAAGGAGACGGGAGTTGATTTCGTCCGCTATCGCGCAGTACGCTCAATGTGGCCAGATCTTCCCGAGGGTGCTCCGTTTCTATTTGGTGAAGGTAACGATTTAAGAGAAGGACTGCTCGTAAAGGAAGATATTGAAAGGGATATTTTCCCGAGGCTTATCGCAACGCCTGAGCTTGACTACGGTCCAATTCTCAGCGCTTGCATGGGTCTTTACAGGACGGAATTTCTGAAATGCAACGGCATCCGATTTGATGAAAGAGTTAAAAACAGCGAGGACGTTGTCTTCAGTGCGCAGACCGTTATTTGCGCAAATTCCATTTACTACATTGACCGCGCGGGCATATACCACTATTTCTACAATCCCGATTCAATCTCAAAATCATTCCGTCCCGAGAGAATAAATGCATTCAAGACACTCATTGACGTATGTTATGAGCAGTTCGGAAACGTAAATAACGGCTATTTTAAAAAGCAGATCGAAATTCTACATTGGCACTGTATTTTAAACTGCCTTTCGGAAAGAAGATTCGTTGACGACTATGGGCAGAGGCTCGGCTTTATCAAACAGATCTTAAACGATCCGTTTGTAAAATCCGCAAATCTCTTTACTCCCTTTAAGCTCAAGGTCTCATTCAGAACGAAATGTCTTATGCTCTGTGTCAAGCTTCGTCTCGGCACGATAATTGCGAGGAACTGATATGAAACCACTGATCAGTATTGTAATTCCTGTTTATAACGGTGAGAATACTCTTGACCGATGCATCGGCTCGGTTCTTTCACAGTCGTATGAAGATTATGAAATGATCCTTGTTGACGACGGATCGACTGACAATTCATTTTCGGTTATTTCAAAGTATGATGACAAGAGAATAAGGTATGTGAAAAAGGAAAACGGCGGTGTTTCGTCGGCAAGAAATCTCGGTATCGAGCTATCAAACGGTAAATACGTTCTTTTCCTCGATTGTGACGATGAGCTTAATTGCGGCGCTCTTGAAAAATATGCCTCAATTGCTGAAAGTACCTCCTCTGACGTTATATCAACTGCGATCAGAGTAAGAAAAAACGGTGAAAATTGCTCTGTTATCGGTTTTGATAGCGATAGAGTTTTCAAAGAGGATGTTTTTTCGCATCTGCTGATCTCTTCCGATAAATTCGGCTATGCGGGCGGAAAAACAGTTAAGCGTTCCCTAATCGTCGATAACGGCTTACGTTTTGAAACAGAAATGAAAACACAGGAGGATCTTTCATTCCTTCTCGATTGCTATTTTCTCGGTGGATCATTTGCTTTTTCGTCCTTTGAAGGATATATTTACGATATTCAGCACGAACAGCGGTCAATCCCTCTTTCCGACAATATCAATAACAGAGTGAAGGCAATCCTGCTCGCGGAAAAGAAGTCAGGAACAGATAAAGAAGCCCTGACAATCGCCGCCGACAGAATACTACACACGGTTTATTCCTATTTGTGCTATACCCAAAGCAAGGATGAAATTCATTCTTTAATTACACCTGTTTGTCAAAACAAAGACATCAAAGAAGCCTTAAAATATCGCACGCCTGATTCTAAATATGAATTTATCGCTTCAGCGATTATTTCTTCGAATCTTTCTAAAATTGTCCGTAGATTCGTTTTCAGGGCAAAAATCAAAAAGTTAATAGGAAGATAAAAGCAAAACGCTTTCGATTGAAAGCGTTTTGCTTTTTTATAGATCGTTCTTTATCAGATCCTCAAAGGATTCTCTCTTTATAACTGTTTTAACTTCGTCGTTCGTTACAGCCACAACCTCAGGTCGAGGAATTCTATTATAGTTGCTTGCCATCGAATAGTTATAAGCACCTGTAACCAGCACTGCAAGTATATCTCCTCTTACCGCTTTGGGAATAAGCACGTTTTCCTGAAGAAGATCTCCGCTTTCACAGCAGCGTCCCGCAACTGTGCAGAGAAAATCTGCCTTATCATTCATTCTTGATGCAAGGCATACCGTATAATCAGAGCCGTAGAGAGCGTATCTCGGGTTATCGGGCATTCCGCCGTCAACAGATACGTAGTTTTTGAATCCCGGTATTTCCTTGGTTCCGCCGACTGTATAAAGAGTGAGGCAGGTATCGGCAACTATGCTTCTGCCCGGCTCCATCAGAATTGTCGGACGAACGATACCGCTTTCGTTTACCTCTTGGTCGATGAACGATGCGATTCTCTTTATTGAATCCTCGACGTCGATTATCGGCTGTGACTCTATATATCTTACGCCAAAGCCACCTCCAAGATTGAGAATTCTCGTGTTAAATGCGAATTTTCTTTTTATATGGGAAATATAGGATATCATTATTCTTGCGCCGTCGGTAAATGGCTCGATATCGAATATTTGTGAGCCTATATGACAGTGGAAGCCATCGAGACGCACGTTTTTCTTTCCGAGGGCGTACTCTACCGCCGCGTCTGCCTGACCCGTTTCGATAGCAATGCCGAATTTACTGTCCACCTTGCCCGTTACGACCGCCGCAAAGGTATGTGGGTCGATTCCGGGGGACAAGCGAAGGAGTATTGGCTGTATCTTGCCCATCTCCGCGGCAATTTTATCGATTGAATCAAGCTCTGTCAGATTATCTACGACGAAATGACCTACGCCGCTTTCGATTCCGTAGCGTATGTCGAAGTCTGTCTTATTATTTCCGTGAAAATATGCCTCCGACACGTCAAATCCCGCTGCAAGTGCGGTATAAAGCTCGCCCGAGGAAACAAGGTCGATACCCATTCCTTCCTCACGGCACAGACGGTAGATATATTTGCAGGAAAACGCTTTGGAAGCAAACAGGGGATGCGAATCTCCGCCGAAGCATTTCTTCATGGCAGATATATACGTCCTCATATTGTTTCTTACGCGCTCTTCATCGAGCACCATAAGCGGTGTTCCGAACTTGGATACAAGCTCGACCGTGTCCTCACCTGCTATCGTAAGGTGATTCTTTTCATTTATGCCTAAATTACTGTGAAGCATAGCTTAACCCTTCATCATTTCCTTCATTGAATACATTCCCGCGCTCTTTCCGACCATGTATTCCGCAGCCTTGAGAGCACCGTCGGCAAAGAGTGCGCGGTCAAACGCCTCGTGCTTCAGAGTTATTCTTTCGTTATCTGTGCAAACGCAGACCTCGTGAATGCCGACGATATTTCCCATTCTCATGGCAGAAATTCCGACTTCATTCTTCTCGCGCTTACCGTGTCCGCTTCTTCCGTTATTTGCAACAGCGTCGGGACGGACTTCCTTTACGGCGTCGAAGAGCATAAGTGCCGTTCCACTGGGAGCGTCGACCTTCCTGTTGTGATGAGTCTCAACTATCTCAACATCGGCGTCGGGAAATGCGGAGACGACAGCTTTAACGGTATTACAAAGAGTTGCGATACCAATCGACATATTACCCGAATAAAATACAGCAGTTTTCTCGGATGCGCGCTTAATTATCTCCTTTTCCTCGGGGGTGTGACCTGTGGTACAGATGACAGCGGGAATATTATGCTCCGCTGCATAGCCAACGACCTCTTCGGTAAGGGTATGGAATGAGAAATCTATTATTACGTCGGCGTTGACGGTTACGTCATTTATACTTTTGCTCGCCTCATCGCCGTTACTGAATGCGTCCACCGGAATCGTGGTATAGCCCGCTTTATCAAGCAAAGCTCTAACATGGCCTCCCATTCTTCCGAGAGCGCCTACAAGGATAACTTTCACGTTTATTCTTCCTTTTCGGTTATTTTAAAGGGCAATTCCCGCCGCCTTCATTGCGCGGATGAGCTTTTCCTCGTTGGCCTCCTCCATAGGATAGAGGGGGGAACGGAGAACGTTTTCAGTGTAACCCATTCTTGCCATTGCCGCCTTTACGGGAATGGGGTTGACCTCGCAGAAGAGGGATTTTACGAGGGGGATATACTTAAGCTGAAGCTCGGTTGCCGCCTTGAAATTGCCATCAAGAGCATAGCGGCACATCTGTGCGGTCTCGCGGGGGAGAAGATTTGAAAGTACCGAAATAACACCCTTTCCGCCGAGGGACATGATGGATGTTATCTGGTCGTCGTTACCGCTATAGATGTCGAGCTTGTCTCCAACAAGCGCAAAGGTCTCGGTTATCTTACTGAGGTTGCCATTTGCTTCCTTTATAGCTACAATATTGGGATGATCGGCAAGAGCCACATAGGTCTCGGGCTCAAAGCCTACGCCCGTTCTTGAGGGAACGTTATAGAGGATTATGGGCTTATCGGAAGCGTCTGCAATTTCGGTGTACATTCTGACAAGACCCTTCTGGGTAGTCTTATTGTAATAAGGGGTCACAACGAGAAGCGCATCCGCACCTGCATCGCAAGCGTGCTTTGTCAGTCCTATAGCGTACGCGGTGTCGTTACTGCCCGCACCTGCGATTACGGGCACTCTGCCATTTGTCTGCTTAACGACAAAGGAAATGCAATCCTTATGCTCGTCATCGGTAAGGGTTGATGCCTCACCGGTGGTTCCGCAAACTACAAGAGCATTTATTCCGCTTTCGATCTGAAACTCAACGAGCTCCGCAAACTTACCGTAGTCAACGTTACCCTTGCTGTCGAATGGGGTTATAAGGGCGGTAGCCGCTCCTTCAAATACTGTCTTTTTCATTTTTCTTCATCCTTTCAAAATATAAAATAAAAACACCCGAACAACAGTCCGAGCGTCAGATGAATACAAAGCACAAGGGTACTCTGCCCTTCTTTGTGAAACATATAACGCTCCGCCGTTTTCTACGGCGACAGTTCAGCAAATGTTATTTGAAGAACCAAGACAGGACGGCATCTCTGTCTTTCGGCGGCTTCACCTTTTACAAAAACGCCCTGTGCCACGGGGCTTTTTTGTTTTTGCTACTCTTTTCTGCCGCGCCTTTACTATGTTCGATAGTATTCTACCATATGATTTCGGCTATGTCAATAGGGGATTTAAAAATAAAATACGAGAAGTCGGACAGATAATGAATTCCCGTGGGAATTTCAGGGGAAACAAATGAAAACTCGGTGTTAATTTTGAGGGAGAATCGCGGGACGACTTTTTTGATCAAAGGTGATATCCTATTATTGCCGCAAGCGATACGGCAAGAAAGGAGAAGAAATGTTCAGCGAGAAACAAAAGCTATATCTGAAAAACGCAAATCACCGTTGGAATATCAAAACGGGTGCTACGCGTTCCGGAAAAACCTACTGTGATTACTTTGTTATTCCAAAAAGGATCAGGGCGTGCAGGGGCGAGGGTCTTATCGTGCTTATCGGAAGCACCGTTTCGACACTTTGCAGAAATATTCTCGATCCTATGCGAAGCATTTGGGGAGAATATTTCGTCGGGAAGCCCGGAGGAAACGATA
Source organism: Eubacteriales bacterium (assembly GCA_045543555.1). Classification (GTDB taxonomy): domain Bacteria; phylum Bacillota; class Clostridia; order Oscillospirales; family CAG-272; genus Colimorpha_A. The sequence goes on from JAZQMQ010000019.1 coordinate 32,111, forward strand.
CCGTGATGCTGTTCGGAAAGAAATGCTGGCTTATAGGCGCTTCGCGATCCGATCAAGCAGCCAAGCTTCAGGGAAGCGGGATCGAATATGCATACGGTGATGAGATTACTACGTGGAGCGAAAATGTTTTTCAGATGCTCAAAAGCCGTCTTGACAAGGACCATTCTGTTTTCGACGGTACCTGCAATCCCGAGGGGCCTGAGCATTGGTTCAAAAAATTTCTCGACAGCGACGCTGACATTTTTCACCAAAGCTACGTTATAGATGATAATCCCTTTCTCAGTCCAAGCTTCATATTGTCACTCAAAAAGGAGTACGAAGGTACGGTCTACTACGACCGATATATTATGGGCAAATGGAGAGCGGCTGAGGGTATCATTTACAGACGCTTTGCCGATGATCCGAGCGGCTTTATAATACCGCGGGACGACGAAAGGTTAAAAGGTCTTTCAAAGGTGACCGTCGGAGTTGACTTCGGCGGAAACAAGAGTGGCTCTGCCTTCGTCGCCTGCGGAACGGTAGGTAACTACGAAAGTATCACGGTGCTCAGCTCCGAGCTTCACCGTGATCTGATCGATTCGGATATGCTCGGAGAACGCTTCTGCGATTTTATTGAATCTGTGGAAGCACTTTACGGAAGCGTTGATGCGGCGTACTGTGACAATGCAGAGCCAATACTGATAAGAAGTCTGAAAAAGACCGCAAGAAACAGAGGACTTACGGTATCGGTGCGGCTCGCTAAAAAATCCTCCGTTAACGACCGTATAAGGCTCGTTTGCCGCCTTATGTCGCAAAAACGCTTCTTTCTTACAGATCAAGCGTCGAGTGTCAAGGACGCTCTGATGAGTGCGGTTTACGATAGCGCGGGAATTTCCGACACCCGTCTTGATAACGGAACGTCGGATATCGACTCACTTGACGCACTTGAATACTCTATTGAGCGTGACTCAATGAAGCTTATCGGTTAAGACCCAAAACGGTATTACCGTGTCCGCCTGCCGTGGCGTAAATACGGCGTAAAACACACGCTAATATATATTTTCAAACTATTTTTAAAACAAAGGAGACAAAAAATGAACGAACTCAATTACGCAAAAACATATTCCGAAGCACTTGCACAGGCATTCCCCTACGCGCTGAATTTCGGTGCGCTTTACGCAACCCCCAACAACGGAAGATATCGCTTTAAGGGCGGCAAGACCGTCGAGATCCCCGTCATTAACACTACGGGCAGAGTTGATTCCGACCGTGACACGATGGATCCTCTCGTAAGAAATTACGAAAACACTTGGGAAAGCAAGGAGCTGACCAATCAAAGAAAGTGGTCTACACTTATTCATCCTGCAGACGTTGATCAGACCGATTACGCTGCAACCATCTCGAAGATCACCTCGGTCTTCAATAATGAACATAAGTTCCCCGAAATGGACGCTTACACCGTTTCGAAGATCTATTCCGATTGGACCGGTCTCGGAAAGAGTGCAGTTTCTGTTTCTCTCACCGCAGAGAATATCCTCTCCACCTTCGACGACCTTATGGCTGATATGACAGAAAAGAGAGTTCCCGTATGCGGACGTATACTCTACGTTACCCCAGCGGTAATGAAGCTTCTCAAGGCCTCCTCCGCTATTGGCAGAAGCCTTAACGTAAAGACCGAAAGCGGTCAGATCAACCGCACCGTTACCATGCTTGACGGTGTGACTGTTGTTGAAGTTCCGGCATCTCTTATGAAGACGAGCTACAGCTTTGAAAACGGTTGGGCGGTTGCAGGAAATGCTGCACAGATCGGTATGCTTCTCATTCATCCCGAGTCTGTAATTACCCCCGTAAGCTATGAATTTGCCTGCATTGATGAGCCCTCTGCAGCAACAGGCGGCAAATATGCTTATTTTGAGGAAAGCTTTGAGGACGTTTTTGTTCTCAACCGACGCGCAGACGGTATTGCATTCGTCCTCAACTGATCTATTCTCAAGTAAACTGCGGGATGCCGAGCTCGGCATCCCGCAAAATCAAAATACAATATCGGAGGTACAGTTTTGAAAATACAGAACGCCATATATAATTTTTTGAGCAGGAACCGTGAAAAGCTCAATTCCGAGGGCATTTCCGAATCCGAGATAAGTACAGAATTGAACCGTATTGCGTACAGCTACGACATTTATTGCGGAAGGGCGCCTTGGACAAAGTGCGGAAAAAGCTCACTCAACCTTGCATCAGGCATTGTGTCGGAGCTATCAAGGCTTACATTGACGGAATTTGAGCTTCTATACGGTAATGAAGCTCAGGACCTTATGCTGAAAAAGGTTTTTGACGGCTTTGAAGGACGAGTAAGAGAAAGCGTCGAAGCCGCTTGTGCAACCGGCGGTGTGATCTTCAAGCCATATTTCGACGGCAATAAGCTCGGCATTGAGACTATCCTTCCTTTAAATTTTATTCCCCTCGGTTATGACGGAAACTGTAACATAAACGAATGTGCGTTTATTTACAGGGCTTCCTGCGGTGGCAAGAAATACGTTCGTATCGAGGAGCATACAAGAAAGGGAGATAAATACGTAATAACAAATAAAGCCTTCTCAAACGACGGCAACTTGACCCCCTGCCCTCTGAGCATCGTTGATGATTGGAAAAAGATCTGTCCTTACTGCGAGATTAAGGGCCTGAGGAAACCGCTTTTTTCATATTTCGGTATTCCGGGCGGAAATTTCGGGGCACAATGCGGATTTCTCGGTGTTCCCGTTTTCAGACGTGCAGAGGAGCTTATCAAGGAAGCTGACAAGCAGTTTGAACGTCTGATCTGGGAGTTTGAAGGCGGAGAGCTTGCCATAGATGCAAGTGAAGATGCTTTCAGAACAGGCAAGGACGGTAAGCCTCATTTACCTACGGGAAAGGAACGACTGTACCGCACAAATGCTCTTGACGCTTGCTGCTCCTCAAACGAGCTGCTTAAGGTATTTTCTCCCGACCTGCGCGACAGATCCATAATTAACGGTCTTAACAGGATCGTTATGTTTATCGAGGATGCCTGCGGGATCGCCAGAGGAACCTTTTCAGATCCTTCAGAGGTTGCAAAAACCGCAACAGAGGTGAGAGCATCAAGACAGAGGACGTATTCAACCGTAAGAGCGATCCAGTCGTCGCTCGAGCGAGCACTTTACGAGCTGCTTGATGCGGTAAATTCCATTGCGTATCTTTACGGAATATGGAGAAAAGGCGCTTCTTTCTCTGTTTTTATGGGTGACGGAGTGCTTAACGACGAGGAAAGTGTAAAGCAATCGCAGAGAGAGGACGTAAAATACGGCATATTATCCGCCGATGAATTTAAAGACCGTTGGTACGGCAATATGACAGGAGGTAAACATGAAAAGAGAATTTCTTGAAGGGCTCGGGCTTACAAAGGAGCAAACTGATGCCATTATGTCTGAACACGGAAGGGGTCTTGAAGCGCTGAAGTCAAGAAACGCAGAGCTTGAGACGATAAATACCGGCTATGAAGAACTGAAAAAAGAAAAGGAGGCATTACTTTCAGAGCTTGAAGGTGAACACGCAAGTCATTCGTCATTTAAAAAGAGTGTTATTTGCGAGCTTGTTGATAATGCGCATCCCTCATCTTCTCTTGCAAGAGATGAGCTTATCAGACGTCTTGAAAATTGCAGCGTAACAGAAATATACGATACTTTAAGCAAGCTGCGTATAACCGATCCGTCTGCATTTTCTGATGATAACGATCATCCAATTTTCTCTTCCGTGTCCCGAAGCGAAGAAATTACTGCTCCCATAAGCTTTGTCAGAAGGAGATAAAAATGAAATACATTTGCTATGAATACTACGTTTCAAATTTTGGCGGAAGCCTTGTGCCCGAGGACGAGTTTGGTTATCTAGCTGATGCGGCTGAAACAATAATTGACATACTGGTTACCACTCCTGTTATTAATGTAACCGAAAATGTAAAAAAAGCCGCTGCCTATGAACTTGAGACACTGTATAGCCAGGGAGGAACCGATGCGCTTACCGGACTTGCAACAATCACCTCCGGTATCGATGAAAAGCTCGGTGATTATGCTCTCGGTACCCCTTACGTTTCAAATGAAAAACGAATATACTCCGTAGGAGGTGTTCCTGTAGCCGGCCTTACTCTTGCACTTCTGAAAAAAGAAGGACTTATGGGCAGATGTGTATATACGGAGGAGACACTATGAAGCAATTTTTAAATTCTGCTCTTACATTATACATCCCCAAGGACGACGGATCATACTCAAGGCGAGTTGTCACATCTGTTATGGCGGACAAGACGGAATCACTCACAGACGGAATTAAGGTCGATATACGCATACCGCTTTATTTCAAAAGAGGACAGAAATACGTGTCACCCGAACGTTTCGACCACAAAAAAAGCGCTCACTTTACGGTTTTTTTAGGACAGAAGTTGGTAATCGGCAATTCGGAGAGCGAAGCTCCTCCCGATGATGCACTGAACCTATTAACGCTAAGCATAAAAGCGCTGGGAAGCAGACGTCTTCATCATTTGAAAATATACGCAGCAAGCAAAATACCCGAGGAGGGATACTATTATGAATGAACTTATTATAAAAAAGGTCACGCTCAACGTGACAATCAACGGCATTGATTTTCCCTTTATTGCAGACAGCACCTTTGCAATGAAAATATCCTCTTTGGCAAAGGAAGCATTGAAGCGGGCGGATATGTGTGCATTGACCGGCTGTAATGATTATACAGAAGCGTCGAAATTTTTGTCCCACGCGGTAGATACGCTCATCGGAGAAGGCTCCACACAGAAAATATTCGGCACGGAGATCCCCGATCCTGTTGATCTGTGTGATGTTCTCGGATTGATTGCGGATATTTTCCACGGCTACCGCAGAGAAAGAATCAGAAGATTAAAGGGGGGATATGAATGAGAAGAGGATCAACTCCGACCTTCACTGTAAATATGCCCGCCCACTCCTCCTGCTTCAGTCGGGTAACAGTTGTATTTGTTCAAAACGGTAAGGTCGTTCTTACTATCGAAAATGAAGATCTGATTTTTAATGACTACAATCTCACATTTACACTCAGCGAGGATCAGAGCTTTATGTTTGAAGCAGGTCACATTGCAGAGCTTCAGCTTCGTGCGGTTACAAACCTCGGACAGATAGTAGTATCCGACATAAAGCAGATTGCTGTTACTAAAAAATATCCCGAGGACATATAAAATTGAAAGGAGTCTTCCATGAACGAACATTTTACAATTGATTTTGCCGACGCTGTTGTCATTAAAGAAAGTGTCGGAAATATAAAAATAGGAAATATCGCCACCGGAAAAAGTAATGTAATTGTACGACACGATTCCGACGGTATGCTTATTCTCGATTTTACACTTGAAAAGGGCGACAAGGGCGATAAAGGAGACACGGGTCCTTCAGGATATAATCCTGTGAGAGGAACTGATTATTGGACCGAGGCAGATAAGAACATGATCATAAGCGACGTTCTTGCTTCTCTTCCTAATGCAAGCGGGGTGAGTTTCTGATGGCTAATGAATATTCAGTGAATCAGTCTGATCTGCTTGCGATAGCAGATACAATCAGAGAAAAGTCAAAGACAAGCGATCCCATCGTATTTCCCGAAGGCTTTTCTGAGGCAATAGCAAGTATTGGGGGCTTGCCAGATAACATAACCCATTTAGCTACGGGTACATATACATTTGCAAGTGATACGGCAGGAGATACAACTATTACGCACAATCTTGGAGTAGCACCACATTTTTTTATGTTTGTAAAACAAGGCAGATTTGAGGCACATAGTTCACAAAAAAGAATGCTTTGTCAATTATATGTTAACAAATCGATTGGTAATTACGCTGGTACTATATGGAAATGTTGTTTTGGTGGCACAAGCACAAATCCTTCATCAATGCTTACCATTGATGAAACGGGAGTAGATTCGGGCTTTAAAAAGCCCGACACAACCGTTTTTACAGTTTCGGGAAGAGAGGCATACAATCAAATGTATATCGGCGGTGACACTTTCAACTGGATATGCGGCAGATGTGGCAGCTTTTAAGGGGTGGTAAATATGAGATATTACAAGATTATTGAAAACGGATATCTTCTCGCAATCGGCACGGGTGCAGGTGGCATCGAGATAACCGAGGACGAATACAACTCTCTGCTGACACACATCCGCAATTGTCCTATAGCAGAGGAAGGCTACGGCTATCGTCTTAAAGAGGACTTGACTTGGGAGCTTTATGAGTTACCTATTGTCGAGGAAACCGAGATAAGTTCGGACGAGCTTATGACTATACTTGAGGGGGTGCTTTGATATGACAAGAAAAGAAGCTGAGGCGCTTGTTCAGGCTTTGGTTACGCTCCGTGAGGGTGCTGACGATTCGGTTGCTTCGCTTTCTGTCGGTGCTTATCCGACACTAAAAGCGGACGGAACATTTATCAAGGCAGGAACGAGGATCAATCATAACGGCACTATAAAACGTGCTTCGGTTGACATTTGGGACACGGCTGAAAACAATCCCGACAATGCTCCTGCTCTTTGGGAAGACATTTCCTACAGAGAGGGATACCGCATTATTCCCGAAACGATTACTTCGGGGACTGCATTTATGAAGAATGAATGCGGATGGTGGGGAGATATTGTTTATATTTCTCTGCTTGACAATAACGTATGGACACCTGATGCTTATCCGGGTGGTTGGGAAAGGAGGACGGAATGATGGATGAACCGATACTCTCCGCACTTTTCTCGCTCTTCGGAACTCTTATAGGCACATTCGGTGGTATCATCACAGGAAGCAAGCTTATGAACTACCGCATAGAACAGCTGGAAAAAAAGGTAGAAAAGCACAACAACGTAATTGAACGCATCTATCAAGCCGAAGGACACATTGAGGAGCTTCAGCATGATATACGTGATATAAAGAATCTCATTTGATGGTTAATACGACTCAAACGATCAAGTAAGGAGAATAGATATGAAGGAATTAATGAAAAATATCGCAGCGCTATTTAAGGTAAAAACCATTGTAACCATAATCGTAATTATTGTTTTTGCGGTTCTTTCGCTGAAGGGAGACATCACACCAGATAACGTTATGATAGTAATTACTTCGGTAATTGCTTTCTACTTCGGAACACAGCACGAAAAAGCTCAGATAAAGGGAGATGACGAAAATGTTTAAGCTGGCTCTTAATGCGGGACATCACAAACACACATCTGGCAAACGATGTCATACCGGCATAGATCCCGACCAAACAAGAGAATGGATATTAAACGATCGTATATGTGATAAAATAGAAAAAATATTGTCAGAATATGAGGGTATAGAAGTGCTCCGCATCGACGATGCTACAGGTGAAACAGACGTATCCCTTTCAAACAGGAGTGCAAAAGCAAACGCTTGGGGAGCTGATTTCTATCTTTCTATTCACCACAATGCAGCAGGAAAGCTATTTAGCGGCGGCGGAATAGTGGCTTACGTTTACACATCGCCTACAGAAGAAGAGCGGATATGGCAAAAAGAGTTGTACAACGCTGCTGTTACTGCAACCGGACTTTACGGAAACCGTTCAAGCCCCTTAGCAAAAAAGAACCTTCACGAAGTCAGAGAAACCAAAATGCCTGCAGTGCTTATGGAATGCGGATTTATGGATTCAACCGTCGATTGTCCGATAATTTTAACCGAAAGCTATGCTGACAAAATGGCAGGTGCGATCTCTTCCGTAATAATCGAAAAAAGCGGTGCAAAAAAGAAAGATATTTCTCATCCTAAGGGATATGCGGTGCAGATCGGTATTTTCGACACTTATAAAGAAGCTGAGGCATTTATCAGAATCATTGCGGGAGCAGAGATCGTGGAAACGGAACTTTTCTGAACGAATTTGGTCTTGACTGTATATACTGTGGTGAGGTTCTTCCTCGAGTATATAAGAAAGGTCGATAAAAAATGTTAACAACCTGCTATAACAACGGTTGCTCCTGCAACAGAAACTACAACACATCTTGTAACGAACGAAGAAATGGGCAAAACTGCGGCTGTGAGTATGAAAACCACAACAACTGCGGCATGGTCGACAATGATTGCGGATGCAACGAAGGATACCAAAGCTCAAGAAACGGCTGCGGCTGCGACTGCAGATGTGACAATAACTGTATGAATACAAGAAACAACTGCGGTTGTTCCCAGAACGTTCTCGGTTGTGCACTCAACGGAGCAACAAAAACGATATACAAGGTATTAAACGGTCTTGACAATTCCCTCTGTGGCTGCGGCTGCAACAACAACGGTTGCGGATGCTAAAATAGTACGTTCCCCTTCGGTCACCGAGGGGGAATTTTTCTTGTCTGTTGACATTTTACCATTTTTTATATGAATATGCGCGTCCGCCAATTATTCCCGAGAGCTTACATATTACGCTACCTCACTTCTTCACTATTCACTATTACTTATTACCTTCCCAAAAATCCGTACACGCCGATTTAGTGAAAAGTGAAGAGTGAAAAAGTAAAAACCTTCCCGAACTTCGTCCGAGAAGGTTTTTGTGATGCTATTATAAAATCGACCCATGCTACAAGTTTTTCGAAATCGATCCATGGTTTTCAGTCAGCGGATAGACTTACCCCTTGGCGAAGATGGGCGTTACACCCCGCCGCTATCTTCCGGGGTGCAACGTCATACTTGCAAACGAGGCTATGTAAAAGGACGTAAAATCAATCTTCTTCAAATTCGATAATGTCTTTCAGACGTTTTGGCAACTTTTCAATATTCGTTAAGTCAAAATCACCATAGGGTGTTCTCAATGTACAGGAGCCTTCTTTGTAGATAAAAAATGCGATACGGCAAGGATTCACATCTTCTTCAGGTTCGTCGTATGTTTCGCATATTTTTTGGGTTCCGTCCGCATTCAGATATTGCTCCATATAAGGACATTGCCAATCACTTTCATCAAGCTCTTCATCAGGAACAACGATCGAATCCCAATCGATTTCCGCGCTTGATATATTTAATGCCATTTCTACAAGCAACCATTCTTTATTGAATTTATAGCAGCCAAAATATGTAACCATTAGATTTACCACCTTTTCTATTTTTTATTATTATACCACAAATCCAAGCGATTTGGCGGAAATCACGCCGTAGGCGTGTATATCATCAATGCGAAGCATTGTATATCACCAACGGCTTGCCGTTGTATATCATCAAGCCGCAGGTAAGATGCACGCTGGCGCGTGATGAGATACAAGGGCGGCGAGCCGCCCTTGATGATATACACCGCACTTCGTGCGGCGATGTAAGGAGCGAAGCGACGGAATAGCGAGCCTGCGAGCGTCTATGCCAAGCCTGCGACTTGGATAAAAAAATTCCGAGAACAAAGTTCTCGGAATTTTTTGGCAGGGGTAGAAAGGCTCGAACTCTCGACACCTGGTTTTGGAGACCAGTGCTCTACCAACTGAGCTATGCCCCTGTGTACCATGATATTATATCACATAATTTTGGGTTTTGCAAGTGGTTTTCAAGAATAATTATGAATTTTTTGTAAACACGATGCGGTAATAAGGTAATATCAACCGTAATATACTGTTACAAAGAATATTTTCAAGGTTTTGGGGGTGTTGGTATTGCATTTTTTAAATCGTACCGCCTTATTTATTATTACCATTTTTCTTTTACTTCCCAGCTTTACGGGTTGCAGCTTCACACCGCCCGTTTCGGAAATTGCCTACAGGCTATTTGAGCTATACCCTTCTGCTCCGCCCTGTTCGAGATACTTCAAAAATTCTTCCGGCTATCCATACGGACACATTTCAAGTGATGATTTTTTCTTTTTATATACCGGAGAACGAAAGACAATTCCCGAGTGGAACATAATCGAAGATTTTTATCTTATTTTATCCGACACTCCGTCTTCATTTGAGATTCACGTCATTCGCGCAGTTTCATCTTCCGATATTGACGAGGTAAAAAAGCTGCTTCAAAGACGCGCTGACCTTATTCGTTTCCACAACAAGACCGAAACATCCTACCCCGCTTACGAACCCGACGTTTTTGTACGCGGCACATATGCTGTACTTGCAGTCACCCCCGACAACGAGGCTGTTAAGCTTATGATGAAGGAGCTTTTAGGCGGTATATAAACGCCTTTCCTCTTTGACCTGTCTTTTCGATCTCCCCTGTCATTATAAGAAGCTGAAGTCCATACCACGCGGCACGGTCTCTCAATTTATTTGCCTTTGCAAACTCCTTACTTGTGAACTCTTCCTCGGGTATTGCAATAAAAAGCTGTCTTATTCCCTGAGACGGTCTGATTGTCGTCTCCGAATGTATCGAAATAGGGACCCTTTCGGTTCTTACGCCCCTGCGTTTACCTGTCCTCCTTTTAAAGTGCTCTTCCTCTATGAATACCAGCTTCAACGTCAAAGACGGGTTTGAAAGACTTTTTCTTATTTTATATAGCTCCGGAATAACGTCTGATGCCTTTCCTTTTTTGGTTGATGGCTTTCTCTGCGATATTTCACCGGTTTCGCTGTCTATCCATTTTAACCATATTTTATGTCCTATGGGAAAAACCACCGTTACCGAAGCAACACCTAAAAGTCTGTCAATTTTTTTTGACAGGTTTGAAAAGGACCTTGTTTCTATCTCGGTAATGCCATTTTCATTCACGATGTCGCACACCGAACCCATAATTTCCTTTTCCTGATGAGATACATCGGGGTCTATATAGTTTTTCAGAGCTAAATGTAAGGTATGCTCGTTTAATTCTCCAATTATTTTTTTTGACATTTTTCGACCTTGTTTTCAATCTTTCTCCCCGCTTTATTGCGGGGAGAAGTTATTTCAGCACTTGTACGCAGGGGGTGAAAATTCGTTCACAGGGAACGCCATCTTCTCAAAAAGTGCACAAGGATCCTCCTCGCATACGGGCGGGCAGGTCTTTTCGGGAACGCTGTATTCGGTTGCCTGAACAAGATACTGTCCGGGACGCTCAATACGCACTACAGAGAAGAATCCGAGAGTAACATATAGATTTTTACATCCGTCATCACCGTCAGAAAGATTACCTCCGACAAACGCACAAACATTCTCGGGAATTTCAGAAGCGCAACAGCATGGACGGTGCGAACAGCTCTTATCAAGAGAGCATACCGAAAGAACAACGGGATCAACCGTCTCAAGCACCACGGTAGGCAAATTCGTGCTTGCGCTTCCCTCGGGATCATTTTCACAGAATTCGCAAGTAGGACAGCTCTTGAAAACGCTCACGTTCCCTTCGCTTCCGTAAAGGATCACCTTTTTATCGCATACCGCAATCCCTTCAAATTCCTGAGACCTTCCCGCATTTACACAAGCCTCAAGCACCAGCTTAACGTAAAAACGGATAAGTATCTGATAGAAGCCGCGATTAAACTGAACAGGCTCTGTATCAATATTTACCCCCACTATTTTGGTACATTTTACTCTTATTGCACCCGCTCTGTCAAGAAGCTCCTGACCGTAGTGATTAAGAAAGACCTTGACATCGGTAAAGCAATCTTTGTCCTTGCAGCTGTCAAGAACTCTCATTGTATCGATACAAATCGTATCTTTTCCGTTTGTAACGGAAGAAGAACACCTATTATCTGCCATAACATTTTCCTCCCATAATTTTTTCTTCTATGAGAGCCTAAGCCCTCACAGACATTCTATGCTGAGGAAAACATTTTGACATTAAAACAAAAGCTCCGAATTAACGGAGCTTTTGTTTTAGATCTGATCAAAGATACTGTCTGTATTTTTCGGGGAGATCATCAAGTGCGATAGACGAGGTGATTACGAAATTTACAGGGTGATTAGCAGTGAACGCGATAACGTTGTCAAGGAATGCGGAGAATTCGTTAATATCGTTTCCACAAATCTTGAGTGCAGAATCTATAAAGATATCGGAAACATCATAGTTCGAGCCATAGTTACCTGCAACAAAGCCATAGAGAGTAGCCCCGTTACTTACAAGGTACTCGTCTGTGTTAAGAAGTCTAGCCTGATGCTTTACCTCGTGGATAAGCTTATCGCCCTTTTCAATGAAAACGACACAGCCCTGAGTTTCGGAAAGCTTTGCGTTTGCCATCTCCACGATTGTCTTGGTTTTGCCCGAGCCTTTGAGTCCTACGATGAGTTTCAGCATAATGGTATACCTCCAAAATTTGATTTCAAATTAAATTAGTTTATTCTTCCATTAAGTTCCTCGCGGCGCTTATCATGCTCCGCTCCGGGCTTGCCGAGAAGTGCGTACATATTGTTCTTGTATCCCTCAACACCGGGCTGGTCGAAGGGATTTACACCGAGGGTGTAGCCGGATACGGCACAACCAAGCTCGAAGAAGTATACGAGATAGCCGAAGTCGTACGCTGTTCTTCCATCCATCTCAAGAACAAGATTGGGAACTCCGCCGTCGGTGTGTGAAAGAACGGTTGCGAGGAATGCATTTCTGTTTACCTCGTGCATGGTCTTGCCCGAAACAAAGTTCATCTCGTCGATATTGCGGGGATCGTCGGGAATGATAAGGGGGCTGACATCATTCTTTATATCGATGACGGTTTCAAAGAGAGTTCTCTCGCCCTCCTGAATGTACTGTCCAAGAGAGTGAAGGTCGGTAGAGAATACTACGGATGCGGGGAAGAGGCCTACGCCGTCCTTACCTTCGCTCTCGCCGTAAAGCTGCTTCCACCACTCGTTCATCATTGCAAGTGCGGGATCGTATGTTACCATGATCTCGGTCTTCTTACCTTCACGATAGAGAATATTTCTTGCAGCTGCATACTTGTAGCAATCGTTCTTTAAAACATCGGTTTCGGAGAATGCGATTCTTGCGTCCTGCGCTCCCTGCATCATAGCATCGATATCGATACCTGCAACTGCGATGGGAAGAAGTCCAACCGCGGTAAGCACGGAATATCTGCCACCGATGTCGTCGGGTACTACGAAGGACTCATAGCCCTTCTCGGTTGCAAGCTCCTTCATCTTACCTCTTGCCTTATCGGTGGTGACGAAGATTCTCTCTCTTGCTCCCTCCTCGCCGTACTTCTTTTCGAGAAGCTCACGGAAAATACGGAAGGCAATTGCGGGCTCCGTGGTTTTACCCGACTTGGAAATAACGTTTATACAGATATCCTTACCTTCGCAGAGCGAAAGGAGTTCGTTTAAGTATGCGGAATTGATGCTGTTACCCGCAAAATAAACGTCGGGAGTTTCTTTTTTAAGAGAATTGTAAAGGGGGCTTTTTACGAACTCGATAGCCGCTCTTGCTCCGAGATAGGAACCGCCGATACCGATTGCGATAAAGATGTCGCATGACTTCTTTATTCTTTCAGCCGCCGCCTTTATGCGTGCAAATTCTTCCTTATCGTAATTTACGGGAAGATCTACCCAGCCTCTGAAATCGTTACCTGCGCCGGTACCGTTTCGAAGAGTGTCTGCCGCCGCGCTTACCTCAGGGGCAATTGCCGCGAGCTTTTCGTCTGTTATGACGTCGTTTACGTATTTAGTATTAAGTCTTACTGCCATTGGAAAAAGTGCCTTTCTTGTTATTCAAAACCATTATACCGCACTTTTCCCAAATTTGCAATAGCAATAATAAAATTTTTATCTCTTTTTTTCAAAATTCTTAAATAACCAAAATGAGTTTTGTGCATAAATTCAGCACATATCTGCCAAATTAACGATAGTTTTATTTTTTCGTTTAGCATATTCAAGAGCTTTATTTGCTCCTCCGAATAAAAATTCAACGAAAACTATCACAACGTGCGACTCGTCTATCATCCATTCGTTTCTCTTAAGTATTGCAAGCTTCGGAGGGACAGATTCAAGCGGAGGATACAGTGTTTGGTCGTAAAGACTATCAATTTCTTCCTTTCCCCTGTTCAAATATGGAATAACAAGGATCGATTCGCAATTAGCAATATTCTTAATATCGCGGACAACTCTTGCACACAGAAGATCAAATTCGCCATATCCGCCGCAATAAAACGTAATTCTATTTTCCGATGAAAAATATTTTCCAAGCAATGCACGTAACGCAGCTTCAACTTCAGAGGGGTTTTTTAACTTGCCGTGTCCAATAAACGTAATGATCATTTCATTGCTCCGATATTTTTCGTGGTTTTCCACGATTATTATAAAATCATTAGGCGAACTTGTCAACATCGTGGAATTCCACGAGACAATATTTTTTAACAATTTTATAATTATCGTGGCTTTCCATAACGTAATTCCACGAGGTGATACAATGAATATGAATGAAGCAATTGTGAAAAGAATCAATGAAATCTGTTTAGAAAAGCGACTTAACATTTGTGACGCGTCACTTCGCGGTGGTATGTCTCCATCTGCAATTTATGATCTTATTAAGAAAAGAACAAAATGCTCGAAAATAATTACTGTCAAACGTTTTTGTGACGGTGCGGGAATAACCCTATCCGAATTTTTCAACCGTGATTACTTTGAAACGATAGATGAATAAACAATAAAACGCCCTCACACGGAGGGCGTTTTTAATTTAGAAAAAAGCGCCCTCTTTCTTTAGAAAGAGAGCTGATCGAGGGAGTAAGCCGGGTTCTGTTCCCTTCGGTTGCAAAGCCGAAGGGCTGTACTCATCTATCTCGACGCCTTGTTGCCAAGACGCTCATGCCTCCCCGGGATATCCGTCGAGCAAACGGTGGTATGATCCCATTGGGGCGTTGCTTCGGGTAGGGTTTACATTTGCGCTATGTCACCATAGACGCCGGTGAGCTCTTACCTCGCCTTTCCATCCTTACCGCAAATGCGGCGGTCTATTTCTGTTGCACTTTCCCTGAAGTTACCTTCGGCGGACGTTATCCGTTACCCTGCTCTGTGAAGCCCGGACTTTCCTCACGGTAATACCTTACGGCACAATACCGCGCGAGCACATTTCTCGGTCACGGTGGTATTATAGCATATTTGTTATTAACTGTCAACATCGTTTTTTCGTTCGGTAAGCGTAATTTAATGGTGGTGATGGTGATTATGACGGTGTCCGTTTGGCATATATTCAACGTTGCAGGACTCATTCTCGCATTCTTCCCCTTCAAGCTCTATTTCGAGAGTAGAATGAATTATTCCGTGTTCCTTAAGCTCGTTTTTCACTTCTCGCTTGATCACCGTAGCATCACCGTTTATCACAACGTGCATTGTCGCATAAATTTTCTGCCCGTCCGTGCTTCGGACGTGGATATGGTGAACACCTACAACGCCTTCGATTTCGCAAAGATGCTCCTTGATCTCACTAAGATCCAACCCGTATGGGATCTTTTCAAGAAAAAGATCTATCATACCCTTAAGATATATGGCTGAATTTACAAGTATAAACACAGCCACACCGAGCGACATAAGCGGATCTATGATATAGAGGTCCGTAAACCTCATCAATATGGCACCTATCAGGATGACCGCCCATCCGAGCACGTCTTCAAGCATATGAAGGTTTACTGCTTTCTGATTTACAGAATCACCATCACGAGTGACGTATGCCGCGCAGGAATTAATTAATAATCCTATGATCGCAAATACGATCATACCGTTATAATTTATCGGATTTGGGCAAAATACTCTATACACAGAATTACATACAACCATAGTCGAGCCTACGGTTAAGATGATCGTTGTGATGAATCCTCCCAAAACCGAATATCTGGCATATCCGTAAGTATATATCTCGTCGGGTTGTCTTTTGCTTTTCTTTTCGAACAAGTACGATACCCCTATACTTACAGCATCCCCCATGTCGTGAACAGCATCCGAGATTATTGCAACACTTCCCGTAATAACGCCCCCGACAAATTCAAAGACAGAAAATGCTAAATTGAGTATAAAAGCTAAAAATATGTTTCTTTCGGTTTTCATCTTTTCTCCTTATTGACAATATAGGTAATCAGTGGTAAAATTGAGATGTTACGAAACGGATTGTTCTATATCATATTATTCGGATCTAAAAAAACAGTCAACATATCTTTTACACGCATTGTTCAATACCGAATATTTTTTAAAAATTGTATGGAGAAAAAATGGATAGACGTCAAAGAAAGACAAGAGAAGCAATATTTGATGCATTTAGCACTCTTATGTCGTCAAAGCACTATAGTCAAATAACCGTCGGACAAATTATCGAAAAAGCCAACGTAGGCAGAGCGACATTTTACGCTCATTTCGAAACTAAAGACTTTCTGCTGAAAGAACTTTGCGACGAGCTGTTTTGCCACGTTTTCGACGGCATTGATGGTGAAAATATGAATCACAAACATATTTTTGAATGTAATGCACCCTCATCGGTTTTTCTTCATCTGTTCATGCACATTCAAAACAACGACCACAATCTGCTGAAGCTGATGGCTTCCGAAAATAACGAGATATTTATTCGATATTTCAAGGAAAACCTAAGGGACTTGATCAAGAATCAGCTCTCTATCTTTGAAAGCAGGAAACCGACGAACGTACCCACTGACTTCTGGGTAAACCATATTTGTTCGGTATTTGTGGAAACAATACGCTGGTGGATAGACTGCGGAATGAAGGAGTCGCCCGAAGAGCTGTCCGAGTATTTTCTTGCAGTAATTTAACCTTTTATGTGACCTAACATAAGGAGAAGATCATGTCAGATTTTTTATCATCAATTCATCCCGTTGCAGTATGCTTCATCGTTTGTGCGGCAAAGATAATTGAAATTACGATCCAGTCTCTTAAAACGTGTATGATGGTTAAGGGACAACGGCTTAAGGCTGCGGGGCTTGGGTTTGTTGAGTGTACGATATGGGGACTTGTTATATCAACGATAATCGGGACCCTGGGTGATAATTTGTTCCTCCTTGCATTCTACTGCGTCGGATACGCGACGGGACTTTTCCTCGGCTCAACACTCGAAAGCAAAATAGCGCTCGGAACATCGAACCTTCAACTTATAGCAAATGACGAAAATGCGGCAAAGATCATCGAATATCTGAAAGTTAATTCCAGAGGATATACGATTTTCGAGGGCAAGGGGTCTACCGATAAAATGAATATGATATTGATCGTCCTCCCAAGAAGAGACGCAGTACCAACGCTGAAGTATATACGTAAGCTTTGCCATAACAACGTTTTTGTAGTTGCATCAGAAGTAAGCAAATACGCCGGCGGTTACGGAATGGTGAAATAAAAACCGCACACGATCTCTAAATAACGATTAACGGTTAATATCCTAAAATGGCCCAAAAGCCAAATTATGATGATTACCAGAGTAACTACGATGCTTACAGCAAAGCATATGAAATATGGCAAAAGGGGCAGCGTCAGCAGCACGACCAACCCGATGGCTACGCTGATAGTCTGACGGGCTTCTTCTATGCCGGTATGGCCCAGTTCCTGCAGTGGAAGGGCAATCCTACCTATTCTCCGCTGAATATTTAAATGACCATGGCTATGCTGGCAGAAACCACCGGCGATCTGTTGAAAGATCAGACCAAGAATGTGGCTGATCCTTCCTGACGAAGGCCAGACTACAGCGGATATCCTGGCCAGCGAAGGCTATCTGCGCATGACTCTCGACCTCGGAAGTCGGGAAAACAAAGGTGCCCACGAAATTCACCTGAGCCTCCCGAAATTCGATGTGGTGAATCAGATGGATTTGATAGAAGCCATGAAGACCATGGGTGTAACAGACATCTTTGACTACGCAATTTCTGATTTTACGCCTATGACGGATACACCCATGCTCTATGTGAATCAGATCAACCACGCCGAACAATTTCCATATCGCGCAGATTTCAATAATCATGTGATGTATGCTTATTATGCACATTGGAAAAAGGATTACAAGCGTAAAACCCAAGCTGCCAATATGGATTTTTGCACTATCTTGAGGGGATGCTGAATATAAACGTGAAACTTGCAAAAAGCTATATGTTGCAAGAAAAAATAAAGATGCAGCAAGGGTCTTGGAAACCTCTATTGAATTGATACAGTGTATTTTTCCAAAGATAATGAGGTTTTGCCGCCTATTCATCATCGTGAGCATGGCGATCTCTACGCACTTCTTGCAGAGATTTATCTAAAAGATGGAGATTCTGACAAAGCGCTATCGTATCTTGAAAAAATGGTAAATTACGATTTAAATGATTATGCGACTATAGATAGTAATACTAAGACAAAAACTCCGCTTTTGAATTCGATCCCTCACGGATTGTACCACAAGAGGATTGATAGACATCAGAATTTAGTAGCCAAGCTTACTGATCCTCGATTTGAATTCTTAAAAACAAATGAAAGGCATCAAATGCTGATCAATTTGGTAAATGAATGATTGTAGCCTCCGATAGGGAAAATCCTTGCCGAAGGCTAGTTTCATTTCTTGCTGTTAAAATTGGGATACTCAAATAAAACAAATAATCCGAACGACTCTCCAAGTAAGAGAATGTTCGGATTATTTTCATGTGGTGCCAGTGTTCATAACGAAACTTCGCAGTCGGTTAAAAATAAAGTTATTTATTTTACGAAATAAAATCCTGTGGTGAATATTTCTCATAGCAATGATTACCGACAGAAAAACGCTGATCGGTGCTTTCATTAATAACGAGCCACAGATATTTGTGTCCGAATTCTACTTTTCCTTTTATGCCGTTTTCCTCAAAAACAAGGATTCCGTTTTCATCACGGGCGGTTATCTTTAGGATTGATTCGGTACTTTTGTCCAAAAGATAATGATCTCTGTCAGGGTCGGGGTAACTAAAGGTGAACACATATTTCAGTAATATTGTCGCCTGCGTGTCTGTAACGTTTTCAAAAGATATGTACGTATTACTGCGAGCGAAGTCTTTGTCAGA
The DNA here is from genome assembly GCA_045543555.1 of Eubacteriales bacterium. Taxonomy (GTDB): domain Bacteria; phylum Bacillota; class Clostridia; order Oscillospirales; family CAG-272; genus Colimorpha_A. The sequence goes on from JAZQMQ010000019.1 coordinate 50,969, forward strand.
CGTTTTTTTAAGATTGGCGTACTTATGCCAGGTTTGACCGACGGCGGCGTTCATAACGTCCTCTGTCGAAGATACCAGAGGGGTATATGTCAAGCTCGAAACGTTTCGGGTCTGCTCATAAGGCTCAAACGGCTCGGAATAGCGGCAATAATCGTCATAATACAGTTCAAGGGATTTTTCAAACGTGATCTCTTCGGTTTTGCCGTTCTTAGTCAAGTAACGTTTGCCGTTCTCTGCAGCAAGGATGGAATAGATCAATTTATATTCACCATTGCTTGCAAACTCATACAAATTATATTCCAATTCATAGTATTGCTCGTTGTCTACATGTATAAAACCTTTGTCATCCAGCCAGCAGGTTTCATATGCAAATGCATCCAAAAGAACGGGAACACCATCTTTTTGAGTAAATATAGCTTTGATTCGGTAATCCTCATTCATAAGCACCAGCTCATCCTGACCGTCGCCGTTGAGGTCGATCTCGTCATAGCCTACTCCATAGGCACCGTGATAAGCTGCATACAAAAGACGGGCATAATATTCAAAAGAAAGGTCATTTGGAAAGGTAAAAAGATTGTCGTATTCACCAAAAGCCCATTTGCTTGATTCGAATTTATCCAAACAGATAGAGATTTTATTGTAAGTTTCGCGAATAGCCGCATAACTTGAAAAATCAGCTACGGGAAGATTTTCGTTTGTTATGCTCTCCTTTAGAGGAAAACAGATGCGAGGAGCTAACAGCTTAGACGTGGTGGTATATCCGGGGACGGTTGTTTTCCCATATTCGCGATATAGCTCATTGAAGGTATCTTCGTTGATTTTTGTACGGTTTTCGTCCTCTATTTGGAATATTTCAAGGGTTTCTTTTTTACTTCGGTCATATACCTTGCCATATATTGCATCGTACACCATTTTATCACCCGCTACGTGGCAGGTGTAAAAAGTGGCTTCTTCGATATTATCGTTTACAGTGCTGCGCGCCATGAAAAAACGATTTTTCGTAGCAAAAACAAAGGAACTACCAACATCGTAGTTGGATTCAAGCAAGATTGGCTGATTGTCCGAAATTGTGAAGATTGCCCGTATGCTAGTATATTTGGTCAAAAGAATCAATTCGGGAGTTCCGTTCCCGTCAAAGTCCTTATAGCCATATCCCAAGTTTTCGGCGGCTTGTGTATCCTTACATCCGTTAACGATACCATAAAGCGCCTCGGAAATGGCAGTCTCACGCAGACTCATATTCGCAGTGTTCGGGATAGGAATATCTTCACCGCTTTGTTTAGCTTTGAGAAGCGAAGTGTATTGGACTATGATGTTATCATATAGACTCTTTTGTTCCTCGTAACTTTCGGGCGATTGATCTTTTTGAGTGTCGTCTGCACTCGTTATCGGGGATCCGACTTGGGGTGTCGTGCAGGCAACTGTTGATAAAAGTATAAAAATACATATCAGAAGAGACAAAATCCTTCCCATATAATCTCCCTTTCAGTCTTAAAATGTCAAACTTTTATTGTATTATATCATAATATATTTTTTTGTCAATGCTTTCATAACACTATGAATCTACCTATTTCGTAATTTGGCAAGCATAGCATTTGTAGTCACAAATACAAAACCGAGTGTTCATAACGAAAGTGATGAACACTCGATATGAATATTGATTATAATTTGGATACGATAACCGAGGCAGTGCAAAAAGCGGTGCGCACTATGACACTCAACTCGCTATAAAAGGTATTGAAAAATTAAACATTATATGATGTAATATGCTTGAAACGGGGTGAAGGCATGGATAAATTTGATGTTGCAAAGTTTCTATATGAACAAAGAATCGCTAACGAAAAAAGTATTGAAGATCCCCAAGGAGAGTCGCTTGCTTTGCAAGAATTGTTTGATGACATCAATGCCTTGGGATATGATTTTCACTATTTGGCTGATATTGATCTTCGTCGTATAAAAGATATTCGGGTTATGCGATTGCTGTGGAAATATTTGCCCCGAATGGAGTCTTATTTTACAATAGAAACATTTGTGAGAAAAATTGATCCTACAAAAATTCCCGAAGTTACTGATTTGGCTATCAATATGTTTCGCAATTTTTCCCCATCGGAAAAAATGCACTTGACGGGGTTTGATGAAGCAATTAGCAAAGGTAACAAAACGGAAGAATATTATAGAAAGAATGATGATTTATTAAATGACGGCGACTCATACGCTACACTTTGGCAAACAAGGAAAGCAATCGGCAAGCACGCTCCCGAAAAATTGCAACCATATATCTGCTTATATCGTCAAGGTGTACTTTTGCCGCTAACATTGCGCGATTGTGTGTTTTATTTGGATGATGAAACAACTGCATTTTTGGAGCATTGTCTTGATATAACCCAAAGCGAATTGACAAAAATAATCGGGGAATACGATTACAAATCAAATTTATATAAATACCCTTTGTCCGTTACTGTTTTTGAATATTGGAAAGCATTATGTACTGAAGATTATATAAAAGCTGAAACGCGAAAAGTTATTCGTGAGCGCAACAAAAAATTAAGTTAAAAAAGCACCGTAATCGTGATACTGCTTCGTATCATAATTACGGTGCTTATTTGGTCTGAGTGACAAGACTTGAACTTGCGTCATCTTGCTCCCAAAGGGATGTCCGAGCCTTGTTTCTACTGCTTTCGCATTATTTCTAATGCGTTCTAATTATTTTTAGACCCTCTCCTGACCTCTCGTGCCCACTGTTTCCGTGTACTCCGGTCGGCAAAGTGGGATAAACTGTGGTCAAATCTCTCCCCAAAAATCTTGCGATTTTCGGGGACCCCACATAATAATGCTCCCCCGAAACGATGTTTTTCATCTCGGGGGAGCTTCGCTGTACGTATGTTAACTCTGAATCGGGAGCTTGTCAAGGTCTTTGACGGATTATATAAATATCAATGATTGCTCCGCAGTAGACAAAGAACAGGCGGCTTGAAAAAAGGCGGATTTTGTGGTATAATTAAAAAAAAGAATTTCGACTATTGAGATTGACTATTGTTGAACACAAATGAAACAAAGTTATCAAGGCTACGGTGGAGCGATAAGCGCGGTTTGAGGAGTTTATTATGGTAACAAAAGAAGATGCTATCATCATTAAGGATGATGAGGATTTGGAATATTTATTACATCGATACCTCAATGGTCCTTCTTTCGCAATGGCTTTTGTTTTTAATAATGATGACCTATATGCTCGCTTTTTTGAGGTTGCTGGGATATCTGTAGAAGAATTCCGCGAAAAGAATTATTTTTTTAATGAGGAGAAAAATATACACATTTCAGAAAGTGAGTTTGGCTTTGTTTGGATAAGTACCATGGGTTTGGTGGCAACATCAAGGGCAACTAAAAACAAGTTTGTAAATGCTTTCTTGAGCCAAGCGCCTATTCTGCTTCATTTGCTGGATGAAGCGATAGGAATATGCAATGATGAACGGATATATGATATTGATAGCCATCTGTATCAAATGGTTGAGGAACGCACGATGGCATTATTTCATAATCTCATATTCTTTTCAGAGATATTGCTAAAAGCCTATATTTCATTACAAGGAGAAAATGTTCCGCATACGCACAAATTGGAAACACTTTTGAAACGAACTAAGGAGACTATGTTCAAAAATGGACATAACGATACGTTGTTCCACGCTTACATTATTCCTTTGATTGAGGGAGAGGTGTTGCATATATCTTCAATTCCCGGAAAATTCAAAGAGGAGTATGTTAAGTATGATGATAATGAACACGATACTACTTTAATGATATTCCGAGCCGATTATTTCCTCCAAATAAGAGATTTTGTAAGGATGAGCGAAGATATAATCACAGGCTTGTATTACAATCCCGCCGAACAACTGTATTTAAAACAAGGACTGTATGAGCGACTCCTTGAAAAGTGTGAAACAGAACAAGCAAAAGACGCTATCAAAAAGGTGTATAAATATCTAATCGAAAAGACGTGAGAAGGGAAAAAGGATGGTGAATTATGGTGGCTGTAAAAGAAGAATATATCATCAATAGCGATAACACTGTTAGGTATGTATTGGGAAAATATAATTGCCGTCCATTAATTGTGTTTGGTATTAACCCGAGCGTTGCAACTGCGGAAAAGAATGACAGTACGATCAGTATAGTTGAACGAGTTGCTCAAATCAGAGGATGCGATGGTTATTTGATGCTAAATCTATATCCTTTGAGAGCAACGAACATTGAAAAAGGGTTCCCTAAAAAATATGACCAAAACGTTTGTGAGCTTAATTATCAATACATAAAAGAAAGAGTTTCAAAAGGTGATGAGATCGTTGCGGCGTGGGGAACGCATATTTGCGATCGAGCTTATTTTATCGAAGCATTAAAACAAATAAACGATATAGTAAAACAAAACGGTGCAACGTGGGTTTGCTTAAGTAAAACCAAGCATGGACACCCGCATCATCCTACAAGGTTGGCTTACGATAAAATGACATTTGAAGAATTTGATATGGATGATTATTTCAAAAACGTTTTACTGAAGCAGAAAAAGTAGAGGTACAAGCATATGAGTAAATACAACGTTTTATTTAAATATATTGATTTGCTTTCAAACGATTTATTTGGTAATTGGGTTGTAGATACTTTAAGTTCCGGAACTGTAGAAGACCCGATACAAATGCCGCATGTGCTGTATTCTTACACGGTGAACGAATTTATCCGAGATGTGCATTTGTGCTGGGAAAAGTCGGGACTTGAAGATTATATACAACTTTTGAATTCTCATAACATTGAATGGGACAGCGAATCTATGCGCAACACCAATGTTAGTGAGTTGCCGTCAGATGCTATTCTCGCGCTATTGCTTGGTGCTGTTCGTGCAGAAAAGTTTTGCGATGGAGCACTGCTTGGGTTCTTGAAAGACGGTAGCATACAGAAGTGGTTAGGTGCATTAAAAGCAAAAGAGAGTGAGAATAAAATGAGTATAAAGCTGGATGATTTATTAAGAATTCCGGATTCTGAATCGAGTAATGCAAAAGTAAGGTTTAATCAATACGATGGGCATGATGATCCGATGGATTTGTATTTGAGAAATCCCGAAATCGTCAATTCTCAATGGCTATTTTGGCGAAACAAGCAAAGATTTTTCAACGTAGGACAAATCGCTATTTGCCTGATGAAATTATCCAATGACGAATGGCTGTTAACTACTGTCAAACGTGTAACGCAAGAGCTTGATGTTACAAACGGCGTTAACTACATAGGAGAGGAACTCGAAGAGTACAAGCAATATTTCGGGCGTGTGAAAATTAAATACCATAGAACTTCACAGTCGCAAGGTATGTTCTATAACACTGTCCGTGATGACCTTGAAGTGCTCGAAATTCTTCCAAGTGTATTTGACGGAGATGAATTCCCCGGATATGATAAGGTTCGTCTATCATATACACAGTTGAAGTCCATTATTGAAAGAAAAAAGAAAAGCTGGATAGCTGCACTTGAAAATCAAAAGGCAGTATATCTGATTACCGATAAAAGCAACGGTAAGCTTTATGTTGGCTCTGCTACGAGCGATAACGGCATGCTCCTTTCTCGTTGGTCGAGCTATGCCGAGAATGGACACGGCGGAAATGTAGAGCTTAAAAAGCTTGTTAACGAGCAAGGATTTGATTACATAAGGAAGAACTTCCAATACTCTATTTTGGAAAATTATAACGCAAGAATTGATGATAAGGTTATATTAGAACGAGAGTCTTGGTGGAAAGAAACCTTGCAGAGTAGAGCTTTTGGATATAACGATAATTAATAAACAGCCGATGAGGAATCAATCGAAACCTTATCGGCTTTTCTGCATATTAGCAACAGCGCGTTGCTTGTAATTCGTGATCAAAAATGTTATAATAGAACCACAGAAAACAAAGGCGGTAGCACTATGGAAACGAAAGATATTATCCTTGAACTCAGAACAAAGCACGGGCTCTCTCAGGACGAGCTTGCCGAAAAGGTATTCGTCACCCGTCAGGCAGTTTCTCGTTGGGAGAACGGCGAAACGATACCCAACACCGAAACGCTTAAATCTCTCTCCAAGTTGTTTGACGTGTCTATCAATACTCTCCTCGGCTGTCCCCGCGAGCTCGTCTGCGAATGCTGCGGTATGCCTCTTAAGGACACCGATATCAGTCGCGAAAAAGATGGCTCGTTCAATGAGCATTACTGCGGATGGTGCTATGCCGACGGAGATTTTACTATGGATTTTTGGAAGCAGTATATTAACCTCGGCGGTAAGGAAAGGTTTGAGGAATTTAAACAGCAGATCATCTCTGAATTCAACACCCTGCTTCATATTGAAGGACTGCCAAAGGTCGAAAGCCTTAACGTGCTGTCGGGGAGCTTTATCAATCTGGAATATACATTGCCCAACGGACAAAAGGTAAAATTCCTTGACGATAACGCTACCTACCTCGGCAATCAGCTTGAATGTGAATTCGGCGGTGACCGTTGCTTCGGTATAGCCGCCAATATGGACTTCCTCTTGGTCTGCACCTACGAGGAAAACGGCGAAAATCCAGAGCTTGTTATTTATAAAAAGAGATAAAAATTGCCGATGAGGAATCAATCGAAACCTCATCGGCTTTTCTCATTTCATCACCTTGATAATCTGTCAGATGCAGGGTTTGTATTCGTCGAGACCCACTTTATGATACACCTCACGATATTCTTTCATACGCTGTTCTTTACATCTTTCCCATATGCTGTCGTCATAGAAATCACGGATCAGATGATATGCACGCTCGATCATGGCATCACACTCTTCCAAACGCCCGAGTTTGTACAGACATCCGGCAGCTGCAAGTCGTACAAGGCCTTCCGCAGGACCCGGTCCCTGTAGCAAATAATACTCTTGGGGAATCGGTCTGTTCCAAAAACGTTCGATTAGATCTGCCGCTTCTTCAAATGACCAAAGTGCATTTTCGTAATCGCCGGCTGCAAAGAAACTGAATCCTTCTGACTCGCAGACCATGTGCAGTTCCTGATGTGCCCACCGTTTCCATTCTCTTGTTTCATGCAAACGATCTTCTTCGTTCAAAAACATCGAAGTACAGCGCATCCGATCATAAATATCCAAATGATACCGATATGGCATAGATTCGATTAGCTTTTTTCCTTCGTTATATCGACCGGTTGTGATATAGATATCCGCCATATCTCCCATAACACCGAGATAGATAAAAGAATCCTCACATTCTTCGCAGATCTGCTTTCCGAGTTCCAGCGCTTTTTCCACAAGATCGGTTCTACCATGTGCCCGGATCTCCCCGGCATACCACTCCAGCAGTTCTCGTTTCAGAATATATCCGGTGGGATAATCGGCGATTCCTGCCAGAAGGATTTTTTCTGCCTCTTCAAACGGGCGTCCGCCTCTGGAGTTATACAGCACATTCATGATGTTTTCTTCCAGTTTGTCCGCATCATAATTGAACAACGTATCCATGCTCACACAAAAATATCCCGCAATTACCGGAAGCATGGCGATATCCGGATACCCTGTGTTCATTTCCCATTTGGAAACCGCCTGAGAAGTGATACCAAGGGCAGATGCCAGTTGTTCCTGTGTGATTCCTTTTTTCTTTCGCAATTCGCGGATTTTGTTTCCGATATTCATTTCCATTGTTGTTGCTCCTTTCGGGAAATTCAGCGTAGGTACCTTGCTTGATTATAGTATAACATGCCTTTATCAATGAATCAACAACCGCATTTTTGAAAAAATACAACGGATAGTTGGATGATTTGGATAAGTAAATATGGTAAAAGCCTCTGAGAAATCTCTCGACTTCTCAGAGGCTAATTTTACGTTTATCTTACAACAGACGAATGCCTATAGATGTAAAACTCCTCTTGACTTGGCATCCACTTCTTTTCCTTGGGCGGAAAAGTCGCGTCAAAGGCTTCCACGGCGGAAACGTCCTCGCAACAGTCGGCGGCGGTGGAAGGAGTATACATCCACTTTTTGCCGTCAAGCGCGTTTGGTACAAGTTCCGCAACTAAAGGCGCCGTCGGAAAGTTGCCGTCAACGACAAAGCTGACGTTCTTCTTTTTACAGCTCACAAACCCACGGCTGACATAGTTGCCCGGATTCCCGAAGTTGATGTTCACGTCGTAACCCATTCCGCGTGCAACCTCAAATGAATGCTCTATCAGCAGCTTGCCAAGCTTCTGCCTTTGGTATTCGGGCGCAACGCAAAGCGGACCGAAAGAGAGTATTTCCTTGCGTTCTCCGTTCTCATCCTCAAGCCACGCCTTCGTGTACATGATGTTGCCGATAATTTTGCCGTCCTTCTCAAGCACAAACGCAAGCTCGGGAATGAAGTCAGGATGATTTCGCATCATATGCACGTAGTAATGCTCGTCCGCCCCCGGCTTGTAGACATTCCAGAACGCCTCGCGGGTTAATTCTTCAACCGCTCTGTAGTCTTTTTCTGTTTCTAAACGTATCGTCAAATTTTCCATTTTAAAATCCTTTCATAGTTGTGACGCTCAATATACGAGAGGATCGCGAGAATGTATTTGCAAACCCTCTCGTTTACAATACAATCTCCAAGGTGTTGTTTTTCTTCAAACAGCATTCTCCAAAAAATAAATTCGGCTTGCACCGTCCTTTTATTATATCATAAAATCACAAAACCGTCAACCGTTGCTCCGCAGTAAACAAAGAAAGGAAACACCGATGAAGAACATAATGTTTCCTCGTCGGCTTTATCATTTCCATAGTAATAGAGCAATCAACTCCGATATCTGTTTGCCCCGCAATAGCCAAAAAATCAATAATAAAGCATGAATGAACAATAAAAACCGATATATCGGTGACAAAAACCGAAATATCGTTGAAATCGCTTGCATTATCGGTGAGTTTATGATATAATGAAAACACAAATATTGAATTGAGGGGCCAATAATGGTTAGTTACAACAAATTATGGAAGAAGCTTATTGATCTTAAGCTCAATAAAAAAGAATTAAAAGAGGCTACGGGTATAGGTTCCACCACTATAACTAAGTTGACAAACGATGAGTTGGTTTCGATGGAAGTAATGATGAAGATCTGCTTGTTTTTAAATTGTGATATAGGTGATGTCATGACTTTTACATTTAACAAGGAGGTGAAGGAATGAAAGCAATTACTCTATTTTCCGGTGCGGGTATTGATGAGTTTTATTTGAAAGATTGTGGCATAGAAGTTATTTTAGCTAATGAGATTATTAGCGCACGTGCCGAAGCATACAAACAGTTGCATGAAAATCAAAATGTTATTTGCGATGATATATGCAAAAACGAAGTGAAAGAGTTGATATCGAATTTTGCGATAGAGAATAATGTTGATTTGATTATTGCTACACCTCCTTGTCAGGGCTTGAGTTGGGCAGGTGCAAACAAGAATTTAGAAGCATTATTAGGAGATAAGAGAAACTTCCTGGTTTTGAATGCTATCGATATCATCGATAAAGTGATGCCGAGCTATATCCTCATTGAGAATGTTCCGCGTTTTTCCGAAATGCTATTTCCGCATGATGGGAAACTTGTTTCACTAAAAACGCTTCTGGAATCTAAATATGGAGAACAGTACAATTTGGATGTTCAAATATTGAACGCTGCGGATTATGGTGTCCCACAGTATAGACAAAGAATAGTTTTTAGACTGTGGAGAAAAGACTTGAACTGGGAACTACCACAACCAGAAGAACATGTGACTCTAAAAGAAGCTATTGGAGATTTGCCAAGCATTGAAGCTGGAGAATCTACAGGTATCAAAAACCACTTTGCAAGAAAACATCCGGATAATCATGTAACTTGTATGCGCCACACTCCCACAGGCAAAACTGCATACGACAACGAGGTGCATTTTCCTAAAAAAGCTGACGGCGAGATGATAAAAGGCTTTAAGAATACTTTTAAAAGAATGTCTTGGGATAAGCCTGCTCCTACAGTTACCATGAGAAACGACATCATTTCTTCTCAAGAAAATGTTCATCCCGGAAGATTGTTGGACAATGGTACATATTCTGATGCTCGAGTTTTATCGCTGAGAGAGTTGTTGATTGTATCTTCTATGCCTGCCGATGTAGACATACCCAATAATTTGACAGAAACTTCATTTAGACAAATAGTTGGCGAAGGAATTCCTCCACTTATGTTATCAAAAATTTTAAGCGGTATTTCCCAAAAGAGAATCAAAGCAATGAGTATGTTTTCGGGTGGTGGTATTGCCGAAACATACTTTGAAGAAATCGGTATAGATGTTCTGGTGGCAAATGAACTTCGCCCCGAAAGAGCACAGTTCTATAAAGAAAACCATCCCAATACAAAAATGATCTGTGGTGACATTACAAAGGATGAGGTGTTTGAACAACTGATTTCCGAAGCTCAAAAAGAAAATATAGAGTTCTTGATTGCTACTCCTCCGTGTCAGGGTATGAGCACTTTGGGATTGAAGCAATATGATACTGATGAAAGAAACATTCTGTTCTTTTACGTAATAAAAGCAATGGATATTCTTAAGCCTAATTATCTATTTATCGAAAATGTTCCTAAGTTCTTACAGCTAAAGTATCATTACAATAACAAGCTTTGCGATGTAATAGAAATTCTTTCAGAACGATACAAAGACGAATATGTAGTGGACTTTAAGATCCTTAATGCGATGAATTATGGAGTTCCTCAGAGCAGACCGAGACTCATAATAAAAATGCACAAAAAGGATCTAATTTGGGAATGGCCTGACGAAGAACCTATCATAACTTTACGTGAGGCTATTGGGGATTTGCCAAGCCTCGAGTCTGGTGAAAAGAGTGATATCAAATGGCATAATGCGTTAGTTCATAACGCTATGCAGGTAGAAGCATTAAGCCATACTCCAGAAGGCAAGAGCGCCATGGCAAATGAGGTGTATTATCCCAAAAAGAAAGATGGTACGAAAGTTAAAGGTTTTCATAACACATACAAACGTATGAAATGGGATGAACCGGCTCCTGCCCGTACAACCAATAGTGCATTGATCAGTGGACATAACAATGTTCACCCTGGAAGGTTGAAACCGGATGGAACTTGGAGTGATGCAAGAGTTCTGACTCTTAGAGAACTTATCATCGTTTCCTCTCTTCCTTTGACATGGAATATTCCCGAACAGTATAAGGAAACTTTTATTCGAGAAATAATCGGTGAAGCGATACCGCCCATGCTCAGTAAAAGAATCGTGGAAAAGATATTGAGGTGATAACATGAAGTTAACCTACAACAGAGAATCGTCAAAAGAAAAATGGACCATCATGCAATATCTTAGAGATTTCGACCTGATGACCGCCTTTGCGTATGCTTTGCGTGAATCTCCTACCGAATTGTCTGTTGAAAATCTTTTGGATATTATGGGACAGCTTGAAGAAAAGGGAATCTACAAACCCACAAGCAAGAAGCCACAAAAAGGTGAAAAAGCTGAAAAGAACATAAACACTGCCTTGTTTAGAAGTGTCCAGATTGCTTGGTACATGTTTGGATATTATGATAAAAACAGCAATAGACGCAAGCAAAAGAAGTTCGTCTTTAGTCCCTTGGGGAATCTCTTGCTTGACAATATTGAGGATAAGGCAAAGAGCTCTAAGATATTCCTTACGATGCTGTTTTCTTTAGCATTCAGACAGCAGTTCAGCATGATGAACAGACAGTTTAATCTTTATCCGTATCGCCTGCTGTTTCAATTGTTGAAAGATCCTCGACTTGAAGGAAAACTTTATAGCGATGAAGCCACGTATTTGCTTATGTTTACAAAGACAATTGATAAGCAGAAATATGAGGGTTTAGTTGAAGATATTTTGGAAGTTCGTAAAATGTCTCCCAAAGTTAAGTACGAACTATTCAAACAAAACGAAGGTGTGATGGCGTTAGCGATTCAAGAGTGGAAATATGCTTGCGGCATGCTGCAATCTGCTAATATTGTAGATTGGGCAGTTCCGAAAGAAAGCATAGGTTCGTTAGCTCAAGGCGTAACCACGAGCAGACATGCTAAGAAGCCAACAATGCGTGCGTATAAGATGGATTACATATCCGTCAGAGCTGATATGGATGCTTATCTAAGCATATTGCTTTCGAATTATCCGTACGATGTCATTCCTTATACTGCAGAGGAGCAAGAAAGTGGATTTGAAAAGGATATAATCTTTAGATTGTACAATTTCTATCCTACAGAATTACTTGTTGAACTTGGAATGCCTACGGCCAAAGAGCGCAAATTGACATCCATGCTGAATCAGGTCGATATCATTAACGAATATGCTTACAACAAATATATGGATCTGACAGGCACGGGTTTTGAATATGTGCTAAGAGATGCGTTTAATCTATTCTCCGATGTAGAAGCAGAGAAGATTGGTGGTGCTGGCAAAACCGATATTGAATGTCTGTATATTTTGCCAAAAGCTAAAAAGAAGTTCGATGTAGAAGCTAAATCTCGGAATAAAAAGTTAAGCGAAATTAATCCGAGGCGTTTGAGGGAACACAGAGAATCGGTTCAATCTCGATATACCTTAATTGTTGCACCGTCTTTTGCTTCTGGTGTAAAGGCTGATATTGAAAAAGAACTTGCTGTTTTAATTGAGTCCAATGTGCTTTCTCAATATCTTTATCAGTATATATGTGCAGAAGCTAAGCGCGATACAGATAGCATACTGATCTCCTATAGAGATTTGGAGGAAATGGTACTCGATAATTTGGGCAAAGATCTTACGCCCGTTTTGCGAGAATTTATATTTGATAAGTATGGACACAATTGCGCAGTGTAAGAAATTAAAGATTGCGAGTTTATTCGCTGGGATAGGTGGAATAGATCTCGGATTTATCCAACCAGGATTTGATATTGTTTGGGCAAACGAGATGGATAAAAGTGCAGCAGCTACCTATAAGTATAATTTGGGTGACAGTTCTATTGTGGTGGGCGATATAAAGAACATCGAAGTCAATGATATACCTGACTTCGATGTTTTGACCGCTGGTTTCCCGTGTCAATCTTTTTCGACCGCCGGAAGTCAGAGAGGCTTTGAAGATTCACGAGGCAATTTGTTTTTTCAAGTTGTTAGAGTGGTCGAAGCAAAAAAACCAAAAGTGATCTTCTTGGAAAACGTAGAAAATCTAATTGAGCATGACGATGGAAAATCATTTTTAACTGTATATAATGCATTGGCACCGTTGGGGTATTCCTTTAAGTATAAAGTGTTGGAGCCTTACGAATACGGCAATATTCCTCAAAAACGTGCACGAGTTTTCATTGTAGGATTTTCAGACGATGGGTTGTGTTCAAAATTTTCATTTCCCGAACCTATCCCGTTGACCAAAAATTTGGAGATTTTATTTGATCGTAGTGTTAGACATAGCGATTGTTATTACTATACAAAAAATAACGTGCATTACGAAAAACTTCAAGAGCTGGTTACAAGAAAAGATTGTGTATATAGGATCTACGATTTTGGGTTGTCAAAAAAGGCGTACACAATATGTCCGACTTTAACGGCCTATATGGAAGCTTGCAATCATGAACGAGTCCCGATTATTCTTGATGACTATGGAATACGACGGTTAACACCGTACGAGTGCCTTAAACTGCAAGGGTTTCCAAATGATTTCAAGTTTGCTCCTGGAACACCTATGCGGAATGCGTATAAACAAGTAGGTAATTCCGTTTGTGTACCAATTATTAAGCGAATAGCGGAACAAATAAAAATAGTAATGGAGTAAGGACAACTAAAGAAGCTTAAAGAAAAGGAGATACTATTATGCAAGAATTTTTTAAGCAATTTGAAGAGTACTGCAAAACACCGGGCGTAGATTCAGGAAAAGCTCGGTCGTATGCAAAAGCTATAGAGTATCTCTGCGATTATTTGAACATCACATCTATTGATGCTCAATCTATAGCGTTAATAAAAGAGCTGGAAAACGATATTTACGATAAGCATAGCGCGTTATATAACGGAATGCTATTGTTCCTGACTGGCAGAGGTCAAAGATCATATTTGGAGAATGGATATGTCAAAGCGGCACTCAAGTACTTCTTTGCGTTTTTCAAATATACAACCTCTCAGCACACCAAATGGACTAAGGAAGAAACAGTAGCGGCATTGGCTCTGTACTGTAAAATCCCATTTGGCAAAATCAATAAGAGTCATCCTCAAGTTATAGAGTTAGCCAAGCTACTTGGTCGTACTCCAGCTTCCGTGTCTATGAAAATGGGCAATTTCGGAAGATTTGACGAAGAACTTGCTAAAAGAGGAATATCAGGGCTTGCGCACGGAAGTGCCTTAGACAAAGTGGTATGGGATGAATATCATCTTAATATGCAGGGGCTGTCCGAAACGATCGAAAAAATACCATATATGGAAAGCATAATCAGTGACGACGATTTGGCAGAAAAGCTTCCATCAGGTAAAACGAGAAAAACCGAAACGGAAGTTCGTGTGAACCAAGGCTTCTTTCGTAGTGCAGTTCTGTCAGCATACGATAAAAAATGTTGCATAACAGGTTTGGCAATTCCTTCGCTCTTGATTGCTTCGCATATAAAGCCGTGGGCTGTAAGTGATCCTAACACTGAAAGAACGAATCCGTGTAATGGGCTTTCATTGAACGCATTACATCACGAAGCGTTTGATAATGGTATTTTTACGATTGATACAGACTACAGAATTGTCGTGTCAAAGACGGCGAAAGAACATTATACATCAGATGCGTTTTATGATTATTTTGAAAAGTACGATGGAAAGTCTATTACTTTACCAGCAAGGTTCCTGCCTTCAAAAGAAATGATAGAATATCACAATTCGAAATTAAAGGATTTTTGATTAAAAATATGGTAGAAGTAGTAGCAGCCCTCATATGGGACAAAGATAAATTTATGATCTGCCAACGCCCAGCGCACAAGGTGAGAGGGCTTTTGTGGGAGTTTGTTGGCGGTAAGATGGAGCCGGGCGAGACAAAAGAACAGGCGCTAATTCGTGAGTGTCAGGAAGAACTTGCCGTGACGCTGTCGGTTGGCGAAGTGTTTATGGATGTCATCCACGAATATCCCGACCTGACGGTGCATCTGACACTGTTTAAAGCCACCATTGCCGAGGGCGAACCGCAGAAGCTTGAGCATAACGACATTAAATGGATTACACCGAGCGAGATACCGAACTACAATTTCTGCCCGGCGGATGAAGAGATTTTGAAGAAAATAATCGAGGTACACCTATGATTATCGAGCTTGCGCAAGGCAGGGACAAGCAGAAAATAGTAATGCTTGACAGCCACATCCCATTGCCGCGTTTGGGCGAGTGCATATGGAACGGTCAGGTCTATGTGCTCAAGGATGACTCTATCAAAAACAGCAGTCAGAATCATCGCGTGAAGGATCCTGTCGTTGGCGTACTGCGCTACAGCTTATTTTGGCAGACTATCCCGTTTCTTGATCTACTCTACATTGATGAACCTTACAGAAATCGTGGCTTCGGTACGCAGATGATGCACGAATGGGAAAGCCTTATGGCGATGCGCGGATACAAATACGTTATGACGAGTACGCAAGCCGACGAAGCTGCTTGGAAGTTCTATGAAAAGCTCGGTTATCGCAAAGTCGGCGGATTCTTTCCTCCTGAGCAGGAGGCAGAGGAATGGATGTATGTCAAGGAGTTGGGAAAATAAAATGAAAAACTACGAAGCCGAGGCTCGCTCTCGTTGGGGCAAAACTGACGCTTATCGCGAACACGAGCAGAAAACAAAGAATTATACAAAAGAAAAATGGGCGGAGGCAAACGATGGCTTAATGGCGATCTTTGCTGAGTTTTCCGCGTGCAAGAATAGCGGCGCGAGTGCCGATTCGGCCGAAGCGCAGGTGCTCGTTGCCAAGCTTCAGGCGCATATTACTGCAAACTACTACACCTGTGCTGATGAGATCCTCGCAGGACTTGGCAAGATGTACGTTGCTGATGAGCGATTCAAGAAGAATATCGATAAATACGGTGATGGAACGGCAGAATACGTGAGCATGGCAATAGATAACCTTATAGGTGAATGATTTTTTAGCGAGCACTAATAAGGTTAATTATATTAAGAAACGCGGTATACATCAAACGGAGGATTTATGAAAATTATCAATATAGTTAAGTCAAATATTGTAAATGGAGTAGATGTAGAATTTCAGAGCCAATTAAATACCTTAAAAAGACAAATTCAATCATCAAACATAAATATATTGCTTGGTGCAGGATTTTCTTTTGGCGTTGCTCAATTACTTGGAGATATTGAGAATCGTTTGGTGATTGCCGAATTTATTGACGAAGATAAGGATGAAGTATTAAAAATAGAAAAAGAATTTTTTGAAAAATCAATATTGCCGATGGCGGACCCTCATAAGATTAAGGTTGGAGAGGACGGAAGAATAAGATTTTTTGATATTATCAAAAAAATCATTGAGAACAGACAGTCTTCTATACTACATAAAATTATAAATGTGTATACAACGAATTATGATTTATTGATAGAAACAGCGTTCGAAAAAAATCATATTGATTACGTGGATGGCTTTTCTGGAAAAATCAAACCTACTTTTTCGACCGCCAATTACGGAATGATTTTTAGTCGTCAAACAAGCATTTCCAGTATGACATCTGAAGTGGTTACATTCAATCTTTATAAAGTACACGGCTCGCTGAATTGGAAATGTGAAGGTTCGGAAATATATTGTTGTGACCATATTGAAGCAATAAAAAATATAGAAGCCCACCTAAACGCAGAAGATTTTGATTCGTACTATTCATCTTTGCAGATAATTAACCCTACGAAGGAAAAATTCAAACAAACGGTATTAAATGCAAATTATTATGATCAGCTCAGGATGTATTGCAATGAGTTAGAAAAGAACAATACTGTTTTGCTTACTTTCGGATTTTCATTTGCTGACGAACATATTTTGCAGATGACAAAAAGATCTTTAAAAGGAAATCCTACGTTTGGTTTGATTATATTTTCCTTCAATGAAGAATCAACTACAAAATATAAAGAATATTTTGAGGATTATTCAAATGTTTTTGTTTATCAACTTGTGGAGAAAGATGGAGATAATTTGAAAGTGCTTAAATTTACACAAGATGATGTAAATAACCTTCTTGAGGAGGTTTATAATGGAACTAAGTGATTATCTAAAGGTTGGCGAGGTATGTGAAGTACAAGGCAAAACTGTCAAAGCCGGTGTCTATAGTGACAAAAACACGGAATATTTGAATTACAACGGTTCCGTAATTAAGAATGTTGGTATTGGCAGCTTTGTCTTAATTAGAAAAGGATTCAACAATATAATCGGAAAGGTTGATGGAGAATACACGAAAGAAAGTATAAGCGGTGATAAAAATTATTCCCAAATGGGTAATAGCATAAAACGAATAATTTCTATCAGTATTCTTGGAGGAATGAAGCAAGAAAAGTTTATTCACGGACTAACAGATTTACCGCTGATAGGAAATTACGTTTATATTCTTGAAGAACAAATAATCGCAAAAATCTTTTCTTTTAATTCGCCGGTGCAAACAATACGTCTTGGAAAAATAATAGGACACGATGATTATCCATTTGAAATCGGAGTACAAGATATTGTTTGTAGTCATGTAGGGGTTTTTGGAAATACGGGTAGCGGAAAATCAAATACATTAGCCAAGCTTTATCGGGAAATTATCGACAAATACAGTTCTTCTCAAGCTTTTAGAAAGAATTCAAAGTTTGTTGTTATAGATTTTAACGGTGAATATGAATCTGTGTTTGCCGAAGCAGATAAGTATTTTTTGAGTACTCGGAGAAACTCCAATGTTGATGCTAAGGGGCAAGAGCTATATCGCTATCCTGTTTCGAGCGATGATATGCTGAATCCGGATTTTTGGGCTATAATTCTTGAGGCTACTGATAAAACTCAAAAACCTTTTATTAATAGGTCTCTTAAAAAATATCGACAAATTCAAGAGAGAAAAGAAGACTTTTCAATCGAAAAACTGTGCGAATTAATTATTAAGACACAAGCCAAGTATCCCGAGTTAAAATATACTATGGGTGATGTTTTTGGTGCATTTGGTTTAAAAGATAGATTTGAAGAATTCGATGCGAATTTTTACTATAACGGACAATCAAAAAATTTTTACCAAGTACGCAGTGGATATACAAATTATAGTATAACTGCTTTTGATATTCAGTCACAACTGTTTGACGATATCATATTAGATGCAGAAAAGGTGTATTCTTTATCTCCGTTTGAATTATTCGAATTTGCCATAAAGTACAATTACTGGCTCGAAATAAGCAGAAGTTATATTACCAAAGAGCATATCGCTCCGTTGGTGGCAAGAGCAAATAATCGATGCGAGGATATGCAGAAGATTTTTAGAGTCTTGGATGAAGCGGATTATATAAAAGCATTGAATAATCAGAGCAACATTGAGGTGATATCTTTGCTAAATGTTAATCTTGCGATGAAGAAAATCGTGCCCATGATTGTATGCAAAACCAAATATGCCGAAAAGAAAGAAGCAAAGAAAAATATATTAAATAGCACATTGCATTTCGTAATTGATGAGGCCCATAATATCTTGTCCGATATGTCGACCCGTGAAAGCGAAGAGTGGAAGGATTATCGGTTGGAAAGCTTTGAGGAAATCATCAAAGAGGGGAGAAAATTCGGCGTTTTTCTCACTATAGCATCTCAGCGGCCATCTGATATATCTGATACAATCATTTCTCAATTACATAATTATTTTATTCATCGCCTTGTCAATGAAGAAGATTTGCGTAAAATGTATAGAACTGTCGCATTTGCAGATAAAGCATCAAATGAAATGATTCCAATCTTGCCGGCTGGAGGTTGCTTGGTGTCTGGTTTAGCAACAAATTTTCCTGTTCTTGTTCAAATTGATATGTTGCCTCTTAATAAAAGACCTAAAAGTGATAATGTTGATATCAATAAGGCATGGTTGTAAGATAAGTAATAGGTGAAATATGATTAAAGAACTGATGCACGATCCCATCTTTCTTGCGGGGAAGTCGGAGGTCGCAACAGAAGAGGATTTGCAGGTTGCCGAGGACTTGCTTGATACGCTGATGGCGCACAAGGATAGTTGTGTCGGCATGGCGGCGAATATGATCGGTGTGCGTAGGCGCATCATCGCTTTTCTTGACGAGAGCGGACGAGCTCCTACATATACGGTGATGCTCAATCCCGAGATCATCAAGAAGGACGGCGCGTACGACACCGAAGAAGGCTGTCTATCCCTTCTCGGCGGTTCCCGTCCTTGCAAGCGTTATAAATCTATCAAGGTCAAGTATCAGACCTTGGAAATGCAAACCCGCATCAAGACCTACACCGGATGGACAGCGCAGATCATTCAGCACGAGGTTGATCATTGCGATGGGGTATTGATATAGGATTATCTTGCTACAACTTGTAAGGAGAATAAATACATGCTTATTGATAATATCGTTGATTATTGCAATAAAAAATATATTGCTTTTGGAGATAAATGCGGCAACGACACATGTTCTCATCCTTCAGGCAAATGTAGTGGAAGCTGTTATGATTGCTTATATCAAATTCATTATTTCGATGGTGACAAATGCAACCACAAATCGTTATATGATTGTCCGAAGATGTTATATCATTATGTTTGTCAATATACATTGCGGTATGCCTCGGAAATCTTGTATGCCTTCAAGGAAGAAGCAAATTTTCTTAACACATTTGAAAACATAAATATGATGTCAATTGGATGTGGTGGTTGTCCTGATTTGATGGCGATGGAACAATTCTTGTATGATGATGGATTAATAACTCCAATAACTTATAAGGGATATGATGTTAATCCATTATGGCTACAAGTACATAATAGGGTTCAGCGGTATTGTAATGATAATGATATCGATAGTAGGATGAAAAGAGAGGATGCCATAAGTTATTTTTCAAAATATTATTCTAAGAATACAAATGTTATAGTTATAAGTTATCTTATTTCCTACCTATATAACACTCCTCAAAAGAAAGATATTCTTACTTTCTTTGATAGACTGATTGATAATGTTATTGTTCGAAATAGTGATAAAAAACTTATCGTATTCAATGATGTTAATAGTTGTAATAGAGGAAGAGATTTCTTTGCTGATTTTATAACTAAGTTGAAGAAAAAGGGCTTGCATGGATCATATAAATATATGTATTTTGACTCAGACAGATTAAACAGATACCAAAGAAATGGTACCGCCTACAACTCTGCGTGCCCATTGTTCGATTATAATAACGATATTAAACGAATATACCATGTTGACGGAATATGCAGGAGTGCTCAACTCATTGTGGAGGTGAATAACATTGATAATTAGCGCAAGCAGAAGAACAGATATCCCCACTTATTATAGTGAATGGCTTTTCAACAGAATAAAAGAAGGTTTTGTTTATGTTCGTAATCCTATGAACGTACATCAAATAAGCAAGATATCATTATCTCCTGATGTAGTTGATGGTATTGTGTTCTGGACTAAAAATCCAGTTCCTATGTTAAAAAAGTTAGATAAACTCCAGGATTATGCTTACTATTTTCAATTTACTGTAAATTCATACGGGAAAGATATTGAGGCTAACATACCAAGTAAAAATGACATTATCGTACCGGCTTTTCGTGAGTTGTCAAGAAAAATCGGTGCAGAAAAAGTAATTTGGCGATATGATCCAATTATGCTCACAAGCAAGTATACAATCGATTACCATGTGAATTATTTCAATGAATTAGCCAAAAGATTATCCGGATATACTCATAAATGTGTAATAAGCTTTGTTGATTTCTATCGCAATACTCAAACTCATCTTAAAGATTTAGATATATTGCCTTTAGGTGAGAAGGAAATGTATGAGCTTGCTGAACGACTTGTAGAGATTGCAAATAAGAACAATCTAATTGTTGAATCTTGTGCTGAAAAAATTAATTTGGAGCAATTCGGTATCCAGCATGGGCACTGTATAGACTGTGACTTGTTTGAACGAATTTTGAATTGCAAAATGAATTTGTCGAAAGACAAAAATCAACGACCCGAATGCGGATGTATGGAAAGTATTGATATTGGGGCATACAACACATGCAAGAATGGTTGTAAATATTGCTATGCCAATTTCAGTCAAGCTACTGTTAACAAAAATACCGGAATGCATAATCCTTATTCTCCATTGCTTTTTGGGGAGGTTTTGCCCGAGGATAAGATTGTAGAGCGAAAAATGGTTTCTCTGAAAAACAATCAGCTTAATTTGTTTTAATTCTCTCTGGACTTCCGTCACTTTCTGTGATATTGTGTGTGCTACCACGAAAAGGAGGTAGTGCATATGACACGGAAGAAACAAGTATATAACGAAAACAGAGCGGTTCTGAATCGGGATTTCCCGAAGCGGAGCCGCTCTCTCATTATCGGAGCGGATGAGCTGCAGTACTTATTCCCGAATGTCAAGCCCGAGTACATCGACTTGGCAATCAAACGGTTCGGCGACTATCGGTTCGGTGATGAGGAGAACGAGATCGAGGTGTTTGGCAAGATACTGGTTACGGTGATCCTTGAGGACGCACTTGGTGCAAAGGAGGTGCAAAATGAACATTATTGAAGAACTGTGGTATGGCAACATAAGCCCGTGCGAGAGGGACTTTAAGAAAGGTAGCAAGTATTCGGAGCTGCTCGGATACATCGTTCGGCACGAAGAGAATCTTCAGACACGGCTGAACGACGAGGAAAAAGAAATCCTTGAAAAATTCACTGAGTGCACCAATGAGATGTACGGCATCGCGGAGCGTGAAGCATTCGCGAGAGGATTCGTGCTCGGTGCCAGGATCATCATCGAGGTGATGAACACGGAAATCGAATAACGCAACGAGGAATCGTACCAAAATGTGTGCGATTCCTCATTTTCGTGCCGATTCTCTCTGGACTTATTTGTTTTTCAGTTTATTCTTGTGTTGAGCCGCGAAAGGCGTGCTCGGAAAGGAATTACATATATGAAAAGATTAATCACCATCATCCTCGCACTCATTATAGCGCTCTTTACCGCACCGAATCAGGGTGCAGAACAACCGCACGTGACCGCAGTAAAAACGCCACAGACAGCGATTGTCACTCGGACGGAGCAACTACCCGAAGAAAGTGAAAAGCCCGCAGAAACGGCGTTTGTGAGCGAAGTGAAAGAGACGGAAAGCGTAACTGAAGCATCACCCGAGGAAGAGCAAACCGTTCAGGAAACGATTACGGAAGAATGCATCGAGGTCACGGAAGAAACCATTACCGAACCGGAAGGAGAAACCGTCGAATGTATTGATGAAGGCGACCAAAGCCTCGCGGAATACAAGCCGCAGATAGGAGGTCAGCCGAATCCCTTCGAGAACGATACACCCACCGAAATCGATGACCGACCGGTGGAGGACTACGTCGGCGAAGGCGAAGACCGTCCTGGTGAAGGAAAACACTTCTGAAGTTCGAAAGGTGGGCGCAAATACGCCCACCTTTTTGCGACTTCATAAAACCCTATTGAAAACGTAAAAACGTTCGCGTATAATATGCTCACAGGGTTCGAAGCAGTAAATCTATTCCTTCAGCCTACATACTTCAACATAATTCTCGGTCCACATTTGATATAATACTGTCGAGGAAACTCAAAAGACAATTAAATAGTTTTATGTATCGTACATAGCATCCATCCGCCGGACACGCTGATCTGTGATCAGTAAAGCAAGCCGGAAAAGAGCTTATATCCACCTGATAACTCGGGTGAGAACACTGACCATCGAGATAGGGCATGACATACACTGATTTTTCAGTGGTATAGTCATGCCCTTTTTTAGTTGCCATTTTTAAATTTTTTGTAAACAAATGAACTTTTTAAAAATTAGGGTTGTCTTTTTGGCTTTCCCATCGGCTACCAATTGAGGGGATCTTTTTTAAATCAAGAAAGGGTGATAGAAATGATTAACTGACATCACGGTTCAACATTTAGCTTGCAATAAACAAAGAAAGGAATTATTTATCATGAAAAAATCAAACATCAAAACATTCGATGAGCTTCCGTATTTCATCAATGCGCAGGAGCTTGCAGATATTCTCGGCATTGCAATTTCGTCTTGCTATGAGCTGATGCACGAGAAAGATTTTCCGACGATCCGTATCGGGAAACGCTTAGTCGTTCCCAAGGACAAATTTTTGATCTGGGTTAACGAGAACACAAAAGGAGGTAAGAGATGAAAAATATTTCTGAGATCAGATTTGTGAATGAACTCAAGGACTGTTATTTTCACAAGGATAAAAAATACGAGAGTGACGAGATCAAACAAAAGGCTCTCGAAGCAATGCTGATACTGTGGAACGCTGACAATGTTGAATGCTGTGGATATATTTACTCGCAGGATATGATCCGCAACATGATGCTCAACAAAATGATGTCCGAAGAACTTGACGATGCGATCAAGTGTTGGAAAGAACACGGAGAAACAAGCGCCGAGCAATTATATCGTCAATTGTTTTTGACTGTAGTGCTTGCGAACGCGCTTGAGTTGTTTCATAAAGTGATGAGAGGCGAAAGCATTCCGATTGAATGCGAAATAAACGTTAAAGTGGTTGCGTGAGGTGAAGCGATGTATTTGCAAACACAAAAAATGCAGAACTTCTTTCCCGTGCCGAATGAGATCTTCAGTCTCGGACTGACCGACGGTGAGATCTTGGTGTACACATTTCTGATGCGTTGCGAGGACAGAAAAACGTACAAGTGTCATCCGAGCTACGCGACGATCTGTGAAGCCATCGGTCGAAGCAAAAACAGCGTGAAGAAGTACGTTCAAGGTCTTGAAAAGAAGGGGCTGATCTTCACCGAGCATACCAAGGTCAACACCAGGGACGGACGCGTTCATAACGGAAGTCTGTGCTATACGATCCTGCCGATCCGCGACGTTATAGAACGGCATTACGAAATGCAGCTTGAAATGGCACAGCTCGAATCGGCGAGAGCGAAAGCGCAGGAAAAGCTTGCAAAATACGATGCGAGGCATTGAAGATAGCCAGCTTATCACCGATTATTTTCAAGCAGGTTAAAGGAAGGCTGGCTCACACTCGTGTTTTGCCGCCTTCCGATCACCTCGGACGGCAACAGCCGACCGAAAAAGCACCGTTTTAGGGCGTTTTTGAAAGGAAAGCGGAGGCGACCGATAAAACCAGCATTGGTGCCCAGTTTTGCGATTCACACTCGAAAAGTGTGAAGAAAATCGAAAATTGCCCCATATTACGCCCTTTTTATGGTGTGAAGAATGAGAAACACAGAAAGGAAAATCAAAATGAAAGAACAAAACGAAAAGCTGAGAACCACCATTTATATTGACGAAGAGCTCGTCAAGCGTGCGGAGATTCTCTTCGGAGAAGCCAAGGTCAACTCCTTCTCCGCCTTCGCATCCAAGGCGATCGAAAACTATATCACAAAGCTTGTCATCGATAAGAACGGCGACCTTCTCTCGGACGAGATCAGGAAAGCGATCAAAAATGAGCTCGGTCCGATCGGAACGAGAGTGTCGAAAGGACTCTACCGTTACGCGGTTGAGCTCGATACCATCTTACAAATTCTCGCCGAAGTGTACGAATTCAATCCTAAATTCATTGAAGGCTATCGCAAGAAGGCGGAAGGTCACGTCTACAAGCTTAAGGGCAAGATCGATTACGCGGCACTGATGGATCCGAAGTTCGCTGAGGATGAGGAGGACGAATAATGAATAATCAATTCTTTCTTCCGATTCTCTCTGGACTTGTAAAAAAGTTGTGGTATAGTGTTGTGCTGATGAGAAAGGAGTTGATGTGATGCCGAAGAAACGGCCTGCGGGCGACGGAATGGTTCGTCAGAAGAAGCGCGGTCAATGGGAAGCGCGTATCGTCGTCGGTCATAAGGATGACGGCAGACCGATCTACCGTTACGTCTACGGCAAAACGCAAAAGGAGGTGCTCGATAAGCTTCATCAGCGCATCGAGGACTACCGCGGTGTCGAGTTGACCGAGGACAGCAAGATGACGCTCGGTCAGTGGCTCGACAAGTGGCTGAACGAGTATATGCTGTTCACCATCCGCGAAAGCACGTGGAAGGCTTACGAAACAACCGTGCGCCTTCACATCAAGCCATACCTCGGTGACAAGCAGATTGCATTCGTGACCACTGCCGATGTGCAGAGAATGTATAACAAGCTCAAGAAGAGCGGAAGAGCGGAGGCACATCCTATCCACGGACACAAGCTGTCCGACAGTTACGTGCGCAAGATCCATATGATGCTCCACGAGGCGATGGACACGGCGATGAAGGAACGGCTCATCGTGAAGAACCCGACAAGCGGCACGACGATACCAAAAACCAACTATCCCGCAAAGCAGATCCTCAC
>JAZQMQ010000020.1:0-100383 GCA_045543555.1 Eubacteriales bacterium
GCACCCGCGAACTTCTCCTTCTCGGTCTTCTGACCCTTGACTACGGGGATAGCGAGCGACTTCTCGTAGAAATCGGCGTAAACGTCGAGCATACGGATGGTCTCCTCGCGCGCCTCTTCTTCGGTCTCGTGCATAGTGTGACCCTCCTGCCAGAGGAACTCGGATGTGCGGAGGAAGGGACGGGTGGTCTTCTCCCAACGCACTACGTTACACCACTGATTGTAGAGCTTGGGCAGGTCGCGGTAGGACTGAATGATATTCTTGTAGTGCTCGCAGAAAAGAGTCTCGGAGGTAGGACGGACGATAAGTCTTTCGGAGAGCTTGTTCTGTCCGCCGATGGTTACGATCGCGCACTCGGGAGCAAAGCCCGCAACGTGATCAGCTTCCTTCTGCAGAAGCGACTCGGGAATGAACATAGGCATATATACGTTCTCGTGACCGAGCTTCTTGAACTCGGCATCAAGGATGCGCTGGATATTTTCCCAGATAGCGTATCCGTAGGGGCGGATGATCATACATCCCTTAACGCCCGAATAGTCAACCAGCTCCGCCTTCTTGACGACGTCGGTATACCACTGGGCAAAATCTGTTTCCATTGACGTGATAGCGTCAACCATCTTCTTGTTGTCAGCCATTTTTTAATTCCTTTCGCTGATGTGATTAACATAAATATACGTAGTATATTATAAAACAAAATTTACGATATGTCAAGACAAAGATTGATTTTTGCGGAGATTTTGCTGTTATTTTTCATTATTCCTCTCTCCCTCCACCGCAAGCGGTCCCCCTCCCTCCTCAGAGGGAGGCAGGATTGCGAGTGCTAACATAGCTTTTCTAAGCATAGCAGCTTGTTTACTTCAAACTAAGAGCGTAAAGCGTACATTATATGTCAGATAAATTGATATCTCTATATCCGTTGTTCGCACTAACACCTTGCCTCCCTCTGAGGAGGGAGGGGGACCACGAAGTGGTGGAGGGAAAGATGTTACACAAATAAATTCCAACCTTGACAATAATTCTGTTGTATGCTATAATTACATCAAACCGCAAAAAGGAGGCAAATTATGTCAAGGATCGATATACTGAATATTCCGTTTAATTCAACAACAACGCGCAAAGCCTCCGAGCGTATTTTTTCGGAATGCAAAAGTAAAAGGGAGATTCCCTTCACCGTCGTGACCCCGAATCCGATAATGGTAATGACCGCGAGGGAAAACAAAAAGCTATTCTCTGCTCTGAGAGCCGCCGACCTTTCTCTCGCCGACGGTATCGGAATCATCTCTGCGGCAAAGCGGATTGACATGCCCCTGCCCGAGCGAGTCACGGGCATCGACACGGGCTACGCCGTCCTCGAAAAGCTTGCGGAAGTCGGTGGCAGCGTCTATCTTCTCGGCGCCAAGCCCGGAGTTGCCGGGAAAGCGTCGGAGATGCTGACCGAACGCCTCCCTTCTCTCCGCGTCGTCGGCACACATCACGGATATTTTGATAATGACGAAGAAATCGTTTCCGATATTATTGAAAAATCCCCCGACCTGCTCGTCGTCTGCCTCGGCAGTCCGCGGCAAGAGATATGGGCTCACGAAAACAAGGAAAGGCTCTCGGGCACAGGATCGATCATCTGCCTCGGCGGTGCGCTCGACGTATGGTCGGGAAACGTAAAACGCGCCCCCTCACTTTTCATAAAATTGCGTCTCGAATGGCTCTGGCGAATGATATGCGAGCCCAAAAGACTCTCTGCTCTGCCGAAAATGATCAAATTCCGATACTTAACAAGGAAAAGTCGCCAAAAAGAAAACAATAATAAGTGAAAATATTGGAAATTGTTATGAATTTGATAATTTTTCCTCAAGACTCTTGTAAATTCACTTAAAATAGAGTATAATATATACGGCAAAAATCGGGTGAACGCCCGAATTATTACTGAAAAAATTTTATTATATAAAACGGAGGAATTCCAAAAATGTCAGTAAAAGTCGCAATTAACGGTTTTGGCCGCATCGGTCGTCTCGCATTCAGACAGATGTTCGGCGCAGAGGGTTACGAAGTCGTAGCTATCAACGACCTCACCAGCCCCGCAATGCTCGCTCACCTTCTCAAGTATGACACCGCACAGGGCGCATACTGCGGCAGAATCGGCGAGAACCTTCACACCGTTGAGTCCACCGAAAACTCCATCATCGTTGATGGCAAGGAAATCATCATTTACGCAGAAAAGAACGCAGCTGACTGTCCTTGGGGCAAGCTCGGCGTTGACGTCGTTCTCGAGTGCACCGGCTTCTACACCTCTAAGGAAAAGAGCCAGGCTCACATCGTAGCAGGCGCAAAGAAGGTTGTTATCTCCGCTCCCGCAGGCAACGATCTTCCCACCATCGTTTACAACGTAAACCACACCGGTCTCACCGCTGAGGACACCATCATCTCCGCAGCTTCCTGCACCACCAACTGCCTCGCTCCCATGGCTAAGGCTCTCAACGAGTACGCAGCTATCCAGAGCGGTATCATGACCACTGTTCACGCATACACCGGTGACCAGATGATTCTCGACGGTCCTCACAGAAAGGGTGACCTCCGCCGTGCACGTGCAGGCGCACAGAACATCGTTCCTAACTCTACCGGCGCTGCAAAGGCAATCGGTCTCGTTATCCCCGAGCTCAACGGCAAGCTCATCGGCTCTGCTCAGAGAGTTCCTACCTGCACCGGTTCTACCACCATTCTCGTTGCAGTTGTTAAGGGCAAGGACATCACCAAGGACGGCATCAACGCTGCTATGAAGACTGCTGCTAACGAGTCCTTCGGTTACAACACCGATGAGATCGTATCCTCCGACGTTATCGGTATGCGTTACGGTTCTCTCTTCGATGCAACTCAGACCATGGTTGCAAAGATCGACGACGACACCTATCAGGTACAGGTTGTTTCTTGGTACGACAACGAGAACTCCTACACCTCTCAGATGGTTCGTACTATCAAGTACTTCGCAGAGATCTGATTATAGCAAATCAAATAAAAATTACTGCCTCGCTTTATGCGAGGCAGTCTTTTTATGGGATCAATATGCCACAAATAATAGCACAGGCTATAGGCATTATAGCAACTGTAATAACGATACTGTCGTTTCAGCAAAAGAATCAAAAAGGGATAGTTATATCCAGGCAACTTCCGCTACCCTATGGAGCGTTCCTTTCTTGTCAATCGGCGCTTATACGGGCGGAATATTAAACCTTGTTCCATTCGTCCGAAACAGCGTAATGTCTCAAAGAAACAAGTGGAAACGGGTGGGCAGTTCCCTGTTTGTTGCATTTATGACAATTGTGTAATTTACGGTATATGCATTATCATTTCTCGTATTTGGCATCCAGCCTACAATTTCAAACTTCATTCTTGAGCTTCTACCCGCGCTGGGAATGATAACCACCACTTTTGCATTCAGACAGAAGGAAGGCAAGCGGGTCCGTCTGCTCTCGTTACTGAATTCTCCGCTGTGGCTTGTTTATAACGCCTTAAACGAGTCTATTGGCGGTGCAATAACCGAGGTGTTCTGTTTGATATCTATCGGAATTGGCTACATAAGACACGACAGAACGCAAAATAACGACATAAAATAATATAAAAACACTTTAAAGGCTACGCGATCAGAAGTGATAACATTCACAGTGATCACGCCCTCTGCAATTCATCCTAAAACTATGTTATAGATACAATGATATTCGGTATGAATCTCGTTTGCGGACAGTTTTCGTTATTCTACAGCTCACAAACTGATCTATCCAAGGCAATTGAAAACGCTGTACCCTTGAATTGCCCCATTGTCGCATTGTTTGACCTGTTGGATCTTGGTATATTACCGAAGAAAAATCAAAAAGCTCCTTAAGAAATTTCTTAAGGAGCTTTTACTGTTAATATTAATAATTGATTGCTGCTGCGCCTACGATACCTGCATCGTTTCCAAGCTCTGCGATACAGATTCTGGTCTTCTTTTCAAGAGTTGATGTGTACTGATCCTCTTCAACAAGCTTAAGCAGAGGTTTGAGGAGGTAATCCTTTTCGTTACATACTCCGCCACCTATGCAAAGCACGTTAGGCTGGAAGATATTGATAATGTTCGAAACACCGCACGCGAGGTATCCAATGTACTTGTCAACGACCTCTTTACCTGCTTCATCGCCCTGCTTCATTGCTGCAAAAGCAGTTCTTGCACTAGCCTTTTCGATATCGCCATCAACCATGCTCCACATGATAGAGTCCTTAGCCTCAAGCATCTTTTCCTTAGTCATACGAACAAGAGCAGTTGCAGAGGAATATGCCTCCCAGCATCCTTTTCTTCCGCATGAGCACTGAACACCGTTGTACTCGATAACAATATGTCCAAGTTCAGCACCCGCATAGTTGAAGCCGGAATATACTTTACCATCGATGATAACTCCACCGCCAAGACCTGTGCCAAGAGTAATCATAACAGCGATATCAGCACCTGCAGCTACACCGCCCATTGCCTCGCCGAGCGCTGCTGCATTTGCGTCGTTCTCAACGTAGATTTTTTCAACAGGGAGATACTTCTTAAGAAGAGCTGCGATAGGGAATCTGCTGAACGGAAGGTTATTTGCATAAACAACCATACCCTCTTTAGGATCGATAGATCCGGGAGAAGCAATACCGGCATGTGCGATCTCGCTTACATCGATGTTTGCTTCGTTCAAGAGTCTCATACAGAGAGCTCCCATATCCTTAACAATTTCTTCAGGCTCACGGTTTGCAAGCGTGGGAGTGCTTCCCTTCTTAACGATCTTATAATTTTCGTCTACGATACCTGCTGCGATATTTGTTCCGCCAAGGTCAATTCCTATGTAATACATTTATTTTCTCCGTCTGATTTTTTGATATTTTAGTTATGTGATATGAACTCAGTTATTCTTCTTGAGAATATCACGAATCTCTGCCAGGAGAGCTTCCTGCTGCATAATGCTGTTATTAAACTCTGCCTGACGGGCATCATCCGCCTCTTTAGCAGCCTTAGCTTTAGCGTCAGCCTCTGCCTTAGCCTGAGCTTCAGCAGCAATCTTCTCTGCATCAATACGAGCTCTGATACGTCCGATGGTATGAATTACGGCAAAAATGCAGAGTGCGGTAATAAGGAAATCGATGATGGTCTGGAACCAAGTTCCCCAAAGGATTGCAACCTCGGCAGAAGCCGCAGTTACTACGTTACCTGCCTCATCAAGAACCTCCTCAACTGCAGGATGGATAATGGTCTTAAGAGAATCAAGGCTTCCATTCTTGATAAATATTCCAACAAAAGGATTGATGATGTAATTAACGAGTCCGGTTACGATCTTACCGAATGAACCACCGATTACAACACCGACAGCCATGTCGACAACATTGCCTCTGGTGATAAACTTTTTGAATTCACCTATAAATTTTTTCATAATGCTTTCCTCCGAAAAATTGTCTTTAGAATTTAATGTAATTATATATCAATAATCACGCTTTGTCAAGACAAATTGCCCTATAAATCCACTATATTTGAGGATTTTCGAGGTCAAGCTTATCTATGTGCAGAAACGCATTAGCCGCAAGTGTGCTCGACATAGGGACACGCTTTTCACAGTGACATTTTTTGCAGTAGATCACAACGTTATCGCCCTTAAATTCAAAATCGCAATCAGGGCTGTCCTTACAGTCGCATCTTATACTTCCCTCATCTTTTAGTTCAGCAAGCATAAAGCGTACAACGTCTTCTATCTGCGCATAGTCAAGGCGATAATCCTCATCGACGTTGTCTTCACCGTCCACACTGTTTTTTCCACGCATAAATGATTCTATGCCATCAAATCCCGCTTCCTCAAGAAGCTCATTCAAGCGCATATCGGCGTCATTTGCTGCCTCTGAGACCTTTTCTTTATTGCCAATGAAGCACACGTCAAGTCCCGAATAAGTGCAGTTAAGAGCAAGTATTTCTCGATCGAAAAACGCCCCTTTTGTCAAGAGATAGGTATGAGGCTTGGGGCAGAAAAGACAAGGCACTGTGATTCTGAGCTTTTCATCACTCGTATATGCGATCTTCAACTCTGAGCCTCCGCAGTCGCACTTGAGCTTTATTAAATCTCCGGAAAGAGTGAATATTCCCACCATTCCGAATATAAATTTTCCACAGGTCGGGCAACGATATGCAATCGTTGTTTCTTTGGACTGAAGTATCATAGTTAACTCCTTATTCTGTCTTTTCTCCATACTTGATTTCGGAATTTGCTGCACTCGACTTACCGGGATCGTAATCTCGAGATGGAACGTCCTTTTCCCATACAATACAGCTTCCAACGTGAACGTCTCCGTCATCTGTAACAAGGTATATCTTCAAATGAAGCTTTGAAAGATAACTG
Source organism: Eubacteriales bacterium (assembly GCA_045543555.1). Classification (GTDB taxonomy): domain Bacteria; phylum Bacillota; class Clostridia; order Oscillospirales; family CAG-272; genus Colimorpha_A. The sequence goes on from JAZQMQ010000020.1 coordinate 6,381, forward strand.
AGCTCCACGTCTTCAAATGCAATCCTGAAGTATTTGTACATAAGCGCTGAATCGGTGATGTACTGGTATTTCGTGTAGTGCGTACCTTCGTTATCGGTTAGCTCGAAAACAAATTCCGCCTTACCGTCTTCGTCGAGCATATCCTTGTAATCCTGATTCAACGTATTGTAGCGTATCATAAACTGAAGCTGACCAATCTCCTCGGTATGATATATCTTGCTTATAAAAAACAGTGAGCTAAGCTCGGGATCCTGATACTCGGTAAGCCTTTTTACCGTCAGCTTACCGTCCTTACTTGTTTCAACAGCCTTTTCGGTCCACATATATTTCTTCATTTTTGCAGTACCGTCCTGATAGCAGGAGCGAAGGCTCAGCCAACAGATCATTATCACCAGAACAGCCAAAAAACCGTATTTTATAACCTTTCCGAGAATAATTAAAGGTTTCGGTACAATTTTATCTTCAACGGGATCAAAGATCATAATAAACCATCCTTACAGTTTTCATATATTTCTATTATTCTACCACATTTATCCCCAGCATTCAAGTAGATTGAGCATCGAAAAAGGTAATTTAAAAATAAATTTACAAAAAAGCTTTATAAGTATTGCAAAAATGCCCGTTTTATGCTAAAATATCATTTATAGGCATCAAAACCAACAAGGAGGTAAAAACGTAATGGAAAATGCTGAAAACGTAATTAAAAAAACAATATTTTCGGGAGTCCAGCCAAGCGGAAAGCTGACTATCGGTAACTATCTCGGGTCTATCAAGAATTGGCGGGAATTTCAGGAAAGCTACAACTGCATTTACTGCGTCGTTGACCTTCACGCTATAACCGTCCGTCAGGACCCGGCGGAGCTTCGCCGCCGCACCTACGAAACTCTGGCGCTCTACATCGCAAGCGGTCTCGACCCCGAAAAGAATACCCTTTTCGTGCAGAGCCACGTTCCCGCTCACGCAGAGCTTGCTTGGGTGCTAAACTGCTACTCAATGCACGGTGAGCTTAACCGTATGACTCAGTTCAAGGATAAGAGCCAGAAATACGCATCAAATATCAATGCAGGTCTTTTCACATATCCTGTGCTTATGGCGGCTGATATTCTGCTTTATCAGACTAATTTGGTTCCTGTCGGTATCGATCAGATGCAGCACATCGAGCTTACCCGCGACATCGCAAACCGTTTTAATCAGGTCTACGGCGATACCTTCGCAATCCCCGAGGGCTTCATTCCCAAGGCGGGCGCGAAGATCATGTCTCTATCTGAGCCCGAGAAAAAGATGAGCAAATCTGACAGCAATGGTAATGCATCAGTCTACATTCTCGACAGCCGTGACGACATAATCAGAAAGTTCAAGCGTGCGGTCACAGACTCCGACACCGTAGTCCGTCGCGGCGAGGGTAAGGACGGCATAAATAACCTTATGACCATCTACACTGCATTCACAGGCAAAACCGACGCTGAAATTGAGAAGGAATTTGAAGGTCTTGGCTATGGACACTTCAAGCTAGCGGTAGGAGAGACCGTTGCAGACGCTTTAGCCCCCGTAAAGGCTGAATTTGACAGACTTATGAGCGACAAAGCATACCTTGAAGGCGTAATGAAGGACGGCTCCGCACGCGCGTCGTACCTTGCAAGAAAGACCCTCTCCAAGGTCTACCGTAAGGTCGGATTTACACAGCCGAAGTGATAGAGAAATTACCACCCAAATCGAGTGAAAATTTTAGATAATAAATAATAAAGCATAAATAATAAATATGAAATAAGAATGAATAGCACCAAACAGTGCGACTCCAAACATCAAAAAGCACCCTCACGGGTGCTTTTTGATTATCCGTTCTGTGGTATATATTAGCGTACAACCTACTGCATAGCAGATTATATCTGCTACGGAGAAGGTTCTGCCTATGATGATTGACAATATCGAACTTGACGGGATATCAAGCAGTGCTACCACGTCAACGAACTGCATCAGTTCGACGCCGCAGGCGAATATGAAGATGTACAGGGGCAGGAGCTTTATGCCTTTTGGGAATATCACCCTCAACGCGCAATATATCAGCACCACGACCAGCACGTCGCCAACATACGGGCGCACGAAATTGTCGCGCACAAAGTCTCCTATGAATATTTCGACGCCCAGCAGCAAAACGAGTGCTATCAGGTACACGGTTCTTAATTTTTTATGCTTCATTCTAAGTCTCATTTATCAAATGCCCCTCGTGTGCGGGGCATTTTGTTATTCAATTACTGCTGAGCCTTTTTCTTTGCCGCCTGTGCCTTTTTACGTGTGGGAGTGTCGAGAATTACCTTACGCAGACGAAGGCTCTTGGGAGTTACCTCGATAAGCTCGTCGTCAGCAATAAATTCGATTGCTTCCTCAAGCGACATAAACTTGGGGGGCGTGAGAATGAGCTTTTCGTCCGCACCCTTGGAGCGAATTGCGGTAAGCTGCTTTGTCTTGCAGGGATTTATCTCGATATCGCCCGCCTTGGGGTTTTCACCGACAATCATTCCCTCGTAAACGTCGGTCTGTACGCCGACGAAGAGCTGACCTCTCTCCTGAGAATTAAACAGACCGTAGGATGTAGTCTCGCCCTGCTCGGAGGCAACGAGAGATCCCGTCTGACGTGTAGGGATATCACCTTTATAAGGATGGTAGCCCTCGAACACGGTGTTCATTATTCCTTCTCCTCTGGTTGCGGTAAGGAATTCGCTTCTGTATCCGAAGAGACAACGGGAAGGAATGGTATAGTTAAGCTCCATTCTGTTTCCTCTTGCTCCCATTGTCACAAGCTCGCCCTTTCTTGAGCCGAGCTTTTCCATTACGGAGCCCATATAGATATCAGGTACGTCGATTATAACAGTTTCGTATGGCTCGCACTTAACACCGTCTATTGTCTTGTAAAGCACGCGGGGAGTTGACAAAGAAAGCTCATATCCCTCTCGTCTCATGGTTTCAACAAGAATGGAAAGATGCATTTCACCTCTGCCCGCGACCTTGAAGCTATCGGTGGTCTCACCGTCCTCAACACGAAGTGATACGTCTTTAAGAAGTTCACGGTAAAGACGCTCTCTGATCTGACGGGATGTAACGAATTTACCCTCCTTGCCTGCAAAGGGGCTGTCGTTTACCGCGAACGTCATCTCAATGGTAGGTTCGCTTATCTTCACGAAAGGAAGAGGTTCAGGAGCATTGACCGAAGTTATGGTATCTCCGATCGTGATGTTTTCTGCACCGGAGAAGCAAATTATATCACCAACGTGTGCTTCCTCAACAGTTCTTCTTCCAAGTCCGTCAAACTGCTGAATGGAAACGATCTTTGTTCTCACGGGATTTGCACCCGTATGGTAATTGCAAATAAGAGCTTCCTGATTCTGCTTGATAGATCCGCGCTCGATTCGTCCGATACCCATTCTTCCGACGTAATCGTTATAGTCGATAGAGGAAACGAGGAGCTGAAGCTCGCCCTCCTCATCACCCTCGGGTGCGGGAATGTACTCGAGAATAGTATCGAAAAGCGGCTGAAGGTCAACACCGGGCTCGTAGGGTGTGATGGATGCAGTACCTGCTCTTCCCGAACAGAAAAGCATGGGGGAATCGAGCTGATCATCGGTAGCATCGAGATCCATAAGAAGCTCAAGGACCTCGTCCTCAACCTCCTCAATGCGCGCATCGGGCTTGTCTATTTTATTTACAACTACTATAACTCTGTGGTTAAGCTCAAGCGCCTTCTGAAGCACGAAACGGGTCTGGGGCATAGGTCCCTCCGCCGCATCGACAAGAAGTATAACTCCGTTTACCATCTTGAGTATTCTCTCTACCTCACCCGAGAAATCCGCGTGTCCGGGGGTGTCGATGATGTTGATTTTTACGTCCTTATAGTGAACTGCAGTATTTTTTGCCAGAATGGTAATGCCTCTCTCCTTTTCAAGAGCGTTTGAGTCCATTACTCTCTCCTCTGTTGCCTGATTATCGCGGTAAACTCCGCCCTGCTTCAGCATTTGGTCAACGAGTGTGGTCTTGCCGTGGTCAACGTGAGCGATGATCGCTATATTTCTTAAATCGTTCCTAACCAAGTTTTCATCTTCCTTACTCAATAAATTTAACAGTTAATTATAACACAGTTTCAAAACAATTTCAATAGTTTTTTACAAATACAAGGTGCTATTAACTAAAAAGCTATTTTTTACCAACTACTTGATTTTGTTAAAAATGTATGATATAATTTGAAATTGATAATCATTTTCAAATCGAGGTTATAATGACTGTAATAGAATGTAAAAATCTTTGTTTATCATACGGAAGTATGCCCGTAATAAAAGATTTGAGCTTTTGTATATCAGACGGACAATGCGTCTGTGTTGCAGGCGAGAACGGAACCGGAAAAAGCACTCTGATTAAGGCAATTTTAGGCTTAAAGGAAGCAACTTCCGGCGAAATACTGTTTTGCGACGGACTTTCAAAAAATCACATAGGATATCTCCCGCAAAGGACCGAAACGCAAAAGGATTTTCCTGCAACTGTTTGGGAGGTAGTTCTCTCGGGACGTCTCGAATCAGGCAGACTGCCTTTTTATACAAAAAATGACAAAAAGATCGCAGTGGATAAGCTCGCGCTTCTTGACATAACCAATCTTAAGAAACGAAGCTTTGCGGAGCTTTCGGGCGGTCAACAGCAAAGAGCCCTTCTTTGCCGTGCTCTTTGCGCCGCAAAGAAGCTTATAATTCTCGATGAGCCGGTTGCGGGGCTTGACCCAACTGCCACAAGCGAGTTTTACAAGATAATTCACCGTCTTAAGCATGAGGGAGTGACCGTCATTATGGTTTCCCACGACATTCACTGTGCTTTGGCTGTAGCGGACAAGCTTCTTATCCTCCGTAATGACGGTTATTCATATACAGACGCTGTAGAACATCATCACGACGCGGAAGGGGGCTGCATATTATGAACTTTTTTGAAGAACTCATTGCTATGTTCTCGCTTAATTCCATGGTGTATGCATTTGTGTGCGGAATTTTGATATCCGTATGCTCTGCCATGCTCGGTGTAAGCCTCGTTCTCAAGAGATATTCAATGATCGGTGACGGTCTTTCACACGTAGCTTTTGCTTCTCTTGCTATTGGAAGCGCACTTTCGGTCGCGCCCATGCTTCTCACGGTTCCCGTTGTACTAATCGCTGCATTTTTCCTGCTTCGTCTGAATGAAAAAGGAAAAATGAAGGGTGATGCCCTAACCGCCATAATATCTACAGGCGCATTAGCTATCGGAACCGTAGCCGCTTCCCTTTCTCCGGGATCAAATATCGACTTAAACGGATATATGTTCGGAAGTATTCTTGCTTTAGATGAGGGTGACGTTATATTAAGCGCAATATTGTTTGCTATCGTCGTTCCGATATACTCTATACTGTACAATAGGATTTTTGCCGTTACATTTGATCCCATATTTGCAAAAGCAACGGGCACGAAGGTAGGAATATACGACACGGTCTTGGCTTTGCTTTCAGCTGTTACTATCGTTGTTGGTATGCGTTTTATGGGTGCTCTCTTGATTTCTGCTCTGATAGTATTCCCTCCAATGACCGCAATGCGACTTATGAAAAGCTTCAAGGGTGTAGTTATATGCTCTGCGATCCTACCCGTTTTCTCCTTTGTGATCGGCCTCACCGCTTCGTATTTTCTTTCAACCCCTGCCGGTGCAAGTGTCGTTTGCGTAAGTCTCATCATATTCATAATATCCTCTATAATGGGCTCATTCAAAAAAAGACATTGACACTTTTCGGTCTGTAATGGTATAATAAAAAAAACACATAAGGAGAACTGACCATGGGAAGAATGCTTGGCTCATTTGACGGAGACAACGATCTTGACCGTCCCGACCTTAATAAATGTCCTGACTGCGAATGCTACTTTGCGCAGAACAACTGCCCTCTTTGCGGCAAAGAGTGTCCTCCGGAGTTTAGAGCAGGAAACAGAAAGCCTGTCAAGATAAGAAAACGCAGAAATACAGGAAGCGGCAGAGTAACCTTTGTTGAGTGGTACCACTCCTGGTGGTTCATTATCATTATGCTTATATTTATGCCGCTGATCGGTATAATTCTGCTTCTTACAAGTCCTCATAAAAAATCTCTTAAGATAGGGCTTATAGCTTGTGCTGTTGCATATTCACTTGTCACAACATATGGCATTGGAAATATCATTTCATATTTTAACAACACTTTTGACCCTCCCGTAAACACAAAGCTTTCAAAGGAGGAATACGTTGAAAGATGCTCCGAAATAAATGCAGACGATTATTTCAGAACTCCAAGTGCGTATAAGGGCGAGTACGTAAAGCTGACTGTAACGGTTATTGATCATTCTTATTACGATTATGAAACCAAGTATGGAGAAAAGTACACCACGTTATATCTCGTTGCAAGCAGTACGGAATCAGGCAAGCCCATAATGATCAGAGATTGCTCGCAAGATGCATTCAAAAATTATGCTGCAGGTGACGTTATAGTAATATACGGTCAAGCGCAGGGCAACTCAACGGTATATACCGAGTACGAGCAAAGTAAAGTTCCTTTGATCCACGTGGCATACATTGAAATCATAAACATCAATTGATATGAAGCAATGAAAAACAAGAAAAATAAAAATAAAACACTGCTTAAACTCCTGCTTTGGATACTTTTCTTTCCGATAATGGCAACGGTAGCGCTGTGTCGATCAGAACGCATCACGGTTTCTGCAAAAATATTTTCTGTAGCGGCAATATGGGTAATATTCTTCTCAATATTGGAAGCTTATGGAAACACGCTTCCCGACGTTGAAGAACCAAAAGCCACCACACCAATAATTGAGATTACTACACCAAGTGAAACTACCGACAATACCGATGACACGGTAGTTTACGTCACTCCAACAGGCAAAAAGTATCATCTTTTAATGTCCTGTGCAGGTGTTAACGCGGTAGAAAAAACACTTTCAGAGGTTACAGGCAGCTATAGTCCGTGTAAAACCTGCGCATCACATCAATCAACAACCGAGCAAATAACTCCCCCCAAGATCACAACAGAACCCGAGATTACGACTACGCCTGAAATCACGACTAAGCCTGAGGTTACGACCACTACCGAAATTACGACTACTCCCGAGGTTACGACCTCATCCGAAGTAACAACGGAAGAAAACGAAAGGATCGTGTATAAAACCCCAACCGGAAAGCGTTACCACTATTCTCTTGATTGTGCAGGAAAGAATGGAACTCCCATAACTATAAGCGAAGCAAAAGAATTGGGTCTCACACTTTGTAATAACTGCAAAAACAAATAATAAAAAAGAGCAAACCGGATGGGGTTGTACTCTAAAGGACAGTTTTCAAAAATACGGTATATCTCGAAAGAGGTATGCCGTATTTTGCATTTGTGGGCACAAATGCAGTGCTTGTCAGGAAAAACAGAAAAACCTTTGGGGGACAAAAAATAAGGCTCCCTTTTCGCAAGAGAGCCTTTTAACAATCAGCACATCATAGTTTTTCGATAAATTGGAACTTGTCAAATTATAATTTAAACAATAGTTTCTTGTGCTTTACCAAATTTATCCCAAGCAGAAATACAATCACGCACACGGCAGAGCCGAGCGTGGCGTTCATAATCGCTATTTCTGCTTCGGTCATTCCCTCAAATGATACGAGCATTGAGCGTTGCAATGCGAATATCGAAACAAAGGCATCGGCAAATGAAATGTTTCGGAGCGTGATAAGCGTTGCTGATGTACTGCGACGAGCTTTTATGAGCTTTATTGTTGCAAGCGTAATCTTGGTAAAGGCATACGCCGCCATTGCTATCATCACGATCATATACCGCTCGTGCCCTCTATCTCGCACTACCGAAAGTATAACAGTTCCAACAAGTGATATGGATAGCAATATCAGCATCCACCCCGTAAACTTAACAATGAAACGCTCTCTGGATTTGGAGCATAGCACCACAAAGCGTACAATGCTTAAAACAAGATAGTACGAGCCAAGCATTAATAACCACCACGAGCTTGTAACCAATCCCATTACAAGATGGTAGGTTGCAAACGCTATGTTGAATGACAGACTTGCGAGAGCAAGTTTCAATGTCCTATCCATTTGTGTTCCTCTCGCCCATCACACAATCGGTGATGACCTTAATAACCGTTGCCATATCATCAGAGCAGTTCTTATCAAGCCATTCCATAACAATAGTGAATACGCCGGTCAGGTAGAACTTCATCACATAGGCACGCTCCTTTTCGGGAACATGGAAGCGTTCAAGAATAGGATTGAAGATGTGTTCGAACATTCCGCCATATACCTCATTCATATTCAATGAGTTAAACTGCTTGATAGACACCTTAAACAAACGCTGATTGTCCTTGATAAACGTCAAATAAGGCACAAGATACTCGCTTGTGATAAACAAAAGCTCCTCACGCCTGCATGTTTCAAATGACAGAGATATGTGTTTCTGCTCTATTCCATAGTATGCGAGGTGCTTGTCAATAATATAGCGTGTAGTTTCCTTTATTAAATCCGAGGTGTTCTCGTAATGTAGGTAAAAGGTGGAACGATTTACCCCTGCTGTATAACATATCTCTTTGATGGTGATATATTCAAAGTCCTTCTTTTCAAGTAGCGTAATGAGGGCTTCGTCCATTCTGATTGCCGTATTAAAATATTTACTTTCGTTTTTATTCATAAGACAGCCCTCCGTGAATGCTTATTTGCCTTCGCTGATCTCTCTTGCAAGCTGTACGATTTCATAAGCATACTTTTTCTTGCCGTTCTCAAGCATTTTCTTGTAAATTGGATAGTTTACGCCGCATCCAATCATGCCGATAATGCCAACGATAATACCGATCACCATACCGGCGATACCGCTACCGATAATCTGCATACCAAGGCACATTCCCGTGCCGAATACAAGTGCGGAAATAATTCCCCAAGTATAGGTGAAGATAGTTGCAGGCAGCTTTGCCTTTCGGTCGAGCTTGCGAAGTGCTACGATTTTGGAGCTGTCCTTGGGGGCATACTCCTTTGCGATGGATTCTGCGTAGATTTTGTCTGTGTTCATTTTGTTTCTCCGTTTCATTTTTTTGTTGTAAATTTATTTTAATAACAAAGAAGAAGAAACAGAACAACACGATTTTCATAAAATGTTGATTTTAGAAAAAACTGTCGTCAAATTCTTATTTATCGTTCGGATTTATCATAGCAAAAAAACTTTATGTACAGTGTTAATCACACACCCTATTGTAGCACAAAAACCGCAGAAAATCAATCTGCGGTTTCTGTTTTTTCTGTCGGTATAAAACTGTCCTTTAGGATACAGCCCTATCGTTTGCTCTTTTTTATTTACTATTTTGTTATTAAGCCTCGCCAAGAAGCTTTTTTGCACTCTCGATCTTTACGCATAGAGCGAAAAGTTTCGTTGCGATTTCGAGATCATTAATTGTGGGATAGGATGGTGCAATACGTATGTTTTTATCCTCAGGGTCGAGGCCGTAAGGATAGGTCGCACCTGCACCTGTCATAATAACGCCCGCCTTCTTACAGCTTGCAACTATTGCCTTTGCGCAACCGGGAAGGCTATCAAATGATACAAAGTAGCCACCCTTAGGCTTGGTCCATTCACCGATTCCAAGTCCGCCAAGCTCATTTTCAAGTATTTCTAATACCTTTTCAAACTTGGGACGAAGAATGTCTGCATGCTTCCTCATATGCTCATGCATTCCTTCTATACTCTTGAAGAACTTAACGTGACGGAGCTGATTGACTTTATCATGACCGATCGTCTGCATACCAAGTTGTCTGCGGATATCGTCGAGGTTGTTATGCGATGCTGCAATAGCTGCAATTCCAGAACCCGGGAAGGAGATCTTAGACGTTGATGCAAATTTGTATACCATATCCGGGTTTCCTGCCTTACGACATTCATCGAGGATCTCAAGAATAACATCACAATCATCTTCATAAAGGTGATGAATGGTGTATGCATTATCCCAATATATGCGGAAATCCTTTGCCTTAGGCTTCAAATGCGCAAAGCGACGAACCGTCTCGTCGGAATAAGAATATCCCTGTGGATTAGAGTACTTTGGAACACACCAAATACCCTTGATAGAATCATCTTCGGACACAAGCTTTTCAACAAGGTCCATTTCAGGTCCCGATTCGGTCATTGGAACGTTGATCATCTCAATACCGAAATACTGTGTGATTGCAAAATGTCTGTCATATCCGGGAACAGGACAAAGGAACTTAACCTTGTCAAGCTTGCACCACGGAGTGCTGCCAAGTACACCGTGAGTCATTGAACGGGATACGGTATCATACATTACGTTGAGCGAGGAGTTACCGTAGATAATGATATTATCGTCAGGAACTTCCATCATGTCTCCAAGAAGCTTCTTTGCTTCGGCAATACCGTCAAGCACACCGTAGTTACGGCAGTCCGTTCCGTCCTCGCAGGTGAGATCGTCCTCAGAGCTTAAAATATCCATCATGCTCATAGACAGATTGAGCTGATCAACTGAGGGCTTTCCTCTTGCCATATTGAGAGAAAGATCCATTGCCTTATACTCTCTGTATTGTGCCTTAAGGTCTTCGAGAAGTGCGATCAACTCTTCCCTTGTCATTTCGCTGTACTTTGCCATTGTTTTCTCCTTATTTGCAGAGTCGTTAGTCCTCGTTTTGCTCACCGAGCATCTGGTTTAGGTGCTTAGACAAAAGCGCAAGAGAACACGCCATATTTTCATTTTGAACGAGGACTCCTTCGGGCACAGTAATGTGCGCGGGAGCAAAATTCCATATTGCCTTAATGCCTGCTTCCACAAGCATATCGCATACCGCTTGAGCGGCGTGAGCAGGAGTTGTTATTATACCTATCTTCACGTTATTCTTTAAGCAGTAATTTGCGATATCGTCTGTGGAAAGTATCTCCTTGCCGTCCACACGGCACCTAACAAGCGCAGGGTTCATATCAAATCCCGCAACTATATTAAAGCCGTATTCAGCGAAGCCACGATAAGACATAAGTGCTCTTCCAAGATTACCTGCACCCACGAGAATTGCGGGATTAACTGAATTATATCCAAGAAATTCCTTCAATTCGCTTATTAAGGTCGCAACGTTATAACCGACCTTGGGTTTCCCGCCTGAACTGACAGCGGATAGGTCTTTTCGGACTTGAACGTCGTTTAAACCGAGCTTTTTCGCTATTTCGGTGGAGGATATGTTACCATCAGCATCAAGCGTCTTAAGAAAATTAAGATAATGAGGCAGGCGTTGCAGTGTATTAAGCGATACCTGTTGGCTTGATTCCATTATTATTCTCCGTTCAATATGCAAGATTGCATTTATAATCCTGCATTTTCATATTATATACTAAAGATAACAATTTGTCAATGGGGGCGCAATAAATTTCGCCCCCATTTTTATATTATGTCAGAAAAGAATTATGATGAACTGCGTAACAAGTACAACGGCAACCAATGCTATCGGATAGGTAGCCGCGTAAGCCGCAGCAACGTCCTCTGTACCCGAAACACCGATAAGTGTACCAAGCGCAGGAGTACTCGTCATACCGCCTGTAAGCGATCCGAGGTTGTTAAGCAGGGAGAGCTTGAGAACGTATTTGGAAAACAAGAAGCCGACGATCATAGGAATGATAGTCATTATAATTCCGTAAACGAAGTACATCGGGTCAAAGTTTGCAATAAACTCAGCGCCACCAGGAATTCCCGCGCCAACGAGGAAGAACACAAGACCAAGCTCGCGGAAGAGCTTGAGTGTGGAATCCTTAGGCATAATGCTTACCTTACCGATTCTGGTAATATGTCCGAGAATAAGGCTTACAAGCAGACATCCGCCTGTGGTGGTAAGCGAGAAGCAGGTACCGTCAAGACCCTTTGCGGAAAGGGGTATTTTGATCTGTCCAATGAACGTACCGAGTATTGCAGCAAGAGAAAATACAGCAATTCCCATGTGGTCAAGCTCAAAGAGCTTGCCTGCAAAGGTCTTCTTTTTGCCTTCCTCTTCCTTAACAACAAGCTTTGCTCTTTCAGCAGCCATATCAGCCTTAAGAACCTTAGGCATGAGCTGAACGAAAAGCACTACGCCGATAACGCCGAAAATGTAAGCAATTCCGTGTCCGACAGACACAAGTGACTGATATTCGGGAGCAACTGTTGCCTTTGCCGCGGAGAAAGCGGGAGTTGATGTGAGTGCTCCCGAAAGGAGACCTACGATCATTGCAACGAAGCCGTCCTGAGTTTTAATGGAGGAGCCGTATCCCATAACCTCGCCAAGGTAGATGCATCCAACTGCCGCAAGTCCGCCTGCAAGGATAACGATCGCACCGAGAAGAACGTAGGACTTGAAGTTACGCTTGAAATTTCCAAAGAATTTAGGCCCTGCGATAAAGCCTACCGAGGTTACAAAGAGGATAAGTCCGAGGCTTTCGATAATAGAAAGTCCTGCTTCAAAATTATATGGAGTTTTTGAAGCGATAAAGTTAAGCCCGGTAACCTCGTTCATCTCAAAGCAGAGAGCTCCTGCCAAAAGTGCTACAACAAATACACCCGCATCGCCGAGGGAAATTCCCTTGACAGTGATTCTTCCAAGTGCATAGCCTGCGAGAAGCACTGCAAACACAACCGAAAGCAGTGTTGAAATATTAGAAAGCGTTATAACGCCGCCGAATAATTCCATTTTTTACACCTTCCTTGCATAGTCAGGAAGAAGTCTGGGGGATACCTCGTCGGTAACGATGCCCGCTTCTGCCATTTCCTTCTTAAAGCTGTTAACGTGAGAAAGGGTGAGCTTTTCAGGAGTTGCAGTCTCTGCCGCAACCTTTGCCGCATTTACGCCCGCGTTACGTCCGAATACGATGATGTCGAGGAGGGAGTTACCCATAAGTCTGTTCTCACCGTGAATTCCTCCGACTGCCTCACCTGCAACGAAGAGGTTAGGCACCTCGGACATTCCGTTCTCGCTTATCTTGATACCGCCGTTCTGGTAGTGAAGTGTGGGGTAGATAAGAATGGGCTGCTTTCTCATATCAATGCCGTACTTGAGATACATACGCATCATTGCGGGGATTCTCTTCTCAATCGTTCCCTCGCCGTGAAGCATCTCGATCATGGGAGAGTCGAGCCATATTCCCTGTCCGCCGTTGAAGGTGTCAACGCCCTTACCCTTTCTGCACTCGCGAATAACACCAGATGCGCAAACGTCACGGGTCTCAAGGGAGTACATGAAGGGCTCACCGTCACAGTTTACGAGCTGTGCTCCGATGGAACGAACCTTCTCGGTTACGAGTGCGCCGAATATCTGCGAGGGATATGCTGCACCCGTGGGGTGATACTGAAGTGTGTAAGCATAAAGGAGAGGTGCGCCCGCACGATAAGCCATAACAAGACCGTCAGCGGTTGCTCCGTAGTGGTTGGAGGTGGGGAAGCCCTGATAGTGCATTCTGCCTGCGCCGCCCGTTGCGATGATAACGGTCTTTGCTCTTGCTATAAGGATCTCCTTGGTCTCCATATTCATAAGGACAGCACCTGCGGCATTGCCCTTTTCGTCCTTGATTATCTCGATAGCCGAGGTAAAATCAACGACGTTGATGCCTCTGTTCTGAACCTCGTCACGAAGAACTCTCATGATCTCGGCACCGGAGTAGTCCTTACAAGCGTGCATTCTCTTTCTGGAAGTGCCGCCGCCGTGGGTTGTTACCATAGTACCGTCGGCTTCCTTGTCGAACATAACGCCGAGATCGTTGAGCCACTTAATACAAACGGGGGCATCGTTTACGAGCTTATAAACAAGCTCGGGAACGTTCTTGAAGTGTCCGCCGCCCATAACGTCGAGATAGTGCTGTGCGGGGGAGTCATTGGGCTTATCAGCCGCCTGAATTCCACCCTCTGCCATCATGGTATTAGCATCGCCGTGGCGAAGCTTGGTAACTATCATAACGTTTGCGCCGCTTTCCTGTGCCATAATTGCTGCAGCAGATCCTGCTCCGCCGCCGCCTATAATCAGCACATCAACATCGTAATCGATCTTGTTAAGATCTATCTTATCGGGATCGATTCTGGGATTAGCCTGAAGGATTCCTGCAAGCTCAAGGGGCACCTTTTCACCCTTGTTAGGACCTATTTTGAGAGTGTCGAACTGATCGACGATATGGTCGGGGTGGTTTTCAAGAAGGACCTGATCCTTTTCCTCAGCAGTCATTCTGCGAGGATGAATACCGTTAAGTGCGTTCTTGACACGCTCTTCACGTGTAGCTTCGACCTTTTTGATCGATTCAAGCATTTCATTCGTATACATCTTACCCGTCCTCCTTATTTCTCAAAATCTCTGTTGTTATACATTTCCTTAAGCTCCTCAGCGGTCTTGCTCATAATATCGCGAAGAGCCTCCTCGGTTGCACCGTTTTCGATTTCAGCAACTCTCTCGAGGAGGTGCTGAGTTTCGGGAGCGAGATACTTACCGGTGAGACGGCGGGACAGAAGTCCTACCTGACCGTGAGTGATACCCGCAGGGCATCTGGAGGAGCAAACACCGCACATTACGCAGTCAAAGGACTCCTCTGCGCACTTTTCGTACTCGCCTCTCTGAGCGTAAGCAATGTACTGCATAACGTTAAGACCCTGAGTACAAGCCTTGGTGCAGGCGTTACAGCCTACGCAAGCGTAAATTTCGGGGTAAAGCTGCATCATTATCTGTTCGGTGGGCTTTACCTTCTCGATATCGTAGGGCTGCTTAATAAGGGGGAAGAAAGGAAGGGTCGCAATGTACATATTGTCTTCAACCTTTGTCTGACATGCAAGACATGTCTTCAGCTCTCGTTCACCCTTTATACGATAAATGGTCGCACAAGCACCGCAGAAGCCACAACGGCATCCTACTCCGCGTACGAGCTGATAGCCCGCATACTCCATTGCTCCCATAATTGTAAGATTAGACGGCACCTCGTACTTTTTGCCGTAAAGATATATGTTTACCATATTTTCCATAGTATGTTACCTCATCAATATTCATCAGGCAATGCGCCAAGCTTATCGTAACGGAATACCGGTCCGTCCTTGCAGACGTATTTGCTTCCAATGTTACAGCGTCCACATTTACCGATACCGCACTTCATACGAAGCTCCATTGTAGTGTACACCTGCTCCTCAGTAAAGCCCAGCTCCTTCAGAGCCGCAAGCGTAAATTTGATCATAATGGGAGGACCGCAAACAAGTACGGTCTTGCTTATATCGGGCTCGAGCTCCTTTACGTAGTTGGGAACGAAGCCGACGTGTCCGTCCCAACCCTCCTGCTCACGGTCGATGGTAAGATGGACGTTAACGCCCGCCTCGGTCATCCACTCCTCAATTATTTCCTTGTAATCAACAAGGTCATCCTTGGAGCGTGAGCCGTAAACGATGTCTATGCTTCCGTAATTTTCTCTGTAGTGACGGCAGTAATTTATAACCGAGCGAAGAGGCGCAAGTCCGATTCCGCCCGCAATAAAGAGCAGGTCCTTGCCCTTGAGCTCCGTTTCAACGGGGAAGGAATTTCCGTAAGGGCCTCTGACGGTTACGTACTGACCTACCTCCATAGCGTGAAGCCACTCGGTAAGACATCCGCACTTCTTGATGCTGAATTCCATATACTCGGTATTCGTGGGAGATGAGGTTATGGAAAACATAGCCTCGCCCACACCGGGAATGGAAAGCATCGCACACTGACCGGGCATATGGTCAAAGGGCTTGACTCCGTCGGGAGTTACTACCCTGAAGGTCTTTACGTCGGGGGTATCGATACGTATATCGGTTACTACTCCGACCACTGGGATAAGTGTTTCGTTCATTACTTTTCCTCCTTAAAGGCCTTCATTACCTTGACGATATTCATGGAGATGGGGCACTTGCTCAGACATCTGCCGCAACCCACACAGCTGAAGATACCGTCGTTGTTTGCGGGATAGTAAACGAGCTTGTGCATAAATCTCTGCCTGAATCTTTCAAGCTGAGATACACGGGGATTTCCGTGCGCCATTTTGGTGAAATCGGAATACATGCAGGAATCCCAGCATCTGAATCTCTTGATGCCGCTTCCCGTGTCGAAATCCTTTATGTCATAGCACTGGCAGGTGGGACAAACGAATGTACAGGTACCGCAACCGATACAAGACTCCGAAAGACCTGCCCATTTGTCGGAATCAAAGTACTCCATCATCTTTTCGGGAGTAAAGCCGTCGGTGGTAAGGGACGCAAGCGGAAGCTCAGCCTTTGCGCTGTATATCCCGGTCTTGATGTCCCATACGGGCTCGTCATCGGATTCGGTAAGAGAGGTCCCGATGCTCTCGATGAGAGCCTTTCCCTTCTCTGTTACCGCCTCAAGATAAACCTCGTCTCCGTTTACCCAAGCGGAAACGTCGCCCTCAGGCTCTGCACAGTTGATGCCGAAGGTCTGACAGAAGCAGGTCTCCCGCATCATATCGGGGTTACAAGCGACTGCAATGGTGGTGCAATGCTCACGTCTGCTCTTGTAATAGGTATCGACGGGCTCGGACAAAAATACTCTGTCGAGAATTTCGAAGGACTTGACGTCGCAGGCACGGAGTCCGAATACCGTAAAATCCTCGGTCTCGCTTCTTACGTCGATAATTTCGATCTTCTTGCCCTCACGCTTGAAATCAACAAGATTTTCGGTCTGGGGGAAGAAGAAATCCTTAGGAGTTCTGACCTTGTCGCATTTTTCGTTTGCGTCAGCCTTCCACTCCTTGAAGGGCTTATGGGTGTCGCTTACGTCGGCACCGTCGGGATCGGGCACATAGAGACGCTGAAGCGAAGCGATAGCGGAGAAAAGCTCGTTTAAAGTTGTTTTAAGCATTTTCCTTTCCTCCTCTTTCGTGAACGATACTCGGCTCGGCGTCGCCGTAGGTGTAGTTGGTAAGGGGAGAACGGCTCTCCATATCCTCACCCGCCTGATACTCGCCGTAAAGCTCGTTTATATCCTTGATAAACTTACGGTTGAGCAGGTGAAGGGGAATGTGCTGAGGACATACTCTGCTGCACTCACCGCAGTCGGTACAGCGTCCCGCTACGTGGAACGCTCTTATGATATGGAACATATTTTCCTCAAAGGAGGTAGCCGCCGCCTTCTGTGCCACACCCGATGCATCGTTGTCGAATACACATTTTTCGCAGGTGCAGGCGGGACAAGCGTTACGGCAGGCGTTACATCTGATGCAACGGGAAAGCTCACCTCTCCAGAATTCGTATCTTTCCTCGGGAGTCATATTTTCGAGGGCGGCAACCTGATCAAAGCGGTCACAGTCGTCCACCTTATCTCCCTCCTCGCAGAGAAGCTCGTCGCATATGGGATGCTTCTTGCTCTTGCAGGATGCACATTTTTCAAGAAGTGCCTCGTAAATGGGAAGCTCCCTTGCAGTATCACCAAGACCGTAAACGGTAAGCACACCGTCACGCTCGGTAACGTTTTTAATGGTCGCAACGCCGCTCTTGGCTCTGACGGCATCAATATCCGCCTTGCCGAAGCACTCGATACCGATAGCGTATACGTTTTCTCTTATAATTCTGTGCTCCTTGAGAAGCTGTGCGAAGCTGTAGCTGTCGCAGGGCTTGAGGAATACCAGCACCTTTCCTTCTTTTCTGCTCTCTTTTACGAGATACTTGGAAAGGTTTGCTCCGCAGAAAGCGGAATAGACGAAATCCGCCTCAATTTCCTCCTTGGTCTCAAACACCGCGGGGGTAATATCGTAAACAAAATCGCCCTTTTTCCAACCGAGCACACGGCTTACCGCACCGCTTGAAAGAAGCTCGATCGCCTTATTTTTCATCATTTCTTGCATCGGAGGTCCTCCAATCTGCGATTCTCACCGAGGTCGGTGACTGTCTTTACGAAGCTGTTCATGGTTTCCGCAAACTTCTGACCCTCAGCGGCAGATACCCATTCAACTCTCGTTCTGTCTCTTTCGATACCGAGGTAGTCGAGCATCGAGAACAGAAGGGTCATACGGCGCCTTGCATAGTAGTTACCCGTAGTATAGTGACAGTCGCCGGGGTGACAACCGCAAATTATAACGCCGTCCGCACCTCTCTGGAAGGCACGGAGGATGAACATGGGATTTACTCTGCATGAACAGGGCACTCTGATTATCTTAACGTCGGCAGGATACTGAAGACGGTTGGTTCCCGCAAGGTCAGCGCCCGCGTAAGAGCACCAGTTACAGCAGAAGGCTACTATTTTGGGCTTGAATTCATTATTTACTTGCATATTGCGTCAACCTCCGCCATTATCTGTGCATTTGTGAAGCCCTTAAGGTCCATAGCGCCCGAAGGACAAGCAACGGTACAAGCACCGCAGCCCTGACATACCGCTTCGTTAACAGAAGCAACTCTGCGAATGAGGGTGGTACGGTTGGGACCTCTGAATTCCTTATCGGAATAGGTGATTGCGCCGTAAGGACATACCTTTTCACAGGAGGAGCATCCGTTACAGAGCATCTCGTCGGAATGAGCAACACAGGGGTTGCAGGTAAGCTTATTCTTATTAAGAAGACCGATAACCTTTGCCGCACAAGCGGAGGCCTGAGAAACGGTCTCGGGAATATCCTTGGGGCCCTGACATACGCCCGAGAGGAAGATGCCCGCCGTAGGGCTCTCAACGGGACGGAGCTTGGGGTGTGCCTCGGTGAAGAAATCGTTTGTATCCATACTTGCGGTAAGCTTGGTAGCAAGAGGTCTTGCGGAGCTATCGGGCTCGATAGCGGTTGCGAGAACAACCATATCCGCGCTTATCTTCAGCTGCTTGCCCTCGATAAGATCGGATGCACGTACCGTGAGAGTACCGTCGGGCTCCGGAAGAACCTTTCCGACCATTCCTTTAACGTAATGAACACCGTATTCCTCAACCGCACGGCGATAGAACTCGTCAAAATTCTTACCGGGCGTACGAACGTCGATATAGAACACGTACACCTCGGTGTCGGGATATTTTTCCCTTATGAGCATAGCGTGCTTTGCGGTGTACATACAGCATATCTTGGAGCAATAGCTCTTGCCCTTGTCGTCGGAGCATCTTGAGCCCACGCACTGTACGAACACGATGGTGTGCGGGTGGGTCTTATCGGAGGGACGGAGAAGCGTTCCGCCGTTAGGGCCTGCGGCGTTCATAAGACGCTCAAGCTCAAGGGAGGTAACTACGTCCTTGCTCTGATTGTATGCAAACTCATCGTACTTGTCGAGCTTGATGGGATTGAAGCCGGTTGCAACGACGATGGCACCGTACTGCTCGTTTATATAGCTGTCTGTCTGCTTGTAATCGATAGCGCCAACCGTACAAACCTTTGCGCAAAGGCCGCACTTACCGCTTTTCAGCATAGTGCAATAATCTGCATCGATGGTTGCAACCTTCGGTACTGCCTGAGCGAAGGGTATATATACTGCGCGACGGTTATCAAGACCGAGATTGAAGGCATTCGGAACCTTCTTCTGAGGACATTTTTCTGTACAAAGACCGCAGCCCGTACACTTATTTTCGTCAACGTATCTCGCCTTGCGCTTGATGGTAACGTTGAAATTACCGACGAAGCCCTTTACGTCCTCGACCTCGGAATAGGAAAGAATCCTTATCTTTTCATGTTGAGCACAATCGACCATTTTAGGCGTAAGGATACAAGCGGCACAGTCGAGGGTCGGGAATGTCTTGTCTATCTGCGCCATCTTTCCTCCGATGGTCGCCTCCTTCTCGACTATGTCGACCTCAAAGCCCGCATCGGCAATATCAAGTGCGGTCTGGATTCCCGCAATACCGCCTCCGATAACGAGGGCACGCTTGACAACGGGGCTCTCGCCTGCGGTGAGGGGTGCGTTAAGATGTACCTTTGCTATAGCTGCACGTCCGAGGATAATTGCCTTTTCGGTCGCCTCCTCGACGTTCTTATGTATCCACGATACCTGCTCTCTGATGTTTGCTATCTCGACCATATAGGGATTAAGTCCCGCCGCCGTCGCAGTTTTGCGGAAGGTGGCCTCGTGCATACGGGGTGAGCAGGAGCATACAACCACTCCCGTAAGAGCGTTATCCTTTATTGCGTCCTTAATGAGATTCTGTCCTGCCTCAGAGCACATATACTGATATTCGGTGGAGATAACTACACCGGGCTCGTGCGAAAGAGCCTCCGCTACCGCCTTAACGTCCACGGTCGCAGCAATATTCGTACCGCAATGGCAGACAAATACTCCAATTCTCTGCATTTTTCTTGTCCTTTCGGGAATTATTTTGTATATTTACGGAAAGCCGTTACGATAGCCTGCTGAGGCATATCGGGATCGAGAAGCTCGGGGATATCGTCAGGGGTAAGACGGTTACATCCCTGAGGACGGATGGCCATAAGCCTTACCGCCTCGATAAGCTTTGCGGGCTCGACACCTCTGGGGCATCGCTCTACACAAGCAAAGCAGGTGAGACATTTGTATACCGATTCCGAGTTCAGCAGGGCGTCAATATCGCCGTTTTCGACCATATATACGAACTGATGGGGATGATACTCCATCTCGCCGTAGGAGGGGCAGGTGCCGGAGCACTTACCGCATTTCATACATTTTCTCGGGTTTACACCGCTTACTCGGATTATTTCTTCCTTCTTGTTCATTTGGCGACATCCTCCTTAACTCCGAGAGCCTCCGCAAGAAGCTCGGTGAAGTACTTTATCTCCGCTCCGCCATCTCTGCACTGCTCGAGATTGTAAAGGCAGAGGGGACAAGCGGTGATAACAAGGTCTGCACCGAAGCCATTTGCGCTGTTAAGCACGTCGGCGCTCTTTGAGAGTGCGGATGCCTTATCCTCTAGGGCAACGTAGCCACCGCAGCACTCGTTACGGTAGGGGTAGATAACGGGCTCACCGCCGATGGCACGGATAAGGTCCTCAATTATCTTGGGGTCCTCAACATCGTCCATCGCCATGACCTTTCCGGGACGGAGAAGGAGACAGCCGTAGTATGCGGCGATCTTCTTGCCCGTAAAGGGGTTTACCACCTTTTCCTTAATCTTATCAAAGCCCACTCTGTCACGGAGAAGCTCAAGGAAATGAATAACCTGAGTCTTACCCTCGTACTCACCCTCGGGCTTTTCATACATACGGACCTTCAGCTTGAAGTTTTCATCGTTCAAAAGATCGTTTCTCACTCTCTTCAGCACGTTGTGACAGGCGGAGCAAAGGGTCACAAGGTCTTCACCTCTCTTTTCCGCCGCATAAAGTGCTCTCACGGAGGAAAGCTTGTTTGCTATCTCGTTACTTGCGGCATTATACGTACCTCCGCAGCACTGCCAGGTGTCAAGCTCGTTCAAGCCTACACCGAGGACCTCTGCTACGGCTCTTGCATATCTGTCAAGCTCCTTAGCCTTGGTCTTTAAGGTACAGCCGGGATAATAACTGTAAGTCATAACTTCATCCTTTCAGGTTTATACCATCTGCTCGGGGTGGAAGACCTCGTCGAAGCGCTCCTCGGTCAAAAATCCGAGAGCAACGCAGGCCTCTTTAAGCGAAATATTGTCCTTATACGCCTTCTTTGCGGTCTTTGCCGCATTTTCGTAGCCGATGTAGGGGTTAAGGGCGGTCACGAGCATAAGGGAATTCTTGAGATTGTGATCCATCTTCTCACGGTTTGCCTTAATGCCCACCGCACAGTTATTGTTGAAGGAAACTATGCTGTCCGCAAGGAGACGTACCGACTGAAGGAAATTATAAATACATACGGGCATGAACACGTTAAGCTCAAAGTTGCCCTGAGAAGCCGCCATGCCGACCGCAACGTCGTTACCCATTACCTGAACCGCAACCATCGTAACCGCCTCGCACTGAGTGGGGTTTACCTTACCGGGCATAATGGAGGAGCCGGGCTCGTTTTCGGGAATGAATATCTCACCGAGGCCGTCACGGGGACCCGAAGCAAGCCATCTTACGTCGTTTGCGATCTTCATCATATCGCAGGCAAGAGCCTTAAGTGCTCCGTGTGCAAAAACAAGCTCGTCCTTGGAGGTGAGAGCGTGAAATTTATTGCCTGCGGTAACGAAAGCCTTACCGGTTATCTCGGATACCGCCTCTGCGACCGCAGTATCGAAGCCCTTGGGAGCGTTAAGACCCGTACCGACGGCAGTGCCGCCGAGAGCAAGCTCGTGAAGGGGCTTGAGGGACATAGCTATAAGCTCTCTGTCTCTTTCAAGCGAGCTTCTCCAACCGCTGATCTCCTGAGAGAACTTTATGGGGGTTGCATCCTGAAGATGAGTACGTCCGCACTTTACGGCGTCCTCGTTTTCGCTTTCAAGACGCTTGAAGGTGTCGATAAGCAGGTCAACTGCGGGAAGAAGCTTATCCTCTATTCCGATCACCGCCGCAATGTGCATTGCGGTGGGGAAGGTATCGTTTGATGACTGAGACATATTGATGTCGTCGTTGGGGTGGAGAAGCTTTTTGCCCGCAAGCTCGTTGCCTCTGTTGGCGATGACCTCGTTTGCGTTCATGTTGGACTGAGTGCCGCTTCCCGTCTGCCATACGACGAGGGGGAAATGATCGTTTAACTGACCCGAAATGACCTCGTCACATGCTGAGCAGATAGCACGAAGCTTTTCCTCGGTCATCTTCTCGGGGCGAAGGGTGGAGTTTGCCATTGCCGCCGCCTTTTTGAGAACACCGAAGGCGTGAGTGATCTCACGGGGCATTATCTCGTTGCCTACGCCTATGCGGAAGTTTTCTGAGCTTCTCTGTGTCTGAGCCGCCCAATATTTATCTGCGGGGACTTTTACCTCGCCCATCGAATCGTGTTCAATACGAAATTCCATCTTGCCTCTCCTTCATATGTTGAGCTGATTTATTACTTCTTTGAGCTTGTCTGCGCTGTAACGGAGCTTCGCGATCTCCTCTTCCGTCAAGGGAGAGATGATCTTTCCGTTTACTCCGCCCTTTCCAACAATGGAAAGAATGCTGAGACAAACGTCGCTGATGCCGTATTCACCGTTCATCATAGTGGACACCGAAAGTGCAGTATCGATGCCTCTGAAGATGCTGGAGCAAATATTGTTAACCGTGAGAGCTATAGCGTAGTAGGTAGCTCCCTTTGCGGTGATAATTGTTGAACCGGACTTTCTTACGTACTCCTCGATCTCATCGCGGTTAAAGCCGCAACCGTCGATCTGAAGGCCCTTGGACTGAGCGTAAGCGTCGATAGGTGTGCCCGATATGGTTGCGATAGACCACGGCACGAAGGAAGTATCACCGTGCTCACCGAAAACGTTTGCATGAACGTTCTGCATACTAATGCTGAAGTTTTCAGCAAGACGAGAACGAAGACGTGCTGTATCAAGGAGCGCACCACTTCCGATTATCTGCTTTTCGGGAAGACCCGAGCACTTACAGAAAACATACGTAAGTATATCAACGGGGTTACTTACGACGATATACACCGCGTTGGGAGCAACACTCGTTATTTTCGGAATGATGCTCTTGGTGATGTTGACGTTTGTCTGTGCAAGGTCAAGCCGGGACTGTCCCGGACGTCTTGCGATACCGGAGGTAAGCACCACGATATCAGAATCTCTTGCATCCTCGTAGTCACCTGCGTGAATGTTGATGGGCGAAATAAACGGCGCGCCCTGTCTGATATCCATTGCTTCACCAAACGCCTTCTGCTCGTTGATATCGATAAGAACCACCTCTGCAGCATTACCGCTGACCGCAAGAGTAAACGCGATAGTCGCACCTACAGATCCGGCTCCTATGATAGACACTTTTCTTCCCATATTTTTCTTATCCTTTCTTATCGGGGAAGGGGTTCCCCATACTACTCCATTTTACTGTCATAGATTATATCACCTATATATTGTTTTTGCAAATGCAAAAAAAGCATATCGATATATTTTTATCGATTGGTGCAATGGTATTTTTTATATGGGGTAATATTAATAAATCAACAAATTATCGGTCTAAAAATAACGACTTTTAGTGTTTTTTTCGTTTGCGCAGTCAAATTTGTTGTTATATTGCATTATTCACATTCCTAGTTGGAATTAATCAATGTAAAAATGCAGATATCACCACAAGGGTTTTATCTGCATTTTAACCAATTTTATCAGCTTACACTTATACAATATTACCATTAAACAACGCCGAAGGCAACCTTGTTCTTAGTCTCATACAGCTTATCAATAAAGCGTCTGTCGAGCTCACTGAGCCTTGTTCCCTCCCTGCAAACCATAACGTCCTTATACTTATGTGCCGGAGCATTGCAGGATCTCTGTATAAGCCCGTATCGTCTGAGTATGCTTTCGGGAGTCGGAGAAACCCACATAAAAGATGAAGGCATCATAGAAAGCAGCAGGAATGCGTCGGTGCCCTTATAGAGATTTATAACCTTTTTGTCCGAGAGTGCAAGGGATACGTTTTCGCTCTGCACAACGTTTATATACGGCACGTTACAGTCGCCGTGAGTGACCTCAACATAGGAAGCAAAATCCGAAAGACTGAGCTTTTCCTTGCTTGCAAGCGGATGCTCCTTTGACATGAGCGCGAGGGATTCGAATTCCCATATCGGTTCGCACTTAAGCCCCTTATCTCTGCAAAAATCGGCAAAATAGGTTTCATACTGCACCTGATAACGAATAACTCCGATATTGAATATTCCGTCGGAAACCATATTTACCCCGTCAATTGAGGTTGTTTCTCCGAGATTCACATCGATTGGCTTATCGTTGTCAAGAGAGGATATAAATTCCATAGCCGCAACCGAAGCATAGCTTCCCCTTGGTACACATACGTTAAAGAACTGCATATCCGGATCATTTTCGCGACATATAGACTGCATTTGCTCTATTTGTGAGAGGATATTCTTTGCATAACGCAGAAATTCTTGTCCCTTATCTGTAGGAACAACTCCGCGCGAGGTTCTCTTGAATATTACTATACCAAGCGTGTCCTCAAGCTCCTTAATTGATTTGCTCAAGTTTGGCTGACCCATGAAAAGGTTCTCCGCAGCCTGTGTTATAGACCCTGTTTTTTCAACCTCGAGAGCATATTTGAAATGCTGTGTGTTCATTTTGTTCTCCAATCGTTTTCCGTTTACAGCAGTGTCTTGTCAAAAAAGTGATTTTTATAAGACTTAACCTTATTATGCGTTATTTCCATAAATTTAAGCGTTCGTATTATGTCATTATCCTTCGGGTTTTTAAAAGAATACACTATTCCCTTTTCCCTAATGACATTCTTTGCCTTGACCTTCATTTCGGGGTCCTTCAGATACTTCATCAAGATCCTTTTAGGCACCGAAGCCCAAACCGATTCGTTATCTCCGTATGTGGTGCAGTCACGTTCTTCATCAAAAACAACGTCGGAAACAAGCTCTGCCATTAAATTATATCCCGCAGCACGCACAAAATAGCTTGATCTGCCGTGTCTTGGATTAAGCTCGAAAAAGCAGAAGCTTCCGCTTTCCGCGTCATACTTGACATCAATATTGGAAAATCCGACAAAGCCTATTCCGTTTAAGAAGTCTTCGATCTGTTTATACAGCTCCGGAATTGACACGCTCATTATTCCGGCATAATTACCGATCATATGGGGCGCGTATTCCTCAAGAAGAGCTTGTCCCATACACATAAACCTGACTTTTCCGTCTATTCCCGAATATGAATTCACGACAAAAGACGTCGTATCTCCCCCACGTATAAGCTTCTGAATTATCAGCTTTCCCTTATAACCGGTCTGATTCATTTTCGTAACGACTGCCAGGTACTCCTCTTCACTTTTCAGGAAATATACCTTCTTCTTTCCTTCAAAGCTGCAGTGCAAATATTCACTTGCATTGGAATTTTCGGGCTTCATAACTATCGGGAAGCTGAAAGGTAGGTCTTTACATACAGTAAGCCTGTCCTTTACATCACATATCACCGTCTTTGGATAGTACAGTCCCTTATCCTCACACAACGAGTAGAATCCGTCCTTGGTGCTTATCCTCTCCATTAGGTCCGGAGAAACGAATTTGTTTGCTATCCTTCCCTCAAAAAGATGATAATTTTTAACGAGTAGCTCTGTATAGTAGTCTGCGCAGGGGATAACGATAAGCTTCCCCATTTTTTCACGTTCCTTAAGCTCCCTCAGAAGGGCGTTAACAAATATTTCGGGCTGATCGAAGCCCTTCACCGTCTTAACGGTAAGGATACTGCTTCTGTCGGTCTGTACCAGTGCGGTAGCGCACATACAAAGCGGCTTTACTCCGTATCTGTCATTAAAGCATCTTGCCGTGGCATATGCATTATCGTCGCTTCCGAGAATTATCGGAAAGAATTTATTATCCATATTCGCTCATTCTCTTATCTCAGTATAAAATATTGCTCGTACCAGAGCAGGAAAGAATAAACCGTATATATGATTCTGCCGTAATTTGCTTTTCCTGCCCTGTGATCATCGAGCATCGAGATCAGCTTATCACGGTCAAAGAATTCACTTACGTATTCCCTATCAAAGCATTCCTTCACAATAGAGTAATACTTTTCCTCTTTTATCCATAGACGGAAAGGAACCATAAATCCACGCTTTTTCCTGTTTGACCAATCGCTAGGAATGTGTCTGTATGCCGCAGCTCTGAAAGCAGCCTTCGAGTGACGGTAACGCACCTTATTTTCATCATCAAGTGTTCTCGCGACCGCCCACACCTCTCGGTCAAGGAACGGAACGCGAAGCTCAAGTGAATGAGCCATTGTCATCTTATCTGCCTTTAGGAGTATATCTCCCTGAAGCCAAAGGTGCATATCGAGATACATCTTTTTTTCAAGCTCGGATCTATTCTTCACAGCCTCATAATACGGCGCTGTAACATCGGTTCTGTTAATTGAAGAACGGTATTTTTCAGTCAGCAACGAATCTGCAGTGCTCTGACTCATAATATTGGCCTGACCTATATACTCATTTTCGGGAACGGAAGCATTTTCTGTCAAGAATCGTCCCACTCCGTGTCCGACCTTTCCAAACATCTTTCTTGCAAGCTTCCGAATGCAGAGAGGAAGTTTTCTGTATGTCATTCCTCTTTTTGAGCAGGTATATTCGTCATATCCTCCGAAAAGCTCATCCGCGCCTTCTCCGCTGAGAACGACCTTAACATCCTCTGCTGCAAGAGCAGACAGGTAATAAAGCGGAACAGCAGAAAGATTTGCATGCGGCTCATCAGAATGATATTGCACCATTGGCAGTGCGGCAAAAAACTCGTCGGGGGTTATCTCTTTTTTGCGGTTTTTCATCCCTTTTTCACGGCAAAGCTCCTCAGCAAGCGAGGTTTCATCAAACCCTGCAGCATCAAAACCTACGGAAAACGTTTTATCGGGCTTTGCCACCGTGGCAATGTAGCTGCTGTCAACTCCGCCCGAAAGGAAGGAGCCTACCTCAACATCAGCTATTTTGTGGTATTCCACCGATGAGAGCACTGTCTTATCAATAATGTCGGCAGTTTCCTCTTCGCTTCTTACCTGTGGGGCGTATTCGAACGTATGATATTGCTTTATTTCCATTCCGCTATCGAGATTTAATGTAAAATATCTTCCGGGAAGGAGCTTATAAACATTTTTAAAGATCGTCTGCTCTATTGGAGAATATTGGAACTGAAGATACAAGGAGAGTATTTCGGGTGCAATCTCCTTTTTAAATGACGGATGATGAAGAAACGACTTTATTTCCGAACCGAAAAAGTAGGTTCCGTCGATCTTTGACCAATAAAACGGCTTTATTCCGAACATATCTCTTGCACCGTATATGCTTTCATTTTTTCTGTCATAGATAACAAAAGCAAACATTCCGCGAAGGTATGACGCCGCATCCTCACCGTACTGCATATAGGTATGGAGAATAACCTCAGTATCTGAATCGGTTGCGAACTCGTGTGAATATTTTTCTATAAGCTCTGCCCTGAGTTCTTTATAATTATATATCTCACCGTTGAAAACAATAACGTAGCGTCCGTCAGGGCTATATATTGGCTGATGACCTCCGTCCAGGTCGATGATGGACAGGCGTCGGAATCCAAGTGCAACGTCCTTTTCAACAAACTTACCGTCGCTGTCGGGTCCCCTATGAGCTATAGCTGCGCTCATATCGTCTATTGCTTTTTCTCTGTTATATTCGCCTTCTCCAAAGAAGCCGGTAAATCCGCACATATTTTACTCCGAATTTCAGTTATTTGCCGTAGAGACGGCAGCGTAATACTCCGAATAATATTTTTCAACCGCACCTGCGTCGGTTATATAGTCCTTGTAGCCGTTCGCTACTCTTTGGTTTGTCTCATTTCCCTTGCCGGCAATAAGAAGCACACTACTTTCACCCATTTCGTCAAGTGCCGTTCTTATAGCCGTCTCTCTGTCCTCAATTATCTTATAAGGGCATCCGGTTGCCTCAACGTTCTTTGCTATTTCCGCGCTGATGCTTTCAAAGGATTCGGATGAGGTATCATCCTCCGTTACATAAATAAAATCAGAATGTCTTCCCGCGGCATCTGCAAGATCATGACGGCGGTTAAACGCCTTATTTCCCGGGCAACCGAAAATAAACACTATTTTCTTATCCGGAAATTCTCTTTTTGCGCTTTTTGCCAAAGCCTCATAGCTCATGGTATTGTGTGCAAAATCAACTATAGCATTATATTTACCGTCACGACTTCTGTGAAGCTCCATTCTTCCCTCTACCGAGGTATGAGCTATCCCCTCATACATATATTCATACGGTACGTTGAGAATCGACAGCACGGAAATTGCCGCAAGCGCGTTATCGACGTTGAAAAATCCCGGTACCGTAAGCTTAAATGCACGGTCAAAAGTTTTGGTACGAACAGAGAAAAGTATTTCGTCACCTTCTTTTCTGATGTTGTATCCATATATATCTGTTTTATCGTTTTTCGTACTGAATGTTGTTATTCCCTGCTTATCCTTAAGATACTCGCTCACCTCGTCATACCGGTCTGTATCGAGGTTAACGACTTTATTTTTTGATATATCGAAAAGTTTCAATTTGGATTTGAAGTAATCGTCATAATCGGGGTGTTCCACGGAGCTTATGTGATCGTATCCAATATTGAGGAAACAACCAATATCGTAGATTATTCCATCAACTCTACCGTACTTAAGTCCCTGTGATGATACCTCCATGCTCAGATATTCGGTACCGTGATCCACCGCGGCAGCGAGATTTTTCTGAAGCTCCAAAGCTTCGGGGGTAGTGATTCTTGAGGGTATCTTTTCTTCGCCGATAAAGGTTGCAACCGTTGAAAAAAGGGCTGAATTAATTTTTCCTTGAGCCTTCTGCCATCTGTCAAGCGCAGCCTTTATAAAATACGCAACCGTTGTCTTACCTTTTGTCCCGGTCAAGCCTATGGTAGTCATTTTTTTTGCCGGCGAATCAAAGTGCATAACAGCGCAAACGCTCATTGCACGTCGTATATCGTTAACAAGGATAACCGGCAGATCACACTCCGCATAAGCTTTCTCCGACACATAGGCAACAACACCCTTTTGAGATGCATCAAGGAGATACTCCACCTTAAAATTCTGCCCCTTACAGAAAAACAGGGTATTTTCAGAAACTTCACGGTTGTCGTACGAAAGACATTGTATCACGCAATCGCAATCATCTGATGATACAAGTACCCCTTCAATTTCAAGAAGCGAGACAAACTCACTATATGTGTGCGCATATCCGCCGCTCACAATATCAACAACCGACATATAAACCTCCGCAAAAGTGGTCACAGTAACCTTATTTTACTATTTCATATAATTATATCATAATTACACACGGTTTTCAAGCGAAAAAGAAAATTTCCTCCGCTTTTCCGGAGGAAATTCTTATATTAAGGTCTTGTGAAAAGCATTGCATTCCAATCGTTTTCAGCGGTAGTGAGAACGTATGTAAGTCCACCCTTGATCAGAGAGTCCTTAACTCTTTCAGCCTGTGTTTCGATTATTCCCGACACAGCCAAAAGTCCTCCCTTTTTCAAATAGGGGAGAATATCGGGAGCCATTCTCACGATGATATCCGCAACAATATTAGCGGATATAAAATCATAAGCGCCACCGCTTCTGTCAACGCCTGCAAGTAGATCGGAAATTCCGCACACTACGTTGTCGCAACCGTTTTCGTCGCAGTTTTCCTGTGCAACTCTGACGGCAACGGGATCAATGTCATAAGCATTGACCTTGCTTGCACCGAGCTTAGAAGCAGCAATCGCAAGAATTCCGCTTCCCGTACCGACGTCAAGAACGTAATCGCCCTTTTTCATATAGCTTTCCATCATTGAAGAGCACAGTCTGGTTGTCTCATGGGTTCCTGTTCCGAATGCCATACCCGGATCCATCATAAGCACTATGTCGTCTTCCTTGGGCTCATATTTTTCCCAAGTTGGTACGACAATAAGCTTTTTTCCTATTCTGACCGGCTTATAGTACTGTTTCCACGTGTTTGCCCAGTCCTCTTCCTTAACTCCTGCCAGCGTAATCTCATACTTTACGTTGATCAGCTGTTCCTTAATGAATGAAATACACTCAGCAGGATTTCTTTCATCCGGAATATAAACGCTTACAGCACCGACAGAACGGTCAGCCGTTTTCAT
Source organism: Eubacteriales bacterium (assembly GCA_045543555.1). Classification (GTDB taxonomy): domain Bacteria; phylum Bacillota; class Clostridia; order Oscillospirales; family CAG-272; genus Colimorpha_A. Next base: position 37,055 of record JAZQMQ010000020.1, read on the forward strand.
GGACTCATCCATGAGTTCACCATAGCAAGTATCCATTTTATCTATTTCGTTCGCATCCTCGATCATAAGACCGTTATCGACCATACTCATAACCGCGCAAACATTATCAAGATCAGTTATATTACAAGATACACGTATCTGTGTCCAATTACTCATATTTCCTCACAATGAATTCAGCTTATTTTTTGTTCTTTTTAAAGAACGACTGCTTTTTCTGATAATTTTTCTGCCCGGATTCTTCTGCAAATGAACGAAGGATTTCCTTCTGCTTATCATTCAGATTTTTTGGCACCTCCACGGTAACCTCAAATATAAGATCGCCCTTTCTGCCATTTCTGGGAGAAACTATACCCCCTCCGCGAACAGTAAATCTTGTGCCCGTCTGTGTTCCCTCGGGAATAGTGAATTTAACGCTATCCGTAAGTGTAGGAACGTCGATCTCAGCACCAAGGGCTGCCTCAACAAAGGTTATAGGCAACTCACAGTAGATATTTGTTCCGTCACGCTCAAAAATCTGATGAGGACGAACGCTGATGCTGACGTAAAGATCGCCTGCACCACCACCGTTTCTTCCGTCGTTACCCTTGCCCGAGACTCTTAAGGTCTCGCCGTTATCGATACCTGCAGGTATGGTAACAGTAATGCTCTTCTGAAGTCTCACGTAACCCTTACCGTTACAGTTTTTACAGGGTGTTTTTACGATCTTACCTGTTCCTCGGCAGTTATCACATGCCTGTGTGCTTTGAAAAACACCAAACGGAGTTCTCTGTGTTGTATTCACCTGACCGCGTCCGTTACAGGTAGGACAGGTTTCGGGGCTTGTGCCCTTTGCCGCGCCGTTACCTCCGCAGTCGGAGCATTTTTCAACTCTTGCGTATGTTATGTCCTTCTTGCAGCCGAAAGCCGCTTCTTCGAAGGTGATCGTGAGGCGGTATTGAAGATCGTCTCCTCTTACGGGACCGTTTCTTCTTGATGATCCGCCGCCGCCAAAGCCACCGAATCCTCCGCCGAACATTGAGCTGAATATATCGCCGAAATCGAAGCCTCCGAAATCGCCTCCGCCAAAGCCCGATCCACCCATCGAGGGATCGAACGCTGCATGGCCGTACTGGTCGTACTTACTCTTCTTGTCGGGATCCGAAAGCACTGCGTAAGCCTCGTTTACCTCCTTGAACTTTTCCTCAGCTTCCTTATCGCCGGGATTCATGTCGGGATGGTACTTTTTGGCAAGCTTTCTGTATGACTTTTTTATATCGTCGTCCGAGGCGCTTTTATCAACTCCAAGCACCTCGTAGTAATCTCTTTTATCTGCCATTTATGCCTCCGTTATTGCCCAATTAAAGCATCTTGCTTATAACGGGCTTTTGCAGGGGCAAATTGCCCCTGCAAAGTAATTTTTATTAGGTCTTATCCTCGTAATCAGCGTTGTAGTAGCCCTGACCGTTATCGCCCTGGTTTCCTCCCTGTGCATTGGGATCGAATCCCTGCGCATTGGGGTCGCCACCCTGTGCCTTATAGAGCTTCTCGGAAAGTGCATAGAATGCCTTTTCAAGAGCTTCTGTGTCAGCCTTGATTGCATCGGTATCATTACCCTTAAGGGTCTCCTTCAGCTTCTCAAGTGCCGCATTTACGTCTGCCTTATCGGAATCGGGGAGCTTATCGCCAATCTCGCCGAGAGTCTTCTCGGACTGGAATACGAGAGAATCTGCACGATTCTTGATTTCAACAGCTTCCTTAAGCTTCTTATCCTCCTCAGCAAACTTTTCCGCCTCACGAACTGCGCGATCAATGTCCTCCTTGGACATATTGGTGGAGGAGGTGATGGTGATGTGCTGCTCCTTACCGGTTCCCTTATCCATAGCGGATACGTTTACGATACCGTTAGCGTCGATGTCGAAGGTAACCTCGATCTGAGGCACTCCGCGGGGAGCAGAAGGAATACCGTCGAGGTGGAAGCGACCGAGGGTGGTGTTACCTGCAGCCATTTCTCTCTCACCCTGAAGGATGTGAATCTCAACGGAGGTCTGACCGTCAGCCGCGGTGGAGAACACCTGGCTCTTCTTTACGGGGATAGTGGTGTTTCTGTCTATGATCTTTGTGCAAACTCCACCGAGAGTCTCGATACCGAGAGAAAGGGGAGTAACGTCGAGAAGAAGAAGGTCCTTAACGTCGCCGCCGAGGACACCCGCCTGAATTGCGGCGCCTACAGCTACACATTCGTCGGGGTTGATGCCCTTGAAGGGATCCTTACCGATGAACTTCTTAACAGCTTCCTGAACCGCGGGAATTCTTGTGGAACCACCTACGAGAAGCACCTTATCGATCTGAGAAACGCTGATGCCTGCATCGGAAAGCGCCTTCTTTGTGGGGATCATGGATCTTTCAACAAGGTCAGCTGTGATACGGTCGAACTCAGCTCTTGTAAGGGTTGCGTCGAAGTGGAGAGGACCTGCAGCGGTTGCTGTGATGAAGGGGAGATTGATATTAGATGATGTCATACCGGAAAGCTCGATCTTTGCCTTCTCTGCAGCATCCTTAAGACGCTGAAGAACAGTCTTATCGTTGCGAAGATCTACGCCGTTTTCTGCACGGAACTTATCTGCCATCCAGTCAATGATTCTCTGGTCGAAGTCATCGCCGCCGAGGTGAGTATCACCGTTTGTTGCAAGAACTTCGAAGACACCGTCGGAAATTTCGAGGATGGATACGTCGAATGTACCGCCTCCAAGGTCGAATACCATGATCTTCTGGTCAACTTCCTTATCCATACCGTAAGCGAGAGCTGCCGCGGTAGGCTCGTTGATTATACGCATTACCTCAAGTCCTGCGATCTTACCCGCGTCCTTTGTTGCCTGACGCTGTGCATCGGAGAAGTATGCGGGAACTGTAATTACAGCCTTGTTTACCTTAGTTCCGAGGTATGCTTCTGCATCAGCCTTAAGCTTCTGAAGAACCATTGCGGAGATTTCCTGAGGAGTGTATGCCTTACCGTCAATGTTTACCTTATAATCGGTACCCATGTGACGCTTGATGGACATAACGGTCTTGTCGGGGTTTGTAATAGACTGACGCTTTGCAACCTGTCCGACAATTCTTTCGCCGGTCTTTGTAACAGCTACAACGGAAGGTGTAGTTCTTGCTCCCTCGGGATTGGGAATTACAACGGGCTCTCCGCCCTCATATACTGCTACACATGAATTTGTAGTACCAAGGTCAATACCAATAATCTTTTCCATAATAAATTTCCTCCTAAAAGTAAATTGAAATATTTTAAATCAGTTTGCTACCTTTACCATAGCATATCTTATGATTTTGTCACCTTTTTTATATCCCTTGAGAAGAACCTCTGCAATAACGCTCTCTCCCATAGACTCATCGTCTACGTGAAGAACGGCATTGTGAAGATTGGGATCAAATTCTTCTCCCTCAACTCCGAATTCTTCTACACCAAGCTTACCGAGTATTTCGGAGAACTTGTTGAGAGTCATATTAACGCCCTGTGAAAGCTGGCTTTCATCCGAATACTTGATCGCCATTTCAAGACTGTCCTTAATGGGAAGTATGCTGTTAAGAACATCGCTTACTGCGTCGTTATAAATTCCTTCCCTTTCCTTTTGAGCGCGTTTGCGGAAATTATCATATTCCGCCAAGGTTCTTAAATATCTGTCGTTTAATTCTTCAAGCGACTTATTTAACGCCTCATTTTCCTCACGAAGCTTCTTAACATCTTTTTTTTCCTTCTGAGGCTTTTCTTCCTTTTTTTCCTCAACGGTTTCCGCTACTTCGTTTTCTGTATTTACGTTTTCTTCCACGATTAGATATCCTTTCGCTGATGTTCTGTTTGACCGTCACCTTCGGGCAGAGACGGCGTTGTGTTTAGCATTCCCGAAATATTTTGAGCAATATATTCAACGGTCGAAATGACCTTCGAATAATCCATTCGTCTCGGTCCTATGATTCCGATAGCACCGACAACCTTCTCGCCAATCTTGATCTTCTGAAAGACCATTGTGGAATTTTTAAATTCTTCAAGTGAATTCTCAGATCCTATAAGCACCTGAGGTCCATCCGAATCTGCATCGGATACAAGCTTCAGAATATCTCTTTTTTCTTCAAGCGCACCAAGAAGCTCTTTAAACTCCTTCGCATCGCTGAATTCGGGATATTCGAGAAGATGATTTACTCCCGACATCTTAAGATCTCCGTTTTCGGGCTCGCCCAAAACCTCGCATACCGCTTTTATCGCCGGAGAAACTATGCTCTCCCCTGCTCCGAACCCCCGTTCGATCTCCATAACCAGCGATACGGTTATCTCATCTACACTTCTGTTTGCAACCCTTACGTTAAGTGCCATCTCAAGCTTGCTTAAGATACCCTCGTCGATAGGCTCAGAGGTGTGGATCTGTGAAGTTCGTATGCTTCCCGATCCGTCGATCATAATCAGCATAAACTGATTTGGGGACAGAAGCACTGTCTTGAACTTGTCAACAACCGCGGTGCTTTGCTTAGGCTTTATAGCGATAGACGTATAATTTGTAAGTGTCGCCGCAAGACCCGTTGCCGTTTCAAGAAGTCTGTCGATCTCCGAGAGACGGCTCTTTGCAATAGCGTTCATTCGCGCAAGCTCGTTTTGGCTCATGCGGTACTTCTGCATAAGAGAATTTACGTAGAATCGGTAGCCTACCTCGGACGGAACTCTGCCCGCAGAGGCGTGCGGCTGTTCAAGATAACCGAGGGATTCAAGCTCTGCCATCTCGTTTCGGATGGTGGCGGGAGACAGGGATATCTGATTATTTTGAGTGAGGTATTTTGAGCCGACGGGCTCTCCCTCCTTGACGTGTGCCTCGATGATGGCTTTAAGTATCATCTTTTTTCGATCGTTAAGCTCGTTACCGTTTCTTGACACCCGTCTCACCCCTTTTCGTTGTATTTTTAGCACTCGCACATTCAGAGTGCTAATCCACGGTACTAATATAACACTATTTTTACCCATTGTCAAGAACGAATTTAAGATTTTCTGTTAATAATTTGTAAATCCAAACGACAGAGTGCTAAAAAAAGCAGGGATCGCTCCCTGCCTTCATTTTTCCAATTATTTATTTTCAGTTCCCCGTTCAATATCCCTGATCCGTCTTTTGGTATCGATCATCTTCCACACCGTACCGATCACGAAAAGCACCGCGATCGCCACGATCAATATCGTGTCGCTTTTAACGGATTCGGATTTTTCCCAGCTTATCTCCATCAAAAAATAACGGTAGAAGAACACCCCGTAAAGTATGTCGTAGGCGAGGGATATTATGAGGTTGCTTCTAAACGATCCCTTTACCGCTTCGACGTCATTCGTTCTTTTACGGTCAAAACAATATGACAATATCAAAGCAATCACCGTAAATACGGGCACGAACAAAGCAGATGACATCAAAAACGCCCGATCAACGTAAAAAGATAGCAAGACCTCAAGCACCGAAAGAGTGAAATGAAGTGCCTCAACGATAAGCATCTCGAGCATCAAGTATTTGAAGGCTCCTTCAACGACCCGCAGCCTCTTATATGCGAAGGCGTCTATGCACCTCACGGCAAGGAGCATCGCAAAATTCGGCAAGATAAACATCCAGAAAATATTACTAACTCAAGAAAATCGTCATTGATAAGCATTTTGACACCGTCCTTTCATTATATTCCATCTCAATTATAGCATATCGAGCACCGAAAAAAATACAGTTTTGATATTTTCCCGAAGTTTGTATATATGCACAAATCCGCCCCTGCAATTTTGTGCAACATTACCTTGAGCAAAAAGTCGGGCTCCCTCTCCGATAAAGGAGGGGGAGCCCCAACATTCGTTTGTTTTATATCATTCAAGCTCGAAGGCACCCGTGTAGAGACGGTAATAGGTTCCCTTCTCTGCTATGAGCTTTTCGTGGTTGCCGCGCTCGATTATACGTCCCTGATCGAGAACCATTATAACGTCGGAATCACGGACTGTTGACAGACGGTGAGCGATGACAAACACCGTTCTGCCCTCCATAAGCTTATCCATTCCTCGCTGAACGATTGCCTCTGTTCTTGTATCGATAGAGGAGGTCGCCTCATCGAGTATCAGGCAGGGCGGGTCCGCAACTGCTGCACGGGCGATGGAAATAAGCTGACGCTGACCCTGCGAAAGATTTGCGCCGTTATTTGTAAGCTGTGTATTATAGCCCTCGGGCAGACGGGTGATAAAGTCGTCTGCTCCCGCAAGCTTTGCCGCTTCTATACACTCCTCGTCGGTTGCGTCGAGGTTTCCGTATCTTATATTCTCCATAACGCTTCCCGTAAAGAGGTTTACGTCCTGAAGAACTATACCAAGTGAACGGCGGAGGTCGGATTTTTTAATCTTGTTAATGTTTATACCGTCATATCTTATCTTACCGTCTGCAATATCGTAGAAGCGGTTGATAAGATTGGTAATAGTAGTCTTACCCGCACCTGTAGCACCGACGAAGGCAACCTTCTGACCGGGTTCGGCATAAACGGAAACGTCATACAAGACCTGCTTACCATCTACGTATCCGAAATCGACATTCTCCATTCTCACGTCACCGCGAAGAAGAGTATAGGTAACGGTACCGTCTCCGTGAGGATGCTTCCAAGCCCATTTACCTGTATGCTTAACAGTTTCGGTGATGGTTCCGTCCTCGCCGATTTTAGCATTTACGAGAGTAACGTAACCGTTGTCGTCCTCGGGAATCTGATCCATAAGCTCAAAGATACGCTCCGCGCCTGCAAGACCCATTACGATACTGTTTATCTGCTGGGAGAAAGTGTTTACGTTACCCGTGAACTGCTTGGTCATATTGAGGAAAGGAACCACAATATCTACGCTGAATGGCAAAGCCATCAGCCCTCCCGCAGTGATCAGACCTCTTAAGCTGGGGTTTGCAATATTTGAAACAAGGAACAGACCGCCGACAGTCGCACAGATAACGTAGAGCATATTACCTATATTCATAATGATGGGTCCGAGGCAGTTTGCATAGGCGTGAGCACGGTAGCTGTCGTTGTACAGCTCATTATTTATCTCGTCAAAGTCTTCCTTGACGTGCTTCTCACGGTTGAACACCTTTATAACCTTCTGTCCGTTCATCATTTCCTGAACGAAGCCCTCGTTCTTACCCATAGCCTTCTGCTGACGTATGAAGAACTTGGCTGACCCTCCTCCGATCTTGCCCGAAATGAGCATCATCAGAGCAACTCCAAGAACGACCACGAGAGTCATCCACACGCTGTACCAAAGCATGATCGAAAGAACGGACACAACAACCACCGCGGACTGAAGTATCGAGGGGATCGATTGAGACACGAGCTGACGCAGTGCGTCTATATCGTTTGTATAATAGCTCATTATGTCGCCGTGCTTGTTAGTGTCGAAATATTTTATGGGAAGATTCTGCATTCCGTCGAACATTTTTTTCCTCATCTTATTGAGGAAGCCCTGCGTGATTACCGCCATAAGCTGATTGTAGAGGGTAATGCAGGCAAGGGACAGCACGTAGAGCCCGACAAGTATCAGCACAAGAGGAATGATCTCCTTTGATGCCGACACCCAGTCTCTGTTTCCGCTCTTAAAGTATCTTGTGATAACCTCAAGGACCTTCTGCTGAAAGACTGCAGGAATCGATGCAACCACGGATGCAAAAATGATACTCACCGCAGTTACGGGAAGAAGAACGGGATATGCTTTAAACAAAAGCTTCATCAATCTTCCGAGGGATTTGAAATTTATCTTACGTCCGCCGGGACCGGGTACACCCTTTGGGGGTCTCTTATTCATTCTCCTCACCTCCGTTCACCTGCTGATCGTAGATCTCTCTGTAAATATCGCTGGTCTCCATAAGCTCGTTATGGTTACCAATAGAAGCGATCCTTCCGTTTTCGAGGACGATGATAAGGTCTGCGTCCTGAACAGATGCGATACGCTGAGCGATGATTATCTTCGTTGTCTGCGGAATGTACTTCTTGAAAGAAGCTCTGATTATAGCGTCGGTACGCATATCGACCGCCGAAGTAGAGTCGTCAAGAATGAGTATCTTCGGCTTCTTAAGCAGTGCTCTCGCAATACAAAGCCGCTGCTTCTGTCCACCCGACACGTTTGTTCCACCCTGCTCTATCTTTGTGTCGTAGCCGTCGGGGAAGGTGCTCACAAATTCATCTGCGCAGGCAAGCTTGCATGCCTCAATAAGCTCCTCGTCGGTAGCGTTTTCATTACCCCAACGGAGATTTTCCTTAATGGTTCCCGAGAAAAGAAGATTCTTCTGAAGCACCATCGCAACGGAATCTCTTAGAGGCTTGATACCGTACTCACGGACGTCGACTCCGCCAACCTTGACGCTGCCCTCCGTCACGTCGTAAAGACGGGGGATAAGCTGAACGAGAGTGGTTTTTGAGGAGCCCGTTCCGCCGAGGATTCCGACGGTCATACCCGATCTTATATCAAGGTTTATGTTCTCAAGAGCGAATTTTTCGGCACCGGACGAATACTTGAAGGACACGTTATCGAAAACTATGGAGCCGTCCTTGACCTCGGTTACTGCATTTTCGGGGTCTGTAAGGGCAGGAGTCTCGGAGAGCACCTCACCTATACGCTTGATGGACTCGCCCGACATAGTGAGCATAACGTAGATCATCGAAAGCATCATAAGCTGCATAAGCACCATCATGCCGTAAGTAAGCATCATCGAGATAGAGCCGAGACCGAGGGTCTTTCCGCCGCTTTCGATAATGAGCTTTGAGCCGATGACAAGGATGAATATCAGGTTGAAATACATGCATATCTGCATTATGGGAGAGTTAAGAGCAACTATTCTTTCAGCACGTGTGAAGTCGTGGCAGATATCGTCTGCGGCTGAAGCAAACTTCTTCTTCTCGTGCTCCTCTCTTGAGAAGCCCTTGACCACTCTCATGCCGCGAACGTTTTCCTCAATGCTCTCATTCAGGCGGTCGTACTTACGGAATACCGCGCGGAATGCGGGCATCGCCTTTCTCGCAATAAGCAATAGACCCGTAATGAGCACCGGAATAACGACCACGAAACCAAGGGCAAGGCTCTTACCCTGCGAAAACGCCATTATTACAGCAAAGATCAGAAGCAGTGGCGAACGAACTGCAATTCTGATAATCATCATAAACGCCATCTGAGCGTTTGATACGTCAGTGGTCATTCTCGTAACGAGGGATGTTGAAGAGAATTTGTCGATATTTTCGAAGGAATAATCCTGTATCTTATGGAACATATCGTGCCGAACATTTTTAGCGAAGCCCGCGGACGCCTTAGCGCAGGTTATCGCTGCGATACCACCGAAGCAGAGCGATATAAGCGCCAGGATAACAAGCCTTAGACCGTATTTCAGTATCTCATTCATATCGGCGCCACCGTTTTGGATAACGTCTATAAGATCCTTAGTGACCGCGGGGATAAATACCTCGATGACCGCTTCGCCCGTTATGAATATGAGTGTAAGGATCGCGGGAAGCTTATATTCTCTTACACATTTCAAGAGCAGCTTAATATTCTTCATTTTTTCTCCTTTTTTAGTCGAGATTTGAACCTATCTTTTCAGATAGCCTTATGAATTCGGCAATTTCTTCATCACTCAGATTTTCCTTTAATCTCTTTTCAAGACCGTCGATGCATTTTCTCATTCTCTCCTGCTTTTCAACAGCGGTGGGAGTGAGTATCAGCTTTTTGAGTCGCTTATCAGATGCGACCTCCTCCTTTACGATAAGTCCGTTTTTCTCCATTAACTGAAGAATACTCGTCATCGTTGAACGGCGCACGGAAAATCTCGATTCAAGATCCTTCTGGAATACGTCTTTATCCTTATTTTCGTAAAGATAACGTATTACCCAGCTTTGAACCGGTGTAGTTGCATCTCCGAACTCGTTTGCATTTATCGATGCGACAGCTCTTCCTATCTTATTATTAAGGCAACGAACTACTATACCGATATGCTTATCTTTGTTCAATTACACAGCCTCCGATTGTTAGATTTCGTACTTTTTTGTTAGCGCCCTAACATTATACATTTTTTAATACGCAATGTCAATGTGAAAATGGCATAAATTTTATAAATTTATGTTAATTTTTAAAATGTTATTGACGGAAAAGCTATTTCGTAATATACTGTATCCAGCAAATCAGATAGGTGATACGTAATGAAAAAAATAATTGCTTCAGTTCTGAGCATAATGATGCTCATTTCGCTTTTTGCATGTGGCGCAAGATCAAATATCAGTGAAAAATCGGTCGTTACTACCTGCTTCCCGATATACGATATCGCTAATTCTCTTCTGGAAAATGATGCGAACGTAATTCTTCTTCTAAAGCCCGGTCAAGACAGCCATTCGTACGATCCTTCCGCAAAGGATATTGTAAAAATAAAAAACTGCGACGTTTTTCTTTGCATCGGCGGTAAGGACGAAAAATGGGTAAAAACTCTGCTCTCGGGAAAAGACATGAAGGATGTCAATGCACTTTCTCTCATCAATGCCGTGCCTCCCATCGCATTTGAAGAAGGTCACGACAGCAACGACGGACACGATCACTCCCACGAATACGACGAGCATATATGGACGTCTCCAAAAAATATGCTCATTATGCTCCAAACGATAAAAACAAGTCTCATTTCCGCTTATCCGGAGCTTGAAACGGCAATAAACGAAAGAGCCGAAGCATATTCGGAGAAGCTTAAAAGCATTGATACCCAGCTCACCACCGTTGTCGCAAATGCGGAACGCAAGACCGTAATTTTCGGTGACCGTTTTCCCTTTCTGCACCTGTTCACCGACTACGGAATTGAATATTCCGCGGCATATCCCGGTTGCTCCGAAATGACCGAACCGTCAGCGGCAACCGTAGCAGAGCTGATCAACAAGATCAAGGCAGAAAATATACCCGCAGTTTTCAAAACTCAGCTCTCAAACGGCAGAATCGCCGAAGCGATTGCAGAGCAGACAGATGCCGAAATTTTCGTTCTTCATTCACTTGCCACACTCACCAAGGACGAATGGGAAAGAAATGAAACGTATTACTCAATAATGACAAAAAATATAGAAGCATTGCAATCGGCTCTGGATTAAAAACGATACTACAATAGATTATCTAAAAACATTTGTTCGTGAAAGGAGAGGACTATGGGAGATTTCAAGCTCGTTTCAAATTACGAGCCTACGGGAGATCAGCCCGAGGCTATAGCAAAGCTTGTGGACGGAATAAACAGTGGCTACCGTGACCAGACACTGCTCGGTGTCACAGGCTCGGGCAAGACGTTTACGATGGCAAATATTATCGCCAAGGTCAACCGCCCCACCCTCGTCCTCGCACACAACAAGACCCTTGCGGCACAGCTTTGCTCCGAATTCCGTGAATTTTTCCCCGAAAATGCGGTAGAATATTTCGTATCCTACTACGATTACTTTCAGCCCGAGGCATATATTCCCGGCAAGGACGTGTATATCGAGAAGGATTCCCTTGTAAACGATGAGATAGACAAGCTCCGTCACTCCGCCACCTCTTCGCTTTTTGAAAGGCGTGACGTTATAATCGTTTCGTCTGTCTCCTGCATTTATTCCCTCGGCGACCCCGAGGATTACACCGACCTCATGATAAATCTCCGCCCGGGTATGATGATGGAGAGAGACGCACTTCTGCGAAAGCTCGTTTCCATAAATTACGACCGCAACGACGTCGGCTTTGAGCGTAACCGCTTCAGAGTAAGGGGCGACGTTGTGGAGATATTCCCGCCATCCTCAAGCGGAGATATACTTCGTGTGGAGTTTTTCGGTGACGAGATCGACCGACTTTCCGAAATAAATTACGTAACGGGCGAGGTCATCCGTGACCTTCGCTACGCATCGGTCTTCCCTGCGACTCACTACGCCACCACCGACGATAAAAAGGAGGCTGCGCTCAAGGAGATAGAAGCCGAGCTTGAGGAAAGAGTCGAATATTTCAAGAGTCAGAACAAGCTCATCGAGGCTCAGCGCATCGAGGAGCGCACCCGTTACGATATTGAAATGATCCGAGAGATAGGATATTGCTCGGGCGTTGAAAACTATTCCCGAGTATTTTCGGGAAGAGCTCCCGGCACCACCCCCTACACTCTGATGGACTATTTCCCCAAGGACTTTCTGATGTTCATCGACGAGTCACACGTTACGCTCCCTCAGGTCAAGGGCATGAGCGGCGGCGACAGAGCGAGAAAGACGAACCTTATAAACTACGGCTTCCGCCTCCCCTCCGCATTTGATAACAGACCTCTGTTCTTCGACGAATTCGAAAGCAAGATAAATCAGGTAATTTACGTCAGCGCCACCCCCGCCGACTACGAAAAGGAGCATTCGGTGCAGATAGCCGAGCAGCTCATTCGACCTACGGGTCTTATCGACCCCGAGATCGAGATACGTCCCATCGACGGTCAGGTGGATGACCTTATGGGTGAGATACGTATCCGTGCAAAGCGCGGGGAGCGTGTTCTCGTCACCACCCTTACGACCCAAATGGCAGAGGACCTGACCGAATATCTCGAGATGAATCTCATAAAGGTCAAATATATCCATCACAACGTTGAAACCATCGAGCGAATGGAGATAATACGCGACCTTCGACTCGGGGTTTTCGACGTGCTTGTGGGTATAAACCTGCTTCGTGAGGGTCTCGACATCCCCGAGGTCTCACTGGTTGCCATACTCGATGCCGACAAGGAGGGTCTGCTTCGCTCCGAGACAGCACTTATACAAACCGTCGGACGTGCCGCACGAAACGCCGAGGGCAAGGTCATTTTCTACGCCGATGTTATGACAAGATCGATCAAGGCAACGGTCGAAGAGACCAACCGCCGCCGTCAGATACAGATGGCATACAACGAAAAGCACGGAATAGTTCCGAAAACAATAATCAAAGAAATAAGGGATCTCATTGAAATAGGAGTATCCCCGACAAAAACCGAAAAGGAACGAATCAAGGACGCAAAAAAGCTTCCTCCGAAGGAAAAGGCTTCGCTTGTGGAGGAGCTTACAAAACAGATGAAGGAAGCGGCAAAGAATCTCGATTTCGAGCGTGCCGCATACCTGCGTGACCGCATCGCAGAGCTAAGAACGAAAAAATAAAGAAGGGCAAATATGTCTTATCCGAAAATTACAGTCAAGGGCGCAAGAGTCCACAATTTAAAAAACATCGATCTGGAAATACCGCGAGATAAGCTCGTGGTATTCACGGGTCTGAGCGGCTCGGGAAAATCCTCCCTTGCCTTCGATACACTATATGCAGAGGGACACCGACGCTTCGTCGAGTCCCTTTCGTCCTATGCCCGAATGTTCTTAGGGCAGATGGACAAGCCCGACGTGGATCTCATCGAGGGACTTTCCCCCGCCATTTCAATAGACCAGAAGACCACCTCCAAAAACCCACGCTCCACCGTGGGAACGGTCACCGAGATATACGATTACCTCCGTCTCATGTACGCCCGTATCGGTATTCCCCACTGTCCCGTCTGCGGCAAGGAGATCCGTCAGCAGAGCATCGATCAGATACTTGACGATGTCCTTTCGCTTCCCGAGAGGACTAAATTCATAATCCTCTCCCCCGTTGTCCGTGACAAAAAGGGCATGCACGAAAAGGTTCTTGAGGAAGCAAGGAAAAACGGATACGTCCGTATCCGGATCGACGGCGTGACCTACGATATAAACGATACCCCCGAGCTTGACAAAAATAAGAAGCACAGTATAGACGTCGTTGTCGACCGTCTCGTTATGAGAGACGGTATAAGAAGCAGGCTTGCTGACTCCGCGGAAAACGCCCTGAATCTCGCAAAGGGAAATATGACCGTGGTCATCCTTGACCGCGAGGGCGGAGAGACCGAGCGCACGTATTCGCAGAATTACGCCTGCGAGGAGCACTCCTTCAGTATGCCCGAGCTTTCTCCCCGTATGTTTTCCTTCAACAACCCCTTGGGAGCATGTGAAAAATGTGCGGGAATCGGTGAGCTTCGCACGGTATCGAAGGAGCTCGTCATTCCCGACACCTCCCTTTCCATTGCCGACGGCGCCATCAACGTAAACGGCTTCAAGAGTATCGAGGAAAGCACCTGGATGTCACCTCTTTACGAGGCGGTTGGCAAGGTTTACGGCTTCACCCTCAACACTCCCATCTGCGATTACTCCGAGGAAGCGCTGAACGCCCTGCTTTTCGGTACGGGCGACCGTTATTTTGAGATAGAACGCTCCTTTGATGCCAGAAGAGTGCGTCAGTCGGTCAGATTCGAGGGCGTTCTCAATATTATCGAGCAACGCTACGAAATGGGTCAGAGCGAATACTACGAGGACTTTTTCGAGTTCATTCCCTGCCCTCTCTGTCAGGGCAAAAGACTCAAGCCGCACGTCCTCGCCGTCACCGTCGACGGTATGAGCATCGACGGTATCTGCTCTCTGTCGGTCGACGATGCCCTTGGCAGAGTCAATTCCCTCATCCTTTCGGGCGAGGAGGAGAAAATTGCAAGAGACATCGTAAAGGAGCTTCGCTCAAGGCTCTCCTTCCTGAAAAACGTTGGTCTCGGCTACCTTTCCCTCTCACGTCGCTCGGGCACTCTTTCGGGCGGTGAGGCACAGAGAATAAGACTCGCCACCCAGATAGGCTCATCCCTTATGGGCGTGCTGTACATCCTCGACGAGCCCAGCATCGGTCTTCACCAGAGGGACAACGGCAAGCTGATAACGGCTCTGAAGGCTCTTCGTGACGTAGGAAACACCGTTATCGTGGTGGAGCATGACGAGGAGACCATGACCGAGGCGGATTACATCGTCGACATCGGCCCCCGTGCAGGTGTCCACGGCGGTGAGATAGTCGCCTGCGGCACCCCCGAGGAGATAATGAAAAACGAGGCGTCCCTGACGGGAGATTACCTTTCGGGCAGAAAGAAGATCGCAGTCCCCGAAAAGCGAAGAGACGGAAACGGTAAATTCCTTAAAATTTACGGCGCAAGGCAGAATAATCTTAAAAATATCGACGTGACACTCCCCCTCGGTAAGCTCGTTTGCATAACGGGCGTGTCGGGCTCGGGAAAATCGTCGCTGATAAACGGAATTCTCTATCCCGCACTTGCAAAGCAGCTCAACCGTGCTCTGACGCGTGCGGGCAAGCACGACAGCATCGAGGGCATTGAGGCTCTCGACAAGGTCATTGCCATCGACCAGAGCCCCATCGGTCGCACCCCCCGTTCAAATCCCGCAACCTATACGGGACTTTTCAACGATATAAGAGAGCTGTTCGCATCCACAAACGATGCAAAGCTCCGAGGCTACAAGGCAGGACGCTTCTCCTTCAACGTCAAGGGAGGACGTTGCGAAAGCTGCGAGGGTGACGGCGTAAAGAAGATAGAAATGCACTTCCTTCCCGACATTTACGTCACCTGCGACGTCTGTCGTGGAAAGCGTTACAACCGAGACACGCTTGAGGTCAAATATAAGGGCAAGAGCATATCCGACGTCCTTGATATGACCGTTGAGGAAGGACTTTATTTCTTCGAAAGCCTGCCCAAGCTGAAGAGAAAGCTTCAGACTCTTTTTGACGTAGGTCTCGGATACATCAAGATAGGTCAGTCCTCCACCACCCTTTCGGGAGGCGAGGCGCAGAGAGTCAAGCTTGCGACCGAGCTTGCCAAGAGAGGTACGGGACAGACAGCATATATTCTCGACGAGCCCACGACAGGTCTGCATACCGCTGACGTGGACAAGCTCATCTCCATCCTGCAAAGACTTGCCGACCAGGGCAACACCGTCATCGTCATCGAGCATAACCTCGACCTCATCAAGACCGCAGACCACATTATCGATATGGGCCCCGAGGGCGGAGACAACGGCGGCACGGTAATAGCCAATGGCACACCTGAAGATGTATCCGCGACAAAGGGATCTTACACCGGTGAATTTTTGGCAAAAATTCTCGGTCGAAAAAATTAAGAATCAGAAAAGGCAGAAATATGTTAAGTAAAGCCGAGCTTTCGTCGTTATTTCACGGCAGTTATTCCCTTGATTTCGACGAACATGGGTATATATCCGTAAAAAGAAGCGCCGACTGAACGTTTTCCTTTACGCTGAGGTCAAAAATAAGATTTCCCGCAGGGAGCTTTGTGGGGAGTAGGTCTGCCGTAAGGCTTATCAAAAATTCTGATAATCTCCTCGTTCTTTTTCTCCTCGGCAAGCCTTTTAAGATTTGCATAGGTGTATTCACCGCCCGCTATCGAGGGCGTGGAGCAGTCCCAAAGACTATTTAAATCAAGAGACATACGGTGCGCGTCGGACGGGCTGTAAATAAGCGCTCCGATAGCGCCGTTCCCCAGAGGAATAGCCTCGTCCCACTTGGTTATTGTGTTTTCAAATTTCATTACGTTCTTCATGCTTTTCTCCTGTAACTTAGGTTGTTTTCATTATAATATTTATCAGTTAATAAGTTAATATAAAAATGAGACAACAATCATGCATTTTCTGCAAGGCGTATAACAGGTCACAAATTACAATGTGCCACAAAAAAATAATAACGATAAGGCATTTCAATACCCAATTTTTATTTGTGATAGAAATACTATATATCAGCTTTATTTCTTTTAAAAAAAAATAAAATTTTTTTCAAAAACATTTGAAATCGCAAAAAATTTAGTGTATAATATGTGTTAGAACGAAAATATCAAGGATAAGAACAATGTTTAAGAAAAAGAAAAAAGGTTCAACCCCCGACACTCCAAAGATGTGTCTTTACTGCGAGAACGCAACGGTTATCAGTGATGACGACAACGTTCTTTGCTCACTCAAGGGAATAGTAAATAAAGAGTACAGCTGCAACAAATGCATCTACGACCCGCTGAAAAGAATTCCGACTCCTATTCCCCCAATGCCCAAGCTTTCAGAGGAAGATATTATCATTTAAAAAAAACAAGCTGTTGCCCAGGCAACAGCTTGTTTTTTATTTATCAACTATTATCTTGTACTTACTTTCGGGATCATCGGAAGTGTGGGCAAGTATTGCATTTTCTTTTTCCATATACCCGAAAAGTGCGGTAAGG
Organism: Eubacteriales bacterium; assembly: GCA_045543555.1. GTDB lineage: Bacteria > Bacillota > Clostridia > Oscillospirales > CAG-272 > Colimorpha_A. Next base: position 54,151 of record JAZQMQ010000020.1, read on the forward strand.
TGAGTAACGAAAACGTACTTAGTCTTAAGCTTTGGCATAAAACGGAGAATATTGTATATACTCTCGGTTCCTTCCTTGTATGAAGTCGTCTGGAATGTCTCGTTTAAAAGCAAGAAGGAATAGGGCGTAAGCTTATTAAGTATCGTCGCAATTTCTCTTGCCTCCTGATCGAATCTTCCCTTTGCGTCTCCAATAAGAAACTCCTCTTCCGCGCTTGAGAAATGGGAGAAAAATCCTCGTCTGATACTGATTACGGCACTCTCCGCCAAAACAGGTAATCCTGCCTGCGCGAAAAGCTGAGCCGCTCCTATAGAACGGAGATAAACGGTCTTTCCGCTGTCCGTAAGTCCCTTAACGAGAAGCCCCGACTGCTCATTTGTCAGCACGAGGTCGTTTGGTACGGTTTTTGCGCCATGTCCGTTTGACAGAAGAACAAGCTCACGAAGCCCTTTGGCTTCAAACCTGTCAGCCTCCTCGGGCAGCACGGTAGGAATAACCGTGGGTACGCCGTCGGAAAGAGCCTTATTGCAATAGTTGAGTGCGGCTTCATAGAACATCAGCTCGCTCGAAAGTCCAAAAAAGGCATCGTAAACGTCGCCTGTAACCTTCGTCAGCACAGCATCTATCCTTGAAAGAGCTTCGTTCAGGATATACTGTGCATCGCTTAAAGGATCCTCGCCTGCCTCTGACAAGGCCGCAGTAACCTCAACCCCTTCTTTAACCTTCTTTTTTGCGAAAAGCTTCGACAATCCGCTTGCCTGCTTTTTCTCGACTATATCACTTATATCGCATGATAACAGCTTAAGTGCATGATCGAGAAAAAACACCATACTGAAATCAAAATCCTGTGGGGTCTTGTATCTGAATCTTTGAGATATATCAACGAGCTCATTAAGTGCCTCGTTTTCGGACATGCTCTTACACCAATCGCGTATGGCACAAAGTCCCTCACTCTTGACCGGATATTCGCTTAGCGTCTCTCCGATCGTGCCGAAGAACGATGCTATTGTTGAAGGAAATATCGCCGTAATTTTAAGCGATGAAAAGGTGTGATCAAGAAGCGCCTCGGAATTTATTTCCGAGCCCCTGCTGTTCACAGCGCTCAGCTTCATTTCCTGCCAGTCACTTTTGATCTTATCGTAACGGGAAAACAGAGTTTTAAGCGAATCGATAAGTCCGTCAATTTTATTCAGATCCTCAAATATTTGCTGCCTGAATACAATATTCTCGGTCTTAGTCAGTGGCTTTTCAAGAACCGAGATGAAATACTCTGCTCTTCTCTTATCCGCAACTATGTTCTTCACTGCCCTGTCGAGAGACAAGTCGTAAAGAACTCCACATTCGGCATTGGGATCGGGTATTTTATAAAGCAAACTGAACTTCATATTATGCCTCCCCATTATCAAGCTTACCAAAGCGAGCCTCAAGGGCCTCAACAGTTAGTCCGCATCTTATCAGAATATCCCTTGCGTATGAACCGCCCACGCTTTTTTGCTTTGCAATCTTAAAGGTTCGTCTGTTTTCGTCATTAACGTCGATAAGCACGTTTAGATACGGTATATCAGACTCCCTGAGTCCGTGCTGATGAGTGATATAAAGTCCGAATATCTTCTTTGAGTAAAGCTCGTTTGCAAGCTTTTCTGTCATAAATACGGCATTTTCCTCATTGGTTGTAGAATACGTCTCATTCAGCAAAACGACAGAGTTTTCGTCCATTTCTCGAAGGATACCTTGAACACGGTTGTTTTCCTCAACAAATCGTCCGCTTCCGTCAAAGCGTTCATCACGAGGAAAATGTGTGAATACCGAGCTTATGTCGCTTATCGATGCACTTACACAGGGTAATGGACAACCAAGCAGGAATAGAACGAGCGCGATACCTACGGTTCTGAGATACGTTGTTTTTCCTCCGCCATTTGCACCCGTCAGAATATAAAAGGGCTCTTCCTCTGTGAATGATATGTCATTCGGAATTATGTCTGTCTCGTTTTTTGCAAGAAGTGATACGTCGTATGCTTCGGTTACGCTTACTACTCTGCCCTCTGCAACCGTTGGATAAGTAAGTGGAATACCAACCCCTTTGATCCTGTCAAGAAAATCGAGCATCGTAAGATAGAACTCGGTCTCCTTTCGGTAGAAGGTTATCGAGGGATCATAATACGAATAAAACTCTGTCTTAAAAGCTTTGAGCTCCTTCATCAACGGAATATTGAGCTTTCCCATTGAATTTACTATATCCGGAGAAAGCCTTCTGCTCTCGGGAGTCTTCACTCTGGGTTCAGAAACACCCAAGGTAGTCGCACATTCGGTTATTCTCTGCATAAATGTCTGATTTTTTTCGGCCTGAAGGCTGATCTTTTCTCCCGACACCTCAAGGGTGACACATAAAGTCTCCTCAACCGACGGTAAAAGTCTGTTTATCTCCGAAGCCATTCTGCTGAATATTTCAGAACCTCTCTCCTTTTCGAAGGCAGCGGAAAAACGGTGGGAAAGCGGATCGGACAGATCTGCTTTTGATGCGTTTTCTATGAAATTTTCAAGTTCAAAACAGATGAAAAAGAATATTAAGCATTTTTCAGCCTCGGTTCTCACCTTTCCAAAGGCTTCGTCGAGGCGGCTCAGCTCGCTTGATATTTCAAACAAATTCTTATAAGTCTCTCTTGAACTATGATCCGAAAGAGCTTTAAAAAACGCCTGTCTGCGAATAATGTTATCTTTTTCACATGGCACAGACGCGGCGCGAGCAACCCTCTTGGGCATAAAATTAAGGAGCTGAAGATCCTCAAATACGTTCAAACTCAATGGCTTTTTATTTGGCTTAACATAATAAAGCAGACTGGGATATCCCATATAATTTTACCTTTCAGACAGTAATCTTTTATTATTATAACCCTAAAATCCCATATTTGCAAGGGCATTTTGTAAATATTTGAGTCCGCTTATTCAAAAAACCGCCCTCAAGGTCTTGAAAACGTTACTTGGTTGTGATATAATCTACATAATTATGTGAACGGAGAATGTACAAATTGTTTACCGATAAATATTTTATGCCCGATCTGTATCTTGACGATATATACTGTATAAAGGCGGAATTCCTTAAAAGCAAAGGAATAAAGGCAGTGCTCCTCGACATTGATAACACGCTTGTCACATACGATGATCCGCTTCCCACAGAAAGCGTGCTTAATTGGTTAAGCTCACTTTCCGATGCCGGAATAAAAGCGGCATTTATTTCGAACAACCATAAGGATAGAGTTGAGCATTTCAATTCAGAGCTGAAGTGTTTTGCAACCTGGGACAGCCGCAAACCATCCGGCAAATGCTACCGTGCTGCAATGAAGCACCTCGGAACCGACACCACAAATACTGCAGTCATCGGAGATCAGGTGTTTACAGACGTTTGGAGCGCAAAAAGACTTGGCTTATTTGCCATCCTTGTTAAGCCCATTAAAGACAAAACTTCCCTTTTCTTCAAGTCCAAAAGAGCACTTGAAAAGCCGATCCTTAAAAGATACAAAAAAAATCACTGTGAGGATAAAAAATGATCCCCTTTGTTTGTCCGAGCTGCCGCATTCCACTCAATATCGATGGCAATTCATATAAATGCGAAAACAAGCACTGCTTCGACATATCAAAGGAGGGTTACGTAAACCTTGCATTAGGCAAAAACGATTCGGGAGACGATCCCGAAATGTGCCGTGCGAGAAGAGATTTTCTCTCCGCGGAATACTATGAACAATTTGCCGATGCAATAGCAGACGAGCTGCGGGTAAGGAATGTAAAAAGCGTCTGCGATGCAGGATGCGGAGAAGGTTATTACTCAAGAAAGATCAGATCATTTATTCCTGAAGCCGAAATTATCGGTCTTGACCTTGCAAAAACCTCTGTAAAGCTCGCGTCGAAATCAGAAAAAAACAGCGATAACCCTATTCGCTATGCCGTTGCGGGAATATTTGATATGCCCCTGCCGAGCAACTCCTTTGACGCTCTTATTTCTGTATTTGCTCCCGTACCGGAGGCAGAAGCGTTCCGCATACTGAAAAGCGACGGCATTATGATAGTCGCTCATCCCGGAAAGGATCACTTAAACGGGTTAAAAAGCCTGCTTTACGACACTCCCTACGATAACGATGAGGTACTCACACAGTACCACGGATTTAAGCATCTGTACAACAGACGAACAAAATATGATGTACGAGTATCAAATGAACATGCTTCAAGCCTGTTTCTCATGACCCCTTACTATTGGAGAACGTCAAAATCCGACGCGGACAAGCTTAAAAACGCAGAGGTCGTACACACCGACCTTGATTTCATTATTTCGGTATATCAAAAAACAAGCGAAAGCGAGAACAAAAATGAGTAAAAAGGTAATGCATTTCGATTTTGCAAAAAAGCCCTACCGTCCCAGCAAATTTCTGTTTTTCCTTGCAAAAAATATTCTTTGTAAGCCGGATTTAAAAAAGAGAAAGGCTAAGATAAACAAGATAGGAATGGAAGAATACGAAAACGTTCCGTATCTTCTTCTCATAAACCACGCATCGATGGTCGATCTGAACCTCATGATGATGTCAACTCATCCTCGCTTGGTCAATAACGTAATGACCCTTGAAGGCTTCCGCGACTACACCGAACCTCTTATGCGAGGTCTCGGAGTTCTCGGAAAGAGAAAGTACGTTTCCGACATTCATCTCGTCAGAAATATCTCCTATTGTCTCAAAGAGCTAAAAACCATATTCGCAATGTTCCCTGAGGCGCGTTATTCTCTTGACGGATGTACTTCATTTCTTCCGGAATCCTTGGGTAATCTGGTAAAAATGATGAAGGTCCCCGTCGTAATGCTGAAGCTCCACGGAAACTTCGTTACAAATCCCCAATGGAATAAGATCAACAAATTCAATTGGGTCGAAGCTGATATGTACCCCATAATCACCGAGGAGCAAACACGTACGCTTTCATCATCAGAACTGTTCAGTATCATAAAAGAAAATTTCCGCTATGACGATTTCGCGTGGCAGTATGAAAACAAGGTCAAGATCGACCACCCGCAAAGAGCAAAGGGTCTCAACTGTCTGCTTTACAAATGTCCCAAGTGCGGTACGGAGCATAAAACAGAGGCGTCGGGAACCACTCTCCGCTGCGCCGCCTGTGGAAAGAGCTGGGAAATGGACGAATACGGACGTCTGCACGGTGACGACGGTATTACGGAATTTCCTCATATTCCCGATTGGTCAAATTGGGAAAGACAGTGCGTACGTGAGGAAATAAGAAACGGAACCTACTATTTTGAGGATACCGTCCGCGTCGAAACGCTTCCTAATGCATGGGTATTCCACAAGCAAGGCGAGGGCAAGCTCGTTCAGACCTCCGAAGGCACGACTCTTACCTGCAACTTCTACGGCGAGCCCTACACCTTAAATAAGCCCGGACTTGTCCTTGAAAGTATGCACATCGAATACGACTACAAGGGTCACGGAGATTGCGTCGATATTTCCATTCCCGACGACAGCTTCTGGTGCTACCTATCCAAAAAGGACGCGATAACCAAGCTTTCCTTTGCCACAGAGGAAATACATTTCTTGGCAAGAGAAAAGAAGGAAGCCGAAAGACTCGCCAAAAAGCAAAATAAAAACGAGGAAACAAAAGAAAAGGAGAACTGATATGTCAAGATTAAAGGTAAAGGATATACCATATCAAAGATACACGATCGAGGAAGGCAAGGAAGCCTTTGCAAAATTTGAAGCAGCTATGAAGGAAGCGAAAAACGCATCCGACGTGCTCAAGGCAAGAAAGGATTTCAGAGACGCAATATCCCTCTATTCCACAGCAGGTTCACTTGCATACTGCCGTTTTTCCCTTAACACAAAGGATGAATACTATCAGGCGGAAATGGACCACTACGACAACGTAGGACCTCTCTTTAACGAGCTGTTCACCAATTACGCCTCCCTCATGCTCGATTGCCCCTACCGCGCAGAGCTTGAAAAAATGATGAATCCCCGTCTTTTCGATATGTGGGAAATGCAGAGAAAGACCTTCTCTCCCGAAATAATCGAGGATTGCCAGACCGAAAACGCAACAGTAACCGAGTATTCCAAGATGATGTCGGAAATGGTATTCGAATACGAGGGCGAAAAGATGCCACTGTCCTTCCTTCGCGGAAAGCTTGAGGATGCAGACCGTGAGGTAAGAAGAAAGGCGGCTTTTGCGATCGGTGAGGGACTTAAGGCACATTCGGGCGAACTCGACGAAATATACGACAGACTCGTAAAAATCAGAACGGGCATTGCTCACAAACTCGGATACAAAACCTTCACCGAGCTCGGATACTACCGTATGGGACGCCTTGATTACAATGCGGAAATGGTTGCATCCTTCCGTGAAAACGTTAAAAACGCCATCGTACCGGTTGTAAGCAAGGTGAAAAATCAGATCGCAGAGGAACTCGGATTTGATAAGGTAATGTCCTACGACGACGCGATCTACGGCGCGGGTGCATCCATCGTTCCCGTTCTTAATAAGGACGGAATGTTCACCGAGGCACAAAAGATGTACGACGCAATGAATCCCGAGATCGGTGATTTTATGAGAGAAATGCAGGAAGCCGAAGCATTCGACGTTGAATCCCGCGACGGCAAATGGGGCGGAGGCTATTGTACCGTATTTGAAAAGTACGAGCAGCCCTTCATTCTCGCAAACTTCAACGGAACAACAGGCGACGTTGACGTTCTTACACACGAATTCGGCCACGCATTCGCTATGAAAAAGGCATTTGACCGCGAGGACAATGAGCTCGGTATCGGAGGCTCCGAGACCGCTGAGGTGCATTCTATGAGTATGGAGTTCCTTTCGTGGCCCAATATGGATAAATTCTTCGGTTCAGACGCTGACCGTTACCGCAGAAAGCACCTGCTCGATGCTCTGACGTTCATTCCATACGGAGTAATGGTCGATGAATTCCAGCATATCGTTTACGAAAATCCCGAGCTTACTCCCGCACAGCGCAAGGAAGCTTGGCTCGGTCTTGAAAGCAAATACCGTCCTTATATGTCCTACGGTGATATTCCCTACCTTTCCGAAGGCACACGCTGGCAGTATCAGATGCATATCTACGAATCCCCCTTCTATTACATCGATTACTGCCTTGCACAGACAGTAGCAATGGGCTTCCTCTGCGAATCCAAGAAGGACTATGCATCGGCTCTCAAGCGTTACATCGACCTCTGTAAGGCAGGCGGAGAAAAGGCATTCGGTGCACTCGTTACCGACGCAGGCCTTTGCGATCCCTTCACCGACGGCGCGCTCAACAGCATAGCCACAGACGTTATGGAAATAATAAATAAGTTCTGATATTTACCCTGCACATTAAAAATCGGCGGATTAAATCCGCCGATTTTTTGTGTTCGATATTGACCAATCATTCTGCTACATCATCTATGTCATTTTTGTGTCCAATCATACCCATGAACAACGAGATAATCTCTATGTTTATAGACATCGGCAATCTTTGCAACCATATCCTTCGTTATCATATTTTTCTCATAGGCATCTTTTATATACAAAAATTGTCCGTTAACCCAAACTTCAATTGGTTGATAGTCAGGATAATTAAATTCATAACCGGCCACATTATCTACCCACTCTTCTTGAGGATACGCTCCACACATTATAAATAGAAAATGAATGTCCCCATAACTTCCGAGCCAGTATTCGATTTTTGCATTTTTCACATCATCTTCTTTCGCACCATATCTGTTTTTTTGATACACAATTTCTATACATTATTGCTTTAACGTGATCGACTATTACTTATTGTTCTTTGGCATTTCAATTGGGGCTATACCTCCACTGACCTCACGCACATTGTTCATTGTAGCCACCATCTCCTTTGTTATCTTCCCGTTGGCATATGCCTTTTTAAGAGTATAGAAGCGTCCATTAACCCATACGGATATGCTCCTGCCATCGCCATAAGAAAAGATATATCCTGCGACATCTTCCTCCCAATTCATATGAGGATATTGTCCTACATCTATTAGCAAAAAATGAATATTGCCATAACTACCATACCATCGTTGAATACTGGGTTGTTCACCGCTATCTGGGTGCTGCTTTTTCCATTCTTCAACAAAACGTTTCTGCAATTCCTCCGACGGCATCTCAATTGAATATTCGAGCTTTTCAAGATCGATTTCAGTGGTAATAACAGTCTCAGTCGTCTGAGGCTGTGTTTCGGTCGTTTGAGGCTGTGTTTCGGTCGTCTGTGGCAGAGTATCCGTAGTCTCGTCTGCCGGGCTTGATGCTTTTTTATAGAAGCATGAGGTAAGCATCACCGCTGAAAGAATTATTAGAATTAGTTTTGTGGCTCTGAAAGTGTGTTTCATATAAAAATCCTCCTTGATAATGGTTTACAATTAATACTATATAAAAGCAAAACGCACCCCTAACCGCGTCACAGCGCGGCAGAAGTGCGTCTTATAAAACAAATTTTGGAAAAAACTCTTGAAATGGCAGGTGTACGGCTATGCGTATTGTCGGTCCTCTGTTAGTCACACTAAATTCCTCCCCAAATTAGATTCCTTTTTATTAATTTTAAACAATCATGATATATTTGTCAATGAAGATGTCCGAAAAATTCACAGAATGTTAAAAAATGCCCTCCGCTTTCGCGGAGGGCTGAATTATTTATTCGTTATTTTTCGGGGTTAAGCAGACCATAGCCGCCGTTCTTTCTCTTATAAACGACTGCGGCGTTACCCGTTTCGGAATTTTCAAACATAAAGAATTCGTGACCGATGAGATTCATCTGAAGTATTGCTTCCTCGACCGACATTGGCTTCATTACGAAGTTCTTTTCTCTGATCTCGAAAGCCTCCTCGTATTCCTCGGGCTGCTCCTCAATGGCTCTGAACGCACCCTCTCGCAGACGCTTTTCAAGGCGTGTCTTGTTTTTGCGTATCTGGCGCTCTATGGTATCCACGGCGGTATCGAGGGCGTTGTTGAAGGTCTCATCGCGCTCTTCCGAGCGGAAGAGCATCGTACCGCTTGTGACAGTGATCTCAAGACGTTCGCCGTTCTTTTCCTTCGTCATTGTGACGTGGGCAACGGCATCGTCTTTGAAGTACTTGTCGAGCTTCTCGAGCTTCTTTTCGACCAGCTCCTTGAAGCTGTCTCTTACGTTAAGCTTGCGTCCGATGATGTTGATCGTCATAAAACATACCACCTTTTGTATAGATTTTTGCGGATTTTTATCTCCGCAAGTATATTATACCACACTTTAGATGATTTGTCACTATTTTTTTGTGAAATTTTATAAGTTTTTTGTGTATTCTTCCCCGTTTTGTTCAATTAGCATATCTGAACGCGGCGGGAACAGCAGTTATTTCCGCTTCTGTTCTGTCTTCTATCTCTCCGTCCGCACAAAGTCGTGATACACCTGATATCTTCATACTCTTGCATCTGCGGTAAACAACGTATTTTTCAAATTTCTTATACGGAGCACCGGTTGTGGGATCGAGATGTGTTCCCTTTTTATAGCTTCCGATGAGATTAATGAACGACAGACGCGGTATCTTTCTGATCAAAAGCACGTCAAGAAGACCGTCAGATGAGTTTGCAAGAGGTGCAGCTCTGAAGCCACCGCCGTAGTACTGACAGTTAGCGGCAAGAGCAAGGGTGAACTCCTCGTCGAAGCTCTCGACGTTTCCGTTTTCGTCGGTGAGCTCTATCGACCACTTTTCTCCGATCTTATGGAAGAAGGTATCAACAACACCCGCTATGTATGCCGCACTTCCGGGGAATGCCTTTTTATAGGTTTCGGTCTTTACAACAACGGTGCTGTCGAAGCCGAAATTGACTATATTTGCGGCATACTTATCGCCGTATTTTATAGCATCGACCTTATATATTCTGTCCTTTTCGGGAAAGCTCCTTACAAAATCGTTTCCCGTTCCCGCGGGCACTACCGAAAGAAGCGCCTTATCGCCCACTCCGGACTTGATTATTCCGTTTACAGCCTCGCTGATCGTACCGTCACCGCCGTAAACGATGAAATGCGTCTCGGGATCCTTTAAGCACCTTTCGTATATTGCCCTCTCAGCGTCTCCTACGCAAGTCGTAATATAGCTTTCATCGTCCTTTGCTGCTCCTTTGGTAAGAAGCTCGGGAGAATGCTTGACCCCCGATGCGGGATTGAAAATATGCAGTCTTTTCACGTTTTTTCCCCTAACATATAGATTGTAATTCCATTATACTCTTTTTTCCCCATTTTTCAACCCTTTTAATGAGATTGTTCAAAAAAATGATAGTATCAGTCAATTCTTTTTAAAAAGTGTATATTGACAATTTGCGACTTTTGTACTATAATCGTTAGTTAATAGAAGCTGTTAGTTTCACTCAAAGAAAGGATATGCTATGGTAAACACCGATATTACTGCAAAGTTCCGCCCCGAAGGACTTACCTTCGACGACGTACTGCTCATTCCCTCAAGGAGCGACGTTCTTCCCAAGGACATTGATCTGTCCACCCAGCTCACAAAGAAGATCCGACTCAATATTCCCCTCCTCTCCGCTGCTATGGACACGGTTACCGAGGCAGGCCTCGCTATCGCCATCGCTCGTGAAGGCGGCGCGGGTGTTATTCATAAGAATATGTCTGTCGAAGAGCAGGCAGACCAGGTTCTTCGCGTAAAGAGAAGTGAAAACGGTGTAATCACCAATCCTTTCTTCCTTTCCCCCGACAACTACGTTTTCGAGGCAGAGGCTCTTATGTCCAAGTATAAGATCTCCGGTGTGCCGATTTGCGTAGACGGTAAGCTTGTTGGTATCATCACCAACCGTGATATGCGCTTCCTAACCGACTACTCCATGAAGATCGACGAGGTTATGACCAAGGAAAACCTCATCACAGCTCCCGTTGGCACCACTCTTGCCGACGCTCAGAAGATCCTCAGCCGCAGCAAGGTAGAGAAGCTTCCTCTCGTTGATAAGGACAACCGTCTCTGCGGTCTTATCACCATCAAGGACATTCAGAAGGCAACCCGTTACCCCAACTCCGCAAAGGACGACAAGGGCCGTCTTATCTGCGGTGCTGCTATCGGCGTAACCGCAAACATCGTTGAAAGAGCCGGCGCACTTCTTGAGGCAGGTGCAGACTTCCTTTCCCTCGACTCCGCTCACGGTCACTCAAGAAATATTATAAAGGCTGTTAAGGACATTAAGGCTGCATATCCCGATTGTCAGCTTATCGCAGGTAATATTGCAACCGCCGAAGCAGCAGAAGATCTTATAAAGGCCGGAGCAGATGCTCTTAAGGTCGGTATAGGCCCCGGATCCATCTGTACAACACGTATAGTTGCAGGTATCGGCGTTCCCCAGATCACAGCGGTTTACGACGTTGCTTGTGTTGCTTCCAAGTACGGAATCCCCGTTATCGCAGACGGCGGTATCAAGTACTCCGGTGACCTTCCCAAGGCAATCGCGGCAGGAGCAGACGTTGTAATGATAGGATCGCTTCTTGCAGGATGTGAGGAGTCTCCCGGAGAAACCGAAATATATCAGGGCAGACAGTTCAAGGTATATCGCGGCATGGGATCCATCGCGGCTATGGAGAACGGCTCCAAGGACCGTTACTTCCAGGAAGGCAATAGAAAGCTCGTTCCCGAGGGCGTTGAAGGACGCGTTCCCTTCAAGGGACCTCTCGCAGATACCGTGTTCCAGCTTATTGGCGGACTTCGCGCAGGTATGGGCTACTGCGGAACTCCCACAGTTAAGGACCTCCAGATGAACGGTCGCTTCATCCGCATCACCGGCGCAGGTCTTAAGGAGTCCCACCCCCACGATATCAATATCACAAAGGAAGCTCCTAACTATTCCACTCACTGATAATCAAACATCACCCTCCCTATTTTTGGGGAGGGTTTCTTATTTAATATTCCAATATATTGCAAGTACAATATAAAACTTTTACGGTTGACAATATATAATTAGTATGATATAATTATCAGATACCAAGGGTTGAAAGGAGGAGTGGAAAATGTCAGAAAAAAAGCCGAACACGTTTGACAGAAACGACGATTTCTGGGACATAGACAATATGCTTCCGAAAAAGCGCGTGGGAGCTGTGTTTTCTACAGACACCGATGCCTCCGAGGTAACCGTTGAGGGAATTTTTGATGAAAAGCAGGGACAAGCCATTCCAAAGATGTCCCCCGAGGTATCCGAACGTCTTAAGGTTGCTCGCGCGGCACTAAAATTAGCCGAAGGATTTAATTCCGACGTTCTCGACGAGTTAAGTGATGCCCACGATGCGCTCGAAACCGTAGAAAAGGTAAACCCCGAGCTGTCCGATCGTTTAAAGATCGCTCGCGATGCGCTCAAAAAGGCTGAAGAAAAGCACCTTCGCTACACTTCCAGTGCGTTCGGCGACAGAAAAAACAGCACCCTCTCCGTTTCAGAGGAGATAAAGCCCTCAGATGATCCTATCTTAACCTACGCACCTGCCTCAAATCCTCTCATTAAGGAAGTAACTATAAGGCTCTGGCCCGCAAAATACTCGTTTTACGAACAGTTCCGCCACGATGCAGAGCGATTGTTTAAACACGAAGGACATCCCTGCACCAATACACCCTTCTTTTCATTCACTCCGCAATATTCACAGTTATCCCCCGAGCAGCTGGATTTTTATCTGTATTTCAGACAGTGCATTCGTGATAATGCCCCAATAAAAGCAGACTATTCTTACATTTTGCTTTTGATCTATGAGATCATAAATCTACCTGATATTTTACCGCCCGAAGAAGCTCTGCCGCTTCTTTGCCGTATATGGAAAACCTATCGGAAAGCGCATCCCAAGTTGGATAGACACCTGAGTGAATGGATCTGCGATTACTGTCTCATTCACCGTTTGGAATCCGATATGCTAAAGGATATTCCTGTTTCGGAGGCTGTCAGAGGATGCTCGCTTAAGGAATTTTACGTTGGACTTGATTCCGATTCAGCATCGCCCTTTGCCGCCGCGCTTTTTGCGCACGCATCGGTCTACGATTACAGAAACAGCAAATTTATAAACAACGAAAACAGAAAATTATTCGATACACACATCAAGGGCGCATTTATTTATGCCTTCACCAAGGCAGAAAAAGAGCATCAAACCATATTTGCACCAATCGGTCAAAAATCCATGATACCGCTCAAAATGGTACGCGATGCATATAACGGTGCGCTTTGTGCTTATAATGTAAAGAGAAGGATAGAGGTATCATACCTGTCCTGCTCCCGATCCGCCGAGCTTCGCTTTGCCGTTACCGACACAATAAAGTTTGCGGAAAACCAAGTACGAGCAATGCTCGGTATCAGAAGCCGATTCCACACACCAAACCTCGCTCACCCTCTGCGAAATGCTGTTGAAGAATATTTCCTTCCTTTCAAGAAGATTCAAAAAAAGAACACAGCAGAAAAAGAGGTTCCCGAATATGACGCGCTTTACGAACCGGTAAAAACCGAGCTTTCACTCGACTACGCAATGGATATTGAAAGAACGTCGTGGGCAACCACGGAGCTTCTTACAGACGGTCTTGATGAATATACCGAAGCTGCGAAAACAGATGAAGGTATAAATTCCGAAGAAGCAACAACGGATGAACCCTTGCAGGCTCAAAGCAAAGCATCAAACGAGGATGAAAGCTGGGTCCGTGAAGCTCTTTGTCTTGCTTTGGAAAATAACAACGCCGGTTTTGAAGCTCTGTCACACAGCCTCGGTATGCTTCCCGATGCGCTGTGCGAGGCAGTCAACGACCGTCTGTATGATACGGTTGGCGACATTGTAATTGAAAACGTTGAAGGCAAATACCAAGTTATAGTTGATTATCTTGAGGAGATAAACGAATGGATGAAAAAGTAACTGTACCTAAAAGAATACTTTCATCGCTGATCAGATCAATTTCTGCAGGAGTAGTTCCGCGCTTGGGCGCTCCGTATATTGCAATAGGAAGAGACGATGAAATTGCAGCTCTTCTTTCCGATCTCAATTCCGTAAGTGAAGGCGGCTCCGCAATGCGCTTCCTTATAGGTAAATACGGAAGCGGTAAGAGCTTCCTCATGCAGTTAATGCGAGGATACGCGCTTGAAAGAGGCTTTCTCTGTGCCGATTGCGACCTTTCGCCCGAAAGAAGAATATGCGGCGGTAAGGGTAGCGGTCTGTCCACATACCGCGAGCTTATGAGAAATCTTGCATCAAAAATGTCACCGGAGGGTGGAGCATTAAATCAAGTAATTTCAAAATGGCTTTCATCCCTTCAAAGCGAGGTTGTTGCTGAGGGCATTTTCCCCGATGATCCAAAATTTTCCTCCGAGGTATCCAAAAAGGTATTCTCACTTACCCGTCAGCTCGAAAATAACGTGGGCGGATTTGATTTTGCGCTTGTAATAATCATATATTATAAGGCAACCATAAGCGGTGATGAAGATAAAAAAAGCTCTGCTCTGCGTTGGCTTCGCGGCGAATACACAACAAAAACAGAGGCGAGAGCAGATCTCGGCGTGGGCTCCATCATCGACGATGACAGCTGGTACGATCATATCAAGCTTTGGGCAGAATTTTCAAGAATGATAGGCTATGGCGGTCTTGTTGTATTCATCGATGAGTGTGTCAACCTATACAAAATAACCAACCGCGTTTCAAGAGAAAATAATTACGAAAAGATCCTTTCAATGTTTAACGATACCCTTCAGGGCAAGGCTGTAGGTCTTGATCTCATTCTAGGCGGAACTCCACAATTCTTAGAGGATACCAGACGCGGTCTATACAGCTACGAGGCACTTCGCTCACGTTTAACGGACAGCAGATTCGGTAATGAGGGCTATCGTGATCTTATGGGGCCCGTAATAAGACTCCGCCGTCTTTCGGACAATGAGCTTTATGCCCTTATTACAAGGCTTACACGTCTTCACGCTCAGCATTTTTCATGGGAACCGAGAATCACATCCGATGAAATGGCTGACTTCCTCAAATCCTCTCTATCCCGCGCGGGTGCGGATACGCTTATAACTCCGCGTGAGATAATCAGAGACTATATGTCAATGCTGAATATTCTGTACCAGAACCCCGAAACCAAGGTTAATGACATAATCGGCAAGCTTCAAGCAAGTGAACCCGAAAAGGAAACCGTAGAGGCTGTGAACACGGTAAAATCCTCCTTTACGCTCGAGGATATCGACATCTGATCAGCCCGCAAGCATAATTAAGCCTCCGATAGCGGAAATTACTCCGAAGATAATTTTAAGAGCTTTATTCGGCATTTTATCGAGCATAAACGCACCGAAAACGCCGCCCAAAAACGCAGGAATTATCAGCGGAACCGAAGTAAGAACGGGAAGAGTCCCGCGTTTGAGATACGTGAGCGCGGACACGATAGAAAACAGCGCCGTCATTACTGCGGTACGGGCAAAAATATCCTTCACATCATCATTTTTCATCATAAGCTCAGCAGATATTATCAGAACAATACCTCCACCCGCCCCAAAAAATCCGCTGACAAACCCCGAAATCATGCCTATGAGTATAAGCTTCATGGGTGATAACGTGTTTTTATTCGGCTTTAAAACACAAAATGACTTTTTTGCCACAGTTTATCTCCTTTTATCGTTGAAAATTTTTATAATATATGCTATTCTATATGTAGGTGACTAATATGAACATATTATCTGCAGCATTATACGGTCTGATACAGGGACTTGCAGAATTTCTCCCGATATCAAGCTCTGGACATCTCGCAATAGCACACAGCATATTCGGCGGTGCCAACATCGAGACCGACTATTTCACATTCGACATACTTCTCCACCTCGCAACACTGATCGCGGTATTTATCGTATATGCTAAGGATATATTTCCGCTCATTCCCGCATTTTTCAGAATTATGGGAAAGGTCTTTAAGGGTAATTTCAAGATCAAGGATTGGGATGAAAGCGAAAGGCTTGTGCTGTTCGTCATAATCGCAACGTTGCCCCTTATTGCTGCGGTATTTTTAAATGATAAGATCGAGGTTTTATCCTCATATCCTAAAATCATCGGCGGAGTACTGATATTAAACGGTATTATCCTGTTCTTATCGGATCTAATTCCTAAAAGTGACAAGGATCTTAGTACCATGACTCCCAAAAACGCACTTACAGTCGGCATTTGTCAGCTATGCGCCATAGTTCCCGGACTTTCCCGCTCGGGATCCACCATTACCGGAGGAAGACTCTGCGGCTTTTCAAGAGAATTCGCGGTTAAATTCTCGTTTATTCTGTCTATACCCGCAATAATCGGAGCAAATATATTCAATATTACCGACGTTATAAAAGACCCCGTTCCAAAGGCTCATATTCCCACTTACGCAGTAGGAATGCTGGTTGCGGCTGTGACGGGAATAATCGCAATGAAGCTTTTAAGCTACATCTCAAAAAAATCCAACTTCAAAATATTCTCGATATACTGCGTTGCAGTAGGAATCCTTACAATAATTTTCGGATAAGAAAGGACGTGAAAATATGGCATCTGCAAACAACTCAAAAAACACAAAAAAGCCTAAAGAACATGAAAAGAAGAAAAAAAATAACACACCATATGAAACCGATCCCATCGATCTTCCAATACATCAGATACTTCCATATCTCATTGGTGCATTTTCACTTTTTGTTGCGTTTTGCCTGTTGTTCAAAGACTTAACCGGTTGGGTAGGTATTGCATTCAGATGGCTTTTATTCGGTTGCTTCGGATCCTCATCATTTGTAATACCGATTTTGCTCATTATCCTTGCTTTTTTCTGGAGAAAACAGCTTCGCAAGGGCACGAAGTCACTTATCAAGTTTGCCATATTCCAAAGTCTGTTCTTCGTATTCTTGTCCGCACTCCTTCATCTTTGGAGCGGTGGAAGCATGGGTGATGGCCTTGGTGTCGGTTTGATCGGAAGGCTCTGGTCGGACGGTCAAGCCCTCAAGGGAACCGGACTCTTGGGAGGACTTTTGGGTGCTCTGCTTTATTCACTTACCGGTTCTGTTGGAACTCATATTATCGGAATTTCCGCACTTCTCATTTTCGGACTGTTTATGTTCGGTCTCACCCCATATTCAATATACGTATATATAGCATACGCCATCCATGAGGCTAAAGAACGTAAGGCGGCGGAGCAAACCGTTCCAACCTTTCAGCACAAGGACAAGCCCAAGGTCGTAATCGAAGAAGATGATGAAACCTATGCGCGTGTAAAACGCGATCCCATAGATCGCCACCGTTTCGATCCTGACATTGAGGTTGATGGAGCAGAAAACGAAGTCGAAAATAAGCCCGAAAAGAAAAAGAAGATAACAAACGACAATGATTCCAAGCCGGTAAGAGAAGATATTTTCAACTTTGACGCAGAGGAATTCGGCGATGACGAGCCACCCTTTGATGAAGCTACTAAGGTTGAAACGCCCAACAATGAAGATCTCCCCAAGAAAAAGCTTGTAAAAAAATCAGATCCGGCATTTGAAGGCGGTGAAGATAAAACAGATCTTCAGGGAATTTTCAGCGAAGGCAACGATATGGATATAATCAATCGTTTCGCGGAGGAACACGAAAGAAAGAATTTTGAAAAAGCAATAACTCAAGCAGATAATGACTCGCTTGACATATCAAGGACTCAAATAGAGGAAAATACGCCCGAGAAAAAAGAATACATATTCCCACCGCTTGCTCTCCTCAAGCAAGACCTCACTCCAAAAAACGAAAATATAAGAGAAGAACTGCAAACAAACGCTTCCAGACTCGTCGATACCCTTCGTTCATTTAAGGTCCGCACAAGAATCGTAAACATATCAAGAGGTCCCGCAATAACTCGTTACGAGCTCGCACCCGAGGAAGGCGTAAGAGTCAGAGCTATAGCAAACCTCGTTGATGATATCGCACTTAACCTCGCAACAACAGGTGTACGTATAGAGGCCCCCATTCCCGGAAAAGCTGCTGTCGGAATTGAGGTGCCAAACAAAACAGTCTCCACCGTATATCTTCGTGAGCTTGTTGACACCGAGACCTTTGCAAAGGCGGCAAGTAAGCTCAACGTAGGACTTGGAGTTGACGTTGCAGGTGCGCCCGTATTCCTCGATATCGTAAAAATGCCTCACCTGCTTATAGCGGGTGCTACCGGTATGGGTAAATCGGTATGTATAAACAGCATAATCACTTCTCTGCTCTACAAGGCATCTCCCGACGAAGTAAAGCTCATGCTCATCGACCCTAAAAAAGTCGAGCTCAATATTTATAACGGACTTCCACACCTTCTAGTTCCCGTTGTTTCGGATCCCAAAAAGGCGGCAGGTTCGCTCCAGTGGGCTGTAACCGAAATGGAAAGACGATTCGAGATGATCGAAGAGGTCGGAGTACGTGACGTTAAAAACTACAATATTATCACCAAAGACGATCCCGAAAAGGAATTCCTTCCCCAGATCGTTATCATAATTGATGAGCTTGCCGACCTGATGATGACAGCTCCCGACGACGTTGAAGCTTCTATCTGCCGCTTGGCACAAAAAGCAAGAGCTGCCGGAATGCACCTTATAATCGGCACACAGCGTCCTTCCGTTGACGTTATCACAGGTCTTATCAAGGCAAACGTTCCTTCAAGAATAGCCTTCACTGTTGCATCCCAGACAGACTCACGCGTTGTACTTGATATGGCAGGTGCAGAAAAGCTTATCGGACGCGGAGATATGCTGTACGCTCCGGTCGGCGCTTCAAAGCCCGTACGTGTTCAGGGTGCATTCGTAAGCGAAAGCGAGGTTGAAAGCATCGTTTCCTTCATTAAAAATGAAAACGGCGACGAAGTCGAATACAGCTCAGATATTATGGAAAGCATCAACCGTGCCGCTGCATCCTGCGGAAGCAGTAAAAAGAGCGGCGGAGCTTCTCTTGACGGAGAGGTTGACGGAGAAGGCGGAGATCCCATGCTCCGTGCCGCAATAGAGCTTGCCCTTGAAAGCGATAAGATATCCACATCTCTTATTCAAAGAAGACTCTCCCTTGGATACGGACGCGCCGCAAAGCTCATTGACGAAATGGAAAAACGCGGATTTGTCAGCGCCCCCGACGGACAAAAGCCACGCAGGATCCTGATTACCAAGCAACAGTATATGGAAATGGTGCTTGACAAGAACGAGGATCTCGAATAATTCATATTAGTTAAAAATAACACCTCTAAAGGCTAAACTTTAGAGGTGTTATTTTACTTATCCATTTCGTTTTTATGACTGTCCATATAGTTTTGAAGGATTATCTGAGCCGAAAGGGTATCAACGTTTTCTTTGCGCTTTTTCCCTCTTGTATCAGTCATATTCATTATGCTGTGAGCCACCATTGTGGTGCATCTTTCGTCAAACATATGCACGGGCTTACCCGACTCATTTTCCAGCTCGGATGCAAATTTCTGAGCCTTGAGGGAACGGTCGCCTATCGTTCCATTCATATTAATGGGATTTCCCACAACAAATTCGTCAACGTTATATTTTTGTGCCTGCTCGATAACTATTCCGATAAGCGCCTTTCGTCCGCTTGCCTTGAACGTGCCTACGCCAAGCGCCATTATGCCCAAAGCATCGCTTACTGCAATGCCGGTTCTGACGTCGCCGCAATCGATACCCATTAGTATTTTCTTCACTTAAAATCCACCTTTCCGAAGGGTATTGAATTAAAGCTCCTGCAAGCTACGACACCTTCACAGACCGTTTCTGTCCAATCGATTAGCGACCTTACCGCCTCTGCCTTTCCGATATCGGACATCACGTCGTGTCTGCCGTCAAAGAAATCCATTTTAAGCTCGTTAAGCTCTACGTCCTCAAGTGCAGTAAATAGCTGTTTTACACTCTCTCCGCCTTCACTCACAGGATCGTTTTTACCCGACATGAGATATACAGGAAGTGAAAGAGGTACCTTTGCCGCCCACTCGGACGAACAGACCGAATCCGCTAAGGATATCACCGCTTTATAGGCTGATACAGTATAATCAAATACCTGATTCCCGTCGTATCTTATTTTTGTTCTTTCGTTTGGTGTTGAATTCCTAAAGGAGTACTCATCCTTCTCAGAAGCGAACCCCATATTCAGTGCACCAACAGTGAGCTTCTTTACAAGCTGTGTTCTGTGTCTCTTACCACGAAACAAGGCGGTAAGCGACGAAAGTGCCTTAAGTGTGCCCAAAGGCTTGTCCGCTGACGTGCTTCCCATGATAACGGCACCGTCAATGTTTTGATATCTCGTTATATAATCTCTCACAAGGAAGGAGCCAAATCCGTGTCCGAGCAATATATACGGCAGGTACGGATAGCGTTTTCTTACAATTGCATTCAGCTCGTTAATGTCATCAACCATATATTTGCAGTTATCAAAATGTCCAAGCAACGCGTCGTCCGGAGCCGTGCTTCCGTGGCCGATATGATCGTTTCCGCAAACGACCATTCCTGCATCGGTAAGCGTCTTTATCAGACCGTTTCTCTCGTACACGCCAATGTGCTCCCACATTCCGTGGCAAATTTGAATAACTGCCTTTGGGTTATCTGTTGGTATATATATTTTATAGCTTATCTGAGTGTTTCCGTCGGTAGACGGAAATACATTTTTAACGGTTTCCCTTATCATTTACGCCTCATTCAAAAGAAAAGTCCAATTCATTTCTAACGATAAAACGCTTAACATCATCCAAACGGGGATAGGCTCTGAGTCCTCCACCTCTTGTAAGATAAAGGGCAGTTACTATCGTTGCAAAATCACACGCACGCCTTATGTCGCCCTCTGCCCTCAGATATTCCGAAATCAAGGCGGTAGAAAACGCTTTGCTTATATCGACATCCGACGAATGAGGAACGTCGTATGCGGGAATAAAATCATAGTAGGTTCCGTCGTAGATGAAGCTTCCTCTGCCCTCAAGAAGTATTATTACGTACTTAGCCTTTACACGCTTCATTAAGGAAATGCACGCCTTCATACACTTTTCCTGATCCGACGGACGAATTCCCGTGCAGTGAAGGGCTTCGTCGTAATCTACTATCAGTATCTCACAGCTGTCAATATTTGACAGAGGGTATTTTGACTGATCGGGAAGACTCGAAATAAAGAGCGGAATGTTCTTCTTTGAAGCCTGTGATACGGTTTCTTCCATAATATTTTCGGGAACATCACCGTGAAGAATGACCCCGTCGGGATAGGTTATAAATGCCTCCTCAACGTTTTCCTTCTTAAAGCTCGTCATTGCCCCGCGGAAGAGCACCTTCTCGGTTTTTGCCGCGCGCTCAACGATATTGTGAAGGCAGGTACATTCACCCTTTTTTTCGGACAGAAAGCGTGTGTCAACACCCTCAGCCTCAAAATATTCCTTCATATCCTTACCGTACGTATCGTCACCGATCGCAGAGCATATAAGGGAATCAGCCGCTAATCTGGAAAGAGCGACAGAAGTTGCGGTTCCGTTTCCTCCCGGGAGACAATCAAAACTATCTGCTTCGCAATATCCGCTTTGGTCGGGAAATGACTCCACACTTAAGGTCTGCACAACGCAAACTCCGCCTACTACCAAAATTCTCGGTTTTTGCAACTGTCATCAACTCTCTTTCAAACATACTTTAATTACATTATAACAGAGAATTGTTACCAAAGCAACAATGTTTTTCCCTCAAATTGCAAAAAATATCGGTAAATACCGCATTTTCTTGACTTTTGAGCAAAAAAATGCTACAATAAACGAAATTACAACTTACAAAAGGAAAATACCTATGTCAGAACGCAATCTTGTTGCAACCTGCCTTTTCGGGCTTGAAAAAATGGTCGGCGAAGAGATCGACGCGCTCGGTTATACGAGGATCGAAACGATCGACGGACGAGTAAAATTCCGCGCGCCGCTTGATGCCATACCAAGAATAAACATTTCCCTTCGATATGCGGAAAGGCTTCTTTTGGAAGTAGGGTCATGCCCTGCCCCCGATTTTGACACACTTTTTGAGGGTGTCAAGGCAATGGATTGGGAAAACTTCATTGGAAGAAATGACATATTTCCCGTTAAGGGCCATAGTATCAAAAGTAAGCTTTTCAGTTTGCCGGACTGTCAGAAAATAATAAAAAAAGCTGTCGCCACAAAGCTCGGAAACAAATACGGTCTCGTATTTATGCCCGAAACCGATATAAAATTTCAGATAGAATTTTTCATCTTCAAGGACGTGGCATCGCTAATGATCGATACAAGCGGAATGCCCCTTCACAAGCGCGGTTACCGTCCTGTTTCTACCGAAGCACCGTTAAGAGAGACCTTGGCAGCAGCGCTTGTCAAGCTGTCACGACCGCGTGAAGACGTGCTTTTCTGGGATCCGATGTGTGGCTCCGGCACTATAGCAACAGAGGCGGCTCTGCTCATGACCAACACAGCTCCCGGTCTTAACCGCTCCTTCTGTTCCGAGACATACCCTTGGATAAACGAAAGCTCATGGGAAGATGCAAGAGACGAAGCTTTTGACAATATGACCGATACTGCATTCGAAGCATACGCTTCAGACATCGATCCCGAAGCAGTAAAGGTTGCCTCTCAAACCATTAAGCGCGCAGGCGTAAGCAAATACGTAAAGGTATTTGAGCGTGACGCTCTCACGATCTCAACAGAAGGACGAAGAGGTACAATCGTCTGTAATCCCCCGTACGGCGAGCGCCTTTCAACGATTGAAGAGGCAGAAGAGTTATACAAAAAAATGGGACAGCATTTTAAAACTCTTGACCGTTGGCAGATCTACGTTATAACATCCGATGAAGCGTTTGAGCGTATGTACGGAAGAAGAGCCAATAAGGTACGAAAGCTATACAACGGTATGATCCCCTGCTATTATTATCAGTTCTTCAAATAAAAGATACAAAATCAAGCAAAAAGCCGCATCCGACACCGTTTTTTCGGTTGACTCGGATAGCGGCTTTTATTTATTGCTTTAAGCTCCTGTATTTTTGCCTTGTTGCCTCGCCACCGCGGAGATGACGCTCGGATTTGTTTTTATCAAGCACTTCCTTGACAGAAAGATACAGGGCTCTGTTCTGTTTTTTTAACTTTTCGGTAATATCCTTGTGCACCGTAGATTTGCTTATTCCGAATTTTTTTGCGGTGCCGCGGACGGTGTCACCCGTTTCAGCCATATACCGTCCAACAAGCTCACACCGTTCGTCTCCGATGGTGAATTGGGTCATAATGCCGTATCCTTCCCTTCCCGCTTATGCGCGATAAGAACTTGATACAGATTATGCCCGACGGCATTACGTTATGACTTTTTTCCTTACTTTTTCGGGGGCCTGACCGTAACGAGAACAAGCTCGGGACGGTTGAATACTCTCGGGCGAAGATATTTTGAAAGCCCGCGGCTGACAACCATCTTCTGACCGTCGCCGAGGTCATAGGTGCCTCCTGCATAATCGGGGAAAAAGCCTTGATTGGGGGCATATAAACCGTTTATAAGCCCGGGAAATCTTACCTGCCCTCCGTGAGCGTGGCCCGCGAGGATAAGATCAAAATCGGTGTCTCTGTAATCATCGACCCTCTCCGGACGGTGAGTCATGAGCACCGAAAAATACTCATCGCTTAATTCCAAATTACACTCCGAAAGCTGCTCCTCCCAAAGTCTTCCCTTTTCATCGGGGAAGGCAAGCGGATCGTCAACACCGCCTATTATGATCTTTTGTCCTTTGATATCTGCAACCGTGTTCTCGCCTTCAAGAACCGTTACGCCCACCTCACGAAGATATTTCTTTATCCTCTTAAGCTGATTTGTGCTTACCTCGTGGTTACCGCTGACATAGTAGCAGTGATATCTTTCTGCAATGCTTTCAACGAGTATCTGGGCATTGAAATTATTTACACGGTTGTCAAGGATATCTCCCGTCATAAGTATAACGTCGGGAGAAAGCTTATCAATAACCTTGATAAGCTCATTCTGATCTTCTCCGTAAGACGATGAATGATGGTCGGACAGGTGCAGTATCCTGATCGGTGCATCGACCTTATTACTGTATATCGTCTGCTTACGGACGGTTATTCTTTCATCAACGGCAATGGCGGTTACGGTTGCGGTTACAGCAACGACAACGGCTGCCGTTATGATAATTGCACGTTTTTTCTTCATCAATTGGTTTCCTTTGAATATATTTTAACGATCTCAATAAGTATCTCCGTCGCCTTATCCATACCCTCAACTGTTATATGCTCATAAGGACCGTGGTAAGCGTATCCGCCGGTACCGAGATTAGGGCACGTCAGACCCATAAACGAGAGTCTTGCACCGTCGGTGCCGCCTCTTATAGGATAGACCGTGGGTGTAACACCGACTCTTTCTGTGGCAAGCTTTGCGTTATCCACGATATGCATATGTGGACGGACCATTTCAGCCATATTGCGATACTGCTCCTTGAGCGCAAGAGTAACTGTACCGTCACCGTATTTTTCATTAAGTATTTTGGTTATATGCTCAAGAGTCTTGTTTCTGACCTCAAATGAGGAAGCGTCGTGATCGCGTACGATGTAGTGAAGCGTTGCTTCGGAAGTTTCACCATTCATCTCTGTGAGATGGAAGAAGCCCTCGTATCCGTCGGTATGAGAAGGAATATCGGCAGAAGGAAGCATAGAGTTAAATTCCATAGCAACGAGCGATGCGTTTATCATTGTATTTTTAGACGAACCGGGGTGGACCGAGAAGCCCTTGATGCTGACGGTGGCTGCGGAAGCATTGAAGTTTTCAAACTCAACGCCGCCTTCCTTGCCTCCATCAACGGTGTATCCGAAATCCGCGCCAAAGCGCTCAACGTCAAAGTGGTCAGCGCCCTCACCGATCTCCTCGTCGGGAGTGAATCCAATACAAATTATACCGTGAGGCATATCCGTTGTGGTCAAGATCTCCGCAAGCGTCATTATCTCGGCAACACCCGCCTTATCGTCGGCGCCCAACAGGGTCGTGCCGTCCGTGGTGATGAGAGTTCTGCCCTTGAGGGAAGGAAGATGAGGAAAATCGTTTACCTTCAGTACCCTCTCGCCGTTTCCGAGAACGACGTCGCCTCCGTCGTAATTTTCAATTATCTGCGCTTGAACGCCGTCACCCGAGCATTCGTTGGAAGTGTCAATATGGGCGATGAATCCAATGGCGGGGGCTTTTTCACAGCCCTCGGTAGCGTCGATTTTAGCGTAAACGTAACCGTAATCGTCCGCCTCGGCTTCGATTCCCATAGCTATAAGCTCATTTTTGAGAACCTGTGCAAGAATGAGCTGACCCGCAGTGCTGGGGGTCTTACCGCTCGTCTCGGAGCTTGCGGTGCCATAGGTTATATAGTTTAAAAATCTTTCGTAGGCTTTCATTTCATTTTCCTTTCGGTAATGATGGTTTTATGAGGCTATGATACCATATTTTTCTCCTATATTCAATAGTATAGACTCCTTTTCTCTTGCAATATCAAAAAAATAATGATATAATGCTAATATATCGTAAGAAGGTGGTGTTTTTTTGAAGCTTTGTCAGATAATCGGAGCAGGTCCGTCGGATTTTACGGTCAGAAAAAACGGTTATATCATCTGTGCAGACGGCGGATATGATCGACTGCATGCCAAAAATATTACACCCGACCTGATAATCGGAGATTTCGACTCCTCGGAGTATATTCCGAGCGGAAACGTAAAGCGATTCCCCGTAAAAAAGGACGACACCGACACCCTTCTCGCAATCAAGGAGGCGATAGCCCTCGGCTTCGACACCATTTATGTCTTCGGCGGCATGGGCGGTCAGCTTGACCATACCATAGCTAACCTCCAATCACTTATTTTCGCACGCCAAAGTAGTGTTAACGCGATTTTGTACGGCTACGGTCAATGCGCCGCTGTAATTGATGGAAAATCATCCTTGAACTTTAAAGGCAAGGAAAACGGTCGCCTTTCGGTGTTTGCCGTCGGCTCAGACGCCTTGGGCGTTAGCGTAAAGGGCGCGGAATATGAAGCGGAGGGCATAACCCTTTCCCCTACCTTTCCTCTCGGCGTAAGCAATTCATTTGTCGGAAAGGACGTACAAATTTCTTTAAGCAGCGGACATCTTCTCGTTATATGGGAGGGTCAGCCCGAGGATGCAGAATTTATGTAAGAGGAAGAACTTATGAAATTCAAGATAGATCACGATTTTCACATTCACTCTCAGCTTTCACTGTGCTCATCAGATCCCGAGCAGAACCCCGAGTCAATTCTCAAATACGCCGAGGAGAACGGTATTACCACCCTATGCCTAACCGATCATTATTGGGATTCCACAGTCGAGGGCGCGTCAGAATGGTATGAAAAGCAGGGTTTCGACCACATAAAGCAGTCCCTTCCTTTGCCTCAAGGCAAAAATACCCGTTTCCTTTTCGGTTGCGAGACAGAAATGGATAAATTCTTCACGGTCGGCATACCGAAAGAAAGATTCGACGATTTCGATTTCATAGTTATCCCAACCACCCACATGCACATGGTAGGCTTCACCATTCCCACCGAGGCGGAATTTGACCTCGAAATGAAGGCGAAGCTTTGGGTAACTCGCCTTGACAAGCTTTTGGATTTGGATCTTCCGTTTGAGAAGGTAGGAATAGCCCATTTAAACTGTAGCCTTATACATAACCATGA
Source organism: Eubacteriales bacterium (assembly GCA_045543555.1). GTDB lineage: Bacteria > Bacillota > Clostridia > Oscillospirales > CAG-272 > Colimorpha_A. Next base: position 80,820 of record JAZQMQ010000020.1, read on the forward strand.
CAGAAACGATTTTCTTAAAACTATGAACATGATACCCGACAGCGAAATGGGAAGAGTTTTCGAGAAAGCCTCAAGACTTGGTTGCGGAATCGAGTTGAATATGTACTATTCTCCCGATGAAGAGGATACAGTCCTCCGTCCATTCAAAATAGCGAAGGAGTGCGGTTGCAAATTCTACTATGCATCCGACGCCCATCATCCCGACGGTTTCAAAAAAAAGCTAGATTTCGCCCACCGCTTTATCGATTACCTCGGACTTGAAGAAAAAGATAAATTTATTATCGGATAATAAGAAAGAGCCAATTTCTTGGCTTTTTCTTATTATTTTTTCACCCCGTTTGCAACCTTGAGGTAATCGTTTGAGAGGATAGTATCGATGCCCCAATCGAGGAATTTTTGTGCTTCCTCGGGGTCGTCTGACCAGAAAACGTTACAGATTATACCGTTTTCCTTTGCCTTTTTGACGGTGTTTTCATCAAAATAGGGCTTGAAAAGCTGTATTTTCTTTATTCCGAGCTTAAGCGCGCGGTCAACCATCGACATCTTGTCCCGGTTTCCGTCCCAGCCCAGACAAACGAGGATGTCGGGTACGTACGCCATCGCCTCCGATGCACGCTTATCAGATGACGTCATAAAATAACAGTGACCCTGTGCGCCATACTTACGGATAAGGGCTACTATCTCCCTCAGCTTTGAATCGGGAGCTTCGATATCCAATATCTTGACGTGGATATTCATAATTACCTTACCCGCGAATTTACGGAGAATCTCCTCAAAGGTGGGTATTTTCAGCCCTGCGAATCTTTCACCGTGCTTTACGCCAAAATCAAGGGTAAGAAGCTCCTCGTAGGTCTTTTCGGTAATTTTTCCCGTACCGTTTGATACTCTGTCAATCTCGTTTCCACCCTGAGATGCGATCTTCACCTCGGAGGGCGCGGGATGAGCCTTGAAATATTTGCCGACGATGTTTCCCTGTCTGTCTATGGCATGGGTGGTGTTTCTGTAGCCGCCTCGGTCTTCTCAGCCGCGTTTACGAAAACGATCGCATTACAACGCTTCGCGGCAGAAATCGCACGCTCCATAATGTCTGCATTGTATTTTTCAATCGATGCGTGAAAATCCGCCCTTCCCTTCTGATCAGCGGGAACGTCGGAATATTCGGGGAGAACAATCAGATCGAGACTGCTGTCACACTCGTCGAGAAGCTTTACCATTCCTTCGTAGCAAGCGGCGGTGTCGGCGCCGTCAAAGGAATAGTATGGCTGAATTACGCAAACCTTCATTGTTTTTATCCTTTCATCAGATAAGCATTTTCAGGATGATTATAACACAACTTACTTAAACATGCATTACGTTTTATCTTGCAATTAACACAATACTATGATATACTGTTTATGCAAAAAGGAGAATAAACTTATGCCAATACTACTTACAGCAATCGGAGTCGGAGGTGCCACGATAATAGGTGCTCTGCTCGGATTTGCACTAAAAGAGCCATCCCATAAATTAAGCGATATAATCCTTTCATTTGCTGCGGGAGTAATGCTTGCAGCAGCAATTCTGGGTCTTATCGTGCCGTCACTTGAATATGGCGGAAAATTCGGAATAGTAATGACCGTCGTGGGCATTTTGTGCGGAGCTGTCTGCCTTAACCTCATCGATAAATTAGTTCCGCACCTTCACAAAATCACAGGCGTTGACATCGAAGCCCATTCGGAAAAGAGTCAAAAATTAAGCAAGATATTGCTTTTTGTAATCGCAATAGCAATACATAATCTTCCCGAGGGAATTGCCGCGGGCGTATCCTTCGGAGCAGAGGATATCTCAGCAGCAATAACAGTTGCGGGAGGAATAGCTCTCCAGAATATTCCCGAGGGTATGGTAATAATCGCGCCCATGATAGCCGCGGGAATAAGTCGAAGGCGCACGTTCATTATTGCAATGATGACGGGTGTCGTTGAGGTTTTGGGTACATTTATCGGATACTTTGCCGTCTCCGTATCGAATACAATTCTCCCCTTTGCCCTCTCATTTGCGGGAGGCACTATGCTATACGTAATAAGCGATGAAATGATCCCCGAAACACACGCCCACGGAAGCGAGCGCGCGGCGACCTTCTCCCTGCTTGCAGGCTTCTGTCTTATGCTGACATTTGATTTCGTATTATGATAATTCAAAGTCACGTTCAGGCACCACGAAGCACTTTTGTTCAGAATAATAAAATAAGCGAAATATTCTTTTGATCCTTCTTTTTCACCCATGTAAGAAGGATCTTTGTTTTATATTATTCAAATCATTATTGCAATACCGTAATTATTATGATAAAATAATATCACAACACTTGACGGATGAGGAACTATTCTATGGCAAATCCACGCATTTCGACCGACAGAATCTTAAGTAAGCTCGACGAATATCTATCGCGCAACGACTACGACAGCGCCGAAAGACATCTTTTATATTGGCTATCGGAAGCTGATGGCACGGGGGATCATCGCACGGAGCTTTTGATAAGGAACGAGCTTATGGGGCTTTACAGAAAACGCGGAAAAAGAGACGAGGCTCTTAACAGCGTAGAGAAGGCTCTGACAAAGATAGATTTTCTCGGAATAAATGATCAGGTCGGCGCTGCAACAACGTTTCTTAACTGTGCAACCGTATATAAAGCATTCGAAATGGCTGAAAGATCTCTTCCGCTTTTTGAAAAAGCAAGGCAAATATATGAAAAAAAGCTTGAAAAAAACGACGGAAGGCTCGGCGGGCTTTATAACAACATGGCGCTTTCATTGTCCGACTTAAATCGTTTTTCCGAAGCAAAAGAGCTATTTAACAAAGCAATTGAAATAATGAATTCAAACGGCTCACTTCTCGAAGTTGCAATAACACTGCTCAACCTTGCAACCATGGTGGAAAACGAATTGGGACTTGAAAACGCCTGTGAGATCATCGAGGAATATTTGGAAAAAGCAAGGGGCATACTTGAAAATTGGGATAACAAAAACGGGTACTATGCCTTTGTATGTGACAAATGCGCATCGGTTTACGGCTATTACGGTCACTTTGCTTACGAAAACGAGCTTAATGAGCGCGTAAGGAGGATATATGAAGGGTCTTGAGCTTTCCGAGAGGTTTTACTTTGAATTCGGTGCTCCCATGCTTAAAGAACAGTTCTCGGATATCCTCCCTCTCATTGCTGTTGGACTTTGCGGAAGCGGTTCGGAATGCTTCGGATACGACGACGATATTTCAGCCGATCACGATTTTGAGCCGGGATTTTGCATTTTCATTCCAGACGAGGACGTTTTGAGCAGACGCGACGCGTTTCTGCTGGAAAGAGCGTATTCAAAGCTGCCGAAGGAATATCTCGGATATAAGCGAAGCATATTAAGTCCCGTCGGCGGAAACAGACACGGCGTGATCAGGATCAGTGATTTTTTCCTTTCAAAAACAGGCACTCGGGACGGTGAGCTTTCTTCTTCGCAGTGGTTTTCCCTGCCCGAGCAATCACTTGCGGAGGCTGTAAACGGAAAGATCTTTTTTGATGGCTCGGGACAAATTACAAGCATAAGAAAAAGGCTAAAATACTTTCCAAACGACGTAAGACTCAAAAAGCTTGCAGGTGAAATACTGATGATGGGGCAATCGGGTCAGTATAACTACCCCCGTTGCATTAAGCGGCAGGAAATGGGAGCTGCTCAGCTTGCCATAAACGAATTCGTTAAAAGCGCAATGCACACGGTCTTCCTGCTGAATTCATCATATATGCCATACTATAAATGGAGCTTCAGGGCGTTAAGAGAGCTTCCTATCTTATCGGAGCTTGATCAACCGTTCGAATATCTTATTTCAAGCGGTAATACTCAGAATGAGGTTAAATCGAAATCGGAAATTTGCGAGGATATCTGTTCCTTAATATTTGGGGAGCTCAAAGCTCAAGGCTTGTCCGACGTCTCGTCACCGTCAGCCGAAGCTCACGCATATGAAGTAAACAAATGTATTTCTAACGAAAAGATCAGAAATCTGCACATAATGTATGCAATATAAAACGACTGCGGTAATTTTACCGCAGTCGTTTATTTTTTCTTAATGCGAAGGATCAATCCTCGGTATTTGCCGTAGCTCTGTCAAATATAGCTGTGATTTCCTCCGAGGGCTTCTTATCGATAAGCGTTACAACGATAGCGACCAGCATACTTACTGCAAATCCGGGAATAAGCTCGTAAATACCGGTTGGTCCCGAAAGGTAAATAAGCCAAAGAACGTCAACGAGCGCTCCGCTGATAACTCCCGCAAGCGCACCCTTATATGTAAATCTGCGCCAAAAGAGTGAGAGTATGATTACGGGTCCGAATGCAGAGCCAAAGCCTGCCCATGCGTTTTCAACGAGATTCATAATAGCCTGTGCGCCGTCACCCTTACTGCTTGCGATAAAGTATGCAACAACCGCAACTACAAGAACGACCGCACGTCCTACCCACAGTACCTCCTTATCGGAAGCCTTCTTGCGAATAAGAGGCTTATAAATATCTGCGGTGAAGGAGGAGGATGCAACGAGAAGCTGGCTGTCAGCAGTTGACATCGATGCCGCTATTATAGCCGAGAGAAGAATTCCCGCAATAAATGATGGAAAGAGCATTCTCGCAAGCTCGATAAATACCATACTCTGATTACCGGTAGAAAGAAGCGCCTCACCGACAAGCATTCTTCCGAAATATGCGATAACGATTACCGCACCAAGCGAGAGAATGACCCACGTGATAGCGACAATAGCGGATTTTTTTACCATAGAAGCCTTCTTGATTGCCATAAAGCGAACGAGAATGTGAGGCATACCGAAGTATCCAAGACCCCAAGCAAGACCGTTTATAATGTCCTTAAAGGACGCGGAGAAAATATTTTTTACAAACTCATATTTTTCACCGTTAAACTCAACGACGTTGGAGAGCAGTGCGGTATTGAGATCCTTCGTTATAACAACAATGATCGGAACCGCAAGAACCGCAATAAGCATAAGGATTCCCTGGAAAAAGTCCGTCCAGCAAACCGCCTTGTAGCCGCCAAGGAAGGTGTAGGTGATGAGAATTACAGCGAAAATGAGCATTGCAGTGCTCTTCTCTATATCGAACATAGAGGTGAACACGTTCGCTCCCGCAACGAAGGCGGATGCGACGTAAACCGTGAAGCAGGTGAGAAATACTACCGCACAAACGACCTGCAGAGATTTTCTCTTGGTTGCAAAACGGTTTGAAAGATACTGAGGGACGGTAATTGCATCGCCTGCCGCCTGTGAGAAGCGACGAAGTCTGCGCGCAACAAGTATCCAGTTAAGCGCAGTACCGATCGCAAGACCGATTCCTATCCAAGCCTGTCCCAATCCAAAAGCGAGAATGCTTCCGGGAAGTCCCATAAGCAACCAAGCGCTCATATCCGACGCCTGCGCGCTCATAGCAGTTACCCAAGGGCCCATGCTTCTTCCGCCGAGGAAATAATCCTTTTCCGATGCACTTTTCGACCTAAAAAAGAATAATATTCCTATGCCGAGCATAGAAACAAAATAAAGTATTAGTGCCAAAAGCTCAAAGTTCATAAACGTTGCCTGCCTTTCTCTTGGTCTTTTTAAGACTTTATTTCATTATAACATACTTTGAAGGAAAGTGCAAACGTTTTTTGAATTTTTATTAACATTTTTCTTATTTTTATTAGTTTTCTCGACAAAATAGCTTCGCTAATAACCATAGCTGTTTTGTACAATGTCATTTATCGTCGTCTGTCATTCCAATAAAATAATCTGCAGATACACCGTAATAACGGCACAAGCGTATTTTTTCTGTTGGACCGGAATCCCCGCTTTTATCGCGCTTATTGACTTTATCGTAGGACTGACAAAAAAGGCAGATGCAAACGGAAATATCATAATTTGACTTATTTTTTATAGCAACTGTCGATATTTGTCTGTTCCCGCTATTCGTTATAAGAAAGTAAAAAAGATCCGCATTTTTTGCGGATCTTTTTCTGTTTTATTCATTTATTTCTGTAACCTCTGATGCCCATCATTATCTGGAGTATCGAAATGATAACCGCAAATGCGATGGGTATGATCCCGAGCAGATTATCGTGATCAATTATTAAAGACATACCGAAAATAAAGGATGCAAATGTCGCGCCAAGACCGATAATTGCGATCACAACCACAAGAATACGGTATTTTTTCGTCGTAGCCTTTTCTTCGGGTACTACAAGCATCATCAGCTCCATATAAAGCTCAACAAGTATTTCAAAAAGTATATCCAAAAGCTTACCTTCTTTTAATGTCACAAAACAGGGCGGCTCAGCCGCCCTGTTAATTTTTATCCTCTGTAGTAGTTTATAAGACATCCGTCAAGGATTATCTGTCTTTCATCATCGGTCAGAGCCGCCATTTTAAGAGTCAGAGGCTTGGTCTCACCGTTCTCCTTAACAACTACCGCGTTAAAGGTATCGTTCTTATTTTCTACGGCTTCTCTTACGTCGAGAACAAGAATGTAATCACCGATTTCGAAATCCGGCTCATTTTCTACGATAAACGGTAGCATACCCCAGTTAATGAGGTTTGAGCGATAACGCTTGGTGGCATATTCAAGGGCAATATTTGCCGAGCCGCCGAGAACTCTCTGACAGGATGCAGCCTGCTCACGAGCCGAGCCGTCACCGGGCTTTCTTGCGTATATAACGCTTCCGATCTGAGGAAGCTTGCTTTCACCCGTCAGGCTCATTACCGCGTTTTCAACGGCATCGGAGGGCTTTTCGTTTACCGTCGCCTTTGCTCTGCTTACGTATTCGGGGTCCTTACGGGAAAGAGCAAACTCTGCGAGCTTGAGGGGATTTGATCTATAGGACGAGGTCTCACCTGAGGGAATAAGCTCGTCGGTGGTGGTTACCTCATCGGTAATGTAGGAGCAGACCTTCATAAGAATATTCTTATCAAGTGCGGGCATTGAGGGCCAATCCGCTATGTTGGGTCCGAATCGAAGCTCAACGGTGGGGTCTGCCTTGCCGTAGCCGTAATAAACTCTGCTCTTATATGCCGCGTCGTCGTAGACGTATTCGGGCTCGGTATAGCTTATATCAAGCTCGGTTGCGGCGGTGAGAATACCGCCGTTAAGAGCCGTTGCGGCGATGGAACGGGCATCCATAAGTGCAACAAATGCGCTCTGATTATTTCCGGGCTTTGATCCTTCACGGTTGGGGAAGTTACGAGTAGAATGACGAATGGAAAGACATCCGTTTGCAGGAACGTCGCCTGCACCGAAGCATGGTCCGCAGAATGCGGTACGGAGAGTAACTCCGCTGCTGAGAAGATCGGAGGCCACACCCGTTCTCATAAGGTGTGTCATTACGGGCTGGGATGCGGGATATGCGGAAAGCGCAAATTCACCGTTTCCGATGCTTCCACCCTTAAGAACATCGTTTGCCGCTACGAGGTTATCGTAAATTCCGCCGGCACAACCTGCAATAACTCCCTGCTCAACGTGAATGTTTCCGTTTTCGTCTATCTTTGAGCAAAGCTCGCTTAAGCCGAAGCGTTCAAACACGCCCTTTGGATCGGCCTTAAGTTCCTTAACGGTTACTGCGTTTCCGGGATGGAATGGGAGCGCGATCATGCTATCGATCTTGCTAAGATCAACGGTAACCATAGAATCGTAGTATGCAACAGGCGCGGGACGAAGCTCCTTATATGCCTCGGGGCGTCCGTGCTTTTCAAAATATTCCTTGGTTTTTTCATCGGTTATCCAAATGGAAGAGAGACAAGTGGTCTCGGTGGTCATAACGTCGATGCCGTTACGGAATTCGATGGGAAGATTTTTCACACCCTCGCCGACAAATTCCAGCACCTTATTCTTTACAAATCCCGATGCAAATACTGCACCGATAAGGGCTATTGCAACATCGTGAGGTCCAACTCCGTCTCGCACCTTGCCCACGAGGTTTACAGCAACAACCTCAGGCATAGAGATATCGTACGTTTTATTAAGTAACTGTTTTACAAGCTCGGGTCCTCCCTCACCTATAGCCATAGTACCGAGAGCGCCGTAACGGGTGTGGCTGTCAGATCCGAGGATCATCTTTCCGCAGCCGGACATAGTCTCTCGCATATAGGAATGAATGACCGATTGATGAGCGGGAACGTAGATTCCTCCGTACTTCTTTGCAGCAGACAGACCGAAAAGGTGGTCGTCCTCGTTGATGGTGCCGCCTACTGCGCAAAGGCTATTGTGGCAGTTTGTAAGCACGTACGGAATGGGAAATTCCTTGAGCCCGCTGGCTCTTGCGGTCTGAATGATTCCGACGTAGGTTATGTCGTGGGATGCCATAGCATCGAATTTTATCTTCAGATCCTTTTCGTTACCCGATGTATTATGGGCGGTAAGCATCGAGTACGCAATAGTACCCTTCTTTGCTTCCTCGATGCTTATATCTGATTTTTCGACGGGGGTTACACCGTTTAAAAGGAATACACCGTCCTTATGAAGTTTTACCATATTAGTCTCCTAAAATCTTATATAAAAGTAAAGCGCCCCGTATTCGAGGCGCTCGGATGTCAAATATTATCTTGACGCCGCAACTTATGTTGTCGGTCTTTTTACTCAGCAGAGGTAGAAGTTGCGGGATCGTTGATACCCTCGGTAGTAGAAACTGCAGGCTCGTCGTCCTTTGTGGACTCGGTAGCAGTCATGTTGTTAAGGAAGTCCTTGTACTCATACTTCATCTTCTTGTCGTCCTGCATAATGAAAGAAAGAAATACAACTGCTACAAAAACGATTGAAACAACGATAGTGAGTTTATTTAAGAGAGCATCCTTGCTGCTTCCCTTATTCTTGCCGTAATAGGTGTCGGAAGAGGTTCCGCCGATTGCACCGGAAAGCTTCTTATCCTTACCGGACTGAAGAAGAACTGCCACTACAAGAAAAATTGCAGCTGCTATAAGAATTACACCAATTGCTATATCCATTTTATTTTATCCTCCCAAAATATGCCATAAATTTTACGGCACAATGTTATTGTATATCAAGCCTCACTATTGTATCACACTTTTTTGATAATTGCAAGTACCTAAAGCATTTTTTTGTAAATATTTTTAACTTCGTGCAAAATCGCCTATATTATTTAAAATCCCTGATAAAACAAGTGCAAAAAGCTCTTAAAACCTTTGACTTATGCAGAAAAAACGTGTATAATGATCGTATATTAGCTTTTTCGGAGGAAACTATGTCAGAAAACTGGCTTGAGCGGGAAATAACTTTGATCGGGGAGGAAGCCGTAAATAAGCTTGGAAATTCTTCGGTTACCGTTTTCGGTATCGGCGGTGTCGGAAGCTTTACGGTTGAAGCTCTTGCAAGAGCAGGCGTCGGATCACTTTCGTTAATTGACGGAGACAGAATATCGGTCACAAATATAAACCGTCAGCTGATCGCAGACACAAGCACTATCGGCGAATGGAAGGCGGAAGCTGCTCAACGGAGAGTAAAGCTTATAAATCCTTCATGTAACGTAACCGCTTTAAACGTATTCGCCGATGCATCAAACGTTGAAAGCATTCTTTCACAGTCAAAACCCGATTTTATAGTCGACGCTATAGATTCGGTCACCACCAAGCTTCTCATAGCACAATGGGCAAAAGAACACAATACAAATATAATCTCCTCAATGGGAACAGGAAACAAGCTCGATCCTTCTCTTTTCTCAATAACCGATATTTCAAAGACAACAGTATGTCCTTTGGCAAGAGTTATGAGGCGTGAGCTTAAGGCAAGAGGAATAAATCATATGCCCGTATTATATTCAACAGAGGAACCCGTAAAGATTGGAAGCAGAGTTCCTGCATCCATATCCTTTGTACCCTCGGTAGCAGGTCTTATGATAGCGGGATACGTTATAAGAGAGCTTATCGGGTAACACCGTTCCCATAAGCGATTTTAGATATACGCTCGGTTATATTTTTCAGCGTATTTACAGTAACACAAACGTCTTGTATTACGATATGAGGCGTATTTTCTTTTCGTTTTTTACTTATAAACGAGAACACCTTATGTAATACCGCCTCGGTGGTATCGATCATCTCGTTATCCGTCGTATCTGTTATTTTTCTGCCAAAGATAGCATTAAAGCGCTTATCAGCCTTTGCCAAGCTTTCAAAAGACTTATCCGCATATTCGCCTATACCTATATTGCGAAAGATTCCTTGGCAGTACGCCTGAAAGCCCAGAGCAATGTCCTCTGCCATTTTATATATTAGTTCCTCTCCAAAGCGCTCGGCTTCCTCCTCGCCCTTCAATATACCTGTCGCGTCCTTCATTTCGCATACACAGTCAAGCATATCGGAAGCGGTTACAAGAAAAGGTCTGTAATACCGCATAACGTTATCGTTTGAACAGCAGGGACATACAAATGCATTTCCTACAGTCTTAAATTCAGCACCGCAGGAGCTACAAACAACGTCGTTCTCCCACGTGCGCTTTATTCCGACGGGATTGTTGTAAAACGAATACGGTCTGTCCTTTCTGTATGTTACGTACTCATAGCAGTCAGCTCCTTCGAACCTGTTTTTCAGCCCTCGGATCATAACGAGCTTTTCGCCGTTACTCTCAAGGGATCTGTCTGTCAAAAGGCTTCTTATCAGATCAGACTGTGACTTTGTCCACCAGGAATCCGATGGTGAGCTGCCATTACATTTCGGACAGAATACCTCATATTCAAAAATTTTGTTTTCCCAATCGGATGCTTTGATCTTATAAGTATAATAACAGACGGGGCACTCTCTTTCGATAAATCCATCCCCATCCACAAATGTCGCCGACGGCAATCTCATAAAACATCATCTCCAAATCATAAAAGATCCCGCACCTGTTTTAAGGTGCGGTGATCATCAGTATTTTCCGCTTCTTCCGCCGCCGGAGCTTCGTGAGCCTCCGCGCGACATGGAGCCTCCTCTCGATGAGCCCGATTCGTTTGAGCGTCTTCTTCGAGTTATATTTCTATAAAGATAAATATCAAGATCCTTCGTAAGCACAAAGCTTCCGTTTCTTACGTAATTTGACGCAGCTCTTTGCGGGCGGACGCTCTTTAGCTTAGCCTTCATTACAGAAAGTATCAGGAATGCAATTACCGCGCCTATAACTACAGCAATGATAAGGTTGGTCACTATATCAAAGTGATAAATCAGAACATCCTCACAGACGTCGGCGTATGACATGAAGCCCCTGAAATAGTTATCCCATTTTAAATGCTGAAGCATTTCTTCTTCAAGCTCGTCAAGAGCATCGGAATCAAACTCCTCCAATGCTTTTCCGTATGTATAGATCGCGTAGTCCCGATCAGTGGTAGACAGCAAAAGAAGAATTCCGCTTTTATCCTTACCGTAACCGTATCCGCAAGCGTGGAAATAGCTTTTTGCATATTCCCAAACGTCAAATGTTCCCGTGCTTTTAACCGTAACCACAACGACATGGCATTTTGCTCTGTTCGAAATATCGTTTAGCTTTTCATAAAGCTCGGTTTCCTCGTATTCTGTAAGGATATCAGCCTCGTCCATAACGTATGGCATCGGTTCCGAGCCACAGTAAACGGTTATCGAGAGAAGTATGGCAAAGATGATGGCGAATACCGCAATATATCTTATCTTTTTCACATCGACACCCCCTTACATAAGCGAAAGGAGAAAGAGTGCAAGCATTGAAAGTGCTGTTGATATTCCAAATGTGATGGCAAAATATTTAAAATAGGCCTTTTTATCCATCGGAAGATTACCAACAAACTTTCCACTCTGTCCGTTCATAGCAAAAATATAATTTTTGCCGTTCCATTCGGTCGTCATAAGCCATACGGGCAAAAGAGCATAACGAACTCTTCCCGATTTTGTTTTTATATAAGTTCTCTCCGGAAACACTGAGGAATAGCCTGCCGTTGTCGACATAAATGCATCAGCAGTGCTGTTTTTTATACGCTCGTTTGCTCTTGGAATGCTTTGTTCTGACGTAACGTCATATTTATCCGCCAAAAATCCCGACAAATAGGCGGTCTGGAAGTCGACCGCTTCGGAAAAGTCGTAAGGCTCGATCGAATCCATTAAATCGTCGTCGAGCTTAACGGATCCGTCAACGGGAACGTTATCAAATCCGAGATTACCCTCACGCAGAAGCGCATAGTGTCTTGTTTCGGTATAATTATAGTTGCTGTCGCTCCAAAAACGCACACGTGTTGCGTGGAAACGCATCTTTGCTTCCGCATCTGTATCGAACAACCAAAAGGGTGCATACACGCCCTTTATCTCCTCTATGTGTGCCTCGCTTTTAAATGCCTTGGGAAGAAGCTTCTTTCCCTTCAAATGGCGGAAAAATCCTTCCTTTGCCGCCTCTTTATCTAGCTTAAAGGGGATAACAAGATCGGGACGCAGCTCACCCTTAAGTTTACCCGTAAATACCACCGGATTTCCGCAATAAGGACATGAGGTTGCAGCTGTAACCTCGTCACAAACAATTTGACCTCCGCAAGAATTACAAACGTAGAGCTCCATTCCGTCTTCTTCCGTGAAAGAACCGCTGTCCGTTTTTTCCCAATTTATTTCGTCCGGAGCATCAGCCTTAAGTGCCTCATCGTTTTCGAGCATTGCGCTGACGTCAAACTCGGTATCGCAATAAGGACACTTCATATTTTGATTTTTTGTGTTAAATTCTATCTGTCCGCCGCAACACGGGCATTTATAATCGATTACGTCGTTCATTATTTCTCCTATCGGAATTTCAAACACGGCGGGAGCAAGCCCCCGCCATCCTTATATTCACTGTATATCGCTATCGTCGAAGCGATCTCCGCATTCGGGACAGAATTTCGGAGGATTCTTGGGACCCTCAGGCTCCCATCCACATTTATCGCAACGGTAAAGAGGCTCGGATGCGGGCTTCTTTGCTCCGCATTCGGAGCAGAACTTGCCCTTATTTATCTGACTGCAGGAACATTTCCAACCGTTATCCTGAGGTTTGGGTGCACCGCATTCTACACAGAACTTTCCTTCATTTTCAGCACCGCAGGAGCATTTCCATGTGTTTGCAGGCTTATTGTTATTTACGGGAGCGGCAGGAGCGTTGTTCTGTGCCTGCTGCTGACCCATAGCATAGAAATTCTGCGCATTCATTCCGCCTGCATTCATTGCCATTCCCATTCCCATAAAGCCGGTCATAGCTCCCGCGTTATTGGAAGCCGCAGCCTTCATAGCATCTGCCTGAGCGCCGACGAGAGTTGCGCCTGCCATGGTGGGATCGCGCAGGATTGCGGTTCTCTGTGCTTCCTTTATAAGCTCCTGATCCGCCTCGGGGAGAGTAATAGGATTAAGAGCAACGCTTCTTACGCGCAGACCGCGAAGTCCAGACCACTTTGAAGAAAGAGCTTCATTCATTGCAGTTTCGAGTTCTGCGGTATGCATTGCAATTTGATTTGGACGAAGCTCAAGCTCCGAAAGGCGTCCGAGAGCCGGAGCGAGAGCAGAAATAAATTCGGTTTTAAGCTGTGAATCAAGCTCTGAACGGCGATATTCTCTTTCTACGTTTCCGCATACGTTTGTATAGAACAGTATCGGGTCCTCGATGCGATAGGAATAAATACCCGAGCATCTTACGGATACGTCGATATCAAGACCGATCTTGGTATCGACCACTCTGAAGGGCACGGGAGAGGGCGTACCAAACTTGTTGACCATTATTTCCTTGGTATTGAAATAATAGACTCTCTGATCCTTGCCTGTATCTCCGCCAAGAGTGAAACGTTTACCTATAGTCTTAAAAGAATCAACGATACTCTTGCCAAGGGATCCGGAGAATATACTGGGCTCACTTGAAGAGTCGTAGGTAAACTGTCCGGGCTCCGCACAAACCTCAACAACCTTTCCCTGTTCAACAATTATCATACACTGTCCGTCAGCTACAGCTATTCCGGATCCGTTTGAGATAATGTTATCGCTTCCCTTTGTATTTGAGGAGCGTCCGCTTACTCTTTTCTGACCCTTGGTTACGAGAACGTCCGATTCTATTGAATCGCAATAGAAAAACTCCTTCCACTGATCAGCTAATGTTCCGCCTATAGCTCCAATACCTGCTTTTATAAGTCCCATATCTGTATTCTCCTTTCAGAACAGACAAATATTTCTTCTGTATAAGCATATTGTAACACACTTTTTATCATTCATCAATATATTTTTCTCATTTACCTTACCCATAATCTTGATTTTTCGTTGAATATGCTATAATTCATACATAAAGTTAATCGGAGGCACAAAAATGTATAAGCTTTCAGTACCAATAAGCCTTATTTCACTTCCCGACGATGAAGAACCGATTGAGCTTTTAAATGAGCTTGTCAGCGGTGGTGTAAACAGGTTTTTTATTTGTTACCTCTACCCCCTTTACTAAAAAAACTGTGAGATGTATCATAACTACGACCGCCTTCAGCGTTACGTTTCCTATTTCAAGGAAAAAGGCTTTGAGACGGGAATTTGGATAAGGGGATTCGGCCACGGGGGGGCCTGAATCACGCAAAAAAATCGGAATTCACAGGCGATTATACAAGAATAGTAGGCTTTGACGGCAGGACCGAGCAGGAGGCCTTTTGCCCACTTGATAAGAATTTGCAGAGCCTTTGCGTTGACTGTATCAAGGATATTGCCAAAACAAAGCCCGACATAATAATGTTCGACGACGATTTCCGCTTCGGTTACCGCTCCATCGAAATGGCTTGTACCTGCGAGCTTCACCTAAACGAAATGGCAAAAATTATCGGTGAGGAGATAGATCGGGCGGATATTGAGCGTCTGGCATTCACGGACGGAGCAAACCGCTACCGTGACGCTTGGATAAAGGCGGATGCAGATTGCCTTTACGCCTTCGCTTCGCTTATGAGAGAAGCAGTCGATACCGTGGATCCCGACATCCGTCTGGGATGCTCCTACTGCTGTGACGCGTGGGATTACGGCGGAGCCGACGTAAATGAATTTGTAAGAATTTTTGCGGGTAAAACAAAACCCTTTGTACGTACAATAGGCGCACCCTATCATGCCAGGAGATTCCAGAACGAGATCGAATCATAGACCTCACCTCCTTTAAGAAAATTATATCATATTTAAACGGAAACGGCACCGCAACATTTTGTTCCGATGCCGTTTTTTGATTACAACACAATTGGAGTAAACTCGCTATATACGTCTCGCTGGAATTGTACGAACGCTCTTTCCGGAATTGAGGGTTTAATTGTCTGCAAATACAAGGCAATTTTGTTAAGAATATAGCGCTTGTGCCTTGATCGTATGTATCGTTGGCATATATGGTTAGTCGATATATGTTTTCTTGCGCCGCTAATTGTCGTAGGTTAATTGTTGTTCCCATGATTCACCTCATTAATTATCCTGAGGATCGGCATCAGGGATGAACTCCATTTCCGCAAATAAATCAAGGCGTAAGCATTGTATATCAGCAATTCCGAAGGAATTGCATATCATCAACACGAAGTGTTGTATATCATCAAGCCGCAGGGGGATTCACGCCGGCGCGTGATGCCATACGCCTGCGGCGATTCCATACTCACCTGCGGTGAGATTACATACCAATCCTTCGGATTGGATAAAAAAAGAACGAAGCAAGTGCTTCGTTCTTTTTTTGTATAAAGGCTACGAAAAAGATATTTTTAGCGGGTTGCTACTAGGATTCCAACTCAAACGGGGCTTTAAGGATAATCTGTCGGATTCTGCTGGATTTGTTTTCGATAAATCGATGGAGAAATCCCTGTCTTTTTTACAAATTGCTTATAAAAATAGGCATAATCCGCATAGCCGCAATCCCCGGCAATTTCTACAATAGATTTCGAGGTGGTTTCAAGAAGATACATTGCACTTCTGACTTTTTTCTCGTTTATATACTGAAACGGAGAGACGCCAAATTCTTTGTTAAAAATCTGTATAATATAATTTTTGCTGTAATGAAATTCTTCACAAATATCCAAAAGCGAGGTAATTGTTTTGAAATTTTCGTCAACATATTCAGACAATGCCTTTGCGATAGGATTTTTCTTCACCTTTTTTCTTAACGAAAGCAGAATCGTTAAAAACAAATATTGCAAATCGTTGTAAGTGTCATTCCCATGAGCCGCACTATCGATCTTTTTCATAAGTTCAAAAAACATCTCTATATCAAATCTTCCGTTACTCGCAAGCGCATCCGGTAGGTCTGACCATTCGGCATCAAAATGCACGTAAAGATATTGCGGCGCATCACTTGCCAGTGCACCTGCTTGCTGACAATTCTTTCTTTGGATATAGTATTCTCCCGCACGTACCTCTATTTCATTGCCATCCTCAGAAAAACGCAACACGCCGTCATAAACCATTAACAACACGTTGTCACGGCAAAAACGAGTAACATGATGCTCTTTTTCCTGAAAAAACCTGAGAGATGCATACTTGTACGTTACGGGTTTGTTTAAGTCAATTCCTATCATACTTGCCGCTCCAAACAGAATTAGTATGTTTATTATAATACGTTTGTGTGATTTTGTCAATGTATATTGTTATATTTGGTATTTGCGAGAGATATTTGGTGTGATATAATAAATAAAAAAGCTGAAAGGAGCAGGTTATGAATAAATGGAATTTTTATACCTCACGACAATTAAAGCCGCAGGGTTGGTTGAAACGTCAGCTTGAAATTCAAGCAAACGGACTGAGCGGAAATTTAGACAAGGTCTGGCGTGACGTCAGAGATAGCGCGTGGATCGGCGGTGATGCGGAAGGTTGGGAAAGGGTGCCCTATTGGCTTGACGGTTTTATTCCGCTTGCCTATCTTTTGGAAAATGAGGATTTAATAGCGAGAGCAAAAAAATATATAGACGCGATCCTCTCTTTCCAAAAACCAAGTGGTTGGATATGCCCATGCAGCGATGAAAATATCCCTACCTATGACACTTGGGCAGTACAGCTTATATCCAAGGTGCTGGTGGTATATTATGATTGCTCGGCAGATGAGCGAATTCCCGATGTGCTCTATCGAGTAATGAAGAATTACTACGAGTTGCTTGAATCGGAAACCATTCGTCTGTTCAACTGGGGAAAGTATCGGTGGTTTGAATCCCTTATAGCCATCAATTTTCTCATGAAAAGATACGACGAGGAGTGGCTTCGTAATCTTGCAAAAATCCTGAAGAAGCAGGGGGCGGATTACAGTAAAATGACCGAGCTTTGGAAAAAGCCGTTGTATAAATGGACCTTTGATACACACATCGTCAATATTGCCATGATGCTCAAATACGAGGCACTCTATTGCGGTACGTTCAATAATGACTATACTGATATTGCGGAAGATCTTGTAACCGTGCTTTCGGAATATAACGGAACGCCGGTTGGTCTCTTTACCGGAGACGAATGCCTTTCGGGACTCAGCCCCATTCAAGGCACCGAGCTTTGTGCTGTGGCAGAGCAAATGTATTCTTACGAATGGCTTTTTGCTCATACCGGTGACAGCAAATGGGCGGAGCGGTTGGAGCTGATTGCTTTTAATGCTCTTCCTGCCACAATAAGTGATGATATGTGGGCACATCAATATGTTCAGCTCAGCAATCAGATCGCCTGTCAAAAATTACCTGCCAAGTCGCTGTTCGGTACTAACGGCACAGCAGCGCATTTGTTTGGGCTAGAGCCTAATTTTGGTTGTTGCACGGCAAACTTCAATCAAGCATGGCCAAAGTTCGCGCTGTCCGCATTTATGCACGACAACGACACCGTTATCTCGGCAATTCCCGTACCTTCATCACTAAAAACAGATGACTTTTCCATTTCCTTAAACACAAAATATCCATTTGAAAACAAATTAGAATATGCTGTTAATTCCAAAAAAGATATGCATCTGAAAGTCAGAATTCCCTCGTTTGCAAAGAATCTCACAGTCAACAAAAAGAAAACTGCTTTTTGTGAGGAGCTTGATTTTGATATCTGTGCGAACAAACCTGCTTATATTGAAATCGAATTTGATACTGCACCGTCTATGATACTTCGTCCGCATAACTTAAGAACTGTAAAATGCGGATCGCTTGTATTCTCATTGCCTATCGAATATGAAAGTAGAATGATTGAATATGAAAAGAACGGTGTAGAAAGAAAATATCCTTACTGTGACTACGAATATATTCCCAAATCCGAATGGAGCTACGCCTATTCCTCACCTTTTATGACTCTTGAAAAATGTGAAATATCAGACGTTCCCTTCAGCTCGAAAAAGCCGCCCGTAGTAGTAAAAGCAAAGGTTAAAAATATTGCTTGGGGCCTTGAAAACGGCTACGAAACCGTTTGTGCCAAGGTTCCGGAATCGACTACACAGTTGGGAGAAGAAAAAGAAATAGAGCTTTGTCCCTATGGTTGCGCAAAATTAAGAATGACCGAGTTGCCGTTAATTTAATATTGTAAACAATTGAATAGGCGAGGTAACTTCGCGTGGTATTAAATGAAATCGTGCGATGCACGAAAACTTGGTACAAAGCGACAGTTTCGCAATCAAAAACAAAAGGCACTTCACAATGGAGTGCCTTTTGTTTTTGTCTTAAACGTGATAAAAGGTCAAAAATCGAGGTAAAAGCGAACAAAAGGTCAACTTGATTTTGAAAGGTGCGCATTAATCTTGCAAACAGATCTGTGCAACTTAAATTACCAAGGTCTGTCCTCGCGAAAATTATTCCAATAATAACTGACTTCGGGTGCAGATATCTTCATTATGCGCTCTTGGCGATATGGTTTCTTATTGAATTTCAGTTCATACTCAACAATTCTCGAATTATACAACATATTGGTACAAAAATTCGAGCTTGCAGTTTTACAAGATGCGATCAGCATAACGCGCAACGAGGTACATTTAGAGGATAGCGCTTTGAAGGTCTGTTCATCAATATAATTTGTTCTATATAGCAGTTCGAGCCAATATCCCGTTTCGCTTGCTTCCTTGAGCGCGATTTCAAATTTCGATATAAAATCCTTTGTTCCTTGCGCATATTGCGCTTCGTGAATATTAGCTCCAATAGAGGTGCCGCTTCTGCCGATTTGGTTCGCAATGATTGTTTCGTGATTAGCTTTCAGATATTTAACAAGGTTTATGATGTCAACGGAAAAATCCATTGAAAGTTCAACGAGTTTGTTTTCTTTCATAATTGCACCTCCTTTTCCGTTATTCTATCACAAAATCGCTTGTTTGTCAAATGATGCATCGCCTGCGGCGATATGATGTTTTTCGCTTCGCTCAAAATGATGTTACTCCACTTCGTTCCGCAATGATGCGATGTTTGCACAATGTGCCGTCAGGCACACATCATTAGGCGAAGCCGTCATCATTGGCGGAGCCAACATCATTTGCCGAAGGCAAACATCATTCAAAAAAAGAACATTTGTCTTGATAGACAAATGTTCTTTTTTTGTTGGTGAAGGCGGCGGGAATCGAACCCGTGTCCGAAGACATGTCACCAAGACCTTCTACGAGCGTAGCCTATGCTTTAACTTCCCTCGATGCGC
>JAZQMQ010000021.1:0-2934 GCA_045543555.1 Eubacteriales bacterium
CGGTGCTACCACAGGCGAGCTTAAGGCTCATAACTACAAGGATGGCATTTGCGCAGACTGTTCCGCAAAGGATCCCAACTACAATCCCGAAGTTAACCCCGACACCTCCAACGAAACTGTTTCCGCAGCTCTTATGATCGCTGCAATGGCATTCCTCGGATACGCTATCGTTCCTTCCAAGAAGAGACATACCGCGTAAAATAAAAAATAACTACACCCTCGCTATTCGGCGAGGGTGTTTTTTTGTTAACAAAAGAAAAGGGGAGGCAGTGCCATCCCCTTTACATGAGTTGCTTTATATTATTTTGCCTTGATGTAGCCTTCTGCGGTAAGAAGCTCTGCAATAAGTACAGCGCCGCCACCTGCACCGCGGAGAGTGTTGTGGGACAGTCCTACAAACTTGTAATCGAAAAGGGAATCCTCACGGAGACGTCCTACGGTTACGCCCATACCGCCATAGATATCGCGGTCGAGCTTAGCTTGAGGACGGTTATCCTCCTCGAAATATGTGATGAACTGCTCGGGAGCGGAGGGGAGTCCGAGAATTTGGGGCTTACCCTTGTATTCCTTCCAGCACTGAAGAATTTCTTCCTTGGAGGGCTTCTTCTCGAAGTCTACAAATACAGCAGCGGTGTGACCGTTGGTTACGGGAACTCTGATGCATTGGGTTGTGATGATGGGAGCCTCAGCCTTAACGATAACGCCGTTTTCAACGTGACCCCAGATACGAAGAGGCTCTTGCTCACTCTTTTCTTCTTCGCCACCGATGTAGGGAATAACGTTGTCGATCATTTCGGGCCATTCCTTGAAGGTCTTACCTGCGCCGGAAATTGCCTGATATGTGGTGGCAACAACACGGGTGGGCTTGTAGTCAAGAAGTGCGGAAAGCATGGGAACGTAGCTCTGAATGGAGCAGTTGGGCTTAACAGCTATAAAACCGCTCTTGGTTCCGAGACGCTTTCTCTGATACTCAATTACCTCGAGGTGAGTATCGTTGATCTCCGGCACTACCATGGGAACGTCGGGGGTCCAACGGTGTGCGGAGTTGTTGGAGATAACGGGGGTCTCGGTCTTGGCATAAGCTTCCTCAAGAGCCTTTATCTCGTCCTTCTTCATGTCGACTGCACAGAATACAAGGTCAACGTCCGATGCGAACTTCTCAACCTGCGCGGCGTCGAACACGTTCATGTTTTTAACGGAATCGGGCATAGCGATGTCGAGCTTCCAACGGTCGCCGACAGCCTCCTCATAGGTCTTGCCGGCAGAGCGTGCGCTTGCTGCAAGTCCTGCTATCTCGAAATAGGGGTGATCGTTCAAAAGAGTGATGAATCGCTGACCAACCATACCTGTAGCTCCAATGATTCCTGCCTTAAGTTTCTTTGCCATTGTAGTAGTTTCCTTCCAAATTTATGTTCATTAAAATTATATGCTGAAATTACGTAAGCTTTCCGCTTTCATCGAAAACGTAATCCTTACCGTTTATAGTGTGCTCACCTGTAAGTGCCGCACCGTCGGACCCGAAGTAGTAAGTATCGTTATCAACGGTAACGAATTCATCTACCACCATTGTTTCCTTATCGTGTCCGTCTTCGGGCTGAAAATAGTAGGTCTTACCGTCGATTATCTGAAGACCCTTTTTCAGATTTCCCGTTTCGTTGAAGCAATATCCCTTGCCGTCGATCATAACGAGGCCGAATGTCTTAATGCCATGATCGTTGAAATACCAAAGCTTTCCCTTATATATGCGCATCTCGTCTGCATAAAGAGCGCCGGTGTCGCTTTCAAACCAATAGTTTTCACCGTCTATTACTGCGTCACCCTTAACTATAGCGCCGTTTTCATCGGTATAATATCTGACACCGTCGACCTTGCACCAGCCGTATTTTAGCTCATGAGTACCGTAATCCGAGAAAATATAGTCCTTGCTTCCTATAGTTGTAATTCCCGATGCGCGTGTAAATGGGAGCTCAAGATAATATTTGTCCTCTCCGTCATAATACCATCCGGGTATAAGAGACGAACGGAAAATTATAATCAAAGCAACAACAAGCAAGACAGAAAAAACGGATATTGCGTAGCTAAGTATTTTGCGAACGTAGTTTCGTTTTTCCATACTGTCCTCCAATATTCACGAGTATAGAATAATTATACTCCATAACTGCGTTAATGTAAATAGTTTTTTTATCCAACTAAAAACGCAAATATAGGCATTTCATTGTTTTCTTCGCACTATGATGGGGAAATTTTAAATAAAACAGTTGACAAAACGGTTTTTTGAGTGTATAATCTATACGTTGCTTGTAAATAGACGGATAGCACCGCTATTTCAGGAAAAACAAATATGTACAGTATGCATCACGGAGTGTCATTTCGCCTTCGACGAATATTCCCACCCCCTGCGCCTGACAAGCGAGCTTGTCGATCTTCGGGTGGGAATGCGAATCGGTTGCGATGAGCAAGCTCATCGCCCGCGTCTCTTTGCCTCCGTAGATATGATGCACTCTGTGCATCATATCTACGGAGGGTTATCGAAGCGGTCATAACGAGGCGGTCTTGAAAACCGTTTGTCCTTTGGACACGTGAGTTCGAATCTCACACCCTCCGCCATAAATCCCTTGAAAATTTAATTTTCAAGGGATTTTCTTTAATCGGTGAATTATATATCAAAAGCAACAGTAAATAAAAAAATAGAAGTTCATACGAATCTGTGTTAGAATAGAGTTACCACACAATAAACCAACAGAGTAGAAACGTATGAACTATAAACATCTTACCATAGAAGAGCGCTGTTGACTACGGGAATATTACAAAAAAGGCTACAGTTATCGAAAAATTGCAGAATTGATGGGAAGAAATGTCAGTACCATTTCACGTGAGCTGAACAGGAACTTCACACACATGTACGACATACCTACATATTACCCGCACACAGCT
>JAZQMQ010000022.1:0-22884 GCA_045543555.1 Eubacteriales bacterium
TGAAATTCCCGACGATCCCGAGCCTCCTATGTACGACAACCCCGAAACCGGTGACAACACTGTTGTTACTCTCCTGATCATCACAGGCGTGGTAGTACTTGGCGGAGTGGTTATATCCAAGCGCCGCAGATACGAATAATAAAATTATCCGAATAAACAAAAATGATCCCCAAGCTTGACCTTGGGGATCATTTATTTTAAGATAAATTTGCTTAATTAAGATGTTTTTGAAGAAGCTCGGGATGGTCAGCATAGCTTAGAGCGGTATCTTTTGAAATAAATCCGTTCTTATACAGATCAAGAATGGAGTCGTCCATTCTTACCATTCCTTCAGAGCGTCCCGCGAGAATAGCATTTTCGATCTGATGGTTCTTGTTGTCACGAATCATGCCCTTTATTGCATTATTTGCGTGCATTACCTCGAAGGCGGGGATGATATTGCCGGATTTATCGGGCATCATTTGCTGTGACACTACCGTGCGCAAAACGTTTGCAAGCTGAAATCTAATTTGCGCCTGATGTGCACCGGAAAAGCTGTCAATAATGCGGTCGATGGAGTTTATGACGCCCTTGGTGTGCATTGTGGCGATAACGGTGTGACCGGTCTCCGCCGCGGTTATGGCTGTTTTTATCGTTTCGGTGTCACGCATTTCACCGAGAAGAATTACGTCGGGGGCTTGGCGCAGGCAAGCTCTTAAGGCTGAAATGTAGTCAGTTGTATCTATGGCAATTTCGCGCTGACTGACGATACTACGCTGATTTTTGTGCAGATACTCTATCGGATCTTCAAGGGTTATTATATGACAGTCGCGTGTTTTATTGATCTTATCGATAATGCAAGCCTGTGTGGTGGATTTTCCGCTTCCTGCAGTTCCCGTGAAGAGGACTAGGCCATGAGTGACGTCGGCAATGTCCATTATCCTGTCGGGAATATGTATGGATCGATAGTCGGGTATATCAAATGATACGACACGGACAACAGCCGCAAGAGAATTACGCTGCTTGTAGGTGTTTACTCTGAATCTTGCAACACCGGGTATGGCAAAGGAAAAATCATCGTCGCCCGTCTCCAGATAACGCGACATTTGACGTTCCGCCAGGGCATATATGTCGCGAATAAGCGCTTCGGTGTCGGGAGGGAGGAGCTTCTTACTGTCAAGGGGCTGAATATGTCCGTCAAGCTTTTCGCTTATTGGGCCGCCGGCGACTATAAATATGTCGGAAGCCTGATCATTTACTGCTTGCTCAAGATATTTACGAAGGTCAGTCATTTTGCTATTCCTTTCTATTCTATCGGTTTGATGGGACCGTTTGCCATGAAAGAATCAACCATTCCCCATCGCTTAGAGACACCTTGACGTTTAAGAGAAGGCCGGCTGAAACTTGGCAAGAATAAGAAAAAACGTTGTTTTCTACGGTAACGTTCTCGGGAACGTTACCGCTGCGTATTTGAGAGAAGATAATTTCAGCCTCTGCATCCGCTTTGTAGTATGCGGAAACCGCATCGGCGGATACTTTGGACAGGCGCTGCTCGGCCTTTGCTGTGCTGACTGTGAGTATTGCAAATACGGTCAGACACAGAACCGCAAATATTACAAGGAGGGAGCATCCTCCGACAAGCGGCGGGAAAAAGCGTTTGTTTTTCTTCATTTTGAGCCCTCCGTTTGCCAGATGATATCCAGCGTGTATATGGTTTTTTTATTTTTGGTTACAAGTATCCGTGCGCGTTCGGTCAAGCTGTTGGGGGGATCGGTTTTGGTTATGACGAGCTTTAAGGACGCCTTTGATTCGTTATCAACGGGCGATCCTTTGGCGTCATAAAATACCGTTAAAGTGTCCCCGTCCGAGGTTCCCGAAAGTGCTTGTGCACAAGCTGCGAAATCGCCGCCGTTGCTTTTTATAAGTTCTGCCGCGTTTTGTGCCGCAACCACGGCTCGATCCAAAGAATCTCTGTCCTTGGACATTTGGTTGGCGAGGGAAAACACACGCAAACAAATGGCGCATGCGACGAAAAATATAAATATCATGAGCAGCTGCTCAAGTATGGGAAGAAAAGCCTTGTTTTTCACGACGTTTTTCCTCCCGAGCACCGAAGATTGATTATTAAAGTCTGCAGGCGATCATCGGTATGCGTTATATTTACCTTTATATTTTTTCCTTCATTGATAAAGCTGACCGATTTGACCTGTAAAATACGTTCTCCCGCATCAATCTCCCAAGCGTCGTTTTTTGCGGCAAACAGCTCGTAAAGATACCCGTCATGGCAATAAATGCAGGTATAATACTCCGCTCCGTTTATCGTTTCGGTGAAGAAAAATGCGTTTCCGTCGCTTTTCGGTAATTTATCGTTGAAATCTGCGACAAAATACGAATCGTACTTATCGCTTTGACGAAGACGTGTGGAAATATATTGTGATACCGTTCTTTGATTGTATCCGATCAGATCTCTTTGCGTTTGCGCGCGATAAAGCTTGGCTCCCAGCAGAAGAACCACCATTACGCATATCGCGAAAAAAGCGAAGAGAACGAAGGGCGTAACAGAACTTATGTCGATTTTCTTTGTTTTAGTTTTCATTTTGGGTTAATCAGAACCGTGATGTCGGGCATCAGGTTGGAGGCAAAAAGTTCGTATTTTACGGTAAAGCGTATAGTATCGATCTGTATTCCGTAATTCTCGACCAAATATTCTATTGATTCGGGATATGCTCCTTCGATCGCGTAGCAGGAAACGGCTGCATTTGTGATTGCTTTTTCAAGCTGTGCGCGATCCTCGGAGCTTTTTTCACTGCCTATGTCGGAAACAGAGGAAAAAACCCAAACAAAAATCAATATTGCAAGAACTAAAAATACGACAAAAACACGCTTTTCAATAAATATTTTTCTCATACTGCTTACGTTATCCGATTGTTTTCATGATATTTATTAGAGGGATCAATACCGAAAGAATAATTATACCCACCAGAACGGAGGTTATTATTACAAGAGCGGGTTCGACGCGAGAAACGGTAGATGCAAGGTCTTCATCTGCCTCCTCGGACATTCTTGATGCTATTTGATCCATAACCGAATCTGTGTTTCCCGACTTGATTCCAATGGAGAGTATACGACAAGACGACGGAGAAAGGAGATCGGTTTGGCGAAGTGCAGAAACGAGCTCGGTGCCATTTTCGATAAGCTTGAGGCATTTTTGACAGCGGTCTGCAGCGGGGCAATCGACAAACAGCTTGGAGGCAAGCTCGACCCCATCCTCGATGGGAAGACCGCTTGACAGCGCAATTGACAAGGCTTGAACGAATAATGCGTTATTGGCTTTGCGCATTACACCCTTATCACCAACTAAGCGAACGAAAAGGCGTTTGAACGCGCTTGAGGCCTTGGGTATCAGACAAATTATTGCGGCAATTACTGCGGTTGCGCCGATCACGATGCCGATATAGGGGAGTGCTGTGTTCAGCACGCTTCCGAAGGAGACCAGATCGCCTGCAATGCCCGAAAGGCTTCCGCCGAACGATGCATAGACCTCGTCAAAAACAGGAAGCACCTTGCTGATGAGCAATACGATGATGATCAGCATTACCAGAAGCAAAATCGAGGGATACATCAATGCGTTTCGGAGGTTGCGGGATAAACGATCCTTGCTTTCGTAATAGCTTGCCAAGGATCGTAATGTCTCTTCCGTGCGTCCGACCTGTTCCGCCACTCCGATCATTCCCACTATGTGCGAGGAAAAGCAACCTGCTGACGAGAGCGCGTCGGCAAAGGATTCGCCGTTATCCATGCGCTGTGACATATCTTGAAGGATTTTAACGTATCTTGGATCAGTTTCTTCTTCCGAAATGATGGCAAGACCCGCGCCGATGTTAACGCCAGAATGAATGAGCAGGGCAAGTCGCGTAAACAGATCGGAAATTGTAATGTAAGGTAATTCGATGTTTTTCATAAAGCTTTCTCCCGAAACCCAAACCTTAAAATATTTAAGTATCAGTAAATGTATTTTGAAGTGTAATTGACTTTATTTATGATCGCGCTTCCCGAAGAAGATGAGGAGGCAAACGTGGGATCCATAAGCTGCCACTTTACTCCGTCGAAGAAGATCGCTCCGTCGACCCAGCCTTTATCGGGGCTGAATACGCTTATCCAAGCATGGTATTCTGTGTTGGCATAACCCACAACCAATTTGCAGGCAATGTTCTGGGAACGGAGCATTCCCGCCATAAGCGCGGCGTAGTCAAAGCAAATTCCCTTTTTCGCAGCCAAAACCTGATCAAGGTCGGGCAGGTATCCGCTTTGGACCGTTGCTGCCTTTTCGTAATCGTAGGTAAGGGTGTTGATTATGTAGGTATAGATCGCTTTAACCTTATCGAGAGTATCTGTTTTTGATGCGGTAAGCTCAGCGGCTTTATTCATCGTGCTCACTGCGTTTTCGAAGTTTACGTACTGATTTGGACGTAAAAACGGCGCAAATTCGTCATCAAGCTCTGCCGTAAAGGATAGCGACAGCGCGACGGAATATTTGTTGTCAACCACGTTTTTGAACACCTTGACGGCATAGTTTCCGTTGCCGTCGGAAAGTGGGAATACCGTCCATTCTTGAGGAATGATGTTGTAGGTATAGGTCGTGGTAGGGCCTTGGACCTGCACTTTAAGTCTTATGCTTGTATCTACCGTGTATTTTACCATTACGTAACCGTCTTTGAAGTTTGAGTAGTCAATAATGGCAGAAGCGTTGGATTTTGTCAGAACGCCGGAGGCGACGGGGCGAAGCAGGGTGATCTGCGCGGGACCCAAAATGTCCTCAAGCTTGCTGCTTTCGGGGGGAGGCAGCTGATATTGACAAGTGTCACATATTAAGTTCTTGTTACCGTCTTTGTGAGCTTGCTTGTTGCCTATGTGCCCACAATTACACACGTACCAGTGATTTGAAACGTCGCTTTGGGGGTCGGAATTATACTTATGAACGTGCTCGAGCTTGGGAGCGATAATGTAACCGCATTTCGTACAGCTCTGAGGAGCTTGTTCGGTTGCTGCGGGCCCGGGCGTATGGGATGATTGGTTAAGGCGCGCGCCGCAGACAGAACAAAGATGCCAATGAGACGTCTGATTTGCGTTCCAATTTCCGCTTGGGGTGTGACCGAGAGAGGATCCCTCGGTTGCTCCGCAACCGTTTCTCTGACAGGTTTTGGGTGCAGTACACGTGGCGGGAGCATAATTATGTCCTAATGGCGAAAGAACGAGGGCGCTTGCGCCCGAAATTTCGTTTTCGGCGGATGCTTCTGAAAAGATTTTTGAACATCCCGAGCATATGAAATGCTCAATTGATCCTTGGGCCGTACAGGTGGGATTTTTTGCCGGTATCTTTGAGAGAGTGTGAGTGTGATTAAGCTTTGGAACGATAACGTATTTGCAGACTGTACAAATTTGATGAGCTTGCTCGGTTGCGGCAGGGCCGGGTATGTGCGGAGCCTGATTCAAGCTTTCGCCGCATGTGGAGCAAAGCTGCCAGTGAGCGCCGGAATTTGAACTCCAGGCGTCAGTCGGGGTGTGACCGAGGGCGGAGCCGAGAGTTGCGCCGCAATCGTTTCTTTGGCAGGTTTGGGGGGCGGTACACGTAGCCTCGGAAAAATCATGTCCGAGAGGAGCTGTGAGGACAGAATCGCTATCGGATATTTCTTGGCTTGCCGCGGAATCGAAGAAAAGCTTTGAGCACCCTGTGCAAGTGAAGTATTCGATATTTCCGAAGGCGGTGCAGGTTGCGCTCTTCATGGGTATCGCTTCGGTCGAGTGAACGTGTGAGGTTGCGGAAGCGATAATGAAGCCGCAGTCGATGCAGGTCTGCGGTGAGGTTTCGGTTGCGTCGGGACCGGGAACGTGCGGAAGTATTTCGCTGTGTTCTCCGCAATTGAACAAGCACTTATTTGCATGTCCGAGCTCGCTTAAGCAGTCCCATTCGGTGCTCCATTCATGCTCTGCAACAGCGCCGTAAGGGGAGGAGCAAAACTGACAAATTGCTTTTTCGGCGCAGGTTGCTTGCCCCCCGGAGCAGGAGATCTTTGTGTCGGTTGCGTCGCAGCCTTCTGTCAGACATTTGTGAAAATGTTCGTCGTTTTCATGGTACCATTCGGCTGAAAACAAATGTGTACATGAGCCATGAGTATCGGGAGTGGAAACCGTTGGGCTTGAAGCCGTATCTTCGCCGGTCTGACTCGAGGGATCACCGCTGTTTTTTGCTGACGATCTGCCTATGACCAAGGAAAGAGATACTAACAAGTATATAATGCCCAGTACTAAAATTACCAGGGCTAAGATCTTGCTTTTTTTCATGGATATTCTCTTTTCTGAGTAAACATACATATAGTTATATAAAGTATAGCACAACGCGGTGTCGAAGTCAATATAAAAATGAGTCAGGGACATTTATTAAGGCATATTTGGAAGAAAAGGAGCGGTTTTGTAACTTTTTTTGAGATTTTTTTCAAGAAAAGCTCTTTAATGGTTGAAAAAGGGCGAACTGTATGTTATAATAGCATATATTATAGTATTATGTCGTACTATACCCTTGCTATCCTCGGATTTTTGAAAGGGCGCACGACTATACGGATCGAAAATAAATTTTGTTTTTAGGATGGTGCCGTTGTGAATAATCTCAAGATAAATATGTTTGGAGCATTTTCGATAAATGCAGGTGATGTATGCGTTAGCGATACCGACAACCGATCGAAAAAGGTCTGGTCGTTGCTTGCATATATTATCTTTCATCGCAATAGCACGATCAAAGCGGGCGAGCTTCAAAATTTGCTTTGGAGCGATAACGAAAGGGAGTTGAATTCCCCCGGAGCGCTTAAAACACTTCTTTACAGAGCGCGCGCCGAGCTCGATAAGCTTTGGGACGGCGCAGGAAAGCAGCTGATACTTTACCGTAATAACGGATATAGCTGGAATAACGATTTTCTTGTTGAAACTGATTGCGATGAGTATGACAGACTCGACAAAATGATCTCTCAGGGTGGCGAGGACGTTATTGAAAATACCGTCTCGTTGCTCAGACTCTATAAGGGAGAGTTTTTGGCGCGTTTCAACTCTGAGCTTTGGGTGATCCCGATAGCCACATACTATCACAACAACTATATGTCTCACCTCAATAATGTACTGCCGCTTCTTTTGGAAGATAAGCGCTATGACGAGGTTCTTGAATTCTGCAGAACTGCAGCTATGCTTGATCCCTTTGACGAAAACGTACATTGCTATTGGATGCGCGCATATATTGCAACGGGAGAGCACAAAAAGGCGGTTGAAATATACAGAAAGCTAAGCGACAGACTTTTGTCCGAGCTCGGCGTTATTCCCTCACAGGATACGCGAGCTCTGTATCACGAGGCAATAAAGAGCAGTAATGATTTTGCTATTTCCGTTGAGATGCTTCAGGAACAGCTTAAAGAGGACAACGCTTTGTCCGGCGCGCTCATATGCGAATACGACTTCTTCAGAGTATTGTGTCATTCAATGTCGCGTTCCGTTCTGCGTAACGGTATTGCAATACACCTTGCGCTTATCACAATGAAGGGCAAGAAGGTCAATGAGCACGATACAAAGAGGTGGGAAAAGCTTCAGGCGGGTCTTCAGGATACGATCCGTTGCTCGCTCAGACGCGGCGATTCCGCAACCAGATGCAGCGCATCACAATATGTTATCATGCTCCCCAGAGCCAATTATGAAAACAGCTGTATGGTTTGTGGGCGTATTCTGAGGGCATACTATCAAAAATATTCAAGACTTGATGCAGAACTTAGATTCGATGTATTTCCTATTCAAGTTGATGATAAGGAGAATCTGCGATGGATAGACGACTCGATTCCGAACTAAATATCCCAATGTATGGATTTTTTTCCCATGAAACAGCTCCGGGCTTCAGAATAACACAGGATTGTGCCGATCTTGCAAGACTCTTGGACAGATCGGTCGAGGAGCTTTGCGGACAGGAGCTTGCCAATTTCATCTTGCTTTTTGACAACGAGGATATTATTTCCAATATACAGGATCAGATCGGACGCGGCAGAGAAACAGAGACGCTGGCGCGTTTGGCGAAAAAAGACGGAACGAGCGTTTGCGTTATAATTCGAGGCAAAGTGGAGGAAGATCGTTTTGGAAACGAATACGTCAGAAACGTGTTCGTGGTTGCTGAAAAAACAGGAAAAACGATTGAAGAGCTTAAGGACGGAGTTAAGATATACCGTCAAAAGCTGTCTCAAACCGAAAACAGAATAAATTTACTTCAGACGCGGGCGGAGCAGGATTCGCTCACCAAAATACTCAATGCGGGAACCACAAAAAGACTTGCAGAGGAGTATATTTCTGAGCCGCACAGTAACTGCGCAATGCTGATAGTTGACGTGGATGATTTTAAACGTATCAACGACCGTTACGGTCACATGGCGGGCGATGAGGTTATGGTGTGCGCGGCAAAGGCAATTAAAAAGCTGTTTCGCGCCAATGATATCGTTGGCCGTATAGGCGGAGATGAATTTTTGGTATTGATGAAGGACACGTCGGACATCAATATCGTTTCTCTCAGATGCGCTCAGATACTTGAGGTGTTCAACGGTATGCATTTTGAGGTCATGAAGAACGAGCAAATGAGCTGCTCGGTGGGTGCTGCCGTATCGAGCAATGCCAATGCGTCGTATGACGAGATGTTCTTGTGCGCGGATAAAGCAATGTATCGCGCCAAAAATTTGGGTGGAAACCAATACGTTGTCAAAGGGCTTTTAAAACAAGTCAAATAACGTATAAACAGTGATTTATAAAATCAAATGATTGGATACAAACACGAAGAAGGATAAAAGCTATGTCGCTTAACGAATCCGCAAGACGATTTCCGTTATCGTTGAGTCAATTGAATATATTGAACCTCGAGCGCGTGCTTGCGGGGACCTCGGTGAACAACATCTGCACAACCGTGCGTATTGTCGGTCGTTTGGATTTCCCTGTTTTGCAGCAGAGTATAAATCTCATTATTGAACGAGATCCTTCCTTGCGCACTCGTTTGGTTGAAGAAAACAAAGAGGTGCTGCAGTACCACGCTCCGTTTGAAAAGGAAAGCTTTCCCGTATATGACTTCTCAAACACAAGCAAAGAGGGAATTGAAAATTGGGAAAACGCAATTACCCGTGAGCTTATAGGACTGTTTGACGGACCCCTTTATCGATTTGTGCTGTTCAGAGACTCCGAAAACAGCGGCGGAGTGCTTGTAAAGCTGCACCATATTATTGCAGACGGCTGGTCCCAGATCATGCTCTGCAATAAGATCGGACGCACTTATCTCGATCTTCTTAAGGGCAAGGAGCCCGACCTTCCGATCTCTCCCAATTATGAGCTTCACGTTCTTGAGGAGCAGGAATATCTCGCATCCAAGGCATATAAGAAGGACGAAAGCTACTGGAAGGAGATCGTCAGTCTTTCGACCGAGCCTTCGGTGCTTAAATCAGTTAACAGCTCTGCGGTTAGCTCTGTCGGAAGACGCATAAGCTTTGATCTTCCCGAAATACTTAACCACGCAATTTGCACGTATTGCATCAAGAACAGAGTTGCACCCTTTGCCGTGTTCTATATGGCTTTGGCTATATACTTTAAACGCAGCGGCGGAGCGGACAAATTTACGATCGGCGTACCTATTTTCAACAGAACGAACTACGAGTTCAAGCAGAGCACGGGTATGTTCGTTACGACGTTGCCGTTCTATAACGAGATCAATGACGAATGGTCCTTGGACCAATTCAACGAGGAGCTGGCGGAGCGTTGGTTCGATATGTTGCGCCATCAAAGGTATCCTTTTACCAAAATATGTGAGCTGAACGGAAAAGAAGGAAGACTTTTCAATATAGCGCTTTCCTATCAGGACAGCAAGATCTTCGAGAGTCCAGACGCGTCGGTGATGTTCAGCGGCCGTTGGCATTATTGCGGATATCAGGCCGAACAGCTCACAATTCATTTGACAAATCTTAAGAATCACCGTAAATACGCGGTTGATTACGATTATTTGGCACAGTTTTTCACCGAAAACGAGATAACGGAGCTTCATAAAAACCTCTGCCACATTCTCGTTGAAGCATTGAATGAGCCCGACAGACCCATTCACAAGCTCAGCATTCTGAATCTTGAGCAAAAAGAAGAATTATTATATAAATTTAATCAGACCGATCGGAACCTGGAGGAAAGGTCGCTCTATAAAGCGTTACTTGATAACAACGCCCGTCATTTGAACCGCGTCGCTTTGATACACGCGGGCGAGAGAATGACGTACGGAACGCTCTTTCACCGCGGTACTCAGCTCGCATCGGAGCTCCTTTCTAGAAATGCGGAGGGGCTTGTTGCGGTTCTTTTGCCGCGCGGATTTGATCTGTTTTTTGCAATGATCGGAGCCGCGCAGATAGATTGCGCGTATATGCTGCTTTCCGAAGGCTTGCCGACCGAGAGAATCAAGAATATTCTTGCACAAAGCGGAGCATCTGCGATAATTACGGACGCCAAAGGGAAGGTTCGACTTGACGACTGTGGCGTTCCGGTTATTTGTATAGACGATATCGATGCTGCAAATCCGCTGTTTTTTGCAGGCAGAGCGACGGACAACGGCGAATCTCTGCCCGGAGATAACCTCGCATACGTAGTATATACCTCGGGAAGCACAGGCGAGCCCAAGGGCGTTGAAATAACTCAAAGAAACCTTCTGAATCTTGCGCAGAATATGGAGACCGTTTACGGACAGGGTGCCGTTCTTTCGGTGTCCAACGTTGGATTTGATGCGTTTATGCTCGAGAGTATGGTTGCATTGCTCAACGGCAGAACGATCGTGCTTCCGATGGAGTCGGATCTTGAATCCCCCGAAAAGCTTGCAACGCTAATGAACAGCTATGCTGTTGATTTCTTCTCGATGACCCCTTCGCGTCTTTCTGCATTTATGCAAAACAGTACGTTCCGAAAAGTTATGTGGAGAATGGACAGTATCGTTTGCGGAGGCGAGGATTTCCCCCACGAGTTACTTAAAAAGCTCAAAAATTGCACCAAAGCGAGAATTTATAACCAATATGGCCCCTCCGAAACCACCGTTGCGGTGAGTATGAAGGAGATCTCGAGGTCCGATAAAATTACCATAGGAACACCTATGGGTAACTGTAAGCTCTATGTTCTTGATCAGTGGATGAATCCGTTGCCCATCGGCGGAAACGGCAGACTTTTCGTCGGCGGAAAATGTGTGGGCAGAGGATATAGAAACCGCAGCGATCTTACCGAGAGGGCTTTTCACAGTAATCCGTTTATAAATGACGACCTGATATACGACACCGGAGATATGGCTTATTGGACTCCGGACGGTGAGGTGATGCTCACAGGGCGCGCCGATAGGCAGATCAAGCTTAACGGATTGCGTATTGAGCTCCAGGAGATATCTTCGTGCATTGAAACTTATCCGGGAGTCACCTGCGCGTATGCACGTGTATGTGAAATTGGTGAGAACAAGGTTCTCGGTGCTTATTATTCATCTGAGACAGATATAAGCGAAAGCTCCCTTCGTGAGCACGCCGCAACGTATCTGCCGGGCTATATGATACCCGTATTCTTCATCAGAGTGGATAAATTTGCAACCACACCAAACGGAAAAATAGACGAAGATCGCTTGCCGATGCCGCAAATGAGCGCGGACTCGTGTGTTGATGCGTCTCAAACGGCAATGGAGATCACCAAAATATTCCGCGAGGTGCTTCGTATTGACGATCTGCACGCGGGAAGTGATTATTTCCTGTGTGGCGGTAATTCATTGAATGCACTTGAGTCGATAGTTCGGATCGAGGAAGCTTTCGGCGTACGGATCAGAGTTTCCGATCTTTACGCTTGCCGCTCAGCGCTTAACGTTGCAGCGTTAATAGACGGCAGCGGACGAATTTCTTTGAACGGGCAGAAAAATAACGCTCGTGTTGTCCCTGCGCTCAAAAAAGCTCCGACGAGCTCCAGACACACCCTCACTCCCATACAAAAGGGAATATACGTGCAGTCAATGCTTGATCCCGCAGGACTTTCTTATAATATGCCGGGTGCATTTATGCTTGAAAGCGAACCGAACCTTGATAAGCTGTCCCGTGCATTCAAAAAGCTTATTTCCGATGACGCTATATTCCGCACCTCTTTCGTTGCGGGTGTTGATGGGGTTAGCGCAGTGATTTCCGAGCAGGTGGATTTTGAGCCGGAGGTCATTTCCGCCAAGGATCTTGACAGTGCCGCTGAAGAGTTTGTAAGACCCTTTGACCTTTCACGCGCACCGCTTCTTCGCGCGGGAATATGGAGGTCTGAGGATGGTAAATTCTATCTTTTCATCGACAGCCATCACATTATAGGCGACGGAATGAGCTCTTCCATTGTTCTCGGGCGACTTGATATGGCATACAGAGGCATAAGCGGTTCTGTAGATTGGGATTATTATGACTATGTATATGCGTTGGAAAACGAAGATGCTTCAGGCAAGAAGGCGTCCTTGGATTATTGGGTAGAACGTCTGCAGGATATGCCGGAGGCATTGGATCTGCCCACCGATTTTGCCCGACAGAAGAGATTTGACTATAAGGGCTCGGAGATCGATCATCGCATTAGCGAGGCCGACACCGATAAAATAAAGAGATTCTGTCATGAACACGGATATTCCGAGTACGTGGTCTTTCTTGCCGCGTACGGACTCCTTCTTTCGAAGGTGTCGGGTCGATATGACATGATCATCGGAACCCCGGTGGCAGGACGCACACGTGCCGAATATGCAAAAATATGCGGACCTTTTATAAACACACTACCAATACGCCTTACGCTTGATAAGCAGCTTACCGTCGGTGAGTGGCTGAAGGCGGTTCAAAAAGAAACGACCAATATGTTGGATCACCAGCACGTTGGTCTTGAGGATATTATATCTGCGCTCGGTCTTGAAAGAGGCGAACAAAATTCACTCTATAGGGTAATGATGTCGCAAAGCCCCGTGAATGAGGATGAGATCACGCTTGGCGATCAGAAAATGCATCTGACAAACATTTCCACAAACAGCGCCAAGATGGATCTGGTATTCGAGCTGTTAAATAAGCAGAACGCTTACGATATAAGACTTTCGTATGCCACGTCCTTGTTTGCGGCGGAAACGGTGTCCTTCTACGGCAGATGCATCGAGCATATTGTGAAGGAATTTATAAGAGGCATTGATAAGACTATAGAAGGCATATCCGTAATGTCCCCGATCGACAGGGAAAAAATAATAGATCTGCCGAATTATAAGGTTACCCCGTTTGTCAACAGACCGCTCCATCATATTATAAAGAGCAGGGCTACGGCATTTGCCGATGACGTTGCTTTAATATACCACGGGGAAGAAATAACCTACGCTCGTCTTGAAAAACGCGCGGCTTTAATTGCGCAGTTTATAGAAAATGAGGGCATAATGCCCGGACAGTGTGTTGGAATTTGTCTTGAACGCACCCCGGATCTTATTGCAACGATGTACGGTGTGCTCAAGGCGGGCTGTGCATATATGCTTATGCTTTCGAGTTACCCGGCAGAGAGAATCAAGTATATGCTTGATATATCCCAAACGGCACTCCTTATTTGCGATAACGTGCCGCAGGGACTGAATGAAACGGAGGTTTCGTGCAGAATATGCGGTCTTCCGGACGGAGAGGCCGACGAATACGTTGACAGACCCGTGCCTGATACGTCTTTGTTTAACGTACACTTCACGTCAGGTTCCACGGGAAGACCTAAGGGCGTTATGATCTGCCACCGTTCAATGTCAAACCTTTATGCGATGGTGAAGGATCTTATCGAGTCTTATGACGGAAGATTCCTTTGCTCCACTCAAACCGTGTTTGATTGCTTCGTTGTTGAGACACTCGTGTCATTGGCGATCGGAAGAACCGTTGTTTTGGCGGATCAAGAGGAAATGATGCTCCCTTGGAAGCTTGCACAGCTTATGGAGAGCTATGATACGGGAATTTTCGAAATGACCCCCTCGAGACTCAGCCTTTATTTCGAAAACGAGGCGTTTTGCCGCGCGGCAAAAAGAATAAGACTGCTGATGGTGGGCGGAGAGGCTCTTAATAAGCCGTTGCTTGATAAATTCTATCGGCACAGTGACGGTACTCTTCTGAATATGTACGGTCCCTCCGAGGCAACCGTATATACCACTATGGGAATTATTCCCAAGGACGGCCATATTACGATCGGTTCGCAGGTGATGAATACGCGTGTTTACGTGGTCGATGAGGATCTCAGACAGGTGATCCCTACTGCGATCGGTGAACTGTGCGTTGCCGGAGAAGGTCTGGCGAGCGGATATATCTCCTCTCCCGAGCTTACGGACAAGTCGTTTGTTAACGATGCCTTCGTCCCTGAATCCAAAATGTACAGAAGTGGCGACCTTGTGCGTCTGAGAGTTGACGGAACGTTTGACTATATAGGCCGCAAGGATTCACAGGTGAAGCTTAACGGTCAGCGTGTAGAGCTTTTTGAAATTACCTGTGCCATTGAAAACACGGGCCTTACAAAGCAAGCGGCAACGGTTGCGTCGCGTAATAAGGACGGCTCAATGCAGCTCTATTCCTTCTACTCATCGGTGAGCGGACAGGATGAAGGGGATAAGATCCGCGCAAATATTGCCAAGATCCTGCCCGAATATATGATCCCGTCGGTGATCGTAAGACTTAATGAGCTTCCGGTTACGGCGACAAACAAGATTGACCTCAGAAGACTTTCGGAGATGGCACAGAACAACGACTTCCCGAGAGCTGAAAATGAGGTTGCGTGTGAAAAAGCCAAGGATCCGACGGACGAAGTCAAGACGGAGTGCGTGGAGCCAACTGTGGATTACGTGCTTTCGGTATGGAATCGCGTATTGAATGCGCCCGTATATGATCAGGAGGCGCCGTTCTTTAAAAACGGAGGAACCTCCATGGCGGCTCTCAGTGTGCTCAGCTATTATTATAGCGATGGCTTTGAAATGACGCTTTCTGAATTTTATGAAAACGTTACCGCCAAAGCTCAGGCATCACTGCTTCTTGAAAGAAAAAAAAACTCTGTAGCCCCTGATCGACAGAACACATGCGCAGATTGCGGCACCGAGGACAATAAGCTTCCTTTTGTAACGGGTGTAAGTGGCTTTTTCGGAATACACCTTGTTAAAGAGCTGATAAGCGAAGGTGAATCAAAGGTGCTTTGCTTAACGCGGGATCCGGACGGCACAAGGATCAAGGAAAGACTTGTGTGGTATTTCGGTGAGGACGAGGCTGAGAAGCTATACGATAGCATCGTTGTAATAAACGGTGATATTACAGACTCGTCTCTTGGTATAAGTGATGAGGAATATAAAAAGCTTTCCGAGACCATAAGAGAGGTATATCACTGTGCAGCCGACGTCCGTCATTATGCCGACGACGAGGAGTCGTATATGAAGACCAACGTTGACGGCACCAAAAATGTGATGGAGCTTTGTAGACGAGCAAATGCAAGGTTTTATCATATGTCCACCTTGAGCGTTAGCGGAAACGGCATGAAAAACGGTCATTTTTCGGTCGAT
The DNA here is from genome assembly GCA_045543555.1 of Eubacteriales bacterium. Lineage (GTDB taxonomy): Bacteria > Bacillota > Clostridia > Oscillospirales > CAG-272 > Colimorpha_A. Next base: position 15,590 of record JAZQMQ010000022.1, read on the forward strand.
TTCACAGAGAATGATCACAACGTTGGTCAGGTGTGGGAAGATAATATTTACGTGAAGAGCAAATTCTTGGCTGAAAAAGTGGTTCTTGACGCCAAGAATGAAGGGCTGAATTGTAAGATCTTCCGTCTTGGAAGACTTGTCGGAAGAATGAATGACGGCAAGTTCCAGATCAATTCCGATACAAATGCGTTCCAAATTCTCTTGAAGGGAATTATGCAGATCGGCGCGATCCCAAGCGATTATGCCGAGGTAAAGACCGACGTTATACCGGTCGATCTTGCCGTGCGGGAGGTTCTTGCGCTCAGAAACGGCGAAAGTACGGCGTATCACATAATGAATTTTGATCCACCGACGTTTCTTGAGATCTTAAAGGCGGCCGTCGGCGACGTTACCGTAGCCGATAAAGAAGCCTTTATGAAAATATTCCGGGAAAAGCTTGCTTCTATGGACAGACAGCTGGTCGCTGTCATTTTCAGCAAGCTCAGCGAGGAAAAGTCGCGCAAATCGGAGGCGACTGTGACAGCTGAAATTACTCAAAGGCATCTTGCAAAAGCAAATTTTGAAGTTCCCGAAATTTGCTTGGAAAAGGTATTTAAAAACTTCTGGAAAGGAGAATAGTCGTGATATCTGATTTGGCGATTTGGGTGTTCTCGATCTCAATAGTCATTATAGTTACGTTCTTTGCCTGGAGCATGCGACAGCAGAAAAAAAGGAAGCTGTTACACAGGCTGCTGCTGTGCTTGGCTCTTGCATACGTAAGCTGGGTCATCCCGTTGATGATAATGCGAGCGGTTCCGAGTGATAATAGGAAGCTGATATATATTCTGGACTGCGCAACACAACCGGGCGGACTGTTTTGCCCTCCGCTTTATTTGTGTATATCCTGCATTTTCGTGTCGGGAAAAGAAAAGCTCTCGGGCTGGCATAAGCTGTTGTTCGTCTTGCCGATCGTAACGACAATCGTGGCGTTCACGAACCCGCTTCACCATCTTTACTATCGCGAATTTTCGGTTGTCAGAAGCGAGGTCGTTTTCGGCCCATATATATACGTAAGCGGCGTATCAAACTATTTTTACCTTATCTCCGCCATCGTATATATGCTGAGAATCGGTATAAAAAACAAGGAAACACTCTATTGGAAACAGTGCATACTCTTTTGTATAAGCGGTCTGTGTCCCCTTGCGATGAGCTTTTATGCCACGTTCAGCGGTAAAAACGTTTCAATAGCCGCAACTCCGATGAGCTTCTTGACAACGGTCGTTCTTATCGCCATAGCGATCTTCCAGATGCACGTTCTGGACATTAAACCCATCGCTACACAGCATATCCTTAACGCCATTTCGGACTCATATCTGGTCTTGAGCGATACGGGGCTTGTGGTTAAATATAACCGAAATTTTGAGGAGATCTTTGCAAAGGCATACGGTATTGTTGAGAACAAAACGTTGGTCGATTGTGTGAATAAGGCGGAGGTTTCCGATAAATCTACCGTGTATAACATGATCTCCGCGCTCGAATCCAGCAGACAGGGAGATTCGCTTATATCTTATGAGCAGTCAATTTCCTTGAATTCCGAGGAAGGACCTATAAAAAAATACTTTGTCGTTGACGTTTCGCCTCTTGAGGTTAACGGGCAGATATCCGGCTTTGTAATGATGTTCAAGGACATCACGCAGCTTCGAAACAGCATGAAGCGACTGCAGGACAGCCAGGAACGAATGATGGAGCAGGAAAGATTTGCTTTCTTGGGACAAATGATCGGCGGTCTTGCGCATAACCTTAAAACGCCCATTATGAGCATATCGGGATGCGTTTCCGCAACGGAAGCCTTGGTTGAAGAATGTGAAGAAAGCCTTGACGATGAAGACGTTTCCAAGGACGATTATCTTGAAATATACAAGGAGATGCGCGATTGGCTCAACAAGGTCAAGGAATCGACCTCGTATATGTCGGATATCATCACCGCAATAAAGGGTCAGGCAGCGAACATCAGTACCGATGAAAATATAACCTTCACTATTGATGAAATGATCAAGAGAAGCATGCTGCTTATGAGACACGAGCTTCTCAACAGCGGATGCAGTTTGACGGTAAATTATGACCGAAACACAGAGATATCTCTTTCGGGAGATATCAACAATCTGGTTCAGGTCGTTGGAAATCTTCTCAGCAATGCCATTTATGCACAAAAGCAAAAGGGCGGCGGAGAGATTGAAATTGAGATCCTTTGCGATAAAGATAATCTTAAAATACTTGTCAAGGACAGGGGCACGGGAATCAGCCAGAACGTTCTTGATAAGCTGTTTAAATCAATGGTTACCAATAAGGGCACCATGGGAACCGGACTTGGACTTTATATCTCGAACGCAGTTATAAGAGGTAAGTTCAACGGAGAGATGTGGGGCGAAAACCGAGAGGGCGGAGGAAGCATTTTCGGTATTGCCATTCCAATTGATATGGTTCATATCCGCAAAAATGAGCAAAAATAAAAGAGGATAATTAAAATGAGAAAAAGCAAGGTAAAATCTCAAAGCCCAATATCGATTTTGACTGTAGATGATGACCCGATAATTACTTCTACAATAAAGAATTATTTTGAGCGTTCGGGCTACAGCGTGGATATTGAAAATGATCCCGTATCTGCAATTGAGACTGTGCGAAACGGAAATTACGATATAATGCTTCTTGACTTTTTGATGTCTCCTATTTGCGGTGACCAGGTAGTAGCGGAGATCAGAAAATTCAACAAGGAGCTGTTTATCGTTCTTCTGACGGGACATAAGAGTATGGCACCCCCCGTAAAAACGATCAAGCAGCTGGATATTCAGGGATATTATGAAAAAGACGACAGATTCGACCAGCTTGAGCTATGGGTAGAATCCTGTGTAAAGTCAATTAAGCAGCTCAGAACCATAAGAACGTATCAGGAAGACATTTCCAAGGCGTATATGCAGACAATAGATACTCTGAGATACGTGGTTGAGGCGCGTGACAGCGAAACGCGCGGACATTCGGAAAGAGTTTCGCGCATTTCTGCAGCGATCGCCGAGGAAATGGGACTTAATCCCGAGGGCGTTGAAATGATACGTACAGCGGGACTTTTCCACGATATTGGAAAGGTTGGAGTTCCCGATGCGATCCTGCTGAAAAACGGCCCGCTTACCTCGGACGAGTATTCTCAGATAAAGCAGCATCCCGCCGCGGGCGAAAAGGTGCTCAGTACATATTCTCCGTTCTCTGAAATGTTGCCTATTGTAAGGGGACACCACGAGAGAATTGACGGAAGTGGATACCCCGACGGTCTTGCGGGAGAAGAAATATGCGTGGGAGCTAAAATCATAGCTGTTGCGGATTCCTTTGATGCGATAGTTTCCAACCGTACGTATCGCAGAGGCTTGAGCTTGGACAAGGCGTTTGCAGAGCTTAAGCGATGCAGAGGAACGCAGTTTGATCCCGAAGCAATAGATTCCTTCTTCAGATTGGTTGAACGCCTTGGTGACGAGGAATTTGCCAAGATATACTGCGATCATGTTGCGGGGAAAAGTGAGGATGATAAATGAAAGCGTATCCTCTCAATAAAGTAGTATATTTTTCCACGTTCAAGGACTTGATCGAAGAACTTCCAAACGGAAGAGAAGACGATCCCGCAATATCATGGTTTAACCGTAAGGGTGAAAAAGGTGGCGTAACTCTTGCGCAGATGCGAGATGACGTGCGCAATCTACAGGCGTTTTTCGTTAAAAACGGACTTTCAGGTACACAAATAGCCATTTTGGGTGAAAACAGCTATGAGTGGCTGCTGGTGTATTTTGCGGCAGCTTACTGCGGCTCGGTCGCTGTTTGCATTGACATCGAGCAGTCTGATGAAACCATATCTCAAATGCTGGATATGGTGCATCTTGGCGCGATTTTTTACGCATCTGCATTTGAGCACCTGGGCACCTCGCGTGAGCAGGATGGCGTAAAGAGCTATCTTCTTTCGGGAAGAGGAGAAGCTAAAACCGTAATGGCTCTCATCGAGGAAGGAAAGCTTCTGAGAGAGGAGTCTCCCGATCCGATCGAAGCGGAGGTGACACCGAATATGGTGGCATCAATCGTGTTTACGTCGGGAACAACAAGCACCTCAAAGCCCGTAATGCTTTCCCATGAAGCAATTCTTACAAACGCATCGGATGCGCTTGCCAACGTGGCTATCGGTAAAACAGCATTTACCTCGCTTCCTTTCTATCACACATACGGCTTGACGTGTTCGGTTCTTTCCATGCTTATAGGTAAGGCGCATCTTTATATCAACGGAAATTTAAAAACCGTTATGCGCGATATTCAGCTTGCAAAGCCGCATACGATGCTCACAGTTCCGCTCATGCTCGAAACGATCAACAGTAAGATCTGGCTTTCCGCAGGAGAGCTCGGCAAAGCGGCAAAGCTGAGAAAACTGCTCAATTTCAAAAGGATCATGTTTTCTCTTGGCTTTAAAAATCCGGGAAAAACTCTTTCCGAGCTGCGAGAAAAAGCCTTTGGAAAGATAAGATTGATCATCTGCGGCGGAGCTCACATGAACAGTGAGATCATGAAGACCTTCAGCTATATGGGTGTTACGGTCCTTCAGGGATACGGAATTACTGAATGCGCTCCACTTGTAAGCGTAAATAGAAACGCAGCAAACAAATTTGATTCCGTTGGATTGGTAACGGCAAATTGCGAAGTCAAGATCGACGAAGGAGAGATCCTTGTCCGTGGCAAAAACTTGATGAACGGATATTATAAGTTTCCCGAGCTTACCGAAGAAGCAATGCGCGACGGTTGGTTTGCAACAGGAGATCTGGGATATCTTGATAAAGACGGCTTTTTGTATATAACCGGACGAAAAAAGAACCTGATCGTATTTAAAAACGGAAAAAAGCTTTCTCCCGAAACGATTGAGGAGAAAATTAAGACTATTCCTCTCGTACAGGACGTGCTTGTCTACGGAGCCGTTCGCGGAATGTCGACCGACGACGTTCAGATAGCCGCAAGTATATATCCAAGCAAGGAAAAGTGTATTGATATGACTCAATATGAATTACTCGAAGCCTTGCAGGGTGAAATAAATATAATAAACAGAGATCTTCCTATGTATCAGCAAATACAGATGATAACCATAAGAGATCACGAATTTTCCAAGACGGCGCTTCAAAAGATCAAGCGCCACATGGTATAAATAACAGGAGATTATATGGAAGAACGCCTTTTTGAGTTTATACAGGATGCTGTGTTCAAGGTGACGGGAAAAAAAGGATTGTTTTACGACACCGATTTTGTAAAGGATCTTCAGCTTACCTCTTTTGACGTAATGAATATAGTGTGCATTTTTGAGGATCATTTTGACGTGGATATTCCAAGCCGCGACGTTTGGAAGCTTCGTCAGGTCAAGGATGTTATAAGCTATATGATCAAAAGAGGAATTACAGACGTATGAGCGGCAACGTAAAGGACGTATGTATATATATATTCAATTTGCTTGACGGATATACCACGCAGGACTACATAAAAACGGCGGCAAGGGAATATTTGAAAAGCCAAAACGAATATCCGCTTAAAGAGAATAATTTTTCAAATGAAACGTTCACTGTCAAGCGTACACCTGCAGGGAAGCCGTATTTTCCAAACTGCAAGGACGTGGGATTTTCAGTGAGTCATAGCGGTGAGTATATAGCATGCGCCCTTACACACGGAGATGTTGGCGTTGATATTCAGCAAAAGCAGAAGTATGCAGATGAAAGCGAGGAGGCTTTTTCGGCACGGCTGTGTAGGATCGCGGAGCGATTTTTTCATCCGAACGAAGCCACCCTTGTAAAGACCGAGCCTCAAGTAAGATTTTTTGAGGTGTTTACAGCCAAAGAGAGCTACGTTAAATTTAAGGGCACGGGGTTTGACGAAACGCTTGGGGAAATCAGTGTGCTTCCTGAAGACATGGGTATTCCTGTTTGTCATAGTAACGATGAGCCTGTCACTTGGAATTCCAATGACGCAAGCTTTTGGCAGACTTCTGTCGGTTCAGATTATACCCTTTGTGTCTGCACTGAAAAAGAGTGTCGCCCGCAAATCGTCTGGTGCTGTAATAACTAATATATTCTGCTGAAAAACACAATATGTAGTTGTGAGAATTTTGTCACATACTATATTATTTGATTATTTTTTCAAAAAATATTCAAATTTTCCAATTTATAACCGTTCGTGTGACTTTTACGCGATATAATGATTACGAACTTGAGAAAAGGAGAAGTGGCTCACCATGAATATGCAAGCTTGCGAAAACATGTTCAGAGCGACCTTGGTCTGTGTAGACAGCTATGATCACAAGATTTTGCGCGGACGCATTATAAGCCCATACTATCAGGATTGTGTGTCATTTGAAAGTACAATAGATTTTTTGTTAAGCATAGAGTCGATACTTGAGGAAATGAATTGGCCACAGTCTTTTTCCAGCATCAGATCGTTCAAGAATACCGAGGAAAAAAGCCTGCCGATCTCCACTGAGAACGTAAAGGGCGGAGCTTTGGCAACCTTCTATCTGCGCGTGCTTTTCAGACAGAATTCAAGCTGGCAGGGCTCTGTTTTTTGGCAGGAAAAGGGCAAGGGAGAAAGCTTCAGAAGCGTTCTCGAATTGCTGACGCTTATGGATAGCGCTCTTTCTTAACTTATCTTAAAAGGTACATAATTCGGACCGTTAGATCTAACGGTCCGTTTTTCTTTTAATCGGAAGTGTGATGTTATTCCGCAGAGTAAGCCTAAATATTCAAAGTTAAATAAGAATCAATCAAAAACATATCCTACAGTAGAAATAGACACGCAGAGAATTGATATAGAAAATGATGTTGGATATAAAGAACTTATAAACGATCGAAACAAGCTTTATAATAAGCGTGCAATTAGGAATGGTTTTATAGCTCTCCTCGTTATTTTGATTTGCATTATTGCCATAGTTATTAATTGAAAGCTTTGAACACTGATGCGCCGATCATTAAAAGGCTCTCTTTACACAAGTGATCCTTTTTTGTTTATCTATAACTTGTCAATTATCTTGGCAAGCACTGACTTAATTAAAGACAACGATATTTGTATAATTCTTAAGCTGTGTCCTATATTTTAGGGAAGTTATTGACATTTTACCCCCAATGTGGTATATTATATTTGCTACACAAATCGCATAGCTTTCATAAAGAGTGCGCATTTTTATTTATGGTAAAAATGCATACTCCCTTTTCTGCGTTCTCTTATGAAAGTAGCGAAGATTTGTGTAGCAACAATTGGAG
>JAZQMQ010000023.1:0-87250 GCA_045543555.1 Eubacteriales bacterium
TGACGATAACGGCATGGTATTTACCGTCGAACTGATCGAATCGGGTTTCTTCAACATGGTTATCTGCTCCCGACGGGGGAGGATTCCAAGGGATAACTTTTGCGGTGGCAAATATCACACCGAGCCCTATAGCGGCGGCGGTATGGAGGAATTATCATGAAAAACGATCTGCAATATATTTACGATCATCTGAAAGACAAACACAATATTACTCTGACACGTACGACCGCATTCGGGAGCCTCTTTTCAAATGACGTTCCCGTGCTTTACGGCGAGAGGGAGAACGATCGGTTTTGGGTATATCAAGAAGACCTGATCGATGAGGACTTCATCTTTATGGTGGAGTTTCAAAGACCTCTTCCGAGCGGCGGAACAGAGGTTTACCTTACTCACGGGCACTATATTCACACCTCGCAAGTGATGTGGGCAGTGGATAGCTTTATGAGGATGCCTTATTGGTATGAGGATGCCCACAAAAAATGTATGAACAACCGTCCTATTTTTCAAAAAAGCCGTCTCTGCGGATGCTTCTATTGCCTTTCGATCTTTTCACCCGACGAGATCACCGATTGGATACCCGATACGCTCGGTACCGCCCGTTGTCCCAATTGCGGTATCGATTCGGTTTTGCCCGACAGCGAGGATTATCCTATAACTGAAGAATTTCTTAAGGATATGAAGCGTGTATGGTTTGAAACGATAATTAAGCCGTAAGGAGGTTCCTATGACCGTAACCGAATTTGAATCCTACTTTGAAAAAGGTCTCGGCAGAGCTATACTGCTTTTAAAACAAGAGCCAGACAAAACGTCCTTCCGTGAGGCGGCCGTCCGCTATCTTACTGCAGGTTATTACAACGGCGTTACCTACGCCCTTGATCTTCTTGATTGCTTTGATGACCGTGATGCTTTGGCTAAAGAGGTTGCGGAGAAAAACTTAGCGCAAGGGAGAACCTTTGAGCAGGCGTGCGACGTTCAGCTACTCATCGCCCTAGGCTATCAAAAGGAATATACCGAAATCATAGAAAAGCATTACCGCACATATAGGGATAAGATCCTTTCGCTCGATAAAAATGCGCCTTTCACGCAGGAGATTCGTGGAATCTGCGGCCGATATCTCGGAACAGTTTATGGCGTTATCATAGATACCGAGATCACGAAGAAGCGTGTACGCGCTATGCTCCCCGACCTTGCATACTATTTCGACTTGGTTCAAAAATGGGAGCTCCATCCACACGATGCCCACATGATCCGCAAATATATAGAGCCTTTGTGGGACAACGATACAGAAGCGTTGCTAAGCGAAATATCCGTTCTTCCTAAAGGGGAATACCTCGCCGATTCTATGATAAAATGGGAGCCCGCGCCGCCTAACCCAAACATAACGTGCGACGATATACTGTCTCATCTGCCGTTCGACCGTTTTCTTGTCAATTATTACCGCACCTCCTTCCATCTTGCTTCCCCCGAGGTCGTAGAGGCGGTGGCGGAAGCGGCGCTTGACACAGACGATTTTTCTGTTCGTGCCGATCTTCTTTCGCTTTTTATGTATAATCAGTATTCAAAGTCAGAAGTCAAATTGCCTCCCGCATTTCCATTCTCTGATAGGCTTATTGACATTGCAATCAATGAGATCAACGACTTGAAAGAGCCTGCCGATGGAAGCAAAATGGAATATATCCATTGTGTGCTTGGCGTCCTGAACAAGCTCCGACACCCTCGGCTTTCGGCTCTGGGCAAGCTTCTTCGTAATTCGCATCATCATTTTTCATTCAATGGTGCTGGATGGACGATGATGGGAAACAATTATACTGTATCAGACCGTGAGGAACTGGTTACGGCTCTATCAGAATCCAAGGACATTGAAAACGGCAACGGTACGTTTTACAGCGCCCTCGGCGCACTTCTGCGTGCCGCCGGGTTGGGCTTACAGGGTCTGCCGCTTGATCTTCTTCCGTTATTTTGGGCACAGATGCCTGACGAAGGGTGGCGTAAAATGATTGCCGAGGTGCTTCTGAAATACGATATGATGTCCGATGACATAAGAAAGGAATGCCGTTACGACCGCGGCGAAGCTGTCCGCAAATTAGTGGAGGGATTATAATGACAGTAACAGAATTTGAATCCTACCTGCAAAAAGGCCTCGGCAGAGCAATTCTGCTGCTTAAACAAGAGCCCGACAAAGCACAGTTTCGTGAAGCGGCTTTGCGTTATCTATGTGAAGAATACAACGGCGGGAGCAGATATGCTCTTGATCTTATCGATTGCCTTGACGACCGTGACGTTTTTTTAAAAGAGGCTGTCGACCGTATTTGCAGTGACATAGAGAACGGCGGTTTTCACAGTAACGGCGAGCTTCTTCTCGCTCTTGGAATGGAAGAAGAGTACGTAAGGAGCTACAAAAAGCGTTATGCTGCGTTTTTTGAAAAAATGGTATTACACATTAAAGCCGGTGACGGAATGCAGGAATCATTCAATGACCGATTTCGTTTGCGTACCACCATCACAAGCCTTGTAAGAGTTTTGCCTCGGGATGATATTAAAACCTTGCTTTACGAAATGGCAACGCTGTTTGAACTGGCAGAATCCGTCGGATTTCCTTTCCCCCTTGACGGGGTTATGATTCGCAAGCATATTGAAGGCAGATTCGGTCAAGAGGAAGCCGCTGACATAATACGTGAAGTGGCGGAAGCTCATCCGGCGGGAGATATATTCATAAAGCACGTAAATTACAGGTATGGCGAATCACCCGCACCGAATCCGCAAGTTACGGCAAAAGAAATTTTGGATGATATAATTTCGAACGATTCCCCGGAGGAGATCTACAGAGAGGTCTCTTACAAGCATAGCACATCCTTTGCGTGTGCTTCTCCTTCGGTCGTGGAAGAAGTGGCCAAAGCCCTTCTTGCGGAGCGAAATATACGTCACCGTACCTGCTTGCTTAGGCTGTTTCATCCTTATTGCTACGGTTATCAAGGCAAGCGTTATGCCGCACCGCACTTTCCATTTGGAGAAAATGCATTGCTCCCTTTGTTGGACGATGTGGACCTGCAGTCGCAGATCGAAGAAGACCGTGTTGTCACGGAATATCTTGACGCTCTTTTGACGGTAATCGGCTCCTTCCGTCATCCCAAGCTGAAAGCCCTGGGCGAAGCTTTGCGGCAGAAAGGCTATCCCTTTGCCAGATACGGTATTGATCTTCTGATCACCCAATATACCGCAGCCGACCGTGAAACGCTCATTTCTTGCCTGCGGGAGGCTCCCGTGTCGGAGAACGGCTTTGATGAGATTTCCCGTATTTTTCACCATCTGTTTTGTGCCGCCATGAAAGGGAAGTACGATCTTCCGATGGATGTAATTCCCTCGTTGTGGGAGCGGATTCCCACCGAAAATCTGCGCAAATATGCCGTCGAGGTGCTTTTGCAATATAACATGCTTCCCGATGATCTGCGTGAGGAGTGCCGATACGACCGCAACCCTGCTGTTCGTGAATTGATCAAGGAGAATCATTAATGACAATTTCTGAATTCGAATCTTACCTACAAAAAGGTCTTGGCAGAGCAATTCTGCTTTTGAGACAAGAACCAGATAAAACGCCGTTCCGTGAGGCAGTGTGGAACCACGCTATACACGATCCGCGTTACGATCAGCAATGTAACGCTTCACGCGGCCGCTATATTAAAAACCTTTTCGATTGCTTTACAGACGGGGAGGCTATGTTATCCGAGTTTTTTCGCATTTACGGTGAAGGAAGGGTTGACCCCTGGGATTATCGGTATTACTTAAACAATTTGGAAGAAATGATGGAGGATGGAGTAGACGGGGCATCGGCTGCTCTCGATGCGCTTTACCGCATCCTTTATGAAGAGTTATTGACTTTACCCAACCCTCTTACCAACGGGTGCGACCACGAACGAGACAACTTCCTTTATGCCGCATCCTGTCGGTATAACCATAATCACTGTATTCTCCGTGATCTTGTGCGCGACGGTGTTGTGCTTCTTCAGCAAAGCGAGCGCTACGATATAACGGATTTCACCGATTTTTTCAATGCTGAAATTAGGGTATCGAAAACCGAAGAATTCAAAGCGATCCTCGCGGCTCTCGAAAGCGAGAACCCCGCCTACAAAGCATTTTTGGATGATTATCGAAAAGAATCCGAGGAGCTTCCAAAACGCCGGGAGACCGCAAAGGAAGACACTTTTGTCAAGCCTACAAATTGGCGTCAGGCCATTGATTATGCAATTCAAAAAGGAGAACCTCGGATTCCGGTCAACAAATCACTCTGGCAGAATCTGTCGGCAGAGGATGGAGCGGAAATCGCACGGCTTGCAGAAGAAGAGTCCGATCCTACGCGTCGGTTTGTCTTGCTGTGGCAACTGTGTCATTACGGGGAGGAGCTTTTGCGGCAGTATCCACGTGATCCGTTGCCGCTTATTGCCGAGCTTGAGAGTAACGCTCATATCACCTTTCCTTTTACAACCGAAAATAAACTGTTATGGGCACTCTCTCGTGTTGTAGCCAAAATACGCCATCATGCCGTGCGGGAATTTGTTCTGCGTTCACTGCCGAACTATGCTGAAAAGCACGATTCTATTTCTTTTCACTGTGTAGTCAAGGCGTTAATTAACAACCTTCAGCCCGAGGATGCCGATACTCTTGAAGCCTTCGTTACGTCGATTACCGATAGCGATATCCTTCATGGAATCGGTATGGATATGATTGAGGCCGAGAAGGTGATTCCCGAGTCGGTTTTGATATATTTGTATGAAAACAATCCATGTTCAAGCTGCCGCACCCGTGTTTTCATATCTCTCATGGTGAGGTATGGGGATATGACAAATCTTCCCGAGCCTCTGGCTTCAATTCGTGAGGAGGCAAAGCTTGATTGCGATTACGGTACCGCCATGATAGCTCGCGGACAATCGATCGGGCAATCAGTGAAGAAAGGAGAATAATATATGATCTACCGCTATACGCCTTCTTGTGATAATACCGCCTTCAGCCTCCACGACTGTGTGGCAACCGATATGACGTATGAAAACGGCGATTTAACCTTCTTCTTTCCCGACGGCATCATTATGGGGAATGAGCTTGCTCCCAAGGGACGCCACCTGAATTGGGGACGCTCAGCCCCTGCCAAGCTCACATTTGTTGGCGCAGATCTTGCATTTTTCCACGTATACGAGCCTTGGAAAAACGATGGCGAGTGCCTCCACAGCTCCGTGACTTGGTATGATCTCCCCGAAGTCATAAGGAAGGTGTCAAACGGTGAGTGGCGCATCTCATTTAACGAGGGATACCGTAACTTCCACGCCGATTTCTATCGCTGTAACCTTTTGCAAAAGGATGACAACAACGGTAGAGCTCCCGACTTGCTCTTTGCGCTGGATTACGAACAACTGATTTGTGAGTGGAACGAGGAGGATAACCCCGAGCAAGGCGTGGATCTCTTTGCCGATGATCTCCATTTTCTCGGTAACACCGATGAGGAGCGCCGACAGGATCTCTGCTTGCACGGCAAGGTAACTATGCGTGTTAACGGGCATTTGCTTGCGGACGAGATCGAATGTTGTGTCACCGCCTCCGCTCTTCGCTTCTTGCGTTCATTATCATCAGATCACAAAACGGGTGAAGAGGAATTCTTGTTTCCCTGCTGCGGCAATATGCTGATTCCATCAGAGGACGGCAAGACCGTCACCGTTATCGGCTGTCCAAACGGAGAAGATCTTGAAATCTTGACCCACCGACAAGGCAACCAAACAAGAATCAAAAGCGAAAGCGTCTTCCAATTCGTAACGTTTGACGAGTACCGTGCGGCGGTCTTGGTGTATGCGAGACAAATCCTTCGTTTTATTCAAAACAGTCCCGCAAGACTGTTTGAGGACGATTATGAAAAGAAGGGATACGAAGCGTTTTTAACCGAATTCAACGACCTTATGGAGAAATATGCTTTATGAAACGGTTCTACGTTGAAGAGATGGACGTATACCGAATAATCCGTGATTTCTACGACGACGGCAAAACCTTTAACGGCGGCGAAACGACGACCCGTATGCTTTTTCTCGGACACGCAGATAAGGACTTACGCTGTATTCGTTTTCGTCATTGCTGGGATCATACGCCCTATTATGCGCAGGTTAATTTAGCAAAGTACGACAGCATAACAGAGCAAACAGATGATTACGACGTCGTAACTTTCTCTAAGAAAGAGATCGAGCGCGCCTTAATGCAAGCAACTGATACCGAATATTACGTAAGGCACGGGCACCCAATGAAAGTCGAACTGATAGGCAATGGAGAAACCAACGTTAACGCGTGGTTATACTATCCTTCAGAGAAAGGATAGTATTGGGGTTTAAACACAAGAATAAACATACTCCAAAACAAACATTGCAATTACAAATTCGTTTTTCTTTGTCTACTGCGGCACAATGGCTGACACTTATGACTCCGGTATAAGACACGAGAATTATGACCACATGTTTGACCACAACCACGTTCGGAACACACGGAAACAAGCGTGTACGAGAGTGCGGAAGATCATTTTTATCGTAGCGGAAAGGTCTGAAAAAAGAAAAATGACCGGAAAAATGTAAATATATTTTCGGATTACGACTCAATAATTATTCCCGAACACAACAAATAAAGGAATGAACAGACCGCCCCTTGTGGGGCGGTCTGTTCCTACTCATTTGCTTTTTTTGAATTATACCACAAGATCTGCTGTTTTGCAACATTTCCTCAAACATTCCCCATTCCACTTTCACAAACTTGGCTTCCCGCTTTACAATTAACTGCATATTGAAAAATCTCCGAATACGTGATATAATAAGCAAGAATTCAGTTGAAAGGAGGATTCGCCGTGAAAAAGAAAATCACCATTGGCATTTTAGCGCACGTTGATGCGGGAAAAACCACGCTCAGCGAGGCTTTGCTTTACGCATCGGGTAAGATTCGCACCTTGGGGCGAGTTGATCACAAAAATACATTCCTCGACACCAATATAATTGAGCGCGAGCGCGGAATTACAATTTTTTCAAAGCAAGCGAGATTTTCAAGTGAAAATTGCAGCTTTATTCTCCTTGACACTCCCGGACACGTTGATTTTTCGGCAGAAACGGAACGAACTCTTGCGCTCCTTGATTACGCTATACTTGTTATAAGTGCATCGGACGGTGTGCAAAATCACACACGAACACTTTGGCAGCTGCTTGAGCATTACGGCGTACCTACCTTTATCTTTGTTAACAAATGCGATCTCGCGGTAAAAATGAAGGAAGATATAGAAAAAGATCTTTCGAATATTCTGTCGAGCTTATGCGTTGGTTTTCTTGAGGCGCAGAACCGCGAAGAGCTTGAAGAAAAGCTGGCATTCGTACACGAGGACTTTATGGACAGCTTCCTTGCTGGAGAGGGCATAGATGACAGCGACATTGCTTATCTTATCAGCAACCGTCAGCTTTTTCCTTGTCTTTTCGGCTCGGCTTTGCATATGCAGGGCATAGATTACCTGCTTGATACGTTGGACAGATATACCCTGTCCCCCATCTATGAAAAAGACGTATTTGGAGCGAAGGTCTACAAAATTGCGCATATCGGAACGACTCGATTGACGTATATGAAGATAACGAGCGGGGCGCTATCGGTACGCGATGAGATAAAATACCTTTCCGAAGACGGCGCACGCATTTGCGAGAAAGCAAGTCAAATACGGCTTTATTCGGGCGACAAATTTGAGCAGACAGAAGTAGCTTCGGCAGGTGAGATCTGTGCGGTGATCGGACTATCCTCGTCCTACGTCGGTCAGGGCTTAGGACTCGAGCAGAATACCGCCAAGCCGCTTCTCGAGCCGGTTTTGTCCTACGCCATACAGCTTCCGCCCGATTGCGACACTAGGATATATTTCCCCAAGCTCAAGGAGCTCGAGGAGGAAGAACCGTCCTTGCATCTCATGTGGAACGAGGAGCTTTCGCAAATTGAAGCCAGACTTATGGGCGAGGTACAGATCGAGCTTTTGCAACGGCTTATCAGTGACCGTTTTTCCATTGAATGCACTCTCGGTGCAGGCAAAATACTGTACAAGGAAAAGGCCTCGCAAAAAGCCATCGGCGTAGGTCATTTCGAGCCGCTTCGCCACTATGCCGAAGTGCAGCTGCTTATTGAACCTCAACCCAAGGGCACGGGACTCATATTCGACACAAATCTGCCCGAAAACCTCCTGGGCCTCAATTGGCAAAGGCTTATATTGACCCATCTATATGAAAAAGACCATCGCGGAATTCTTACGGGATCCCTGCTTACAGACACGAAAATCACCCTCGTGGCAGGCAAGGCGCACCTTAAGCACACAGAGGGCGGAGATTTCCGCGAAGCGACCTACAGAGCGGTAAGACACGGACTTATGAAATCGGGCTGTACCCTGCTCGAGCCGTACTACAAATTCCGCCTTGAAATACCGACATCCTGCGTAGGCAGGGCTATGTCCGACCTTCAGGCTCGTTTTGCGGATTTCACCCTTGAGGATTCGGACACGGAGCGCACCTTGATATGCGGACGGGCGCCGGTATCCACCCTTTTCGATTATTCGAAAGACGTAATTGCATACACCAGAGGACAAGGCAGACTCTTTTGTGTTTCGGACGGATACGAGCCGTGCCACGATCCTGATAATATAGTCTCACAAACAGGATACGATCCCGAGGCTGACCTTGAAAATCCTCCTCATTCCGTATTTTGTGCTCACGGTGCGGGATTTACAGTACATTGGAGCGAGGTTGACAGCTATAAGCATCTTGAGGTTGACCTTGAGGATTCGTCGACGGGAGCGATAATACCTAAAGCATCGACCTTGGCGCGTAAATACAGCATAAGCGATGAGGAGCTTGAGGCAATAATGCTCCGATTATACGGCCCGATAAAGCGAATGCAATACAACGAGCCGAAAACGATGTCCTGGGGCAAAAAAGAAAAACCACACAAGCCCAAATCTCTGCGCTCACAGAGAAATTTGGTGATAATTGACGGCTACAATCTTATATATTCCGATGAAAAACTGAAAAGCACTTCCCTGTTCAGTCTTGAAAAGGCGCGCGACGAGCTTATGGACTTGCTCAGCAGCTATGTTTCCTACACGAAAACAGAGCTTATTCTGGTCTTTGATGCGCATCTTGTGAAAGACGGCGCGGGATCGGAGTTTGTCCGTGACGGCTTCAAGGTCGTATTCACAAAAACCGATCAGACAGCAGACACATATATCGAAAAAATGATGCACGATCTTGGCCCCGATTACAGCATAAGAATGGTGACCAACGACCGACTTCTGCAGTTTTCCGCGGTTCATTCGGGTATTTCCCGTATGACCACCAAGGAATTTCTCGAAGATCTGACGCGCGTCGGTAACGAAATTACCGAATTCATAAAAAAGCTTTCGGAAAGCAAAATTTGAGCGGTCAAACGAAAATAAAGAAGCGATAAGCATTTCTGCTTACCGCTTCTTTGCATTTTTTATAACACATGAGTTTTATTGGTCGGTCAATTATTTTTTATCCTTCTTCTTTGCGAAAATGATGAATAACACAATTCCGCCGACTACTACGACCGCAATTACGATCCACAGCCAAGCAAGGTCTGTTCCCTTGCCGTTTTTCGACTCGGTATCGCCGTCATCGGTCGTGATCTCGGGATCAGTTGTTCCGGAATTATCGGTCGTATCGGCAGATATATACGTGCCACAGGTATCGCACTTGCAGTCGTTGTCGAAATCATTTTGCTCTGTGACAGTTCTTACAGCGCCGCATACGGTACACTCATACCAATGCTTATTGTCGTCTGACTTATATGAGCTTTCGTAAGGATGTGTTACCTCTCTTAGGCAATCAGCAAGCCCACGGATGCCGCAAGACATATTGAATAATCTATTTCCATAGGTTCACCTCCCCTTAAAATTCACAAGCGTAAACCTTTGCCGCGTTATTGTTACATATAATCAAAAATAAATCAAGGCGTTTCCTTATATTCGTAGTTTCCCCGATCTTGCCAAGGACTATACGGTTACGAGTGCGTGTGAGCCTCCTCAAAAACCGCATTCAGCATTTAAATTGACCGTCGTCAGCATCATTTAAACATTAAATCACAAATGTCCCTATTAACACTTGATTCGTCCGTGTGAATATGATATAATGAAGTATAATGGTTCTTACGTATGGGGGATTGGCAGTGGCAAAGTTATATTTCAAATACGGCGCAATGGGGTCGTGTAAAACTGCTCAGGCGCTAACGACAAAATTCAATTACGAGGAACGCGGCATGAACGTTTGGCTTATTAAGCCATCTACAGACGACAGAGACGGTAGCGATATAGTTAAATCCCGTATCGGACTCACCGCTCCTTGCAGCAGCATTCCGCAGACAATGGATATTTATCGGGAATTTATGGACAAGCATGGTGATGTCGACGTCATCATAGCCGATGAGTGTCAGTTCTTCACCGAACAACAGATCGATCAGCTTCGTCTCATAGTTAATGAATGCGATGTTCCCGTGCTTTGCTTTGGCCTGCGCACCGATTTCTTGTGTCATCTGTTCACGGGCAGCAAACGCTTATTTGAGGTAGCGGATTCCATAACCGAAATAAAAACGATCTGCTCCTGCGGAGCAAAAGCAACCGTAAATGCAAGATTTGATGCCAATATGCAGGTCGTCACCGAGGGTGCACAGATCATGATTGGCGGTAATGAGAGCTATATAGCCATGTGCCACCGTTGCTGGTGCGAAAAAATCAAACACAAAAGTGTATAAAAGGAGATAATTATGACTATCAAAGAGATTCTCGAAAAGTGTGATCATACTCTGTTAGCGCAGGGCGCTGCTTGGACCGATATCAAGGCTATCTGTGATGACGGAATTCGATACAACACAGCTTCCGTATGCATTCCCGCATCACACGTAAAGCAGGCTAAGGAATATGTAGGCGACAAGCTCGCTATCTGTACAGTTATCGGCTTCCCAAACGGCTATTCCACTACCGCTGTAAAGATTTTTGAATGTAAGGACGCTTTGGCAAACGGAGCTGATGAGATCGATACCGTTATTAACATAGGTCATCTTAAGGCAGGAATGTACGATGAGATACTTTTCGAGCTAAGTGAGCTAAAAAAAGCCTGTGGTGACAAAATACTCAAGGTTATAATCGAGACCTGCCTTCTCACAGAAGCAGAAAAGATCAAGATGTGTGAGCTTGTCACCAAATCCGGAGCTGATTTCATCAAAACCTCCACGGGATTTTCCACCGGCGGAGCTACACTTGAGGACGTAGCACTCTTAGCCAAGCACATTGGCGAGGGAGTACAGATCAAAGCCGCAGGCGGCATTTCTTCCCTTGCAGACGCCGAAGCATTTATCAATCTTGGCGCAACGCGTCTCGGAACCAGCAGAATAGTAAAGATTGCAAAAAACGAAGAAAACAATTCTGCTTACTAAGGAGGACACTATGACTGATCAACACACCCCACATATCAAAGCAACCTCATCGGATTTTGCCAAAACCGTGCTTATGCCCGGTGATCCGCTTCGTTCCAAATTTGTTGCGGAAAATTTTCTTTGCGACCCCAAGCTGATCAATAACGTACGCGGTATCCAAGGCTACACCGGTACGTATAACGGTGTGCCTGTTACAGTTATGGCAAGTGGAATGGGTATGCCGTCGATTGGAATTTATTCCTATGAGCTTTTCAACTTCTTTGGCGTTGAAAACATCATCCGTATCGGTTCTGCAGGCGGACTTGCAGACAGCGTTCAGCTCCGCGACATAATAATCGGTATGGGCGCATGCACCAACTCCGCATATCAGGATCAGTATAATCTGAACGGTAATTTTGCTCCAATTGCCAGCTTCGAGCTCCTTTCCCACGCGGTAGATGAGGCAAAAGCAATAGGCGTACGTTATCAGGTAGGAAACCTTTTATCCTCCGACGTATTCTATCACGCTGACCCTAACTTTAATCAGGGTTGGTATAAGATGGGAGTCCTCGGAGTTGAAATGGAGGCTGCAGCGTTGTATATGAACGCAGCCGCGGCAGGTAAACGAGCGCTTGCGATCTGTACTGTATCCGATCACATTCTGCGCGGTGAAGCACTTGATGCGGACGCACGTCAGAACACGTTTACAGACATGATGACCATTGCCTTAAACGTGGCAGTTAAAATGTCCTGATCGTTTTGCGCGTCTTAATTACGCTTGTTTTTTGACATTGATCTGACGTATCGATCTGTATCCAATTATCACAATTAAGGAGGTTCGTCATATGAGCAAATGCTTATTCATAGGTATCGCGGGTGGCTCGGGTAGCGGAAAAACAACACTTGCAAAGCACTTGGCTGACCATTTCGGAAGCCGTCTTTCTCTTCTGCGCCATGATGATTATTATAAAGAACAGAGCAACCTGCCCATTGAGAAACGTGCCGCACTTAATTTTGATCATCCCGATGCTTTTGATACCGATCTTCTGATATGGCATCTTGATGAATTACGACAGGGGAACAGCATCACCTGTCCGGTTTACGATTACACAAAGCACGACCGCAGCTCCACAGTTCGCACGGTCAACCCCACGGACGTCATTCTCCTTGAGGGCATTCTGATTTTTGAGAATCCCGAGATCTTGCGCCGTCTGGACATTAAAATTTTTGTTGATACCGATGCCGACGTGCGCATTTTGCGCAGGATCAGACGCGACGTTTTAGAGCGAGGACGCGATCTTGAATCCGTCATATCTAAATATCTTGCCACGGTAAAGCCCATGCACGAAGCCTTTGTTGAGCCAAGCAAGAGAAGTGCAGATATCATTGTGCCGGAGGGCGGTATGAACCGCGTGGCACTTGAAATGATCATAGATCGGATCGTTTCACACCTAAATCGGAAAGGAAGCAATACCACTTATGTTTGAAGCAATATATGAGCTGATCCGTCAGTATCCGCGTATCATCATACACAGACACAAAAATCCCGACGGAGATGCTCTTGGCGCTCAGTTGGGGCTGAAACAGATTTTGTGCGAGAATTATCCCGATAAAGAGATATTTGCCGTTGGCGATATGACGTCACGCTATGCATTTATGGCAAATGAGCCGATGAATGATGTTGCAGACAGTGCTTATCAAGGCGCACTTGCTATTTTGCTTGATAGCGCCACACCGCCTTTAATTAGTGATGACAGATATACCCTGGCATCCGCCACTGCGCGCATAGATCATCACGTTTTCTGCGAAAAATTCACCGATGCCGAAGTGATCGATACGTCCTTTGAAAGCTGTTGCGGAATGATTGCCGCAATGGCTATGGAGTGTGGCTTTAAGCTTTCTCCCAAATCTGCTAAATCGCTTTATACCGGTATGATAACCGATTCGGGCAGATTCCGCTATGACTCGACCACCTCCAAAACCTTCCGTTTGGCATCGTTTTTGATGGAACAGGGCTTTAATACCACAGATATTTACCAAAATCTCTACGCCGACGAGCTGTCTATGATGCAGCTTCGCGCAAAGTACGTTTTAAAAATCCGGACAACTAAGCAAAGGGTTGCATATATCTATACACCGATCGAAGAAGCGAAGAGCTACGGGGTTGACGATTTTACACTATCACGTGGCATGGTGAACGTTATGTCGGATATACGCGGCATCGATACCTGGGTCAATTTTACGGAAAGCGAAAACGGTGTGCTTTGCGAAATAAGATCAAATCGGCATAATATCAACCCAATTGCCACTAAATACGGAGGCGGAGGTCATCAAAAGGCAAGCGGAGCTACTTTAAAGAACAAGAATGAGGCGATGGCATTGCTTGAAGATCTAAAAGCTCTCTCGGAGGTAAATTCATGAATATAACGAAGGCACGCGAGGTGCTCGAAAAAATAAAGGAATACGATCGAATAATCATTTTCCGTCATTTCAGACCTGATGGAGACGCAGTGGGCTCCACAAAGGGCCTACAGAGAATATTACAGCTCAGCTTTCCCGAAAAAGAAGTGATACTGCAAAATTGCGATTCCTCCGATTATCTCGCCTTTCTCGGCGATGAGGAGGAATTGTTGAGCGAGGAGCTTTATGCTGATGCTTTGGGTATTGTGATAGATACCGCAACCACATCGCGTATTTCAAATCAGAAATATGCTCTTTGCAAGGAACTGATCAAGATAGATCATCATATAGAGACCGAAACATACGGAGATATTAGCTTGGTTGAGGAAGAGCGTTCCTCGTCATGCGAGCTGATTGCTGCGTTCTACAGCACTATGCAAGATGAATTGAAGATCGACACCGAGGCTGCAACTTATCTGTACGCAGGTATGGTTACCGATTCGGGACGTTTTCGCTTCCGTTCGGTATCCGGAGACACAATGCGTCTTGCGGGAATGCTGCTTGACCTGGGTATCGATACAGACACTCTCTATGCGCATCTGTATATGAAGGAGTTTGATGAATTCAGGTTTCAAGGATACGTTCTGAATAATATAAAAATCACAGAAAACGGCGTTTCATATATTTATATCGACAAAGCTACAATGGATGCATACGGTCTGTCCTATGAGCAGGCATCCGCGTGCGTTTCATATATGGATTCAATAAAAAACAGCCTTATCTGGATCGCTTTTATTGATACCGATAATGCTGATGATATTCGTGTTCGTCTTCGCTCCCGTTTTGTAACCGTCAACAAGCTCGCGGAAAAATACGAAGGCGGCGGCCATGCCTGTGCAAGCGGCGCGACGGTACATAGCCTTGAGCAGATGCAGGAGCTTATAAATGAGGCGGATGTTCTTCTCGGAGATTATAAGGAAATAAACGAAGGATGGCTATAATGAGAATACTCATAACAAATGACGATGGCATTCATTCCCCCGTTCTTCCTCTTCTTGCAAAATGGGTTGAGAGATTAGGCGAGGTTACCATCGCTGCTCCCAAGGCAGAACAAAGCGGAAAGAGTCAAGCGATCAATTTTACCCATGATATCGAGATCACCAAGGTGGAGATCGCGACCGGGATAACAGGTTACGCGGTAGACTCAACTCCCGCGGACTGTGTGCGCTTTGGAGTACACGGACTTAAGCAGAATTACGACCTGATCATATCGGGTATAAATCGCGGATATAATCTTGGCGACGATATTGTATATTCCGGCACCTGCGGTGCAATTTTTGAAGGCGCAAGAATGGGAATAAACGGTCTTGCCGTTTCATCGGATGTTGATGATCTTATGAATGCTCCCGATTATATGGAAAGAATTTGGGAATTTATCAAGGAAAAAGAGCTTTATACTCATAATCCGATATATAACGTGAATATTCCCCCCAATCCCCGAGGCATCAGGATCACAAAGCAAGGCGGTATGTATTACTGTGACACCTTCACACACAAAGGCGGGCATCTGTACGTACAAACGGGCGATATTAAGCAGGATTCGGGAAACGATCCCACCTCCGATATAAATACGGTGCGCGAAGGTGTAATATCGGTAACACCCCTTATCGCGACCCGCACCGAAATGTCCGTATTTAAAAAATTGGGTTCAATTTAATATAAAAAGATCTGTAAATATCAATAATTTACAGATTTTTTTATATTTATGCGGCGCGGAGCCACTCGTTTTTGGGAACGTAATAGTAAATATTTACATTTAGTGTTTGTCTCTGACAGAAGCTTGCGAACGCTACCGAAACATAAGGAGAGGGCCCTTTATTGCTGACGAGCCGTTTGTCGCATAACCGAAGCGCTCTCCTCAATCGTAAATACAACCGAATCGCTAAAATCTTGATAAAGTGCAGTTGCTGTGGATACACCAGACCTTACAGCCACCACTATTCCATATTCATCGACCGTGACTGCATCCCCTTCAACCGTCCAGACTATCTCCGACAGTGAAATCTCGTATGGCTCCACCACAAGCAGACACACGTCGCCAATGCCAAGTGTTCGGCCCTCCTCCCCCTCTATTTCCAATGAGGTCATCGGAATTTTGCCGTTTTTTTCGGATCCTCCTGTGCTACAGCCCGAAATTAGCGAGAGCATCATCACTATCGCCACAAGCGTTGCAGTAAGCTTAGAAAACAATTTCATAATTTCCCCGTTATTGCATATCTTCTTTTATTATGCGATAATATTCTATCTTTTTTCCGATATAGTCAAGTGCTAAATGTATGTTTACCGTCTCTTTTATCGAGAAAGGACCGCATCCTGAGATGCGGTCCTTAGACATGCGCTTAATTATAAAGCAAACCTAGTATTACTCGATAACAGCGGTAGCGCCCTGAGCGATCTGTCTGTTACCGTTGTAGGTTGCCATCTTACCGGTGATGGTAATAACGTCGCCTACGTTAACATTTGTTGCAAGTCTGTAAACGTAAAGGCTGTCGGTGCCGTCAGTGATGGTAACGGTAATGTTGCCGTACTGATCGGACCAAGGAGTATTGATCTCGGAAACGGTACCCTTAACGAGAATCTCGGTGCCGTCTGCTGCAGCAAGAGCTTCAGCGATGGTGATAACGGTAGGAGCTACGGGCTCACTAACAACAGCGGTAGCACCCTGTGCAACCTGTCTCTTGTTATTGTAAGTGCCCATCTTACCGGTAATGGTAACAAAGTCACCTACATTAACGTTGGTTGCAAGTCTGTAGATGTAAAGGGTATTGCCTTCAGCATCTTCGATGGTAACGGTGATGTTGCCGTACTGATCGGACCAAGCGGTGTTGATCTCCTTAACAGTACCGGCAACGATGATTCTTGTGCCGTCAGCGGTCTGTATTGCCTCGGGAATGGTAACCTTAACGGGTGCGGGATCGTCTATTGTTGCGGTAGCGCCCTGTGCAACCTGTCTGTTGCCGTTGTAGGTTGCCATATTACCGGTAACGGTGATAACGTCGCCTACGTTAACCTTGGTGGAAAGTCTGTAAATGTAAAGGGTGTTGGTTCCGTCGGTGATGGTAACGGTGATGTTGCCGTACTGATCGGACCAAGGAGTATTGATCTCCTTAACAGTACCCTGAACTACGATCTTGGTGCCGTCAGCCATATTGAGAACGTCTTCAATGGGCATCGGACCCTTGGCAAGACTAATATTGAAGGTCTTGCTCTCGGAAGCGTTACCGCAGGTAGCGGTTACAGTAATCTTAACGGTAGTTGCATCATCGGGAACGGTGATGGTAAGCTTGCCGTCAGCAACGACTGCGCAATCCTTGTCACTTGTCCAGGTGAGAACAACGTTTTCAAAGTACTTACCATTGAGGGAGAGGTCAACAACTGCATTTGCACTGAATGCGGAGGGGAGTGTGAGAGCATCAAGCTCGGTAGCAACCTTCTCTGCGTCGGTCTTCTCTACGAGTTCGATATACTCAAAGCAATCGGTGCTCATAGGAATGAGATAAGGATTGCCGCTGAAGAGTACGAGGATACCGGAAGCGTTAGCAGTCCAGCCGAACTTTTCTGCGTGAGCGGTATCGATTGCGGTCTTATCCGCACTTGTTATGTTACCGTCTGCATCCTTAACTATGGAGAGAGTGGTGGGGAAGTCGGTGATGTAGGTTCTGATGTAGCTCTCCTTACCGTTGAGAGAGAAGTTGAGGTACTGGCTTGTTGCGGTAGCAAGATCCTGAGTGCCGATCTCAACGCCCTTGATTACTACGGGAAGACCTACGTAGTTCACAAGAGAATCACCGTTCTTAAATGCGTCGGTGATATCAAGAGGAGCAACGTCCTTCTTGTTCTTGTCAATAATTCTTGCTACGCCGCCCTTGATCTCCTGCATTCCGGAGTAAGGAGCAACGGGGCCGCTTACAGCAACGGTCATACCGATCTCGATACCAAGATCCTTAACGGGATCCTGCTCCATCTGATAGGAGTAGTAACCGCCCTTGCCGTCAACGTCCGCAAGGAAGATATGGTTTCTGGAGTTACCTGCAGCCTTGGAGTTGAGAGCAACTACGATACCGCAAACGGTAACCTGATCGCCTTCCTTGGCAGCCATGTAGTCTTCGAAGCTGACTACGTCATACTTGGGAACTACAACATTAAAGGTGAGGGTATCAGATGTTCCGTCGCCTGCCTTAACAGTAGCTGTGAGGGTGAAATTAATGTCTTCGGGGGTCTTTTCGTTAATGTCGATCACGGTGGGGTTAGTACCGGAGCCCTGAACAACCTTAACCTTAGTGGTGTCTGTTTCGCTTACGGTCCAAACAACGTCGTAGATAACGCCTGCGATCGGAACGGAGGAAACACGCTCAAAGTCAGCGTACTTTGTAACAACGCCAACGTCGGAGCCTTCGGGCTTAACTTCTTCGCCTATGTAAAGGGACTTTACGTAGGCAACTGCCTTGTCGAGCTTGTAGGTAACATTCGGCTTTTTATCCGACTTGTTATTGCATGCGGTGAAAACAGCGATGCATGTTACAAGCGCAAGAAGAAAAACTAATAGTTTTTTCATGGGAGATCTCCTTTTGTTTTTTTATTCTAAATTAATTGAAATTAATTAATTTACTTTGGATCTTAATTCTGATCAATGGAATTCAATATCGTTAAGAGAGTAGGATTCGATTTGGTACGTGCCATAGAACAAGTCAACCACACCTCTGATGTTGATGGTCTTTCCTAAGAAATACTCCTCGGTGATCGGCTGATTGAACTCATCGTAAATAGCAGGCATATGAAGCTGAACCTCAATGCCGTTTACGTCACAGTAGATGGTCAGCGCGTCGCTGTTTTGAGCAGGCTTTACGCTCTTGACTCTGAGATCCTTCATCGAAACGGTAGTGCCGAGCATAAGATGCGCAATTCTGAATTCCGTTTCATCGTCGCCTACCGACATTTTTTCTTTAGCATTGACAAACAGATCACCCGATATCTCGGTGTAATCAATTTTATTGCCTTCGCTGAGTTTTTTCATCTGGAATTCATTTTTCGGATCTCTTGCATTGTACACAAGACCTGATATCTGAGGATTTTCGGGATCAAAGTCCGATATCTTGCCAACAACTCTTACCAAATTACCTTCTGTAAGCATTGGCTTGACACCGTACGACGGATTTGCGCTGTAATAAACGTACACGCCGTAGTACCTTTGAGTCTCCTCATCATAGCTTTGGATATACACACCGTTATTTCCGTCGTTGCGAGTAACGATGCCCTCTACAGCAACAGTTGTAGCAATGTAATCGTTGATGCTGAGACGAAGCTCCTTTAACGTCATGCGAACAGCCTCTCCGTAGAAGAAATCGGGGTCTGCTTTGCCGGAATGAACGTAGAGCTTATTGTCTCTTGCCTGATTGAAGGCCTTCATACAAAGCTTGCCATAGCGATTGTCGGCTGCATTTGAGCCAACCGCCAAGCCGTTTTGAAGTATTTCAAGATTAAGATTGCGATAATCACTGTCGGCTGAGGTCCTATACCATACCCATACCATAAATCTTGAACCTGTGGAGTCTGGATTCCAATTGCCGTCATCCGATTCAATTATAATGGATTCTGCATTGTTCAGGGCATTTTTGGTAAAATCAGAAGCAGCTCGTCCCCACTCCTCGATCTTACCTGTGGATTCGGGTGTGTTGATCGCCATATATCTTGCCTTAAAATATCCGTCTGCCTTTGCGACATCGGGGAGCTTGGAGGGATCCTTGAATTTGAAATGCGTTGTATCGCCGTCTATGTTTTTGTAAACGGCGACCTCCTGCTTCAGAGAATCGGACGTCATATCCAGCTTAAGCTTGGATACGTAATCCTCTTTCTTGTCACCGCAGGCGGTGAAGCATGAGATTATTGTGCAAACAAACAGGGCCAGCGAACAAAGCTTTATAATTATGCTTGTTTTTTTCATACTCGGTAATTATTGAGCGTGATACTTACACTCATCAATAGCCTTTTTAAAGAGCTTCTTTATATCTCCCATTACGTCTGTGGATGTAGCGGGAAGCTTGAATGCAGACTGGATAAGCTTACCAACCTCGTCACGAGCCTTTGCGGAGCCGTTGAATGCGGGAGAAGTGTAGTAGTAGTTCTCCTGCTCAAGACAAGTCTTAACAGAGAGAGCAGCGATGTTATCTCCGCCGTCGGCATTTGCAAGGAAATCAGCGTAGATCTCGTCGGTATTTACCGATTTGATAACCGGAACGTATCCGGATTCACGGGAGAAGTCTGCCTGGAATGCAACGTTTGTGCAAAGGAACTTAACGAAGAGCCAAGATGCCTTCATCTCTTCCTCGGACGCCTCAAAAATGCAGAGGGAGGGACCCTGGGAAATAACCTTGGGGTTTTCCTTGTTGTACTGAGGAATAGGAGTGATGCCTACCTCGAAGGGATATTTGCCGTCTGTTCCTACTGCGGGACGCTGATGAGTTGCGCCTGCGGAGGAACCGATGGACATATAGGATTTTGTACCGGTCTTAGCGGTAAAGAGCGAGGATGTGTAAGAGCCGTGGATCTCCTGTGTGGTTACGTAACCCTTGAGATACCATTCTCTGAATTTTGCAACGAAATTGTGGTGTGCCTCGGTATCGAAGAGGAACTTTTCACCTTCGGAGCTGGTGTAGGGGAGTCCCATCTGCTCACACATGGTGATGAACCAGTTTGCCTCGGAGTCGTAACCAAGCGGAATTACCTGCGCGAGCTTCTTGCCGTCCTTGTCCAGATAGATCTTGTAGCCGTTCTTGGTGGTTTCGATCTTTGCGGCGTCTGCCTTGGTCTTATCGGAAAGTCTGTCGTTCTCGATTCCTATGATGCGCTCGCAAATAAGCTCCATTTCATCCCAAGTGGTAGGAACGAAAATGTTGTACATCTCATTTCCCTTGTTGAGGTTGGGCTTGTTGCCGTCTACGGGGTTTCCGTTGAGGTCAAGAGCAACGTCGGAGGTATATACCTTTTGTGCAACCTCAAAATATGTCTTGTTGTAGTAGAGGACCTCTGTTGACTTGGAAAGAGGCATGGTGTACATAAGTCCGTCACCGAACTGCTTACCTTCCTCATAATAAGCCTGAATGAAGTCAGCCTTCTGCTCTTCGGTAAGGCCGAGAATCTCGGTGGTACCGTCAGCTCTTTCAACTACCTCGTCGCTGTCGATGTAGTCATCGAGAGTTTTAACGGCGAGAGCGAGGTTGTACAGAGCAACGTGGTCGGGATAGCAGTAAGCGATGTTAGGCTGCTTTCCTGCGGTGATCTCAGTCGCGATCTGGTCGCGAACGTCCTCGTATCCGCCTATTTGCTCGTGGTCGATTTTGTACTGGGGATAAAGAGCTTCAAACTCCTTAATGTACTGGTTGAGTACCTTTCTTAAGCCTTCTCCCATCGTGTGGTAGAATCTGATGTGGATCTTTCCGTCATTTGTCTTGTTGCAGCTTGCAAGGCCGAGACACGCAGACAGAAGCATGGTTGCGATTAGAATGAAAGCGATTATTCTTTTCATTGGGGGAGTCCTTTCTGAAAAATATTTTTTGTTAAGCATTACTGCATTTAACACCAGAGTTTTATCCGGAATGCCGATGTGCAAAAACGGATATTTTAACCCTTGATTCCGCTTCTCGAAACACCCTTCATAATATATTTACGAAGGAAGAGGAAAACAAGGAAGAGAGGAAGCGACACGATTGCAACAGCCGCCATCTGTCTCGGGTAATGGATCATGTTGTCGACGGTAAAGTCGGCACCGCGAAGTCCATTCGTAATGAGCTTATGTGCGTCATCGTTTGCAACGAGTCTCGGCCAAACGTATGAGTTCCACGCGCCCATCATCTTGAGTATTGTGATAGATATGATAGTAGGAAGCGCCAGAGGTATCATTACCTTCCAAAGATACTTCAGGTCCTTTGTGCCGTCGACCTTAGCCGCAAGATACAGCTCATTTGGTATCTGCATAAAATTCTGCTTGAGAAGATATATGTAGAACACGCTTACGAGGAAAGGAACGATAAGGACCGTATAGGTGTTTGACCAGTTTCCGAGCTGCATCAGGAAATCGGAATTCATTTCACGTCCAAGGGTGTTTAGACCGAGGAAGTTATTTATTGTCTGGTAGTTAGTGATGGTAAAAAGCTCTCCCGGTATCATCATGGTTGCCAGCAATGCTGCAAACAGTGCGTTTTTTCCCTTGAATTCGAGTCTCGCAAATGCGAAAGCAGAAATTACAGTGATCACAAGTGAAAGTATGGTGGAAACCACACCAACGTACACGGTATTCAGGAACAGCTGACCTAAATTCGCGATCTTGAAGCCCTGAATGTAATTTTCAAAGTGGAATTGTGTCGGGAACATTGTGGGAATAGCGCGGTTGTATTCCTCAAGAGACTTGACAGAGGATATCAGCATCCAATAAAACGGGAAAAGTACGATTATAGCCATTGTCAGCAAAAATGCGTAAAGCGCGATCTTTACAAACATCTTTACGACCTTCTGCTTGGCTGATACCTTGTTCATATCTCTTTCTGCCATAACGGTTATGGCAGATGCGGAGGCGGGAGCTGAGTCTTCGGCTTCGTTCAGTCGAATATTTTTGTTGTTTTCAGACATTTGTGCAGCCTCCTATCAATAGTGTGTTTTTTTCTTTGAAACGTAAAGATTTATCATCGTAACGACGAATATAATTCCAAAGAGTATAAGAGCAGCTGCGCTTGCACGTCCCAGATGCTGCTGAGGAAGTGCATTGTAAATGAATCCGACCATTGTATTCAGTCTGCCCGCATCTCCGACGGGCCCCATACTGTCACCGAATACGCCGACGATGGACGAATACTCCTTAAATCCTCCGATGAAGCCCGTTATAACAACGTATGCAAGCATTGGGGAAAGAAGCGGAACAGTGATTTTCGTGAAAACTCTGAATCGGGATGTGCCGTCAACCTTTGCGGCATCGTAATACTGCTTGTTAACGCTCTGCAGACCGCCGAGAAGAATGAGAATCTTGAACGGAAGTGCGTTCCATACTATGTAGATAACCATTACAACGTAGTTTGGCCACGTGCCCGAGCCCGTTCCCATCCAGTCGATAGGCTCACCGCCAAACCAACCGATAATATTGTTAACGATACCGTAGGAGTCAACCAGACCCGAATCAAAATTACCGATAACCGAGAACATAGCCGCAAATACCATACCGATAGCGATGGAATTGGTTACGTAGGGAAGGAAGAAAATGGTCTGAATAAATTTTGAAAGGAATTTGATCGAATTCAGACAAACCGCGATAACCAAAGCCAAAATAGTTGATATCGGAACTGTCAGAACGCAAAGAAGAAGCGTATTTGTAAGACATTTGATGAAGTCGGGATACTGCGCAACCTTAACGAAGTTGCCAAATCCGAAATCGAAGTGATATCCGCCGGGACGGTTTGCAAGCAGTGAGTTGTAGCCTTCTAAGAGCGATATTCTAATCGTGTTGAAGATAGGCCATACCGTGAATATGAGCAGAAGGATTATGGCAGGAGAAAGATAAAACCAACCCTTCCACTTATCGAACTTGATTTTCTGTAAGAAGCCTGCCATATCAGTTCTCCTCTGTGTTTTTCAGATTCTGCTGATCACCGAAGTAGATGCGCTCCTCGGTGGATTTGTCGAAGAGGAATACCTTGTGGGGCTTGAGTGAGAAGGATATCGTCTCACCAGAAGATACCTTATAGTCAGCATCAACGATGGAACGGATCGTCGGGTTAAGTGATGCGGGATGTGTAGAGACGATGGAAACGTCGCGTCCCATAACCTCTACGGTATTAAGATTACAGGTGAGAGTACCGCTGGCATCGGGAATGAAGCCCTCGGGACGAACACCCACGGTTACAAGGCAATCAGCCACACCGTCTGTGTTCATAGCGAATTCGCCGCCTTCAAAGTCGTCAGTGCCGCCTATATAAAGCTTACCGCCCTGTACGTATCCATTGAACACGTTTATTGGGGGAGTTCCGAGGAACTTGGCAACAAAGAGATTGGTGGGATCGTCGTAAACGTCCTGAGGACGACCGATCTGCTGCAAAACTCCGAGCTTCATAACTACGATCATATCGGAGACAGACATAGCCTCCTCCTGGTCGTGTGTAACGAAGATGGTTGTGATGCCGGTCTCCTTCTGAATACGGCGGATCTCCTCACGGGTCTGCAAGCGAAGACGTGCGTCAAGATTTGAAAGAGGCTCGTCAAGGAGCAGGACCTTGGGCATCTTTACAAGAGCACGGGCAATTGCAACACGCTGCTGCTGACCGCCCGAGAGCTCGCTGGGCTTACGGTCCATAAGTTCGTCGATCTGAACCAGCTTTGCCGCCTCATAGGCTCTCTCTATCATCTGATCCTTGGTCAGCTTGTCCGCGCCGCGCAGATTTTGAAGCGGGAAAAGAATATTCTGCTTAACTGTCATATGAGGATATAGCGCATAATTCTGGAACACGAGACCTACTCCGCGATTTTCGGGGGTAAGATCGGTTACGTCCTCATCCCCAAAGAAGATATGTCCGCTTGATGGCTTCTGCAATCCGCTGATCATATACAGCGTGGTACTTTTACCACATCCGGAGGGTCCAAGCAGTCCTATCAGCTTACCGTCGGGGATGGTAAAGGAAAAGTCATTGACCGCAATAACTTTCTCGCCTGATTTTTTGTTTCTGGACGGGAAAATCTTGGTCAGATTTTGCAAAACAACTTTCATGTCGTTTCCCTTTCTCTATATCATTTTTTCTTTTACAGTTTGTTACTTTATAAATTGTCGCTCTTCTCCGAGCTTACACGTTCAGCGTGAATACACTGCTTGTATGCGATCAGATCATCGACGGTATCAAATATCCTTTGGCTTGCATAATCTACAGCTACAGTGTGTGACAGCTTATCGTGCAATACAGAGTGTGTATCCGTTGCAATCAGGAGAATGGCCTGCAGGATCAGGATTCCAAGAAGTATAACAGTTCCTGTGATTCCTATGGCGTTCATATATATCATCAGTATGATAAGGACCGGAAGCATCGTTTCTACCGCATACTTTCCCAAGACAGCGCGTACGAAGAGAACGACCGGTGAGATCTTTACGCCATCCTCTCGCATGACCGCAATTCCAAAGATCTTTTTACCGAGGGTTTGTCCGTTTCCAAACAACAGCGGGACAATAAATTCAAGCAGAATGAACGCGATGAAAATACTGATGGATATGATCAAAAAAGTAAGATTTATAAGCACGTTATATACGTAATTTGCTTCCTTGTCTTTTGAAAACTCATCCATTGCGAATTTGTATATGTCCAGCTCTTCTTTGGTAAGCTTTTCGTAATCTTCTTCTGAAATATCAAAATCCACGTTATATTTTTTTTCATATTCTTCGCTTATCGATTCCAAGCGGGCTGTATGATCGTCGTAGCCCAACGCACATGACATAACAAATGCTACACCAACAACCAATATTGACGCTAAAATAAAGTCAAAAAGAGCCGCGGAAATACGTTTCCACATACCTGCTTTTTGAAGGTCATACATAAAATTCACCTCCTGTACCGGCTCAATGCATTATTAACTCATCTCTGTTCTATCATTTATCAAAAACACGCGCAAAAACATAGACGTTCAGCATAATTATAGTATATGTCGGAACAAAAATCAAGTCTTTAACGCAAAATAAAAGCTCAAAATATACAATTATACAAAATACAGAGCAAGAAGCAAGATCAACCTTGCTTCTTGCGGTTTTTATTGTTGTGCGTATCATTTTTCAATCGCATCAGTTATATCGCTCGCGGCTTTGTCGATGCCGTTATCGGTGGATACAGACAGATCGCAAAGCTCTTCGTTGCGGTATTCGTCGTCGAGGGAGAGAATGCGGCAGGTAATATCGTCGGAAGAAAGGTCTCGTGTAACGATATCCTTGATCACATCATAGCGCGTTTTGTTCAGGAAAACCAGCAACGCTTTCTGCTGATAGCGATTTTTCAGCGTCAGCGCGCCGCAGATATCGATGGGAATGACCGCTATTTTACCGCGTTCAACAACCGAATCGATCTCTTTTGCCTCCGTTCCGAAATAATGTCCGCTGTAAACCGTAGTCTCAAGGAAACGACCCGCCTCTGCCTCTGAAACGAATTCAGACACATTGAGAAAACGGTAATGACCGATCGACTCACCGTTTCTGCGTGGACGTGTGGTGGCGGTAGTGGGCTTTTCCATACCGTGATCCTCGATAAGCTTCTGTGCCACTGCGGTCTTTCCGCTACCCGTAGGACCAACAAGACAAACGACGCCTCCGTTTTTCAAATCAGGCTTTTCCGCGGAAAATGAATTTCTTATCATTTCAACCAAATGCAAAAAGTCCTCATAAGAATTAACCGAAAGAAGACCTGAAAGATGAGTGTTCCACGGCTTACGGAAAAGCACCGGATACGTGGCGGGAGTACGAGTAATATTATGGGCACCGTCGTCGAGAAGAATATCCAAATTTACCATATCCTTTCGTGTGCCGATAAGAATATGCTCGGGCGGGACCTCAGGAAAATCCTTCACCAAGCGTTCTGCTCTTGCCGACATACAAACCGGTGGCACAGCGGTAACAAAAAAGACATCCGCCACAGCGCAAAGACTGCGCACAAGCTCAACCGCCCCCGGCAGAA
Source organism: Eubacteriales bacterium (assembly GCA_045543555.1). GTDB lineage: Bacteria > Bacillota > Clostridia > Oscillospirales > CAG-272 > Colimorpha_A. The sequence goes on from JAZQMQ010000023.1 coordinate 26,601, forward strand.
TGGGCTGGTTTGCCACAAAATCAGGGTCGGAAAAATATCGCAGACGACCGTCAGCCAGGTTATGACCGTCTCCCCAGCCCTTAATATCGTATATAGTCAGCAGTGGGGTGATATTCTGCTCTGCATTCAGGCGCTCCAGGGCATATCCGTTACAATCATAGAGAATATCGTCTACATCAAGACCGATTCTCAGCTTGTATTTTTTCATATAATCCTCTTTCCGTTTGATATGCACCCACATACACGATCCGTCGCATTTGCCACACAAAAAATGCGGTTATACGCCCGGTGCAAATCAAAATAATCCAATAAGTACGACTTAAGAAAACAAATAAACTTGATCTGATAATCAAAAAACGCTTTAGTATTTATCAATATCAAACAACTGATTCACCAACATCATATCACAAGTGCCGGTCATTGTAAATACGTATTTTACATTTTGGGCAGATATTATAGATGTAATTTTGTTATTTTTTCACATTCCCGTTTTTTCTTTGCCTTCCAAAATCCCGCATAAGAGCGGTATACGATATATACTGATATTTCTTCAAGTGACATATCGGTGGTATTTAAAAGATGCTCTGCAACGTTCATTCTGATCTCGGACAGCTCCTTTAAAAGGCATTTCCCATAAATTTAATGACAAGTCTCTACGTTTGGCGTTCGGAAAGATGCAAAACGCAATACCGAGCTCAATTCGCTGTTCAAAAGGCTGTACGAGGATAATGTCCTTGGACGTATCACCAACGAGCAGTTCCGCTTATTATCCGAAGGATACAATGCAGAGCAAAGAGAGATAACCGAAAGGCTCCCCATCCTTGAAAAAGAGATCGAGCATTTGAAAGCATCTGCAAACAACGTGGAACAATTCGTAGCCCTCGCAAAAAATTCATCAATATCGAAGCGCTCACACCCGAGATCATCCGAACCTTTATATCCAAGATCGTGATACACGAAAAAAGCGTAAAGCATTGTAAATCCGCCACACAGCAGATCGACATATACTTTACGCATATCGGAATGCTTCACGCCGTCTGATAAAAACAAAGAGAAAAGGCGGATAGAAGCAGAATCATCTGCAACTATCCGTCTTTTCTCGTCCATTACACCAATATCCATAAACTTCTTTACGGTAACCAGCGTTTACATTCGGTTCTTTTTTATTATATCTCGATCTCAAGCCCATCCTCTGCGAGTTTGCAAGGGAACGGTGCGTCTTCTTCAAGTTTCCGAAGGAAAGGCTCTCTTTCGGGGTTTATAATGTTAATTATCATACGCTTGGTTTTGTTTTTTGCGATTATATCGTTTGCTGTACCGGGGGGTGTGATGTGCACCCTCACATACAACGAGGTCGTATTCTATATCACCGAGCAGGGACAGATAATCACCGAATCCGTATCCGAGGTCGCCCGAAAGGAATATTGTCTTGCCTTCCCCTCTACTCTAAATGAGTACGACACCTCCGAATGCTTATTTCTGAGAGCTGTGACCTTAAGAATACCGTCGTCGAATATTACACCTTCGCCGTAAACAACGCTTCTCAGCCCTTCCCTTCTTTTAAATCCGAGGAGAGTAGTTATCCAGCTGTCGACCGCGTCGATACACTTCTGTTCGGGATAGTGAAATAACGGATCGCAATCAACGTATCCTATCCACCACATAAGCTCCGAGCAGAACGCGGGCAGACCGTTCATGTGGTCGGAATGAGCGTAGTAATAAACACTCCTTTAACGCTGTTGTGAGGTATTTCAGCACGCTCAAGCAGAGCCGAAACGGGCGCCCCTGCGTCAAAAATACAGGTATTTTCTCCCACCTGCAAAAACAGTGACGCACAAAACCTCTTACATTCGGGCACTCCGTGTCCCTCACCGGCAACCGTCAGCTTCATTAGAATCTTCCTGACTATATTTTCGGAATTTATTTATATGGTTACTACAATCAAATATTAAATAATTTTGCGGCGTTATTATAAAATATATCTTCGCGCTGTTCTTCCGTCAAGTCGATGCTGAGGAATCTTTCTATCTCGACCTCGGGATTCCACATAGGGTAATCGGTACCGAAAAGCACACGGTCGGAACCGTACGCCAAAATAAGCTCCTTTGCTTTTTCGGGTGATATTGCAAATAGGGACGAGGAGCAATCCACGTAAAAGTTTTTATAACCGCAAAGCTTACTTGTCGCTTCCTCCCAAATTGAATAGCCTCCGAAATGGGCGCCGATGAACACAAGATCCTTATAAATATCAAGTATCGGCTTGATCCTGTTTGGATTTGAATAGTCGTAGCGGCTATCTCCTGTATGAACAAGCAGAGGTAATCTGCCCTCGCAAAGCTCGTATATTTTGAGCATACGGTAGTCGTCAAGCTTAAATTTTTGTATATCCGGATGAAGCTTAACTCCCTTCAGCCCCAGTTCAATTATCTCGTTTACGTCCGCCTCAATATCCTCACTGTCGGGGTGAAGTGTGCCGAGTCCCGTAAAGGTGCCTTCACTTTCCGCAACCGATGCCGCAATGAATTTATTTATGCTTGACACCTGCTTGGGAGTCGTTGCGACCGACTGAACGATAAAATGATCTATCCCCGCATTTTTTCCGTGCTCCAGCAGGGTCGATATTTTCCCGTCAAAGCACATTGGAATATCATAAAACTTTCCCGTGCTGTCGGAAGCCTTCTCCGCTATTTTATCGGGGTAAATGTGACAGTGAGCGTCGATAATTCTATATTTCTTCATTTGGTCTGCTCTTTTCTTTAAAGACCGACACCGTATGCGGTGTCGGTCTTCTGTCTTTTGATATTAGCCGTAGATGATCTGCTCTGCCATTTCGGTTGCGATAACACCCTCGGGCTTACCGGTCTCCTTGGACTCGGTGAGGATCTTCTCGATGGAATTGTAGATGTTGTCGACCTTGGTAAGAACTGCGTCCTTATTGTAGGGGCCGTCAACCTCTGCTGCCGCGTTAATAACGCCGCCACCGTTGATTACCAAGTCGGGAGCGTAGTAGATGCCTCTTGCCTTGAGTGCAAGACCCGAAGCGTCATCGAGGATCTGGTTGTTTGCTCCACCTGCAACTGCCTTACAGTTAAGGGTGGGGATTGTGTTGGGGTTGATGATAGCGCCCATAGCGTTGGGGGAGAAGATGTCACACTTGACGGACATAATCTCGTTAGTCGAAACCACAGTCGCGCCGAATTCCTCAGCAGCCTTAGCCGCAATCTCCTTGTTGGAGCGGTTAGCAACGATGAGCTTTGCGCCGCTGTTGTGAAGGTGACGGCAGAGGTCATAGCCGACCTTACCGAGACCCTGAACCGCGATGGTAAGTCCGTCAAGGTTATCGGAGCCGAAGGCTACCTTTGCGGTTGCCTTGATACCCTGCCATACGCCGCGTGCGGTGAAGGGGGAGGGGTCGCCGCTATTCTGGGGAAGTCCGCAGATGTGGTTTGTCTTGCGGAGCATAACGAGTGCGTCGTCACAGGTGGTATTTACGTCCTCAGCAGTTATGTAGTCGCCGCCGAGGTTGTTAACTGCCTCGCCGAATGCCTCGAACATTGCTTCGGTCTTCATGGAGGGGTCAGCGATGATTACGCCCTTACCGCCCCCGTGAGGAAGTCCTGCCATAGCATTCTTGTGGGACATACCTCTTGAAAGACGGAGTACGTCGAAGAGCGCATCGTCGTAGGACGCATAGGGGAAGAGACGGCAGCCGCCGATTGCAGGGCCGAGATTGGTGTTGTGAACAGCGATGATAGCCTTAAGGCCTGCCTTTTCGTTGTTTACGAAAAGCACCTTTTCATGGCGCCATGTAGTCATTTCAGTCATTGCATTCATGGTTTTATTCTCCTTTGATAAAAGCTGCAGGAACAGCAAGATTACTTGTTATAGGTCATACCCATGTTGAGAGCCTTCATATTGAGCTCCTTCAGGGCTGCCTTCTTTGCGGGAACGAGCTTTTCAACTACCTCAGCAGTTCCATCAAAGGAAAGCTCGGGGTTGTTTTCAAGCAGGTGACCGACGATTATCATATTTGCAAGGGTGGTTATTCCCTCGTCCTTTGCCATCTGAGTTGCGGGAATATAGAATACCTCTACGTCCTCACGCTCGACCTTAACGTCGATAAGCGAGGAGTCAACGTATATCTGACCGCCCGAAACCACGGTGTTTACGTACTTCTGAAGCGAGGGGGTGTTCATTGCGATAAGAACGTCGGGGGTCGTGATTATGGGTGAACCAACGGGAGATTCGGAAATGATAACGTTACAGTTAGCGGTTCCGCCTCTCATTTCGGGACCGTAGGAAGGAAGCCAGGAAACCTGATAGTCATCCATAAGTCCTTTGTATGCAAGGAATTTTCCGGAAAACAGTATTCCCTGTCCTCCGAAGCCTGCAATGAGGATCTGCGTAGTTTTCATATTACTGTTCCTCCTTGCTTGCGCTTCTGTCCTTATATACGCCGATTGGATAATAAGGAAGCATATCGCTCTCGATCCACTTAAGTGCCGCCTCAGGAGTCATTCCCCAGTTGGTCGGACACGCGGAAACGACCTCAACAAGTGAGAAGCCCTTTCCTGCGACCTGATTTTCAAAGGCCTTTTTGATTGCTTTCTTAGCATTCTTTACGTTCTTTACGTTATTAACGGCCACACGTGCTATATACTCGGGACCTTCAAGCGTTGACAGCATCTCGCTAACCTTGATGGGCCAACCGCAGTGATTAACATCGCGTCCGTAAGGAGAGGTCTGAGTTACCTGACCGGGAAGGCTTGTAGGAGCCATCTGTCCACCGGTCATACCGTAAATTGCGTTATTTACGAAGATAACGGTAATGTTTTCGTTTCTTGCGGCAGAATGTACGGTTTCTGCCATACCGATGGAAGCAAGGTCACCGTCGCCCTGATAGGTGAATACCACGTTTTCGGGACGGCAACGCTTAATTCCCGTTGCAACTGCGGGAGCTCTTCCGTGAGGAGCTTCGATCATATCGCAAGCAAAATAATCGTAAGCCATTACTGCACATCCAACGGGTGCAACACCGATAGCCTTACCCTCTATTCCAAGCTCATCCATTACCTCAGCTACGAGGCGGTGAATAATTCCGTGAGGGCAACCGGGACAATAGTGGAAGGGAGCGTCTGTAAGAGACTTGGGTTTTTCAAATACAATTGCCATCTTAGTTTTCTCCTTTCTCAGCTCGTTGAATGGATTCAAGCACCTGATCGGGACTTGGTATCATACCACCTGTACGGTTGCACAGGGTTACGGGCTTCTTGCACTGTGAATAGAGGCGAATATCCTCGATCATCTGACCCATATTAAGCTCTACCGAGATAAACGACTTTACCTTATCGGCAGCAGCTGCGATAGCCTTTGCCGGGAATGGCCAAAGTGTGATGGGGCGGATAAGACCGACCTTGATGCCTTGGCTGCGCGCAGTTACTACGGCATTCTTGGCAACTCTGGATGCAATACCGAATGCAACAACGCAGATTTCCGCATCCTCCATCATATATTCCTCCCACATTGGCTCGTTTTCTTCGATGAGAGCATACTTTTCGTAGCGGTCGAAGTTCTTCTTTTCGAGCTCGTCGGGCTTTAAGTACAGTGAGTTGACTATGTTATGGGGACGCTTACATTCCGTACCTGTGAGTGCCCAAGGCTTTTCGTAAACGGTGGGCTCCTCTTCCTCAAACACTATAGGCTCCATCATCTGACCGATGGTACCGTCTGCGAGGATCATGGAGGTCATGCAATACTTGTCTGCAAGGTCGAAGCCCTTGATCGTGAGGCTTGCCATTTCCTGAACCGACGCGGGAGCGAGAACGATCATACGGTAGTCACCGTGACCGCCGCCCTTTACCGCCTGAAAATAGTCGGACTGAGAGGGCTGAATACCGCCGAGACCGGGGCCGCCTCTCTGTACGTTGACAACGAGTGCAGGAACGTCTGAGCCGGCTATGTAGCTAAGGCCCTCGGTCTTAAGGGAGATTCCGGGGCTGGAGGAGGAGGTCATTACTCTCATACCTGCAGCCGCCGCACCGTAGACCATATTTATAGATGCAATTTCACTCTCCGCCTGAAGGAATACACCGCCGATCTTGGGCATTTTCTTTGCCATATAAGCGGCGATCTCGGTCTGGGGAGTTATCGGGTAACCGAAATAGTGACGGCAACCGGCACGTATAGCGGCTTCGGCTATCGCCTCGTTGCCCTTCATTAAAATTCTTTCTGCCATGGTTTTCTCCTTATTTTTCGACAGTAATTATGCAATCGGGACACATTGTCGCACAGAAAGCACAACCTATACATTTATTCTGATCCTTAATATACGCAGGTGAATAACCCTTTGCATTAAGCTTATCTGAAGCTATGTCGAGACAGCCCTTGGGGCAAGCGCCGACGCAAAGTCCGCAGCCCTTGCACATATCGGTATTAAAAGTTACCTTTGCCATTGTTTTCTCCTTAAAAAAGTTTCTTCTGAAGTGTCAGCGGCATAACGGGCACGCCCGTCAGCTTTTCTGCTACTTCTTTCACCGCCGTGTGTGTCCACAGGGGAAGCCCCGTCCTTTCACACAGCTCGTTTATATAGGAATAAGAATCGGTTACGGTCTCCACGGTCGTGAGTTCCCCAAGATTTGAGTTGTTTACGATGCAGGTAAAATTCAGCCCGCACGCCGTCTCAATCTCTCTCATTATCTCGATAGCACCGTCAACCGATGCGGTAAGGGGTCGATAGCAGTTGGCTACGAACACCATCTCGTAATCGTTCTCCGCCTTTATAGCCTCGACGAATCTGCCGAGGGCATATGCGCCGCGGTCGTCGCCGCCTATATCCATTATACCGTAGACCGACTTGTCTTGCACAAGTCTGTAGCTTGCGGCAGGCAGGGCTGGCAGGTCAACGTTCGTGTTTGCATACTGTGGGGAAATTAGGTCGATTCCGTGAGCATTAAGCTCCTCCTCGCTGTCCTTGGTACGAAAGTACGGATTGACAATATCGAGGTCGGCTATACAGACCTTTTTTCCTTCGTTTGCAAGCTTTATCGCGTAATTTACGGCGATATTCGTTTTACCGCTTCCGTAGTGCCCTGCAAAAAGGGTAAGTCGCTTATTATTCATGATCAAAGCTGTTTTCTTATTATCTTTCCGCTCGTGGTCTTGGGCAGACTTTCACGGAATTCAACTATTCTCGGGTACTTATAGGGAGCTGTACGGGATTTTACGTAATCCTGTATCTGCTTTTTCAGCTCGTCGGTGCCCTCCATTCCCTTGACGAGAACGATGCTTGCCTTGACGACCTGACCTCTTATCTCGTCGGGTGCGGCGGAAACTCCGCATTCGAGTATGTAAGGAAGCTCCATTATGACGTTTTCAATTTCAAACGGTCCGATACGGTAGCCCGAAGACTTGATAACATCATCGGCACGTCCGACGTACCAAAGGAAGCCGTCCTCGTCCTTCCATGCGAGGTCGCCCGTGTGGTAGAAGCCGTCTCTCCAAGTCTCCTTGGTGACCTCCTCGTTGCCCTCGTAAGCGTAGGCAAGACCGCAAGGAAGACCCTTTTCAATGTTGATACATATCTCGCCGTTTTCACCGCTCTCAACCTCGTTACCGTCGATGTCAAGCAGATGAACGTCGTAAAGGGGTACGGGTTTACCCATAGAGCCTATCTTGTGGCTTCCGCCTGCAAGATTACCAATGATGAGAGTGCTTTCGGACTGACCGAAGCCCTCCATTATCTTGAGTCCCGTGTGTTCCTCGAACTTGCGGAATACCTCGGGGTTAAGCGCTTCGCCCGCAGTTGATGCGTGCTCGATGCTCGAAAGATCGAAGCGGCTGATGTCCTGCTTGATGAGCATACGGTACATGGTGGGCGGTGCGCAGAAGGTCGTTATGCCGTATTTTGCAAAGAGGGGGAGTATCTTTTCGGCATCGAAGCGGTCGAAATCGTAAACGAAGTTTGCCGCCTCGCAGAGCCACTGACCGTAGAGCTTGCCCCACATCGCCTTTGCCCAACCGGTGTCGGAAATGGTGAGGTGAAGCCCGTCTGGATTGACCTGATGCCAATATTTTGCGGTAATGAAGTGACCGAGGGGATATTTGTAGCTGTGAGCGGCGATCTTGGGATAGCCCGATGTTCCCGATGTGAAGAACATGAGCATGGGATCGCTTCCGCAGGGAGCATCCTCGGTGCGAACGAAATGGCTGCTGAAGAGGGGGAATTCCTCGTTGAAATCGTGCCAACCGTCGCGGCTGCCGTTGACGAGGATCTTTTGTTCAAGACAGGGACAGCTCTTGGCGGCGCTTTCCACTGCATCAGACACTTCGCCGTCGGCGGTACAGAGTATCGCCTTAACGTTTGCGGCATTGAATCTGTAAGAAAGGTCCTTTTCAAGAAGCTGATTGGGAGCGGGAATTGCAATAGCTCCGAGCTTATGAAGACCGAGCACCGCAAACCAGAACTGATAGTGGCGCTTGAGAATGAGCATTACGCGGTCGCCACGCTTGATTCCGAGAGATTTGAAGTAGTTTGCGGCTCTGCTTGACTCCTTCTTCATATCGGAGAAGGTGAGGCGTCTTTCCTCACCGTTTTCACTTACGTGAAGCATTGCCAGCTTGTCGGGCTTACGTGTTCCAAGCTCGTCAACGATGTCGAAGGCGAAGTTGAACTTCTCCTCGTTTTTAAATTCGATCCTTGTAAGGACGCCGTCTTCCTCGGTGGGAATGATGAAGTCGTTGTAGATACGTACCTGCTTGTCCTCGGCACGACGCTTGGTAGCAACAGAAATTGCTGCCTGTTGCTCGCCCTCTCTTGCCGCTTGATTGCGAAGGACGATAGCATAGAAGGAGCAATCCTCTCCGCCCACCGCCATCATACCGTGAGGCGTACCCGAATCGTAGTAGATCGTGTCGCCTGGATTAAGTATCTCGGTGTGTTCACCGATCTGGATCTTCATCTGACCCTTTATGACGATGTCGCACTCCTGACCCTCGTGAGTTACAAGCTCGATCTCGGCATCGGGACGGTAGTTCATATTCATATAAAGTGGGAGCGCAATACGGTTACGGAAGCCTGAAGCAAGGTTATAACCGATCATATTGTGTGCTTCCTCTATTCTCTGCCCTTCTCCCTTACGGGTCAGCGCATAGGAGCGAAGCTTCGGGGATTTACCCTCGAGAATATCTCCCATATCGACGCCGAAGCTGAGAGTACAGTGATAGAGGAAGGCAATACTGAGATTACGGTTACCCGCCTCGCACTGCTCGTATTCATAAACGCTCATTCCGGTTCGTGAAGCCATATCCTCGACCGAAAGGCCCGTAATAATACGAAGTTCTTTTATTCGATTTGCTATTTCTTTTATCTTGTGTTCCATTGAACTGAAGTTCTGTTCCACTTGGCACCTCTTCGTGCTAAAAATAATTGATAAATTATATTATACTATGTTTTGAGCACCCTTGTCAATATTTTTCGAGCTTATATTACTGACAAACTTTACATCAAAGCTTGTTTCTCATGATTTTTCCGCTGATAGTCTTGGGAAGCTCTGTACGGAATTCGACGATCCTTGGGTACTTATAGGGTGCGGTATGAAGCTTTACGTAATTCTGAATGTCCTTCTTAAGCTCATCCGTTCCCTCTACGCCCTTGACCAGAACGATACAAGCTTTGACGACCTGACCTCTTACCTCGTCGGGAGCGGCACAAACGCCGCATTCGAGAACGTAAGGAAGCTCCATGATCGTAGACTCGATCTCAAACGGTCCGATACGGTAGCCCGAGCTCTTGATAACGTCATCGGCACGTCCGACGTACCAATAGTAGCCGTCCTCATCGCGCCATGCAAGGTCGCCCGTATGATACATTCCGTCGTACCATACGCTCTTTGTTGCTTCTTCATTCAGGTAGTAGCCGAGGAATACTCCGCAGGAGATCTTTTTATCGGTGCGGATAACAATCTCGCCGTTTACACCGTCGGGAACGGGATTTCCGTCGGTATCAACAAGGTCGATTCCGTAGCTCGGAACGGGCTTACCCATAGCGCCGGGCTTAAGCTGTGTACCATAAAGGTTTGCTATACCGAGGGTCATTTCCGTCTGACCAAATCCCTCCGCAATATGAAGCCCCGTTGCCTTTTCAAACTGATAATAGACCTCGGGATTAAGCGCCTCGCCTGCCGTTGTGGCATGACGAATGGAGGAAAGGTCGTATTTACTCAGATCCTGCTTGATAAGCATTCTGTACATCGTGGGCGGTGCGCAGAAGGTGGTGATTCCGTACTTACTAAACATCGGCAGGATCTTTTCGGAATCGAAACGATCAAAATCATATGTGAATACAGCACCTTCGCAGAGCCACTGACCGTAGAGCTTGCCCCAAAGTGCCTTACCCCAACCGGTTTCGGAAATTGTGAAGTGCAGTCCGTCCTGCTCACAAAGATGCCAATATTTTGCGGTAACAAAGTGACCGAGTGCATATTTATACGAATGCATTGCCATTTTGGGATAACCCGTTGTACCCGAGGTGAAAAGCATAAGCATAGGATCGTTTCCACAGGGAGCGTCGTCGGTACGGACAAAACGGCGACTGAAAAGAGAATATTCGTTATCAAAGTCGTGCCAACCGTCGCGGCTTCCGCCAACAAGCACCTTGGTAAGAGACTTTTCGCACTGTTTTTCTGCAAGCTCGACCTGATGTGAGGTATCGCCGTCCGCGGTACAGATAATGGTACTTACACCTGCAGCATTAAAGCGGTAAACGAAGTCCTTTTCAACGAGCTGATTTGTTGCGGGAATTGCGATTGCGCCAAGCTTATGAAGACCGAGAATTGCAAACCAGAACTGGTAGTGACGCTTCAGCACAAGCATAACGCGGTCGCCACACTTGATTCCGAGGGATTTGAAATAGTTGGCGCTCTGAGAAGAAGCGTCCTTTATATCCTTAAAGGTGAATCTGCGCTCGGTCATATCGTTTGCTACGTGTATCATAGCAAGCTTTTCGGGCTGACGGCGAGCGATCTCATCTACGGTATCGAAGGCAAAATTGTATTTGTCCTCGTTTTCGTAGGAGACATCGGTAAGAGCTCCGCGCTCGTCCTCTGTGGTCTTGATAAATTTTTCGCAAAGGAGCGGTACCTTCGCTGCGGAATGCTCACGGCCGCCGATGTAAAGAGGCTGATCCGTTACGTCACTCGCCATGACCATCGCAAGAAAGACGCAGTCCGCACCGTCAATTGCGATCATTCCGTGAGGAGTTGAGGATTTGTAAAATACACTGTCTCCCTCATGAAGCACTTCCTCGCGATCGCCGATACGGACACGCATTGATCCCTTTACTACGAGGTCAAATTCCTGTCCTGCGTGAGTTACGGTGTGAATGGGCTTCTTTTGAAGCTCCTCGGAATACTGATAGGTTACCCAGTAGGGCGTAGCAAGCTTCTTGCGGAAGAGTGGTGCCATATCCTGAATGGTAATACCGTCCTCGCTTGCGGTGGTAAGACCCTCACCGCGACGGGTTACTGTGTAACCCGAAAGCTTTGCGCTGTGACCCTCGAGAATATCTGTGATCTCAAGCCCGTAGACCTTCGCGCACTTATGTATAAAGGTAAATGGCAGGTCAACCGTTCCGGTTTCATAGGAAAGATACGTTTCCTCGCTGACCTCTGTCATTTCTGCCATTTCTTTGGGAGTATATCCCATGATCTGACGCATTTCGCGTATACGCTGTGCAATATTCTGCAGCTGGTTCATACTTGATTGCGTTGTCATAACTCAATCCCTTTCAAAACAAAAATCGTCTCAAGAAAATCCTTCTTGAGACGAGTAATTATACCCGCGGTACCACTCAAATTACGGCATAGCCGTCACTTTGGGCTCCAACAAGCCCTCGCCCTTAACGCGGGAAACGGAATGCCCTGGCTTAAGCTCGGACATTCGACTCGGAAGTGATATGCACATTGGCTCCAAGCTATCGGCTCACACCGTCCGCCGACTCTCTGAAAGCTTAAGTAACCGTGCCGTCTTCGTCACAGTCTTTGAATATTGTTGAAAATATTTTACCACGATAAAGGGACTTTGTCAAATGTTTTTTAATCAAAATGTGCAAAAAAATTTAATCCGCTGTCTTTTTTATTTTGTGCAAAAGCGTCAAAAGTTACAACATTGCTTGTTTTCTCTTGACAATTAACAGATTTAATGGTTAAATATATAAATACAGAGTTAAATATATAAGCACAGAATGTATAATTATACCCCGAGGAAACGCTTTGGGGATCTTATCCAAAAGGAGTTGACAGGCATTTATGAAACAGATCAAAATCAGCGACGCTACGATGAAGCAGACCTTCGAGGGCTTTGCCCTATCCTTCAAGGAAAAGATCGAGCTATCGAAGCTACTAAATAAGCTTGGCATTGACGTGATAGAACTCGATTTCATAAGAAATGCGCGTATCGATTCGCTTCAGATAAAATCCATCGTTTCCGCGGTAAGAGACAGCGTCATCGCAGTTCCGGTTGAGCAGAACGAAGAAAGCATCAAGATAACTTGGAACGCTCTTCAGAGCGCCGAAAAGCCACGCCTTCAGGTCTGCGCGCCCGCATCTCAGGTGCAGATAGAATACATTTCCCACAAGAAGCCCGATGCAATGCTCGAAAGTGTAAAAAATACCGTTATCGCTTGTAAAAAGCTCTGCTCCGACGTTGAGCTCGTCATCGAGGACGCAACAAGAAGCGAGCAGGCTTTCCTTACAAAAATGATCGAAACCGGAATCGATGCAGGTGCAACGGTAATTACCCTTTGCGATACTGCGGGAACTATGCTCCCCTCTGAATTTGCGGAATTTATAAAGGCACAGTATGAAAATCTCCCCGTTCTTAAAAACGTGAGCCTCGGAATATCCTGCGCGAATACAATTTCCATGGCGGACGCTTGCGCCATTGCCGCTGTAGCTGAAGGCGCGACACAAATTAGTTGCGCTTCTTATCCCGATAACTGTGCGGACCTCTCAAATATTGCGCACGTTCTTTCTGCAAAGGCAGATACACTTGATGCACATTGCAATATTGCGGTAACTCAGATAAGCAGAATAATCGATCAGATAAATTGGCTGTGTAACCCGTCAAAGAGCACGGACAGCGCACTTGCGATCGGTGACCATGATGATGCGGGAGTATTTCTCACCTCTCACGATGATGAAAACGCCGTTTTTGCGGCAGCTGAAAAGCTTGGATACGACCTTTCGGAGGCTGAAACTGCAAAGGTATATGCCGCCTTCCGTCAGATCGCAGAGAGGAAGGAAAAGGTGTCCTTCAAGGAGCTTGACGCAATCGTGGCATCAAGCGCAATGCAGGTTCCTCCCACCTATAAGCTCGATACATACGTTATAACCTCAGGAAATACCATTTCCGCAACCGCACACATCAAGCTCGAAAAGAACGGTCAGAGCGTCGAGGGTGTCTACATCGGCGACGGCTCAATTGATGCCGCTTTCCAGGCGATAGAAAAGATCACGGGCTGTCACTACGAGCTCGACGATTTCCAGCTTCAAGCGGTAACCGAGGGACGCGAGGCGATGGGTCAGACCGTCGTTAAGCTCCGTGCTAACGGCAAGGTCTATTCGGGACGCGGAATCTCCACCGACATCGTCGGCGCGGGTATTCAGGCGTACCTTTCCGCACTCAATAAGATAATCTACGAGGAGGAAGCTGAATGAAACTTTCCTTCTCAAACAGGGGTTGGCGCGAGCTTTCCTTCGAAAATATGCTCGATGCCGCGTCGGACATGGGATTTTCGGGAGTAGAGATATATAATCTTCAAAACGTCTCCGCCATGACCGAAAAGGGCGCACCATTTCATAAATATAACGTAGCGTCAACGGCACGTCAGCTTCGGGACAGAAAGCTTTCAATCCCTTGCTTTGATACCTCCTGCGACGTATCCGATCCAACGGTTATAAACACGGTGGTCAGCCTTATGGAAATAGCTCACGATGCGGGTGTTCCTTACGTTGTCGTATGTGCTCTGCACGACGAAGAAAACGCAGTTTACTCCACCCTCACGGCTCTTTTACAGAAGGCACAGAAGCTCTCGGTTTCGATCCTTGTGAAAACAAGCGGTATCTATTCCGACACCTCCCGTCTGCGCACCCTTCTCGAAAGCTTCGCATCCGATAACCTCGCAGCTCTGTGGGACGTTCACCACACCTACCGTGACCACGGCGAAAGCGGTGACGATACTATAAAAAATCTCGGTGCGTACATCTGCCACGTTCACGTCCGTGATTCCGACGACAGCGGAGCGTATCAGCTGATCGGCGAGGGCACGATGCCCATATCCGACGTTATGCGCGCGCTCTCCTCGGTAAATTACGACGCATTCATTTCTCTTGAATGGAAGCCCGAGTGGATCGAAGGGCTCGACGATCCCGAGATAATCTTCCCCCATTTTGTAAACTATATGTCCCGTTTCCATTCGACTCGGGATATGAAAAAGACACTCTATTTTAACCACGACGGAAGCGGTCAGTACATCTGGAAAAAGGACGAGCTTATCGACCTTACATTCTCACAGGTGCTCGACCGTGTCGCCGACGAGTTCCCGGACCAGTACTGCTTCAAATACACGACTCTCGACTACACACGCACCTATGCACAGTTTCGCGAGGACGTCGACAAATTTGCCCGTGCTCTCGTTTCTCTCGGTGTAAAGGCCGGCTCAAAGGTCGCAGTTTGGGCAACGAACCTGCCCGCTTGGTACATCACCTTTTGGGCAACCACCAAGCTCGGCGCGGTGCTCGTTACCGTCAATACCGCTTATAAGATACACGAGGCGGAATACCTGCTCCGTCAGTCCGACACGCATACACTCGTTATGATCGAGAGCTGTCTCGACTCAAATTATAAGGATATTATAAATACCCTCTGCCCCGAAATTAAGGACGCAACTCCGGGTGAGCCGTTACACTGTAAGAAGCTTCCCTTCCTTCGTAACGTAATAACGGTTGGATTTAAGCAGGCGGGCTGTCTCACCTTTGATGAGGCGATAGCACGTCATAAGCTTGTGCGCCGCGAGACCGTGGCGAGAATGGCGGCGGCAGTACGCCCTTCCGACGTCTGCAATATGCAGTACACTTCGGGCACGACAGGCTTCCCCAAGGGAGTTATGCTCACTCACTATAACGTCGTAAATAACGGCAAATGTATCGGCGACAGAATGGGACTTTCGACTGCAGACCGAATGATGATACACGTTCCGATGTTCCATTGCTTCGGTATGACCCTTTCGATGACGTCGTCAATGACTCACGGTGCAACAATGTGCCCGATGCCCTATTTCTCTGCAAAATCGTCACTTGCCTGCATAAATCAGGAGAAGATAACCTGCTTCAACGGTGTTCCGACAATGTTTATCGCAATGTTCAACCACCCCGATTACCGCCGTACCGATTTCTCGCATATGAGAACGGGAATAATGGCAGGCGCAGGTTGTCCGCCCGAGCTGATGAAGCGCGCGGCGCAGCCCGATGAGATGAATATGAGGGGTATCGTCAGCGTATACGGTCAGACCGAGTGCGCCCCCGGTAATACCATGAGCTCGTGGACCGATCCTATTGAGGTTCGTACCGAGACCGTCGGTTACGCATTCCCCCACGTTCGCTGTAAGATAGTCGATCCCGAAACGGGCGAGGAGCTTGGTGCGGGACAAAACGGCGAATTTTGTGCCAAGGGCTATAATACGATGAAGGGCTACTATAAGATGCCCAATTCCACCAAGGATACCGTCGATGAGGACGGCTGGCTCCATTCGGGCGACCTCGCATCGCGCGACGAGCAGGGTAACTATCGCATCACAGGTCGTCTTAAGGATATGATAATCCGCGGAGGAGAAAACATCTACCCCAAGGAGATCGAGGAATTCATCTACACCCATCCGATGACCAAGGACGTTCAGGTTATAGGCGTACCCGACAAGAAGTACGGCGAAGAAATAATGGCTTGTATCATCCTTAAGGAGAAGGATTGCATAACTGTGGATGAAATGTCCGCCTACATCAAGGCAAATATGGCCCGTCATAAGGTGCCGAAGTACATCGAATTCGTCGATAGCTTCCCAATGAACGCAGCCGGAAAGATCCTCAAGTATAAAATGCGCGAGGATGCCGCAAAACGCCTCGGACTTATCGGTGACGGTTCCGACACCGCAGGCCCCGGCAATAACTGACAGAAAGGATAAAACGTCATCATGGCATTCCCCATAGCACTTCTGTGGCTCTTTATTGCCGCAATGGTAATAAGCTCAATAGGCTTTAAAAATTATGTTTGGTTCATTTCTCTCGGCTACGGTTTTTCGGTAGCGGGCGAGGGCATTCTGATGCTTATTCTGTACGGAAAGCAGCTCAGCATCGGAACGATACTCTGCTGTGCCCTATTTATAATTTACGGTTTCAGGCTAAGCGGCTATCTTGCCATAAGAGAATTTGGCAGCAGCTCCTACAAGAAGAACATGAAGGGTGAGATCAAGGACGGAAAATTTGTTCCCTTCGGAGTCAAGATAGCAATCTGGGTAACCTGTGCGCTCCTTTACGTCACTCAGGTTTCGGGCGTGACGTACCGTCTTGAAAACTCGAGTGCGGATGACGTATTCGTTTATATCGGTATCGCAGTTATGGCGTTGGGTCTCGTTCTCGAAACGGTTGCCGACATTCAGAAAAATAACGCCAAAAAGGTAAATC
The DNA here is from genome assembly GCA_045543555.1 of Eubacteriales bacterium. Lineage (GTDB taxonomy): Bacteria > Bacillota > Clostridia > Oscillospirales > CAG-272 > Colimorpha_A. The sequence continues at coordinate 43,331 of JAZQMQ010000023.1, forward strand.
CCAAGCGCTTTGTGGATACGGGACTTTACCGCTTCGTGCGTTGCCCCAACTACCTCGGTGAAATGATCTTCTGGACCGGCGTTCTCGTGTCCGGGATTGGCGCGGTCAAGGGATGGCAGTGGGTGATAGTCGCAATTGGATACGTCGGTATCATATTTGTAATGTTCAGCGGCGCCCGCAGACTTGAGCTTCGTCAGAATAAAAACTACGGCAGCGACCCCGAATACCAAAAATACGTAAAGACCGTTCCGATAATGGTTCCCTTCATTCCTCTTTACAGCGTAGAAAAATATAAATGGCTGGTAGCATAAGAAAAGTCGCAGACGAAACTGTCTGCGACTTTTTTAGAGTGATACAATATCTGCAACCGTTATTTTAAACACGTTGTGGAGCGTTTCAGGCTTCAATTTCACCTGATGTCCTACCTTGCCGCCCGAAAATGCTATGTATGTTTTTGAAGCAGATATTTCGTCAATATACGTGGGAAACTGTTTTTTCATACCGATGGGAGAACAGCCACCGTGCACGTAACCTGTCAGAGGAAGAAGCATTTTTTGAGGGATCAGGCTGATCGATTTTTCTCCCGTCACGCTTGCAGCCTTTTTTAAATCAAGCTCGCCGTTCACACGCACCATAAATACGTAATTTTGCCCGCTTTTTCCTTCGCAAACGAGCGTTTTAAACATAGCGTCGATATCTATACCAATATTCCTTGTCAGCTCCTCCGAGCTTAATGTGAGATTGTCGTAGGAGTAGCTTTCATATTCTGCTTTCTTTGCATCAAGAAAGCGCATAACGTTTGTTTTTTCAATCTTTGTTTTCATATTTATCCCATTATATTTTTGCAAATAAGATTTTTCAATTTCACACATACCGATGATGAATAATTATAACACAAATGATTCCTCGATTCAAGATGTTTTTCGTGTAATAAAGCTCCGCAAATTACGGAAATAGCATATTGACAATAATTTACGGAATATGATATACTGGTGTCAAATAATAAGTCTTTTTGACTTAAGGAGGAATATATTATGGAACAAAAATTTTGTACCCACTGCGGCGCATCCTTGATACAGATAACCCGATTCTGCCCACACTGCGGTTCTCCTCTGCAAGCGGCTCAGACAAGTGATGAACAACACGCACAGCCTCAATACAATCCCAATCAATATTCCCAATACGGCTATCCTTATCAGCAGGCACAGTATATACCTCACCCAATCTACTACAAGCCCAAGGTTCCCGGCAGAGGTTTTTCCATTTCATCAATGGTTCTCGGCATAATTGCCATGGTGATCTCATTCTCTTTATTTGCCTCAACTGTAGAAGCTATCAGTGAGCTAAAAAATCTTGATAAAGTAGGTACTATCATATCTGAAGAAATATCTCAAGCCATGATGTCATTCGTAATAGTATCGAGTATCTATTCGATTCTTTCAATACTTGCCATTTCGTTTGCAATCGGCGCTTTCGCAAAAAAGAACCGTTGCGGTAAAAGCATTTCGGGATTGGTCTTGGGCATTGTGAGCCTATTACTGTTCGTTGGCTCTATCGTGCTTTCCGTTCCTTACATCTGATATGACTGAATATAAAAGCTCCCATCTTTACGGATGGGAGCTTTTTCTGCACTGCTTTTTATTTTTGCTATGCTTTGAACTCTTGAACACAGGACTGTCCGACGAGCACAGCCAGGCGCCCGCCGCCATAAGTCCCAGAGCGACAAAAAACGTATATTTCGGCATATCCCTGAATACGACAAGCGATAGCGCAACACCGATAAACGGTGCAATGGCATAATATGCGCTGGTTCTTGCAGCACCGAGAATGCGCTGTGCATAAACGTAAACGAAAATGCTGAGTCCGTATGCAACGCATCCGACCGCAAGCACCGCAAATACGCTGAAAAGATGTGTTACCCGCTCACCCATGACGAGTCCGACGGTTATTGACCCGAAACCCGAAAAAATACCCTTTAGAAGCACAATTTCAAGTGGATCCTTACTAGACAGACGGCGTGTGCAGTTGTTTTCAATGCCCCAACACAAGCAGGCGGCAAGAATAAACAGAGAGCCTAGAGAAAATTTAAGACTTGAGACGTCCTCAAATGAAAGGACTGCGCAGGAAACCGCAACGAACCCTATGCCAATCCAAAGACGAGGGCTGATCTTTTCCTTAAAGACCGCAAGGGCGATAAGCGCCGTTGCAACTATCTCAAAATTATTTAGCAAAGACGCGTTGGCTGCCGTCGTGTGCGAAAGACCGAGAAGCAGAAATATTGGTGCCAAAATATCGAGGACTATCATTGCCAACGTGTACGGCAGATCGTCTCTTGTTATCTTCTCCTCCGTACGACCCGTTTTAGCCGTTTTGCGCACGATAAAAACGACGCCCATACACAGCCCCGCGCCAAGATATAAAAATCCTGCCATAAGAGTTGGTGACATATATTCAAGAAGAAGCTTGGAAAACGGTGAATTTATGGCGTACAGAGCCGCCGCCAGCACTGCGAGAAGGATCCCCATGGGTCTTGTGTTTTTCATATATTGTCTTTTACCTTATTCCACGTTTCTTTTGTCATAAGCATAGCGTGTCCCGTTCTTATCTCGTTAAGAAGCGACACCTCAATGCCTTCGGTGGTGTGGTGATAAACGAATCCCAGCTTTTCCTGAACCCGACGGGATTTCACGTTTCCGTCGTAATGACCGCACCATACTCTATTCATTCCCAGATCCTCAAATGCGTGACGAAGAAGCTCGTGAGACGCCTCGGGAATAAGCCCCTGCCCCCAAAACGGCTTGCCTATCCAATAGCCAAGCTCGTATTCATCGTCATTTTCGGCAAGGTCGTTTCGGTGCAGACCGACACTTCCTATGGGCTTACCGTTTTCCTTAAGACAAACGGCATAGGTCTCACTTGCCGAGAGCACCGTGCTGATTATCTCACGGCTATTTTCAACGTCGGTATGCGGTGGCCAACCCGCAGGCAGCCCGACATCGGGGTCGCAGGCGTATCTGTATAGCTCCTCCGCATCATCCGTAACCCACGGGCGTAGAATAAGTCGGGGTGTTTTAAGTATCATGGCTTTTATCTCCGTGCAAAAATGTCGTCAGGCTGTCGCCTGCAAGACGGAAGGTCGTCCATTCATCAAGGGATTCTGCGCCGAGGGAACGGTAAAATTCGATGCTTGGCTTGTTCCAGTCAAGACACGACCATTCAAGCCGTCCGCATCCGCGCTCGGCAGTTATCCTCGCAAGCTCGATCATAAGTGCCTTACCGTGTCCGCGCCCTCTGTACTCGGGTTTTACGTAAAGATCCTCAAGATATATGCCCGCGCGTCCCAGAAAGGTGGAAAAATTATGGAAAAACAGCGCAAATCCCACTTCGATGCCGTTTTCGAGTGCAAAAATCACTTCGGCTTTTTCCTTTTCAAATATCCACTCGCGTAGCAGATCTTCGTTTGCAACCACAAGATCGGTCATTTTTTCATATTCGGCAAGACCTTTTATAAATTCTAAAATTAGTGCCGTATCTTTTTCCGTGGCTAATCTGAAGTTTGTTTTGCTCATTGTACCTCTCCGATCAAGTTTGTCAGAAAGCAGTCTGCTTCCTCCCTGCTTTTGAAGATATAAACCTTTTTATCCGAATATTTACTCAGCAACTCATATATTACCGGAAGGTTTTTGTCTCCAAATTCCTCAATTTCTTTTTTGAGTCTCGGATCAAGCTCTGTATCTATCCAAGGCATATCGTAACGCTTCTTGCCGAGGCGCGAGATTGCGCCCTCAAGGCAGACCGAGCTTGGCAGATCAAAAAGAAATACCGTGTCACACGCCGCCATTCTGCTTTTGATCGTCCTGCTGTAATTACCGTCAATTATCCACGTGTCGAGGGAAAGGATCTCCGAAAGACGGGCATCGTATTCGTCCCTTGATATATGTGTCCTGTCGGGCTTATGCCATATTGCGTCAAGATAAAACAAAGGCAGGTCTGTTGCGGCTTTAAGCTTCTCAGCAAAGGTGGTCTTGCCGCTTCCGGGACATCCTATAACGATTATTTTTTTCATTATTCCTCCTTTACGGAGCGTATTCCTCAATAATTTTCATAACGTCCTTATCATACACGTTCCCGCTTAGAACGTCGCCGTTGGGAGAAAAGGACAGGCATTTTACGTTTTGCGGATCCTCCTGATAGGGATTATCGGGTGCGAAGGAGGAAAAATATTCCGACAGATATTCTTTCGCGTTACCCTCGGGAAAGATCAGATTTCCATCACCCACCAAAATAGGCAGATCCGAAAATTCAGCCAAGATTTCCTTCGTTTTATCGTTGTAAGGGTTATTATCGTCTTTACCGACCAACCAAGCAGGCTGAAGTCGTACGGTGATGCCGCATTTTACAGCCTCGCGGGCAAATATCTTTACGGTTTCAAGTGGAATCGTCTCCTGATGAAAGGCATCCACCGACAAAAGAAGATCGTTTACACCGCATTCGTACAATTCGGATGCAACACTGCATATCTCTGCTGCGTTCTTCGTAAAAAATCCGTTTGTGATGACTTGACGCCTCGGTATATTCAGCTCGGTAGCAGTTTTCATAATGGCGTACACCGTTTCAGGATAGAGCAGCGGCTCCCCACCAAATGTCATAACCGTTTTTATATCATATTCCGTTGCTATTTTGCGCACTGCATCTGAAGCAACTTTGGGGTCGATTCTCTCACCGCATATACTGTGATCACCCTCAGAGCAATGCTTACATCTGCCCGTGCAGGCGTAGGTCACTACGAATTCTATTTTACTTAAATTTACAAGACATCGATTCATATTCAGTCAATATTTTCTATCGCGGTTATAAGCGCACAAACGATCTGCTCCATATCCATCGACGGCTCCTTATTCTGTTCATTTGAATACGGCACGTGAATGAATCCGACTCTTGTCTTTGTGTTCTTATAGTTATCAAGAAGAGTATAGATTACGTCGTTACAAACGTATGCACCCGCAGAATACGATACTCTTGACGGAATTCCGACATTCTTGATAGCCTCGGAAATTTTACGCACGGGAAGTGTTGAAAAATATGCGTTCTCTCCATTGGAAATTATAGTCTCGTCAATTGGCTGATTACCGTTATTATCGGGGATTGATGCGTAACGCAGATTTATTCCCACAAGCTCTGGAGTAACTGCGTCACGTCCGCCGGCCTGACCGATACAGAGAATTACGTCGGGGTTCACCTCTTTCGCAGTATTGATTATTTTCTGAGCACCTGCCCCAAACACAACAGGAACTGAAAGCTTTGTCAGAGCATACCCGTTAATTTCGGAAGGAAGCCGAAAAACAGCCTCCCACGACGGATTGATTATTTCTCCGCCAAAAGGCTCAAAGCCGGTTATAAGCAATTTTTTCATCATATATCTCCGTTTGCACCTCAGGGATTTCCCTAAATGAAATTACGTTTATTTTTTCTATGTTATTGTTGGTCAAGATGCCATCCGTGATCGCCGTGATATATCATTTGCCTCGTCATACCGCCGTCGATACAGATATTTTCACCTGTAATAAAGCCTGCCATATCGGAGCAAAGATATAGCACCATATTTGCAATATCGGGAGGATTGCCAACCCTGCCCGCAGGCTGTTGAATTGCATCGGAGCCTGAATATACGGTATAATCATTGTCTATCCATCCGGGAGAAACAGAATTGACTCTTACCTTTCCCGCAAGAGATACAGCGAGAGCATGGGTAAGCGCGGATATTCCGCCCTTTGCGGCAGTATAGCTTTCGGTTTCCTTCTGACTCATACGGTCACGGGAGGAAGAGATGTTCACTATACTCGCACCCTCATTAAAATAAGGAGCAAAAAGTTTTGAAAGATAGAACGGAGCAGTAACACCTACCTGTAGGGCATATTCAAAATCCTCATAACTGCAATTTTCTATTCCGCACATCTTAGGCGCGGCATTATTTATGAGATAATCAATATGTCCATATTCCGCAATTACCTTTTTTGCAAATATTTCAAGGGTTTGCTTATCGGATAAGTCGCCGACAAAATAATCATTTTCGAGCAGGTCGATAACACACACAGTTGCCCCTGCCCTCTCAAAGCTTTCGCGGATGCACTTTCCGATTCCCCTTGCGCCGCCAGTTACAACTACGATCTTGTCTTTAAAATCAAACATCTTTACACCTCAATAAGAATTGCTCTGCAAGGAGCTCCATCCGATCCTCCGAGATTTAGCGGTGCTGCGCTGAGGAGATATCTTCCCTCCTCCACACCGTTAAGTCTCAACCCTTCAAGAAGAACGATCTCCGCTCCAAGCATAGTCAAATGTGTTTTCATAGGTGCATCCTCAGGTCCTACAGTCTGGGATTCGTTACCGTACAGATAAATTTTCTCCTCCGAAAGAAGCATTGCTGCTTCGATTCCCAGAGTAGCCTTTCCGCCTACAAGAATACGTTTAGCACATTCCTCCGAAATACTTTGAGCCTTATAAAGTATATCGGACATAGTTTTATAATCGATCACTCCGTCAAAATGAGCTACGTAGCACTCTCCGACGGTCTTGTTCAGGTGAATTTTGTCAACCGTTGCACCGTCATCGATGAAATGATAGGGAGCATCTATATGTGTGCCGTTGTGAGCGCACATGGAAAATGCGGTCACGTTACAAAACGAGCCGTCCTTTATCGTACATAGCACTTCCCTTTTAGGCGCAGGATCTGTGGGCCATACCGCGCATGAAAACAGCTCTTGGGAAATATCGTATATCTTCATACTTTCAACTCCATGTGTCTTCTGCTTTCGGTCATTCCCATTTTTTCATAAAAAGCGATGGCATTTTTATTGAATGCCCAAACGTTCAGATCAATTGCAGAGCACTTAAGCTCCGATGCAAGCTTTTTAGCCTCATCGAAAAGAGCCTTTCCGACGCCTTTGCCGCGCGTTCCCCCGTCAACACAAAGATCGTCGATATATAATACACGTCTGAAGCGCTTAAGACCGTCTGCCTCCGTGACCTTTTTCATACAAATCAGATATCCGACAACTCTTCCGTCTTCAACTGCGCTGAAAACATACACATTGGGATCTTCTATTATCTTCTCAACGTCCGAAATACCGTATTTGGCAACGTTTCCCTCAAAAACATCGGGGTTCCCCTCTGCGTGAAGCCTCGCTATATCGCAAAGAAGCCTGTGTATGTCTTCAGAATCGTTTTTTATTGCTCTTCTCACTTCCATGTGAATAACCTCCGGGTGATATTATTTATATTATACTGCCGTACATACAAAAAAGCAAGCCCTTCAAGTAATGAAGGGCTTTGACCTTGGACTATTATATCTTTTTTAATTTTGCTATAAAAAATCCGTCGGTGCCATGTTCATCGGGGAACAGTGTGATCGTCGCTTCACCTGAAGGCATTCCGTCAGAGCACAGGGAAAATTCCGAATTTTCATTGAGAAACCGATTGACAACTCCTTCATTTTCATCCTTATTCAGTGTGCAGGTAGAATAAACCAGTATTCCACTGCTTTTTACGTATTTCGATGAGCTGCATAGTATCTTATACTGAATATCGGGCAGCCTTGATATATCCTCATACGATTTGTAACGAAGATCGGGCTTTTTGGCAATAACCCCGAGACCTGAGCAAGGAGCATCGGTTAAAACTCTATCCGCCTTTCCTATAAACTCCTCTTTAGGTAAAGTGCCGTTGTGAACAGAAGCTTCAAGAATTGATATTCCAAGCCTTTCCGCGCCGCTTTTAACCAGAGAGAGCTTACTCTCATGAAGGTCAAGGCTTATCAGCCGCCCTCTGTTATTCATATCCATTCCGATTCCAAAGCTCTTACCTCCCGGACAGGAGCAGGTATCGATCACGGTTTCACCGTCTTTTGCACCCAGAGCGGCAACACAAAGCTGTGATGCCTCGTCCTGCACGTAGCACAGGCCGTTTTTTAATTCATCGAGCTCGCTGATTGCAACATTTTCGGTGAGTCTTATTCCGTTTTGAGAGAGTTTTGTTTTTTCTGCTTTTACACCCTTTTTTTCAAGCTCGCTTATAAGCTCGTCACGGGTTATTTTCAGGGTATTTACCCTTAACGTTATGGTCGGATTTACATTGATTGAGAAAAGCAACTTTTCTGCTTTTTCTTCTCCGTAATCTTGATACCACTTTTCACATAGCCAAACAGGACAGGAATACTTTATGGAAAGATATCCAAAAAGATCTGCTTTTCTGTCGGGGAGGGGTAAAGAATTCTTATTTCGTGAAATATTTCGCAGAATTCCGTTTACAAAGCCCGAGGTTCCCTTGTGTGTATGCTTTTTAGCCAGCTCTACGCTTTCATTTACTGCAGCAGAATCGGGGGTGCGATCAAGATATATTATCTGATACGCTCCGAGCCTTAATATATGCAAAAGCTTAGGTTCTATCTTTTCACAAGGCTTGGACGAATAATGTCCTATAACATAATCCAAGCTGATCCTCTTCTCAATAACACCGTAGACGAGCGTGGTAAAAAATGCCTTATCCGATGAAGAAAAGCCGTGTTTTTTTATTGCGCTGTCAAGCTCAAGATTTGAAAACTTGTCGCCGTCGGCACACTTTATAAGCGAAAGAAGTGCCGCTTCTCTTACGTTCATCAGTCTCTTCTTCCCCGTCCGCCATTAACGATCAGAATAAGACGAATAAGGGAGGCAAGGGACACGAAAAGAGCCGCAATATAGGTCATAGCTGCCGCGGTAAGCACTTTTTTGGTGCCTCCGAGCTCATCTTCAAATAAATAGCCATCACCTTCGAGTATCTTCATAGCCCTTTTGCTCGCATCAAGCTCGGTAGGAAGAGTGAGAAGCTGAAATACCGTACTCAAGCCAAACAGAATTATTCCTGCGTAAGCCAGAGGATAGAAGCTGAACAAGATTCCAAGAATAACGAGGGGAATGCAAAGCTTAGATCCGAAATTTGCAGCCGGTACAATGGCATTTCTCATGGTAAGCGGAGCATATGCCTGTGCATGCTGAATAGCGTGACCTGCCTCATGCGCCGCTACGCCTATAGCAGCAACAGATGTGTTGCCGTAAACTGTCTCGGATAACGCTATGGTTCCGTTTTTGGGATCATAATGGTCTGTAAGATCACCTCTTACCCTCGTTATCGTAATGTGCTGAAGTCCGTTTGCATCAAGTATCCTTCTCACCGCAGTTTCCGCTGTCATACCCTTTCTGCTAAGGACTCTGCTGTATTTTGCGTAGGTAGACTTAACAGATGCCTGCGCCCACATTGCTAAAATAACAAACGGGAATACTATAACTAGATATGTCCAATCAAAAAACATAATTTACCTCACTTTCACATGGGAAAAGTCAATTTTTCCCCATCGCCGAGCGAATTTCCTCTCAAATAATCGGAAGCGCTCATTCTCTTTTTCCCTGCAGGAAGTACCTCTGTTATTTCAAGGCAATTTCCGTCTCCGCAGGTTACGTACAGGCGGTTATCGTAAGAACTAAGCTCACCTGCAGCATTGCCATATTTTTTATCGGTCATTTTTACGGACACAAGCTTTATCTGAGTTTCACCCCTCATAGCATATGCAAGAGGAAAGGGTGATAAACCTCTGATCCTATTAAAAAGCGCTCTTGCGGCAAGAGTGAAATCAAGCTTACAGTCGTCTTTTTCGATCTTCGATGCATAGGTTGCTAAAGAATCTTCCTGTTTTTCAGGAACAATACTTCCGTCTATTATCTTAGGAAGGGTCTCGGTGAGGAGTGTTGCTCCCGATTCTGCCATTTTTTCAAAAAGAGTCTCAAAGTTATCTTCATCAGTTATAGGAACGATCGACTTTGCGAGCATATCTCCGGTATCAAGTCCCTCGTTCATATACATTATGGTAATACCCGTTTCCTTTTCACCGTCCATAAGCGCTCTTTGGATGGGTGCAGCACCTCTGTACTTGGGAAGAAGTGAGCCGTGAACGTTGATACAGCCGTATTTAGGATAATTTATAACCGAAGGCGGCAATATTTTTCCGTATGCCGCAACGATTATTATTTCGGGGTCTATGTCGTGAAGAAGCTTATCAAATGCCTCATCCTTAAGTGTTTGCGGCTGATACACGGGCAGTCCCCTTTCGCATGCACAAACCTTAACCTCCGGAGGTGTAAGCACGTATTTTCTGCCCTTTGGCTTGTCAGGTTGGGTTATAACCGTTATCTCGTTATTTCCGCAATCACAAAGTGCCTTAAGGGTATATACCGCAAAGTCCGGAGTTCCCATAAAAAGAATTCTCATATTATTTCGCCTTTCGAACGTCAGTGATCGTTAAGTTCCTCAGGGGAAAGCATCTTTATTGCACCGTCGGTATAAAGCTTACCATCCAGGTGGTCAAGCTCGTGACAGAAGCATCTTGCCTTAAGACCGCTTCCGGTGGCGGTAAACCATTCGCCGTTTCTGTTCTGAGCCTTAATAGTTACAGTCATTGGACGATCGGTAATTCCCCATTCATCCGGAATTGAAAGACAACCCTCAAGTTCCTGCTGTCTGTCCTCGGATACAGATACTATCTCGGGATTTATAAGCTCGAGCAACTCCCCCGGCTCGGTCTCAACAAGAACGACTCTGCGGAGAACACCTACCTGCACCGCTGCAAGACCGGCGCCCTGTGCCTTGTGAAGAGTATCCTTCATATCGTCGAGCAGACGTATTATTCTGGGGGTTATTTCCTCAACGGGACGGCTTTTTTTGCGGAGAAGCCCATCCTCTTTTGTAATTATCTTAAGAATTGCCATTTTATTTTACCTTCCTTTTTAAAGATTCGTGGGATTAACGTCAACTGATATTCCCACACGCTTTCCGACTGATCTTGAAAGCTCGGAATATGCTTCGGAAACGAGCTTTCTTGTGACCGCATTCATTCTGCATTTTATCACCAGTCTCATTCTGTATATACCGTTAAGTTTATACAACGGTGCCTCAAGCGGACCGAAAACTACCGTTTTTGCATCTTGATATTTTTCATTGTTCAGGGTCTTAAACGCCTTCTCAAAGCCGCATATTGCGCTTAACAGCTCGTTTTCCGCTTCGCTTGACAGGGTAAACATCACCATATCGCAAAACGGCGGAAAAACAAGTGAACGCCTGAGCGCGATCTCGTTTTTATACATACTTTCGTAGTCCTGATCACGCGAAAGCTTGAGTATCGGGTGATCGGGATTTCCCGTTTGTATCAGCGCACAGCCCTTTTTGTCGGAGCGTCCCGACCTGCCTATAACCTGTGTCAGTAGCGAGAACGTTCTTTCGTTTGCCTTGTAATCGCTTAAATACAAAGAAGAATCTGAATTTATTACACCCACAAGAGTAACGTTCGGGAAGTCGTGCCCCTTCGTTACCATTTGTGTTCCTATAAGTATATCCCCTTCACCCTCGCGGAATGCGGAAAGTATCGCATCGTATGAAAATTTTGTTTGCGTGGTATCGGCGTCCATACGCATAACTCTTGCCTGCGGAAAAAGCCTATTAAGCTCCTCCTCGATCATTTGAGTACCGTATCCGACGTGCTTCAGCTTTTCATTTCCGCATGTCGGGCATTTTTCCGGAGGCAGCGTTTTTGATCCGCAATAATGACAGTAGAGGTAACCCCTGCCGAAATTGGACGTATGGTAGGTATATGACACCGAGCAGTGAGGACACATAAGCACCTGTCCGCAAAGGGGGCAGGATAAGAAACGATTGTATCCTCTCTGATTTATAAACAGTATTGCCTGTTCACCGCGCGAGAGAGTCTCTGAAATTTTGCTTTTCAGCTGACTTCCGATCGGTGATGCGTTACCCGCCCTCGCATCAGGGCGTACGTCGGTTATAAGTGCTTCGGGGAGCGTTGCTTCACCGTAGCGTTCTTTCAGCGTTATAAGGGAATATTTGCCGCCTAGAGCCTTCATATAGCTCTCAAGCGACGGTGTTGCGGAGGAAAGAAGCATGACCGCGTTTTGCTTGGCACAACGGTATCTTGCAATATCCCTTGCGTGATATTTCGGATCCATATCCGATTTATAGGTATGCTCCTGCTCCTCATCTATTACGATAAGACCGAGATTTTTAAACGGAGCAAACACAGCGGACCTTGTACCGATACAAACGCTTGCCTCTCCGCTTCTCATTTTTCTCCACGCATCATATCTCTCGCCTCTTGAAAGGCCCGAATGGACAACGACGGTCTTATCACCGTAATGAGAACGAAAAATATTAACCATTTGGGGCGTAAGTGAAATTTCGGGCACAAGAAGTATTACCGATTTTCCTAGGTTTATAACGTGATCCATCACCTCGCGTATTACCGAGGTCTTACCGCTTCCCGTTACGCCGTGAAGAAGCGCGGCTTTAGGCTCTCCGCTGTCGATAAGCGCGGTTATCTTATCCTTTGCGGCATTTTGCTCGTCGGAAAGCACTATTTCTCTATCTGATAAAAGCTTTTTATTCTTATATGGATCCCTGAAGCTGTCCTCTTTGGTCAGAGTTACAATGCCGCGTTCTATGAGCGGCTTGAATACCGTTTTTGCCACGTCATAACGGTCACGGAGCTCATTTAAAGTCATATTCCCCGTAACCGATAGAATTTCAAGAGCGTCCTTCTGCTTTGCGCCTCTCACAAGCGCGCAGAGCTCATCAGTTGACATATCGGCATATTCTTTTGATATATGAACGCTCTCGATAACGGGTGAACGGCTTTCGGTAAATTCAGTTTGTCGTGAAAGAAGCCCCTCATTAAAGAGCCGCACCAGCATTGCCGACGCACTCGGTCCATATTCCTTTACGGCGCTTTCCGTATCGGTCTTACACTTGGCAATTATGTATCGCAAAAGTGCCGCAGACTTAGGTGGGATCTCGTCGATGATCTCCCTGCCCTTTACAGTAACGGAATATACCTCCTTAACCTTTGTAAGAGCAGCCGAGGGAAGTATAGCCTTTACCGCATCTCCCACTGTACACAAAAAGTGCTCCTTCATATACAGACAAAGACCTATCATCTCGCCGTCCAGAACGATACTGTCGCAAACGGGAGCTATGACAGGCTTAAGCGCCGTATAATCGGAAGCACCGGAAAGCTCGCAGACAAGAGCGAGCTGCTTTCGGTTACCCCCGCCGAAGGGCACGGCAACAAAGCCGCCCACCTTGAGTAAGCCTCTCAGCTCGTCGGGGATATAATAATCGTAGAGCTTATCAATATGGTACGGCGCATCAAGCAGATATACCCGAGCAACCGAAAATTCCATTGTCGTATTCCTCAGAATCAGTAATTGCAGGTGAGATCGATGGAAGAATCGTCGATGCGGTATTCACCATCATTTAGACGGTTGATTCCGATGCGAACTGCCTTTTCGTCGCGGAAATCCTTTTTAATGAGGGCGGCAAGGCTCTTGTCGGTCTCCTTATTTGCAAGCATTCTTTCAGCAGTTTCTCTCTGAGCTACGTACTCGTCGGTTACTGCTCTTGCGCACTTTGCAACAGCTATAACGAGTGTGTAACGGTTATATTTATTGTCCTGTGTAAGCTTGTCGAGTGAGGGTGTTATCATATTATTCATAGCTAAAATTCCTTTTCTGTGCTTTATATTATTTATTGAAAAACAGCTTCTGCATAGCATCGATGTTACGAAGTGAACGATGCTGTTCGCCTTTTACTATTTCGTATATTGCTTCTGCGGCTTCGTGAGCCTTTCCGTCGTCGTTTACAACCAGATAATCGTAATTGCTGACAAGAACGAACTCCTCAAGAGCTCGCTTCATGCGGTTTTCTATATCGTCAGCGGTATTTGTGCCTCTGTTTACAAGACGGCTTTTAAGAGTCTCGTAATCGGGAGGAAGGATAAACACCGCAACGCTTTCGGGGAAAAGACGCTTTATGTTCATAGCGCCCTCAACCTCGATCTCAAGAATGAGGTTTTTACCCTCGTCGAGCTTATTAAGCTCGCTTTTCAATGTTCCGTAATAGTTACCGCAATACTCAGTGTATTCGATAACTCCGCCGTTTTTGATCTTGTCTTCAAACTGCTCGCGTGTTATGAAGTGATATTCTCTGCCATCAACCTCACCGGGCCTGGGCTGACGCGTCGTTGCAGATACCGAAAATACAAATTCCGGATGATTCTTCATGAGTATCGAGTTTACGGTTCCCTTTCCGGTTCCCGCAGCACCCGAAACAACAAGCAATATTCCTTTTGGTTCCTTAAGTGTCGTCATGTTATTCCTCCTCGTCGGAATCGGTGTTGTCAGTAGCGTCACCGTTAAGACGGTTTGATATAGTTTCTGCCTGAATTGCGGAGAGGATAACGTGATCCGAATCGGTAATTATTACCGATCTGGTTCTTCTTCCACAGGTTGCATCGATAACTCGTCCCGAATCTCTTGCGTCCTGTATCAGTCTTTTCATTGGTGAGGATTCGGGGCTGACCAAGGTCACGACCCGTCCCGCATTTACCATATTACCGAAGCCTATACTGATAAATTTCATAGTCCTTCATCCTTTATTCGAGGTTTTGAATTTGCTCTCTTATCTTCTCAAGCTCACATTTTGCATCGACAACGAGCGCTGTGATCGAGCTGTCATTACACTTTGAACCCGTGGTATTTACCTCTCGGTTCATCTCCTGAAGGAGAAAATCGAGACGTCTTCCAACAGGCTGCGAACTGTTCATGGCCTCGTCAAAGGCTTTAAAATGGCTTTCAAGGCGCACAAGCTCCTCGTCAACCGCCACCTTGTCCGCAAAAATAGCGCACTCGGTAAGTATTCTCTGGGAGTCAAACTCCATATCCATCTCGCCAATATGCTGACGAAGTCTGGCTTCAAGTCTTTCGCGGTAAGATTCGGTTTGAACAGCGGAAAGCTCACCGATCTTCTTTGCAAGAGAAGCAAGATTGTATCTCTTTACCATAAGATCAGCCTTAAGATTTTCGCCCTCTCTTTCACGTTCGGAATTGAACGCGGCAATAGCCTGCTCAAGAACCGGCTTAAAATCCTCCCAATCGCGTTCTGCGTCCTCCTCGGGCTTTTTTACAAGGAACAGATCGCGGTTTGCGGCAACCGACATCGTTGAGATATCGTCGGAAAGCGAAAACTCGTCCCTTAGCTTACGAAGCGCCGCAATATAGCCCTCTGCGTATGCGGTGTCGAGCTCTACGGTCGTACCGAGGCTCTCGGTGATCTCAACCCCCACATAAACCTCAATTTTACCTCTCGATATACCGCTTTCCTTTATGAAGGAAATGATCTTTTCCTCAAGAAATCCGTACGCACGGGGAAGCTTAACGAAGCAATCGAGGTATCTGTTGTTTACCGAGCGTATCTCGCAAACGAAATTTTTTCCTCCCGCAGTGCCCGTTGCACGTCCGAATGCAGTCATACTTTTGATCATAACATTTATCCTTTCAAAAGAAACAAGAATAAAACCGGTAGTCCCTCCCCGGATTCTCGTATTCTTTCTTTCATTTCATTTTACTATTTTTGCCCGCGTTTGTCAATGAAAAACGCTCATTTTTCAAAATACTTTTCTATTTTCAGCTTTTTTCTGAGCTTTGTGAAATACATCGTCAGAAGCTTGGTCATCGCAACGTCATACAGTATAAATGCGGCGTTGCCGAGAGCGTAAAGTCCGATCGAAAATTTCTCGTCATCGATTCCGAAAAGATATTTCGATCCGATGACCATTACCGTTATAACCGCGTTAAAATATATCAGCTTTATTATCCAACCCGGGATATTTGGAATACGCTCCACAAGTCTTTTTAAGATAGGATATATTCCTCCGAATATCAGATACAGAAAGGCTGCGTATTTATCGGGCAACAAAAGTATCGACAGTATTCCCGTAACGAAATATATCAAATACTGGTAGGGCGTTCCAAGCTCAAGCACGGCAAAATAAATTAGTATCGATGCCATTGCGACCATTGTAAGATCCAGCGCGGAGAGCACGGAGCCCAAAGTAAGCATCACAAAACCGAGGGCGCAAAGCATTGCAGACAATGCGAGCCTTTTCGTGCCGCGTTTTACGTTGTTTTTCTTCATAGCTTTTTGCTTAACAGCATCTTATACAGTCGCCACCGCAGCATTCACAGCAGCAGTCCGCACACATAAGACCCGTACATATATCACAGCCACTGATGCCGCCTCTGTCCATACGGTATCCGCCACCATAGGAATTTGATCTTGCTCTTATATTCATAAGGGCACTTCTGTATTCCTGATTGTCGGGATCCATATAGCAAGCGGTCTCAAAGTACTTCTGAGCGTCGTAAAACCAATTCTTCTGAGCCAACACACAGCCCTTAAGGAAATTCCACTCCGCGTTTCTGCAGGTAGCAGGCATGGAATTGAGTATGAGATCAGCATCGGCAAATCTTTCGGAATTGATATATTCTCTTACACGGCGGAATTCCTCAGCATTTTCACCGCTGTAGGTGTTTCCGTAGTAGGTATTCCCTCCGTATGTGCCGCCCGAGGTCTGTCCGCTCTGAGCTTCTGCGCGCAGCTTTTGTATTTCGGCATAAGCCTGGTTGATCTCCTTCATCTTTTCACCCGCAAGCTCGGCAAGCGGTGTGCCTGCATAGTTGTCGGGATGATATTTTCTTGCCAGCTCTCTGTATGCCTTTTTTATCTCGTCGTCACTCGCGTCGCGGGAAACGCCGAGTATCTTATAGGGGTCGGTCATAATGACTGTCCTTTCATGCTTTAGTACTTTTATGTTCCTGTTTATGTAAAACGTTTTTTGCTCTTTGAGTCATTCCAAGATATATTATGTTATTCAGTATATCCATTATTCCGCTGTCATACGGAGTTATCAGCGCCATAGCTCTTGACACTCCCTCAAGTTCAAGATTCAGAGAGCATTCAAGCCTTTCGGGATCAAACTCGGTAAGCGGATTGAATTCGCCTCTTTTTTTATCCTTATCAAAATCGTCGGCTGCATCCAAAATATATATCCATTTACCCGTATGATATCCTATTTCGTAGGATATCAGCTGTTTTTCGCCCTCATATCCGTAGGAAAACACAAGACCCAACAGCTCACCGAATTTCGAGGCGCAACCGTCTACTGAGGTATTATCTTGATGCTCCTCGCGGTCAAGGATTTCAAGAAGCTCCTCAATGCCCTTATCAAGTTCGCCTAAATGAGCCTTTTTTCTCATTCTTTTTGCCGACAAGAGCAAAAGCTTTACCCCTATTCGCTTTATCCCGCGTTTATCCTTAACGTCATCAGCGATGTTATGATAAGCAAGAAGCGAGCCTGCCTTTGCGGAATATTCCAACACCGAATTAGGCTTCATTATCACTCTTTTTTTGAATGGAGAAAGTCCGCATCTTCCTTTTTTAAATGAAAGCTCCTCGTTTTCCAGCAAAAATCTGACAAGGCACAAGAAAACAATATCGTAGCTTAAGGTCAATCTCGATTCCGAGCAGACCTTTTGCCCCATAGTCTTACACAGACCGCAATATACACTCTTGTAAAACTGCTGTTCCTTGACCTTGAGCTCAGTTTCAAGGGGAGTTACGTATCCAAACATTATTACCTCTGAAGTTTCAACGGTATATAGAGTATATTATACCGCCTTTCTTCAAAAAAGTCCATAATTACGCCTTTTTTCTTACAAAACCGTCACACATTATTCACAAAAAGGTCAAATCATTTCTTCTATTACGTCCATCGCCCCGATTGGCGTTACCGTATTCCCTGCAAAAAGCTCTACTATTTTCTCTGCCTTCTCACGTACAGACGTAACGTCAGGCAACACGCTAATATCCCCATCACATTCACATACTATTGTATAAGACTCACGCTTGCCCCATTCCTCATCAAAAACGGTCTTTCTGAATAATCTGTAACTAATTTCCGGACAGTCACAGGTTTTTTCAACCGTCCTTTCCATTATTATGCATTCGCTTTCAAGCACATTTCCGTCGAACATTTCATTTTCTCCCGATCAGATTTTAACCTTCAAGATTCTATCATCATAATTGGACCTTGTAAATAAGTTTTCTTATTATCAAAATTGGGCGCAAGACGGTTATTTCGGATATTTTATACTTTTTATTCGACAAAAACTTTAAAAATTCGATTTTATTCGCTATTGCTTTGTATTATTCAATTCACTGCATATTTTCGCGGTTTTTATGTATATTTTCTTGTGCCGGATTAAAACAATATCCCCGAAAACGTTTGTTAACGTTATCGGGGGTATCATTATTTCTTATTCTGAAGTGCCGCGATCTCACGTTCTGTGAGTGGTCTTTCCTTAATTTCTCCTGCTTTCTCAAGAGCAATTCTCGTAAGAAGCGGACCGACGAGCTCATATATAAGCACGGCAAACAGAGCGACGTTTCTGATTATCGGTCCTGCACCCGGAAGCACCATTGCAGTAAGCGACATTCCAAGCGATACGCCTGCTTGAGGAAGGAGCGTGATTCCGAGGTATTTCTGTATCATCGGATCGCAATGCGTCATTTTTGCCGAAAGGTGTGCGCCGTAGATCTTTCCAAGCGAACGGAATAGTATGTAAACTACGCCTACCACAATGATCGCCCAATCCGCAAATACCGCAAAGTCAAGATCACATCCGCTCAGCACGAAGAACAGCACCATAAGCGGTCCCGTCCAACGATCGACTCTGTCCATAAGCTCCTCCGAAAAATCGCAGAGATTACAGAACACAGTTCCGACAGCCATACAAACGAGAAGCGGCGAGAAGGCAAGAGTGATATTTCCGCCGAGATCGAACTTAAGCTGTGAAAGTGCGACAGCGAGGAAGATGAACATAACAGAAATGCTCATTCTTTTAGATCTTGAATGGAAGAACTGTTCAATAAAGTGGAATGCCCAACCGATAGCCGCTCCGAGCACCAACGAACAGATAACCTCGAGTATCGGATCAATAACAATTGAAGCTACATCAAGGTGATGGAGCTCAATGGATTTGGATATACCGAAGGATATTGCAAACACAACAAGTCCTACAACATCATCGAGGGCTACTACAGGCAACAGCATCTTGGTAAGCGGGCCTTCCGCCTTATACTGCTTAACTACCATCAAGGTGGCGGCAGGAGCGGTAGCAGTCGCTATTGCTCCGAGTGTAAGGACTGCGGAAAGGGGAAGCTTATCGGGCATAAGACGGTGAACACCGTAAAGGGCAAGATCGACAAAGGCGGTAGCAACAATTGCTTGGAATACTGCAATAACTACAGCCTTTTTTCCGACGTGCTTAAGGGTTTCAATGCGGAATTCGTTACCCATCGTAAACGCTATAAATCCGAGCGCTACCTCAGAAAGAATCTTATAGCTCTGAACTTGGGCAAGCGTATTGAATCCGAACCCCTTGATGCCGAGCGCGCCCAGGCAGAACGGACCGATTATTATACCTGCGACAAGATAAGCAGTTACTGCGGGTAGGTTGAATTTTTTTGTTAATCTCGAAAGCATCAACCCCGCAAAAAGTGCCAGAGTCAATGGTAGAAGGGTTTGCATAAATGCACCTCACAAAAGTCATTATATCTTTTCACAATTTAATAGTATATACTATTTTCATTTTTCAAACAAGATTCATAAGTGTCAATTTTTTGCCCGTTTTCAAAGACATTTTGGGCATTTTTATGATAAACAAAAAAACAAAACCGCCTACCCTTTCGGATAGGCGGAATTTCGTGAAATTAAGCCTCAGTTGCTTCTTCAGCGGGAGCCTCAACGGTCTCCTCTGCAACAGTCTCAACAGGCGCGGTCTCTTCAGCTGCGGGAGCCTCAACCTTTGCAGCCTTCTTAGACTTCTTGGAAGCCTTTTCAGCCTCAGCAGCCTTCTTCTCCATCTCGGAGATGAGGACTATGCGAGCCATCTCTGCTCCGTCACCTCTACGGGGACCGAGCTTGTAGATAGCGGTGTAACCGCCGTTGCGGTTTGCATTCTCGGGTGCGAGCTGCTCGAATACCTTCTTAACAACGTCTTCCTTGGTAATGAAGGCGAGAGCCTGACGGCGAGAAGCGAGAGTATTCTTCTTACCGAGAGTGATCATCTTCTCGGCAAGAGCGCGAACTTCTTTCGCTCTGGTAAGGGTAGTGTCAACCTTACCGGTCTCAAGCAGAAGTGTTACCATACCGCGAAGCATAGCCATACGGTTTGCGGTAACTCTGCCGAGTTTTCTAGTTCCTGGCATTTTACATACCTCCCAATTATTAGTAGTTCATAGGGAAGAAAGCTTATTCAACTTCCTTCTTGAGATCAAGTCCGAGAGAGTGAAGCTTCTGAATTACTTCTTCAAGAGACTTCTTTCCAAGGTTTCTTACCTTGATCATATCCTCTTCGGTCTTGTTGGTAAGATCTTCAACCGTATCGATGCCTGCTCTCTTCAAGCAATTGAAGGAACGAACAGACATGTCAAGCTCCTCAATGGTCATCTCAAGGACCTTCTCCTTGACGGTTTCGGGTCTCTCGACGAGAACGTCGATCTTCTGTGCCTCGTCCGAAAGATTTACGAACAAGTTGAGATGCTCGTTGAGTATCTTGGCGGCGAGCGATATTGCTTCCTTTGCCGAGATAGTACCGTTTGTAAGTACGTTAAGTGTGAGCTTATCGTAATCGGTGCTTGAACCGACACGAGTATTCTCGACAGTGTAGCTTACGTTATATACGGGAGTATAAATACTATCGGTGTATATAACGCCTATCGCCGGCTGATTGTTTAGTTTGTTCTTCTCCTGAGAAACGTATCCTCTGCCGTGGCTGAAGGTGAGCTCCATATAGAAGCGTGCACCGTCTGCAACAGTTGCGAGGTGATGCTCGGGATTGAGAATCTCGATATCAGAATCAGCGGCAATGTCTCCCGCAGTTACCGTGCAAGGACCGGTCACGTCGATGGATACGGTCTTAGGGGTATCGCTGAAGAGCTTTGCTGTGATTCCCTTTACGTTGAGAACGATGTTAGTAACATCTTCCTTTACGCCGGGGACTGTGGAGATCTCATGAAGAACTCCGTCGATCTTGATGCTTGTTACGGCAACTCCGGGAAGGGAGCTGAGAAGAACTCTGCGAAGAGAGTTTCCAAGGGTTGTTCCATAGCCTCTTTCAAGGGGCTCAACGACAAATTTGCCGCTCTTTCCGTCCTCGCTCAGGTCTACCGTAGCAATATTAGGCTTTTCTATTTCTATCATGTGAATGAGTACCCTCCTGTATTTATTTATGGAAACAAATCAGTACCGTTATGCGGTCAAGCTTTGCCCGATGCCGCAAACGGCTATCGGGTTTACTTGGAATAAAGCTCGACGATGAGGTGCTCCTCGAAGGGGAAGTCAACGTCGTCCCTCTGAGGAAGAGCAGCAACCTTAGCTACTACCTGAGCCTTATCAAGCTCGATCCACTTGGGAGTGATGTGAGAATCAAGGCTCTCGATAAGTGCCTTGAACTTCTCGGAAGAAGGGCTCTCCTCACGAAGAGTGATAACCTCGCCTGCACGAACGATGAGAGAAGGGATTGTTACCTTCTTGCCGTTTATGCGGAAGTGACCGTGAGTAACGAGCTGACGAGCTTCCTTACGGCTGTTTGCAAGACCGATTCTGTAAACAACGTTATCGAAACGTCTTTCAAGGAGGCTGAGGAGGTTCTCACCTGCAACGCCTTCGGTCTTTTCTGCCTTCTCGAAGTAACTCTTGAACTGGTTCTCAAGAACGCCGTAGTATCTCTTAGCCTTCTGCTTTTCACGAAGCTGGAGACCGTATTCCTTTACGTTCTTTCTGCCTGCACCATGCTGGCCGGGAACGGAAGGATGGGTCTCGAGAGCGCACTTGCTGGATAAGCAACGGTCGCCCTTAAGGAAAAGCTTAGTGCCTTCTCTGCGGCAAAGTCTGCACACAGAGCCTGTATATCTTGCCATACTGTATTTCCTCCTGTTTTTTTCTGACCGAGATCAAACTCTACGGCGCTTGGGAGGACGGCAACCGTTGTGAGGAATAGGAGTTACGTCCTTGATCATCTCAACGGAAAGTCCTGCGGTCTGAAGCGCACGGATTGCAGATTCTCTTCCCGATCCGGGGCCCTTTACGTAAACCTCAACGGTCTTCATGCCGTGGTCAACTGCAATCTTTGCAGCGGTCTCAGATGCGCTCTGAGCTGCAAAGGGAGTAGACTTTCTTGAGCCCTTGAAACCGAGCTCGCCGGCAGATGCCCAAGAAATTGCATTTCCTGCCATGTCGGTGATGGTTACGATTGTGTTGTTGAAAGTAGCCTGAATGTGAACCTGACCCTTTTCAACGTTTTTGCGTTCACGACGCTTTCTTACGACCTTCTTGGCCGAATTCTGTGCTGCCATTTAGTTCACCCCTCTTACTTCTTCTTGTTAGCGATGGTCTTTGCGGGACCTTTGCGGGTTCTGGCATTGGTCTTGGTTCTCTGACCTCTTACGGGGAGACCCTTTCTGTGACGGATGCCGCGGTAGCAATTGATCTCGACCATTCTCTTGATGTCAAGACCTACTTCACGACGGAGATCACCCTCTACGTGGTAGTGGTTTTCGATCTCTTCACGGAGCTTGGCAACCTCTTCCTCGGTAAGATCCTTTGCTCTGGTATCGGGGTCAATTCCGGTTACCTCGAGGATCTTCTTGGCAGAGGTTCTACCAATGCCGTATATATAGGTCAGTGCGATCTCTACACGCTTTGCGTTCGGAATATCAACGCCTGCTATACGAGCCATATGATTTTCCCCTTTCCTTATCCCTGTCTCTGTTTATGCTTAGGGTTCTCGCATATTACCATGATGCGACCCTTACGCTTAATGATTTTGCACTTTTCGCAAATCTTTTTTACGGATGGCTTAACCTTCATTTTGTTACCATTCCTTTCTTATTTAGCACGCCAGGTGATTCGACCCTTTGTAAGATCGTAAACGGAAACCTCAACGGTTACCTTGTCTCCCGGCAATATCCATATATAGTTCATTCTGAGTTTGCCCGAAATGTGGGCATTAACGATGTGTCCGTTGGGAAGCTGAACCTTGAAGTGCGCATTAGGCAGTGCTTCAAGTACAACACCCTCGAACTCTACTACATCATCCTTAGGCAGAAGAATCCCTCCTCTTCAATTTATGACACGTTCATTTTCTTTAGTCAGAGAAGAAAGCTTTTTTCTTAATATCCCATCGATCATAACCGTAGGATCGATTACTGTACTTTCAAGTATCTGACAAAGATGCTTCTTATTTTAACTCTTCGGACTACTAATCCGATGCTCCTTGCCGTCACACACAAGAGCATATTTCCCTTCGTCTTTAGTGACGATGTATATGCGTCCCATATCGTGACCTGCCAAGGAAATCACGATCATTCCCGCCTTCACAGCGTTTCATCCACCCTTGTCAGATAGATGATTCCTTCATCGGTGAGTGCCACCGTGTGCTCATAGTGAGCTGAAAGTGAATGATCCTTTGTTACGACCGTCCAACCGTCGCTAAGCTCCTTAACATCATAGGATCCGACAGACACCATAGGTTCTATGGCGATCGTCATTCCACTTACAAGTCTCGGACCTCTTCCGGCTGTTCCGTAATTTGGCACCGACGGGTCTTCGTGAAGCTCTCTGCCCACACCATGGCCCGTGTATTTACGGATAACTCCATATCCAAGTCCTTCGCAGTAATTTTGTATCGCCGCACCGATATCACCGATACGGTTTCCAACCTTTACCTGCGAGGCGCCGCGGTAGAAGCTTTCCTTAGTACAACGAATGAGCTTACTTGCCTCATCGGATACCTTTCCTACGGGAAAGGTGTTTGCGCTATCACCAATAAAGCCTTGGTAAGTCGCGCCGACATCGATCTTCACGATGTCTCCCTCCTTAAGAATCACATCCTTTGAAGGAATACCGTGTATGACCTGGTCGTTGATCGAAATACAAGCGCTTCCGGGAAATCCACCATACCCGAGAAATGTGGGCTTAGCCCCGCATTTCTCGATGTACGTACGTATTATATCGTCAAGGTGCTTTGTACTCACACCTTCCTTTACCGCTTCACCCGCAAGAAGCAGTGCCTCTCCGGTGATGCGTCCTGCAAGCTTCATTTTTTCGATCTGAAGTGCATTTTTGAGCTGTATCATAAATCTCAGCAGATACCGCTGTCGATCGTCTCGAAGGTGAGACGGGTAGTATCAGCGACTTCTACCTGTCCGACAACCAGCTTCAGCTTACCTGTCTTTTCATAGTAAGCCTTAAGAGGCTCTGTCTGCTCGTGATAGGTCTCAAGGCGGGAAAGAACCACCTCGGGAGCGTCATCACGGCGGATAGTGAGCTCAGTGCCGCAGCTGTCACAAGTCTTACCGTCTTTACTCGGCTTAAACTCGGTGTGATAGGATGCTCCGCAGTTCGCACAAACACGTCTGCCACTCATTCGAGTGACAATCGTCTCATCGGGAACCTCGATGCTGATTACCATATCAATGGTAACTCCCATCTTATCAAGTGCCTCAGCCTGAGGAACGGTTCTGGGGAAGCCGTCGAGGATGAAGCCGTTATTGCAGTCATCCTGAGCGAGTCTTTCCTTAATGATTCCGATCACGACCTCATCGGGAACGAGTGCACCCTTTTCGGTGTATGACTTTGCAGCCAAACCCATTTCGGTTCCGGTCTTGATCGCTTCTCTGATTATTGCGCCCGTTGAAATTGCGGGAATATTGTAGCGCTCGCTGACCTTTTCGGCCTGAGTGCCCTTACCTGCGCCGGGAGCTCCGAGAAAAATTATTTTCATTGTGCTTTCCTCCGATTTATCGGGATCACTCAAGGAAGCCCTTGTAGTGACGCATTGCAAGCTGAGATTCGATCTCACGAACGGTCTCAAGAGCTACACCGACAACGATGAGCAGAGAGGAACCGCCGAAGCCGAGAATTCCAAGACGGCCGTCAGCGACCATACTTGCAACAAGCGGCATACCTGCGATAATGATGAGGAAGAGAGCGCCAATAAAGGTAACTCTGTTAAGTACCTTCTTGATATAGTCGGATGTGGGACGTCCGGGACGAATACCGGGAACGAAACCACCGTTCTTCTTCAGGTTGTTGGATACTTCTACAGTATTGAAGCTGATGCTTATATAGAAGTAAGAGAAAGCAACGATAAGAAGGAGATAGACTATAACGTAGCTCAATTCTGTGGGGCTGAAGAACTTTACAAATCCATTCCAAAATGCGTTGTCCCAGCTTACGAAGAGATCGATAGTACCGGGAAGAGCAACGATGGAGGATGCAAAGATGATAGGCATAACGCCTGCCATGTTCAGCTTAAGAGGCAGATTAGAGCTCTGTCCGCCGTACATTTTACGGCCGACAACGCGCTTTGCGTACTGTACGGAAATTCTTCTCTCAGAATTGGTGATGAATACTACAAGTACGATGACTGCGAGCATGATCACAACAGAGAGAATTGCGAAGAAGATGTTAAGGAAGCCGCCGAGTCTTATCTGATAAAGAATCTGGCTTGCTGCCTGAGGACCGGAAGAAAGGATGTTTACGAAGAGGATCATGGAAATACCGTTTCCGATACCCTTTTCGTCGATCTTTTCAGCCAGCCACATAACGAGGGACGCACCCGCGCAGTAACAAGCAACCATAACGATCATTCCAAAGGGCTTTCTTCCGTCGGAAAGAAGTGTTCCTGCCGTGGAAGAAAGGAGGTTGTAATAACCGTATGCTGTGACAAGAGAAAGAGCAATAGTAACGTATCTTGTTATCTTATTGATCTTTTGTCTGCCCTCTTCACCCTCCTTGGAGAGCTTTTCGAGAGCAGGAATTGCGATGGTGAGAAGCTGAATTACGATCTGCGCTGTAATGTAGGGCGAGACCGAAAGAGCAAACAGGTTTGCCTGAGCAAATCCCGAACCGGACAGCATAGTCAGATAGTCGAATATGGAGCCGGCATACTGATTGAGCGACTGCTCAACAGCGAGAGCGTTTACATAGGGAACCGGAATATTGGAACCGAGGCGGTACAGAAGAACAATGATCATAGTGAAGATCAATTTTTTCTTAAGATCCGGGGTTTTCCATGCGTTTGCTAATGTTTTAAGCACCTCAGACCACCTCGCACTTTCCGCCTACTGCTTCGATTTTTTCCTTTGCGGTAGCGGTGAATGCAGCGGCACGAACAGTGAACTTCTTCTCTACGTTGCCGTTACCGAGGACCTTAAGGCCGTCGTCTGCCTTGCGAGCAAGGCCTGCAGCGAGAAGAGTCTCATAATCGATAACTGCTCCGTTTTCGAAGCGATCGAATGCCGAGAGATTAACTGTGGTATATTCTTTTGCGAATCTGTTCTTGAACCCTCTCTTAGGGAGCTTTCTGTACAGCGGGATCTGGCCACCCTCAAAGCCGGGGCGAACACCGCCGCCGGAACGAGCATTCTGACCCTTGTGACCCTTACCTGCGGTCTTACCGTTTCCGGATCCGGGGCCTCTGCCCTTGCGCCATGCGGGAGTTACCGATCCATTTGCCGGTGTAAGTTCATGGAGCTTCATTGGAATTCCTCCTTATTAGTATAGAATCAGCCCTGCTTCTCAACCTTAACAAGGTGAGAAATAACCTTGACCTTACCGGCGAGAACTGCGTCGTCAGCGTGTACGATGCTGTCACCGATCTTTTCAAGTCCGAGCGATTTAGCGGTAGCCTTCTGATTGGGCTTCGCGCCGATTGTGCTCTTTACGAGCGTAACCTTACAAGTTTCCATTGTGCACCTCCGAATTACTTAGTGAGGTCGTTTACTTCGATACCGCGGGTCTTTGCAACCTCTTCTGCGGTACGGAGAGCCTTAAGGCCCTCGAATGTAGCCTTAACTACGTTTACGGGGTTGTTGGAACGAAGGCACTTGGCTCTTACGTTGCGGATACCCGCCATTTCGAGAACCTTTCTTGCAGTGCCACCGGCGATAAGTCCGGTACCTTCTGACGCGGGCTTAAGAAGAACCTTACCTGCGCCATATACACCGAGAACCTCGTGGGGAATTGTGGTTCCCTTAAGAGAAACGGTGATCATATTCTTTTTAGCGTCCTCAATACCCTTGCGAATTGCCTCGGGTACCTCAGCTGCCTTTCCGAGACCGTAGCCTACGTGTCCGTTACCGTCACCAACGATCATAAGAGCAGCAAAACGTGCGATACGTCCGCCCTTTACGGTCTTGGATACGCGGTTAACTACAACGAGCTTTTCCTGAAGATCTGCGTGTGCGGGATTAAATTTCTTTTCCATAATAAACCTCCGTTATCCTCAGAACTTGAGGCCGCCCTCACGGGCGCCTTCAGCAAGCTCAAGTATACGTCCGTGGTAGATGTAACCGCCGCGGTCGAATACTACGTTCTCAATGCCCTTGGATAGAGCAAGCTTTGCGATGTTCTTGCCAACCTCACGAGCAGCTACCTTGTTACCGCCGTTACCCTCAAAGTTCTTGCCGAGAGTAGAAGCGGAGCAAAGTGTTACGCCGTTAACGTCGTCAATGATCTGTGCCTGAATGTTATTAAGAGAGCGATACACGCAGAGGCGAGGACACTCGGGAGTTCCGGAGATCTTCGCACGGATGCGCTTATGTCTCTTCTGGCGCTGAATATTTGCGTCTTTTCTGCTAACCATTTATGTCCACTCCCTTCATTATTTACCGGTCTTACCGGCCTTGCGGCGGATAAACTCGCCTGCATACTTAACACCCTTACCAAGATAGGGCTCGGGGGGTCTCTTCTCGCGGATCTGAGCCGCGATCTGTCCTACGGTCTGCTTGTTGATACCCTTAACAACGATGTTGGTCTGATCGGGTACCTCGAAGGTGATTCCGTTCTCCTCAGTGAACTCAACGGTGTGAGAGTAGCCGAGGTTGAGCACGAGCTTATTGCCCTGCTTCTGTGCACGGTAACCTACGCCGATGATCTCGAGCTTCTTGGAGTAGCCTTCGGTTACACCAACAACCATGTTGTTGATAAGAGTACGGCTAAGGCCGTGAAGTGCTCTGTCTTCCTTCTCGTCGCTTGCGCGCTCTACGAGAACGGTGTTGCCCTCAACCTTAACGGTGATATTGGGACGGATCTTCTCGGAGAGTTCTCCGAGCTTACCCTTTACGGTTACGAGATTGTCTTCACCTACAGTTACGGTAACTCCTGCGGGAAGAACGATGGGCTGTCTGCCTATTCTTGACATATTCTTTCCCTCCTGATATTACCATACGAAGGCGATTACTTCGCCACCGATGTTGTTTTTACGAGCTTCCTTATCGGTCATGATGCCCTTAGAAGTGGACACGATCGCGATTCCGAGGCCGTTCATTACGCGGGGCATATCCTCGCAGCTTGCGTAGATACGGAGACCGGGCTTGGAAACTCTTCTGAGTCCCTTAATAACCTTGTCCTTGCCGTTGTACTTGAGAGCTACACGGATAATTCCCTGCTTGCCGTCTTCAACGATGTTATAGCCCTTGATGTATCCTTCTTTTACGAGGATATCAGCGATAGCCTTCTTCATGTTGGAGGCGGGAATATCAACTGTTTCGTGCTTTGCGTTGTTTGCGTTGCGGATTCTTGTGAGCATATCCGCAATTACGTCTGACATCTGCATTATATATTCCTCCTTGTTAACCAGCTTTGCTTATGACTTGTCAGTTGTCATTAAGCAGTTCTGCTTACCATGATGCCTTTCTTACTCCGGGGATCTCGCCCTTGTATGCGAGCTCTCTGAAGCAAATACGGCAAATTCCGAATTTACGAAGATAAGCATGCGGACGTCCGCAGATTTTACATCTGTTGTACTCGCGAGTGGAGTACTTCTGGGGAGCCTGCTGCTTGAGTACCATAGCCTTTCTTGCCATTTCGATATCTCCTTCTCTTACTTAGCGAAGGGAGCGCCCATAAGGGTGAGCAGCTCTCTTGCTTCCTCGTCAGTCTTTGCGGTGGTTACGAAAACGATGTCCATACCGCGAATCTTCTCCACCTTATCGTACTCGATCTCAGGGAATATAAGCTGTTCCTTAAGACCAAGGCTGTAGTTTCCGCGTCCGTCGAAACCGTTGGGGTTAATACCCTTGAAGTCACGAACTCTGGGAAGAGAAAGGTTGAAGAGACGGTCGAGGAACTCGTACATTCTTTCGCCGCGAAGAGTTACTTTTGCGCCGATTTTCTGTCCTGCACGAAGCTTGAAGTTCGCTACGGACTTCTTTGCATAAGTAGGAACAGCCTTCTGACCGGTGATAAGAGTGAGGTCTGCGATAATGGTATCGATGACCTTTGCATTTTCCTTTGCGTCACCTGCGCCAATGTTAAGAACGATCTTATCAAGGCGGGGAATCTGCATGGAGCTCTTATACTCGAATTTCTTCATGAGTGCAGGAGCAACCTCGGCAGTATAAAGTTCTTTCATTCTTGCCATGATCACTTACCTCCTCACTTGAGTTCTGCGCCGCACTTAGCGCATACTCTTACTTTTTTACCGTCAACGACGGTGTGCTTTACTCTGACGCCCTTATCGCACTTAGGACAGTAAACCTGAACCTTGCATGCGTACATAGCGCCCTCTACCTTAACTATACCGCCCTGCTCACCTTCTCTACGAGGCTTAACGTGGCGTGTTACGATGTTGGCACCCTTAACGATGACTTTGCCTTCCTTGGGAGAAGTCTCAAGAACTTCGCCCTTAACGCCCTTGTCATCTCCGGATACTACGACGACTGTATCGCCCTTTTTAACATGAAGCTTTTCCATTATAACGATACCTCCGATCAAAGTACTTCGGGAGCGAGGGAGAGGATCTTGAGATATGCTTTCTCACGAAGCTCTCTTGCTACCGGTCCGAAAATACGGGTTCCTACAGGGTTCTTATCTTCCTTGATAATAACCGCTGCGTTCTCATCGAATTTGATATAAGATCCGTCGTTTCTCTTCAGACCCTTAACGGAACGAACGATAACTGCCTTAACGACGTCACCCTTCTTAACCTGTCCGCCGGGGGCTGCCTTCTTAACGGTTGCAACTACTACGTCGCCGATATTAGCGTAACGACGTCCGGAACCGCCAAGCACGCGGATACACATAAGCTCTTTGGCGCCGGTGTTATCGGCAACCTTCATATATGACTGCTGCTGTATCAATGTGCAAATCCTCCTTTGAGTCGAACCTTGGCTTTCGCGGCAATAAACCGCTCAGCTGTTTCCGACTATTATTTTGCTTTCTCGATAATGTTAACAAGACGCCATCTCTTGGTCTTGGAAAGGGGACGAGTCTCCATAACCGCAACCTTATCACCTACGCCGCACTCATTGTTTTCGTCGTGAGCATGGATCTTAACGGTGTGCTTGATGACCTTACCGTACTTGGGATGCTTAACGTTGTCGGCGATAGCAACGACGATGGTTTTGTCCATCTTGTCGGATACTACCATACCAACTCTTACTTTTCTAAGATTTCTTTCCATGAGTTTTTACTCCTCTCGCTTTCTCGTTATGCGTTCTTCTCACGAAGTACTGTCATAACACGTGCGATATCCTTCTTGACCTCACCAATGCGGTGGGGGTTATCGAGCTGGTTGATCGCATTCTGGAAACGGAGGTTGAAAAGCTCGTTCTTGAGTTCCTTGAGCTGCTTTTCAAGCTCTTCGGAAGTCATTTTTCTGATATCGTATGCTTTCACGGCTTATTCCTCCTCAGAAATAGTGTCGTTCTTGGTGATGAACTTGCACTTGATAGGAAGCTTGTGAGATGCAAGACGCATAGCCTCTTTTGCATCTGCCTCCGATACGCCGCTCATCTCGAACATGATACGACCGGGCTTAACAACCGCTACCCAGTACTCAGGAGATCCCTTACCGGAACCCATTCGGGTTTCAGCAGGCTTCTCGGTTACGGGCTTGTCGGGGAATATCTTGATCCAGACCTGTCCGGAACGCTTGGTGAAACGTGTCATAGCGATACGGGCTGCCTCGATCTGATTAGAGGTGATCCATGCGGGCTGAGTAGCCACGAGGCCGTAATCACCGTATGCCAGAGTGTTACCGCGGTGAGCTGAACCCTTCATTCTGCCGCGCTGAACACGTCTGAACTTAACTCTCTTAGGCATTAACATTATTTGTCGCCTCCCTCTTTAGTAGCGGGTGCGCTCTGACGGTTGCCCTGACCCTTGAAGCCGGGCTTACGGTCACCCTTGTTGAAGCCGGGCTTACGGTCGCGGCGGTCACCGCGTCTTTCCTGCTTGGGCATCTCGATCTTAGCCTCAGCGAAGTGCTGCTTCTTTCCGGTATCGCGGAGAACCTCACCCTTGTAGATCCAAACCTTTACGCCGATCTTACCGTAGGTGGTGTTTGCCTCTGCGAAGCCGTAGTCGATGTCTGCACGGAGAGTCTGAAGCGGAATGGAGCCCTCATGATAGTGCTCGGTTCTTGCGATCTCGGCGCCTGCAAGACGTCCGGAGCAAGTAACCTTGATACCCTTAGCGCCCATACGCATGGTACGCTGAATGGACATCTTCATTGCACGGCGGAAGGAAGCTCTTCCTTCAAGCTGCTTTGCAATGCTCTCTGCTACGAGCTGAGCGTTTACATCGGGGTTCTTGACCTCAACAACATTTACGAGGACAGGCATACCTACGATAGCTTCAAGCTCGAGGCGGATCTTTTCGATCTCAGCGCCGCCGCGTCCGATAACAAGACCGGGCTTAGCGCAGTGAAGGAAGACTCTTACGCGCTTGTTGTCGCGCTCAATCTCGATCTTCGGTACGCCGGATTCTTTGTACTTTTCTTTAAGGTATTCTCTTACCTTATAGTCGGAAACGAGTGTATCGCCGAAGGACTCGTCCTTGGTGAACCATCTCGAATTCCAGTCTTTAATTACGCCTACACGGAAACCGTGAGGATTAACTTTCTGACCCACTTGCTCTGCCTCCTTTACTTAACTTCTTTTTCCTTCACGACGAGCGTGATGTGGCTGGTTCTCTTGAGAATTCTGTCTCCGCTGCCTTTTGCTCTGGGCATCATACGCTTGAGCGTAGGGCCGGGGCAAACGTAGCACTCGGATACGTAGAGCTTCTCGGGATCCATGCTGAAATTGTGTTCAGCGTTTGCGGCTGCGCTCTTAACGAGCTTATATACGTACTCCGAAGCCGCCTTAGGAGTGTGCTTAAGGATCGCCGCTGCGTCAGCAACGCTCTTTCCTCTTACGAGGTCGAGAACGATCTTAACCTTGCGGGGGGAGATCCTTACGAATTGAACTTTAGCTTTTGCTTCCATTGTTGTTACCCCCATTATTTACCGTTATTGGACGTCTTGGAACCGGCGTGTCCCTTGAAGGTTCTGGTGGGAGCGAACTCGCCGAGCTTATGTCCTACCATGTCCTCGGTGATGTATACCGGAACGTGCTTCTTACCGTCGTGAACTGCGATAGTGTGTCCAACGAACTCGGGAAATATTGTGGAAGCTCTTGACCATGTCTTGATAACCTTCTTGTCGTTAGCTGCATTCATCGCTTCGATGCGATTGTAGAGCTTCTCTTCGACAAAAGGTCCCTTTTTCAGGCTTCTGCTCATTTAAATTGCCTCCTTATTTACCGTTTCTGCGTTTTACGATGAACTTATTGGTCTTGGCCTTCTTGTTACGGGTCTTGTAACCGAGTGCGGGCTTGCCCCAAGGGGTTACAGGTCCGGGTCTACCGATGGGTGCACGACCCTCACCACCACCATGAGGGTGGTCGCAGGGGTTCATTACAGAACCGCGAACGGTAGGACGAATGCCCATATGACGCTTCTTACCTGCCTTACCGATCTTGATGGTCTCATGCTCGATGTTACCGATCTGACCGATGGTAGCCTTGCAGTCAAGACGAACAAGTCTTACCTCACCGGAGGGAAGGCGACCCTGAGCCATGCCTTTCTCCTTAGCCACCAGCTGTGCAGCTGAGCCTGCGGTACGAACGAGCTGACCGCCCTTACCGGGGTAAAGCTCGATGTTGTGGATGAGAGTACCAACAGGAATGTTGGCGATGGGAAGAGTGTTACCGGGCTTGATATCGGAATCAGCGCCGGAGTAGATCTTGTCACCGTCGGTTACGCCTGCGGGAGCAAGAATGTAGCTCTTGTGGCCATCTTCGTGCTGGAGAAGAGCGATGTAAGCGGTTCTGTTGGGGTCATACTCGACACCGATAACAGTTGCGGGCTCATTGCTCTCAGCTCTCTTGAAATCTACTATTCTGTACTTAAGCTTGTTTCCGCCGCCCTTATGACGAACGGTGATGCGGCCGTAGCTGTTACGTCCGGCATGCTTCTTCTTGGTTACGATCAGGCTCTTTTCGGGGGTAGACTTAGTTACCTCGTCGAAAGAGGGTACAGACATGTTTCTTCTGGCCGGAGTTGTGGGCTTAAATGTTTTTACTGCCATTTATATCACTCCTTCTTAATACATGCCGTCGAAGAACTCGATGGTCTTGGAGTCTTCAGTAAGCTTTACAATAGCTTTCTTCCACTCAGAAGTGTAACCTTCGTGAACTCCGAGTCTCTTGGGCTTTCTCTTCATATTGATGGTGTTTACCTCAGCAACCTTAACGCCGGGGAAAACGGTCTCAACAGCCTTTGCGATCTCAGGCTTGGTAGCATCCTTCATTACCTCGAAGACGTACTTCTTCTCAGCGGTGAGTGCCATGGAAGCCTCAGTGATGACGGGGCGACGGATAATATCGTATGCGGTTTTCATTATGCGTACACCTCCTCGATCTTTTCAACAGCACCCTTAGCGATTACGAGGGTATCTGCATTGAGAATGTCATAGACGTTGATTGTGTTGGTCTGAGCGGTCTTTACGCCTTCGATATTTGCGAAGGAACCTACGACCTTTGCGTCGTTGTCAGCAAGAACAACAAGGGACTTCTTCTTTGCTCCGACTGCGGTGAGCATTTCTGCCATAACCTTAGTCTTGTATGCCTCAGCTGCGATTGCATCAACAACTACGATGTCGCCGGAAGCAACCTTTGCAGAGAGTGCGGAGAAGAGTGCGAGCTGCTTAACCTTCTTGTTGATGGTTACGCGATAGGAACGAGGCTTGGGAGCGAAAACTACGCCACCGTGTGTCCACTGAGGAGCACGAGTGGAGCCCTGTCTTGCTCTACCGGTTCCCTTCTGTCTCCAGGGCTTCTTTCCGCCGCCGGAAACCTCGGTGCGAGTGAGAGCGGACTGTGTGCCCTGTCTCTGATTCATAAGGTAAGCTCTTACTGCGGTGTGAAGAACTGCACCGTTTACCTCTGCGCCAAATACCTTGTCGGAAAGATCCATAGCTCCGACTTCGGCGCCCTTCATATTAACTACCTTTACGTTCGGCATCGTTAATTTCCTCCTTCCGATTACGCCTTGACAGCGTTACGGATGAAGACGATACCGCCGCGAGCTCCGGGAACTGCGCCCTTAACTGCGATGATGTTCTTTTCCGCATCGATCTTGGCAATGGTGAGATTGAGAACGGTTACCTGCTCATTACCGTACTGACCGGGCATCTTCTTGTTCTTGAAGATGTGTGCAGGGTCGATAACACCCATAGAACCGGGCTGACGGTGAATGGGACCTGTACCGTGAGTCATTCTGAGAATGTGGTTGTTCCAACGCTTAACGGTACCAGTGAATCCGTGTCCCTTGGTAACACCGGTAACGTCGACCTTTTCACCTGCTGCAAAAATGTCAGCGGTGACGGTATCGCCCGTATTGAATCCGGAGATATCATCGAGACGGAATTCCTTTAAGTGCTTCTTGCAAGATACGCCCGCCTTAGCGAAGTGACCTGCTTCAGCCTTGTTAAGCTTCTTTTCTGCGACGTCAACGAATCCGAGCTGGATAGCGTTGTAACCGTCGGTCTCCACGGTCTTCTTCTGAGCAACCGTGCAGGGGCCGGCTTCGATCACCGTAACGGGGATCACGTTGCCGTTTGCATCGAAGATCTGGGTCATACCGATCTTCTTGCCGATAATTCCTTTTTTCATTTTGGTTTTCCTCCTGATTTTAGTTATTGGTTGAAGGGCGTTAAAAGGACCGCTCTCCAACTTGACATAAAACCTCGGGGCTTTGCCCTTGGGTCAGATCCATCCTTATATAAAGGATTACTTGATGTCGATCTGCACGCCTGCAGGGAGCTCCAGACTCATAAGCGCTTCTACGGTCTTCGCAGAGGGCTTGATTATGTCAATGAGTCTCTTGTGAGTTCTGAGTTCAAACTGTTCTCTGCTGTCCTTGTACTTGTGTACTGCGCGGAGAATGGTGATGATCTCCTTCTCGGTGGGGAGCGGAATAGGTCCGGAAACTGCTGCGCCATTACGCTTTGCGGTCTCTACGATCTTCTCTGCCGCCTGATCGATAAGGAAGTGATCATAGCTCTTGAGTCTGACTCTGATGTTTTCCTTTGCCACTGTTTTTGCCTCCTTTAATTATTTGTGCCTGTGCAATTAAATGGGGCGAAAATCTGAACACTTACCCGGGTGTTTCTTCACTCGGCATAAATTAAACCCGAAGATTTTTTAGGCATGCAATCCTGCATAAAAATCCTTCGGAGCATACGCCGTGAGCAGCGTATGGGATCCTTCGATCCAACACAGTCCGATTTCCATCCGCCCGTTTGTTGTCCTCGGCAACCGCCGCCAAGATATCTCAGCCTGTCCGGTTTTG
Source organism: Eubacteriales bacterium (assembly GCA_045543555.1). Classification (GTDB taxonomy): domain Bacteria; phylum Bacillota; class Clostridia; order Oscillospirales; family CAG-272; genus Colimorpha_A. The sequence goes on from JAZQMQ010000023.1 coordinate 79,008, forward strand.
TCCGAATAGACCGGTTTCCTTGACAGTAAGCTGACTTGGACACGGACATACTCCACGGAAATTACCTCCTCGGACTGAACTGTAGGTGTCCTCGGAGCAACCTTCCGCTTCAACGCACATCAAGCCCTTCAATTATATACCATCGATTATATAAATGCAATACCTTCATGAATAAATTTTACCAAAAATCAATAATTTACAATTTGTTAACATTTCAAGTTTCATTTTTTCTGTTTTTTAGACCGATTTAGTTGACTTTTGATTCAAATCATGCTATACTTAAAGGTAATTAACACCTCATTTCAAGGAGAAAACATCAATGAAAAAGCACAATTCGATAAAAAATGTAAGAAACATGACTCTTCTTGCGCTCATGACGGCGCTTGTAGCAATATTTCAGTGCATCGGTCTTATCATTCCAATAGGTTTTAACGTCGGTGCCTTTGCTCTCGTTCCTCTTGTTGTCGGAGCAGCGATGCTCGGACCGCTTGCAGGAGCATGGCTAGGATTTGTGTTCGGATTTGTTGTGATTGTAACAGGACAGGCATCTGGGTTCTACGTTCTCGGCGTAGTGCAGACAGTAGCAGTGGTTCTTATCAAGGGAATTCTTGCAGGCTTGTCAGCCTCGTTAATCTATAAGCTTATTGCAAAGAAGAATTCTCTCGCCGCAATTATCACCTCCTCGATCGTATGTCCTGTTGTAAATACCGCGATCTTCGCGCTCGCCTGCTACACCGTTTTCTTTCCCGGAATTTCCGAATGGGCAAGCGCCGCAGGCAAGAATATGATCTCCTACGTATTTTTAACCCTCATAGGCGCAAACTTTTTCGTTGAGCTCTGCATCTGCGTAATATTCTCGTCTGTCGCTGACAGAATAATCAAAATCGGCAAAAAAATGCGCCAAGACAAGTCATATATATAATAAGGAAGAAATTTTCTCAAAAACACAAAAAAATCAAGACCTTCGTTAGTACGAGGGTCTTTTCTTATTTTTCCCGAAACGCAGTTTCGGGCTTACAAAAGTTTTTGAAAAGGGGCGCTGGGGGAAACTTTTTTCAAAAAGTTTCTCCCCGCGTTCTTTATTACTTAATTGCTTCCGCGACAGCCTTTGAAAGCTGATCGGGACAGGACGTTGCCTTAAATCCACACTTGATTCCGCTTACTCTTTTGATAAGCTCCTCGGCATCCATTCCCTCAACTAGTCTACCGACTCCTTGAAGGTTTCCGTGGCATCCGCCCTCGAAAACCACGTTATGTACCTTGTTTTCGTCATCAAGCTCAAAGGTGATCTTGCGCGAACAGGTTCCGCTTGTCTTGTATTCGTGTTTAGTCATTTATTCTTCTTCCTTTTCTAGTCTTTTGTATGCTTCCCTTATGTCCGACACCGAATGTCCATATCGAACCAGTGTAGCATATGTTCGTTCATCGCGCAGACCGCCTTTTTTCCTTATCAGCTTAAGGCAGTTTTCAACAAAGTCAACATCCTCCAGCTCTTCGTTGTCAAAATCAAACGAATCCAGCGCATTTTGCGAAAAATGGCGTCTTACGATCTCGCGCTTTATTCTCGCCCTGCCGTATAGTCTCGAATCTGCAAGTGAACGAACGAGGCGATAGAGCATCCTTTCGTCATTCAGGAATCCTTTTTCGCTCATATAAGAGCAGACTGCATCAACAGTCTGCTCGTTATATCCGCGTTCATTCAGCTTTTCTCTGAGCTGATATTCGGTGTTGTCCTTATATCCAAGAATATTAAACGCAGTGCGCAATGCCGCACCGAAAGCCTCCTCCGGATCGGATGGCACGGTTTTTTTGGTTTTTCTGCGATTATACATCGTCCTCATCGAAGCCGTCGAGATCGTCGAGGTCGCTCTCATCAAACTCAAGCTCCTCCTCGCTTTCTGTCTCCGAGAACTTCTTTCTTATTTTCTCCTCGACCTCGGCGAACATTTCGGGATTTTCCTCGAGGAACTTAAGTGCGTTATCTCTTCCCTGGCCTAAACGTGTTCCACCGTAGGAGAACCAAGATCCGCCCTTTTCGATAATTCCGAGGCTAACTCCGATATCCATTATTTCGCCGCTCTTATTAATACCCTTGCCGTAAATAATGTCAAATTCTGCGGTCTTAAAGGGAGGAGCAACCTTATTTTTAACTATCTTACACTTAGTGCGGCTTCCGTAGGATTCGTTCCCGTTCTTGAGCACCTCGGTGCGACGAATATCGATACGTACCGATGCGTAAAACTTAAGCGCGATACCACCTGTGGTAGTCTCGGGGTTCCCGTACATAACTCCGATTTTCTGACGAAGCTGGTTTATAAATATAACTACAACATTCGACTTTGCAATAGCACCCGAAAGCTTTCTCATCGCCTGAGACATAAGCCTTGCGTGAACTCCAACGTTGCTATCTCCCATATCGCCGTCGATTTCCTGCTGAGGAACAAGTGCTGCAACAGAGTCAACGACAAGAACATCAACAGCTCCCGACCGTACGAGTGCTTCGGTTATTTGAAGTGCCTGCTCACCGCTGTCAGGCTGAGAAACAAGAAGACTGTCGATATCAACTCCGAGTGCCTTTGCGTACACGGGGTCAAGTGCGTGCTCCGCATCAACAAACGCCGCGATTCCACCCTGCTTCTGTGCTTCCGCAGCAACGTGAAGGGCGATTGTGGTTTTACCCGAAGATTCGGGGCCGTAGATCTCGATGATTCTTCCTCTCGGAACTCCGCCTATACCGAGAGCAAGGTCGAGGGTAAGAGATCCTGTTGAGATTGCGCTGATATTCATCGCGTTATTCTCACCAAGACGCATTATTGCGCCCTGACCGTACTGCTTTGTTATCTGTGTTATCGCTACATCAAGTGCTTTTTTCTTTTCATCCACCGATGAGGGCATTTCTGCTGCTGTCTTTTTATTTGTTGCTTTAGCTGCCATGAGAAATATTCCTTTCCATTTATGTAATAAAGGTAATTTATATCAGTACGTGGGGCCGTCGAGTAGCCACACTCCGTTTTCAAGTGTTAAAAAGAACCTTTTATTGATTTCCTCGCTGTTTTCATCGGTACATATTGCATCAATAATGACGTATGTTGCAGTTTTTTTAGAGACAGTCACAGATTCGACGTTCAGTCTTCCGAGAATGTTATACGGCTCATATGCAGCGTCGATACAAAGTTCGGAGGCAATTTCCTTATATCTTGGGCTCATATTATTATTGAGCAAGCCGTCTGATTCCGAGCTTTTTGTACCCTCAAACATTACGACGTAGACGTTTTTCAAATAGTTTTTGGAAAACACCTTTTCAGCCGCCACCTTCATCGAAACTATTGATGCGTACGGACATTTCCCCGTATCAACCGGCACGTAGTTTGTACTCTCATACTCCTCTTCATCGGTGGATGGAAGCCCATCTCCGAAGAACATCACGTTGATATCGTATGACGCAGGAACAAGCTCGCTTAATACTTCCAGTGCCTCCTGTTCGGTGATCTTAAGCGTTTTTTCCTTGCTTCCGCATCCAAAAGCCGTAATAAGAAGACATATGGACACTATAAAAAGAACAATCCTTTTCATTTTTTCCTCACAAAAAACTGATTTGGTCGCCGAACGGCTCGGCTACGTTGATTATTCGCAAGCCTTTTCTTTTTGCATAATCGACCGTATTTGCCGTTCCGCCCTTATTCTCGGTCATATAAGCTATACAAACCGAGCTTCTGTCGACCATATATTTATTTCTTACGTGCATGCAAAATTTCGTGTACCCTTCACTTGTGTACACAACGCTGTCGGCGCGAGCGATCACTCTTGCAAACAGCTCTCTTCCCGTCCTTGTCCATTTTTTATCGTAGTCCCGACAAGGCAAAACCAGATTCAACGTGAGCTCGGGAATAATATTTTTCATATTAATCAGAGTTACCGACGCAGTGAAATCGAACCCAAGAGCTCCACCTGCGTAGTAGTTTACTATGCCCTCATCCTTCAATTTAAGGATCTGATTTGAGATCATTTCCGAAGCGAGCCGCATTTTATCGACGCTTATTGCTCTATGTCCCGTGAAGCAAGCGCAGGTATTCTGAGGATAGATATTTTCCATATTTCCCTCCTCAATGCATCCTTTTGTTTGATTATATCACATCTTTCTCAAAAAGTCAAACATTTGTTTGCAATGAATTGCCTAAATTGTAACGAGATTATGCTTAATATTTTCCTTTTTCATAATTGAAGCTTCACGTCTGTTTGATGAAAGAATCACGATCTGCGTATTTTCCTTTTCGATCAGACGAAGCATATTCGTCAGCCTTTCGTCGTCCAACCGCGAAAAGCTTTCATCAAAAATAACGGGAGGCATGTTTTTACCGTTTGCTATAAGCTCACTTAGTGCAAGACGCAGGCTGACGTATGCAATATCGGAGGTACCTGCGCTCATATAATCGTCGCTCCTTGTTACCCTTCCGCCTTCCGTCATTGGTCGGAAGGAGACCGAAAATTCTCCGTTTACGCCGATCTCGTCGTATTTACCTTCGGTCAGCGAGCTCATTCTATCCGATGCACCGGCAGAAAGACGCGGGGACACCGACGCTCTCATTTTTTCAGCCGCACTTTCGATCTTCTCATACGCAAGAGAATATGCGGCATATCTGTTTCTGAGCTCCGTTATTTCATTTTTTAATGTTGTAATCCTTTCGAGCACCTCTGAAGGAACCTCCGCAGTTGCGGTAAGAGATGCGAGCTTTATTTCAAACTCCTTCATATCGCGGTTTTTGAGCTTGATCATATTCTCGATCATACTCAAGGTACGCTCGCTACCCTTAAGGTCGAAATCAGGAGATATTGAAATATCGTGTCCGTCATCATCGGGCTCGGCTTCGATATTTTCTTCGGCATCGGTCTTCATCTGAACATAGGCAATGCGCGCGATCTCCTGCTCGGTTTCAAGAGTCTGGCGCTCATTTATAACCGATATCATCTCCTCGATCGCCGCCTTGGAGTACTTCACGTTCCACCTTGCGCACAGATCGTTCAGGGTCTGCGAGTACTTGTCCTTTTCCTCCTTGCGGTCCGTCAGCTCCTCGCGAAGAACGTCAAGACGCGCGGAAAATCCGTCATCCTGTATCGTTGCGCGGGTATCGAGTTCGCGGATAGCCGAAGAATGCCTGTTGATCAGCACAAATGAACCGATCATACATCCGAAAAGCACCGCAGACAAGGCTCCCACACCTGCCGCGGGCAGGGCCTTTGAAATAACGAACAAAAACGCGCATACAGCGGAGCTTGCTAAGAATCCTATGCAAGCGATCACGGCAGCCGCAATCGCCACACTTCTTTTTGCCGTCACCAATGCTTTTTGCTCCCTTATAAGCTTTTCCGCCTTTTCTCTTTCCTCACGATCCTTTTCAAGCTCGCGGTTGAGATTATCGAGCCTTTTTTCAACCCCGGAAATCCGCTCATCGCAATGCACGACCTCCGATGCGCACTCCTTCAGGCTTTCAAGATACGATTGATCGGGGAAAAATCCGTTTCTAACATACTTATTCTTATGCTCGGTCAGAGCCTCCGTTGCCTTTTCGTAAGCATCCTTAAGAGAATTCAGCCTTGCCTTTCTTTCTCTGCTCTTACTTAAATAGTAATCCGCGACTTGAGTGGAAAGCTCATCCCTTTTGCTCTCCTCATATTCAAGCTTCCCCGAATAATCTCTGATCCTGTTTTCAAGGGCAATGATGTTCTCACCGTCCTCTTTTGCCTTCTCATAAACGCCCTCAAGCGAATTCAGATCGCCCTCAAGCTCAAATATTCTTCCGCCCTTCTTGTTTTTATGAAGAAGCGCGACCTTATTTTCATCAAGCTTTTTCAAGGATTTCTTTACGTTGACGCCCTCGTCAGCCGCAAAAAGCAAATTATCAAGCAGTTCCGATGTGGTTTTGCCGTTTATTCTGTTTCCGCCCGTCTGACCTACGAACGCAGTGCTCACAAACAGACCTGCAGGCACGCCAAAAAAGACCTCACCGGGAACCTTGCCCTCAAAGCATTGGCTTCCCGTATCAAGATCGTAGATATTGCAGTTATCCTTTGTTCCCGCCGTTCTTCTTTCGACACGGTATCTTTTGCCGTTATCCGAGAGAATAATACTTCCCGCGCTCACCTCCGAGCTGAAGGACTGATATCTTTCGCGGTCGGATTTCGAGGCAAAGCCGTAAAGGACGTAGCGTATAAATTCCGCAACTGTACTTTTTCCCGCTTCGTTATCTCCCAAAACAACGTTTATTCCGTCGGAAAGGTCGAGAGTGAAGCCCGAAAGGGAGCCGAAGGACGTGATCTGTATGGATTCAACGTACATTTTACTGTTTTCCTTGAAAAGTTATTTTAATAAGCAGATATTATCTCAAATATTATTATCAGAGCACCTTGATCGCTCCGTCGGGACGCACCTTGAGTACAGAGCACGAGCCCTCACCGAAAACCGCCTCGATCTTTTCCTTATATCCGGATACGTCCTCGTTGGGAACGAACGCCTGAATGGTTCCGGCAAATCCGCCGCCGTGAACACGGAACGCAGATGTGCGTACTGTGTCTTTAAGCGCATATTCGCTTACTGCAAGAGCGAGGGTAAGTCCCTGCTCCGACACGTTTTTTGTTGTGTATACGTTCTGAAGCCACATGAATGACGAGCGTCCCGACTCCTTGATTCCGTTAAAGAAGCCCTCTGCATCGTTGTTCTTAAGGCACCTAGCGATCACGGGAACTCTGTCGTTCTCGCCGATGAAATGGAATGCGCGGAGAATAGCTCTGTCGCCTACCTTTTCACGAAGCTCGGAAGCTCTTGACAACAGCTCGTCTCTTGTAATTCCTCTGAGTACCTCATAACCGAATTCCTTTGCAACACCCTTCATTTCGGAAGGAACTGCGGCGTAATCGTCGGTAAGGTCGGCATGGTTTCCGCCTGTATTTGTAATGCAAAGGCTGTACCCCATTCCCGAAAGATCAAAATCGAGCTTTTCAATCTTAGCAGCCTTCGGATCGCCGAAATCGATATAGGAGAAGCCTCCGACAGCGCAAGCGGTCTGATCCATAAGTCCGCAGGGCTTACCAAAGAACACGTTTTCCGCATACTGTGCGATCTCCGCAATAACGGGAGCGGTTACCTTGCCATCATTTACAAAATGGTTGAGAATATTTCCGATCATAACCTCAAAAGCGGCGGACGAAGAAATACCCGAGCCCTTGAATACGTTCGATGTGGTGTATGCATCAAATCCGCAGACCTTGTATCCGCGCTTGGCAAAGCCGTGGCACATTCCCGAAAGAAGAGAGGAAGAAGAACCGAAAAGGCTCTCATCGGGACATGAGGGGTTACAGCATACGCAGTCCTCGGGGAAGCCCTTGCTCTTGACATTTACCTTGTCTGTACCATTCATTGACGCAACCGCGATAATATCAAGATCAATCGCCGCAGCAATAACGCATCCTCTCTGGTGGTCGGTATGGTTGCCTGAAATTTCGGATCTGCCGGGTACTGAGAAAAGATTTACTTCTCTATCATCACCGTAAATGTTCGCAAATTCCTGCACCGCCTCGGTATAACGTGCCTTTTGTGCATCAAGCTGACCTTCACCGTAAAGTGAGATGAGGGCATTGTCAAGCTTTCCCTCGTTTATGTACTTTATAAGTTCCTTTGTATTCATAGTTTCCTCCGAATGTGTTAAAAATAGTAATACTACACTAATTGTAATTATATCAAATAATATATAATATTTCAAGATATTTTGAAATAAAATACAAAATTCCAAAATCGTCTTGACAATTGATCAACAGCTATGATACAATACATTTAACAATTAGGTTAAATGTTAAATAAGGAGAACAAGGTGGGACTTCAAAACACATTAAAAGCACTATCCGACCCTATCAGACGTGAGATACTTAAGCTTCTGAAAAACGGACGCATGTCTGCAGGCGACATCGTTGCACATTTCGATGTAACGGGCGCATCGGTCTCAAGACACCTGTCGGTGCTTAAAGATTCAGATCTCATACGCTATCAAAGGGAAGGAAAATTCATCTATTACGAGCTGAACGCCTCGGTGCTTGAAGAAATTATGATTTTCATTGCAGATATAAAAGGGGGTAAATCCGAATGATACGCAACAACAAGCTTAAAATGATCATATCATCAATATTAGTTCTTCTGCCTATGCTTTTCGGGCTTATATTCTGGAATAAGCTTCCCGTCAATATGACTACTCATT
>JAZQMQ010000024.1:0-241811 GCA_045543555.1 Eubacteriales bacterium
CAGCTTCCCTTGTGGTTGCTCAGCTTCTCTACCTCGAGGCACAGGATCCCGATAAGGATATTTCCTTTTACATTAACTCACCCGGTGGCTCCGTTACCGCGGGGATGGCGATTTATGACACTATGAATTTCATTAAATGTGACGTTTCAACGATCTGCGTTGGAATGGCGGCAAGTATGGGCGCATTCCTGCTTTCAGCCGGAGCAAAGGGCAAGAGACTTGCTCTGCCTAACAGTGAGATCATGATCCATCAGCCCCTTGGCGGTATGCAGGGTCAGGCATCTGACATTAAGATCCATGCCGATCATATTATCGCAACAAGAGAAAAGCTTAACCGTATCCTTGCAAAGAATACAGGTAAGCCTCTTGAGCAGATAGAAAAGGATACCGATAGAGATAATTTCCTCTCTGCACAGGCTGCGCTTGAGTACGGCCTTATCGACAGAGTTATTGAGAAAAGAGACTGATAAGGAGCCTGTTTAAGTATGGCAAACAACGAAGGCGGCAAGGGCAGTAAGCACGTTTACTGTGATTATTGCGGAAGAACCGAGGATCAGGTAGAATATCTTATTCCCTCGCCAACAGGACTTTATATATGCGATAAATGCCTCGACGGATGTAATCGCTTGGTTGAGGAGCATTTCGGAACCGGTAAGCGTTCGGGTAAAAGGAAATCGGGCAAGGATGAGCTGTCGCTTGCAACCCTCCCGAAACCCTCGGAGCTTAAGGCGGTTCTTGACGAATATGTAATAGGTCAGGATGATGCAAAGAAGACCCTTTCTGTTGCGGTTTATAATCATTATAAGAGAATCCTTCAGAAGAAGGATGATAATGACGGCGTCGAGATCCAGAAGAGCAACGTGCTTCTCATTGGCCCTACAGGTGTTGGTAAGACCTTTCTTGCACAGACCCTTGCCAAGACCTTGAAGGTCCCATTTGCAATAGCCGACGCCACAACTCTTACCGAGGCAGGCTATGTCGGTGAGGATGTTGAGAATATTCTTCTCCGACTCATACAGGCGGCTGATTTCGACATCGAAAAGGCTGAAAAGGGAATCATTTATATCGACGAGATCGACAAAATCTCAAGAAAGAGTGAAAACCGTTCCATAACACGTGACGTTTCGGGCGAGGGCGTTCAGCAGGCTCTTCTTAAAATACTTGAGGGTACGGTTTCAAATGTGCCCCCTCAAGGTGGCAGAAAGCATCCGAATCAGGAATTTATACAGATCAACACCGAAAATATCCTTTTCATTTGCGGCGGCGCATTCGATACACTTGAGGGCGTTATCGGAAAGCGTCTTAATAGGGATAAGCAGAGCATAGGCTTCTCCTCCGAGGTTCTTACCAAGGAGGAAAAGGACAAGGTGGATCTGTTCAAGGACGTTACCCCTCACGATATCGTGAAGTTCGGTATTATTCCCGAGCTTGTGGGTCGAATTCCCGTTATCGTTGCGCTCAAGAATCTGGATAGGGAAGCCCTTGTGAAAATTCTCAACGAGCCGAAGAATGCAATTGTAAAACAGTATAAAAAGCTGTTTTCCATGGACGAAGTGGAGCTTCGCTTCACAGACGGCGCACTTGAAAAAATTGCGGATAAGGCTATCGTGCTGAAAACCGGTGCAAGAGGTCTCCGCTCTATCGTTGAAAACGTGCTGATCGACGTTATGTACGAGCTTCCGTCAAGAAGTGACGTAAAAGAGGTCGTAATTACCGCCGATTCCGTTTCAAAGGGCGCAAAACCGAGGCTTATTCTCAAAAATGACTGAAAAAAGTAAGCAGAGAAGCAATTCTCTGCTTTTTTTGTTATATTTTTTCAAAAAGTTATATACAAACGGTTTTTTTTGTGTTATAATAGACGATGTATAACTATGTAATTATGAACGGAAGACGGTCATACTATGGAAAAACGCTTTGACAGAAAAAATAAAGGCAATTTTAAGCCTCGTGAGGAGCAGAGACCTGTTTCTGCCTCCTACGTTATCGGACGAAACGCGGTCTCCGAGCTGCTGAAAAGCGGCAGGGATGTGGATAAGCTCTACATAAAGAAGGGTGAGCGCACAGGTTCAATTACCGTAATTGCATCCGAGGCTATCAAAAGAGGTATCCCGATAGTTGAGGTTGAGGGTAATAAGCTCGACAATATGTCGGGCGGACAGGCGCATCAGGGTGTTATCGCATCAGCATCGCTGAAAGAATATGTTACCGTTGATGAGATACTGAAAAACGCCGAAGAAAAGGGTGAAAAGCCTCTTATTATTATCGCGGACGGTGTCGAAGACCCTCAAAATCTCGGAGCGCTATTAAGAGTTGCGGAGTGCAGCGGTGCCCACGGAGTAATAATTCCCAAAAGACGTGCGGTGGGTCTTACCGAGGCTGTGGGAAGAGCATCTGCGGGAGCTGTTGAATACGTTCCGGTTGCCAAGGTTACAAACCTTGCACAAACGGTTGACGAGCTCAAGGAAAAGGGACTATGGATATTCGCTGCAGAGGCGGGCGGTTCAGCGCATTACGAGACCGACATGACGTGTGCTGCCGCAATAATCCTCGGAAGCGAGGGCTTCGGGGTATCGAGACTTCTGAAGGATAAAAGTGATTATATAATTTCGATTCCGATGTATGGAAGCATAAATTCTCTAAACGTTTCAACTGCGGGTGCAGTAATTCTTTGTGAAGCCGCAAAACAGCGACATTCCATGAAATAATAAGGAAGGACAGCATAAGAATGGAAAATAAAAATACTTCAGATATGTCCACCACAGAGCTTCTTGAAAAGCTCAAAGCAAATATGACGGAGGACGAGGAGGTTAAAAATTTCGACGGTAGAAAAAAATATAAATTCCGCCGATCCGAGAAAATCAACTCCCCCGTTTCCGATGAGGAAAAGCTTTTTGAAAGCCCTGTCCCCAAATCCGATATCGAGGATCTTGACATTGATGCTTTAATGAAAAAGTATCTTCCCGAGCAGGATTATGAACGAATGGCAGAAAAATCCAAAAAGGCCGATGCCGAGGACGATTTTATCCGCACGCTAAGCTCTATGGAGATTGCAGACGAGTCAAATGCATCGGACGATAACGGCAAATCTGACAAAAAAACGTTAACTGCACCGGAAAGCGAGCTTTACAATGAGCTGAGCGAGGGCGGTAAGGTGTGTGATGTGCCTGATTTTGAGGATAGAGATGAAAAATCGGATACACGTCAGGCTCCACTTCGTCCCATGTCCGAAATTGAGAGAACAATAGCATTTGGTAAGGCAGATGGTCTTAATGACGACGAGGGCGGATTCATTTCCGTAAGAGAGCTTAACGCATTGTCAAATGATACGGATGATTATAATGCCGATATGGAAAAAACAATAATGATCGGTGCGGATATCGATGCTGAAGAAACCTCAGAGGATGACAGTAAAGAGGAAGACCTTGGCGAAACTGTTGCCTTTGAAACCGTTGCGTTTGAAGCACTCGCAACAGAAACGACTTCCAGCGAGGAGGAATCTGTTCCCGAGTCAGCTTCCGTTCCTGAAGCGGATGATCAGGTTGATGAAGCCGAAACGAACGAAGAAAATGCAGATGCTGTCATTGATGAGGATTTCGACGAGACCGATGCAAATATTATGCTTGCTTTCGGTATGGACGAAGAGCTTGAAGAGGCTCTCGGTAAGGAATCTGCAGATAAGCTTCGCTCCGAAATGGACGGCAATATCGAAGAAAATCACAAGAAGAGCATTGATGATTCATCGTCCGTTAAGGTAAAGGAATTTGTTTCCCCTTCCGAGATAAAGAGCATACTCGAGGGCTACAAATCCGAGTACGGAAAGAGTGCGCTTCGTCTGTTCGCTATGGCGGCAATCGCTATCGTATTGTTCTTCTACGAGAACATCGGAGCCTTTGGTGGCTCGCTGCCCGATGCGGTAAGCTGTCAGTATTATCCGACAGTTAACGTTATGATAGGACTGCAGCTTCTGTTTATCGGATTTGCGATCCTTTATAAGAACGTAATTTCCGGATTTAAGGCTTTGTTCAATAAGAGACCAACCACAGACAGCTTCCTTCCCGTTATGTTGCTTATTTCCGCGGCATATTCGGTATGTGCTTGCTTCTTCCCTGCAGGAAGTGAAATAGTAAGCTATCATTTCCCGATTGCGATGTCACTTCTCCTCTTTGTCGTTGGACAGCGTCTCGATCTCAAACGAGAGGTTATGACTTTCAGAGTTATATCATCAAAGAGAAATAAGTTTGCCCTTGAAAAGCTCGATATAATCGATGCGGAACTTGAAACTCGCGCATTTGATAAGTTCCTTCCCAAGCAACCTGATATTTTCAGAATAAACAAAACGTCTTTTGTTGACGGATACTTCAGAAGAACCAAAAATTATTCTTCGGTTAAGCTGTCACTTCTGGCTTATATTCCTCTGACAGTTGTTGCGGCTCTGGGCGGTGCTCTTATAGGTCTGTTTGCAACAAAGAATATTCCGACAGCAGTTACTACAGGTTATGCCGCTTTTGCGTTCGCTTGTCCTGCTTCAATTTTTGTTACTTTCAGCCTCCCGATGTTCCGTTCTTCAAAGGTCTGCTACGATAACAACAGTGCTATAGTAGGAGAAGGGGCGCTTGATGAATATACGAGCGCATCATCGATAAGCTTTGACGACAGAGAAGTGTTCCCGACGGCTGGTGTAAAGTTGAGAAGCATTAAGGTGTTCGGAAATGGACGACTGGATAACGTAATATACTATATGGCAAGCGTGTATTCCTTTATCGGCGGACCGCTATCCGACGTACTTAACGTAGCTACCGCTGATCTTGGCAGAAGCAATGATATTGAAATCCTCGGAATCGATTCCGATGGCGTTGAGGCTGTTATTGACGGTCACCATATATTTGCGGGAAAGGCTGAATACCTCAGACACAACGGATATCTTCCGGTTTCCGATCCCGAGGATGAGGAGATCGAAGGAGGAGATATTTGTATATCCTTCCTCGTATGTGATGATGAGGTCGTTGGAAAATTCTACGTAAGATATCGCATCGACCCCGAATTTCAGAATACTCTTAAGAGCCTTTACCGCTCGGGTATATGCGTGGGCATTAAGACGGTTGACCCTAATATCAACGATGAAATGCTCGGAACAAGGATACGACTGACAAAATATCCCGTAAGAGTTCTTAAATACGATGATCTGAGCGACAGAAGCCGCGGTGCTGAACGTACCGACAGCGGAATCGTGTCGAAGAAGAACGTTAAGGCGCTTCTTACTGCATTCACTCTTTGCGATAAGACAAAGCACATAACGAAAACAAACCTTCTTATCTGCGCTCTCACACTTGTAATAGGTATAGTAATTACTGCAGGTGTGTCGTTTATGGGAACTATCGCCGCAGTAGGATCGGTGTACGCAGCGTTGTTCCAGCTCTTCTGGCTTATTCCCGTATATTTGATCTCAAGATTTCTTCTTATGTAAAAGTGTAAAAATGCAGTCGAAAGACTGCATTTTTACAAGGACAGTAATTGAAAGGAAACAACTATGGATAAAAAGATGCGTTCGATACTCAAGCAGGTATCAAAGCCCGGAAGATACACGGGCGGTGAGTACGGACAGATCATTAAAAATAAAGAGGACGTAAAATGCCGTTTTGCGTTTTGCTTCCCTGACACTTATGAGATAGGCATGTCAAACCTCGGTGTTCGACTTCTTTACGGCGTGCTGAACGAGGAAAAGGAAGTGTGGTGCGAAAGAGTTTACGCACCGTGGGATGATATGGAAGAAAAAATGAGAGAGAACGGTATTCCTTTGTTCGCTCATGAAAGCAGAGATCCTATTACAAATTTCAATTTTGTTGCGTTTACACTTCAGTATGAGCTGAGCTATACAAACGTACTTAATATGCTCGACCTCGCGGGAATACCGCTTCTTGCCTCTCAGCGAGGTGAAGATGCGCCAATAATTGTGGGCGGCGGTCCTTGCGCTTATAACGCTGAGCCTGTGGCAGACTTTTTCGATGTGTTTTCTATTGGTGAGGGTGAGGAAGCTCTCCCTGAAATGACAAGGCTCTATTTAAAAATGAAAGAGGAGGGAACCTACACAAAGGAAGCCTTCCTGCATGAGCTTGCAAAGCTTCAGGGCTTCTACGTTCCTTCGCTCTATGAGGTAACATATAACGAAGACGGTACAATCAAGTCATATGCGAGAAAATACGATGATATTCCCTCAAAGATAACCAAGCGTATAATCAAGAATATGGACAAGAATTTCTTCCCAGATAAGCTTGTAATGCCGTTTATCGAAACTGTCCACGACAGAATAGTTCTTGAGGTCTATCGCGGATGCATAAGGGGCTGCAGATTCTGTCAAGCAGGTATAATCTTCCGCCCGGTCAGAGATAAAACCCCCGATGTTTTAAATTCGCAGGCAAAGTGTCTTTTTGAAAATACAGGATATGATGAAATATCGCTTTCATCCCTCAGTATTAGCGACTATACCCATCTTGAAGAGCTGACCGATAAGCTTCTCAGCTGGACTGATGAAAATAAGGTATCTCTTTCTCTGCCGTCACTTCGTATCGATAGCTTTACGAAGGAACTTATGGAAAAGATATCCACCGTCAGAACGGGCGGAATTACATTTGCTCCCGAAGCGGGCACCCAAAGACTCCGTGATGCAATTAATAAGAACGTTTTTGAAGAAGATCTTATGAGAGCGTGTTACACGGCGTTTGAAGCCGGCAAAACCTCGGTCAAGCTGTACTTCATGAACGGTCTTCCCACAGAAACCACCGAAGATATTGAAGGAATTGCTGATCTTGCAGGTAAGGTCGTTGATAAATTCTATGAGATTCCAAACAGACCTAAGGGCAAGCATCCCACCGTTACCGTAAGTGTGTCTTGCTTTGTTCCAAAGCCATTTACATCGTTCCAGTGGTTTGGACAGGATAGCCTTGAGACGCTTATCGAAAAGCAGGAGCATCTCCTTAATATCGTTAAGAGCAACAAACGTATCCGCTATAACTGGCACGAGGCAAAGGTCAGCCGCATTGAAGCCGTATTTGCAAGAGGTGACAGAAGGCTCGGTAAGGCGCTTCTTGAAGCGCATAGACTCGGTCAGAAGTTTGACGGCTGGGACGAGCATTTCTCATACGAAACATGGCTCAAAGCGTTTGAAAACGTTGGAATTGACCCCGCGTTCTATGCTAATCGTCATTTCGGACTTGACGAGGTGCTTCCGTGGGATATTATCGATTGCGGTGTAAATAAGAGCTTCTTCCTTCGTGAGTGGGAAAAGGCTTATGAATCGAAGACAACGCCCAATTGCCGTGAGCATTGTTCGGGCTGTGGTGCAAATAAGCTTGGAGGTGAAAGAACATGCTGTCCTCATCAGTAAGAGTAAAATTTTCAAAGGCTGGAAGCCTGCAGTTTATTTCTCACCTCGATCTTAACCGCACGATGAAAACCGTTATGATAAGAGCTGGCATTCCGATCAAATATTCAGAGGGTTTCAATCCCCACCCCAAAATGGTGTTTGCGCTTCCTCTCTCGGTCGGAACAGAAAGCGTAACAGAGTATCTGGATTTTAAAATAACGAAGTCTATGACCGAAAAAGAGCTGACAGATAGGCTCAATTCCGCGTTTCCTCCCGAAATGAGAGTTCTTGAAGCATATGAACCCGAAAGTAAGTTTACGGATATAAAATATGCCGAGTACGTTCTTGAAAACGACACGGATTTTTCTGTTGATATGCTTGAAGCGGAAAGCATAGTTGTTTTAAAGAAAACGAAAAGCGGGGAGAAGGATACCGATATCAAGCCAATGATCAAATCCTATAAAAAGGAAGGAAACAGGCTTATCTGCGTTCTGTCCGCTTCCCCCGACAGCTATCTCAATCCCGATTATATTGCAAAGCTGATCGGTATTACAGATTGTACCGTTATGAGAACGAGAGTACTTCTTTCGGACGGAATTACAGAGTTTAAATAATTACTTTGTCTTTGTATTTTTGGCAAAAACAGTGAAGGTCGTTCCATCGCTTATGCCTATAAATATGTCGCTCAACCTTACGTTTTGCTCTTTTATGCATTTGTTAAGCCAATTTTCGTCCTTTCCCAATGCTTTCAGGTGATTTTTGTGAATCTTTCCGTCAACTATGACGGGGAGCGTCAGAATATCATCATTTCTGAATGCGGAAATTTGACCGTTGTGTTCAAGAAAGCAATATTTTACCGAACCAACGTCGGAAATGTCTTTGAGTCGCAGTGAGCTGATTAATTCGTCTGCCGTAAGTCTTTGTCTGCTGAGTTCATCGATATTAAGCTTCCCGTTAAATATTAAAATCGTCGGAGAGGGCTCGAACAGTCGCTTGACAGGCACTGATTTTGTTGTTATATACGAAATGGCGACCTCAAGAGAGACCAGAACCGCTATTGGTATAAGTGCTGATATAAGCGGTTTGTCGGTATTTGTTATGGGTGACGATGCGACCTCCGATATCAGAAAAGCTGTTATAAGCTCGGAAAGCTGAAGCTCTCCGAGCTGTCTTTTGCCGCTTATTCTCATTGAAAGAACCAAAACAAAGTATATTATTACCGTTCTGTACGCTATTACAAATATATCTATCACCTCCAACAAATATATTGTTTGCAAAGAAATGGTGATTATACAAAAATATCCCGTTCGTATGACCGATGACGAACGGGAATTTGTTTTTTATGTGAATGAATAACCTACAGGAGTTTTTCCGCAGGCTATAATTGTGCTGTGCGAAAGAATCTCAAGAGAGTCGGTGAATCTGTCGTCGAGCTTGCCGCTCTTATTGAGAAGGGAAAGCTCGGTGCATCCTAAAATAAGGGTGTCACAATCCTTAAGCTCGTCGCAGACATTAAAGAACGAGTCCATATCGGGATCAAGATTCTTTTTGATGTTGTCGTATATGATGCTGTTTATAACTGCCTGACCGCTTTGAGACGGGGATACGACTTCAATTCCGTATTTGCGACAATATTTGACGTAGGCATCCGATGATACTGTCCCTTCAGTTGCAAGAATGCCGATCTTTTTCATTCCTCTGTCGAAACAGAATTTTGCGGTTTCTTCAATAATGTTGATTATAGGTACGTTTATCGCGGAAGAAAGTTGATCGTAAAAATAATGGGCGGTATTGCAGGGAAGAACAATGAGAGATGCTCCTGCGTCGGAAAGACGTTTCGCTTCTGTGATCATCGTGTCGATGGGGTTGCTGTCGCTGTTGCCGAGAATATATGCTGTTCGATCGGGTGTTGTAGCTTTGCTTGATATAAGTATGTCGATGTGATCCTGATCACATTCGGCTTTTGTGTGCTCTGTGAGCATCTCGTAAAAATAGACGGTTGCCATAGGTCCGAGACCGCCCAATATTCCGAGAATTAAAGTGTTGTCTGATTGAGACATTGCTTCCTCCGCATGATTTGATGGGAATATTATACCACAGAGGTTGCGATTTTGCAATATAATATAAAAATAATAAAAAATTTAAAAAATAAGAAAAAAGTGTTGACAAAAGAAATAGAATGTGATAAAATAAATTTACCTCTGCGGAGAGGCTTTTTTTGTGTTGCCTATCCGGTGAGGGAGATAAAATCAGGCGCGATTCAAGCTGTGCGGCTTGGCATGGCGTAGATCCGTCAATACTATCGGGAGGAAAAATATGAGAGTCAGAATCACAATGGTATGCACAGAGTGCAAACAGCGCAACTACGACACCATGAAAAACAAGAAGTACGACCCTGACCGTCTTGAAATGAGCAAGTACTGCCGTTTCTGCAAGAAGCACACCGTTCACAAGGAATCTAAGTAAGGAGGGTGCAGTCGATGTCAGAAGTTGAAAACAAGACCGAGGCAGAGGTAACCGAGCAGGTAGTAAAAGAAACCACCGAAAAGGAAACCGCAGCCAAGGATACAAAGAAAAAAGCTTCCAAAGACCGCAAGCCCGGACTTGGAACTAAGATCAAGAACTTCTTTAAGAACAACAAGAGCGAACTTAAGAAGGTTTCCTGGTACGGAAAGAAGCAGACATTCAGAAGCTCCGGTGTAGTTATCGTAGCTCTTTTGGCTGTAAGCGTAGCAGTAGGTCTTCTCGATCTCGGCTTAAACAAGTTCATCATGTGGATCGCCACATTAGTCTGATCGGAGGACAAAATGAGCGACTTCGATGAGATAAGCTCCGAACCCCGTTGGTACGTTGCACATACGTATTCGGGTTACGAGAATAAAGTAAAGGCAAACCTCGAAAAGATCATCGAGAACCGCGGTCTTCAGGACGTCATTATGGATATCCGTATTCCCGTTGAGGTAACCTCAGAGGAAAACGGAAAGGATGAGGATGGCAACACTATCGTAAAAGAGGTTGAAACCAAAATCTTCCCAAGCTACGTTCTTGTAAAAATGAAGATGAGCGATGCGACTTGGCACGTTGTCCGCAATATTCGCGGAGTAACCGGCTTTGTCGGACCCGGCTCTAAGCCCGTTCCTCTTACTGACGAAGAGGTTGCTGCTATCGGAGTTGAGGTCAAGCAGATACATCTCGATTACGAGGTAGGTGACAGCGTCACCGTCACAGGCGGACCCCTTAAGGGATACGTCGGAACCGTCCAGGAAATTTCCGAGGACAAAAAGAAAATCAAGGTGCTCGTTTCCATGTTCGGCAGAGAGACTCCGCTTGAACTTGATTCAGATAGTGCCGAAAAACTTTATAAGTAATTTCACAAACCGCATAATAAATGCGGCGTGGGAGGGGGAAAAACTTATATCCCCCGTCAAAAAACCACATTTGGAGGTAAAATAAAATGGCAAAGAAAATTGTCGGTTATGTAAAGCTTCAGCTTAATGCCGGTAAGGCAACTATGCAGCCCCCCGTTGGTCCTGCTCTCGGACCTTACGGTGTAAACGGTGCAAACTTCGTTAAGGAGTTCAATGAAAGAACCAAGAACGATATCGGACTTATCATCCCCGTAGTTATCACTATCTACGCTGACCGTTCCTTCTCCTTCATTACCAAGACTCCTCCCGCTCCCGTACTCATCAAGAAGGCTTGCGGTATCGAAACCGCTTCTGCAAAGCCCAATAAGAACAAGGTAGCTTCCATCACCAAGGCTCAGGTTAAGGAAATCGCTGAGATCAAGATGAAGGACCTCAACGCCGCTAACATCGACACCGCTATGAGCATGATCGCAGGTACTGCACGCTCTATGGGTGTAACGGTAGTTGACTGATTACGGAGGTAGATAACAATGGGAAAGAAATATATTGATAGTGCAAAGCTTGTCGATAAGGCAAAGCTCTATGAGGCCTCCGAGGCTCTTGGTCTCGTATGCCAGACCGCAAAGGCAAAGTTCGACGAGACCGTTGAGCTTCACGTTCGTCTCGGCGTTGACTCCCGTCACGCTGACCAGCAGGTAAGAGGTGCTGTAGTTCTTCCTAACGGAACAGGTAAGACTGTAAGAACTATGGTTTTCGCTAAGGGTGAAAAGGCTGAGGCTGCAAAGGCTGCAGGCGCTGATTACGTTGGCGACGTTGATTACGTTGAGAAGATCATGAAGGAAAACTGGTTCGATTTCGACGTAGTTATCGCAACCCCCGATATGATGGGTGTTATCGGCCGTCTCGGTCGTGTTCTCGGACCTAAGGGTCTTATGCCTAACCCCAAGGCAGGTACCGTTACCCCCGACGTTGCTCGTGCAGTTACTGAGGCTAAGGCAGGTAAGATCGAGTACCGTCTCGACAGAAACAATATCATCCACTGCCCCATCGGTAAGGCTTCCTTCGGTGCAGAAAAGCTCGGTGAGAACTTCGATACTCTTATGGGAGCTATCGTTAAGGCTAAGCCTGCTGCAGCTAAGGGTCAGTACATCAAGAGCTGCGTAGTAGCTTCTACTATGGGCCCCGGTGTTAAGGTTAGCACTGCCAAGCTCGGCTAATAAATATTAAGAATCAAAACAACAAATGAGTTCGGCAGAATACCGTATTCATTTGTTGTTTTATTTTATTACTGAGGGAAATATGAAAAAAAATGAGCTTAATTTTCTTCACGGCATATATGCAACTGTTTTGGCTATAGCTTTTCTTCTTTTCGGCGGATTGATTATGACACCAATCTTCGGCGAGAAGGGTTCTTTATATGCCGGCATACCTATTGCACTTATTGGTGTTGGTTTTACCTATTTTACGAAGACCAAGCCAAAAGAAGTGTTTCCTTTTGCATTACCTCCGATAAAGACCTTTTTTGGAGCCATCCTTCTTGCTATTGGAGTCAGGCTTTTTTCTACCGCTGTTTCTGTGGCTGTAAGCCTACTGTTTGATCCAAACGTCCGTAGTGATGAGATAAACTCCATTCTTTTAAAGATGTCGCCGTTAACTGCTGTTATTGTATTAGCGGTTTTTCCGGCAATTTGCGAAGAATTTTTCTGTCGCGGATTCCTTGTAAAGTGTTTTTCGAAGATTAAAAACGAGAAGATTATAATACTGATCACGTCGGTTATTTTCGGAATAATGCATCTTGATCCGTATTCGTTCTTTTACACCGCAATATTTGGTGCGCTTCTTTGTTATGTGGCAATTAATACTAAATCGCTCTTAATTCCTATATTTCTTCATTTCGCAAGCAATGCACTTTCTGTAGTATTAACGTTTTCAACGGCATCATTGCCTGAAGTTGATCAAACGGCTGAGCTTACAATGAATCTCGGACAAAATTTGTCGCTGGTTTTGTTTTATCTTGGCGCCTGTGCTATGCCGCTTTATATTGGATACCGTTTGTTTAACGGTCAGAGGATCAGAGGAAAGGCGTTTATTGTATCAATTATTGTTTGCATAGTGCTTATTTCCGCAGCTTTATATCTTATGAGCACATCGTCGTTTGTGAAGGTCGATAGCGGTAATGAAACAATAACGTACGAAGATACACTTGACGAAAAGATAACTCTTGATATAAATGAAAAGGGCAATTACCTTATAAGTGCAACTATAAATTGCAATGATAAGATCGACGTCTATTTGATGTGTGGCGAAGAAGAGGTGTATAAAGACGTCGGATCAGGTATGCTTTTCATTTCGGTCAATTTTGAATGTAGCGATGAAAACTCCGAATATTATATTCTTATCAGAAATAACGAAGAGGATAATGAAGTTTCGGGCAGTGTGATCTATAGCTACAGAATAGAGAAGGTAAATTTGTAATGAAGATTCTTGTTGGATTAAGCGGAGGCCTTGACAGTACTTACGCCGCACATCTTCTGAAACGACAGGGTCACGAGGTCGTAGGCTCAGCTGTTGTGATGCATGAATATACAGACGTTTCAGCGGCTAAAGAATCCGCTGAGAGCGTTGGGATACCTTTTGTTGTGATAGATGTAAGGGATAACTTCAGGGAAAGGGTGGTTTCCCGATTTATTGATGATTATATCAAGGGAAAAACTCCTAATCCTTGCATAGAATGTAATCCCTCGGTAAAATTCGGTGCGCTGTGCGATTACGCGGTGAAAAACGGATTTGACAAGGTAGCCACAGGACATTATGCGGATATCAGGCAGGAAAACGGCCGCTATTTCGTTAAAGCCGATCTTGCGTCAAAAAAGGATCAGAGCTACGTGCTTTGGAAGCTTACTCAGGATCAGCTTTCGCTGTTATATTTGCCCCTTGTTTCTCTAGATAAATCGCAAATCAGAGAAGAAGCCGCGAAACTTGGCTATAAAGCCGCAGAAAGCAAGGAAAGTCAGGACATTTGCTTTATCCCTGATGGCGATTATGCCGCTTTTATAAAGATGGAAACGGGTCTTGAGTTCCCGGAGGGAGATTTTATTGACGGAGACGGTAACGTTATTGGCAAGCACAGAGGAATTATTCATTATACCGTAGGTCAAAGAAAGGGAATTGGAGCATACGGCAGACTGATGTTCGTATCTTCTATAAATTATGAGAGTAATACGGTAACTCTCGTGCCTGCGGGCAACGAATATTTTGGGAAAATGACCGTAAAAGAGCTTTCCTTTATGAAGATTCCGCAGATGCGCGAAGGTGAAATAAACGCGGAGGTTCGTGTCAGATATTCGGCAAAGCCCATGCCCTGTAAGGTGATATTTGAGGGTGATGTGGCGAAGGTGATTTTTGAAAGCGAGGTAAGAGCCGTTACACCGGGGCAAAGTGCGGTGTTTTACGATGGCTCGGATCTGCTGTTCGGAGGAATCATATCCTCCTGTGAAATATAATTTGAGGTGACAATATGTTAAAGAAAATTGCAACAAATAAAGCCCCCGGAGCTATTGGCCCTTATTCACAAGCGGTGGTTTGCGGAAATATGCTATATACTTCAGGTCAGATCGGACTTGATCCCGAAACAGGAGCAATGGTTGAAAACGATATCAGAGTTCAGACCGAAAGAGTGATGAAAAACCTCAAGGCTGTTCTTGAAGAGGCTGGAACCTCATTTGATAACGTTGTTAAGACCACTTGCTTTCTCGCAAACATCAGCGATTTCGCAGTATTTAACGAGGTTTACGGCTCATATATAACCTCCGCTCCCGCACGTAGCTGTGTATCAGTCAAGGATCTGCCCAAGGGCGCGCTCGTTGAGGTAGAGGTTATCGCCTATATTATTTAAAGAAAAATACCTGTTGAGCATGGCTCAACAGGTATTTTATATTTTGCAAATTAAGAATCCGTCATCGATGTCCGTTGGTATAGCCTCAATGGTTCTGCCTTTGAGAAGAGAAGGGGAAAGCAATTCCTCAATTTGAATCTTACACTCGATGAAATTATCGGTGTGACCCGTAAGGAATCCCTTTTCAGTGGTCTCAACAAGGATATGAACAGGCTCTTTATTGCTGATCAAAGCAGTAAGAATAGCGTTTTTATTGTTGTCTGCTATAGAGGTTAGTCGGTGCAGTCTTTCGGTTTTTATGTTCTCGGGTATCTGCCCGTCCATTTCGGAAGCCTCGGTACCGGGGCGCTTACTGTAGGTAAAAGCGTGTATGTGAAGCAGTTTAAGCTCCTTAACGAGCGAGCAGGTGTTTTCAAAATTCTCCTCGGTCTCGTTTGGGAAGCCGACAATAATATCTGCCGAAAAATTAACGCTTGGGAACTTTTGTCTTATGTAAGCGACGTTATTACGTATCATTTCACAGTTATAACGCCTTCTCATAAGCGCAAGAATTCGGTCTGATCCATTCTGTATCGACAGATGAAAATGCGGGCAGAACTGCTTTATCTCGGCAACAGCATCAATAAATTCTTTTTTTAGGAACGACGGATCAAGTGATCCAAGCCGTATGCGCTCAATACCCCTTATTTTGGAAATCTTCTTGATTAGCGCAGGCAGACCCTTACCGTATGCAGAGGTTTCAATTCCTGTCAGTACTACCTCATGGCATTCGTTATCTGCCAATGTTTTGACTTCATTTATAATTTCGTCTTCATCACGCAAAACGATACCGCCACGCACTTTGGGAATGATACAATAGGCGCATTTTCCCTCACATCCGTCTTCAATTTTGATGTATGCTCTTGTTCTATCAAAGCGTTTTATATGTGTGCTTGTAAGGTTACCTGCGGGTGAATTAAAAACTACATGTTCAAAAACCTCGCCTTTTAAATGAGCGTTTACTGCATCAACAAGGATCTCCTTGTTTCTTGTTCCGCAAATGAAGCCAAGCTGCTTCATATCAGCGAATTTGTCGGCCTCCAGCTGTGAAGCACAGCCGCAAAGGGCAATGAAAGCATTGTTGTTTTTAGAAAATGCGCGTCGTATCATCTGACGTGTCTTCTTCACGCTTTCTTCTGTGACCGCGCAAGAATTTATCACGTAAATATCGCAGGGAGAGGAAAAGCTCTGCTTTTTTAGTCCGAGTTCTTCGAGTCCTTCGGAAATTACCTGGCTCTCGTAATGGTTTACGCGGCAACCGAGTGTCAGGATACCGTAAGTTTTATTTAAAAGGCCCATTCGCCGTTGTCAAATATAACGTATTCATTGCCATCAGCATCTTTTCCTACGATTCGGGTGTCGACTGCACCGATCATGAAGTCTTCATGGATCATCGAATCGTTGATTCCTGCTTCCTTTGCCTCTTCGTGTGAGTACTTCTCATAATCCTTAAGGCAGTTTGAGAAGCCGCGACCGAGTGCAAGGTGGCAAGCTGCGTTTTCGTCAAAGAGAGTGTTGAAGAAAAGCACGCCCGACTTATTTATTGGGGATGAATAGGGAACGAGTGCAACCTCTCCAAGATATGCTGCGCCCTCATCCATGTTTATCATTTCGTTAAGAATGGCGGTTTGTCTATCATCGTTGGCTTTGATTTCGGTAGCTTTACCGTTTTCAAAGCGAACAAAGAATGAATCGATAACCTGACCGTTGTAGGAGAAGGGTTTTGTGGAATATACAATACCCTCTGCCTTACCTCTCATGGGAGTTATAAATGCCTCTTCGGAGGGAATGTTGGGATTGTAGACAATACCGCTACCTAAAGCCTCTTCTGCCCCGCCCATAAAGAGAGCATCGGCAATAAGACCTACGGTGAGATCGGTACCGTTGCCCGATTTTATGTTGAGTGAGGTCAGATTGAGAGAATTTATGCGTGCACAGCGGGTTGCAAGATTTTCGTTATGAGCGTCCCAATCGGCACAGGGATCCTCACCGTCGGCTCTTGCACAGGAGAGAATGGTCTGCCAGAGCTTTTCAACGGCTGCTGCGGGACGAAGCTCGGGGAAGAGCTTTTTGGCCCAAGCCTTGCCGGGAATAGCCGCAATACACCACTGATATTTGTTTTCCATCTTGTCTCTGATAGGCTTAATGATCTTCATTTTAGCCTGAGCGCTCTTTGCCATCTTCTTGAAATTAATACCGTTAAGACCGTCGGGATCTTCGGAGAGAAGATAGATCATACAAGGAAGAACCTTGGCTCTTCTTTCCCATTTTACAATCTCCCAATCCTCAAGAGTTGAAAGCACCTTAAGGGATCTTCCTCTGACGTGTATTTTCTGAAGGGGCTGATGTGACCAATCTACCGTGACCTTAGAAGCGCCTGCCTTATATGCGGCATCTACGACCATTGTTACGAATTCGGGCTGATCGAGTTCGGCTACGATCATGACCTCCTGTCCTTTATGTACATTAACACCCTTTTCCACAATAAGCTTAGCGTATTTTTTCAGAACTGTTTTTTTCATTTTTTACACTCCTTGTAATATTCGATCATTTACCTTTAATTATACTATTGTAGTCTTGTTTTGTCAATAAACATAAACAAAAACGGCTCCGTTCTGTGAACTAAATGGGGTTCACTTCACTGGAGCCGTCAGTTTTTATTTAATATCTCGTCTCATATCATTTTCGATATGATCAGGAAAAACATCGTCTATTCCGCTTTCAATGTTTCTTCTTATCCTTGATGGAAGCCCCTTGATCCGTCCTTCGTGCTCATCGTAGGTATCAAGGATTCTTCTGTCATTATTGTTTGTTGTAGTAGTGTTACGGTCTGTTGTAACGGGATAATCATTGCGATTTGTATCCGTGATGCTTGTTTCATTATCGTGATTGCCGATATATCCGTCATCACCCTTGTCGGCATTTCCTCCACGCATACAGGATGTTGCGGTCAACATAACGGATAATAGTGATAAAATGGTTAAAAACTTTTTCATATATCCACCTTCCATAATAATATCATAAACAAATGAAGGGATGTTACCCGTCATTAGTTTGTGAAACGGAAGGGCTTTAATACAATGAAAAAAATGTTATTTACTTATAAAAAAATGAACCTATTAGCCTCTTTAGTATCCCTGAAAACGATAATTTTTCGATATTTTCAGAGGCTCTGATCGAAACGGTACCGATAATTTCATCTCCCGCCTTAAATACAGCCTCTCCAACCTTCTGGCCGGCTTTGACAGGCGCTTTAATATTATCAGGGATAGATGTTTCGACAGTTATTCCCTTAGCATAAAGATCCTTTTGCATTACAGCATCAAATCTGTCGATAATTAATTGGCAAAGGCTTTTAACTCCGCCTAAAACCTTAATTTGCGATACCTCTTTAGGCTCTGAATTATAGTATCTGTAACCAGCAAATCCGTAATCCAAAAGAGCCTTTGCCGTTTCGTTGCGGCTGTCACGCGTAGGTGAGCCCATTACTACTGCTATAAGCTGCATTCCGTTACGTTCTGCCGTTGCACTGATACAAAAGCCCGCTTTTGAAGTTGAGCCTGTTTTTAGACCGTTTGCACCTTTATAAAATCGTATCAAACGATTTGTGTTTGAGAGCCCGAAGGCTCCGTTGCGAATGGAATCTGTCCAGATTGTAGTATATTTAAAAATATTTTTGTGTTTGAGCAGTTCTCTTGACATAAGAGCTATATCACGTGACGACGTCAGATGATCTTTTACCGAATCGTCGAGACCTGTGGGGTTTTCGAAGCTTGTTCCCTTCATACCAAGCTCCCTTGCTCGTTCATTCATTCTTGCCACAAAGGCTTCAACGCTTCCGCTAACGTGTTCTGCAAGTGCTACGGATGCGTCGTTTGCGGACGCAACGATAACGCTTTTCAGTAGGTCCTCGACGCTCATTATCTCACCTGCTTTGAGATATACCTGTGAGCCTCCCATTTTCGATGCGCGCTCACTTACCTCAGTTGTGTCGGTTAGCTTAAAAGTTCCCTTATCAAGTTCTTCCATGACAAGAAGGATCGTCATGATTTTTGTGACCGACGCGGGAGGAAGTCTTAGATCTGCCTGATATTCGTATAAAACCTTGCCGGTTTCCGACTCCATCAGGATTACACTCTTCGCTTCTCCGTTGAGGGCGTTTGTTGCGTCTGCAAACGACTGTATTGAAATTGCAGAAAATAGAATTATGATTGAGAGAAATAGCGTGGTTATTCGTTTCATATTATCTTCACTCCGAATTTTTTTATTCAATTATATTCATAATGTAATGACAATATGAAAACCGCCTCACATAAGTGAGACGGTTTAATCAATAAATCAGTGATGGGTGTGGCAGGATTCACAGTCTCCATCACAGTCGTGACCGTGGATCTTAACCTCTTTATCAATGCCGTTGCGCTTGT
Organism: Eubacteriales bacterium; assembly: GCA_045543555.1. Lineage (GTDB taxonomy): Bacteria > Bacillota > Clostridia > Oscillospirales > CAG-272 > Colimorpha_A. Next base: position 19,087 of record JAZQMQ010000024.1, read on the forward strand.
AGTAATCGTTGATGGCGGTCTTTACAGCTTCCTCTGCAAGAACAGAGCAGTGCACCTTAACGGGAGGAAGTCCGTCAAGAGCCTCGATAACTGCCTTGTTTGTGAGCTCAAGAGCCTCGTCAACGCTCTTGCCCTTGATAAGCTCTGTTGCCATTGAAGACGTTGCAATTGCGGCACCGCAACCGAATGTCTTGAATTTTACATCAACAATTATGTTGTCCTCGATCTTGAGGAATATTTTCATTATATCTCCGCAGGTTGCGTTTCCAACCTCGCCTACCGCGGAAGGATTCTCGATCTCGCCGACGTTTCTGGGATTTGCGAAGTGATCCATTACTTTTGCACTGTAGTTCATATTATTATCCTTTCGGCATCATTTATTATAGAGTGGGCTCATTTCACGAAGACGCTGAACAATGGGGGGAAGCTTTTCAAGAATATAGTCAACATCCTCTTCAGTGTTCTCGTGTGAGAGGCTTAGGCGGAGCGATCCGTGTGCCTTTTCGTGAGGAAGACCGATGCTTAGAAGAACGTGAGAGGGTTCAAGAGAAGCTGTTGAGCAAGCAGAACCCGTTGATGCTGCTATTCCTGCCATGTCAAGAAGGAGAAGAAGGCTCTCACCTTCGATAAATTCAAACGCTACGTTTAAGTTTCCGGGAAGGCGATGCTCCATTGAACCGTTGATCCTTGTGTATGGAATCTTTGAGATCTCATCAGCCAGACGGTCTCTCATTGCCTTTATTCTGTCCATATCAGGAAGCTGTGCGATCGCGTCCTCGAGGGCTTTAGCAAGTCCTACGATGTATGCAACGTTTTCGGTGCCGCCGCGTCGTCTTCTTTCCTGACCGCCGCCATCAATAAGATTGTGGATTCGTGTGCCGGTCTTAACGTAAAGCGCTCCGATTCCCTTTGGCGCGTGAATTTTGTGGCCCGAAAGAGCGAGCATATCAACACCGAGATCGTTAACGTCGATCGGAATATTACCGACCGCCTGAACTGCGTCGGTGAAGAAGGGAATCTTGTGTGCGTGAGCGACCTCTGCAAGCTCCTTTATGGGAAGAATCGTTCCGATCTCGTTGTTTGCGTACATCATAGCAACGAGGATCGTGTCGGGGCGTATTGCTGCCTCGAGTTCCTCTGGCTTGATAAGTCCTTCGCTGTCAACTCCGAGAAGTGTGACCTCAAATCCTTCTTTTTTCAGAGCATCGAGTGTGTGAAGAACTGCATGATGCTCGTAAACTGTAGAAATAATGTGCTTACCCTTTGAAGCATTTGCACGCGCAGCGCCTTTAATTGCCCAGTTATCGGATTCTGAACCGCATGACGTGAAGAATATTTCGTTTGGCTTTGCTCCGAGAAGGGAAGCTATCTTTTCTCTTGCCTCAGTGATGGCCTGGGATGAACGTCTGCCGAGAGAATAGAGGCTTGAGGGGTTGCCGTATTCGGCATTGAAATAAGGCATCATTGCCTCAAGGACTGACGGCGACACAGAAGTTGTTGCCGCGTTGTCTGCATATACAAGTTTACTCATAAAATATCTATTTAAACTCCTTTAGAGGTATGAACTTTCGTCCAAATCTATTGTATACCATTTTGGTGTACTTTGCAATAGGAAATTAAAAAAATAATGACGAAATTAAGGAGCTATATGAATGTTTTTTTGAATATTATGCGAATATATCAGTAATTGCACAGTGATGATATGCCAAGCCTACATGCCCCCCCCAAAAAAATGTTCGCTTCGGAGAATTCCTACTGCGGCTTGGATAAAAAAATCCATCGCCGAAGCGATGGATTTTTTGGTGGGGGCAATTGGGATCGAACCAACGACCTTATGCATGTCAAGCATACACTCTGACCAGCTGAGCTATACCCCCAAGCACTTAGGAATTATATCACATTAATAATGAAAAATCAAGTGTTTTTAGAAATAATTTTCGATTTTAAGTATATTCTTCTGTGTGCTTGAGGCGAAACTCATTTGATTTCCTTTTTTCTGAATATCAGATAGCCTCCGAGACTTGTCAGTGTCATCCAGAAGATGCTTCTTACGAGAGTAACTGCTGATTTTTCAATATCATAGGTAATGAGTGATACGTTTCTGTTCAAATAAGGATAATGTGCTATAATCTGTCCTGTTACGGTTGAATTGTGCAATTCAGTCAATGCGAATTCTGCAGCCTTATAGTACAACTTTTGTGTTTCGGGATTAACGACGGTTATTACCTCTCCGTTTTCGATTGAGGAACGACTGTCCCAATCAACAAGCCCGTTAAACCATTTTCCTCCGACCGACTCGAGCAAGTATCCCGTGAGTATAACGGCTAAGCATACGATACTTGCAATTGCTTTGTTTTTGATTATATTGCCGAATATGGCAAAAAACGCTGTTGTAAATGCAAATGCCGCAAGCGTACCGAGTATTATCGTGGTCAAATAACTGAAGGATATTGTCATCATATCCGTTTCATATCCGATAATCTCATTTGTGTTTGAAAATATCGGGCGAGTGATAGTGAAACAACGCTCCCATGCAGTGATAAGTGTTGTTACAGCAAATAAAGCTCCGCAGGTGATTCCGAAAACAACAGCTGATATCATTTTTGAAAAATATACTGCAGCTTTTTGCTTTTTCTCCGATGCTCCTTCTTTGGCGGTAAGCGTGATTCTACCGCCAAAGATGAGCAACGATGTTACACCTATCAAAAGTATCAAAGCTAATACGATCTCAACGTTTACTATTCCTGCTGAGAAAGTATATGAAGCAGCTATTGACGCAAGAAGAGAAATATAAAATAACGGATGGCGAACAAGCTTTTTCAGATCGGTTTTAATGTTTACGTTCATGGATGTTCGTTCCTTTCGTATTTTAAGACTTGATTACGTATTTTCCTGCCCCAAGGTCAAATGTTAGTCTGTCTCCTTCGCGTTTTGCGTTAAGCTCATTTGCTGTTACTTCAAGAGTATTAAAGGTAACTGTATCCTTATCTGTGATAAGGCTTACGGTTGCGGAGGTGCCTTCAGGAATGACTACAGTGTAGTAATATGCACCGTCCTTAAGTGCCCAGCTGCTTTCTACTACACCGTAATCGGTAGTGTAAGAAGCAGATGCCGAGCAGATGCGCTTCTGCCCCTCGGGAATAAACGTACGGAGGTCGGGATTGGGTCTGATTATAAAGTGCTTAAATCCGGTATCATTTTCATCGGGACGGATACCGCACACACCACCGTAGAGCCATTCTGCAACTGCGCCGTATGCGTAATGGTTAAACGAGTTCATACCGACGTCACCGAAGCCTCTTTCCTTGGTGTAGGAATTCCATCTCTCCCATACAGTTGTTGCACCCTGACGTACGGAATAGAGCCAGCTGGGGTCTTTTGTCTGGAGAAGCAGGGAATATGCGAGGTCGTTCATATCTGCCTTATCGAGAGTCTGGCAAAGAACACCCGTACCAACGAAGCCTGTTGAAAGGGTATAGTCGTTATCGACGATAAGCTTTCTTAATCTTTCCTTAAACTGTGCTTCAAGCTCGGCCGGAACCATATCGAAGGCAAATGCAAGGAGGTAAGCGCACTGAGTATTAATTGTAAGATAACCGTTTTCAATATAATTCTTCTTCCACTCGTTTATGATATCATCGCGGAGCTTTGAATAATGCTCGGCGCGGTCGGCCTTTCCGAGAATATTCGAGAACTTGACCATTAGAGCAGCATCATAAGCGTAATAGCAGGCAGAGATGTATGCTTTATCAGTTACATCGTAATTGAGCCAGTCGCCGTAGACGGGATTGGGACCCTTAAGACCGTTTCTTGTAAGGTACTCCATGTAGTATTCCATGGATTCGTAATGAGCACGAACGATCTCCTCGTCGTGATACATAAGCCACAGGCGGTAGGGAACGATAAGTCCTGCATCAGCCCAAGCGGAGTTACCGCAGCCTACTATCTCTGTTCTCGGAATGATGTCTCCGTATGCACCCTCGTATCCAACCTGCGAGTCTCTGGCATCGATAAGCCACTTGTGCATGAAGGGACGAATATCTGCTATATAGGAAGCCGCACCGCAGAATATCTGTGTATCACCGGTCCAACCGAGTCTCTCGTTACGCTGAGGGCAGTCGGTGGGAATGTAGAGATAGTTGCCTCTCATACCCCAAACGACGTTTGAATACAGCTGATTTACCTCGGGGTTGTCGCATTCAAATTTGCCGCCCTCCTTAAGCACAGAGCCGACAACTTCGCCAACTACGGATATAAGCTCGATATCCTTGTCGGGACGGATCTCGATATATCTGAAGCCGTAGAATACGTGAGAGGGAGCGCGGGTCTCGTTTTCCTCGCCCGATGCGATAACTACGTATCTTGCAAGCGCGGAACGGTAATTCTGAATATACATACTGCCCTTGGCGCCGTCATTTCCTCTTGCCTTTTCTCCGCTGTCGTTGAGAAGCTCAGCAAAGAATACTTCAAGTTCTGTTCCGCGTTCAGCCTTATATGTGAGCTTTGGCCAGCCTACGATCTCCTGACCGAGATCGAGTATTACCGACTGTCCTGCCTTAACGGTGAGGCTCTCGCAGTTTATACCTACAGCCTTTTTAACAACGTTGATATCACCGAAATCGGTGCCGTTGTCGATAGTGCCCTCGTAAACAACCGCAGTAAGAGGTCTGCGAGAAAGTCCATCACGGACGCGAACGTACTCGCCAACGAAGGGAACGATCTCGCCGTTATAATCATTGTAATACACAGCCTTGTCCCATGTGTAGAAATCGGCGTCAGCGGCAGGGTGGGGAAGTGTGTAGTCGTCGTACTGACCGTCCCAGATATCTGCTCTTCTGGTAGGACCGCCTACCATTGCATCCCAGCTTTCGTCGGTTACAACGGTCTCGGTGGTGCCGTCCTCATAAACAACGGTTATCTCAGCGGCAAAAGCGCAGGGCTTGTTGCCGTACATTCCGAAAGCAATACGACCGCTCCACCAACCCGGAGCAACGTCGGCTACTATAACGTTGTTTTCGGAGCACAGCTCGGTAATATCGTATGAGTATTCCATAACTCTGATGCGGAAGTCGGTCCAACCTGGCTTGAGCTCGTCGTAGATCTTATTACCGTTTTCGTTATGATAAACTCTCTGTCCGTTTACATATACCCGGAATACACCGAGCGCAGTTGCGGTAAGAGTTACGTTCTTTACGGCCTTTTTAAAGCTAACATTCTTCTTTAAATTAAGAAGTCCGCTTATGGGCTTAAGAGGGATATCGTGAGCATTGAAGTAATCGAAGTTCCATGATTCTCCCTTTACCTCTATTTCGTGGTTCTTGTGTGTGATGAAAAGCTTTTTATTCATGGGGATATTCCTTTCTGCTTTATTATAATAATTTTACCACAATTACGGTAATTGTCAATAATTTAATAAAAAATACCCCGAAAAAAATCGGGGTAATGACGTTATTCTCTGCTATGCTCGTTTTTAGGTGCGGGGAAGAAGCGTATTCCCTTGACGCCCATCACGTATGCTATCGTACATACGATTAATGAGGGCGCGATTATTGTGAAATATGCCCAAGGGGAAGGACCGAAAATGTAATTAATGAGTCCTGTGTACATCGCTTCAATCAGTCCTGCAACAAGCTTTCCAATGCCGTAAATGTTAACAGCCCAGTCAGGTGAGTTTGGATATCCCGCTTCGTTGAACGCTGTTGCACCGTAATAACCTATAGTTACCATAATTGCAAGAATGAAGTTGGGAATATTTGCGAAAAGGGAAAGGTAAAGACCCTTTAACCTAACGAATTTCATACGTTTGGCGTCTATGCGCGTCTTATCCTCGTAACCGATGTCCCAAGTCATAAAATATAAGAGGACAAGGTAAAAAAGGATCGAAAATGCGCTCACAATAAGGAAGAGGGTATCGTTTTTGTTGGTGGAGAATGTCAGACATATTGCAAAAATAGTTATTCCTATCTGATTTACAAACATTTTGAACATAAGGTAGGAGTTTTCTTTTATAAAGTACTTCATAGAAGATGGAGTATCCTTTCAAATGCGAGTTGCTGTGATATATTTTAATATTATTTTCTCAATAATACAAGAGCAAATCAGAAAGTTTACATTTTGGCAACGAAAATGAAAAGAAATGTCAATCTATCAAGATGAAATGGGTGTATAATTTAATTATATATTGTACTAAATCAGGAGGGCGTATGACACAGCTACCGGCTCCGATAACGGAATTCTCCCAGTATATGCTTGTTGTCAAGGGAAGACTTCCGAGAACTATTGAGCAATATGAGATCGACCTAATGCTATTTTTTAAATACATAAAAGCAAAAAGGGCAGGGCTTTGTACCTCGGGCGAAGATTTTGATAATATGACTATTTACGAGCTCGACTATGCGTTTGCGGAATCTGTTACAAAGACCGAAATAATGGAATTTCTCACCTTTGTTGCAATAAATCGCGAGAATCATGCAAGAACCAGAGCACGTAAGCTCTCATCACTTAAGTCCTTTTACAAATATTACTGCGGAACGGTAATGAAATTTAAGGAGAACCCCACCTTAAATATCGACACTCCCAAAATACCGAAAACACTCCCCAAGCATTTAAGCGCTGAAGAAAGTGTTGAGCTTTTGAGAACGGTAAATTCCGATGATGAAAGTCGGTTCAAGGAGAGAAATTTCTGTATTATAACGCTGTTTCTTAACTGCGGAATGCGTCTTTCGGAGCTTGTTAGCTTAAATCTTTCGGATCTCGACCGCGAGCTTCGTTCTTTGAGAGTAATGGGTAAGGGCGCAAAGGAGAGAGTTATTTATCTGAACGATGCCTGTCGTTCGGCTCTTGAAAATTACATAAAGGTTCGCGACAAAAATCCGGCGGGCGGGCACAGAAATGCTTTGTTTCTCAGTTCAAGAAAAACGAGGATCAGCAAGCAGATGGTGCAGACGGTGGTATATAAGTATCTTGAAGCCGCAGGCCTCGATAACAGAGGACTTTCAGTACATAAGCTCCGTCACACAGCTGCAACTCTTATGTATCAGACCGGAAAGGTTGATATCAGAGTTCTTAAGGATATATTGGGCCACGAGCAGCTGAATACAACGCAGATATATACTCACGTTTCAAATAGCGAGATGGAAAAAGCCATGAGGGAAAATCCGCTGGCATCGGTCACTGCAAAAAAGGTTGGGAAAAACAACTAAAGATAGAGAAAACGGTGGCTATTGACATATGTTCAAAAATATGTTATCATATAAGTTGTTCATTAAATAATAAGTACTAACGGAGGAAAAACGATGGTTGAATATAAAGGTATCGGTATTGAGGGCGATTTCTTAGTATATAGAGATAAGCCCCTTGTAAGAAAAAACAACATGTATTGCTACGGAGACATGAAGGATGATTACGTTCTCTTTCTCATGGTAGTAACAACAAAAAAAGCGGAGAACGGTAGAGAAATTCCCGATCACATCATTGTTCAGGTAATGAGCACCGATGAAAGCAAATCTCCTTTTGAGCGTTTGGCAAAGCAGTTTGAGAAGAACGGTCTTTACGATGCTATCGACATAGGACTCATTTGGCTTGATAAGCTTAACAAGAAATAATATATGGGAACTTTAGTACGCTCAATATCCTCCGATGGAACCGTCATTATGATGGCATCGGATACGACGGATATAGTTGAAAAGGCAAGACAGCTTCACGGCACCTCAAAGGTTATAACTGCCGCTCTCGGACGACTTATGACGGGTGCATCGTTCATGGGTCAGATGATGAAGGAAGAGAAGGGAACAATAACCCTACGTATCAACGGCGGAGGCCCAAGCGGATCTGTTATAGCAGTCGCAGATAGCTTGGGAAATGTTAAGGGCTATGCAGTAAATCCGGAGGTTGAGCTCTCTCTTAAGGAAAACGGAAAGCTTGACGTTGGCGGTGCTGTCGGAACAAACGGATTTCTTACAGTTATGAAGGATTTTGGTGTGGGAGATCCATATACGGGTCAGGTACCTATCGTTTCCGGCGAAATTGCTGAGGATATTACGTCATATTACGCAACAAGTGAGCAGATACCGACGGTTTGCGCTCTCGGTGTCCTTGTTAACACTGATAAATCCGTTGCATGTGCGGGAGGATTTATAATCCAGCTTCTCCCCGCAGCAGATGAGGAAACAATTTCAAAGGTTGAAAAATGCCTTGAGGGTCTTAAGCCTGTGACAACAATGCTGGCGGCGGGAATGAAGCCCGAGGACATTTGCGTAAACGTACTAAACCAATTTGAAATGGAGATCCTCGACGAATTTGACATCGACTTTAAGTGCGATTGCTCAAGAAATAAGGTCGAAAAGGCACTTATCTCAACGGGAGTTAAGGAGCTTGAGGATATGGCAAAGGACGAGGTGACCTCGGTAAGCTGTCAGTTCTGCCGTGAGAGATACGATTTCACGTCTGCAGATATTTCGAGGATCCTTCTTAAAGCAACTAAATAACAATTTAAAAGCAAAGGAGAACGATGATGAAGAAAAAGCGTATTCTTATTACGGTACTTGTCGTTCTGCTTTGCTTTATTGTTTTAGGGGCGTCATCTGTTTTAATAATTAATGCTCACGTAAAATCTTCGGTTGACGATCGAGTGATCACAGTAGAAGAAGCATCTGAACTTGAAAATATCGACTGCATAATCGTTTTGGGGTGTCTTGTGCGAGGCGATGGAAGCTTGAGCGATATGCTTCATGACAGGCTTTCACGCGCAGTGGAGCTGTATAAAACAGGTGCCGCACCGAAATTGCTTATGAGCGGAGATCACGGACGCACCGAGTACAACGAGGTCGGTGCAATGAAGCGGTTTGCTGTTGATGAGGGGGTGCCTTCTGAAGATGTGTTTATGGATCATGCAGGCTTTTCTACCTATGAGACCATATATCGCGCAAAGGAGATATTTGAAGCTGATAGAGTTATCATTGTAACGCAGGAATATCACCTTTACCGTGCGCTGTATATAGCTGATCAGCTTGGAATAGAAGCATACGGCGTGTCCTCCGACCTGCATAAATATTACGGTCAGTATGTGAGGGATATTAGAGAGGTTTTGGCAAGGTGTAAGGATTTTGCTATGTGCATCTTCAAGCCTGAGCCCACGTATCTGGGCGAGTCGATACCGGTTAACGGTAACGGAAATCTTACGAATGATTAAAAAATCCCGCTACTTTCATAGTAGCGGGTCATTTTATTCTTTTTCAAATTCAAGGATTTCCTTAAGTCTTAAGGGCAGTCGCTCGGTTTCTGAAATATCAACGTTTCCGTATGGTGTTTCGAGCATGGTACATTCACTCTTTCGGAGAAAAAACGCAACTCTTGTTGGGCTTTCTTGCTCCTCGGGTTCATCCCAAGCGTCGCAGAGCTTGTCTGTGCCGTCGGGGGCCAGATATTGCTCCATATGTGGAATTATTCTGTCAAATTCATCGACGTCGTTGTCCGGAACCGAAAAACCGAACCAATCTATTTCGTCGGGAGTCATATCAAGAGTAAGCTCGACTACCATATAGCTCTTATTGAAATTATAGCATCCGTTTACAGTCATCATAATTTTATCCTTTAAAATAAGCCTCGGTGAAGGGCGTTGTACCCTAAACCGAGGCATCTATTATCTCTTGTAGCTCTGGCTTCTGTTTCTTAAATTGTAATCAGAACGGGGGTTAACTATGTCTCTCCAATCGAGGTCTCCTCTTTCAAGAGCGCGCACGAGGATTTCTGCGGTTGCGATGTTTGTTGCGATCGGGATATTGTGAATATCGCAGAGCTTAAGAAGCTCAAGATTATTCTTTTCTGCCATAGTATCATTTTCATAGGAATCGCGGAAGAACAGGACAAGGTCGATCTCATCATACGCTACTCGGGAAGCTATTTGCTGAACACCGCCGTGGGAGCCCGAAAGAAGCTTCTCGATTCTAAGCCCTGTGGCTTCGGTTACGTACTTATGTGTTGTACCTGTTGCGCAAAGATTGTGCTTTGCGAGAATTCCACAATATGCGATACAAAACTGAGTTATCAGTTCCTTCTTTCTGTCACCTGCTATAATAGCTATTTCCATAGTTCTAAGTCCTTTCTGCGATATTTACTGGATCTTTTTGATAAGCTCGGCTCTCTTTATCTTCTTGAATGATGTGAAGAGCGGCACTGTGCGTCCCGATAAGCGCTGAGCAATGTTGCAAAATGCATATGCTGCATTTGAATTAGGTATTGTGAAAATATCGTTACCCTGAGATTGCGCCTCGACTAATCTGTTTTCGTAGGGAATGATGCCAAGAAGCTGAATATAGGTTTTATCGATAATTTCAAGAATGCCCGGCTGACCGTCAAATTCCTTGCCATCTGCATGGAAACAGTTGATGATCAGTTTTCTGTCGGTAACTCCGCACTCCTCCAGGAGTATTCCTGTTCTTTCGGCAGCTCGTATTGACGCGGGCTGATAGGTGGAAACAACGAGCGCTGTGTCTGCAGCTGCTGCAGCGAGCTTGAATGGGCTGCCTGTGTCACCGGGAGTATCGACGATGATATAATCAAAATTCATGCTTTGACCTATATGTCGAAGAGTGTTTCTGAATGCTTCGTGGTCAAGCTCTGTATCATAGGAGTAGGGAGCAGCACAAAAATAAAGATTTTCGGATCGTGAATCCTTTATCAAAGCTTTCTCCGGAGAAATACCTCTTAAAATTACATCTGTTATATCGAATATTACTTCGTCCTCAAGTCCCATAATGAGATCGAGAGAACGAACTCCGAAGTCGCAATCGATTATCAGTGTGCGTTTGCCGTCGAGCGCCAAACGAATACCAAGATTCGCCGAGACTGTTGATTTTCCGACACCGCCTTTACAGGAGGTGACCATAATAATTCTCGTGCCGTTCATAATTTTCCTCAAATGAATTAGTGATAAATTACACCTACATTATCTTATCACAAATAATCTGTATTGTCAATAGGCTTTTTGGTAAAAATACATAAAATGTGTGATAACGATAAGTGCGCCCCATAACATAATACCAAAAATGTAAACTGTGCGCAAATCTCAAATGCCCTTAAGCAAATTTACTGCACCGGCAGGATCATCGCTTTTGAACACAGCGGAACCTGCTACTATAACGTTTGCTCCTGCATTTATGATCTCAGCGATATTTTTTGCATTCACGCCGCCGTCAACCTCGAGATCAATATCATATCCCGATGCATCAATAATTGCTCTTGCCTCTCTTAGCTTATCAAGAGCAATTGGCATAAAGGACTGTCCTCCGAAGCCCGGCTCAACAGACATGATGAGTATCATGTCAATAAGAGATAAAAAAGGCTCAACAGCAGAAGTGGGAGTTGCGGGCTTTATTACTAATCCTGCTTTTATACCTTTACTTTTTATGTATTCAAGGGTTTCTTTAACGTTTTCACAGCTTTCTACGTGAATTGTTATCATGTCAGAGCCCGCATCAACAAACGCATCAACGTAGCGAATAGGATCAACGATCATAAGGTGTGTATCGAACACCGCTTTTGTGTGTGGGCGGAGAGCTTTTATAAAATCGGGACCAAATGAGATGTTTGGAACGAAAATTCCGTCCATAACGTCAAGATGAAGGTACTCAGCACCTGCTTCATAAACCTTTTTAACGTCATCTGCAGCATATCCGAAGTTACATGCAAGAACTGACGGAGAAATAATAATATTTTTTTTCATGATCAACCTCTTCTTTATTGTATCTAAAAATGATGTAATTATTGATAATAGGCTCAATTTGCCGGTTATTTATTTTAAGCGTTTTTGTGAGCGGTAGCATAGATGCTATGTCGGCATAAAATAATATCAGACGGGGGAAAGCTCCGTTGAAAATTACGGCTACTCCGTCTTTAAGGAAATATAAGATGTAGGATGTGAATTAAAAATACAAGACGGATAAACCGTTTGTGTCGGCATTGCCGACACTTTTTATTTTTCAATCAGGCATACCGCGTGGGATGATATTCCTTCCAATCGTCCTGTAAACCCGAGCTTTTCCTCAGTCGTTGCCTTAACGTTTACTTGATCTGGAGTGATATGAAAAATCATTGCGATATTATTTCTCATCTCACTGATATACGGAGCGAGCTTCGGCTTTTGTGCTATTATTGTGGCATCGATATTTACGATGCTGTATCCATGTTCACAGAGAAGATCATATACACGATCGGCAAGCACCATGCTGCTTATATTCTTATACGATTCGTCGGTATCGGGGAAATGTCTGCCGATATCTCCAAGTCCTAATGCACCTATAATAGCGTCCATTATGGCATGGAGAAGCACGTCTGCATCAGAATGTCCGAGGAGACCCATGGTGTATGGGACTTCAGTTCCTCCGAGGATAAGCTTTCTGTTTTCTGCAAATCTGTGTACGTCGTATCCGTGGCCTATCCTAATATTTGGCACAGACATTATTTGCCTTCCTCGCTTTCTCTGAATTTAAGAATTGCCTCAGCGATTACAAAATCGTAGGGTGTTGTGATCTTTATATTTTGCGATGTGCAATCTATTGGTCTTACCTCAAAACCCAAGGCCTCACAAAGGGAAGCATCATCTGTAACTGCTGTTTTATTTTTTATGGCGGAATAAGCTGCAGCTCTGTACATTTCTGTTCTGAAGACCTGAGGTGTTTGAGCTAACCAAACTGAGCTTCTTTCGGGAGTAGAAAGCTTTTTGTGCTCTTTTATTTTAACCGTGTCTGAAGCCTTGCATGCTGCGATTGCTGCACCGTGCATACAAGCAGCGTGACCGACTTCCGCTATCATTTTTTCGGTTACAAGGCAACGCGCTCCGTCGTGGATATAGACAAACTGAGATCTGTCAGATATTTTTTTGAAGCCTTTAAGTACGGAGGCTTGTCTTGTGGTGCCACCCGACACAACCGCTTTAACTTTTTTCCATCCGTATTCCTTTTGGAAAACGCCGTAAATATCAAGCTCATTTTCTTTTGCGACTATAATGATTTCATTTATAAATCTGCATTTTTCAAAGGTGTTCACGGTTCGCACTATTACCGGCAGACCGCATAGCTCTGTCATTTGCTTTGTTGTGCTTCCGCCCGCACGTGTTCCGCTTCCCGCGGCAACAATTATTGCAGAGTTGTACTTAGTATATATTCCGGTTACGTGATCGGTTACACCGTTTACGATCGATGAAAAGCTCATTTATATTTGATCCTTTACGTTATTTCTCTTATTGTAACACGTAATTGTTAATAGATTGAAAACAAGTGAAAAAATTATTGTGTGAGATCTGAAAAATTGACCAATTTTCCGCGAAACAGTTCGGTATCATCTTCGGCGTGCGTTATTATTAAAACATGCTTGTCATGAAGGTGTTCGGAGATAATGTATGCAGCCTTCGCCTTGGTTTCGGGATCAAGTCCGGAAAAGGGTTCGTCCAGAAGAACGAAATTGCCGGAGTTCTCAAGTGCAAATACTATAGCTCGCACAATTGCGACCCTTCTTATCATACCGCCTGACAGCTCTGATGGAAGCTTATTCAAATCTTCTTTTGTAAATAATAACTCTTGAAGAAGCTTTTTTCCAAGCAATGAATTATTTTTTGATCGGCAGACAATTGATATATTTTTCTCTGCCGAGAGGGAAGGGATAAGTCTGCTTTCTTGAAAAAGAACGGTTGGAACTCCTTTAATACCGATTATCTCGCCGCTGTCATAATTTTCAATTCCCGCGATTATACGACCAAGTGTGGTTTTTCCGCATCCTGATGGGCCGGCAATACAAGTAAATCCCGTGTCGACCTCAAATGTCGGTATTACAAACAAGGTCTTACCTGAGTACGTCTTTTTTATGTTTTTCAATATAATACTCAATATGATTCACTCCTTTGCAGAAAAAGAAGTCATTACAGTCTTGAAAATGCTTTCAATTATAAGGCTGAGAATGATTACTGTTGCGGTATAGGCGAACAAATCAACGGTTTCAAGATAAAGCTTTGATTCGTAGATCAGATCTCCTATGGAACCGTCTGAGCGACACAAAACCTCAGCGGCAATACCTGCTTTCCAGGATAGTCCCATTGATGTAACGAGCGCTGTAGCGTACTGAGGGAGAACTGATGGAATATAAATATGAATAATTCTTTTAATTAAGGTTATTCTGTAGCATCCTGCCATCTCCTTCAGTTCTCTCGGGACCTTGAGGATTGCTGTTTTTAGAGAATTCCATACAATTGGAGTGACCATTAAAAATGCTATGAAAGATGGCACGTCGGTATTTTCGATCCAAACAAGAGCAAGGATGATGAATGATGCAACAGGAGTAGCTCTTGAAATAACGTTAATGGGAGAAAGCAAAATGTCGGCACCTTTGAGAAGCGCATTTATTACTGCAAGAACTGTTCCTGCTATAACACCGTACAAAAAACCGGATAATGTATTTATAAGTGAAGTGAATGTAGCATCCCAAAAAAAATCTTTTGTGCAGAGCTCTGTAAGGCGCTTAAAGGTTGAGGCGGGGGAGGGCAGGAGAAGCTCCTTTCCCACTAAATACGATAAAAAATCCCAAAGCGCCGTCCAAAAGACGGCGCTGATGATTATATATATTACCTTTTTAAGCAGCTTATCTCTTATAGTAGAGGCTGTCATCCGGTAATTTACCTCCAATCGAAGCAGGATTTGCTGTATAAAGAACATTGTAGAATTCGTTTAGTGAGCTTATCATTTTATCGCCCTCTACAAACACGATGTTGCAACGAGGAATTGCATTTTCAGCAGCCTTTGCGGCACCAACGATACCAAGCTGTGCGATGATTTGTGCGGCATCGGCAACGTTAGTGTTAACGTAATCTACAGAAGCCTTGTAATTGTCCAGGAATTCATCGACCTTTGCCTTGTGATTTGTAATTGCTTTCTTTGAAACCACTACACATCCTTGAACTGCATCTCCGTCGCTTACCTTGTCCCATTCAGCAGTTAGATCGATAACTGCTTTAAGATCGGAGTTTTTCATTATTGCGGACGTAACGTGAGGCTCGGGAAGCATAGCAAGGGACACCTCTCCCGCTGCAACAAGAGTCGCAAGCTCGCTGTGCTCGGTGTGCCAAACTATTGTGACCTTGTCGAGAAGATCGTTTTGCTCGAGGATATAGTTAAGCATGTATTCGGGGGTTGATGCCTGTCCGGTTGCGTGAAGAGTCTTTCCTTCAAGATCACTGATATTGTTTACTGTGTTTCCGTTTTCAACGATGTGAAGGACACCGAGAGTATTGATTGCTGCAATTACATATTTGCCGTCTGTTTTTTGGTTTATAATTGCGGCAAGGTTAACCGGAACTGCGGCAATATCGAGGTTTTCGGTTATAAGCTTTGCGGTAATATCTTCGGGTGCACCGAAAAATTCAACGTCATACATGGGATCTGCAGATGAAAGATTGTGGTCGGAGATCAGCTTTGCCATTCCCATACCTGTCGGGCCCTTCAATGTTCCTACCTTGAGTGTGTATGTGTCTTTATCTTTATCTGGGGGTGTGGTTACGTTGTTTTTTGAATCGTTATTATTGGCACAGCCGATCAGACAGCTGAAGGCCATAAATAATGCAGCGATTAAAGAGATAGCTCTGAGTTTCATTTTTGTTGTTCCTTTCGTTATGTCAGATGAGTGATATAAGACCTTCTCGGTCTGTTATTATAACGTTTTTTCCGTCGGATCTTATGAATCCTTTAGCTGTAAGCTCGTCAAGAGCTCGGTATAGGGACGCTCTGCCGATTCCGAGAGCGGAAGCCAGCTGCACCTTGCTTAATGCGATGCTTCCTTCTCCTCGCAGAAGGAAAGAAGCGAGCTTTTGCAGAATTGAAGGAGCAGACAGCTCATTCATACGCTCGTTTAAGAAGCGTATTTTTCCCGACAGAAAAGTTACGTAGTTTATGGCAAACGACGGTTCATTCGTTATGAGCTCTGCTACGATTTCACAAGGAATGAAAAATACCGTGCAATCGGTACCCGCCTTCAGTTCGGTTATATATTCCGCAGAGTCGGAAAATAGAGTGGAGGCTCCGAAAAGCTTCCCCTCGTTTAAGCGTTGAAGGAGTACGGGCTGACCGCATCCCTTTCTGTACACAAGTACAGTTCCGTAAAGGATCAGTCCGAGTGCGGAATACGACTTGCTTGAGCCTATTATGTCGTCGCCCTCCTTTGAAGAAACTACGAAGCAACGCGGATCGCAACCGATATTATCGATCTTTTCAAGTGAAAGAGACGAAAATATTGAATGCTCTTTAAGCATTTGGGTTATTTTTGAAGCGTTTTCCATAATTCCTCCAAAGTGTCTCAAGTGAGACATTTGTATTATATCACCGAAAGGAATAATTGTCAATGGTTTGCAAAAAATAAATCATGAAAAAACTCTGTTGATGCCTTTGCCTGTTTCAATAAAGGATTCGATATTATTGCAAAGGATGGAAATCAGCCTTTTTCTTGCTTCGATGCTTACCCACGCGGCGTGAGGAGTAATTATACAGTTTTCGAGCTTAAGCAGGGGATTGTCAGCTTCGGGAGGCTCCTTTACCATTACGTCGATCGCCGCACCTGCGAGATGACCGCTTAAAAGAGCATCCGCTAAGTCGGTCTCGTTAATTACAGCGCCTCTTGATGTGTTTATAAGGTAAGCACCCTTTTTCATTTTTTTAATGAACTGATTGTCAACGAGACCTCTTGTTTCATTTGTGAGGGGACAGTGAATGGAAATAAAATCGCTTTCACGAATAAGTTTGTCGGCACTTACGTATTCTATACCGTCAACGGTTCCTTCGCTTATGCTTCTTCTGTATGCTAGAACTCTCATTCCGAATGCCTTGCATTGCTTTGCAAACTGAAGTCCTATATTTCCGCATCCGTACACGCCAACGGTTTTACCCGCAAGCTCCACGTAGGAAATGCTTTGGTATGCAAATTCGGGACGACCTGTCCAAGTTCCTTCCTTAACTGCTGAAGAAAAGCGATCGATACGTGTTGAAATTGCCAACATAAGAGAAAAGGCAAACTGTGCCACTGAGACCGTGGAATATCCCGGGATATTGCATACCTCAATACCGTTTTCGCGGCATGCTTTTACGTCGATCATGTCATATCCCGTTCCGAAAGCGGAAATGAATTTGAGGTTCGGGCATTTTTTAATTACGTCAGGGGTGATCTTCATTCTGTTTGTAACAACGATATCGGCATTACCGATTCTTTCGGCTACCTGATCCTCTGTGCTTTGACCGTAAACGTCATATTTACCGTATTTTTTTAGAAAATCCCAACTGAGATCTCCCGGGTTGATCGCAAATCCGTCAAGAATTACTGTTTTCATATTTTTCTCCTATCATATAAGTTAAAACGGCTAAAGCCAAATCTTTACAAATCAGAAACAAAGGGTTTTTCTTTATATCTTGACAATATCCGTCAAGAGTGGTATCATATATTGTAAACAAAAATCAAAAATTGCCGAGAAAGGCATTATAATGGATAATAATGAGCAAAATTTAAACCTGAATAACGAAGAAGGTGCAAAGGAAGGGAATAGTCATTCCCAAAGCACCGAAGAGGTTTACGGTAAAGCAAGAAGGGTAAGAAGCCACAGAAAGTTCTTGAAAATAACTCTCGTGTCGCTGATAGCTTTTCTTCTCGTTGTAACCTGTACGGGTACTGCAATACTTCTTCCTCTCTTCAAGGATTATTCCGAGAGCTATCATAATACACCGATCATATCCAGAGATGAAACACAGACCCTTCCTCCGGTTCCCACGGGAACTTGGGTACCGGCAACCGAGAATTTTACAGACACTATGCCTCCTGATATAACCTATCCCGAAACTACGCTTGACCCCGACGATCCTGGAGGAGTAGGTGCCCCTGTAACCGTTGAAGGAATATACAAGGTTGAAAAGAAGGACCCCGACGTTGAAAACGTTCTTGTAATCGGAACCGATAGCCGAGATATGTCATCGATGAGGGGCAGAAGCGACACAATGATCGTGTGCTCGTATAACAGACGCACCGGCGAAGCGAAGCTTTTGTCGCTTATGAGAGACACGCTTGTTCCGCTTGAGGGATATGACGTAAACAAGGACGGCAAGGATTACGACTGGAATCGTCTTAATGCCGCATATTCGCTGGGCGGTGTCGCTCTCTGTGTAAATACTATCAATCAGGTATTCGATCTTGATATTCAAAGATTTGTAATAATCAATTTCGAAGGAACCGAGAAGCTGGTTGATGCTTGCGGAGGCGTTGACCTTACACTTACCGACGTTGGCCCCGACGGAAAAACGAACGAGGTGTTCTTCATCGAAGCTTACGGTGGTAAGGTGACAAAGATAGGCGAAGGAGGAGAGGGAAACAGCTATTACCATCTTGACGGTAAAGCGGCACTTATTCATATGCGTCACCGTTACGGAAGCTCGGACTACAAGCGTACCGAAAGACAAAGAAACGTGCTGATGGCGCTCTTCAGACAGGTTGTTTCGTCAAGAGATCTGTCTGAAATATACGGTCTTGTCCGTCAGGGCTTCAATATGATAAAAACGAACATTCCGATTGATGAAATGATAAATCTCACCGCAAGCGTGGTTGGAAACGGTTCAAACATGAGCATCGGCTCACAGAGAATGCCGTATAAAGGAGCAAGCGTGCTGTTCCACATAGGCAGCCAAACTCCCGTTGGCGCAGGTCAGGGAGGCGCTTCGGTGCTTAAGATCGATTTTGAGTACGAAGCAAAGAGAGTAAACGAATATATATACGGAAAATAAATAGGGGAGCGTTGCAAAAGCAACGCTCTTTTTTTACTTCAAGCTATCAATTATACGTTCGGGCAAAGCTTTTAAAAGCAGAATTCCGAAAATTCCGCAGCATATAACTTCGCCGATAAATACGGTCATGGCAAAGTAGGGAATCATACCGTTTATGCCGTATGCGTATTTAAGAACGAAAGGAATGATTATCGTGTTTGAAAGTATCGGCGGCATGATTGCGATATAAACATTCTTTTTTCTCAGCGCAAATGTTAAATATGCTCCGATCAATGTCGCAATGCTGCCGAAAATTACGTCGAAGATATTTGCGGCGAACAGTAATGAAGAAAGAGCACATCCAATCGTAAGTCCCGGAATTGCGGCAGGTGTTGTGATCGGTAGAATACAGAGCGTTTCGGAAAGCCTTAATTGAATTGCTCCTTTGTCAAGACCGAACAGTGCGCTGACAGTAGTCAGAACAACGTAGAGTGCGGCAATAGCTGCCGAGAGGGTTAAAAACTTAGTCCTTTTTGTCATGTTGAATTTCTCCTTTAGTTTTGTTTTAGGTGAGGAAGGTCTCGAACTCACCGACAGGGTATATTATAACACGGAAAAATACATTTTTCAATACCTTTTATAACATACCTGTGGTTGACAATTGGATTTTTGTGTGGTATAATACTTAATTAGGATATATTTCGGCTTGTCCGATCAAATTTACTATAGAAAAGAGTGTAAAAATGTCACAGTTACTTACAGCAAGCGACAAGAGAACAAAATATTGCGGTCAGTTCCGTGAATCCGACGTTGGTCAGCGTGCCTGCGTTATGGGTTGGGTTCAGAGAGCAAGAGACTTAGGAAGCCTTATCTTCATCGATCTTCGTGACCGTACCGGTATCGTTCAGCTTGCCTTTGACGATAATACTGCAAGAGACGTTTTCGAGACTGCCTTTACGGTACGCTCCGAGTACGTTCTTTGTGCAAAGGGCGTTGTGAGAGAGCGTTCGTCGGTCAATGATACCATTCCTACGGGTCACGTTGAGATCGCGGTTGATGAGCTTAAGGTGCTTTCTGTTTCTCAGACTCCTCCCTTTGAGATCGTTGAGAACAGTAATGTTAAGCCCGAGCTCCGACTCAAGCATCGCTACCTCGACCTTCGCCGTCCCGATCTTCAGCAGAATATAATCGACAGAGCAAAGATCTCCCGTATCGCAAGAGAATACTTTGCCGACGAGGGCTTCGTTGATATCGAGACTCCCAACCTTATCGCTCCCACACCCGAGGGCGCAAGAGACTATCTCGTTCCTTCCCGCGTTCACCACGGAAAGTTCTACGCGCTTCCTCAGTCTCCTCAGCTCTATAAGCAGCTTCTTATGCTCTCGGGCTTTGACCGCTACATCCAGATCGCACGTTGCTTCCGTGACGAGGACCTTCGTGCTGACCGTCAGCCCGAGTTTACACAGATCGACCTTGAAATGTCCTTCGTTACGCAGGATGACGTCATCTCGGTCACCGAGGGCTTCCTCAAGCGTGTATTCAAGGAATTCAAGGGCATCGATCTTGAGCTTCCTCTTATGAGAATGACCTACGATGAGGCGATGAACCGCTTCGGCTCCGATAAGCCTGACCTTCGCTTCGGCTTCGAGCTTACCGACCTGTCCTCCGTTCTTAGCGGATGCGGATTCAAGGTATTTGCGGGTGCAATCGAAAACGGCGGAAGCGTTCGCGGTATCAATGTAAAGGGCGGAGCAAAGTTCTCTCGCAAGGAGATCGACTCCCTCACCGAGTTTGTCAAAAGCTACAGAGCAAAGGGTCTTGCATGGTATAAGAATAACGCAGGTGAGATCTCTTCCTCCTATGCAAAGTTCCTTACCGATGAGGAAAATGCTGCTATCGTCAATACCCTTGGTATAGAGGAAGGCGACCTTGCTCTTATCGTTGCGGATAAGAATAAGGTGGTATTCGATTCTCTCGGCGCTCTTCGTTGCGAGGTAGCAAAGAGAATGGGTCTAATCGATCCCAACAACTTCAAGCTTCTTTGGGTAACCGAATTCCCCTTGTTCGAGTATGACGAGGAGGACGGTCGCTACTATGCAAAGCACCACCCCTTCACCATGCCCTTTGCAGAGGATATTCAGTATCTTACCACCGATCCCGGCAGAGTTCGTTCCATTGCTTACGATATCGTTATTAACGGTACCGAGGCGGGCGGCGGCTCTATCCGTATACACGATCCCGAAATACAGAACAAGATGTTTGAGGCGCTTGGCTTCAGCCAGGAGGAAGCAAACAACAAGTTCGGCTTCCTTCTTGTGGCGTTCAAGTACGGCACACCTCCTCACGGCGGTCTCGCCTTCGGTCTCGACCGTCTTGTGACCCTCCTTCTCGGACTTGAGGACATCAGAGACGTTATCGCCTTCCCGAAGGTTCAGAATGCATCCGAGCTTATGACCAAGTGTCCTACTCCCGCAGATCCCAAGGCTCTGCTTGAGCTTGCTATTACGGTTGCGGAAACCGAAGAAGAATAATACAAATTGTGAAAAGCACCGATTTTTGATTCGGTGCTTTTTTGCTGTTGACAAATTGAAATAACTGTGGTATAATATCCCTAGCACACAGTGTGCTGAAAGGAGGACGATATGGCAGAATCCGCTTCACTTGTTCTGATTAAGGACGAAATGTCAGATAAGATCGTAAAAGCAGCCGAGGAAATCGCGCTGACAGACGGCTCGGGAAAGCTTACGGTAAGAAGAATCTTGAAAAAGCTCGGAATAACAAATCGTGTTTTTTATAACAGATTCAGAAATATAGGCGACGTTCTCGTAATAGTATATAAGAACACAATTAATAAGTTGCGCTCATGTATAACAGACAAGGTCGATCGAAAAAGAGATTTCTTTGAGCAGATAAATGAAATGGTCTCTGAAATAATAAGCACCTCCTACGACACGAGAATGAAGATCAAAGGAATTATTCTTGAAAACGAGTTCATTCTTGAGGAAAACAGAAAATGGTGGATGGAACAAATTGGAAAGCTGCTTTCTTATGCAATCGATAACCATTTAATAAAGGAAGTCGATGTACAGAAGGTCGGCTATTCGATATGGTGCTTCGTGCGCGGTTATAATGCCGATGCCGCTGCAAGAAATCTGCCGAAGGAAGAAGCAATTGCGGGCTTCAAATACGGCTTCTCTTGCTTCCTTCAGGGACTGAAAACTTAAAAGGCGCAACACTCTTAAACAAATATTAATTTTTGAAAAGGAAACCGACATGAAAAAGGAACAGCTACACGAGCAACATGATTTTGAAAATATTCGACATCTCGTTGAATGGGCGGCACAGACCTACGGCGAAAAGATCGCATACTCCTTTAGATTAAAGGCATCTGATACAGAAATTCAGAAAATCAGCTTTATAAAAATGCGCGATGACGTGCGTGCTCTTTCTACAAAGCTTATCAATATCGGCGTAAAGGGCAAGCAGTGCGCGGTAATAGGAAAGTTCTCATATGACTGGGTTGTAACGTACTTCTCAATTCTTTCCGCCGATGGTGTAATTGCCCCCCTCGACCGCGATTGGAATGAAAAGGATCTCAGTGACACCGTATCAAGAGCGAATGCATCCTTCTTGTTCTGCGATAAGGATATAGAGGCAAAGACTGACTATATCAATGGCAACAACGAGTTTGATCATGCTCCCATAATTATGATGTCCGAGGGCGAAGGCTCGCTAAATGATCTTATCGAGCAGGGAAGATCAGAATACGAAGCAGATCCAAACGTTTACTTTAATAATTCAATCGACCCTGATAAAATGTCGATTCTTGTTTTCACTTCGGGTACTACAGGAAAGGGTAAGGGTGTTATGCTCTCGCAGACCAACATTCTCTCCGACCTTTCCAGCGTTATTCCCTTTATGGATTTTTCGGATAAGACCGTCGGAGTTCTTCCTCCTCACCATACCTTCGGCTCGTCCGTTATGATGGTGGGTCATGCTATAATCGGTTCCGAAATATATATTTCCTCCGGCATTCGCTACATAACAAAGGAACTTAAGGAACAGAAGCCGGGACATCTCGTTATAGTTCCTCTCTACCTTGAGACGTTCTACCGTAAGATAAAGGCAAACATAAAGGAGCAGGGCAAGGAAAAGCTCGTTTCCAATATGATGAAGGTAAGTAACGGTCTGCTTAAGGTCGGTATCGACATGAGGGCGAAATTTTTCGGTGCTATCCGTGCTGCATTTGGCGGCGAGGTAAAGATGATCATCTCGGGCGGTGCACCCATTAATCCTGAAATTCTCCATTTCTTCGAGGGTATCGGAATTTCAACTCTTAACGGTTACGGAATCACGGAGTGCGCTCCTATCGTTGCGGTAAACAGAAGCCGCAGAACCGTTGAGGGTAGTGTGGGACCTGTTCTTCCAATCGATGAGATCAAGATCGACGATCCTAACGAGGACGGCGAGGGTGAGATATGCGTTAAGGGATCCAACGTTATGCTTGGTTATTATCTTGACGAAGCCGCAACGGCTGAGGCTATGACAGAGGACGGCTACTTCCGTACCGGTGACTATGGTAAGATGGTCGGCGACGTTCTTTACATTACGGGACGTAAAAAGAACCTCATAATCCTTTCCAACGGTAAAAACGTATATCCGGAGGAGATCGAAAGCGAGCTTATCGCAACTCCCGGTATCCTTGAAATTGTCGTATATGAGGGTCAGTCGAAGCGCGGTATCGAGCATAATGCTATCGTTGCGGAAGTATATCCCGATAAGGAATATATTGAAAAGAACGGTATCACCGACGTATACGCTCATATCAAGCCGTACGTTGATAACTATAACCGTACCGCAGTTCCTTATAAGAAGATAGCGATACTTAAGGTAAGGGAAGAGGAATTCCCCAAGAATACGCTTCGTAAGATAATGCGCTTCAAGATGGATATGACAATTGACTGATATATGATGAAAGACGGACAGCTTGGCTGTCCGTCTTTTGCTTTGGGTATTATGCTTACCTTTTTGCGAAGTCGCTGAGGCAAAAGGTCAGCTTTTGCGTTTCAAGCAGATTATCCGCAGTACTGAAGGTTATCTTATCTCCTTGGTTATCAAGCAATAAATAACCGGTATACAGGAAGGATGGCTGAGTGTGCTCGTTTATTGTTTCAAGCATTGTTTGGAACACGATATCTTCGGCTTCGATATTGTCGTTAACGCCAATTCCGAAGGTTTTGTTGCCTGATGCGGAAATTTTGGTTTTTCCGTTTGCGTCATAGGAAAACACCATGTAGGTGAATGATAATTTTGTGTTATCCGATAAATAACTATAGTACCAAAGAACCAGCTGGTCGGGCTCATTTTGCTTGCCTTTTTTTAGGTAGTATGCTCCGATTCTGTTTTCATTCAGAATGAGCGTGTCGGACATCAGCTGAGAATTGTCGGCTCCGCTTGTAATTACAATCGTTGCGGATGTGTTGTCTTCGTTGTCATACTTGATTGTTATTTTATCATCTGTTCCGTCATTGTTGAGATCGGCAAGTATAGGGGACTCTTCCTTGGGCTGATCTGTTGTATCTGTGGGATTTGAGGTGGTTTGTGCTTCGGTGGAAGATCCGTTGGGGCTGACTTGAGTGTTCTTTTTTGCGCAGGAAGAAAATACAAATATTGCTTGTGCGATGACCAAAATGATTGAAATAAGCTTGACGATGTTTCTTTTCATAATTTCTCCTTTCGATAACGGATGAAGCTAAAATTTTTGAGCAAAAATTCTCCTATACCAATTATACAGTATTAGTTTTAAGTTGTCAATATGTGCCAAATTCACTATGTTAAAAATCGGTTGTCCGCCACATAAGTGCCGGACAACCGATTTTTTTTTACGATATCATCCCAATCGATCTTTTTATCCTTAAAATAATATTCTTTATCGTGCTCGTTGATCTTACGCAGGACTTTACACGGGTTACCGACTGCGACGCCCGATGGGATATCCTTTGTTACGACGCTTCCTGCGCCTATAACGGAATTATCACCGATCGTAACTCCCGGAAGGACTATAACGCTTGCACCGAGCATCGTTTAGTCTCCGACGTATATATGAGTGTCGTCGACAAGTGTCAGATTGAAATTCGCGTAAACGCCTTGCCGAAATGAACGTGGTGACCGCCCCAATTTGCGTGAAGCGGCGGCTCTATATAACAGCCTTCGCCGATTTCCGCGAACATTTTATTTAAAAGCTCGTTTCTCTCGTCAAAGTCGTGCGGACGTGTTGCGTTGTAATCGTACAGAAGCTCAAGGCAGTCAAGCTGCTGCTTCATGATCTAGATACAGCTCGGTTGAATGAAGCTTGTCGTATTCCTTCATTATTTTACCACATATTCGCCGTCGTTTAATGCCTTGACGGACGATGAGAAAAATTCTTTCATTGCGGAAATAAGATATTCGGTGTCGAGCGCGCCCGCGGTCTCATGGCAGGAATGCATTGCGAGCTGAGCCATACCGATGTCGAGCGTATTCATTGATACCTGCGTGTTTGAAATGTTTCCGAGGGTTGAGCCTCCGCGCATATCCGATCTGTTTGCAAAATGCTGGGTCGGAACGCCCGCTTTTTTGCAAATGCTTTCGAAGATTGCCGCGGAAACCGCGTCCGTCGTGTATGACTGGGAAGCCGCGTGCTTGATGACGATTCCGCCGTTGATCTTCGGATAGTTTGAGGAGTCGGAATATTCGGGGTG
This sequence comes from Eubacteriales bacterium, assembly GCA_045543555.1. GTDB lineage: Bacteria > Bacillota > Clostridia > Oscillospirales > CAG-272 > Colimorpha_A. The sequence continues at coordinate 44,603 of JAZQMQ010000024.1, forward strand.
GTTGGGGTGTATGGCGTGACCGTTGTCGGCTGAGACCATAAATGAAGACGCGAGGTTTTTCATAAGTGTCTGAGCATTACCGTTAAGACAAGTATTTATTCTGTTCAGCGTGTCCGACAGGAACGTTGAATTTGCACCTTGCTTGGTTGAGGAGCCTACCTCTTCGTTGTCTGCAATAAACACGATCGGTATGGAATTCTCGGCATTTGCTTCGATTAAGCCCATTAAGCATCCGAAGGCGCACTGAAGGTCGTCGATGCGGGGGGAGGAAACGAATTCATCCTTGATTCCCCAGACCTTGCCCTCGATTCTCGGATAGAGATAGAGATCTGTCGAAAGAATGCTGTACTTGTCAAGACCGCATTCGCTTGCTATGAGCTTCATAAGCTCACCCTTGGAAGCGGAGGTGCCGCTTATTGGCTGCATATCGGTTGCGGCATTGTAGTTCGCACCCTCGTTTGCGTTTCTGTTCATATGGATAGCAACCGACGGAATCATAAACAGATCGCGGTCGGGGGAAACGAGCTTGCTTACGATTTTACCGTCAACGTTCGCTGTAACTCTTCCCGCGAAAGAAAGAGGACGGTCAAACCATGTGGAACAAAGCATTCCGCCGTATCTTTCAACGTTTATGCGCACGTATCCCGCTGTTTCGCTTTCGGGATTGTGCTTTATTTTAAATGTAGGAGAATCGCTGTGAGCTGCCGCGATCATATACGGCAGGGAAGAATTGCACGAGGGAATAACGAAGGCGATTATCGAGGACTGATTTCGTGTAACATAGTATTTTCCGCCCGATGTCAAAGACCAATCCTCGTGCTCCTTAAGCTCAGTAAATCCGGATTTGTTAAGAATCTCAGATGAGGTCTTAACCGTGTGGAAAGCCGATTGAGATGCCGAAATAAAATCTAAAAGCTTTTGATTGATATTATTCATAACTGCAGTTCCTTTCAGAAGTTGATGATATTGTACCACAAAAGCGTTTATAAATCAAGTAAAATACCGAGTAAATGTAAATATTTTGTAAACAACGAAAAAGTACTTGAAATCAGAGAATATATATGTTAAACTATCGTTTGGTTAAAAAATACACACACGTCGCGCTCTTCGGTGAACAGCCTGTGCAGACGTGGTGGGAAAACCGAAGAAAGGAAGACATAAAATGTCAGTAGTATCCATTAAGCAACTGCTCGAAGCAGGCGTCCATTTCGGACATCAGACCAGAAGATGGTGCCCCAAGATGGCAGAGTACATCTTCACAGAAAGAAACGGTATCTATATCATCGACCTTCAGAAGACCGTCAAGAAGTTTGACGAGGCTTATATGTTCGTTCGTGATATGGCTGCAGAAGGCGGCAACATCCTCTTCGTAGGTACGAAGAAGCAGGCTGCCGATGCAATCAAGGAGGAGGCTCTCCGTTGCGGTCAGTACTATGTAAACGTACGTTGGCCCGGCGGTATGCTCACCAACTTCAAGACCATCAAGAGATCCATCGCTCGTCTCAACGCTCTTAACAAGATGCAGGAAGACGGAACCTTCGACCTCCTTCCTAAGAAGGAAGTTGCGGCTCTCATGAAGGAAATCTCCGACCTTGAGAAGTCCTACGGCGGAATCAAGCATATGGAAGGACTTCCCTCCGCAATATTCGTTGTTGACCCCAGAAAAGAGAAGAACGCAGTAGCAGAAGCTAAGAAGCTCGGTATTCCCGTTGTAGGTATCATCGATACCAACTGCGATCCCGACGATGCTGATTACGTAATCCCCGGTAACGATGACGCTATCCGCGCTATCAAGCTCATCTCCTCCGTAATTGCTGACGCTGTTATCGAGGGAAAGCAGGGCGAGCAGACCGCACCTGAGGCTGCTGAGGCTGTAGCAGAAGCTGAGACCGAAGCTGTTGAAGAAAACGCTTAATTAAAATAACTGAAAATAACTGCAATTCCGGAGTCTCTTGATTCCGGAATTGTTGAAGAGGAACTGATTTAGAAAGGAATTACCAAAATGGCTAATATAACCGCAAAAGACGTAGCTGATCTCCGTGCTAAGACCGGTATTGGAATGATGGAGTGCAAGAAGGCACTTGTTGAGGCTGAAGGAGACGTAGAGAAGGCAATCAAGATCCTTCGTGAAAAGGGTGAGCTCAAGGCTGAGTCCAAGATGGCTACCAGAATCGCAGCAGACGGTATTGTTGACGTTCTTAAGGAAGGCAACAAGACTGCTATCATCGAGGTTAACACCGAGACAGACTTCGTTGCAAAGAATGAGATCTTCAAGACATTCGTTAAGAATCTTCTTAAGTGCATTATCGATACCAATCCCGCTAATGTTGATGCGCTTCTCGCTTCCGAGTATGAGGGTAATACCGTTGATGCAAAGCTTAAGGAGCTTATATTCCAGATCGGTGAGAAGATCACTGTCCGCCGTTTCGAGCTTGTAGAGGGCGAAACCAGCACTTATATTCACGGTGCAGGCTCAATCGGTGTTATCGTTAACTTCGAGACTGATTGCGCTGCTAAGGATGGCTTCGATGAGTTCGCTAAGAACATTGCTCTTCAGGTTGGCGCATACCCCACTCCTTACCTCGACAGAAACAGCGTTCCTGCTGACGTAATCGCAAACGAGAAGGAGATTATCAAGGCTCAGCTTGCAAACGATCCTAAGATGGCAGGCAAGCCTGAGAAGGTTCTCGACGGTATCATCACCGGTAAGCTCGGTAAGTTCTACGATAACAACTGCCTCGTTGATATGGAATACGTTAAGGCTGAAGATCACGAGAAGGTTAGCAAGTATGTTGAGAACACCGCAAAGGCACTCGGCGGAAACATCTCCATCAAGGGCTTCGTTCGCTATGAAAAGGGCGAAGGAATCCAGAAGAGAGAAGAGAACTTCGCTGACGAGATTGCAAAGCTCGTTAACAACTAATATTAAACGGGGTGCTTGGCACCCCGTTATTTGTTTTCTTTAAATATTAAGGAGAATTTTTATGTTGTTATTTTACGTTCGACATGGAGATCCAATTTACGATCCCGATTCTCTTACCGAGCAGGGTAAAAGCCAGGCTAACGCTCTTGTTAACAGAATGAAGAGATGTAATCCGTCAAAAATATATGCATCAAGCTCAAACCGTGCAATGATGACCGCAAAGCCGACCTGCGATGCGCTTGGCATTGATATGGAAATCCTGGATTGGTGCAATGAGTCGTATGCCGCGTCAACATTTTGGTATAAGGACGAAATCGCAAGCTCATGGATGTTCTCTCATCCGGTAACTAAGAAGCTTCTTGCGACAAATGAAATAAGATCTCTGGACCGCGATTGGTACAAGCATCCGTTTTTAACCGAAAAAATGCCGCATCTCAAGAAGGGTATCGACAGAATTCAAAATGAAACAGATGCATTTATGCTATCCTTGGGTTATCGACATGAGGGTAACGGATACATCGCCGAAAGACCGAACAACAATAGAGTTGCATTATTTGCACATCAGGGATTTGGCCTTGCATTTCTGAGCGCGCTTCTGGACATTCCTTATCCTTTGATGTCATTAAGATTTGATTTAAGCCATTCTTCGATGACTGTCATTGAATTTGGCGGTGACGGATTTGTAGTGCCTAATGTGCTTCAGCTTTCGAACGATTCACATATTTTTGCGTCCGAACTTCCTACAAAATATAATAACGGTTTGTTGTTCTGAAGCATTGCTCCCTTGTTTTTACGAGGGAGCTTTTTTCTGTATTAGACAGATACATGACGGAGATATTGTCTCACAAAATGCAAATTATCAGCGAAAATTGTGCAATATATACAAAAAACTCCATTAAAATTTTACTAGTAAAAGACAATATTTTTTTGTATCCTATTGAAAATGTACAAAATGTGTTATATAATTAAAAAGGTGGTGTTTTAACACCATGTATTTTAATCAAGGAGACTAAACCTATGAACAAATTCACAACAGCTCAAATTCGTAACGTATGTCTGCTCGGTCACGGTGGCTCGGGTAAGACTTCACTTGCCGAGGCTATGCTTTATCTTTCTAAGGCAACCGACCGTCTCGGAAAGACGCCCGAGGGAAATACTGTGTGTGACTTTGATTCCGAAGAGATCAAAAGAGGCTTTTCGATTCAGTCCGCAGTTGCTCCCGCAATCTGGAAGGACGTAAAGATAAATATTCTCGATACCCCCGGATATCTCGATTTTGTCGGCGAGGTTAAGCAGGCTATCCGAGTAGCCGATGCGGCTCTTATTGTTGTAGACGGTAAGGCAGGCGTAGAGGTGGGTGCCGAGCTCGCATGGGAGTATGCGACTGAGGCAGGACTTCCCAGATCCTTCTTCGTAAATAAGTTCGACGATCCCGAGTGCCGTTTCCGCAAGGTCTTCGATCAGCTTCGCGAGCAATTTGGTAAGCGTATATGTCCTCTCTTTATCCCTATGGTTGAAAATGGTGCCGTTACGGGATTCCTTAATCTGATCGATCTCAAGACCCGTGTATTCAATAAAGACGGCTCTTACTCTGAAGGCGCGATCCCAGATGAATTCAATGATGATGTAGATACTTATAGAGATATGCTTCTTGAAGCTATTGCCGAAACGAGCGACGAGCTTATGGAGAAGTATTTCGCGGGCGAGGAGATCACTCGTGAGGAAGCTGTCGAAGCTATCCATCAGGGAATCATTGACGGCTCGATATGTCCCGTTATCTGCGGTTCCGCAGGTAAGATGTGGGGCGTTGCGACCCTCCTTGATACTATAAACGAATCCTATCCCCGTCATACCGCTAAAAAGGTTGAAACCAATAACGAGGGCGATGACGTTGCTATCGATAAGGAAGCTGCAGAACCCGCTATATTCGTATTCAAGACCGTTGCCGATTCCTTCGGTAAGCAGACCTTCTTTAAGGTTATGAGCGGTAATCTTGACAACACGATGTCTCTTAAGAACCTCCGCACAGGTGCTACCGAAAAGTTCGGTCACATATATGAGGTCAGAGGAAAGAAGACTACAGAGGTTGATTCGCTTGCGTGCGGTGACATCGGTATGATCCAGAAGCTTAATGATACCGCTACAAACGATACTCTCACCAATCTCGATATGGCACCCTATATGCCCATCGCGTTCCCCAAGGCTTATATGACCAGGGCAATTGCTCCCAAGAGCAAGGGCGATGAGGATAAGATTGCAACGGGTATCGCACGTCTTCGCGATGAGGACAAGACCATATTCTTCGAGAACAATGCTGAAACCAAGCAGCTTCTTATTTCGGGTCTCGGCGATATCCACCTCGATATTATCGTTAATAAGCTCAAGGAAAGAAATAAGGTAGACGTTGAGCTCAGCAAGCCCAAGGTTGCTTACCGTGAGACTATCAAGAAGCGTATTCAGGCTGAAGGAAAGCATAAGAAGCAGTCGGGTGGACACGGTCAGTACGGACATGTAAGAATCACCTTCGCACCCGGTGAGGCTGAAGGTCTTACCTTCACCGAGAGCGTTGTAGGCGGAGCAGTTCCGAAGAACTATTTCCCCGCAGTAGAAAAGGGTCTTACCGAGGCTATGACCAAGGGTGTACTTTCCGGTTATCCCATGGTAAATCTTGCAGCTGATCTCTATGACGGCTCATATCACGACGTTGACTCCTCCGAAATGGCATTCAAGCTTGCAGCTAACCTTGCATACAAGGAGCTTATTAATGCTTCTCCCGTACTGCTTGAGCCTGTTGGAACACTTAAGATAATTGTTCCCGATTCAATAGTCGGTGACATATTCGGCGATATTACCAAGCGTCGCGGTCGCGTTCTCGGAACAGACCACGTAGCAGGCAAGAAGGGCTACCAGCTTGTAGAAGCTGAGGCACCTCAGGCTGAAATGACCGATTACCCCATCGCTCTGCGCGCTATGTCTCAGGGTAAGGGCTCTTTCACCTATAAGTTTGTTCGTTACGAAGAAGTTCCCGCAGCTATCGCTCAGAAAGTTATAGCTGAAAACAAGACCGAAGAATGATTTTAGTCCCCCCACCCACGGGTGGGGGGATGAGGTTTATTATGAGAGAATTAAAAAATGACTATAGTATGTTATCGTACCTCATAGTCGGTTATTTGACTTTTGGTATATATTATTACTATTATATGTTTTGCTTTGTTCGAGACCTGAATGAGCTTTGTAAAGATGACGGCAAAAGGACGCCAAGTGTATTCTTGCAATTGTTTTTATCCATAATTACTCTCGGCATCTATGATTTCTATTATTGGGGAGGTATTTATGACCGTCTCCGTAATCAAGCCCGAAAATACAACGATCTATATGAAATAGCAGGAAACAAGAACGTTGTACTATGGTTTATCGGAGGAATCATTTTTGAACCGATGGCATGGTACGGCATGTATCTTTCCTTTGAGGCTTATAACGAGATCGCATCGCGTCACAACCGTAAAAACGGATATTATTGCTGATAAAAAACCGCTTCGGCGGTTTTTTTAATGACATAATTTAATTTTAGTGTAAAAAAATCGTACGCTTCTTAAAGGATAATAAACAAGAAGTAATTTTTCTGCTGTTTATAGCAGCGTATGTAATATTGGCGACCGTTTTCTGTGTTTCATACCCATTCTGAGTACTGTTAGGGCTTCCTTGTACCGGATCCGGAATGACGAGAGCGTGGTTGTCGGTACTACGTCTGGATTTTGTCGCCGCCTTTTACTTTCATCCTGCCTATAAGTTCGTTCGTTACGAAGAGGTTCCTGCAGTTATCGCTCAGAAGGTTATAGCTGAAAACAAGACCGAAGAATAAACCCATTATATGTCCGGCTTCATTCTTCGGAGCCGGACGTTTTTAATGCTAATTCGGAATAAGCTCATACTCATTTTTTATAATAAAAAATTGAAGATAATCGATAATTTTTGAAGTAATAAAAAAGTTAAATTAATTTCGCAAAAACGGTTGACATTCATCAAGATGTGTTGTACAATGCATTAACAATTTAAAAGGGGAGCTGTTTTTATTACGGCGATCACGACGATGGAAAACACTTTGTTGATCAATCAAAAGCTTGAAGACTCACAAATTTCGACCATCCGTTCTCTTGGGGATGAAAATTCCCCCGTTCTACTTGCCGTAGTTGGCGAGGTGTCAAATGAAGCAAGATATAGCACGTGCGTGCTACTTGCTACAAGCTCCGAGATCTTTGCATATGATTTCGGAACGGGCGAATGCTCAAAGCGTTTTGCCTTTTCCGATATTGAGGAGATCTACAGCAAGCGTATGTACGGTAACGGAATCATGCGCATTAAAACAAAAGACGGTACCGTTTACGATCTGTATCGATTTACGTTCAAAATTGCAGCTCTTTGCGATGCGGCTGCTAAATATGTAATCGATATCAGAGATGGTGTCGATCCTAAGGAAGCTCTCGACGTTATGGACGCGGTATATGAGAAGCTTCTGTCCGTTTGTCCTAAGTGCGGACGCACTCTTTCCGCCCCCGGTGTTCCTTGTGTCCATTGCATGAACAAGGGCAGGGTATTTAAAATGCTTTGGAGATATATGAAGCCCGAAATGGTGGTATTATCTATTTCGGTGGTCCTCTCTATTCTCACAACGGCATTGGGACTAGTTCCTCCGCTTCTTACCAAAACCTTGGTTGACGATATTATTCCAAATCAGAATACCAAAATGCTGACTTACGTTGTCATTGGGCTTGTATTGCTGTATGTTACTACGTACCTTATGGCAGGTATTCGCGGTTATATGCTTCGTGTTTCGGGAAATAAGATCGTTGCAAGACTCAGATGCGAGGTTTATGAAAAGGCGCAGTTTTTGCCGATGCGTTTTTATGATAAAACCTCAACGGGATCCGTTATCAACCGTATAAGCGGTGATACAGCAACTCTACAGGCATTTATGCTCCGAATAACACAGGAAGTTATCGTTCAGTTCTTCAAGCTTATCGGTATAGTTATCGTTATGCTGTGCATCAACTGGAAGCTGACCCTGTTCTCACTTCTTCCCGTTCCCCTTGTAGTTATCGGCGCAAGATTTTTCCGTCGCTACATAGCTCCTTTCTACAGACTTATTTGGAGACGTGCTTCGTCTGTAACGTCTGTACTTACCGATACTATACCCGGTATCAGAGTAATTAAGTCATTTACTAACGAAAAAAGATCCACTGAACGTTTTGCCGGTACCGTTGAGGAATGGAGAAAGGTCGATTCCAAGGCAGGTAAGATCCTGAATGCCTATCCCGCAATCGTAAACTGTCTCATAACCTGCGGTGGTGTAGTTATTTGGGCAATGGGCGGAAACATGGTTATAAAAGGACTTGCAACAGGTAATACCACCGGACTTTCTGTCGGTCTTCTCGTTTCCTTTATATCTTACGCTTCGATGTTCTATGAGCCGGTAAACTTCTTTGCTAACTTCTCCGATTCTCTGCAGAGTGCAATGGCATCCATTGAAAGAATTATGGATATTCTTGATGCAGAGCCCGAGCACGATTTCGGTAAAGGTAACACTAATGCCGACCTTGCAGGCAGAATCGAGTTCAAGAACGTTAACTACTCCTTTGATAGAACCAACAAGACTCTTAAGGACATAAATCTCACTATCGAACCCGGAGATATCGTCGGAATCGTCGGTACTACGGGATCGGGTAAGTCAACACTTATAAACCTGCTCCTACGTTATTACGATCATTATGAGGGACAGATCCTTGTGGGTGGCGTTGATATCAGAGATATCGACATGCACTATTACAGAAGTAATATCGGATACGTTCAGCAAGAACCTCAGATGTTCCATGATACTATCTACAACAATATTGCATACGGCGACAGCAGCTTCTCTGCAGATGAAATAATTAATGCCGCAGACGTTGCAAACGCTCATGAATTTATCGTTCGTCAGCCCGATGGATATGATTCTGTCCTCGGTGAACGAGGCGTCGGTCTTTCCGGCGGTGAAAAGCAGAGAATTTCCATTGCTCGTGCGATGCTCCGTAACCCCAAGATACTTGTATTTGACGAGGCAACCGCTGCGGTTGACTCGGAGACCGAGCATCTTATCCAGGAGGCTATCGAGCAGCTTATAAGCGGAAGAACAACGCTTATGATAGCTCACCGTCTTTCAACTCTTGCCAAGGCTAATAAGATCGTTGTTATCGACAATGGTGAGATCATAGAGTGCGGTACTCCCGAGGAGCTTATGGCTCTTGAAGGAAAGTATTTCCGTCTCGTTCAGATTCAGTCTATGTCGGACAAGCTTAACGAAAGCCGTAAGGCAGAAAACTTCTCGTGAGGTGACATTATGGGACGTTATTATATTGATAAATACACCGGAACTCTCGAGCGCACCGACCTTTATCTTGTTCGTTTAATTAAAAAGGACGGAACGATAATTGAGGATCTTGAGCCCAGAATGCTTTTCCCGATCACAAACCACGATATGTACATAACGCTTCTCAACAAAGAAGAAAAAGAGGTCGGATTTGTACGTCAGATGGATGAGATCGATGAGCCTTCGCAAAAAGCACTTCTTGAGTGCTTCAGAGAGTACTATATGATTCCTAAGATCACAAAAATACTTGAGTGTGATGTTAAATTCGGCTCTCTTAAATGGAAGGTTGAGACCGACAGAGGAACTATCAAGTTTACGATCAGAAACAGCCATTCGGATATCAAGCGCCTTCACGGTACAAACAGAATGATCATCAGGGATTCCAACGATAACCGTTACGAGATCCCCGATCTTTCAAAGCTTGATGCCCATAGCCAGCGTCTGATTTTCTCGTTTATGTAAAAATATATCCGCACGGGTACTTGTATCCGTGCGGATATTTTGTTATAATATAGAAAAGTATTGAAAACGGAGATAAATCAATGAACTCAAAAGAGCTGATTGCGTTGCTTGAAGGCAGAAGAAGCTATAGAAGATTTGATGAGGGAAGGGATATTCCCGATAATGTTGTTAACGATATGATCTATTCTGCAAGGCTTGCTTCAAGTGCAATGAACCGCCAGCCGCTGAATTTTATTTACGTGCGTGACCGCGAAACGGTAAATAAAGTATTTGATATTACAGCGTGGGCGGGTGCGATCCCCAATGGAGAGGGAAGACCCAAAATAGGTCAGCGTCCGACTATGTTTGTAGCAATTATGTCGGTAAAAGAGCTTAAATGCCACTATACTCAGTTTGATGAAGGGCTTGCCGCGTCAAATCTCACTCTGACCGCATATTCACACGGTGTCGGCTCTTGTATTATCGGAAGTGTAAAGCATAACGAGCTCCGTGAGATTCTGAATATTGGAGACGAATTTGATATCAGCTGTGTTATCGCATTCGGCTATCCCACGCACAAAAGCACGATAGTTGACGCGGAAAACGGTAATGTGACGTATTTTCTTGATGAAAATAAGGACTACATTGTTCCGAAAAGAAAAATTGATGATACAGTAACTGAAATATAAAATAAAAAAGAGGCGTACGCCTCTTTTTTATTTTATATTTATCTCAACACCGTTTACTTCAACGATGCCGTCAGCGCGGATCATAATGAATTTCTGACCATTAATAACTCTTGTCTCAACAAGCTCAGATACATCGGATGACAGCTTTATAGAAACATCCGCGGTTTTTACCTCGAATTGCTTCACGTTTAGTAAATTGGCAGGTGATACTTCTGCTTTTTCGCCAAAGCTTTCATCAAACTGTTTTTCAAATTCTCCTACCTTTTCCTCAGATACTCCGCAATCTTTTAAGATGTCGGAAACGGTAGATTTTGTGACAGTTAGAGGCTCGGGATCTTTTGTTGCTTTATGCTCCTCGATCATCTGACCGATGTGTTCCTGAACTCCTTTGACTACGTCTATGTCGCAGTCCTCCTTAACGGTATCGCGGAACAGATTGGTAAATAACTGCTTCTGCTCTGCGACCGGCATAGGAGCTGCTCTTCTGAAAATTGCATCTACCAGCTCTGCATTATTTATCTTTATATCACGGTTGTAGAATAGTGCATTATAAATATTTGTTCTTCTTCCGTCAAATGTTGGGAAGAGAAATCCGCAGGAAGGAGAAGATATGACCCAATCGGGAATATTGTTCTTAATTTGATTTTCAGTGAGTCTGTATCCAAGTGTTGACTTTGTCATATCAAGAGGGCAGATTGCGCATACTATGTAGGTATATATTTCGGAGCTGTCCTCCTTCTTGTTGCCGTCTGATGAATATGAAGGAACGTCATAGCTGTCGGAGCCGAGAATTATAACATAATTTCCTTCGGTGACATAAGAGGCGCGGATGCTTTCTATCAATCTTTCGAAAGCCTCATCGTCTCTCAGGGCAGTTGTGCGAAGGGAAGAAAGCATTCTGTGTTCGTCGCTGTCCAAAACCTGCTGATTTGTGAATGCAACGTCGGTCAGATTTTTGCGGAGTGAACCGGAGAGAGTTTTTTTCAAAATGTTAAGGATAGCTTGAGCCTCTTCCTCACCGATTAGATTAAGGGATTGATCGAAACGAGAGATGATCTCCTTTTTCTCATTTATGACCGCACCTCTGATCCTTGATATATTTGTTCTTTCAAATTTAAAGCGTCTTCTTATTTCGCCTAGTTCTTTTGTGTTCATATCATTATTCCTTTCGGGTAGTGCTTTATATATTATACCGTATATGTTTTAAAAATACAAGTAAAAATTTACGGCTTCGAAAATTTCGAAGCCGTAAGCTTATTCATAGATGATATCGAGCGATCCCAATTCATTCGAGCCTTTGATAAGTATCGAAGGGCCTCCATTTGACGTGTTCTGGGGAGAGTCTACCGAGCCTAAGCTGTTTCCGACGGCATTTGTTATTGCCCAGTCGGAAGGGACGTGAACATCCATGGAACCGAGGCGGTTGAACACTGTAAGTACACCATTTCCTGCGTATTTATCTACGTTTGTGAAATAAATGTCGCACGAGCCCATTTCGTTGGATACCGTTTCGCTTATAAATGTTGTGCAGTCAATATAGACCGTCGAACTTGACATGGAGTATTTGTGATGAGACGATCCTTCTTCTTCGTTATTCTCGTTAAATGTTTCCTTTGTTGAGTTGCTTGAATCTGTATTAAATTCATTTGTTGAGTTACCAGAATCGGTATCGATATAAAATGATTTATGAAAACGAAATTTCTTTGTTCTCTTTGGTATGAGCATCGAAAAACCGCATTCCAAAAGTATCGCAACGAGTATAACGATCCAGTTGTCGATTATATTGCTACTATTCAGTGATAGAGCACTTGCAATATGCTTTTCAAAAAGAATAAAAAGGATTGCGAGGGGAAGGAATAATTTCGGTATTTTTAGCTTAATAAGATTTGTAATGAACCATACAAGCACGATCGAACCGAAAATTAGAGTGGTGGCAGATATTCCGTTGAAGAAACCTAACGCAATACCAAGTGCATCAAGGATAATGACTACTGCACAGAGTACAAGCAGTAGTCCCAATGTCGTTTTTTCGTAATTTAAATGTTTTTTCATTATCTTAACCTCATTTCGTTCATTTTTTCCATAAATTGCTTATAATAACTTCTTGAAAGGTATGCTTTTTTTGAAGAAGAATCGAAGCGGACTTCACTTGCACCGGAAATATTTTTCTTTATGGAATATATTCTTTTGCAGTTTATCAAGCAGGACTTTGATGCACGGCAAAAGATTGTAGGAAGGATCATTTCGAGCTCATAGAGCTTGTAGGATGAGAAGAAAATATTACTTTCTGTATGGCAAACTGTTTTACCATCCGAACTTTCGCAAAAAAGTATGTCCTTAATCGGTATAAAATACTGCGTATCCGCGGATGTTAGCATAATTGTATCGCCTTTTCCGATTGCGTTTTTTATCAAATCCTCAAGAAAGACAATTCTTTCGTTTCTTTCTTTACAGCTGATCACTATCTCTTCATCGTCGCTTTGCGATATAACTGTTCTGACCTTCAAGCATATCCCTCCTTTATTATCATTTTATCACAAACCTAATTTCTTGTAAATATCATTATTCCAACAGGTTAAAAAAACTTCACAACAGGTCAAATAAAGCTGAAAAAATGCATAATAACCATTTTTTATAAAGAATTAAAAGCCGCAAAGGACAAATAATATGATTGCGGCACAAAAGCCGCGACGTTGAAGTTATTATAGGGGTTAAAGTTCAAAATGAGAAAAATACTGATATTCACTGCCGTTATGATCATTACAGTGTCTGCTATTACAAACGCTTTCGGTGGGGTAACCGCGCAGGATGATAATTGTGCATATAACTGGTATTGTAATAAATCTCAAGACGGTATTCAACCGAGGCTTCCTTCGGAATTCAGCTTTATTAAGGATTGCGGCGGATATTATATTGATGATAACGTCGACAATAATGGAGATAAAGTGATTTATCTCACCTTTGACTGCGGATACGAAAACGGAAACGTTGAGAGAATTCTTGACACGCTTAAAAGCCATAACGCAAAAGGCGCATTTTTTGTGTTGGGAAATCTTATCAGGCGTAATACCGATCTTGTTAAAAGAATGGTAGATGACGGACATTTGGTTTGCAATCATACAAGCTCTCATAAAAATATGGCAAGAGTTTCATCAAAAGAGAATTTTGAAAAAGAGCTGCGCGAGCTTGAAGCTTTAATGAAAGAATATTGTTCCTCATCCTTAGCTCCTTATTACCGCCCACCCGAGGGATGCTTCAGCAAACAAAATCTTATCTGGGCTGAGGAAATGGGCTATAAGACGGTTTTCTGGAGCTGTGCTTATGCGGATTGGGATAATAATAAGCAGATGACCGAGGAAAAAGCACTTGCAATATTGCTTTCGAGGCTTCATAACGGCGAAGTATTGCTTCTTCACCCGACATCAAAGACGAATGCGGATATTCTTGATCGCTTTTTGAGCGAGCTTGAAAAAAGGGGCTATCGCTTCGGTACTCTCGATGAGCTTGTTTCTGAAAATTAACTGTACACTTCTTGCCATAGTCACATCGTTTCTTTGCGTTTCAACAACAGAAAATAAGGTTCCTTGCCGTAAGCACGTAAATGACGAAATGAAAATTGCACTTACCTTCGATGATGGGCCCGACAGCAAGACTACCGATGAAATTCTTGATATTCTTGATGAATACGGGATAAAAGCAACCTTTTTTGTCATAGGCAGAAATTGCGAAGAAAACCCCGAGGTGCTCAAAAGAATAGCAAATAACGGACATGAGATAGGCAATCACACCTATTCACATCCGCATTTGACGGGTCTTAATAAAAACCGTCTAAGTCATGAGGTGCGGAAGACGGAGGAAATAGTATCAAAAATTACAGGTACAAAAACAAAGCTTTTTCGCCCTCCCGAGGGCGTGTATTCCGAAGTGATAGCACAAACCTGCGACAGCCTCGGTTATAGGGCAATCCTTTGGAGCGTGGATACAACCGATTGGAGATCGCCCGACGCTGATAAGATCGCGGGAACGGTGATTGATAATGCCAGCCCCGGTGTGATAATTCTTTGCCACGACTATATTGCAGGGAAAAGTAATACCCCTGCTGCGCTTCGGAAGTTTATTCCTAGTCTTATCGAGCAGGGGTATGTATTTGTAACTGTGTCGGAGCTTATAAGCTTATGATCTATGCTACGGGTCGAATTAGTTTGAGATCCTTACCATCGGTTGAAAAGATTATGTTTCCCGATTCGTGAGTTATGTAATAAGGTATCTCCAGCTCTTTAAGCAGGGCGACCACCTCTCTGTGCGGATGACCGTAGGAATTGTCTTTTCCGCAGGAAACGATTGCATATGATGGATATACAGCCAAAAGAAACTCTTTTGTGCTTGAGCTTGATGAACCGTGATGTCCGAGCTTCAGTACGTTTGCTTTGAAGGCATTTGCGGAATGCTTATTGAGCATCAGCTGTTCCGATTCTGCACCCGCATCTCCTGTAAACATGAATGAGGTTTCACCGTAATCCATGCGCAAGACAATACTCATTTCGTTTTTGTTGTCGGTTTTTTCGACAGGCCCCAAAACCGTGAATTTTGCATTGCCTAAGGATATAACCTCGTTTAATTTTGGGATCTTAAGTGTTATATCGAGCCTGTCAATTGTCTCAAGAAGTGTCTCAAAGGTTTTTGTGGTATGGGTCATATCAGTCATATAGACCGTATCGGCACCAATTACTTCAAGTATTTTAGATGCACTTCCAATATGGTCTCCGTCGGGGTGTGTGAGCACCAGATAATCCAATTTTCCTATGTGCACGGATTTTAAATATTCGATTATGACATCGTCCATTTTTGAGATCGACGTGTCAATAAGCATTGATTCTCCACTTGGAGCAATGATAAGTATGCTGTCTCCCTGATCTACGTCGAGAAAATGTACTGACAATTCACCGTCGGTGAGTGTTGGAGTTCTTGGCTCTTCGAAAAGGTTAACAATGAATGCTTTAGCATCGGGAAATAGCGAGAAGATGAGCACTATGACCGCGAATAAGGTCGTTAATAGAGATAGGCCTTTACTATTTCTGCGTTTTTTGCGTCTTGCCACGGTTATTTGCCTCCTTAGTATTGTTTATAAAAAATAAATTTCCGTCTAGGATCGGAAAAAGATATTTGTCGATCAGATCGCACAAATATAGGGCGGGAATTGCGATTATAAACCAAATAAAACTGAATATAAGGGATATCTGTCCCAAAAGATTGTAAGGAAGGGTAGAATAGTCCCAAACCTCAAGCTTCAGTATCACGTTAAGAAATATTCCGCTTATGAGCTCGGTCAATGTGATGAATATCATACAGACGAGAGCTCGGGTCAAGCGTCTCTCACTTTTGAGAGTTCGGTTTACGTGATAAATAATTATTCCGCATATACCGCCGAGTATGCTCATAGTAAAGTGTGTACGGGATCGGTAAATAATTTCAAGAACAGGATATATTACAGCACCGAGCGAGAATGCAGTAATATAGCATCTGATCTTTGACGGCGGAATAGTGCTTTTGAGTCCCTGCATAGTGTTAACTCCTTGATGATTTTGTGTATCAAGTGTCGACATATATGCGGGGACTCATTCATTTAAAATCAGAAAATATTGTTTTCTTTAGCCCATCTTCTTCTGTCCAAAAACTTTTTGTATTCATCGTACGCGATTGCACCGGCAAATGCCGCAATGCCGAGCGCAGAAAGAATAGAGCCGTTTACATAACACTTGGGACGGTAGGTGAAGGTGACTTTGTGTGCTCCTTCTTCTATTTCAACAGCGATCAATCCGTCGTTTGTCTTAATCAGATCCTTTGCTTTGCCGTCGACCTTTACGATCCAACCCTCATCGAACGTTATCGTGGTGAAGAGAAGGGACTGACCCTTCGACACGTTTACGGTGCCCTCGATATAGTCTTCTTCAAACTTCGTTATTGACATATTACCCTTGGCGATTGACTCAAAGGTCTGAGCAAAGAGCTCGGAATTGAGTGTGAAGAAATAATCCTGCTTTGTACGGACATAAATGGGATCGTCCTTGAGACGAAGCTTTACGGAAACTTTTTGTTCTTTGTCGAATATTCCGAGATAATATACACAATCGGTCTTGTTGCCCATATAGTTTCCTACGTTGGAATCGTTAACGTAGAGTGTACATTCGCGGGGATAATCGGTTGGAACGTAGAAGTAAACAGGCTGATTT
The DNA here is from genome assembly GCA_045543555.1 of Eubacteriales bacterium. Taxonomy (GTDB): domain Bacteria; phylum Bacillota; class Clostridia; order Oscillospirales; family CAG-272; genus Colimorpha_A. The sequence goes on from JAZQMQ010000024.1 coordinate 61,289, forward strand.
GCGGGTACCTTTACGGTCATCTCTATCTCAGCTGTCTTTGATGAATCCTTGGGGCTGTATTTGCGGTGATTTGTTGCGAAATTGGTGTTGATATTAATATAATCTGTATCCTTGATCTTTACCTTTTCGAATATTTCAATTTCTTCTTCGCTTCCCATAAAGGCAGTTGCCATAGCGTTCATGAGCAGGAAAGGATTTTCAAAATCAGTTATCTCAACCTTTGCCGCATCAAAAGACGAAGCGAATGCAAGAGAAAGGGCGTATGGATTCTCATAAATTATCAGCTCGTCGGGCTTCAGCATTACCTTATCGCGATAAATATCATCAACAGGAGTTCTGCCGATTTCCTGCCATACTTGATTGTCGATCACTTTATTGGATATTACGTATTTGATACCGAGTATTGCATCTGCCACGGGTGTACCGCCGAGATACTGTGACCAGTGTGAGCGTGAAGCGTATCCGTAACGGTGTAGCAGGTTAATTGATGCCTTGTTGAGTGTCGAGGTGGAATTGGAGATTCCGTAGAAATCAAGCGTCATCGGATCGTTTGTACGGCCGTTATTCTGACGGTGGAAATTCTTTTCCATTCTGTAGAACTCGCTGTCGTCGTAATCCTTAACAAACTGTACGGCGGGTCTTACAGCATTCATATAATGATTGTAGGAGTCGCGAGAGGACATCACAACGTCCTCATCAAGAGCTATAGCGTTCATAAGACCGGCGGTGAAGAGCTCTGCAAACACGAGAATGGCTATGACTGCTGTTGCCATTCCGCGATATTTCTGCTTATATACAAACCATAGGGCAACGCAGAACGCACCTATGCAGAGAACCGAGAACCACACGGTCTTTATGTCTTTTACATTCTTGTAGTCTAGCTTCTGCATAATAAATATCAGAAGAGTGAGTACTCCGCCTATGAAGACAACGTGCTTGTAATTTGCAAAGTGAAGCTTTCCGAAAGCTTTATATGCCATGACTATCAGCAAGAAGGCAAATATGAAGGCATATCTGTAATTTAACCAGTTAGGCTTCTGGAAGCCGTGCCAAATGATATCGAGGGCATTTACGTTGAAGCTGAGAAGGAACACTATAAGGATCGCACCGCCCATCATTCTTTCGCGCCAGCTAATGCGAGAAGTGATGAAATACATGGGGAAAAGGAGAAGGACGATTGAGCCCGCATAAATGAACGGGAGACCTTCGGGACGGACGGAATCGTACGATCCGGGATACAGCTTAACCAAAAGATCGAGCCAGTCGAATCTTTGTGTGAATGTGAAGTTGGGATTTGTGAATTCATCCTTACCGAACTGCAGAGATGTGTATGCGGGAAGGATGATGATCATGGCTATTGAGATGGCGATCGCTGAGTAACAAATGATGCGCAGTAGCGATTTGAAGAAATGGTTATCCTCGAGCCAGAAGTTGTTTCCGTAGCGGCTGCTTGATGCGAGATAGTAGTAGAAAAAGTAAATTGCAACGTAGATACATATCATATATCCGATATAGAACGAGGTAAGCAAGCTCATTGCAAGGCTGAATACAAAAAGCTTGAAAGCGCCTTTTTTTATAAGGCGTTCTATACCGAGAGTAACCAAAGGAAGAAGGATCATGCAGTCGATCCACATTGTGTTGTGCGCCATAACGACAGCAAATGCGCACAAAGCATAGCAGGAGGAAAAGATAATGATATTAAGCTTTTTTGTGGGGTGGGATTCGTTTAAATAATATGCCATTGTGGCACCCATTGATCCTGCCTTGAGCAGAATTATGAGAAGGAGTGCCTCTGTCATATTATTGTCGGGGAAAAGTGCAACCAGGAAGGAGAAAGGGCTTGACAGATAGTAGGCAAATATGCCCATAAATTCTCCGCCAAGAGTTCTTGTCCAAGTGTACAGCATTGATCCGCCGTCGAGTATCTTGTGCTTCAGGTCGTCGAAAAAATTTACGTACTGTCCGTTTAAGTCGAGAACGAGTACGGAATTGTTACCGAACGGGAATACCTCAAGCGCAATGTATATCATCCACATAATAACTACAGGGACGAAAAAGGCAAGAAATAGGTAACTGTTATTGTCAGCAAAGCTCAGAAGTCTTTTTTTCAAGACGTTCATTTTATCTTTCATTTGGGTTTCCTTCCAAAAATGGTTAAAATTATAACTATTATACCACAAATGTTCGAATATGTAAACAGATTTGCACAAAATATAATTTTGTAAAATTTATAAAAATTTACAAATACCTTTTGACTATTTACGGTTTCTATGATATAATATTATGAATTGTTATATTTATAGATAAATCTGTTGAAAGTGAGGCGGAAAAAATGATAATTCTCGGAATTGACCCGGGTCTTGCGATCGTTGGATACGGGGTCATTGATTACACCCCGCCAAACTTTACCGTGATTGCTTACGGCGCAATAACAACTCCCGCACACACAAAGGTTGAAGACAGATTGGGTCTCATATATGACGGAATGAGCGCCCTCATCGATAAATACCACCCGGCAGAGCTTGCAATTGAGGAATTGTTCTTCACAAACAACATTACGACCGGAATTTCCGTTGCGGAGGCAAGGGGAGTTATATTGCTTGCCTCAAAGAAAAAGGGGCTTGACATTTTTGAATATACACCGCTTCAGGTAAAGCAGTCGGTCGTCGGTTACGGAAAAGCAGAAAAAAAACAGGTGCAGATGATGGTTAAAACGATCCTTAAGCTTGAAAAAATGCCAAAGCTCGACGATACGGCAGATGCGCTTGCGATTGCTATATGCCACGCACATACGGGGGGCTCAAGAATTAAGGGCTTCTACAACCTAAAATAAAGGAGTTTATCGTGTACTACTACATAAGCGGAGAACTGATACTCGCCGACCCCGTTATGGCGGTCATTGATGCAGGCGGAATCGGGTACAGAATTTTCATATCGGGAAATACGCTTGGAAAGCTTGCCGGTAAGATCGGAAGCAAGGTCCGTCTATACACTCATTTCAGCGTAAAAGAGGATGCAATGGAGCTGTATGGCTTCTATACCGAGGAGGAGCTTTCGTCCTTCAGAATGATGATATCGGTTTCGGGTGTCGGAGCAAAATCTGCAATTTCCATACTGTCTCTTATGACCCCCGAGCGCTTTGCAGCTGCAGTTGTTAACGGAGATGCGAAGGCAATCTCCAAGGCACAGGGAATCGGAAGCAAGACGGCGCAGAGAATTATTCTTGAACTCAAGGATAAGATTGGCAAGGAATTGACCGTATCCGACGACGATGGCACTAACGTCGCAATCCCCGATTCTGCGGGTAATATTGCGGAGGCTACAAACGCTCTTATGGTTCTCGGATATACAAGAAGTGAGGCTGCTTTTGCATTAAAGGGGCTTGATCCGAGCTCCGATCTTGAGGCTCTGATCAGACAAGCTCTGACAAGGCTGATGAAATAAGCAGGTAGATTATGGTAGAATTTGAAAACGAATTTGAATATGACTTTGAGTCGCGTATTGTATCTTCATCATTTTCCGAGAGTGAAGATCGAGATAATGAACCGACTCTGCGTCCTAAGACGCTAAACGACTATATTGGCCAGGAAAAGGCGAAGGAAAACCTGAAGGTTTATATCGATGCTGCCAAAAGCCGGGGCGAGGTTCTCGACCACGTCCTTCTTTACGGCCCTCCCGGACTTGGTAAGACAACGCTTTCCGCTATTATTGCGAATGAAATGGGAGTTAATATCCGAGTAACATCGGGTCCTGCAATTGAGAAGGGCGGAGATCTCGTCGCTTTGCTTACGAATCTCGGCGAAAACGATATACTTTTTATCGATGAAATTCACCGTCTGCCCAAAACCGTCGAGGAGATACTTTATCCTGCGATGGAGGACTACGTAGTTGACCTTATAATCGGTAAGGGTCCCGCGGCAAGAAGTATTCCCCTCAGCTTATCGAAATTCACCCTTATAGGTGCAACGACGAGGGCAGGACAGATAGCAACACCTCTCCGTGACCGTTTTGGAGTAGTTCTTAAGCTCGAGCTCTACACGGTAGACGAGCTTGCGACTATTGTAAAACGAAGTGCAGGTATTCTTGATATACCGATCGACGAATACGGAGCTAAGGAAATTGCATCGAGAAGCCGAGGCACGCCCCGTATTGCTAACCGTCTTCTCAAGCGTGTACGCGATTTTGCGCAGGTAAAGGGCAGAGGAATAATTGACTCTGAAATTGCCGATTATGCCCTGAACCGTCTTGAGATCGATAAGCTCGGTCTCGATGCGGTGGACAGACGAATGCTTGAGGTTATCATCAAGTTCTACCAGGGCGGTCCCGTAGGCCTTGATACTCTTGCGGCAACTGTCGGTGAGGAGGCTATAACGATAGAAGACGTGTATGAGCCGTATCTTATGCAGATAGGCTTCCTTAACCGTACTCCGAGAGGAAGATGCGTTACCCGTCTTGCATACGAGCATCTCGGAATCCCGTTCGGGTCTGATGCACCCGCCGGTAACCAGCTCGATATTTTTTCAACAGACAATCAATAAAGCATAAAAAGGAATCAGATAAATGTGGTACAGCGAAAATTGGAAGGATTATACGCTTCTTGATTGCTCCGACGGATGCCGTCTTGAAAAATGGGGAGATTATACTCTCGTGCGTCCCGATCCGCAGGTAATTTGGAAGGGCTGTAAGGCTCATCCGTCGTGGAAAAGGACCGATGCGACGTACACACGTTCAAAAAGCGGTGGCGGCGCGTGGAATGATAACATGCTCCCTGAAGAATGGACTGTGGATTATTCGGATCTCACGTTTTCAATAAAGCCCATGGGCTTTAAGCATACCGGACTTTTTCCGGAGCAGGCGGGTAACTGGGATTGGTTTTCAAGTCTTATCAAGAACGCGCACAGACCCATTAAGGTGCTGAACCTTTTTGCATACACAGGAGGAGCGACTGTTGCAGCCGCTAAAGCGGGAGCAAGCGTTTGCCACGTTGATGCTTCAAAGGGAATGGTGCAGAGAGCAAAGGAAAACGCGAAGCTTTCCGGACTTGAAAATGCACCGATTAGATATATCGTTGATGATTGCTTCAAATTCTGCGAAAGAGAACTGAGACGAGGAAACAGTTACGACGGAATTATTATGGATCCTCCTTCATATGGAAGAGGTCCTAACGGAGAAAAGTGGACACTTGAAGAAAACATTGACTCTTTTGTCTCCTTAGCTTCAAAGCTGCTTTCCGATAATCCTTTATTTTTCTTGTTGAATTCATACACTACAGGTCTATCTGCATCCACAATGGGATATATCGTTCAAAAGAATGTTATACCAAAGCACAAAGGTGTTGTAAAATCTGATGAAATTGGACTTCCTGTTGCACAAACCGGATGGGTGCTTCCTTGCGGAGCGTCTTCCAGATGGACAAAAGAATAAAATTACGTTTATACTTTAAGGAATTATAAAATGTCATATCCTTTTATTAAGGTTGAAGACCTGTCCTTTACTTATGATGAAGAGGACACTAAAGTTAAGCATTACGTGCTTAAAAATATAAATTTGGAGATAGAAAAAGGAAGCTTTGTTTGTGTGCTCGGTCACAACGGATCGGGTAAAAGCACATTTGCAAAGCTGTTGAACCTTATTCTCACTCCTGATAAAGGAAAAATATATATTGACGGTTCAGATATTACTCGAAGCGATTTAACGGAAGATGAGCTTTTTGAAATCAGACGTAAGGTGGGAATGGTATTCCAGAATCCCGACAATCAGCTCGTTGCGACAATTGTTGAAGAAGATGTTGCTTTTGGACCGGAAAATCTCGGAATAGAACCCGGAGAGATCAGAAAGCGTGTTGACTACGCACTCGAAACTGTCGGAATGACAAAATATGCACTTCACGCTCCTCATCGCCTTTCTGGCGGTCAGAAACAGCGTGTAGCTATTGCTGGAATAATAGCAATGGAACCCGAATGCATTATTTTTGATGAGTCAACCGCTATGCTTGATCCCCAGGGTCGCAAAGAGGTAATGAATACTATAATAAAGCTTAACAGAGAAAGCGGTATCACAGTTCTTCATATAACTCACAATATGGAGGAAGCAGCCCTTGCGGACAGAGTGATCGTTATTGATGAGGGCGAGCTGTATCTTGACGGAACACCCAAGCAAGTATTCTCATCGGTTGAAAAGTTGAGGTCTGCAGGGCTTGATGTACCGCAGGTAACAGAGCTTTTCTATGATCTAAAGCTTGATGGTATTCCTTTGCCTTCCGATATAATTGATGAAAAGGAGGGCGCGGAAATAATTTCCGCAATGCTGAAAAATGAATGTTCTTGAGCTAAAGAATGTGTCTTACACATATAGCGAAGGCACCCCTTTCAGAAAAGATGCGCTTAAAAATATAAATATTTCCTTTGAAAGTAACTGTATAACTGGCCTAATCGGACATACTGGATGCGGTAAATCAACTCTTGTACAAATGCTCAACGGACTTCTTAAGCCCACTGACGGTTCTGTGCTTTTCTGCGGAGAAGATATATCTGAGAAGGGATATGATCTAAGAGGTCTTCGTCATAAAGTAGGACTGGTTTTCCAATATCCCGAATATCAGCTTTTTGAAGATACGGTTTATGACGATATCGCATTTGGACCTAAAAACATGGGGCTCGATAAGGAGGAGATCGACAAAAGAATAAGGGAAGCATCCCGATTTGTCGGCCTTGATGAGAAATATTTGACAGCTTCTCCGTTCGATCTTTCCGGAGGACAGAAGAGAAGAGTTGCAATTGCAGGTATAATGGCAATGGATCCCGATGTTCTTGTTCTCGATGAGCCTGCAGCTGGTCTTGACCCTGTTGGACGTGAAGAAATTCTCGGTGGAATATATTCATATCAGAGAAAAAGAAAGAATTCGGTTATTATTGTAAGTCACAGCATGGAGGATATGGCAAAATATTCTGATACTCTTGTTGTTATGAACGAGGGAGAGGTTTATATGAGCGGAGATCCGAAATCTGTTTTTGCCCAGGCTGATAAGCTAGCAAGTGTAGGTCTTGACGTACCTCAGATAACTGCCTTTATGATCTCACTCAAAAAGCTGGGAATAGATGTTAACACAGAAATATTCACAGTTGATGATGCAAAAAAGGAGATCGAGAGACTGATCGGAGGTGGTAACAATGCTTAAGGATATTACCCTCGGACAGTACTTTCCCGGCAAATCATTCCTTCATAAACTTGACCCGAGAATAAAAATCATTGCAGCCGTAATATACATCGTAACGGTGTTTTTGTGCTCATCTATTGCTTCATTTGGATTACTTCTTGCAACAACTCTTCTTTTCATAGTCATATCCGGAGTTCCGTTGAAGATAATTGTAAAGGGTCTCAAGCCTCTTGTATTTATATTAGCATTTACGACTATCTACAACGTGTTTTTCCACGACGGTGATACGGTATTGCTTGACCTCAGGATCCTTAAGATACATCTCGAGGGAGTGATATTTGCTGCTGTGATGGTTGTGAGAATTGTATGCCTACTTATCGGAAGCAGCATATTCCTCACATACACGACTTCTCCTATCATGCTTACAGACGGGCTGGAAAGACTGCTCAAGCCACTTAAGGTTATTAAGCTTCCCGTTCATGAGTTTGCAATGATGACGTCGATTGCACTACGCTTTATACCCACACTTATTGAAGAAACCGATAAAATAATGTCTGCTCAAAAGGCAAGAGGCGCTGATTTTTCAACAGGTAATCTTATCCAGAGAACAAAGGCTCTTGTACCAATACTGATACCTCTGTTTGTCTCTGCGTTCAGACGTGCCGGTGAGCTTGCTGTTGCAATGGAATGCCGTTGTTACAGAGGTGAACGTGGCAGGACAAGAATGATACAGCTGCATGTCAGCTTTAAGGACGTTATGCTCATTTTAATTATGTGCATTTTTACAGCTGCGGTCGTTTTAATCAACATATATTTTCCAATTTTCCTTATTTGAGTTTTTGAAAGGAGCCTGCAATGAAATATCTGCTTACAATAGCGTTTGACGGCAGTCGCTACTGTGGTTATCAAAAGCAAAATAACGGAATTTCAATACAGCAGGTGCTGACTGATGCTGCCTCGGAAATTTTTGGTGAGTGTAAAATAACAGGATGCTCAAGAACCGACAGCGGTGTGCACGCAATGGGCTTTAAGGCTACTCTTGAGTGTGAAAAAAACGAGATCCCGCAAGAAAAAATACCCATTGCAATGAATTGCCATTTGCCCGATGATATTTCCGTTTTGTCGGCAATTACCGTATCGGACGAGTTTCACCCGCGATATTCGGTAAAGAGCAAGGAATACCGTTACGTTATTCATAATGATAATGTTCGCGATCCGTTTTTAAACGGAAGGGCGTATCATTATCCGAAGCCTCTTGATGTTGCTAAAATGAACGAAGCGGCAGGATATTTTGTGGGTGAACATGATTTTGCGGCATTCATGGCATCGGGTTCCAAAATTGTCGATACCGTGCGCACAATCTATTCCTGTGAGGTCATTTCCGAAGGGAGCAACGTAACTGTTTGTATTAAGGGTAACGGATTTCTATACAATATGGTCCGTATAATCGTAGGAACACTTATTTACGTGTCCGAAGGTAAGCTTTCTCCATCGGATATTCCGCAAATTATTGAAATCAGGGACAGAAAAAATGCAGGAACTACCGTTCCCGCTCATGGATTGTACCTTTATAACGTTGAATATTGATCACTACTTAAAAAGCAGAAAGGAGGACCGTCGTGAAGGATAATTTGTTTGATGATGAAATAGATGCCGAGGAAAAAACAGAAAACTCTCATCCCGAAAAAAAGTCGGAAACCCAAAAAGCTAAACAGAGAGCGCCGAAAAATAATACAGCGGTAGAAAAAGCTTCGGGATACCGTCTTATAAAGAGACGTCGTAAAACTACCGTGATGCCAGAGGCAAAATACGACGGTGCCTTCGATAAGGAAAATCCGTATTATATCAAGATAGCGAATAAATATCGTATCATGAAATACGTGACCATTCTTATTACAGTAGTATTTGCACTGGTTATGCTTACGTCATACGGAACCGACATAACAGCAGAGAACTTCCAATATCTTATTAAGGACCTTGATATAACAGGTCTTACCGGTGACCGCACGTTTGGAGATATCATATATAACGGAGACTCGTCTTCGCTTTTTGGTATCTACAGGGGAGAGTTGATAGTTGTAAACTCGGGGTCAACAATGCTTTATAAACCGTCAGGTGCCCTATCCTTTGAAGATTCAAATGATTTTTATAATCCAAGATTGTCCGTTTCGGATAAATATTATATGGTTTATGACAGAGGAGATACCTCCTGCTCATATTCGATATATAATTCATTTGCAGAACTTAAAAATGAGAGCTTTGAATATCCGATAACCCTTGCGATAGTGAGTGAAGAAGGTTCTTATGCGGTCGTTACACGTGATGACAGCTATAGAAGTATCGTTTACTATTATGACAATAATCTTAAGCCAATCAATCTGATAAAGAAGGATAAGTACGTTACCGCGCTCGCATTCAGTAGCGACGGAGGTAAGCTGGCAATTGCATCCGTTTATGACAACGGTGGTGATTTTGAATGTGAGATCCAGGTAATAAAGGGCAAAAGCGAAAGCGCAGAGTTTTCTTTGATCGAAGAAGGCCTTTTGCCACTTAATGCAAGGTGGCTGTCGAACGGCAATTTGTGTGTGTTGTACTCGGATTGTATAATAATATACGCTCCCGATGGCGAAATTCTGTCAAAAAGCGATCTTTCCGCACTCCAGTCGCTTAATGTATCGCTCGGAGGAGAGCTGCTTGTTTCTGTGTATAACTCAACGGTTCTCGGATACGATAAGACGGTAGATATATATGATAAAAATGCCAATCTGAAATACTCTCTTGATTGCGAAGGAGATGTAATTTCGGTTAAGGCTCAGGGAAGCTTCGTATGTATATTGTTTGAGGATCGAGTAATGAAGATCGATCCGATAAGGGGAATAATTGAAGTTGCTGACGTTGAACCTAATGCAAAGGATATTGTGTTCCACGGTGATACCGTAATGATATGCTATGCAGGCGGAGCATCGCCAGCGGTATTTTATGCCGAAAAGAACGGCTGATAACTTTGCTTATGAACTTGTTTGAAAGGACCCGTTAATGTCTCTGATTATAGATGTCATAGTTATTTTGGCTTTTATTGCAAGCCTTGTTGCGGGAGCAAAAAAAGGCTTTGTGCGTTCAGTCATCAGAATTGTAATAGTAATATCCGCGATCGTTGGCGCAATAAGATATTCGCCGGATTGTGCTGAATATTTGAATAAAAAATATATAGAAAAACCTGTTATAAATATTGCTCACAACTCAATAAGCAAGCTTACTTCCGACAGCGTTAATATCGATATGCTCGCCGATGAGAAGCCCAACGCATTTCTTAAGGCTATAAACCGTTTTGGCGTTGAGGTTGAAGACATCAAGGTGTTTATTGCCGCGAACGGATACACTGATGAGGAAAAGGTAGATAGGATCGCGGAATATATGGGAGCACCGATAGCCTTGGCACTCTCAAAGGTTATCGCATTTATTTTGCTTTTTATCGGTATCTGGTTTGTGCTATGGATAATCGGAAAACTGATATGTCTGATAGTCAAGCTACCTATATTGAGAACAGCAGATAAGTTTTTGGGACTCTTATTCGGAACGTTAAGCGGGTTAGTTTTTGCATGGGGGCTTTCGATTGCGTTGTGCCATCTTATGCCTCATCTTGCTGTTATATACGATGGATTCATATCAGATAAAATAATCGAAAACTCAGTAATCGTTAAATATCTCGGTAGTATCGATCACTTCAGCTTATTTGGATAATTTATTAATCATAACGTTATTACTTTTATACCTATGGAGGAAAAAATGCAGCTATGTTCTAAATGCCATAAAAGACTTGCAGTAGTGTTTGTTGGCAAAATGATAAACGATAAGATCGAAAATGAGGGCTACTGCCTCACTTGTGCCCGTGAGCTTGGTATTACTCAGGTCGACGCTATAATGAAGCAATACGGAATTTCAGACGAGGACCTCGAAAGGCTTGAGCCGGAGATCGATTCGGAGGATCTTCCTGCCGTTACAGATGAAGGCGATGATGACGGTAAAGCGCCCGCTATAGATTTCAGAAAGATATTCGGTGGTATGCCGGGCGGTATGCCGGGAATTATCCCCTTTGCCAAAGCAAACGGTCAGGGAAAGGGGAATGCAGACAAAAAGGGCGGAGAGCAGAAGAAAAAAGAAAACGAAAGAAAGTTCTTGAGTGCTTATTGCTCTTCACTTACGGAAAAGGCAAAGCAGGGCAAGCTTGACCGTATTGTCGGACGTGACCGTGAGCTTCAAAGAGTGATGCAGATACTGTGCCGACGTCAGAAAAACAATCCTTGTCTTATAGGTGAGCCCGGTGTTGGTAAGACAGCGGTGGCAGAGGCTCTTGCGATAAGGATCGTTGAGGGCAACGTTCCTTTCAGACTCAAGGACAAAGAGGTATATCTTGTTGATATGACCGCGCTTGTTGCGGGAACTCAGTTCAGAGGACAGTTTGAAACAAGAATGAAGGGGCTTATCGATGAGGTCAAGGCTTTAGGCAATATAATTCTTGTTATTGATGAAGTCCATACAATTGCTTCTGCAGGAGATGCAGAGGGAAGCATGAATGCCGCAAACATTTTGAAGCCCGCGCTTTCAAGAGGCGAGATCCAGGTCATAGGTGCAACTACTCTTGTTGAATACAGAAAATATATAGAAAAGGATTCAGCTCTTGAAAGACGATTCCAGCCTGTTATGATCGACGAGCCGTCGGTTTCCGACTGTGTTGAAATACTGAAGGGAATAAAGACCTATTATGAGACCTTCCACAATATTAAGGTGTCAAATGAGCTTCTTTATAAAGCAGTAAGTCTTTCGGAAAGATACATTACAGACAGATATCTTCCCGATAAAGCAATCGACCTTCTCGACGAAGCCCTTTCTTACGTTGCGCTTTCTTCAAAGGAGCTTGATGAATTCCTTTCCGCAGAAAAGGAAGCGAGAGCTATCGCAGGTAAGAGAGCAGAAATCGAGAGCAGGGAAGAAACAGACCCCGAAAAGCAAAACAAGATATTTGAAGAACTCGCAGAGATCAAGGTTAAGGAGCTTAACCTCACTCAAAGAATAGAAACTCTCCGCAAGGAAACCGATAAGCTCACGCTCACGGGTGAGGATCTTGCAAGGGTAATCGAAATTTGGACGGGAGTACCCGCAAGCTCCATCATGGAAAACGATTTTGCAAAGCTTGAACGTCTGCATGAGGCAATAAGCTCCAAGCTGATCGGTCAGGATCATGCCGTCGATGCCGTCGTAAGAGCAATAAGAAGAAATCGCGCGGGAGTAACGGCAAAAAGAAAGCCTGTATCCTTCATTTTTGCAGGACCTACAGGTGTTGGTAAGACAGAGCTTGTAAAGGTGCTCGCTTCAGAGCTGTTTGATTCTCCGGAGACGCTTATACGTCTTGATATGTCTGAGTTTATGGAGAAATTTTCGGTATCGAGAATCATCGGAGCGCCTCCCGGGTACGTTGGCTACGACGAAGCAGGTCAGCTAACCGAAAAGATAAGAAGAAAGCCATATAGTGTCGTTCTGTTCGACGAAATAGAAAAGGCGCATCCCGACGTTATGAATATTCTACTTCAAATACTTGATGACGGAAGAATAACAGACGCGCAGGGAAGAACGGTCAATTTTGAAAATACAGTTATAGTTATGACCACCAATGCGGGCTCTGAGGCGTCTTCTTCGTCTGCAGGATTCAGCGCAAGCAGTCACGATTCCGACACACAGAGAACAGAGAAGGCTTTATCGTCCTTCCTTCGCCCTGAATTCATTAACAGAGTTGACGAGATCGTTGTCTTCAACAGACTCACAAAGGATAACTTTACAAGAATTGCATCTCTTATGCTTGACGAGCTGAAAAATGCCCTTAAGGAACGGGATATTAATTTTGTTTATACCGATAAGGCGGCATCCGCTATCGCGGAAGCATCCTTCAGTGAAAAATTCGGTGCCCGCAATATGAGAAGATATATCAGCAAAGAGGTGGAAGACCGTTTGGCTGATAAGCTTATTGGATCATATTCCGAGAATATTAGCGGTGTTTGCCTCGATTACGACGGAGAGAGCTTGACAGTTAGCGTAATTTGATTAGTTTTTAATTTTTAGGAAAGGAGCGAATTTATGGCAGGAAAGTGGTATGATAAATCGTCGTTTCAAACTGCCTCCTTACTCGGTACCGACGTGAATGTCGGTCTTAGCAGGGAAGAGGTTTTGAGCAGACGACGTCTTGACGGTGCTAATGATATATATCCCACACCAAAAAAGAACTACAAGAAGTATATTTCACATTTGCTGACCGATTATAACTCGGTTTTGATGATTATAACGCTCCTTATTGCCGCAATATTTGATGAGACCGAGAATCTTTATGTGATGCTCGTGGTCTTGCTGACATACTATATCGTTGCTATGTTTGCGTACATGAAGTCACAAAGCGTGCTCGACGATATGGGAAAGGGTGCCTTGCCTAACGCAAAGGTCTTGCGAGAGGGCAGGATGCTAATGGTAAAACAGCGACAGCTTGTCAGAGGCGATATCATTTATTTGTCTGCGGGTGATATAGTTCCGTGTGATGCGCGTCTGTGCGAAAGCGACGAGCTCGATGTTTTGGAGGTCAACGTAACAGGGGGAAGCCATGCGGTAAGAAAGTCTGCAAGATTTGAGGATTATCACGATATCGCTCCATCACAGCAGAGAAATATGCTGTTTGCCTCATCGATCATCACCAAAGGAACCTGTAAGGCGATCTGTTGCGAGATCGGAGAAGACACCCTTGTTTGCAAAATGAAGAAAAACCAACCGATCGTATCTCACGAAAAGCTTGGTATTTTTGAATGGATCGCAAAATTCTGCCGCAGATGGACCTTGTGTATGACTCTCGGAATTCTTGTTCTGACAGTTCTTTCGATCATGTTCGGACAGTCACATAACGGCATTTTCGGAAGCTTTATGACCGGAGTCTCACTCGCAGTCTCGTCAATGAGCGAATTCTATTCCGCATTTGCTTATATAGTTCTTGCTTGCGGAATATTCGGTGCGCTGAACAGAAAGAAAGAGGTTAACCGAGGTGCGCTAATAAAGAACAGCGCAAAGCTTGACGATATAAAAAAGCTCACCTGTCTTATTGTACCGAAGGACGAAGCGTTCATTATCAGAGGAATGACTCTTGAGAAGGTGTTTGCCAACGGTGATACATATAACGTAACCGATCGCGGATATAAGAAAAACGCTTCGCGAGTTTTGCGTTATGCCTTGATTTCTACGGGAAAATACGGCGCAGGTAAGCTTACGCTCAACAATCTTCAGGGCGAAAATATATACACAGCAGAAGAAGACGCTATCATTAAAGGAGCGGAATATCTCAGCGAATACAACATAGGGCTCGAGCTGAAATATCCTCTTGTTGATCATCTTAACAGGGGTAACGGAGTTGCTTTTGATACGTCACTTGTCAAGTATGAAAACAGCTATTTTATCAGCTTAAGAGGGGACTATTCTTTGGTTCTGCCTCTTTGCAGACACTATACAGAGGACAGCAGAGTTCATAATATGACGGACGAAAAGCTCAATTCGCTGTATATTGAAGCCGAAAAGCTTGCAAGACAGTCTTACAGGGTCATTGCCGTAGCTTCAAAGGACGTAGTTGTAAATAATTTGCGGCGCGTTTCCAATTCTTATAATGACCTTACCCTTGAGGGATTTTTGGCAATTAAGGAACCAATATTGCCTGAATCTGCAAAGAACGTTCTTCGTGCATCAAACGCGGGAATGAAAATAATAATGCTTTGTAAGGACGAAAGCGAAAACAACAAGGTCGTAGCCGAATCTCTCGGAATTGCTACCGGCGAAGACAGCATTATAAGCGGCAGAGACCTCGCTGCAATGAAGGAGGGGCTTTTCAGAGCCGATATTGATAAATATACGGTCTACGAGGGTCTTACTTTAAATCAAAAGCGTCTGTTGGTACGGTTCCTGCAGGAAAAAGGCGAACGTGTTGGATATCTTTGTTCCGAGCTTGATGAGATCATTCTCATGAAGGAGGCGGACGTAGGCTTTTCACAAAGTGTTACTATATCCGATAAAGCAGGCGGAAGCGGAGTTGACCTGTCGAGACATAATATGCCGATTTATTCGAAGAATGCCAATGCACATAACAGCGGATGTGAAGCACTGAAGTTTGTCTCAGACATCATAGTATCTGAGCCTGATGCTTCGGGTACAGGCGGATTCAATGCTATAGTTGATGCGCTTTTGTGTTCGAAATCAATTTATTATAATCTGCACAGAATGCTCAAATATATGATCATTTCGCAGATATCAAGGCTGCTTATCGTATTTGCGTCGATATTCCTTGGCTTCTCCGCACTTATACCGTCGCAAATTCTGTTTTTGGGATTGGTTATTGATTTTGCGGCAATTATCATAATTGCCTTCCAAAAGCCCGAGCACTCGCTACTAAAACGAAACTCCGATTTGGGTAATAAAATCAGTAAGCCGTTCACAAGGAATCCCGAATGCGTATTTTTTGGAATTATCCTTGCCGCAGCAATATCCATTATTACGGTGTTACTTACAAGATACGGTCTCCTTGAAGCTGCTACAACGTCATGGTTCTGCTTTATCACCTGTATTATCACACAAATATCGCTGCTTAATGAGTGTAAACGTGAAAACAGTATTTTTGACAAAAACGTGAGGGTAAACGGCGCGTATGTCGCTATGCTTGTGCTCGTTACTGCATTCATCGTTCTTAACGTGACTCTGCCGGGTTTTGCGGAATTGTTCGGCTTTGCGAGTGTAGGAAAATATGCACTCATTGCAGCTTTTGCTCCTGCTTTGCTTTTAACATTGCTTTTTGAAATTTATAAGACAATTTGCGGATTTGGGATAAAAAGAAAAAGGAAAACCGCTAAAAAGAAGAAATAATGATATAAAAATACCGAGCTGATGATTTCAGCTCGGTATTTTTAAGTAGAGAAATTATTTCCAATCTTCCTCAAAATATGCTTTGGTGTATGCCATTTCACCGTTCTTGTCACAGACCGCGATTCTGAAGCAGGGAGTAAGATCAGCCTGCGTGCGCGTCTTGCAGTTTTCAATATAAGGGGATACGTCAAACGATGATTCGGTAACCGCTTCACCTTCGGCGGCGTTTTTTCTTCTGCAATATCGGCGCTCGGTAATGAGTTCGATATATTTTGCATCGGAGGTGGAGATATGGATTACTCCGTCCTTGATATAAAGCTCGTTTATCAGAGGACCGCTTGGTGAATAGTGATGGCCCTTTTCAAGTGCAAAGAATACGGTATCATAATCGAGTTTTTCTGCTTTGATCATAGTAAATCCGACAAAGTATTCGGCGAGACGGTCTTTGCCGGAGTGTGCGTCGTCGGTTGCAATGGGGAAGACGCGCTGACCCTTTGCAAGAAGGTCGTCCATGGGTTGTATGGTGTCGGGATAACCGCCCCTCACACATCCAGTATTGTAGAATTCGACTGCCCAGAGTCCTTTGAGCTCTGCGTAATCTTCATATCTCTGAAGTGACCAGTTTGGGTGGTTAAGTGATACGATTAAGCCATCCTCGTTTGCGGCTGATATAACGGAATTGATCGTGTCTACGCTGTATTCGCGGCGGAAATCGTTCTTTTTTATCTCATCGCTCAAATACTGTACTGCGTGAGGAGGCCACATTCTTTACATTGTGAAGACCTTGCTGTTGGTCTTGTTTTTTTCTCTTGCAAACAGATTAAGGTGGTAGGTTCTTACGTACTCGAAACCGCCCTGATGAACGAGCTCGTTAGTCGCAATCTCGTAAGATGTTATCGCAAGGAAGTTTTCGTCGCTCAAATCGTTGTGGGGCACAAGTGCCTCGTGATCTGTGTACGTGATTATTGAATAACCGCGCTTCATATACTCCTCCTTTGTCTCCTCGGGAGTCATTTTTCCGTCGAAACAGTTGTATGCATATGAAGATTAGCTTTGTAGAAGTTTCCTTCGTTTGGTATGAGATATTTTTTCATTGCTTTACTGTATCTTTGCCATAACGGTTCCGTCAGGATGGAACAAAGGAAGCTTTTCAAGATATACGAGGTCGTCTCTGTTTTGTGCATCGCCCTCTGCAAGAATACAAGCTCTTCCGACGATTATTCCGCCTGCCTGCTTGACAAGAACCTCAAGCGCATTGAGGGATTCACCTGTTGAGATAACGTCGTCTACAAGAAGAATTCTTTTGCCCTTCATTTTTTCTGCGTCTGCGCCGTCGAGATAAAGCTTTTGATCGGCATTTGTTGTGATGGAACGAACGTTTACTTCGAATACGCTGGTCATATAAAGCTTGGGATGCTTTCTGGCAACGAAATAGAAATCGTCATCTCTCTGACGAGCCATTTCGTGTGCCAACGGGATACCCTTTGCTTCTGCTGTAATAAGATAATCATAATCAGGAGCTGCTTTGATCAGATCACGGGCACAAGCAACGGTAAGCTCTGCGTCTCCGAATATAACGAAGGCTCCTATGCTGAGATTTTCATTAACGGGGCATATAGGGAGGTGTCTTTCGAGTCCTGCAATAGTCATTTTGTGTGTGAGCATTGTTATAGCGTCCTTTCGTGTTGTTCTGTATTAATTATAAACCAAACGAAAATAATGTCAAGGTCAAAAGGGGAAATTTTTAGTCAATAAATGCTCAAAAGGTACTTGAATTATTCTTAATTTATTGATATAATAAACTATGTATAACTGTATAATGGGGGGTGTATCCTTGAAAATCGGACTACTTGGCTTCGGCTTTATGGGAAAAACACACGCGTATGCAATCGACAACCTGAAATATTTCTACGGTAACGGTTACGGCGATGTTAAAATTGCCGCTGTTTGTACCTCAAGAGAAGAGACTGCTAAAAAGGCTGCCGAAATATACGGAATAAGTGCTTACCGTCTTAATGAGGACGATATAATAAACGATCCCGAAATTGATATTATCGATATTTGTACTCCTAATGTATTTCATTATGAAACCGTTAAAAAGGCGCTTCTTGCAGGAAAGCACGTGTATTGTGAAAAGCCAATGACCGTAACATACGCTCAGGCTGAGGAGCTCACCGAGCTTTGCAAGAAGATGGGGCTTAAGGCTCAAATGGTATTTAATAACCGTTTTATGCCCGCCGCTATGAAGGCAAAGGAAATAATGGAATCCGGCAGGATCGGAAACACTGTGTCTTTCAGATTTGTTTATCGTCACGCAAGCTGTACCGATCCGTGTAAAAAGGCGGGGTGGAAACAAAATTCCGATATTTGCGGAGGCGGAGTGCTTTTTGATCTCGGCTCACATGTGATCGATCTTTGCAGATACCTTTGCGGAGAGATCGACACCATAAGCGGAAGATCGCAGATCTATTATAAAACCAGAGCGGGCATGAACGGCGAAACATGGCAGACAAACGCCGATGAAGCCTTTTATATGACTGCTACTCTCAGTGGCGGCGGAGTCGGAACGATAGAAGCAAACAAGCTTGCGATCGGAACAAATGACGAGTTGGGATTTGATATATTCGGCGAAAAGGGTGCGCTCAGTTATTCGCTCATGCAACCCAATTACCTTCGTTTCTACGATGGTCAAAGAGACGGTGGCTATATAGGCGGTGACAGAGGATTTACCGATATTGAGACCGTTGGAAGATACCCTCTTCCCGGAGGAATTTTCCCGTCGTTCAAGGCACCTGTGGGATGGCTTATGGGTCACGTTGAGTGCTACAGAAGCTTTATCGATGCAGTACGAAACGACAATCCTTGTTTCCCGTCGTTTGATGACGGCGCAAGGGTGCAAAAAATAATGGAACGCGCATATCAGTCCGATAAAGAAAACGGAGTGTTCCTTGAGATATGAATTCACGCCGACAGAACGTCGGAGAAGGGAGTAATATGCTTGTTGTAGGAATAACCGGAAGCTCGGGAAGCGGAAAAGGCTACGTTTGCGATATCTTTGTAAGCTCCGGAATACCGTGCCTCGATACCGATAAGGTTTGCAGGGACGTCTATATGAAAGGCCATCCATGCTATAACGATCTCTTATCCGAATTCGGAAAGGATATTCTGTCAGATGACGGTGAAATTGACCGTAAAGCACTTTTCAGAATTGCATTTAACGATGAGCATAAATATTCAAGACTGAATTCAATCGCATTTTTGCACATACTCAAGGAAACGAAAAAGTGGCTTAAGGAAAGGGAAGATGAAGATCACGAGATCGTAGCGATCGATGCACCGATGCTCTATGAAAGCGGATTTGACGATCTGTGTGATAAGGTAATTTGCGTTATTTCCGACAGAACGACCCAAATTGAGAGAATTATGATCAGGGACGGGATATCGGAATACGATGCATCTCTTCGACTCGATAAACAGAAGCCAAATATATATTACACATCGCGTGCACATCACGTGATCGATAATACAGTAAAAAACGAGATCAACGTTTATCACGATACGCGAATGCTTATCGGAAATTTTCGCAGATCCGTTCGAAAAAATAAAAAAACATTAATCCCAAAGGAGAAACAATAATGGACGTAAAAGAACTCAAAGAAAAACTCGAGTACAAAAATAAAAACGTATTCGACATCATCTCAGATGACGAGCTCGAAAGATCCTTCGCGTATGCAGAATGCTATAAGATGTTTCTTGACAACACAAAGACCGAGCGTGAAGCCGTAAAGTATTCCATCGCTATGGCTGAAAAGAAGGGATACACCGAGTATAAGTTTGGTGATGAGCTTAAAGTAGGCGGAAAATACTACTACAACAACAGAGGCAAGATGCTTATTCTCTTCAAGGTTGGTGAAGAATCTCTTGAAAAGGGAGCATATATCGTTGCTTCTCACATCGATTCCCCCCGCGTTGACTTGAAGCAGAACCCTCTTTACGAGGATACCGGCTTCGGTATGTTCAAGACACATTACTATGGCGGTATCAAAAAATATCAATGGACGGCTGTTCCTCTTGCGCTTCACGGTGTTATGGTGAAATCAGACGGAGAAGTTGTTGATATATGTATCGGCGAGGACGAAGAGGATCCTATTTTCTACATTTCCGATCTTCTTCCTCATCTTGCAAAGGATCAGATGCAAAAAACTCTGTCACAGGGCATCACGGGTGAGGGACTCAATATCATTGTTGGAACCGAGCCTTACCGTGAGGAAGAGACCGATGGCGCCATCCGACTCAACCTTCTTCGTATCCTCAATGAAAAATACGGCATAATCGAGGAGGATTTCATTTCCGCAGAGCTTACCGCTGTTCCCGCACTTAAGGCGAGAGACATTGGTCTTGACCGTTCTCTTATCGCGGGCTACGGTCACGACGACAGATGCTGTGCATATCCTTCCGTTACCGCGCTTCTCGACTCTGCAAATACCGAAAAGACAGTTTTTGTTATCCTTGCCGACAAGGAAGAAACAGGCAGCAATGGCTCAACAGGTATGCAGTGTGAGGTATTTACCGATATACTTGCAGAGCTTTCTGAGACTCTCGGTGCGAATTACAGAGCGGTTAAGGCTAACAGTAAGTGCCTTTCCGCAGACGTAAATGCAGCATTTGACCCCAATTTCCCCGAGGTTCTTGAGAAAAAGAACGCAGCTTACGTTAACTGCGGCGTTGTTCTTTCCAAGTTTACAGGTTCCGGTGGTAAGGGCGGAACATCTGATGCAAGCTCTGAATTTACAGCTTACGTCAGAAATATGCTCAATGATGCAGGCGTTGAATGGCAGATGGCGGAGCTTGGCAAGGTAGATCAGGGCGGCGGCGGAACCGTTGCTAAGTTTATCTCCTACAGGAATATTGACACCATTGATGTGGGAGTTCCTGTAATTTCAATGCATGCTCCTTATGAGGCTATCTCGAAGCTTGACCTTTATATGACTTACAAGGCATTCTCTGCCTTTATGGCGTAATGCTGAATAAGCTTAAGGAAGCCGAATTATACTACCTCGGGGTTTGCAACAAGCTATCCTCCCCCGAGGTAGTGTCCGACCCTTCTGAGCTTAAACGCTTGATGCAGGAAGAAAGAAGGCTTGCTCCCGTAATCGACAAATACAGAGAGCTCAGATCTGTAATGAGCAGGGAAGAGGATGCATTAAATCTTCTTGAAAGCGAATCGGACGATGAGCTATGCGCTTTGGCTGAAGAGGAGCTTAAGGAATGCAGAGAAAGTAAGGAGATCTTGTATAGAGAACTTACGATAATGCTTCTCCCGCGTGACCCAAATGATGATAAAAACGTTGTTGTTGAGATCAGAGCAGGCGCGGGAGGCGAGGAGGCAGCCCTTTTTGCTTCAACGCTCTACAGAATGTACAGTATGTTCGCTGCGGCGAGTGGTTATAAGCTTGAGACAGTGTCGGTTAATGAGACTGAACTTGGAGGATTTAAGGAAATATCCTTTACCGTGGAGGGCGACGGAGCATATTCGCGCCTAAAATATGAAAGCGGTGTTCACCGCGTTCAAAGAGTTCCCGATACCGAATCGCAGGGAAGGATACATACTTCAACTGTAACTGTTGCGGTTCTTCCCGAGGTTGAGGAGGTTGAGGTTGACATCAATCCTCAAGATATAGTTATAGAAACAATGAAAAGCTCGGGCGCAGGCGGTCAGCATATAAATAAGACCGAAAGTGCGGTAAGACTTTTTCATAAGCCAAGCGGAATTGTTATAGAATGCCGCGAAGAGAGATCACAGTTTAAGAACAGAGACAAGGCGATGAAACTGCTTCGTGCACGTCTTTACGATAAAATGAGACGTGAGCAGGATGATAAGGTAGCATCAGAACGACGAGCACAGGTTGGAAGCGGAGACAGAAGTGAAAAGATCCGAACGTACAACTACCCGCAGAGTAGAGTTACAGATCATCGCATAGGCTTTACAACACATAGCCTTGACTCATTCTTGAATGGAAATATTTCTTCTCTTATTGATGCATTGGCGTCAGCGGAGACTGCTGAAAAGCTCAAAAATTCAGGTGAATAATGGAAACGAAAATTATCCAATACAGCGGGCCCGATTCACTTAAACCTGCTGCAGACATTATAAAGCGCGGAGGCATTGTTGCTTTTCCTACCGAGACTGTTTACGGTTTGGGGGGGAATGCTCTTGATCCAGATGCAGCGAGAAAAATATATGAAGCCAAAGGAAGACCATCAGATAATCCATTGATCGTTCATCTTTCAAAATATGATGAAGCGGGTATATTTGCTCACACGACACGTGCGTTTTACGATATTGCAGAAGCGTTTATGCCGGGACCGATTACTGTTATTTTAAAGAAAAGAGAGTTCATTCCCGATAGCGTAACGGGAGGTCTTGACACGGTGGGTTTACGTGTTCCGTCAAATCATATCGCAAGAGAGCTTATTGAGCTTTCAGGAGTACCGATTGCAGCACCTTCTGCAAATTTGTCAGGTAAACCAAGCCCCACTACATTTTCTCACGTCTATAATGATTTAAACGGTAGAGTTGACGCGATCATTAATGGTGGTTCATGCGAGTTCGGAGTTGAGTCAACTATTATAAAGCTTGATAATAAGCAGATAAAGCTACTTCGTCCGGGAGCTGTAACTCTTGAGATGCTAGCGTTATTTTCTGATAATATCTATGTGGATCCGGCTGTCACTGAAAAATTTGACGGAGTGCCGATGGCACCCGGAATGAAATACCGTCACTATGCGCCCGAAAGACCGCTCATTGTTATAGACGGGCAAGATGATGAAGTATATGAGTTCCTTACGGATAAAATAAATTCTGGTGTTATCTGCTTTGACTCGGATGTAAAAAGGATAAACTGTAAAAAGGTTATTTCTTGCGGTCCGTCTGACGATTCTTTAACCCAGGCAAGACGTCTTTTCGATTGTCTTCGTTTAATGGATAAGGTTTCTGATATCGACGTAATATATGCAAGAATGCCCTCTAAGATAGGAATTGGTCTTGCGGTGTTTAATAGACTCATTAAAGCCGCAGGCTTCAGCGTGATCAAGCTTAGCTAAAATAATTTTAAGGAAGTAGATTATGGCAAAGAAAAAGCTCTCTTCAAGAGATGAAATGCCCGAGCAGGTGGCAGAAATACGTCCACAGCTTATTACTGAAACAATTGAAACGAATTTTATGCCCTATGCCATGAGCGTTATCGTGTCGAGAGCTATTCCGGATATTGACGGATTTAAGCCTTCGCACCGAAAAATCCTTTATACTATGTATAAAATGGGGTTGCTCAACGGATCGAGAGTTAAGAGTGCAACGGTTGTCGGCGAGACAATGAAGCGACATCCTCACGGTGATCAGGCAATTTACGCGACACTTGTGCGTTTATCAAGAGGCAATGAGTCATTGCTCTATCCGTTTGTTGATTCTAAGGGAAATTTCGGTAAGCATTACAGCTCTGAAACAGAATTTGCAGCTCCGCGTTATACGGAGTGTAAGCTCGAAAAATTCAGTGCTGAGATTTTTGCGGGAATTGATAAAAATGCCGTTGATCTTGTAGATAACTATGACAATACCTTAAAAGAGCCTACTTTGCTTCCTACAGCTTTCCCAAATATTTTGGTATCCCCGAATCTTGGTGTTGCCGTTGGAATGGCATGCTCCATATGTTCCTTCAATTTAGGTGAAATATGCGATGGAACCATACAGCTTTTAAAGAACCCTAATACTGATACAGAAAGACTACTCGATCTTGTACGCGGACCTGATTTCCCGTGTGGTGGAAGTCTTATATATGACAGAGCTAAAATGAAAGAAATATACGAAACAGGAAAAGGCTCTGTAGGTGTACGTTCTCGCTACGTATACGATAAGGATGCAAACTGTATTGACGTCCTTGAAATTCCTTATACGACAACCGTTGAAGCTATAATAAAAAAAATAACAGCTCATATTAAGGAAGGCAAGCTCAAAGAGATAGTTGACGTTCGTGATGAGATCGATATCAACGGATTTAAACTGACAATTGATTTAAGGCGAGGCGTTGATCCTGAAAAGCTTATGACAAAGCTTTTCAAGATGACTCCTCTGCAGGATTCTTTTGAATGTAATTTCAATATTCTTGTAAACGGTACCCCTCAGCTTCTCGGTGTGAAAGCAATTCTTAACGAATGGATTTCTTTCCGAATGAATTGCTTGAGAAGGGAACTTACCTACGATCTTGGTAAAAAGAAGGACAAGCTTCATCTTCTCTTGGGACTGGGAAAGATACTGCTGGATATTGATAAAGCCATTAAAATAGTAAGAGAGACTTCAAAAGAGACAGATGTTGTTCCTAATTTGATGAAAGGCTTCGGAATTGATGAAATTCAAGCTGAGTATATAGCAGAAATCAAGCTTCGTTATCTTAACAGGGAATATATAATTAACCGTATTAAGGAAATTGAATCTCTTCAAAAAGAAATAGCAGATCTCGAGTTGCTTATTGCATCGGATATAAGAATTAAGAATACCATTGCTGCACAACTCAAGGAGATAAAGCAAAAATACAGTAAGCCCAGAAAGACTCAGCTTATTGGCGCTGAGGATATCACCGTGTATGATGAAGACGATATGGTTGAGGACTATAACGTTAAGCTTATTTTCACGGGAGACGGATATTTCAAGAAGATAACACTCCTGTCACTTCGCGGAAACGATGAGCAGAAGCTCAAGGACGGAGATTATGTAAAGGATGTGATAGATGCATCCAATACCGACGAGTTGATATTCTTCTCCGACAGAGCACAGCTATATAAGACAAAGGTCAGCGACTTTGACACAACAAAGGCTTCACAGCTTGGCGACTATATTCCCGGAAAGCTCGGCTTTGAGGATGGCGAAAAAGCCATTGCTATGAAGAAGCTGGATAAAAATGATATTTACGGTGGTAGTGCTGTTGTTATCTTTGAAAACGGCAAGGGCGTTAAGATACCACTTTCCGCTTATGAGACAAAGGGTAACAGACGTAAGCTGACTGGTGCATATTCTTCAAATTGCGCACCTGCAGGTATAGTTATATGCGATAAAAATCAAGATAAAGATATTATGATAGTTGCAGACGGAGGGAAGGCTATTACGCTTTCTACCTCGCTCGTTCCGGAAAAGGCGACGAGAACCTCGCAGGGCGTGACTATTATGCAGCTCAAGTCGGACAACAAGGCAATATTTGTGTCTGATAAACCCGAACAATATGCCTCTTCGGGCAAATCTTATAAGAAGATTAAGGTTCCCGCGGCAGGAGTTCCAATGGCAGGCTCCGACCTTAAGAACCTTCCCGATACGGTTACTGTAAAGCTTAAATAACAAGCAATGGAAAGGAAAAAATTATGAAACAGATTAAAAAGACACTTGCGATGTTTCTGATAATGCTGACCGTCGTCACCGTAGGCGTTGCTGCAGACGAAAACTATTCCTCTCAGGTTGACCCGCTTGTAACTCTCAGCTATGCTAATGACATATTGGGCCCTCAGATCATGGAGCAGGTTCTTGAAAAAATAGAAAACGAGTATGTGAAGATTGAAGATATAGCATCGGTGAATTCCGGCAATTATCGCGCAGTTATACTCAGCAAAAATCAAACTCTCACAGCCAAGGGAATATGCGAGGTCATTATTCTTGAGGGAAGTGCGACGGTTCTTGTTACCTCGTCAGAAAATATACAAGCAGGTAACGGTATCAGCGATTTAACTGACGGAAAAATTCTTGTTAACGGAAATATATATCCCAATAATCACTATACGATCATTCCCAAAGCGGATGGAAGAGGATTCTTTGTCACTTCATCCGAGGCTATCGTTCTTATAAGGGGTGAGTACAATATCACCTAAAAGGAGAAAATTTCGTATCGATTCGAAGTTCTGGGCAAGAATATTGGTGCTGCTTCTGACCGCATCGATGCTTGCGGGAACCTTCTATTACATATTCTTATTTGCAAAATCCAGATCGCATACCCATGCCGCTGAAACCGACGACGGCAATATTACTATGAGAGTCGCGATCTTTTATGACGACTCCTTGGCTCCCGACGTTGTCCTTACATCACAAAATGGTTTTGATCTTGGATACACCAATGCATCAAGAGATTTTACACTTGTTACGAAGACCGATCTTAAATCGGTTAACGTTGCCCGTCATACAAATTTAAAGTTTAACGGAAACCGATACGTAAAGGCAAGCTCTTCATCGGATACGACGGTAGGTTGCTATCACATCAGAGTTTTATCAACCGAACAGAATTACAAGGAAGATACAAAAACTCTGAAAGAAGCTTTTCCGAAGTACAATGTATTTCCTGCTTGTCTTGACGAGATGTTTTACGTTATGATCGGTCAGTTTTCAACAACAGATGCGGCGGAAGTTGCTTTTGATGAAATTATAAAGCTTATATCTCCAACGATCATAATTCCGTCAACGCCAACAACCCCGGAGCAGACAACGCCTCCTCCTTCAGCTTCTCCCGATACGTCAGTTAATGATACAACTGAACCGAACGAGACCGAATCCTCTGATGAAACTTCCGATATTCCTCAGGATACGCTTACGATAAGTGCTGAAGTATCCGATGTTTTCGCTGGTAAGCATGAAAAAACAGACAGGGATACTACGAATACTGACGATATTACGACCGAGGAAGATACAAGCGAATCCACAGACACCGATTCTTCCGATACAGATACGACAGAGCCTGATTCGACAGAGCCTGATTCGACAGACAGTGACACTACCGAAAGTGACACTACAGAACCGGATACAACCGAATCTGAAACATCCGAAACTGAAACTTCGGAAAGCGAAACAACAGAGGAGGAAACTACAGAGGAGGAAACTACGCCTCCGGAGCCTATAATCATTCCCCCCGAGGTCGTTTTGGAGGACAATATTAAATCTGCAGTTGAAAATGCTGTGATCCATACCCCCGATCCCTTCGGGATGGTATTGATCGATCCTTCGACTCATAATATTGTATGGACCTACAATAAAAAAGACGGTACGCGTCTTTTTGCAATTGGACCGTCGGAGAAGAACGGCAGTACATGTTATATGACGGCACTCCACGGAACAAAGATCAGATATTACGACGGTTATTTTGAGTGCGCGGGATACTGTCCCACGGGCTATTACGGAATAAGGGTTGTAAATCTTGTTAAGCTCGAAAACTACGTTGCAGGTGTGGCATCTGCGGAAATTCCCACGTGGTGGCCTGTTGAGACTATCAAAGCGTTCGTTATCGCAGCAAGAAGCTTTGCGGTAAGGACTCTTTATGGCCACGGCGGAAGCTATAACGCCGACGTTTGCAACACTTCTTGCTGTCAGGTTTTCAATGGCTATGGACCAACTATAGACCGTGTATGGCGCGCCGCAGAGGCAACAAGAGGCATCTTGGCACTACCCGGCGGTGTTTGGAACAGTGCAAATGTTTCCGGTGACTATAAGAAGGTATATATCGGCTACGTGTGTGGCACATATTATTCATCGAGCACGGGTGGATGTACTGCGAACTGTACAGACGTCTGGGGAAGCAGTATTGACACCTATCCATATCTTAAAGCTGTTGCTACCCCTTGGGAGAAATATACTACCTACAGCAGAGGACAGAAGATTACTACTGTTACCGCGACAGCGCTTTATCAAAGACTTAAATCACAAGGCTATACAGGGCTTACAGGTGACGTTACTAAGGTGTCAATTACTTCAACGGGTAATAACACCACATACGTCACACAGATCAAGTTCTATGATGCAAAAGGAAACGTTGTAACGGTAGACAGAGCCGATAAGATCAAGAAGTTATTGTCTCCTTACGTTGACAGTGCTAATTTTGTTGTTACAAAATCGGGAACATCAGTATCTAGAACTAATTATACAATGCTCGGATTTGGCGGAGTAAACAACGAAAAATCTGTCGGTGTTGACGTTCTCGGAAATCCCTTCAGATTCAACGTGACGGGAAGATGCATCTTTAACGTAATTACAAAGAACGGTATTATGCAGTTTAAGGACAGCACGACTGAAAAAGTAATTACAGCTACCGGTATCAAGGATCTTAATATGTCTCAGAACCTTGATTCCCAGTATTATCCCACTATAAGCGGTATAAACGGTGAAGATATTCCCGATATCAAAAACATCGGAGTAATACTTGAAAAAGAAACTCTTGAAACCGAATTTGCCTCCAATAGCTTTACATTTATAAGCAGAGGATGGGGACACGGTGTTGGTATGAGTCAGTACGGAATATATGAGCTTGGAAACGTGGGATATGACTATGAGTACATTCTCGAGGCTTATTATTCGGGTATTGTAATGAAGCGTATGGGCAGCGTAGTTAAAGAATCCGACAACAGATACTATATTAACTTCAGAAATGATTAAGCATTGAAAATCACAGTTATAGGATGCGGACGATGGGATTCCTTCATCGCTTGGTAGCTTGATAAAATCGGACATAACGTAACTGTTTACGGTCTCGCCGATGCTGAATCATTTATACAGCTGAGAGATACAAGGACAAATGGACTTATAACATAACCCGAAAGCATCAAATTAACGACCGACATCATCTGTGTAAACGACGCTGAAACATTTATCATTTCGATAGGTTCCCAGGGCTTGCGGGCTCTGATGCTTCAGATAAAGGAGCTTTCTCCCAAAAACAAAAACTTTGTGCTTTGCATGAAGGGAATAGAGATCGGTACGGGATGTCGTTTATCTGAGATCGCGTCGGAATATATTAATCCTACAAATACCGTTTCTGTTTGGATAGGCCCCGGACACGTTCAGGAATTTGCAAATGGAATTCCAAACTGTATGGTTATCGACAGTAAAAGCGAGGAAGCTAAACAGCTGCTTGTTAATGAATTTTCAAGTTCGGTTATTCGCTTCTATTACGGAGCTGACTTGATTGGAAACGAGATGGGAGCTGCTTCAAAGAACGTTATAGGCATAGCTGCAGGTATGCTCGATGGCGTGGGTCTTTCTTCACTTAAGGGCGCACTTATGTCCAGAGGAACCAGAGAGATATCGCGGCTTATTGAGGCAATGGGCGGCAATCCGCTTTCTGCATACGGACTTTGCCACCTCGGCGACTACGAGGCAACCGTCTTCTCGCAGTATTCTCATAACAGACGTTATGGTGAAATGTTTGTTAAAGGCGAAAAATTCGGTCAATTGGCTGAAGGGATACTATACGGCAAAAGCAATGATGTTCCTTTCGGTAAAATATGGCGTGTAGCTTCCTATTTGCTCGGTTGTATATAAGATGCTGTACGAGAATGCCGATCATAAGCAAACACTTCAAGAGCTCTTTAACAGAAGCTTGAAGCAAGAATTTTAACAGTACATAAAAACACCCCGATTTATGTCGGGGTGTAATTTATTATTTGAACTGTTTTTTATATACTTGTTTTTTCTTGGATTTTTCTTTGTTGGATATGGGCTCGCTCTCGTTACTTTTGAGGAAATGACGTATTATTGAAGATATAAGTGCAATTATCGCATAAGCAAATGAAATAATGATCACCATTCCGAGCTCGTGACCTATTCTACCTACCACCGTGAAGGTGATATATCCGGAGACGACCGTTATTCCATAGTGAAGAAGAAGTGCAAGCTGATATGAAAGTGACTTGATATTAAATAACTTCAGACCCCAAGCAACCAAAAGTGAAAAAATGAATATCATTAAAAGAGCGCCAAACCCTATTATTCCGCTAAGGTTTCCGATTTCAGAAAATCCTGCGATAATAATTGTGATAAGCAGATATATTATTGCAGCTTTTGCAAGGACTTCGTTAATAAATTTCTTAATAGATTCCAAAATGTGCCTCCAATTGAATTTTTTATAATTATATCACAAATAATATAAAATTCAAGGAGAATTTGTTAATTTGATCGATTTTTAGTCGGGAATATCGTAAATTTGAAAATCTTTGCTCTTAATATATTCTTTTCCGTCCGGCGTTTTCATCACGCTCATTTTGTTTTTGTTCAGAAATTTGACGATTTCATAGCAGTCGATCCAGATCTGATTATATCCGTCCTTTTGTGACGGGTCGAAAATCAACTGTATGCCAAAATGAAGATGAGGGATATTAATATTGTTTACGTTTTCTTTTGACGAATATCCTGTCATACCCATATAACCTATCACATCTCCCGCGACAACGGTATCTCCGATTTGGAAATCCGAAGCATATGGATGATCTCGTCGAAGGTGTGCGTAATAGTAGTATCTTTTGTTGTCAAAGCTTCTGATTCCGATCCTCCAGCCACCATATTGATTCCAACCGATCGCCTCTACATACCCGCTTTCAACCGCAATTATGGGCGTGCCAACAGATCCCATTAAGTCGTGTCCCAAATGCTTTCTTTTGTATCCGTAGGTTCTGCCGACACCGAAATCATCGCTGTGTGAAAAATAAAATCCGCTTGCGATCGGAGAAAATGCACGCAGTCCGAATTCCTTTTTACCATTTATGTAATATTCTCCTACAAAGCCGTTGAGGACTGCTGTGTAGGCTTCAAGAAAATAGGTAAAATGATTATATTTTGAACCAATATCATTTATGGTATCTCCGTTGTTTAAACGTTCAATTATTGAATCAATATCAGCCCGTTTATAGAGTGAAAAATCGCCGCCGTATTTGGCTCCAAGTACCGAAAGTAACTGTATCATAGTGATTTCTTTATCTGTAGTGCGAAACTGAAGCTCTGCCTTAAGAGCATCGTCGAGAGCATTTGAAGTAATATTGAAATCCACCCATTTTATGTAAGGCGAGGATGTTAATTCATATAGCTTGTGGCGCTTGTATAATAGTATTGCGTTTGCTCCTAAAGCAAAAATTGTGAGGTACAGTATTAAGCTCCTGATTTTTCGCTTCAACATAAGTATCTCCTTAAATATGCATTATTTTTTTTATTTTTATCGCCGACTTTTTTATTGCTGATATATTTGAGTTATTATATATTTATTATATATTAGTTGTAAATATAAAAATGTTATGTGATTTATGGTCTTAAATGTTGACAAATCGAGTGCAAAGTTATATAATGTATAATTGCAGAAATATAACTGTATATACAGTATATACATACACTGACATTTATTGCCGATCAATAATCGGGGAAACGGATGAGACTATGGAAAGAAGAAAAGCTCGTGAGGCGGTTATGGAGCTCCTTTTTGAAAAGGAATTCAAAAAAGACGAAAACGCAGAGGATGCATACAGACTTGCTGAAGAAATGAGAGAACTTGAAAGCGACAAATATCTTCAGGATACCTATTTCGGAGTTTGTGATCATCTTTCCGATATAGACGAGCTTATAAGTGCGAGAGCTATCGGTTGGAAGACAAAGAGAATGACAAAGGTTTCGCTTTCCGTGATGAGAATTGCCGTGTATGAGATGAAATATTGTAGTGATATTCCATTCAACGTATCAATAAATGAAGCTCTTGAGATCTGTAAAAAATACGATGATGAAAAGGCTCCTGCTTTTATAAACGGAGTGCTTAACGGTATAGCAGAAGATCTCGGACTTAAGGCATAATATGTCTTTATTCTTAGGAATCGACACGAGCAATTATACGACATCTGCAGCTTTATCAGAGGATGGAATCATTGTCAGAACAGCAAAGCGGATGCTTAATGTGTCAGAAGGTCAGAGAGGCTTAAGACAGAGCGATGCTGTGTTTCAGCATGCTGTTAATATTCCTCTTGTATTTGATGAGATAGGATTTGCATCTGTCAGTGCCGTCGGTGTCTCATGTACCCCGCGAGATGTTGAAGGATCGTATATGCCATGCTTCTTGTCAGGCGTAGCTGTTGCGAAAGCAATATCAAGCATTAGCGGAATCACCCTTCATAAATTCTCTCATCAGCGTGGTCACATTGCAGCGGCTCTATACAGCTGCGGAAGGGAAGACTTGCATAACAGCAAATTTCTCGCTTTTCACGTTTCGGGCGGAACAACAGAGCTTACTCTCTTTGATCACGGTGAGATAACGTTGCTCGGAGGCACCAAGGATATAAGCGCAGGAAAAGCGATTGATCGCATCGGCGTTAAGCTTGGATTAAGCTTCCCGTGCGGAAAGCAACTTGAAGCAATTGCCCAAGATCCCGATTCACTTAAGGCGGGAAAGATCTGCGTCGACGGATTGTCATTTAATCTGTCCGGTATCGAAAATAAAGCCGATGAGCTGATAAAAAGCGGTGCAGAGGCTTCATATATTGCGGCGTATGTGCTTAAGCATATATGCGCCGTGATCGAAAGGCTTACCGAAAACGCAATTACATTATACGGTGACCTCCCGATAATATATGCAGGTGGGGTTATGAGTAATACCTATCTGAAATCAAAGCTGACTAAACGCTTTGGAGGATTGTTTGCCGAGCCTGAATATTCCACCGATAATGCAGCGGGGATCGCCAGACTCACAGAACTTGTTTGTGAAGGAGCATTTGAGTATGCCCTCTGATGTTAAGGTGCTAAGCGTCACTGAGCTAAACGATTACGTTAAGCTTATTGTCGACGGGAATCCCGTGCTTTCAAACGTATGGGTGCGCGGAGAGATATCAAATCTCACCTGTCATAGCTCCGGGCACTATTATTTCTCACTTAAAAATGAAAGTGCAAGGGTTTCGGCTGTCATGTTCCGCTCCGCAACTCAAAAGCTGCGTTTCCGTCTTGAAAACGGCATGAAGGTCATTCTTCACGGAAGAGTGTCAGTTTACATTCGCGACGGAAATTATCAGCTGTATGCTACCGAGCTTGAGCCTGATGGAATCGGCGCTCTTACAATTGCTTATGAACAGCTGAAAAAGAAGCTTGAAGCCGAGGGACTATTCCGTCCCGAGATCAAGAAGCCACTTCCCAAGATACCGATGAGAGTCGGAATCATTACATCACCAACAGGAGCGGCAGTCCGAGATATCATCAACGTATGCGGAAGACGTTTCCCGTTTGCAAAGCTCATACTTTTTCCTTCGCTTGTTCAAGGTGAGGGGGCAGAGAAGGATTTGATTGAAGGCATCGATTATTTTGATCGAACGTCATCTGTCGATGTAATTATAATAGGCAGGGGCGGAGGATCTATTGAGGATCTTTGGGCTTTTAACAGCGAGGAGCTTGCAAGAAGGATTTTTAAGTGTAAAATTCCCGTTATCTCTGCCGTTGGACACGAAACCGATTTTACGATATGTGATTTCGTTTCTGACAGACGCGCTCCAACACCCTCTGCGGCGGCAGAGCTTGCTGTTCCCGACGGAAACGAGCTTAAGAAGAAGTTTTCAAACGTAACGTCGAGAATGTCGGCGGTCCTTGAAGGCAGGATCAAAAATGAAAAAGAAAAGCTGAGGCTTATCTCGGGCAGGCGTGTGCTCACAACCCCCGGAGCATACCTGGACGATAAGAGAATAGAGGTTATTAACTTAACGGATTCCCTTGAGGTTTCGGTTTTAAAACGTATTGAGATATTTAAGCAAATGATCGGTAAAAATTCCGCCTTGCTTGAAGCCGTATCGCCCCTTAAAGTTATCTCAAAAGGATATTCCGCGGTGTACGGAGATGACGGCAAGCTCTTAAAAACCGCAAGCGAGATAAATGTCGGTGAAAACGTAACATTTCGCTTAAGTGACGGCAAGGTAGGTGCTACAGTTACGAGCGTAGTACCGGATAAGGAGTAGATTATGGCAGAAAAAAAGAAGCTGAGCTTCGAGGAAGCGTTATCGCGCCTCGAGGAGATTGTAAAGGAACTTGAAAACGGCACAGCAGAGCTTGATAAATCCCTTGATATGTTTGAGGAGGGAATAAAGCTAGTTAAGCTCTGTACGGCAAAGCTTGACGATGCAGAGCAAAGAATAGCTTTGCTTACTAAAAACGGAGATGGCGAATATGATGAAAAGCCTTTCACAAGCGTTAACTGATAACGGTCTTCTTATTGAGGAGACGATGAAGAAATATCTCGAGGTTGGTGACAGGCCTTATAACGAGCTCCTTGATTCGATGCGATACAGCGCTTATGCGGGAGGAAAACGTGTAAGACCTTTCCTGACTCTTGAGGTGTGCAGAATGCTGGGCGGTAGTGTCGAAGCGGCTCTGCCGTTTGCATGTGCAATTGAGATGGTACACACCTATTCTTTAATACACGACGATCTTCCTTGTATGGATAATGACGTTGAAAGAAGAGGAAAGCCAACTAACCACGTTGTTTTTGGCGAAACTACAGCGCTTCTTTCGGGAGATGCACTTCTTACGTATGCATTTAAGGTGGCGGCAAGTAATCCCCACGTTTTTAATTACACAGCGGTTAACGCAGTTAAGCTTCTTGCAGACAATGCCGGGTTTGACGGTATGATCGGCGGTCAGATGCTTGATCTTGAGGGAGAGAAAAGACCGCTTGATCGGGACGAGCATCTCTTAATGAACCGTTTAAAAACGGGATGCCTTATAAGAACCGCTTGCCTGCTCGGTTGTATTGCGGCTGATTACGGCGAGGATACCGCAGAATATGCCGCGATCAAGACATATTCGGAAAATATAGGTCTTGCATTCCAAATCGAAGACGACCTTCTCGATATGGGAAGCGAGGATAACAAGACAACGTTCTTAACGTTCATGTCACCCGATGATGCAAAGAAAAAGATAAACGAGCTGACAGATGGCGCGATAAATGCAATTTCGTCCTATAAGGATTCTGAAATTCTTATAGAGTTTGCGCGTTATCTGTCGTCAAGAACCGTATGAAAAGGCTTGACGTTTATCTTGCCGAGAATGGCTTGTGTGAAAGCAGAAGCAAGGCTCAGGATCTGATAAAAGGCGGTAAGGTTTCAGTTAACGGCAAGCCTGCAGATAAGCCATCAATGCAGATAGAGGACACCGATTCTGTTTCGATCGATAATGAGGGCGTTTGCCCATACGTCAGCCGTGGAGGGCTAAAGCTCAAGGGAGCGCTTGACAGTTTTAAATTTGACCCGAAGGATATGGTATGTATCGACATCGGCGCTTCGACGGGCGGTTTTACAGATTGTCTTCTTAAACACGGAGCAAAGCGTGTTTATGCCGTGGACAGCGGTACCTCACAGCTGCATAAATCACTCAGATCGGATAATAGAGTTATCTCTCTGGAAAATACAAACGCAAAATACATAAGCGAGAAAGATTTTCCCGAAAAAATGGATCTGTGCGTTATGGACGTGTCGTTTATTTCTCAAATCAAGCTCTATCCCGTTATAACCAACGTGCTTAAGGACGGCGGGGTTCTTATATCCTTGATCAAACCTCAATTTGAGGTTGGCAGAGAGGGAATAGGCAAGGGCGGAATCGTGAAAAATGACCGTTTGCGTGAGCAGGCAGTTAGTAACGTTTTATCGTCCGCACTATCTTTTGGATTTAAAAATGAAAATTTATGTGTTTCGCCAATTAAAGGCGGAGACGGAAATATAGAATATATTGCTTTGTTCGTACTCAATTAATAATCGATTGGAGGTTCGCTTATGAAAGTAGAACTCTGTCCAAACATAAAAAAGGATCCGGGTTTTGCCCGCACCTATAAGATCGTGGATATTCTCAATAGATGCGGCGTAGATATCTTTGTCCGTGATGACGTATTATTGCAGTCGGAATACGTGAAGCACGAAACATGCAATGATGTTGATATGCTTATAGTTCTTGGCGGAGACGGTTCGATAATGAGAGCCGCACGAAGAGGGGCTAAAGAGGGGATACCCGTACTCGGAATTGATCTAGGAAGGGTTGGATATCTTGCCGAGCTTGCACCCGATGATGAAATCGGGCTTAAAGATATCGTAAATGGTAACTATCACGTTGAAAAAAGAATGATGCTTGAGAGCTGTGCCATAAAAAACGGAATCGTTCAAAACGAGAGCTTTTCTGCAATAAACGACATAGTTCTTTCCCACGGAAGTCTTTCGCACATTCTTGAAACAGAGGTGTTCTGTGACGGGAGCTCAATAGGACGATATCGCTCAGATGGATTCATTGTTTCAACGCCAACGGGGTCTACCGCCTATTCACTGTCTGCGGGCGGTCCCGTATTGGCTCCCGGACTTAAGGGAATCTGTTTAACACCTATTTGCCCACATTCGCTCACCGCAAGGCCGATAATCGTGCCTGAGGATTCCGATATTGAGATCCGTTATCTTTCAACTTTGGATTCAACGGCTCATTTAACGGTAGACGGTGTTGAATCGACAGTATTGACCACAGGGGATTCCATAAAGATCAACAAATCTCCTCTTACTGCTGATTTTGTCAGAGGTAAGAAGGATAGGATCAAAAACTTCTATGACGTTTTCAGAGAAAAAATGTCCGATATATAGATGACGAAGAAAGGAATTTTAACAATGAAGTACCGCAGACACAATAAGATAATAGAGATAATCACAGACTACGACATAGATACTCAGGACGAGCTTATCAGCAAGCTTAAGGAAGCAGGCTTTGATGTTACACAGGCAACGGTTTCCCGTGATATCAGAGACCTTAAGCTCGTTAAGATATCTACTCCTGACCACAGATATAAATATGCATTGTCTCCAAGAGACGACATTCACATTTCTGCAAAATACAGAAATATTATAAGAGAGACCATTATAAAAGTAGATTTTGCAAATAATTTTGTTGTGCTTCGTACCTACGCCGGAATGGCACAGGCTGCAGCCGCTGCAATTGACGGTATGGGCTGGAGTGAAATAGTGGGAACTATAGCGGGAGACGACACAATTTTTGTTCTTATGCGCGACAATACTGCAGCTATAGAGTTTTCTGAAAAGCTGAAACAAGTTACAAGAGGAAACTGATAAACAGGAGAAAAAACGATGCTATCATCACTCCATATTGAAAACATTGCGGTGATAAAGCAGGCTGACATAGATCTTGATAAAGGATTTCACGTACTGACCGGTGAGACCGGGGCGGGCAAGTCAATACTTATTGACAGTATTGAGCTCCTTCTAGGTGCGAGACCGACTAAGAATCTTATAAGAAACGGAGAAACCAAGGCAACCGTATCTGCGCTTTTTACAGATATAAAGCCTTGTCTTGACAGACTCCCCGAAGGATTTGATATATCTCCGGACGAGGATGGTTGCCTTCTCGTTACAAGAAGCATTGACGACGGAGGAAAGGCTGTTACAAAAATTAACGGCAGAACAGTACCCGTGTCTCTTCAGAAGGAATTGATGCCTTATCTTATCAATATACACGGTCAAAATGATAACAAGACCCTGATGTCTAGTGCTTCACATCTCGAATATCTTGATAATTACGCTGATAACGGAGATCTGCTTGAAGATTACAAGGAGGCATTTTCTTCATACGAGAGCTGTAAGAAAAGAATTGTATCTTTAAGACGTGATGAAAGAGAAAAAGAGAGAACTGTCGAGTTGCTTCGTCATCAGATTGCAGATATCGATGCTGCTAAACTCGTCATTGGCGAGGAAGAAGAGCTTGAGAATGCAAAGGATAAGGTTAAAAACTCGGAAAAGATTCTAAAACAAGCAAGACTTGTTGAAAAAGCTCTTTACAGATCAGAAAAATCACTTTCGGCGTATGAGCTTGTTAAGCGTTCTGTATCTGCCCTGCAAAGCATTGCTGAATATGTGCCCAATGCAGACGAGTATGTTGAAAAGCTTACAAATATGATGTATGAGCTCGAGGAGATAGGAATTTCAGCCTCAGACATTGCGGAAAGTGACTATGATGATCCTGATGCTGAATTGGATCGAATTGAGGATCGTCTTGATCTCATTTCTAAGCTAAGAAAAAAGTATGGCTCTGATATAAAAGAAATCCTTGAATACAGAGACAGTGCTGCTAGGGAATTGTCTGACATTGAAAGCTCGGACACACTTATCGAGGATCTGCGAATTGAGATGTCAACACATAAAAAGAAAGCCACAGCTTTAGCGGCAGAGTTGACAGAAAGAAGAAAGAAAGCTTCAGTTACGCTTGAAGAGAGTGTTATAAATGAACTTGAATTTCTGGAAATGCCAAAGGTAAGATTCAAGGTCGATTTTAAGCGATCTGTTGATGCTGACGGGAAACTGTTACTTACTTCTAACGGAGCAGATAACGTTGAATTCTTGATATCAGCAAACCCCGGAGAGCCCCTGAAACCGTTGATTAAGATTGCATCGGGTGGAGAACTTTCCAGGATCATGCTGGCATTAAAAAACATAAATTCCTATGGATATGAAGGTCAGACGTTAATTTTCGATGAAATAGATACAGGAGTGTCAGGAAAAACCTCTCAGAAAATAGGAATGCGTCTTAGAAAACTGTCAGTAAGCAATCAGGTAATCTGTGTTACACATTCTGCTCAGATTGCATGCGAAGCTCATCATCAGTATCTTATCTCAAAGAAAGAAAATGATGGACGAGTACAGACAACAGTAACGCTTCTGGAAAGAGAAGAAAGAATCAAAGAGATCGCTCGTATAATGGGCGGTGTAAATATAACCGATAAGCTGATACAGTCTGCATCTGAGATGCTTGATGAAGCAGGCAGGGAATAAAGAATATATAAAAAACGAAAGGTATGGATAAAAAATGACATTATACGACGAGCTTGTTGCAAGAGGACTTATTGCGCAGGTAACTAATGAAGATGAAATTAAAAAAATGATAAACGAGGGAAAAGCTACGTTTTATATAGGCTTTGATCCTACTGCTGATTCTTTACACGTAGGTCACTTTATGGCACTTTGCTTAATGAAGAGACTTCAGTCTGCTGGAAACCGCCCGATCGCACTTATTGGTGGTGGTACCGCAATGATTGGTGACCCGTCTGGTAGAACGGATATGCGTTCTATGATGACAAGAGAAACAATACAGCATAACTGTGATTGTTTCAAAAAGCAGATGGAAAGATTTATCGAATTTGGTGAAGGCAAGGCTATGATGGTAAATAATGCTGATTGGCTTCTTGATCTCAATTATGTTGAAGTTCTTCGTGAGGTAGGCGCTTGCTTCTCTGTTAATAATATGCTCAGAGCGGAATGCTATAAGCAGAGAATGGAGAAGGGTCTTTCCTTCCTTGAATTCAACTACATGATAATGCAGTCCTACGACTTTTACTACCTCTTCGAAAAGTACGGCTGTAATATGCAGTTTGGCGGTAACGACCAGTGGTCCAATATGCTTGGCGGTACCGAGCTTATCAGAAGAAAACTTGGCAAGGACGCTCACGCTATGACCATCACCCTCCTCCTCAATTCCGAGGGCAAGAAAATGGGTAAGACCGCATCGGGCGCAGTTTGGCTCGATCCCAATAAGACCGCTCCATACGATTTCTTCCAGTATTGGAGAAATATTGATGATGCGGATGTTCTTAAGTGCATAAGAATGCTTACATTCCTTCCTCTTGAGCAAATAAATGAGATGGATAGCTGGGAAGGATCTCAACTCAATAAGGCTAAGGAAATTCTTGCATATGAGCTTACAAAGCTCGTTCATGGTGACGATGAGGCAAACAAGGCACTTGAAGCTGCACGTGCAGTCTTTGCAAACGGCGGAGTTTCTGCAGATATGCCTACAACCGAGCTCACAAGTGAGAATTTCACCGACGGCTCCATCCTCGTTTCCGACCTTCTTGTTCTTGGCGGTCTTGCACCCTCCAAGGGCGAAGCAAAGCGTCTTATTCAGCAGGGCGGAATACTTGTAAACGATGAAAAGGTCGTAGCATTTAATGCCGCAGTTTCCTCTGAGGCATTCGGTGACGGACTTATCGTTAAAAAGGGTAAAAAGGTATTCCACCGCTTCGTAATTAATGGCTGATATTGAACTTTTCGCTTAACGATTGCATAAAATCGTTAGTGTTAAGAAAAAGTGAAAGGAGCATAGTAAATGCTCAATAACTATGAAATGCTTGAGCGATATTTAATCGAAGCAAAGGAAGATGACAGGCTGGATTTTAAATACGATCTGTCACTCAAGTCGGTTTCTACTTTTAAGATCGGTGGACCAGCA
This sequence comes from Eubacteriales bacterium, assembly GCA_045543555.1. GTDB lineage: Bacteria > Bacillota > Clostridia > Oscillospirales > CAG-272 > Colimorpha_A. The sequence continues at coordinate 101,443 of JAZQMQ010000024.1, forward strand.
TCCTTTGGTATATATCCTAACTCTAAAGATGAGTTGGCTTCGCTTTGTGCGCTGTGCCGTAGCTTAAGTGTGCCGTTTATTGTTGGCGGCAATATTAGTAATCTTGTATTTGACGATACAGGATTTGAGGGTGCGGTTATATTTACAAGCTCATTAAACAAAATAAAGATTGATGGCAGTACGGTTACGGTCGATTGCGGAGTTTCGATATCGAAGCTTTGTAATACCGTGGCTGATAACGGACTTTCAGGTTTAGAATTTGCATACGGTATTCCCGGGTCTGTAGGCGGCGCTGTGTTTATGAATGCGGGTGCATACGGCGGAGAATTTAAGAACGTTATCAAAACCGTAAGCTTTTACGATGCTGAAGGTGATGAATTTTTTACGATTCAAAACGATGAATGTTGCTTCGGTTACAGAAAAAGTATTTTTCAGGACAGGAATAAGATAATACTTTCCGCAACATTAAGGCTTGAGAATTCGGAAAAGGATCAAGTGCTTTCTTTGATGCAGGATTACATTCAGAGGAGGAAAGATAAGCAGCCTCTGAATTACCCGTCAGCGGGAAGTGTATTCAAGCGTCCCGAGGGCTATTTTGCCGGTAAGCTTATTGAGGACTCAGGGCTTAAAGGGTTTAAAATCGGCGGAGCACAGGTGTCTAAAAAGCACGCGGGATTTATAATCAATGCCGAAGATGCCACGTCAAATGACGTTAAAGCGCTAGTAAAACACATTCAGACTGTCGTTAAAGAGAAGTTTGGTGTGGATCTCGAATGTGAGATAAAGTTTATTACCAATCCGTCGGAGGTGAAGACTTAATGTATGAGTCTTTTTCCCAAGAGGTAAAAAACGAGATATGCGCGGAGCGTTTTAAACAGAAATGTTGCAGAGCATCGCTTCTGTGCGGAATGATATTCGGCATTTGTCCGGATAACGAAGAGATTCTTGAGCTACAAAGTGAAAACCCGTTTGTTGCGATGCTTTATGCAAAGCTTGTTAAAGAGTTTACAGGATGGAAAAAGGACAGTGATATATCCTTAACCGTAATTAACGGCGAAGCTAGGATCAATACGCTAAAGGCAGGGTTAGGGATCAGCTCAATTATGTCTTTTGATGAGTCACAGTTTATGTGTGACGAATGTATCCATTCCTTTTTGAAGGGTGCTTTCCTCACGTGCGGAACTGTCACGTATCCCGAAAATTCATACCACATGGAATTCTTGATACGCTCAGAGCACAGAATAACGTTTTTAGCAGAACTTCTTGCGTCAATCGGTGCACCGCCTAAGATAACCGAAAGACGCGGAGGATATTTCGGTCTTTATTATAAGGACAGTGAGAGCGTTGTTGATCTGCTCGGTCATCTCGGAGCGAACAGAGCGACCTTCAAAATGCTCGACATAAAAATTTATAAGGACTTAAGAAATAACGCAAACCGCAGGGCAAACTGCGAAATGGCAAATATAGGAAAAACAGTAGCCGCATCAGATGCTCAGATGAAAGCGATCGAGATTATAATTGAAAGCGGAAAGTCGGACGAGCTCCCCGACGAGCTGCGTCAGACGCTCGATCTTCGCGCCGCTTTCCCGAGTGCAACGCTTAATGAGCTGGCATCAATGCACACTCCTCCGATTACAAAATCGGGAGTTAATCATCGTTTAAAAAGGCTTCTTGACTTTTCAGAGAAGCTTAAATAAAATTAAAATTGAAATTAAGGAGAAAGATTATGAAACATTCATACGGACTGCAAATTTACAGCGTGAGGGACATCACTAAAGACGACCTTTTGGCCGCTTTAAAGAAGGTTGCCGAGATTGGTTATGAATATGTAGAATTTGCGGGATTTTTTGGCAATTCGGCAGAGGATGTAAAAAAGACTCTCGACGAAAACGGGCTTAAGTGCTCCGGTACACATACAGGTTGGCAGGAGGTTCTTCCCGATGTAATTGATAAAACGATTGAGTACCATAAGACGATCGGCAATAAAAACATTATAATCCCGGGTGCAGATCTTTCTACACTTGAAAAAATTAGTTACTTCTGCGATGTGGTAAACAATGCAATGCCGATTCTTGAAAAGGAAGGTATCACGCTCGGATACCATAACCATTCCAAAGAGTTTGAGGTAATGCCCTGGGGATCCACAATTCATTCTGAACTTGAGAGAAGAACAAATATAGCGTTTGAGATCGATACTTACTGGGCGTTTAATGCAGGTTGCGATCCTCTGCAGGTGATGAAGCGCCTTGAAGACCGTATTTGTGCTATACATCTTAAGGACGGCTTAATGGGAGGACGCGGAAAAGCACTCGGCGAGGGTGAGGCACCTGTAAAAGCAGTAAGAGACCTTGCTTATGAGATGGGTCTTCCTATTGTCGTTGAAAGCGAAACTCTTTATCCCGACGGAATTTCCGAGGTAACTCGTTGCATAGAGTACCTCAAGACCATCGATTAATAACTGCACAAATATCGGATGTAAGGAGGTGAATAAGGTGACGGATTTTGTCCATTTGCATTTGCACAGTGAATATAGCCTTCTCGACGGTGCGTGCCGAATCTCCGAGATACCCAAAAGGGCTAAGGAACTCGGTATGAAGGCGGTCGCATTGACCGATCACGGCGTAATGTACGGCTCTGTCGCATTTTATAATGCGTGTAAAGAAGAGGGCATTAAGCCGATAATCGGTTGTGAGGTCTACTGCGCAAAGGGTTCACGCTTTGATAACACCGGCAGCGGCGAAACCGAGCCCGATCACCTTGTTCTCCTCGTAAAAAATGAGATTGGATACAAAAATCTTACTTATATGGTATCCGTAGCTCACAAAGAGGGCTTTTATCGTAAGCCCAGAATAGATATTGAGCTTCTTGAAGATCACAGTGAAGGGCTTATATGTCTTTCTGCTTGCCTTAGCGGATATATTCCCAGACATATTATGCAGGGTGATCTCAAAGGCGCTGAGAATTATGCTCTGCGACTCGATTCAATATTCCGAAGAGGAAATTTTTATCTCGAGCTTCAGGATGAGGGAATCGAAGGGCAGAGAATGGTAAATGAATGTATTGCGGGAATTTCCGAGCATACGGGAATACCGCTCGTTGCCACAAACGATGTCCATTATCTGAAAAGAGAGGATGCATTTACACAGTCTGTAATGATGTGCATACAGACAAACTCTCTTATTGCAGACGGCAGACCTCTCGGCTTTGAAGCCGACGAATTTTATATGAAGTCTCCTGAGAAAATGGAAAAGCTTCTCGGACGATATAACGGTGCAATGCAAAATACCGTAAGGATCGCTGATAAGTGTAATTTTGATTTTGTTTTTGGAAAAACTTTTCTTCCTCGTTTTGATCCTCCGGACGGTATGAAGGCAAGCGATTACCTCAAAAAGCTTGCTTATGAAGGGCTTGAAAGACGAGAAAACGACGGAAGCATCGTTTATGATGGCAAATACACTCATCAGGACTATGTTCTGAGAATAGATTACGAGCACGTTGTTATCAGCTCGATGGGATATTCTTCATATTTTCTCATAGTTTCCGATTTTGTTAATTACGCAAAGAGCAAGCTTATCCCAACGGGTCCCGGTCGAGGCTCTGGCGCGGGAAGTTTGGTGGCTTATTTGCTTGGGATTACCGAAGTTGATCCCGTAAAATTTTCTTTGCTTTTTGAATCATTTTTAAATCCTCAGCGTGTCAGTATGCCCGATTTTGATATTGATTTTTGCTACAGAAGACGCGATGAGGTTATCGATTACGTTGGTAGAAAATACGGAAATGACCACGTTTGTCAGATAATTACCTTCGGTACAATGGCTGCCAAGGCTGCGTTGCGTGACGTTGGACGTGCCCTTGGAATGCAGTATTCAAAGGTTGATGCGATCGTAAGAGCCCTTCCGGAAGTTAAGGGTGGAGTTACTCTCAAGGATGCAATTGAGGATAAAAGCTTCAAAGCGGTCCTTGACGGAGACGATGAGGCGAGGGAGCTCGTTCGCATTGCGGCAGATCTTGAGGGTATGCCGAGAAACGCATCAACTCACGCTGCTGGAGTCGTTATTACCGATAAGCCTGTGCACGAGTACGTTCCGCTGTCGGTCAACGGAGATACCGTAGTAACCCAGTTTGATATGGATACGGTTGCAAAGCTTGGACTTCTCAAATTTGATTTTCTTGCTCTTCGTTATCTCACGGTTATCGACGATACAGCGAAGCTGATTCAGATCGAAGAACCGAATTTTTCTATTAATGATATCCCCTTTGACGACGAAAAGACATATGATCTGATCTCACAAGGCAAAACAGACGGTCTGTTTCAGCTTGAATCCGAAGGAATGCGTCAGCTTTTAATTCAAATGAAGCCGTCTTGCATCACAGATATTATGGTAGCAATAGCACTCTACCGTCCCGGCCCGATGGATTCAATACCGCGTTTCCTTAAAAACCGTGTCGATATGTCAAAGCTGACATATAAGATTGATTGCCTTAAGGATATTCTTGATGAGACCTGCGGTTGTATCGTTTATCAAGAGCAAGTAATGCAGGTATTCAGAGAGGTAGCGGGATATACCTACGGTAAGGCTGATGTTGTCAGACGCGCAATTGCCAAGAAAAAGCCGGGTGTCATTGAAAAGGAGCGGGAAAGCTTCGTTTCCGGTGCTGTTCAGCGCGGATATTTAAGAGACGATGCAGAATCGCTCTATTCCGAGATGACAGAATTTGCAAACTATGGCTTCAAAAAAAGCCACGCTGCTGCATACGCATTTATTTCGTATCAGACAGCTTATCTTAAAACACACTATGCACCAATGTATTACGCTTCGCTTATATCTTCGGTTTTCGGAAATCAGAATAAGATGAACGAATATATAATTGAGTGCTCAAAAATGGGTATCAGGACACTTCCGCCCGACATCAATGAGAGTGGTACAGGATTTTCGGTCAGCGGCGGAAATATCAGATATGGGCTTCCCGCAATCAAGAATGTCGGGGCGCAGTTTATCGAGCGCGTGGTAGCGGAGAGAAGAGTGCGACCCTTTTCATCATTCTATGATTTCGTATCAAGAATGCAGGGAAATGATCTTAACAGAAGACAGATCGAGTCACTTATAAAAGCAGGGGCTTTTGATAGCCTTGGCGTGTACAGAAGCCGTTTGCTTGCTTCGTGTAACGAAATTATTGATTCCTGCCAAAGACGTGCACATTCAAGTGTTTCGGGTCAGCTCGATATGTTTTCATCCGATACCGTTGAAATAAAATATCCCGATATTCCCGAATTTACTCTTACAGAAAAGCTTCGCCTTGAAAAAGAAAGCGCAGGGATGTATCTTTCAGGTCATGTTCTCGATGGCTATGAAAAGCATATAAACGATATCAAAGCTGTCGAAATCCGCAGTATTCTCGACGATGTTTCAGATAGCGGAGGGCGCTTCAAGGAAAAGCAGGTCGTACAAGTGGCGGGTGTAGTTTCTTCCGTGACAAAAAAGAACACCAAAAACGGTGAGCTTATGTATTTCCTGTCCTTTGAGGACAGGGGGGGAGAATGTGAGGTTATAGTCTTCCCAAAGAGCGTTGTCGAATACAGATTGCTTCTTGAAGTCGATAAGGTTATTGCCATTGAAGCAGAGCTGTCCTTTAAAGACGGTGAGCTTAAGCTGATTTTAAGAAAAGCATCGGCATTAAGTGACGACGGAAATTATAAGCCGGCTGTTAATCAACAAAACGTAGCCGCCCAAGAAAAAACTGTGGTTAAAATCGAAGATACTTCCTGCAAGGAGGCTGTGAAAACTCAAAAATTATACTTGAAGGTTAAGAGTATGAATTGCAATGAGTTTAAACGAGCCCTTGCGGTCTGTGAAATATTTGACGGTTCAACACAGGTAATATTTTATAACGAAGACAGTAAGAAATATGTTTTAGCGAACATTCTCACCTCATCATCGTCCTTTGTGCTAAATGAGCTTAAGGAAATATTGGGTGATAAATGTGTTGTTTTGAATTGATTTTTAAAGAATTCATATGCAGTTCAAATCTTATGGTTATAATGACTTAAGATAAGTGAAAGGATAAAACGCTGTAACATGAAAAGGGCAAAAAACAAGATCAACTGGAGCGATGAGCTTGCCAAAGCGGTAAGGATCATAGGTCTTTCAATATTAAAGTGTATAGGCTGGATCCTGAGCATCTTTATGACTGTATGTCTGATTGGTGTTATTACAGGAGTAATAGTTGGCGGCGCATTTCTGCTTTACGTTCAGAATCACCTTGATACAGACGTAGACGATTTTGCACTAATGGCAGAGGAGCGAAGCTTAACTACACGAATCAGCTATGTAGATAAGAAAACCGGAGAGATCGTGGAGATCGAATCCGAAAGATTGAGCGCTGAAGAAAACCGTATGTGGGTAAGCTATCAGAATATGGGTAACTATCTGCCTCAGGCATTCATTGCGATTGAGGACAAGCGTTTTGAAAGCCACGACGGTGTTGACTGGATAAGAACCGTAAAGGTAACGCTCGACTATTTTCTTGACGGCGGTTCTCAAGGCGGTTCAACTATCACACAGCAGCTTATAAAGAATGTAACAGGTAACGATGACGTTACAATACAGAGAAAAGCGCAGGAAATTTTCCAAGCACTTAATCTCGAAAAGAAGTATGATAAAACCGAGATACTTGAAATGTATCTGAATAACATTTATCTTTCTCAAAGCTGTTACGGTGTAGGTGCGGCAGCATATACCTACTTCAGTAAGGACGTGGACGAGCTTACGCTTATTGAAGCTGCTGCAATTGCTGCCATTACTCAGAACCCGTCGAAATGGGACCCCATAATTCATCCCGAAAACAATGCGACAAGACGTAATTACGTAATACAGCTGATGTACGATCAAGGTAAGATCACACAGGATGAGTATAATGAGGCGTATAACAGGGAACTCGAGCTTAATGTTCCTGAGACGGATTCCGATTCGGGTGTTGTAATACATTCTTGGTACACCGATGCCGCTCAACAGGAAGCTGTTCAGCTTTTGATGGATAAGTTCGGATATTCTAAAACCTACGCCGAGAAGGTACTCCTTACAAGCGGATTAAATATCGTTACCGCTCAGGATCCCAACATCCAAAATGTTGTAGAAAGCTATTTTGAAAATGACGCTTCGTGGGAACGCCACGACGAATCACCCATTCAGCCAAACTGTTCGTGCGTAATCGTCGATCCCAATAACGGAAACGTGCTTGCTCTTGTCGGCGGACGAGGAGAGAAGAATATAAACCTCGGTCTTAACTATGCAACACAGACCAAACGACCTGCGGGATCCTCTATTAAGCCCATCTCTGTTTATGGTCCCGCTCTTGAAAACGGTGTTATTACCTACGGAACGGTCCTTGACGACGTTCCTATCGATTTCGGTGATCAGAGCGTTGACCCCGAAACGGGAGAGATAGTTTACTCAAGACCTAACGGTTACCCAAGAAATGCTCCTAACAGATATGCCGGTCGTACCACTATACACGAGGGCGTCAGAGTATCAAAGAATACAATCGCATGGAGAGCACTGGATCTTCTTGGTCTACAGAATTCTTTTGATTATTTGACAAATAAACTTGGCTTATCGACACTCATTTACCGTAAGGTCACATCGTCAGGTTACGTTTATTCCGACCTTGCGTATGCTCCGCTTTCGATGGGAGAGTTTACCTACGGTGTAACGGTAAAGGAAATGACGGCAGCATATCAGATCTTCGCAAACGGCGGAATCTTTAATGAGGAAAGGATAGTGCTTCAGATCCTTGATTCAAACGGTGACGTAGTAATTGATAACGAAAGCAAGAGTGAGATCGTAATGAGCGCAGAGAATGCCGCAATTATGACAAAGATTCTTGAAGAAGTTGTTGATACAGGTACCGCTTCCTATATTTCACTCAAGAAAACTGTTGACTGTGCAGGAAAAACAGGTACTACCCAGTCCAATAAGGACAGATGGTTTGTGGGATACACTCCTTACTACGTTTGCGGTATTTGGTTTGGATATTCGATGCCTCGTTCTCTTGACAAGTTTAACGCAACAAGTACTGTTCCGCTAGTCCTTTGGAATAATATTATGACCGAAATTACAAAGGAATACGTTGAGGCTGATAAGGCTGGTAAAGAGGATCTACTGACATTTGACCTCCCGAGAAGCGTTATCACTGCAACATACTGTAAGGATTCGGGAAAACTTATGACCGATGCTTGTAAAGCCGACCCGAGAAAGAGCAGAGCAGAGATAGGTTACTTTGTTCGAGGTACCGAGCCTACTGAATATTGTGACATTCACGTACTTGTTGATTACGATAAGCGCAGTGAAGCGGTAGCGGTTCCTACCTGTCCTCACAGCGATATTATTCAGATCGGTCTTCTTAATCTTTACCGTGAATTCCCGACCGATATTTACGTTGATGACGGTCAGTACACCGCACAAGAGCTTCCCAAGGATTACGATTACAGTAATCTCGAATACTATATGCCGTATTATCAGAATATCCTGCCGGAAGGATTCTTTGTCGGACAGCCGAGAAACTCGTGGAAATACTACAACTTGGCTTGTATATACCACATCAATAATCCGGCACCACCGGAAGAACGCGATGACGAGCAGAATGACTTGAGAATTACAGATCAGGAGCTTCTGTCGATCATATCGAATGCAAGATAAAAAATCATCCTCTGCAAAAGCTGCAGAGGATGATTTTTAATTTTTAAAAATGTCCTTGTAGTGCTGAATAGCCTCTCTTACGATTTTTACGGCTTCGTCTCTGCCGTATAAGGTCTTTATATCGGTTTCTTTATTTTCAAGCTGCTTATAAACCTTGAAGAAGTGTTCTGTTTCTTCAAAAATATGATTTGGTAGCTCTTTAATGTCTTTTATCGTATTGTAGTTTGGGTCGGAGAAGGGAATTGCTATTATTTTATCGTCGTTTCTTCCGCCGTCGAGCATTCTGATAACCCCTATAGGATATACCTGAACAAGAGTTAACGGATTGATGGGCTCGGCGCAAATAACGAGGACGTCGAGAGGGTCTTCGTCATCCGCAAAGGTGCGTGGTATGAGTCCGTAATTTGCAGGATAATGAGTTGAGGTATAAAGTACTCTGTCAAGACGGAGAAGACCGGTTTCTTTGTCGAGCTCATATTTGTTTTTTCCGCCCTTTGGTATTTCTATTACTGCGGTGAAGTTATCCTCTGTTACAAATTCTTCAGGTAAGTCGTGCCAAATGTTCATATTAAAACCCTTTCAAGCATTTTTATTATTTTATCACAGTTTTTAAATTATGTCAACTATTGACAATATCATATAGCAATGATACAATCAATACAGCTCAAATTTGGAAGGAAATATAATGTATAAATCAAAAAATCACACGTCGGATCGTGCGATGTTTTATTTAATAATATCCCTTGCATTGCCAACTATGCTTGAACAGCTTATGCAAACAGCGGTTCAATACGTTGACGTTGCAATGGTGGGCTCACTCGGTACGGACGAAACGTCTGCGGTGGGCGCTACGACCACTGTTAACTGGCTTATAGGATCAACTGTATCTGCACTTGCCGTAGGCTTTCTTGCGATGATATCGCGAGCAATCGGTGCAAAGGATGAAAAGCTTGTAAAAAGAGCTTCTGCACAAACAGTACTTGCGGTTATTGTATCAGGCATTCTGTTCACTGTCATTCCGCTTGCATTAAGTCCTGTAATTCCTACAATCATGCGTGTTGATAAACACATAAGAACCGATGCGGCAATATATTTTTTCATATTATATACCCCTATGCTTTTCAGAGCTGCCAGTATTATATTCGGTACAGCACTACGCGCCGCAGGCGACACAAAAACTCCAATGAAGGTTGGAATCCTGGTTAATATAATTAACGTTGTTTTAAATTATTTGCTGATTTTTGAAACCAGAAATATAACGCTGTTCGGTTATGAATTTAAAATGATAGGAGCTGATTGGGGGATTTATGGTGCTGCAATAGCTAGTGCTATATCATTTGCTGTTGGCGGAATCATAATAACGATCGCTGTTTTTAATCATCCTTTACTTTCTCCAAAAGGTCAAAGCTTGCGTCCCGATGCGGAGATACTGCGTCCTTGCTTAAAGATTGCAGTTCCCAATATGCTTCAAAGATTCGGAACGTCTCTTGGTTACGTTGTATTTGCATCAATGATCAATTCCATCGGAAGCATTGCAACAGCAGCACATACTCTCGCCAATACTGTGGAATCAGCTTTTTACGTTCCCGGTTACGGTATGCAGACCGCCGCGGCTACGCTTGCTGGAAATGCGTACGGTGAAAAAGATGGGGAAAAAATGAAAAGATTTATCTCGATGATAATCAAAATCGAGATAGTTCTGATGATAATTTCAGGTTCACTTTTGTTTATCTTCGCGCCTGATCTTCTCAGGTTGTTTTCAAAAGATGAAAAAGTCATTGCTCTTGCATCTGTCGTGCTCCGCATGGTTGCACTTTCCGAGCCTTTTTACGGTGTATCCATAATTATTGAAGGCGTAATGCAGGGTGTAGGAGAGACTGTCACGCCGTTTAAGTTTAATATTATCGGAATGTGGGGTGTCAGAATAGTCGGCACCTTGATATTTACACAGCTATTCAATAAGGGTCTTGCATTTGCGTGGGGATGTATGATCGCTCATAATGTTCTTCAGTTTATTCTGTTTTTAATACATTATAAACGGGGTCATTGGAATCCCTTAAACACAGCTGAATAAAAAAGTGCTCTTGCCATTATATTGGCAAGAGCACTTTTTTTATTCCTCAGCGGAATCGTTTGTTGTATCGCTGCTTTCGGATATCTGTAAAAGAAGCTCTTTATATGACCTTCTTGTTATGAGCAGGTATGCCGAAATAGTCAATATTAGGAAAAATACGATTAAAAGGAAAGCGATTGCTGCAATTATCAGTATTTTCAGCTTTTCTAACGGAATATTGTTAGGATTTTGTGGGTTCAGATCGGACTCTCCCGTTTGTTCATCGAAAACGGGCGTAAAATAGAAGGTGTAACCGCAAGGACAGGCTTTATAAGCTGTTCCGTCAGGAAGTGGCATAGCTTCTGAGAACGTGTGCTCAGCCTTGTCATCTGTAATGTCATAACAAAACGTACACACGCTGTAGTGGTGCTTGTTGTCGAAGCAATTGCTTATTGAGGCGTGGTCGGAATTGCTTGTGATTATATCGTCAATTGATATGCAGTTACCATCAATATCCGTGTAATAGCTATTACAGTCAATGCAGAAATAATGAGAGGAATGTCCGGTTGCACTGCAGGTGGCATTTTTATCACAGCGATATGTTAAAGCATGCGGTGTTTTCTTAACTGTCAACGAATTCATGTATCCGCACGCGGAACATATCGCGGTAATGCTACCGTCGAGAGCGCAGTCGGGATTGATTATATTTCTGTCTTTTGAAATGTGGTGAGCGATAGGGGCAAATGTAAATGATATTACAGCTTGATTACCGTTAATTGTTATGTCTGCTTCACGTCCGTTAACGGCTGCGGAAAGCTGATCAGTTGAAAATTTATATCCCGAATTCAGTTTTACCGTAACGTGAACGGTGTATCGATTAAGACAAGAAAATGAATCAAACGACGAATCATTCAGTGTCCACGTAACGCTCGTTACCTTGTAATTAGCATTGGTAGAATTTGCTGTCTTGTCAGGGGTAGTGTTTGTGTCCGGAGGAGTAATTCCGTTAACGGAAATGACCGGTATGTAGTTTTGCTTGGTTCTCATATCATATTTTGCAATGAGGGTTCCTTTAAAGCCTTTAAGGAATGAGTACTCAACTGCATTTGATATGTCAAGACGGACGTTCCCTTTGCCCTCGTATATAACAAGGGAATCTGTGTATGTGTCCCAGTCAACATAAAGAGTGTAAATAGCTCCGTTTTTGAATGTATATGCGGAAAAGTCTGTTCCGTCGTCTTCATTAAGGTCGGTTATGTTTGAAGCTTGACCGTTTATGAAGTCGTAGCTTCCGATCAAACGACCGTTTTCTGCCCAAATAAGCGTGAAGTATGAAAGGGGCGTTTTTGGAAGGACAGAAACTATCTTGCTTCCGACAGCTACCTTCGGCAGAGTTAGATTTGAAACAACCTCTTTTAACGTATATGCTGTGAATATTGCAGTTGCGGTTGTGCCATCTTCCGATACAGTTACGCTCACTGTTGAGTTATATAACGACAATACCTTCAGATCTGATGTGAAATTAAAGGCTTCCGGGTCGCTAAGTGATAGTTCAACGGTCAGAACGTATTTTTTGTCAAATTCAAATCTTGTAAAAGGATTACCGTTAACGTCGGTCCAAGAATGATCGATAATAGTGACGTGCTTACTTAAAGGCGTATCATATAGCTTTGGTACGTTATCTTTAGGGGAAACGTTGTAATATATCTGTCCGAAATCGATCGTGACCGCGGGAATGAATTCAATGTTATCGGTGCTTTCTTGGGGGAGAAGAGCGCTCTCACTGTGATGGCAGACAAGACATGAACGAGTTTGTTCGTTTGTCTGATCATCAATATTTGCCCATTGCGAAAATCTATGCGGCTCCGAGAGCAAAATGTCACCGCAAACATTGCAAGTGACCCAGTGCTTTACGTGGTCGTATATTGTACGGGTGCTCTTGTGAGTACATTCCGTGCGCAATACTGCGTAAATCTTCGCGGTCGTTCCGTCATTTGAGGGCACAACGGTTATGTTTTCGCCACCCGGGAGGAAGGATACCTGAGAATCAGTACTGAAATGATATCCGTTTTTAGCCGAAAGTTCAAATACTATTTGATAATCGGAATTTTCAAACAGTTCAGTAACGTTTTCGTATGTTGAACTTTCAAGAGAATACCAATTCACGCTTGAAATGTCGTAATTTGCATTTTTAGAAGCTGAAAATGATGGGATACTTCCGCTTCTGTATTCATTCCTTGAATTGATTTCGGAAGGTGTGAGCGAAATGCTCGGAATTACCTTTTTATTTGAGGTAGTTATCTTAAATGTATTCGAGAAGGAAGTAAGAACGTAAGAATTTGTAAGCTTATATTCTTCTGTTATGATACAACCGAATTCATATTCTGTTGCCGATTCAAAATTAATTTCATCTGAATTTGAAAGAAGCTGTAGGTTTAGTGTTTCTCCCTTAAAAGATAAAGTTTTTTGTGTTGAATCGGGAAGATGTACGTACCATTCATAAGATATTTTTGAGCCATTATCAAAATACGGTGTGTAATCAGCGTGTATATATGCACTGTTTCCGATAGAGTACGATGTAATTATTCCTTCGCTGCGAAGAGATGCAGGTAGATTAGATGAGGGCTTTAATACAATGGTCTGACCTTCAGACTCACGTATAACAGGCATGTTTGAGGTGTCAAGCTTGTTGTTGTTTTTGTAAAAAGACATTCTTGAAACCGCAGGAACTGCCCAAAGGGGAAGCTCGATACTTCCGCAGTACTCGCCTGAAATATATGAATGTCTGCCTTCATAATCGGCGGCGCGCTCATTTACAACGGGTGAAGTTACAAAGCTTCCGCTTTTGATTAAAGAATCGGAATTTGAGTGAAGCTCGAATACGTCGGCACCGTAATTACCGTAGAAGCAACCATCGTTAACAAGCACCTTTGATCCTTCAAGCGCACGCACACAAACTGATGCGGGCTTTTCTTCATCCCAACCTTTTACGTTCGGAAGTGAATTGCCCCTGCTTCTTCCGTGTGAAGTATATCTTCCTCCATTTATAATCAATTCAGCGCCATTATTTACCGTGACTACATTTCCGCAAATCACCTGCGTTGTTACTCCGCTGTCATACTTAAATCCGCCGTCAGAAATGGATATTGCATTGTGTAACCATTGATTCTCGTGATTTCCTGCGCTGACCGTAACGTCGTTAAGAATCAGAGACGCACCGCTGTCAACGAAGAAAGCATCGACCGACATAACTGCTGATATGGGGTTCTTATTACTGTGCGTTGGATTGGGAATTATTGCACCCACGTACTCAATGCGTCCTGTCTTCTTGGCGGAAGAGTCGTTTACGGTAAAAACACAATCGGTATTTATATAAAAAAGAGTTGAGTCATTGCATTTTGAACTTAGATTTGAGCTGTTTGTAACTTTAATGCTCTTGCCGTTGAGATTCAGAGTTACAGTCCTATTGACGTTGTAAATATATGCAACGGTTTCTTCCTCAATATTGACCACGATGTCATCACAAAGAATGGCTTTAGTGCCACTATCGGAGTTGTTAAGAAATTCAGAAAGCTCCGCGTGTGAGCTGATCTGAATATCTGAATCCTCTGCATTAATGTGAGGTATAAGCAGGAAAATAATTACTACAGTTAAAAACGCTGATATCAGTTTTTTATATGGAATAAACATTATGTGCCTCGAATAAAAATGTATGATACATAATTATATCACTACATAGTATTAAAGGCAAGAGAATTTTAAAAAATATATAAAAAAGGTATTGACAAATTAAATTCTCGGTGTTATAATATGTAACGTTCTGCGGGAGTGGCGGAACTGGCAGACGCGCACGTTTGAGGGGCGTGTAGTTCACACTGTACGGGTTCAAGTCCCGTTTCCCGCACCATACTCATAGGTCAAAAATGCAACCTATGCCAAAAAGCCTTGTTTTACAAGGCTTTTTCGGTTTTTTAGGGCAGTTTTTTTGACCTTTCTTTTTTTGCAACCTTTTCCGAACCTTATGGACTTAAACCCGCGACATTTTCGCACATTTGAGAAATCTCTGCTTTTCTGATATAATATAGACAGAAAGAAGGAAAGCGAGGACTTACAGATGAAAAACGGATACGCGATGGTTCGCAGACTTAAACTCACCCCCTTTGAACTCCGAGTTGCAATTGATGCTCTCAACGCAAAGAGACTCAAACAGAAGGCAAACGGGATCGACAATAGAGCAACCTCCAGTCTCATACTTCACCTATTCGATGCTCTTGAAGAAAGGTCGATGAAGAACACTATGAACTTATATCGGGGCACAGACGAAAACAAGCTTGTATTTTTCTCAGTATTGATCGAATACCACTTATCGGCAGAGAAATGACAAAGGAAGAAGCCGTTATCGAAATGGTGGACTCCAATCTTCAGCGAGAGTTTATTCTTCCGTCTGAAAAAGCGAGAGCTTATAAGATGAAGTATGAAGCAAAGCGCGGAGCCCAAGCAAAGATGGAGAACTCGTAATACCAATCAATTTTGAACACGTAAACCATACGAAAATGATCAACACACATTATATGTTCAAAGAGGTCTCTCTGTGTTTGTCAAGAAGGGGAAATACGGTTATATCGATAAAAAAGGGAATATCGTTATTTCGCCCGAGTGTATCCAAGTTTGCGAAAATCAGAAAATCGTTGTCACACTCAAAGGCGGTTATCAAGCCGAAGAAGAATTACGAAGAATAGAAGTAGCTTAATAACTTTAGGTTCAAGATTGGTTTTCCTCTCTTGAGCCTAAAGTTTTATACATAAGGTACAAAAAGTAATAGGACAAAGTTTCAATAATTATACGGATAGATTTTATAACCTATTGACAAGAACCGTATTTAGTGGTATAATCAATTAATTAATAAACTGAGGCACAAAATACGGCTTTTAACAAAGTTGCAATTTTGTCCTACGAGCTCAAGCAAAATCCGCTTTCGAAAGAAGACGGATTTTTGTTTATATTATAAATTCTACTGATTTTAAGGTAATCGTTTAAAATGAACACAAAGATAAGTCAACTTATAAATAGTGATGTGGGTATAAAAAGTCTTGAAAATCTTACAGTACCTGCAATTGCCGTTTGCGGCAGATCGCTTAAATACAGCAATCCTTCTGCCGTAAAAGAAGAATTGTTTATCAGAAACAATAGATCTTCATTCACCGAGTTCAGACAAGCATACGGTAAAATCAAGACGCCTTGCGGAAGGTGCGAGGTTATTTCATTGCCAACCGTTCAAGGTAACAGATTTGCCTTGACTTACGGTAGGGAAGAAGACGTCCTTATATTTTTTCCAAGACACGCTTACGATCTTTTTGATGCGATTGAACGCAATATTGATCTAACATACGATATGCTTGCTTATGTCATTGGAGAGGTAACTGATTCACAATCAGATCCGAAGAGCTTGTGTATGAGTGTTCTTAACCGTTTAAATCATTTTAACGGTGATCCAAGCTATAAATGCTTGATCAAATTTATAGAACAGCTCGTTTTGCGAATAACACGCTCTGAAATTTTTGAAAAGAGCAATGAATACCCTGATGCTTGCGTTGAGCGATGTGAAGCATATAAGCTTGTTTCGGAGCTGGTATGTACCCTTGCCACGTGTAAGTCAGGATCTGTTTATGCTGAAATTAAAGCAGATAAATGTTGCGTATACACAGACGGAATATTATGTATCAGCGCACCTGTGTTTTTGCCACAGGTGATGGTCATACCCCCATTTTTATCAACTGAAAAAGATGTGATTGCTTCGTGTCTTGTTGCGTTTATTACAGAGCTGTTTTATTACGAGTTTTAACAAATTTGTTGACAAACGAAATACGAAATGATAAAATCAAATCAGATGTTATGATGAAATTCTGAAAGGATGGTTAACGGTGAAGGTTTCTGCTTTAACCTCATCAATGCCAACCTTCATTCTTAATAATTTCGGAGATGAAAGAATTTCTGTCACAAATAAATATATGGTGGTAGACGCTAAGCCCGTTATTCCCGTTATGGGTGAACTTCATTAGAGCCGTGTCACTGAGGAAAGATGGGACGAGGAGCTTAAAAAGATGAAGGAGGACGGCATTCAGATCGTTGCTTCGTACGTATTTTGGATACACCATGAAGAAGAACGATAATGTCAAAAGTATTAAAAGGAGCAGGTAAATGAACTACATAGTCCTAGATCTTGAATGGAATCAACCGTTTTCAAGTAAAACAGCAATAAAAAGCCCTGTATATTTAAAGGGAGAAATAGTTCAGTTCGGCGCAGTAAAGCTAAACGATAGCTTTGACATAGTTGACACTTTTAAAATGCTTGTCAGACCCCAATATTATACGAAAATGCATTTTGCGGTAGCAAAGCTTACCAATATAAAAAGTAAGGATCTTCTTGATGGAGCAGATTTTTCAACGGCAATGGTGAGATTTACAAGATGGTGCGGCGAAGAATACGTATATCTCACATGGGGATATGATGATATTCCCATGTTAAAAGATAATATGAAGCTTCATGGACTTGATCCGGAATCGACCCCGCATTTTTATAACGTACAAACCATCTATGATGATCAAGTATTAAAGGAGCGCCGTCAATGCTCTCTTTCTTCGGCTCTTGAAAGATTTGGAGAGAGCATAGAGAACGCTCACGATGCTTTTTCAGATGCTTATGGTACTGCACTGGTTTGTAAGCATCTCAATATGAAAGATGGAATCAACAAGTATTCCGACACCGAGCTTAATCCTAATAAGTACGAGAAATTTCCATCAATCATAGCCGCAAGAAATGACAAAAATATAACTACCGTCACTTGTCCTAATTGCTCGAAGCCCGTGATATGTAAGGATTGGGTCGTCATTAAGACGGATAATCAGCTTTCCAAAGCGGAATGTAAGTGCGGAAACACATATCTTGTTCGTTTCAGATTCAGGAAAAACCAGGATAAGACGTACAGGGTCGGTAAAGCGGTGTATCCTTTTGATGAATTGAATGAGCAGCTTTATGAAACAAAAAGGGAAGAGAATAAGGATAAGACCAAACACTTTAATCACGTAATGAAAAATCCGATCCGTAGAAGACTAAATAAAAAAATCAAAGAAAAATCACCTGAAAATTGTACATAATGATAAGATTATTTACAATATAGGTACTCTTATTGACAAAAATGTCAGTTTTGCATATAATTTGGGCAGATAGTTGAATATGATTATTGTTTAACTATATTATGATTTTTATGGAGATAATTCCAATGAAAAAATTATTGCAATTCTGATGTCCCTCACTTTTTGCCTGACAGCCGCAATCAGCGCAACAGCAGCTGCCGCAACGGAGGAGGGAACGCAGTATAATCATACAAGAAAGACTTTCGCAGGTTCTGTAGATCTTACTGAAGGTGAGCAGATCTTGTTCGTCAATGATCCTGCTGATACCTCATCAGGCGACAATCTTTACATTGTTAATCTCATTCTTACTCTTGATAAGAAAGCAGTCGATGTTCCTCCCGCAGTTGAAGATTCTGAAGAAAACCCTGAAACCGCTGACAGCATTGTTGCGGTTATCGCACTTACCGTTGTTGCAGGCACCGCACTCGTTGTCTCCAAGAAGAGATAATATATAGTTAAAAATGAACCTCCTGATCTTACGGGAGGTTCATTCTTTGTATTATTTTTATTGGTTAAATAGTATAAGAAAAACAGCCACAATTGGCATACCTGTTATACCGCAGGAGTGCCAATTGTGGCCTTTTGTCTGTCACTCAATAATGACAGTCTTTTTGCTTGCATTGCGAACGGTGCTGATAATAATATTAGATGCTTCATCAACAGAAACAGTAACCTGTTCGCCGCTTGAAAGATTTTTTAATGTAACCTTGTTTTGATTTATCTCGTCTTCGCCAATGAAAATTGCAAACGGAATGGAAAGCTTGTCCGCGTAGCCGATCTTTGCCTTAAATTTCTTTTTCTCGGTATAGATCTGTGTGCGTATTCCGCTTTCGCGAAGGGCTGTAGCGACCGTTATCGGATAGGACATATCCTCTGACATTGGTATTACGAGAACGTCCGCAGGGGAAGCGGGGTATTCGGGGTTTAGCATCTGTCGGTCACCAAGCACAAAGAAGAGTCTTGTAAGACCGATTGAAATGCCTACGCCTGGGAGCTTTCTGTCAGTGTAGTATTCAGCCAAGTTGTCATAGCGTCCGCCGGAGCATACGGAACCGATTTCGGGATGGTCAAGCATTACGGTTTCGTACACTGTACCTGTGTAATAGTCAAGACCTCTTGCAATTGTAAGATCAACTGTGAAGAACTCGTCGGGAACGCCAAAGCCCCTCATATTATTGATTACCGTTTCAAGCTCTGTTGCGCCAAGGTCGAAGATTTCGTTTACATCCTTATACTGTTCAAGCGAATTGAGAACTGCTTCGCTGTTTCCTGTGCAGGAAATGAAGGATATTATTTTGTTTGCCTGATCTTCGTTTACACCGATTTCGTAAAGGAGCTCCTTAACCTTATCGCCGCCGATCTTCTCGAGCTTGTCGATTGTTCTCATTATATCCGCAGATATTTCACTCAGACCGAGAATCGCAAAGAATCCGTTTAACACTTTGCGGTTATTGATTCTGATCTTAAAGCGTTTAAGTCCGAGCTTTGTGAAAGCGCGATAAATTATCGAAGGGATTTCAGCTTCGTTCATTATATCAAGCTTCTCGTCACCGATTATGTCGATATCTGCTTGATAGAACTCGCGGAATCTTCCTCTTTGAGCACGCTCTCCGCGATAAACCTTACCAATCTGATAACGTCTGAAGGGGAAGGTGAGCTCGCCTGCGTGCTGTGCAACGTAGCGCGCCAGGGGAACCGTGAGATCGAAACGAAGGGAAAGATCGCTGTCACCCTTTGTGAATCTGTATATCTGTTTCTCGGTTTCTCCGCCGCCCTTAGCCAAGAGTACGTCAGAAGATTCGATCAATGGTGTATCAAGCGAGGTGAAGCCGTATAGTGAGTATGTTTCCTTAAGAATTGATACCATTTCGTCAAAGAGCTTCTGTTCTGCGGGCAAAAGCTCCATGAATCCGGATAAGGTACGTGGCTTGATTTTTTCCATAATGTATGACTCCGTTGTTATGTTTATTTTTAAAGTATATCATAACGTTGACTATATGTCAAGAGCCGAAATATCATGTGATGAATTTGAATAAAGTATTAAATATTACGTTATATACTTGAAAATATAAACTTACTGTGATATAATTAATCTGTTCGCAAAGAATCGTGAATACTCTTATACGGAGGCAATTATGATCAATATTGCAGTTGACGGTCCTGCGGGTGCGGGTAAAAGCTATCTTGCAAAGGCTATTGCAAAAAGGCTCGGATATATATACGTTGATACGGGTGCGCTTTATCGCGCGGTTGCTCTTTATATGAACGAGCGCGGTATCGATGTCTCGGATTCTGATAAGGTCGTTTCTAATCTTGATGGAGTTGATGTATCACTCGACTATGGCGAGGACGGAACTCAAAGAGTATATTTGCTTGGCAACGACGTAAGCGATAAGATCCGCATGCCCCACATTTCAATGGCTGCATCTACTGTTTCCGCTATCCCAAAGGTGAGAGAATTTCTTCTTTCAATTCAAAGAGGAATGGCTAAGACTCATAACGTTGTAATGGACGGAAGGGATATTGGAACTGTAATTCTCCCCGATGCTCAAGTTAAGATATTCTTGTGTGCTAATGAAGATTCACGCGCTAAACGAAGGTATCTTGAGCTGCTTGAGAAGGGCGTTGATACTACCCTTGAAGCCGTGAAGAGTGAAATGCAGACCCGAGATCACAATGACTCGACACGCAAAGTCGCTCCCGCCGTTGCTGCGCAGGATGCTGTTATACTTGATAATTCCGAGCTTGACAGAGAGCAGACGATTGAAGCTGCAATCACGATCATTAACAGTAAATTATCATGAGTTTTTATTCTACAATGAAATTTCTCCTAGCGGGTCTTATAAGAAAGCTTTGGCGAGTTGAGATAATCGGAGCCGAAAACGAGCGCGAGGGCGTTCCTTATCTTATTTGTGCTAATCATCAGTCTATGCTGGACGTTGTTATTCTTGGTGCTTCAATTAAGAATAACCCGAAGTATATGGCGAAGAAGGAGCTTCTCAAGGTGCCGCTCGTAGGTTCTCTTGTTAAGGCGCTCGGCGCATATCCTGTTGACAGAAAAAATTCCGACGTTGCGGCGATAAAAAAGACCATTAATCTTCTCAAGGATGGTCAATCGGTCACAATGTTCCCGCAGGGAACAAGGTATAAGGGGATCGACCCCAAAACCACTAAAATCAAATACGGATGCGCAATGATCGCTCAAAGAGCAAACGTGGCGGTACTTCCGGTTTATATTAAAGCTAAGGGCTATAAGTTAAGGCTTTTCAGAAAAACAAAAGTGATCATCGGAAAAGAAATTTCTATTGATGAATTGAATGCGGTTTGTACCTCGCCCGAAGATCATAAGACGCCAGCTGAGTTTATTTTCTCACGCATCACAGAGCTTGGAGATACGGTATAATGCAAATTAATGTAGCAAAAAGTGCCGGATTTTGCTTCGGTGTGTCAAGGGCGGTTAATGAGGTGTACAGGCTGTCTGCAGACAATAAAAACGGACGGATTTATACTGTGGGAAAGCTTATACATAACGATCATATAGTTTCAGAGCTTGAGAATAGGGGCGTTAAAGTCATCAGCGAAGATGATTTTGATGCGCTTAAGGAAACTGCAACCAAAGATGATCCGTGTACTGTTGTTATCAGAACTCACGGTGTCACGAAAAGCATTAGCGAAAAGCTGATTTCGTATAATAGAGTCAACCCATACTTTAATATTTGTGATCTCACTTGTCCGTATGTAAAAAAGATACATAAGATCGTATCTGAAAACAGTGATATACCGTTGCTGGTTTATGGTGATCCCGAGCATCCGGAAGTGAAGGGAATAGTCAGCTATTCCGATTCAAATGTGCAGGCCGTATCAAGTCCTGACGACATTCAAGCTATAAATTTAAGCGAAAATGGTATTGTAGCAGTAGCACAGACCACGCAAAACACAAAAAAATGGAAAAAATCTCAAGAAATTATCAAAAAGGTCTGTACAAATGCGAAAATATTTGATACAATATGCAGAGTTACTGAAAATCGACAGTCGGAAGCACGCGAGCTTGCTGAAAAATCCGATATAATGTTGGTTATAGGTGGCAAAAACAGCTCCAACACAAATAAGTTATATGAAACTTCAAAAAGGGTGCTTGATAATACCTATTTCATCGAGGATCCGTCGGAGCTAAATTTAATTCAGTTCACACCCTTCTCAAAGGTGGGAATAACCGCAGGTGCATCGACACCCGGCGGGATAATACAGGAGGTTTTAAAACACATGAGCGAACTTGAGAACAAAAACACAGTAGCAGAGGAGACCTCTGCGGGCGAGAACTTTGCAGAAATGCTTGAGGAATCGCTGAAAACTTTAAATACAGGAGAAACGGTTACGGGTATTATCACCTCTGTCAGCGCAGGCGAGCTTCACGTCGACCTTGGAGCCAAGGTTACCGGCATTATCGCATATGACGAAGTTACTGATGATTCCTCAGTTGTTCTTACCGAGGCTTTCAAGCCCGGCGACGAGATCAAGGCTGTGGTTATCAAGGTAAGTGACAGAGACGGCGTTGCAACTCTTTCCAAGAAGAGAGTAGACAATAAGCTTCGTTTCAACAAGGTACTCGATGCTTTCAACGAAGGCACAGTAATCGAGGCTACTGTATGTGAGGCTATTAAGGGCGGCGTACTTCTTAACTACGAGGGCAACCGCATCTTCGTACCTGCATCCCAGACCGGTATTGCAAAGGATGGAGATCTTTCCGTTCTTGTAGGAACCGTTCAGAAAGCCAAGATCATCGAGATCAAGGAAGACAAGAAGAGAGCTGTTGCTTCTATCCGCAAGGTTAAGAGCGAAGAAAGAAAGGCTGCTGAAGCTGATTTCTGGGCAAACATTGAGGTTGGTAAGCAGTATAGCGGCGAAGTTAAGTCCCTCACCTCTTACGGCGCATTCGTTGACCTCGGCGGTGTTGACGGTATGGTACATAGAACCGAGCTTTCTTGGACCAGAATCAAGAGCCCTGCTGATGTAGTTTCCGTTGGCGACGTTATTACAGTATTCGTTAAGGAATTCGACGCAGAAGCGAAGAGAATTTCTCTCGGATACAAGACCGAGGAGACTAATCCCTGGAACGTATTTATGAATACCTACAAGGTTGGCGACGTTGCTGAGGTTAAGATCGTTAGCCTTATGCCTTTCGGCGCATTTGCTGAGGTAGTTAACGGTGTTGACGGACTCATTCACATCTACCAGATCACCGACAAGAAAATTTCCAAGCCTGCTGACGTTCTTGCTGTAGGCGATGTCGTTAAGGCAGAGATCATTGCTGTTGACGAAGAAAATCATAAGATCAGCCTTTCTATGAGAACTATCCTTGAGAGCTCCTCTGATAATGAGGCTGAGGAAACTGCAAACGAAGAAGAGTAATCTATAATTTAACACCCCTCGATCAGTCGAGGGGTGTTTTTGGTTGATATGATTAATTATGAGTGCTCTAATTTGTGCATAATGGATATTTTTTTGATGATTTTTTACAAAAATGAATATATAAATATTGACAAATCGTCAAATATAATGTATGATAATTAAAAAGGCGGATTATGAGTGTTAAAACGTGTTATTTTGTCATAATCGCTGTCTGAATTTGGAGATTCATGAGATGCAGAGGTTCTTTCTTTCAAATAATGCCTTTGACGGTAAGGTCTTT
The DNA here is from genome assembly GCA_045543555.1 of Eubacteriales bacterium. Lineage (GTDB taxonomy): Bacteria > Bacillota > Clostridia > Oscillospirales > CAG-272 > Colimorpha_A. Next base: position 125,075 of record JAZQMQ010000024.1, read on the forward strand.
GTAATAACCGGTGATGATGCATTTCATATATCACGTTCGTTGCGTATGCGCATAGGAGACGAAATGTCTATCAGCATTTCGGACGGAAGAATATTCGATTGTGTATTAACTTCTTTTACCTCAGACACCGTAACTGCCGAGGTTGTGTCGGTTTCTCAATGCCAAACAGAGAGCCCTTGTCGAATACACATCTATCAAGCTCTTCCAAAGTCGGACAAGCTTGAAACAGTAATACAAAAGTCGGTTGAGTGCGGAGCTTATTCTATTACGCCTTTCATCAGTTCAAGATGTATTGCAAAAGAAAGCGGATCGTTTGAGAAAAAGCTTGTAAGATATAACCGCATCTCCCTTGAAGCCGCAAAGCAATGCGGAAGAGGTATTGTTCCGGAGGTCAGACCCATCTTGTCGTTTGATAAGATGCTTGCCGAAGCATCGAGGTCTGAACTGTCGCTGTTTTGCTACGAAGCGGACGGAACAAAGCCAATAAATAATATCTTAAAACCTGATGTGCGTGAAATATCGGTAATCGTAGGCTCTGAGGGTGGTTTCTCTGATGAGGAAGCTACATTGGCAAAAAATAAAGGGCTTACACTTTGCGGTCTTGGGAAAAGAATATTAAGATGTGAAACCGCGCCGCTTTTTGTTCTTTCGTGTCTTTCGTTCTATTATGAACTTGGCATATAAATATTATTAATTATTATTTTTTGGAGGTTTGATCCATGTCCAATCGTTTGTTCCAGGGTATTATTCATCAAATGAAAGATTCAGTTGACCGTGTAATAGGAGTTATCGACGAAAACGGTATGATCATATCCTGCAGCGATCTAACCAAAATAGGAGGAACGAGACAAGGAATCCGCGACGAGCTCTCTTATTCGTCTGAGATCGTAATGTCCGGCGGATATACTTATCGTCCCATCGGTTCGGATTCTAAAGTTGAGTTTGTTGTATTCGTTGAGGGTGAGGATAAGCAGGCAGAACGTCTTGCGTCCATTCTTTCCGTATCTCTCGGTAGCATCAAGAGCCTTTATGATGATAAGTATGATAAGGCATCATTCATTAAGAATGTAATTCTTGATAATATTCTTCCCACCGATGTATATCCTAAGTCCAAGGAGCTTCATTTCTCAAACGACGTGGTAAGAGTCGTATTGCTTATCAAGTTCTACGGCAAGAACGAGGTTGTACCTTTCCAGATGGTACAGAATATGTTCCCCGATAAGAACAAGGACTACGTTATCAGCGTTGGAGAGAGCGATATCGTGCTCGTAAAAGAGGTTAAGCCCTCTGTTGAGATAAAGACGATCGAAAAGCTCGCAAGAACTATCGTCGACACCTTCGGATCCGAATTCTTTACCAAGGTTTCTGTTGGTATCGGTACTCCCGTTGAGTCCATAAAGGACCTTGCACGTTCTTATAAAGAAGCTCGGGTTGCAATTGAGGTTGGTAAGGTATTTGACACCGAAAAGAATATAATTTCTTATGAAAATCTCGGAATCGGACGTCTTATATATCAGCTCCCCACAACACTTTGTGAGATGTTCTTGATGGAAGTGTTCAAGAGAGGAAGTCTCGAGTCTCTTGACCGTGAAACGCTTATGACTATTCAGTGCTTCTTCGAAAACAATCTTAACGTTTCTGAGACGTCAAGAAAGCTTTTTGTACACAGAAACACTCTTGTATACCGTCTTGAAAAGGTGCGTAAGCTCACAGGTCTCGACCTTCGTGAATTTGAGCATGCTATTACCTTTAAGGTTGCTTTGATGGTTAAGAAGTATCTTACCTCTAAGCCCGCAAAGTATTGATATCAACATTTGGTACTATTGACTCGAAAATACGGAGGAACGGCAGAATTGCCGTTGCTCCGGTTTTTGCGTAACTGAAATAAATTCTGTTTTAGCTAAAATTTATAAGAAAGGCTTTAACCGTCGTGATTGAATTCAAAAACGTGAAAAAAGTATATCCAAACGGTACCGTAGCGCTCGACGGTGTTGACCTTAAGATAGCTGACGGCGAGTTCGTTTTTATTGTGGGTGCTTCAGGCGCGGGTAAGTCCACTTTAACAAAGCTGCTCACCCGTGAAGAAGCCATAACAGAAGGCGAGCTGACTGTTGATGAGTTTGATCTTGTAAGAATGCCAAACCGTAAGATCCCTTATTATCGCAGAGGAATCGGAGTGGTTTTTCAGGATTTCAGACTCCTTCATGATAAAACCGTATATGAAAACGTTGCCTTTGCAATGGAAGTCGTTGGTGAATCGAGAAGAAATATCAAGAGGATCGTTCCGAGAATTCTTACACTTGTTGGTTTGCAGGATAAATTTAACAGCTTTCCGGATCAGCTTTCGGGAGGGGAGCAGCAGAGAGTTGCTCTTGCAAGAGCATTGGCAAACAACCCTAAAACTATAATTGCAGACGAGCCTACGGGAAATATCGACCCTAAGCTGAGCCTTGAAATAATGAATCTTCTTATTAAGATCAGAAAACGTAACAGAACCGTTATAGTTGTAACTCATGAAAAACAGCTTGTTGATTACTTCTGTCAAAGAGTGGTTACCATTGAAAACGGTGTGGTTGTTAGCGATAGAAAGGGCGGTATGTTCAATGAGAAGGTATAGACCAACTTATTTTATCGCACAGGCATTCAAGGGAATGTGGCGTAATAGAATGATGTCTCTTGCTTCTATTACGGTTTTGCTTTCCTGTCTGATCGTAATGGGATGTTTTTCTATGCTCATTATAAACGTCGATAACAATCTCGATTCCCTTGGAAATCTTAATGAGATAGTTGCGCTTGTGTATTCCGATAACAAGTATAAGGCTGATGACGTGAAGGTTCTTCCTGACGATGTAAAATGTGATTCAAACACTTTTCTCGGATGGTCAACTGATCCCGATGCCGCCGAACCCCAGTATCTCCCCGGACAAAGCTATACCGTTGATCTCTCAGATGCCATAGCAGACCGAATTGTGCTTTACGCCGTATGGCAGAATAAGCCGGTACGAGACGGGGTATCTGTCAAGTACGATACACTCGGTATTGCGGTAAATGAAGAGCTTGTGGGAATGAAGATTTCAGCCGGTGATACTGTTACGTTTCCCGCAGCGGTAACACCTAAAAATCCCACGATCAAGTTTATTGGTTGGGCGTTGATACCGTCGGCTGAAAACGGTGTAATAACATCTGAACAGTACGTTGTATCCGAAGAAGACGTTAAGGGCGGTACAGTTACTTTCTACGCAATTTGGGATCAAATGCCGAAATATTCGGAGTTTTCTCTTATATATGACAGTAACGGCGTTAACGTAGAGAACATGCCAACCGATGCATCGATTATTCTTGATCGTGTTCAAGCCGAACTCAGCCAACTCTCAAATATTGAAAAAATCGATTTTCTTTCAAAAAGCGAAGCACTCGAGGAAGAGATCGAAAAATATAAGGATTATCCCGGACTTCAGCAGTTTTTGAGTGAAGGGAAAAATCCTCTTCCCGATACGTTTGTTATCACATACATTGATAATTCCCAGGTCGACGCTCTGGAGCTTCAAATTCAGAATATTAACGGAGTTAGCAAGGTAAGATGTAGAACTGATATAGCACAGAGCATTGAGAGCCTTAAAAACGGCATAATTATCGTGTTCAGCTGGTTTATGATAATACTCCTTGTTGTAAGTATCTTTGTAATAATCAATACGGTAAAGCTTGCAGTTGAGCATCGCCGAGAGGATATCGCGATAATGAGATACATAGGAGCAACAAAATGGTTTATTGCGCTTCCGTTTGAACTCGAGGGCATTATTATCGGATCGTTTTCGGGCTTGGTTGCATTCCTTGTACAGTGGTATACCTACGGATACGTTCAGGATATGATAACAAGTGAGATGCAAATGATCGATGTGGTTCCGTTCTCCGAAATGAAGGTTATAATCTTCTTCGGTTGTATGATAATTGGAATTCTGACAGGTTACGTCGGAAGCCGAATTTCGATAAATAAACATTTAAATGCATAATGAAAGGTTTGCTAAATGAAAAGAATTGCAATTAAATCTATTGCGTTCATATTGGTATTTTCATTTGTAGCGATTTTTGTTGCAAATCTTGCGCCTTATAACGTTTTTGAAGCTGATGCCGCAAGAATTACGCAGGCGGATATTCAAAAGATCAAGGATAAGATCAAAGCAAATGAAAATAAAATAAAGCAAAATGAAGCAAAGCTGAATACTTTGGCAAGCAATATAGAGAACTATCTCGATATTATAGAGGAGCTTCAAAATAAGATAAGTAACCTTGAAGATACTATATCTGATACAAAGGAGCTGATCTTAAAATATGAGGAGTTGATTGCTCAAACAGAGATTCAAATTTATGAGAGAGAAAATCATATAAATGCAAAGTATGACGATTTTCTAGAAATCATAAAAAAGAATTTCGAAGACGGAAATCAGAGCTATCTTGAAATATTGTTTGAATCTAAAGGTTTTGCTGATTTTCTGTCACGCGCCGACCGTCTTGGATCGATCATATCTTATGAGCAGATGGTTCTTGCCTCTCTTGAAAAAGAAATTGAAGATCTTAAAAATTTAACAGCAACACTCAATGATGCTAAAAAAGAGACGGTTAATCTTGAAAATTATCATTCAAATGCAGAAAATGAGCTTACCAAGAGCTTAAATGAGGCTGAAGCACAGCTTGAAAAACTTCAAAATGATCAAGCGGCTCTTAAGAAGGTTCAGCAGCAGGCTGCTAACCTTGACAAACAGCTTGACAAGGAGCTTGAAGAGGCTCTGAAAAAATACCAGGATCAGCAAACTGCAGATGTCAATGCAAAGCTTCTGTGGCCGGTTGATCCCGTCAACAAGAGAATTTCGTCTCCATACGGATGGAGAATTCTTTGGGGCGAAAAGGACTTCCACCTCGGTATTGATATTGTAGGTCCTAAAAAGGGAAGTATTGCAGGTGCCAATATTTACGCGTCTGCAGATGGAACTGTTATCACGGCAAAATATAATAATTCATACGGTTATTACATACTTATTGACCATGGAAATAAAATATCTACACTTTATGCTCACTGTTCAAAGCTTCTTGTAAAAGTTGGTGATCGTGTTGAGCGTGGTCAGGTTATCGCATACGTTGGTCTAACGGGAAATACTAACGGATATCATCTTCATTATGAGGTCAGATATAGTGGTTCTACAACAAATCCTCTTGATAAAGACGGAAGTGCCAGTGAATCATGGCTTGTGATGATGCATAACGGTCAGTATGTTGATCCCGTTAAAAATAAGCTTCTCAGATACGATTGATTTTAGAAGGTAAGCAATGAATAAGAAAATTTCTGTATGGACGTTGATCGTTTGCCTGATCGTTACAGTTGTTATTACGTTCAATACGACATATACGGTCCTAAACATCTTACACAATAAAGAAAAGGCGGAACTGCTTTCTCAAGATACTTTTATAGGATCGCTTTTAACTGTAAGTGAGCTGATAGAAAAGAACTATGCGGGCACTATCGACGATGAGGAGCTTAAGGACTCTGTTATAAGAGGTTATCTACAGGGAATAGGCGATAAATATAGCGCATATATGACCGCAAAGGAATATGAAGCATATAAGGCGGAGTTCGCAGGCAATACTGTTGGTGTTGGTATTAATGCACTGTTCGATATTGAACATAATGTAATTGAGGTTATTGATGTAGTTCCGAACTCTCCTGCGGAAAAAGCAGGCATTCTGGCGGGTGACTTTATTGTTGCAGTAGATGGAACAAGGGTTGATAAAGCGGGCTATTATGAAACTCTCGATCTGATCAGAGGCGAATCGGGAACTGAAGTTGTAATAACTGTACTGAGAAATAGCGAAGAAATTGATTTGCAGTGTATTCGCGCTGCTGTTGATGTTGTAACGGTTAAATATCGTGTGTATTCCCTTGACAATACAGTAGGTGTAATAAGTATTTCATCTTTTTATTCTAAGACTCCCGAGGAACTGAAAGCCGCTGTTGAATCGCTTAAGGCATCAGGATGTGAAAAGTTTGTATTCGACATAAGAAATAATGGCGGAGGGGAGCTTGGCTCCATAATAAATTCTCTTGATTATCTCCTACCAGAAGGTAAGCTTGCAGATATATTCTATAAAGTTACAGGAAAAACGAGCACTTATAAGTCAGATGCATCTTTTCTTGATGCAAGTGTTGCTGTAATAGTAAACGGAAATACCGCAAGTGCCGCCGAGCTTTTTGCGGCAGCACTTCGTGATTATACGAAGGAAGGGAAGTATGATGCAGTGCTGATAGGCACCACAACATACGGAAAGGGCGTATTCCAGAGCACATTTGAAATGCCTGACGGTTCGGCTTTTAAGATAACATGCGGACGATATGATCCTCCTTGCGGTGTAAACTACGATGGAAAAGGTGTTACGCCTGACGTTATTGAAGATCTCAGTGAAGAGGCAAAGAAAATCGGATATTATAAGCTGACAGATGATACTGATAATCAGCTTGCACTCGCCGTGGCAAAGCTTGCGGCCAAATAACTAAGTAAATATATGCTGTTTTTTCAGCAATAAATAAAAATAATAACAACCAATATAGAAATGGAGACTAAATTTATGGCGAAGCAGATCATTGTTACCGAAGAGGGACTCAAAAAGCTTAATGAGGAGCTTGAATATCTCAAAACAACGAAACGTAAAGAGGTTGTTGAAGCTATCAGAATAGCTCTTTCTTTCGGCGACCTGTCTGAGAACAGCGAATATGATGAGGCGAAGAACGAACAGGCAAAGACTGAAGCCCGTATAAGCGAACTTGAGGAAAGCTTAAAGCACGTAAAGGTTATTTCCGAAAGTGAAGTTAATACTGACAAGGTAAACATTGGAAATATCGTTCTTGTTTATGATTTGGAATTTGAAGAAGATATTGAATATACTCTTGTTGGTTCAACAGAGGCAGATCCACTCGTAAACAAGATTTCTGACCAATCGCCTATCGGTTCTGCACTTATAGGAAGATCTGTTGGTGAGACTGTTGATGTTCACACTCCCGGCGGAATTATTAAGCTTGAGATCAAAGAAATCAAGAAGTAAGTTTGTCCTTAAATAGAGGTAAAAACAATGGAAAACGAAAGACAAAATAATATACAAAACGAAGAACAGGACATTGGCGCTCTTCTTAAGGTAAGAAGAGACAAGCTTTCAGAGCTTCAGGCTCAGGGTAAGAATCCTTATGTTATTACCAAATACGATCAGACACATCACGCCGCTGAAATCAAGGATAATTTTGAATCTCTTGAAGGTAAGAACGTGACAATTGCCGGACGTATGATGTCCAAAAGAATCATGGGTAAGGCTTCGTTCTGTCACCTCCAGGATCTTACAGGAAATATACAATCATATGTTACAAGAGACAGCTTGGGCGACGAGGATTACAGTGCATTTAAAAAGCTTGATATTGGTGACTTAATTGGCGTAACCGGTGAAGTGTTCAGAACTAAAATGGGCGAAATTTCTGTAAGAGCTGATAAGGTTACCCTCCTTTCCAAGAGCCTTCAGATACTTCCTGAAAAGTTCCATGGTCTTACAAATACAGATATGAGATACCGTCAGAGATACGTTGATCTCATAATGAATGAGGAATCTAAGAGAACTTTTATTAACCGTTCTCGTATAATCAGTGCAGTTCGTCGCTTCCTTGATGCTCAGGGCTTTATGGAGGTTGAAACTCCAATGCTCGTTCAGAATGCAGGTGGCGCTGCCGCAAGACCCTTTGATACGCATTTTAATGCACTTGATATTGACGTCAAGCTTCGTATTTCTCTTGAGCTTTATCTGAAGAGACTTATCGTTGGCGGACTTGAAAAGGTGTATGAGATAGGTAGAGTATTCCGTAACGAAGGTCTTGATACTCGCCATAACCCTGAATTCACTCTTATGGAGCTTTATCAGGCATATACCGATTATCACGGAATGATGGATCTTACAGAGAATATGTTCCGTTATGTAGCACAAGAGGTTCTTGGAACAACAACGATAGTTTATAACGGCATCGAGATGGATCTTGGAAAGCCTTTTGAGCGTATCACAATGATTGATGCAGTTAAGAAGTATTCAGGCGTTGATTTCGCGCAGATCAAAACACTCGAGGAAGCTCGTGAGGCTGCAAAGGCTAATGGTGTAGAATACGAAGACAGACACGGCAAGGGTGATATACTTAATCTTTTCTTTGAAAAATTCGTTGAGGAGCATCTAATTCAGCCTACGTTTGTAATGGATCACCCAATTGAGATATCTCCTCTTACAAAAAAGAAGCCTGAGGATCCCGAATACGTTGAACGCTTCGAGATGTTTATGAACGGTTGGGAGATGTGTAACGCTTATTCGGAGCTTAACGATCCTATTGATCAAAGAGAGCGTTTTAAGGCGCAAGAAGCACTTCTTGCACAGGGAGATGAGGAAGCAAATACAACTGATGAAGACTTCCTGTATGCTCTTGAGCTTGGTATGCCTCCTACAGGCGGTATCGGATACGGTATCGACCGAATGGTAATGCTTCTTACAGACAGCGCTTCCATTCGTGACGTACTTCTGTTCCCCACGATGAAGCCTCTCGACGCTCCTAAAGTAGAAAAATCCGTAGAAGAAGCTGATAGTGAAGTCGCTGAAGAACCTATTGATTTCTCCAATGTTGAAATAGAACCTCTATTTAAGGACTACGTTGATTTTGAAACCTTCTCAAAATCTGATTTCAGAGCTGTTAAGGTTCTTAATTGTGAGGCTGTGCCAAAATCCAAGAAGCTTCTTAAGTTTACTCTCAATGACGGAAGCGGCGAAGAAAGAATTATCCTCAGTGGTATTCATGAGTATTATGAGCCTGAAACTCTGGTAGGAAAGACGTTGATTGCAATCACAAACCTTCCTCCCAGAAAGATGATGGGTATTGATTCTTGCGGAATGATCATCTCTGCAATACATCATGTGGAAGGCGAAGAAAGACTCAACCTTCTGATGGTCAGCAATAAGATTCCTGCAGGAGCTAAGCTTTATTAATTAAATCAATATATTTGTGTTATTTGATGTGATAACATGAGAGTTTTATGAATAAAATTAAATCCGACATATTGAATTGTCTAAAGTCTCCTAATAACGATATTCGTCCAGTACAGATCATCCATTAACATTTTCCGAGAACATCTGGACCGACGAGGAATAATTTAAAAAATAATAAAACCTTATGATTTTTTCATAAGGTTTTATTGTTTATAGCATTGTCTGAAATCCGAAGGTGCCATGTGTACCTTCTTTTTGAAAATGTAACAGAAGTAATTTGGTGAAGAGAAACCGCATTCTTCAGAAATTGTTGCACACTGTAACGTTGGCGGCAAGGATTCAATGTTTAAGATCAAGTTGACAGCGGTGAAACGGTTGAATATTATTTACCATATTATGATGAGCCCGGCAATCCGGATATCCACTGTAATTACTCACCTTGCGGTAAATTTATAATTGGAGACGGATATCCGCACGATCATTACAGAGACCTGATCGGTTTTGACGTTGAAAGCGGTGTTTCCAAAACTCTGTTTAAGGTTCTTGGAGATGAACCTCCAATTATCGATATTAGATGCGATCTTCATGCAAGATTTGTTTTTGGCGGTCAGAGTATAAGCTACGACACAATATACAATGGTAAACGGCAGATCGGACTTGTAAGCACAGATAAGCTTGACTTTTATAATTGTTACAGTTTGTTTACTTGTAAAAATTATTTTTATGTGTTATAATCTAGTTATAAATTTTGAAAGGAAATGATCTCTTGTTCAGTAAAATAGGAAATTGGTTTCATAATTATTGGTATTATTATAAATGGAGAGTAATAATATTAGGTGCTTTCCTGATAATTGGTGCAATTTGCATTGGTCAGTGCTCATCAAAAGAAAACAATGACGTAAGCATACTATATACAGGTCCACATCTTTTTGAATTAGGCGAGAAAAATGCAATTATTTCTTCATTTAAGCAGCTGATGGATAGAGACTATAATAAAGACGGTAAAAAGGTCGTTGATTTTATAGATTTCTCGGCTTTTTCAGATGACCAGATCAAAGCCGCTGTTGGTGAAAATCCGGATGAGAAGACGGTGCTTAAATATGCTCAATATACCAATGCTGTGGTGCAACCTACTTTTGCACAGGTAGCGTCGAAGGGCGATGTTTCTATTTGTCTGCTCGATGAATATTGGTATAAAATATTGCTTGATGCAGGTCATCTTCTCGAGCTTGAGACTGCTCTTGGATATAGGCCCGACTTTCTTATAGATGAATATTCCGCTTATCTTTCGGATCTGCCGGTTTATGAATATTTTAGTGAAACTATTGGTAAGCTTCCGCCTGATACCATAATTTGCTTTAGAAAAATGTCTGTGACATCTGCAATAATAGGAAAGAAGCAGGCTGAGGAGATGTACGGATATTCAAATGAGCTTCTTTTGGCTATTTTTAAATTCGGTAATTCTTAAAGCAGTCCGTAATACTTAAGAATACCGTTATATATGCCTTGTGCAAATAATTCGGGTTCACTGTTCATTAAATTTGCATCGTAAGGGTTTGTAATAAAGCCTAATTCGATCAGGACTGCAGGCATTTTTGTTTTTCTTAGAACGTATAGGGAAGGGCGTATGAACATACCCCTGTTACTAAGTCCTGTTTTTAATGTCATTTGTTCCAATATGTCCTCTCCCATAGTATATCCCGGAGATGACATTGAATATGCATATCCTTCACTTCCGCTTGCTTCTGCAATTGTTGATGCGTTTGCATGTATTGATATGAAAAAATCAGCACCCCATTGATTTGCAGCGGTTGTCCTAGCGTTCAGACTTGATGAAATGTTAGTTCCCAATATTTCATCGGGCGTGTTTCTTGAAAGCTTAACTTCAAAATTTGGATCCGAACTGAGATATTCTGCAGTGAGTATTCCTACCTCATATGTAATATCCTGCTCATATAGTCCGTTACCCTCGGCTCCTGCGTTCGGATTTCTTGGGTTGTGCCCTTGATCGATAAATATCTTTATAGCCATACTGTACCTCTTTATATTTTTTACAGTATATGCATCCTATAATATTTAGTAACTGAGGATTATATGGAATTTTATAATATACGCCACATTTTAAGCTGTGTGCGTCGCGCCGTAGAAGCATATAATATGATTGAAGAAGGAGACAGAATAGCCGTTGGTCTTTCGGGTGGTAAGGATTCGACCGCTCTTTTCTGTGCTCTGAAAAATCTGCAGCTTTTTTATCCGAAAAAATTTGAGTTGGTTGGAATAACTGTTTCAATGGGCTTTGAAAACATGGATTTTTCTGGCCTTGAAAAATTATGTACCGATTGCGGTTGCGAATTTAAATTAATAGAAACTCAGCTTGCCAAGGTGATTTTTGAGGAGCGTAAGGAAAGCAACCCTTGTTCTCTGTGCGCTAAAATGAGAAGAGGTATGCTTCATGACGCCGCAAAGGAAATGGGATGCAATAAGCTTGCACTTGGTCACCATTACGATGATGTTGTTGAGACGTTTATGCTTAACTTATTCCACGAAGGCAGACTTGGAGCGTTTTTGCCTGTAACGTATCTCAGCCGCAAGGATATCACTATGATACGCCCAATGATCTACGTTCAGGAAAAGGACGTAAGATATTTTATGGGTAAAAATGATCTTCCCATTATAAAAAATCCGTGTCCTGAAGACGGACATACAGAAAGAGAAAATATAAAGCAACTTATATATTCTTTGGATAAGGAACATAAGGGATTAAAGCACAGACTGTTTACTGCTGTCGAGAACGGCGGACTATTCGTGCAAAATGAAGAACGATAAAAGAGCATCGGTCATTGTACCGATGCTCTTTAAATTTGTTTATCTTACGCTGAAAAGTATTTCACCGTATGTAGGGAGGGGCCAATATTCCTCTGCGGTAAGTGTCTCTGCCTTATCACAAGAGGAGCGCAGAGCATTCATTAAAGGAATAATATTATTTAAACAATAATCTGCTCTTTCCTGACCGCCCGAGATCTTTTTAGCTGCCAGTGTTGCTTTTTCAAGCTTACACACATTTTCGTATGCGTCGTTTACATGAGAATTGAGTTCTCTTATAAGCTCACCTGCTGCTGAAACATCGGGTGTTTTGATCGTGGATTTAAGTGTATTTACAGTGTCGCAAAGATTACGTATATATGCAAAAATTGAAGGTATGATCTGCTTTCTTGCCATTTCGATCATTGTGAGTGCCTCAATATTGATGAGCTTAGAATAGCTTTCAAGCATAATCTCGCTTCTGGAACGCAGCTCAGTTTCGGAGAATATCTTATTTTCAGTAAAGAGACGAACGTTTTTGTCGTCAAGGAAATGAGCAAGTGCCTCTGGGGTGGTGCGAAGGTTGCTTAAACCGCGATTTGCGGCTTCTTCAAGCCAAGCATCATCGTATCCGTTACCGTTAAATATGATCCTTCTGTGAGCTTTAATGGTGTTCCTGATGAGGTCATGCAGTGCTGTTTCGAAATCGTTTGCCGATTCGAGTGTATCTGCAAAGTTTCTGAGCACTTCAGCTACTGCAGTATTAATTACAGTATTTACATCAGATACCGAAGCTGATGCACCGAGCATACGGAATTCAAATTTGTTTCCAGTAAATGCGAATGGAGAAGTTCTGTTTCTGTCGGTGGTATCTTTAGGGAACTTCGGGAGAATGTGAGCACCTACACGGAGCACCTCTTTTTCAATTCCACCGTATGGAACATTGTTTTCAATCGCGTCGAGGATACCTGTAAGCTCATCTCCAAGAAATAGCGAAACAACGGCGGGAGGGGCTTCTGCTGCGCCTAAACGGTGGTCGTTTCCTGCAGTTGCAACCGAAATTCTTAAAAGCTCCTGATAGTCGTCGACAGCCTTAATGAATGCGCTTAAGAATAGAAGAAACTGCGCGTTTTCATAAGGTGTTTCACCTGGATTAAGAAGATTTACACCTGTGTTGGTCGACATTGACCAGTTATTGTGTTTACCCGAGCCATTTACGCCTGCAAATGGCTTTTCATGGAGAAGACAAACGAGATCGTGCTTCTTTGCAACGTTCTGCAGTACCTCCATTGTAAGCTGATTGTGGTCAGCTGCAACGTTTGTTGTTGTATATATTGGGGCAAGCTCATGCTGTCCCGGAGCGGCCTCATTGTGTTCGGTCTTTGCAAGAACACCGAGCTTCCAAAGCTCAACGTCAACCTCCTCCATAAAGGCAGAAACTCTTGGCTTGATCGATCCGAAATAATGGTCATCAAGCTCCTGACCCTTTGGCGCAGAAGCACCAAAAAGTGATCTTCCTGTGTAGAAAAGGTCTTTTCTTTTTTCGTACACTTCCTTGGTGATAAGGAAATATTCTTGTTCAACGCCAACGGTCGTTGTTACAGAAGTAACGTCGTTATTGCCGAAGAGCTTAAGAACCCTGAGGGCTTGCTTATTTATTTTTTCCATTGAGCGAAGCAGAGGTGTTTTATTGTCAAGAGACTCTCCGCCGTATGAGCAGAATGCTGTTGGAATGCAAAGGGATCTGCCCTTTATAAATGCATATGACGACGGGTCCCAAGCAGTGTAACCTCTTGCTTCAAATGTGGCTCTGAGACCACCGGAAGGGAAGGAAGATGCGTCTGTTTCACCTTTGACCAGGTCTTTGCCGGAAAAGTCCATTATTACATTTCCGTCTTTTGATTGAGAAATAAAGCTGTCGTGTTTTTCGGCTGTTATTCCTGTCAATGGCTGGAACCAGTGAGTGTAATGTGTTGCTCCTTTTTCTATGGCCCATTCCTTCATTGCCTTTGCTACTGCGTCAGCAAGATCGGGATCGAGTCTTTTTCCGCTATCAAGCTTTGCTTTTACTGCTTCGTAGATCTCGGGTGAAAGCTTTTTGCGCATTGCTTTGTCATCGAAGACCATTGTTGCAAAGCATTCGGTTATCTTATCCATTATTTTCTCCGTAAAATATTATTGGCGTCTAAAATGTTATTGAAGTTCGTAATCCCCGTTAGGACCTGTTTCCTCAGGCGCAGTAACATCGGGTTCTGTTGTTTCCGGTGGAGGTCCAAGACTTATAACAAAATTGATCGTTGTATATTTAATATACATCGTATTCGGCACAAGATTCTGTGATATTATGCATCCTGTAGGCGTTATATTGCTATATTCATAGGTCACCGCACCGATTTTAAAATCGCCGTTGATTTTAGTGTAAGCATGTCTGGGTGTGGTACCTACATAATTTTCGGCCTTTACCTTTGTATATTCGGGACCTATGCTTTTGTATATGGTAATTGTAGATCCGAATTCGACCTTTTGCTTTGCTTGGGGTGACGTTTTTGCAACTACTCCCACGCCGTATATTTCGCTTACGTAATCAACGATTTTTACCTTAAATCCTAATTCTTCGGCGTAAATTTTTGCCTTTCGGTATTCCATTGTCGTAAGGTCGGGAACCGATGCAAGCTCTGCGCCGCGACTTACCTTAAGCTTGACGTGACAGTAGGTTATTCCTTTTTGGATTTTCTTTTTTGAAGATCCCGAAGGGGACTGACCGACAATAGTTCCTACCGGCGATTGATCGTGTACGTATTGAATATCAAACGTAAAATATGCGGGGTCAAGCATCTCTTTTGAGCGATCCTCATCGTACATTTGTCCTACGACATTTGGAACAATTATTGTTTCTGGAGCATTTGCGTTTTCTGTAGTCAAAACTTTATCAAGAACTATAATTGCGCTGATTATAAGTACGATTGCGAACGCGATCGATACACCTAGCACAATGGGGAACATCGATTTGCTTTGCGGACGTTGATTTTTGCGTCTTGAATATGATTTTTTTCTTTTCATGTTGTAATCATCAGTTTCAATGTCTGATGAGGAGTCTCTTGTCTTGAAGATATAATCGGGATTGAGCTTTAACTTTTCAATATATTTCAGGACCTGAGAAGCGCTTTGAAATCTTCTTTCAGGACTCTTTTCCATCAAACCGAGAATTATTTGTTCAAGACCTGTCGGAATAATGTTGTTAATTTCAGAGGGCGGTGTAGGCTGTTCTCTTACCTGCATAAGTGCAACGGAAATGGGTGTATCTGCGTTGAAGGGAAGGGTGCCGGTTGCCATTTCATACATCATAATTCCGAGTGAATAGAGGTCACTGCGCGCGTCTGTTTCACGTCCGTTTACCTGCTCTGGTGAGATATAATATACGGTTCCGATTGCTTTACCGTTAGGAGATTCCTTAGACGAAGGAAGAACGGCTATGCCGAAGTCAGTAACCTTAACCCTACCGTTTTTCAGCAGAAGGATATTTTGCGGTTTAATATCTCTATGAACTATTCCTTTTGAATGAGCGTGTTCAAGTGCCTTCAAAACCTGTTCTGTATAGCTTAAGACCTCGTCGGTTGAAAGTGCACCCTTTTTTTGCATATAGCTTTTCAGTGTAATGCCTTCGATTCTTTCCATTACGATGTATTTCATTCGGGTATTAACCGATACATCAAATATCTTTACGATGTTTGGATGTGAAAGCATTGATACTGCTTTTGATTCGTTTATAAATCGTTTAACGGATTCTTCGTCGTCAGACATTTCGTCTTTCAGCATTTTGAAGGCCACAGTTCTGTTCAGAACAATATCAATAGCCTCATAAACAATTGCCATTCCGCCGACGCCGATTATTCTTTGTATATGGTATCGTTTGTCAATTATTTTACCGATATATTTTTGAGCGTTGTCCATTACGTACGTCCTTTTTTATAGGAATTGGGAAATAAGTAATCAGAGTTTGATAAGTATTACAGTAATATTATCAGTGCCTCCGGCATCATTTGCGAGCTTAATAAGCTTGTCGGTGCATTTGTCGGCATCCTCTTTTGTTTCTACATTTTTTACAAGCTTGAGCATTTGCTCATTTGAAACGGCGTTGCTGAGTCCGTCGGTACACAAAAGAAGGTAACCGTTTTCGTTATAATCGATGTTGAAAACATCGGGGACCGTTTCTGCCTCATTACCGATGGAACGGATTATAATATTGCGTATGGAGGCTTTCTTAGCTTCACTAACCGTGATCTGTCCCATGTCCACGAGGTATTGAACGTAGGAATGATCGTGAGTAATTTGGATTATTTCACCGTTATTTATCGAGTAAAGTCTGCTGTCGCCAACGTTGATTACTGTTATTTGTTTGTTTTCGTTTATCAAGACTGAAACGAGAGTTGTTCCCATGCCTTTAAGAGCCTCGTCGGATGTTGAGGCTTCATATATAGCTGTATTTGCAACAGTGACGGCGTTTTTCATTACTGCCTCGTCACTGTTTGATCCATAATTGTGTCTAATTTCAGAAACATAAACACGTGATGCTATGTTACTTGCAATGTTTCCTCCGTTTGCTCCACCCATACCGTCACAGACTGTGCATAGGAGAGCACCGCTGTCGAGCTCGGTTATGTTAAAGCAATCTTGATTGTTTGCGCGTCGTTTACCGACATCAGTTTTTCCGATAAAAAACATATTTTACCTCATATATGTTAAAATTGGATAATGTGTTTAGTCCGTTGAATTGTTAAGTCGAAGCTGGCCGCAAGAAGCATTGATATCGGGACCTAGTTTGCGTCTTACGGTTGCGTTTATGCCAAGTGATGTAAGTTTGTTTTTGAATTTCTCTACGGCTTCTCTCGAGCTTTTTGAGAATGTTCTTTCATTAACCGGGTTAAGCGGTATTAAGTTTACGTGTATCGGCATATTTTTAAGATACCTTTTAAGCTCCGATGCAAGATGCTTTGCCTGATCTAAGGAATCATTTTCACCTGAGATCAGTGTATATTCAAAAGATATTCTTCTTCCTGTAACCTTAAAATATTCAGAGCAAGCATTCAGTAGTTCGTCAACGCTCCATTTATTTGTTATGGGCATGAGCTCTTTTCTCTTATCATTGTCAACAGAGTGCAGCGATATTGAAAGAGTTATCGGTAAATTTTCATGCTGCAGCTTCTTTATTCCGTCTACAACTCCGCAGGTTGACAGGGAAATGTGTCTATAACCAATGTTAAGAGAGTCTTTGCTGTTTACGGTCTTTAAAAACTCAATTACGTTGTCATAATTATCAAGTGGTTCACCGATGCCCATCATAACAATATTTGAGATTTTTTCGCCAAAGTCGTTTTGCGCTGCGATGATCTGACCGATGATTTCTGAAGAGGTTAAATTTCTGCTAAGTCCCATCAACGTAGACGCGCAGAACTTGCATCCCATTCGACAACCGGCTTGACTGGATACACATATTGTGTTTCCGTGCTCATATTTCATTACAACACTTTCGATAAGCTGACCGTCTTTGAGGGCAAAAAGATATTTGACGGTTCCGTCAACTTCAGAAACAAGCTTCTTTTTTATTTGAGGCAAATAGACAAAATATCCGTTGTCCTTCAGCTCTTGTCTGAATTTCTGAGGGAGGTTAGTCATTTCATCAATGCTCGTACCGCGCTTTATCCAGATCCAAAGCTGTTCGGCACGAAAAGAAGGTTGCCCAAGACTTTTTGACAAGGAGGATATTTCATCTTTTGTGAGCGCCATCAGATCCATATTATGCCTCCTTGTTAAATAACATACTTGTCCATATAATTATTCATTATATTATATCATATTATAAAGAGAAATGCAAATGTTTTAGAAAAAAACTTCGATTTTTTTTGTTGTTTTGAGAAGCTCAAATGTGTAATTGCAGCATTAAAAACATTCTTTTTAATAAAGTTAACAAAAAAGTTACAAATGGGAATAATTAAAAAGCTCCGACGTTTTGCGTCGGAGCTTTTATTATTCTGCAACAGTGAACTTGTTTACGAGACGGTATATGTCTTCGTTGCTTTCGCACCAAACCTCATCCCATTCCATTGAGTAAACTGCACCGAGCATACTTTTAGCGCTTACTATGAAGTTTCTGTCTTTATCGGTAAGGAAAATGTTGGCAGTACTTTTAGACATAGTGCTGACAAATTCATTGATTTCAGACATAGTGTCAAGACGGATTTTGATTCTCATGTTGAATTTCTCCTTTAAGTTATTATAGTATTTATTCTTCGTCGAGCTTAAGGACTGCCATAAATGCTTCAGGCGAAACCTCAACAGATCCGAGCTGTCGCATCTTCTTTTTGCCTTCCTTCTGCTTTTCGAGAAGTTTCTTTTTTCTTGTTATGTCACCACCGTAGCACTTTGCAAGTACATCCTTACGAAGAGCCTTAACTGTTTCACGTGCGATGACTTTGCCGCCGATTGCGGCTTGAATCGGTACTTCAAAAAGCTGTCTTGGTATATTATCCTTCAGCTTTTCTGCTATTTTACGTGCTCTGCCATATGCCTTTTCCTCATGCACGATGAAGGAAAGTGCATCTACGATATCTCCGTTAAGAAGTATATCAAGCTTTACCAGCTTACTCTGCTCATATCCGTTAAGCTCATAGTCAAGAGATGCATATCCGCGGCTTCTGCTCTTCAGCGCATCAAAGAAATCATAAACAATCTCATTTAACGGAAGATCATAATGAAGCTCAGTTCGCTTTGCATCGAGATATTTCATGTCGATGAAATTTCCTCGTCTGTCCTGACAGAGATCCATAATGTTTCCTACGAATTCAACAGGCGTTATGATATTAGCCTTTACCATTGGCTCATAAGCTGTTTCTATTTCATCGGTTGGCGGATAGTTTGAAGGGTTATCTATGCGAATAAGCTCCCCGTTCTTCTTTTTGATCTCATAAATAACGCTCGGCGCGGTGGTTATAAGATCAAGATTATATTCACGTTCAAGTCTTTCCTGTATGATCTCCATATGGAGTAGTCCGAGGAATCCGCAACGGAATCCGAATCCGAGAGCAATAGAAGTTTCAGGCTCAAATGAAAGTGCAGCATCGTTCAGCTGAAGCTTTTCAAGTGCGTCTCGCAGATCGTTGTATTTTGCACCGTCTGCAGGATAGATTCCGGAAAAGACCATAGGAAGTGCCTGACGGAAACCGGGGCAGGGAATGGATGTTGGATTTTCAGCGTCAGTTACGGTATCACCAACTCTTGTGTCTGAAACTGTTTTGATGCTTGCGGTAAAATATCCGACGTCACCTGCTTTTAGTGTTGCGCCCGGACGAAGTCCGAACGGAGCAAGTGTTCCAACCTCTACCGTTTCAAATGTAGTTCCGGTACTCATGAGCATTACCTTCTGACCAACTGTCAGTGTACCGTCAATTACTCGTATAAGTACTACAACACCGAGATAAGAGTCGTAATAAGAGTCAAATATCAAGCATTTGAGCGGCGCGTTTTCATCGCCGATGGGAGCGGGTATTCCACTTACAACGGCTTCAAGAACCTCTTCAATGTTAAGTCCTGTCTTCGCAGAAACTGCAGGACAATCTTCTGCGGGTATACCTATAACGTCTTCAATTTCATTTCGGGTTCCGTCTATATCTGCTGAAGGAAGATCGATCTTATTAATGACAGGTACGATTTCAAGATCACTTTCAACAGCCAGATAGGCATTTGCAAGTGTCTGAGCTTCAATTCCTTGAGTTGCGTCAACAACAAGGAGTGCTCCTTCACACGCATTGAGTGAGCGTGACACCTCGTAATTGAAGTCCACGTGTCCGGGTGTATCTATAAGATTGAAATTGTAAGTATCTCCGTCTTTGGCTGTATATGCAAGATTGACGGCTCTTGCTTTAATTGTAATACCACGTTCTCTTTCAAGATCCATATTATCCAGTAACTGAGATTCCATTTCTCTGTTTGAAACTGTTCTTGTGTGCTCGAGAATTCTGTCAGCAAGGGTGCTCTTTCCATGGTCGATATGTGCAATTATTGAGAAATTTCTGATTTTCGACTGTCTGTCGGTCATATGTGTATATACCTTTCGGTTTAATTTGAATTAAGCAGAATTTTTGAAATTTTACATATGGGAAGTCCCATAATTGAGAAGAAATCACCCTCGATACGTTCAACAAATGCTCCTGCATTACCCTGAATTCCGTATGCGCCTGCTTTATCGTAGGGTTCTTTTGAATCGAGATATGAAATAAGCTCGTTTTCGCTGATTTCTCTGAAAAAAACGTTTGAAGTGTCGCAGAAGCTCATAATATTTCCGCTTTGGATCACAGTGTATCCTGTGTGTACTTGATGAGTTTTTCCTGAAAGGAGTCTTAACATTCTCTCGGCATCCTTGCGATCCTTTGGTTTGCCCAAGATCTCGTTATTTATGCAAACAAGGGTATCTGCTGCAATTATCGGCAGGGAACTGTTGGTTAATATTTTACAAACAGCCTCCGCCTTTGCTTTTGAAAGAGCAAGAGCAAGCTTGTCGGGTGATTCTGCTGTTATCTTAGATTCGTCAACATATGATATAACAGTCCGGACGTCGTAACCGAGCATTGAAAGAAGCTCAAGGCGTCTGGGCGATTTTGATGCAAGAATTATTTGTTTCATCTACGTCTTCTTCCTCTGATTGTTGCGTAGTAGAAATAAAGTGCTATTGCGGTGAAGATGATTGTTGAAATATTTAGCCAAAAAGATGCGCCAAGTGTAATTTTAAGTACACTAAGGTCAAGAACAAATGGCGTTGTAATTCCAAAGCTCATTCCAAATGATAGCCACTTAAGCCAATCGATATTTTTGGTTAGTTCGGCAACTAAAGAGCCTAAGACAATACCAGAACAAATGAAAAGAAAGAATAATAATGTGTTTTTCATAATAACTCCATTATAATATTTTATTCATTATACCACATCATTAAGCAAAATGCAATTATTTTCTTAATTTTATATTGAGTATAAATCAGTTTACAAAAAATTCATAAATAAATTTTTAAAAAACTATTGCATTTTATAAATGTTTGTGCTATAATTTTAACCGTGCTCAACGAGGCCTGTTGGTCAAGAGGCTAAGACGCCGCCCTCTCACGGCGGAAACAGGGGTTCGATTCCCCTACGGGTCACCAAAAAGCGCAGGCTTGCCTGCTCTTTTTCTTCTTTTACAAATCAAATTTACGGGGGATATGAAAATGGCACTTAGAGGAAATGCAATAGTCGGTCAGTCCGGAGGACCCACCGCTGCAATCAATGCAACCCTTTCGGGCGTTATCAGAGGCGCTCTTGCAAACGAAAATATCGATACCATCTACGGTATGTACCACGGTATCGAGGGCATTTTAAACGACAATTTCTGCAATCTCACCGAGATGTTTGCTGACGAAAGTAAGCTTATTACCCTTGAAAAGACTCCTGCGGCAGCGCTCGGATCTTGCCGTAAGAAGCTTCCTTCGCTTGAAAATATGAGCGAGAAGGACGAGGCTGTATATACAAAGGTCTTCTCCTTCTTCAAGGAGCACAATATCAGATATTTCTTCTATATCGGCGGCAACGACTCTATGGATACCGTTGCAAAGCTCACTGCATATTCCAAGACTCATGATTATGAGATGAGAATTATGGGTGTTCCCAAGACTATCGATAATGACGTTATGGGTACTGACCATACTCCCGGATATGGATCTGCCGCTAAGTATATTGCTGCTTCGGTTTCCGAGATGCTTCGTGACTGCGCAGTTTACACCGTTAAGGCTGTTACAATAATAGAAATTATGGGCCGTGATGCTGGTTGGCTTACCGCCGCTGCAGCTCTTACCCGTGTAAGCGGATTTGAACCCGATCTTGTTTATCTCCCCGAGAGATGTTTTGATTACGAGGAGTTTTTTGCAGACATAAATGCAGCTCTTGAAAAGCACCCCAACGTTGTAGTTTGTGTTTCCGAGGGTATCAGACTTGCCGACGGCAAATACGTTGGTGAGGGTACTCAGAGTGGTGTTGCAGACGCATTTGGTCATAAGTATCTTTCGGGTACAGGCAAAGCACTTGAGCTTGCTGTTAAGGAAAGAATCGGATGTAAGGTCCGTTCAGTTGAGCTTAATATTCTTCAGAGATGTGCATCCCATATCGCTTCTCTTACCGATATCACTGAGTCTGTTACCGTTGGTAAGGCTGCTGTTGAAACTGCGGTTTCAGGCATCAGCGGTAAGATGATGACATTTGTTCGTACCTCCGATGCTCCCTATACCTGTGTTCCCGGATATGAGGACATTGAGAAGATTGCAAACAAGGTAAGAGAGGTTCCCGCTTCCTTCATCAATGAAAGAGGAAACGGTATCACCGACGAGGGCGTTAAGTATCTTCTTCCTCTCATTGAGGGCGAGAGCTATCCTGATTACGTAAACGGCCTTCCCGTATTTATTTCCCTTAAATAATAAAAAGTAATATATTAGACCTCCGCTTCATAGGATTATACTGCTTTTCAATGAAAAGATAGGATGATTTTAAGCGGAGGTTAAATTTATGCATTTAAACAACTATAAACCCGAGGGCAGTGTCCTTCCTATGCACGAAAACCGAGATTATATATTAAGTGAGCAAGGACTTATTCGTGCGATGAACGATGGCGTTATTCTTGAGGCAATGGCAATCAGATGTGATGAAAATTACACACTTACTGTTGATTTGGGATCTTTGAAAGGATACATAGACAAGCAAGACGTTCAGTTTAACAAGAACGGTGAAGAAATCAGGGATATTGCCGTTATTACCCGCGTCGGTAAGGCTGTTTGCTTTAAGGTGATAGGATTTTTCTATGAAAATGGAGTAAAATCTGTTAGGTTGTCAAGAAAAGAGGCACAGAGGGAATGTTATGAAAATTGTCTTCAAAACTGCGTACCCGGTGATATTCTTGATGCCAAAATAACACATCTTGAAAATTTCGGTGCATTTGTTGATATAGGATGCGGAATTATCTCGCTATTGTCTATAGATTGTATTTCTGTTTCAAGGATATCTCATCCGTCAGACAGATTCTCGCTTGGCGACAGATTAAAGGTCGTAATTAAGAGTATGGATTATAACAGCGGACGCATTTACGTTACACATAAAGAGTTGCTTGGAACGTGGGAAGAAAATACAAAAATGTTCTCTGTTGGGCAAACAGTTGCCGGAATTGTCAGGAGTGTTGAGGATTATGGAATATTTGTCGAGCTTACACCAAATCTTGCAGGACTTGCTGAATATAGGTCTGACATATCTGTTGGACAGACAACGGCGGTGTATATTAAGAATATGATACCTGAAAAAATGAAGCTGAAGCTTGTAATTATAGATTCATATAAGGGAGAAAATGAACCAAAGAGATTCAGTACATATATTAATTGTGAAATTACACATATTGATAGATGGCAGTATTCACCGATTGGCTGTAATAAGGTTATAGAGAGCATATTTTAAATGAAAAAGATCCCGATTTCTCGGGATCATTTTTATTTGGTGATAATTGTAAGGCGTGAGCCGAGGCAGGAAAGAAGCTCGTTTGTGATAGTACCTGCGTTTTCTGCAACTTCCTCTGCGGTGATCTTATTGTCTCCGTCCACACCAATGAGAGTTACGATGTCATCAACGCAAACGTTATCGATGTCAGTAACGTCGATCATTAGCTGATCCATACAGACCCTACCGACAATAGGTGCGAATTTACCTTTTATGAGCACTCTCCCTTTTCCGCATGACAGGCTTCTTGGATACCCGTCAGCATACCCGACGGGTAGAACGGCGATCTTGCTGTTTCTTTGTGTTATAAACGTACGGCCGTAGCTGACGGGCTCTCCGCATGGAAGGTCTCTTAGCTGAATAACCTTTGTTTTTAATGAGAGGACGGGCTTTAGATCAAGATCGATCTTCTTATTGATTCCGTTTTCACTGTCAATACCGTAGAGGGATATTCCTATTCTGGCATAGTCGCAGTTAAGCTGGGAATAATTAATCAGACCGTAACTGCCTTGTATGTGCTTTGTCTTAATCTCAAGACCTTCGCGTAATATGATGCTTAATGATTTATTGAAGCATGATATTTGCTTGTTTGTATATTCTATATCATCTTGCTTTGAAGAATCGCTTACGCAAAGATGAGAGAAAACGCCGTCAACACTGAGGTGAGGAAGCGAATAAATCGTCTTTATTGCTTCAATGTCATCGTATCTGATGCCCAACCGGTGCATTCCCGTATCAATTGCAATGTGAACGGATACATTCTTGTTCTGATTATTGAGCGCAACTGCATAATCCTTGTCAAATACACACTGTGAGAGGGAATATTCGTTAAGATCGGATGCTCTTGAAGGACAAGTGTAACCAAGGACTAAAATCGTTCCTTTTATGCCGAATGAGCGTACCAAAACTCCTTCGTTAACCGTTGCCACGGCAAAAGCATCAACACCGTATGACTGTAATGCTTTTGACGTTTCGTAAATATCGTGTCCGTACGCATTGGCTTTTAGGATCGCCATCATTTTGCAATCATTTGGCATTATCGACGTGAGGGCGTCGAGGTTATGCTTCAGAGCCTTAAGATCTATTTCTTTCCATGTGCGTTCAGTATTGTGCGGGGTATGATTTGTG
The DNA here is from genome assembly GCA_045543555.1 of Eubacteriales bacterium. Classification (GTDB taxonomy): domain Bacteria; phylum Bacillota; class Clostridia; order Oscillospirales; family CAG-272; genus Colimorpha_A. Next base: position 149,605 of record JAZQMQ010000024.1, read on the forward strand.
TTGTTAAAAGGCATATACTGCCTCCTTAAATATGTATTGGTCGATTACAGATAAAGGGAAATGAGCTTATCAAGTACTTCGGGGAAGGAAAGACCTATGCCCTTCATCATGCTTGGATATCGGCTGTGAGATGTGAAGCCGGGTATCGTATTGACCTCATTAAATACTATGCGATCATCGGGAGTTAGGAACATGTCAACACGAGCAAATCCGGTACAACCGAGGGCTTTGTATATTATTTTTGCAGTTTCTCTTATTCTGTTTTCTGTTTTGGGGGAAATTCTTGCAGGCATATAAATGTTGCAAGTTACGTGATTATATTTCTCAGTATAGTCAAAGAAACCATGAGTAAGTTCTATTTCGTCGACTCTTCCCACCGTAAGATCGTCAAGTCCGAGAACGGCACATCCAACTTCGAAACCGTCTACGTTTTCTTCAATAATCACCTCGTCATCGTGCTCAAAGGCAAAATTGACAGCAGATATGAGTTCTTCTTTGCGATGTATCTTCGTAATGCCAAAGGAAGAACCGGCGCGTACAGGCTTTACGAAGAGGGGATAGTTAAGATCTTCGGTAAGTTTTTCGGCTTCGTTTTTGTTATACACATTTAATGCTACAGACTTAGGCACCTCAACTCCCGCTAGATAAGCAAGCTTGTGAGCTCTGTCCTTGTCCATGCATATAGCAGAGGAAAGACAGTTACAACCAACGACCTTGATTCCCGCAAGCTCAAACAGGCCCTGTACAGTACCGTCCTCACCGTTCTTTCCGTGAAGAATGGGAAGCGCAAGATCGATCTCAGTTAAAACGTTTCCTTTTTCGGAAAGTTCGATTATTCCGCTTAATGACCTGCTGTGTGATATTACTGCCGGTACAAGAAGATCGGGGTCATTAAACCACTTGTTGTCGGGAATGAGATCGTAACTACCGTAGTATCTGAACCAGTCTCCGTCTCTTGTTATTCCGAGAGGGATGATTTCGTATTTATCGGTATCCAGATTAGTTAATACAGAGTATGCGGACTGAAGCGATATTTCGTATTCTGTGGAGCAACCTCCGAATATAACAGCAAGCTTAATTTTAGCCATGATTCTCTCCTTGTTATGATTGCCTTTATACAAAGATATAATATTATATCATATAATTTTTGCTAAATCAATCCCATTTTAATATTTATAAATAAAGTATATACCATAAACAAAGAAAAGTCAAGGAAAAAGGAAGGCATTTGCCTTCCTTTTTGAGATTTTGATATTTGATTACATAAGCTTTCTGAAGAGGGCTGTTATGTCTTCAACAGATGTCTCCTTGGGGTTGCCGGGGCGGCAAGCGTCGTTGTATGCGCTTTCTGCAAGGAATGGAAGATCCTCTTCCTTAAGTGCCTCAAGCTTTGTGGGGATTCCAACGTCAATGGAAAGCTGTCTTACGGCATCAACTGCAGCCTTGCGGTAGGTAGCCTGATCCATACCGGTGGTATCAACGCCCATTGCCTCCGCAATAGCCTTGTATTTTTCTCCTGTGCACTCTGCGTTGTACTCCATAACAATAGGAAGCATCATTGCGCAAGCAACACCGTGAGGAGTGTCGTAAACTGCTCCGAGTGTGTGAGCCATGGAATGAGCAATACCAAGACCAACGTTGGAGAATGCCATACCGGTTACAAACTGACCGAGTGCCATACCCTCGCGGCAGGTGTCGTCGTTGTTAAGAGAACCGCGGAGAGAGCTAGCGATAAGACGGATAGCTTCGAGGTTGAGACAGTCAGCAAGAGTCCAAGCCGCCTTGGTGGTGTATCCCTCGATTGCGTGAGTGAGAGCATCCATGCCTGTTGAAGCTGCGAGGCTGTTAGGCATAGAAGCCATCATATCAGGGTCAACTATTGCAACGTCGGGAATGTCGTTTACGTCAACGCATACGAACTTTCTCTTTCTTTCAACGTCGGTTATAACGTAGTTAATAGTTGCTTCAGCTGCTGTACCGGCTGTTGTTGGTACTGCGATGGTATATACTGTACGATTCTTGGTGGGAGCGACGCCTTCGAGAGATCTTACGTCTGCAAATTCGGGGTTGTTTACGATGATACCGATAGCCTTGCCCGCGTCCATTGAAGAACCGCCGCCGATGGTGATCATATAATCTGCGCCCGAAGCCTTGTAAGCCTCAACACCGCTTAAAACGTTTTCAATTGTGGGATTGGGCTTAATGTCTGAGAAGATAACGTAGGGCATACCGTTGTTATCAAGAATATCGGTAACCTTTTTTGTAACACCGAACTTAATGAGGTTAGGGTCGGTTGCGATGAACGCCTTGGTAAATCCCTTTGCGGAAACGATCGCAGGAATTTCGGAAATGGCACCCTTACCGTGATAGGACATTGCGTTGAGTACGAAACGATTTGACATGGTTATAAACCTCCGTTAAATATTATTACAATTTAATTTTAATATAGATTTTCGCCTTTGTCAATGAAATTTATGTAATAATTTTGTGACTTATCCACCTTAATTTCCAAGTTGATAAAATTAGTCATTTTTGATATACTGTAAAAAACTTTAAGAGGAAAATATGAAGATATTGGTTTACGGCGAGGTACTATTTGACGTTTATCCCGATAAACTGATATAAGCGAGGCAATTTGCAATAAATATCCAAACGTTAAAATCGTAATTATTACACTTGGCTCAAGCGGCTCTTATGCCTTTGATAGCAGGAACGGACTTAAATATTACCGAGATGCTGTTGAATGTGACGTAGTGTCTACTGTGGGTGCCGGTGATAGCTTTGGTGCGGCGTTTATGGCGGCGTACTGTAACGGTATGCCGATTGACGAATGCCTGAGGCGCGGAGCGATACTAAGCTCTTACGTCGTTTCTCATTCCGAGGCTGTCCCCGAAGGCAGACCGAGTTATAATTAAAAATCGCTCTCACGAGATTTCGGGGGAGCGATTAATATTTTAGTCGTTAGGATAGCCGTCTGGATTCTTCTGAACTGCTGCCCAAGCATCACGACACATATCGTCGATAGTCATTTCTGCCTTCCACTTAAGACCGTTATAAGCCTTGTCGGGAGAAGCGTAGCAAGCAGCGATGTCGCCCTCGCGTCTGGGAGCGATCTTGTAGGGAAGGGGATTTCCGCTTGCCTTCTCAAATGCCTTTACAACGTCGAGAACCGAGTAGCCGTTACCGGTACCGAGGTTGAATACCTCAACACCCTTGTTTGCAAGGGAATATTCAATAGCTGCAACGTGACCCTTTGCAAGATCTGAAACGTGAATATAGTCACGAACACCGGTTCCGTCGGGAGTGGGGTAATCGTCACCGAACACGTTGAGGTGAGGCATTTTGCCCATAGCTACCTTAAGAATGTAGGGCATAAGGTTATTGGGGATACCGTTGGGATCCTCAACGAGAAGTCCGCTCTTGTGAGCGCCAATGGGATTGAAGTAACGGAGAAGAACGACGGAAAGCTCGGGATCTGCATGAGAAACGTCCGTTAAGATCTCCTCAATAAAATACTTGGTCTTTCCGTAGGGGTTGGAGCACTTACCGACAGGCATATCCTCGGTGATCGGTACCTTGTAGGGATCGCCGTAAACCGTTGCAGATGAGCTGAATATGAGTCTGGTGCATCCATACTTCTTCATTGTTTCAAGAAGAGTGAGTGTCGTGTCGAGGTTGTTTCTGTAATAGAGAACGGGAAGCTTAACGCTTTCACCAACTGCTTTGAGACCTGCAAAGTGAATAACCGCATCGATCTGATTTTCGGTAAAAATCTTCTCAAGCGCCTCGCTGTCTGCTACGTCCGCTTCGTAAAGCTTAACAGCCTTACCCGTGATCTTTTCTACACGGCGAAGGGACTCGGGCTTACTGTTGTAGAAGTTATCAATTACGACAACGTCATAACCTTTTTCGATAAGTTCAACTGCGGTGTGGGAGCCGATAAAGCCTGCTCCGCCTGTTAAAAGTATTGCCATTATATTTCTCCTTTAATACAAATTACTGTGTTGGTTGTTGATTTTCTTCTGGGTCTTGAGTGGGTTGATTTTGCAATATTATCTGCTCTTGTATATCTGCGTCGAGATCAGCAAAAATAATTCTGTCGCTGACGTTTGGAAGCTTATATGGGAACGAAAGCTCATCGATGCTGCCATCTTCGTTTTGTGTACGAATAATTGTTATTTTGTTGTGTTCTTCATCAAGCGTTATTTCGATACCGAGGAAGCATCTTTTTGCAAATTCCATGGGAACATATATAATATCATTCTTTGACAATATAATTCCCCTGGTTCTTTCCTGAACGCCGTTAATATATGCAATGCTTTGGCCTATAACAAATTCAATATGGTCGCCGCTTGATCTGACAACGTACCTTATCCTCTCGGAATTGCCGGTTGTCGTGAGTGTACAGTATTCTGCAAGGCTATCCATGTTTATATAAAATTCCTTGCCCACCTTAACTCTTGTATAATCGTATATTTTAGAACTGTAAATGTTTTTGTCGGGCCCTAACTGATATGTGTAATCATCAGTTTGAGGTGTTGAGTGGCGCGGAAGCGCAATCATTACTGACAGCACGATTATCGGAACGATTATTGCATACATTATAAGACCGGTGATAATGATAAATGAAAAAAGAGATTTATTGTTCTTTGGACTATTTTTGGGTCTTGGCTTCTGCTTTAAATCGGACTTTACCTTAAAGTGCTGTGGCGCATTATCTCTTCTTACAGTTCCGGGCTCTGACGGAACGTTTTGCTTTCTTAACGTTCTGTTGAGGGGGGTTTGTGAGCGGAGGTTATCCGACAATCCTCGTGTATTTTGTCTAACTGTGTTTTGCGGCTGTTGGCGTATGTTTATTTGCTCGGATCGCTGTACGATGTTCTGCCTTTGTCTTGGTGCTTGCTGCCGTTGAGCATTAGATTGCGCCGAACGATCATTTTGTGGGTGAGACTGAGGACGAATTGGGCGACGTTGAACGTTAACGTAGTTAATATTGTTATCGTTGCCGTTACCGTTAGCGTTATTCATGCAATCACCCCCACTTTCATATATATTACATATCATTCTATCATGTCCTGAGCAAAAATTCAAGTACATTTATCAAATAAATTTGTCTATAAAACAAATTTAAATATTATTTACAATTTTTTCTTCAATACTACTTGTTAATTTTAAATGCTTGTGCTATAATAAGTGTGTAAAAACACAAAATATATATCCAGGAGGATAACAAAATGGAAAACAACAAGACATTAAACGTTCTTCTTAAGATTTTTCTTGCAGTTGGCATCGTAGCAGGTCTCTGCGTTATCGCTAAGATCGTTTACGATAAGTACAGAAAGAATCTCTGCGTTCTTTGCGAGGACGATTGTGATTGTGATTTCGAGTGTCTCGAGAACGATGAGCTCGAATGTGACTGCGAGAACTGCCAGTATGCAAAAACAGATGACGACGTTGTCGTTGAGGTAACCGAGGCTGAGGTAGAGGCTTAATCAACTAAGAAAAGGACTGCCGGTTGGCAGTCCTTTTTGATTATTTGTTCGGAGATTAATATGAATTCATTTGATCCTATTGCTGCCATATCAACTCCCTATGGAAAGGGCGGTATTGCAGTAATCAGAATGAGCGGTGAAAACGCTATTAAGCTTGCATCTGATTTCTTTGTTCCTGCTCATGGAAGCTCTTTGCAAAATGTTGTTAGCGGCAGAGCGGTATATGGATATGTTATGAGAGAGGGACGGCGCATTGACGACGCTATTGCAACTGTTTTTAGATCTCCTAAATCATACACCGGTGAGGATACGGTCGAGATTAGCTGTCACGGTGGCATAATGCTTACGCAAAATGTTATCACCTGCGCTCTTGCTTGCGGATTCAGACACGCTCTTGGTGGTGAATTTACTAAACGTGCGTTTCTTAACGGTAAGATATCCCTCACAAAGGCCGAGGCTGTCATAGGTCTTATCGACGCTGAAAGTGAGGAACAGCTTAAACTTTCTTCTGCAATTACATCAGGCGTACTCTCGTCAAAAGTTGATAATTTGTGTGATCAGATTTCAAACGTTCTCGCATCTGTATATGCATACATAGATTATCCTGACGAGGATCTGACAGACATTTCTTCTGAAGAACTAACTTGCAGAGTAAATGAAATATGCTCCTCAGTTAAAGAGCTGTATGAAAGCTACCGCATTGGACGAGCTGTCAATGAGGGAATAAAAACGGCTATTATCGGCAAACCAAACGCTGGTAAATCATCTGTACTAAACAGATTATTGGGCTTTGACAGGGCTATTGTAACGGATATTCCTGGTACAACCAGAGATACTGTCGAAGAAAGTGTAAACATTGGTAGAGTTACTTTGCGTCTTTGCGACACTGCCGGTATAAGAGAAACATCAGATCCGGTTGAAAAGCTTGGTATTGACAGAAGTATTAAAAAGCTGAATGAGGCGGAGCTTGTGCTCGCTGTTTTTGACAGCTCTCTTGAGCTTGATGATGAAGATCAAGCAATTCTGGATAAGCTTAAAAATATTGATGCAGAGATCATATGCATTGTAAATAAAATTGATGTTTCGGAGAATAAATTTAATTTACCTTTCAATACGGTGTCAGCTTCATCTCAAACGGGCGAAGGATTTGATAAGCTGTGTAAAATGATATCAACAATGTATGTTGAGGAAAAGCTTGATTATGATACGACAGCCGTGATAGCTAACTCAAGACAACAATCGGCGGCTCAAAAGGCATATTCTCACTTAAATGATGCTCTGATGTCATTAAGCTCCGGATTTACACAAGATATAGCGGGGATGGATCTTGAGCTTGCGCTTTCTGCTTTGAGAGAAATCGATGGCAGGGGAGTAAATGAAGAAATAACAGACCGTATTTTTTCAAGATTCTGCGTTGGAAAGTAATTTTATCAATCGGAATATTCATCTGTGATGAGGGCATAATATTTTATATATCAATGCTCTGGAAGGTGAATATTATGAAAGCAACAAAGAATTCTGAGTCAAGACACGACATCGTTGAAAGATATTGTCCCAAATGCAACGAAAACGTCATTTTACATCGCACTCACGGTTTGAATACCACCTATAAGTGTATGAATTTTGAAAACTGCAACGAGGATAAAGACGATTTTTGCACTGACGGTAAAAAAATGTAATTTAATTTGTTATTTGCGACAAATTATTTTCTTTAAAAGACAATAAGTTATGCGTAAAATTCTTAAAACATCATTGACAATATACTACTATATATGTTATAATGTTTAAACTAAGATTTTCCGCAACTGACGGATAAGGTGGGGAACCACCGGGGAACGGGAAATTATAACGCCGACCGTCTGGGCAGTTTTGCATCATAAGGCAAGACTGCCCATTTTTATTTGAATTTTATTATCGGAGGATAGTTATGGATAAGAAAAAAGTAGGAATTGTTATGGGTTCCGACAGCGACCTTCCTGTTGTTGAGAAGGCAATCAACGTTCTTAAGGAATACGGTGTTCCTTTTGAGGTTCACGTATATTCTGCTCACAGAACTCCCGAACAGGCAAGAGAATTTGCTGTGAATGCCAGAACTAACGGATTTGGCGCTATTATTGCTGCGGCGGGAATGGCTGCGCATCTTGCAGGTGCAATGGCTGCTAATACTACGCTTCCCGTGATCGGAATTCCCGTTAAATCAAAGTATCTTGATGGCATCGATGCACTTTTGTCAACCGTTCAGATGCCCACTGGTATTCCTGTTGCAACTGTAGCTATCGACGGAGCAGCTAATGCAGCTATGCTTGCAGTTCAAATGCTTGCGATCTCCGATACAAAGCTTGCACAAAAGCTTGATAAGGCAAGAAAAGACGGAGCTGACAAGGTCCTTGCAAAAAACAAGGCTGTAGAAGAGCAGTTTAACTGATGAGGTAAATGAATGGGCGGTTATTTTGGAGTTGCGCTGAAGCACGACGCTTTGTCTGACGTCTTCTTCGGCACTGACTATCATTCACATCTCGGAACAAGAAGGGCAGGAATTGCCACTTACGACTCTGAGATCGGTCTGCAGAGAGAGATTCATAACATAACAAACTCTCCCTTCAGAACCAAGTTTGACCACGTTTTCGGCGATATGAAGGGAACATCGGCGATCGGATGCATAAGCGATTATGATCCCCAGCCGCTTCTTATTCGTTCGAGACTCGGAACATACGCTATATGCTTTGTCGGTCTTATAAATAACGATAAGGAGCTAATCGACAGATATTTCGATACATCCTGCGGCGGACATTTTGATGCAATGACAGGCGGCAAGGTAAATTCCGTTGAGCTTGTTGCGGCGCTTATCAATCAAAAGGACAATTTCGTTGACGGAATCCGTTTTGCACAGAATGAGATCGACGGTACTGCTTCAATTATTATCCTGAAGGAAGATGGAAAAATAATTGCCGCAAGAGACCGTGTTGGAAGAATTCCCGTGCAAATAGGTCGCAAGGACGAGGGTCTTTGTGTTGCTTTTGATTCTTTTGCCTATAAGAAGCTTGACTATGAGGATGAAAGAGAGCTTGGCCCCGGAGAAATCGTAGAGCTTTCCTCCGACTATTGCCGTCAGCTTTCTCCTCCGGGCAATGAAATGAAGGTCTGCTCATTCCTTTGGAGCTATTACGGCTTCCCAACCTCAACTTACGAGGGCGTAAACGTTGAGATAATGAGATATCGCAACGGTAAGATAATGGCGCAAAACGATAATGCTCTTGAAAATGCTGAAAACGTCGATTACATAGTCGGTGTTCCCGATTCGGGCACTCCCCACGCAATAGGCTATGCCAATGAAAGCCGCATACCTTTTGCACGCGCATTTATAAAATATACTCCTACTTGGGCAAGAAGCTTCACACCCACCTCGCAGGAGGTCAGAAACAGAGTCGCAAAAATGAAGCAGATACCCGTTCACGAGCTTATTAAGGATAAAAACCTTCTTTTTGTTGACGATTCTATCGTTAGAGGAACTCAGCTTAAGGAAACTGTTGATTTCCTTTATGATAACGGAGCAAAGGCGGTTCATATGAGGTCAGCCTGCCCTCCAATAATGTACGGATGTAAATATCTTAACTTCTCAAGAGCAACAAACGATATGGAGCTTATTGCAAGACGTATCATAATGGAACTCGAAGGAGAAGAAGGCTTTAAGTACATTGAGGAATACAGCGACGGTAACACTGAAAGAGGAAAAGCGCTACGTAAAACGATCTGCGACAGATTCCATTTCTCCTCTCTTGAATTCCAGTCTCTTGAGGGTGTTATCGAAGCTATCGGAATCGATCCATGTAAGCTTTGCACGTATTGCTGGAACGGCAAGGAATAATGAACTGTAAATAACTGAAAGGAATATAAGCTATGAAGAGTTTTAGCGAAAGCTACAAGAACGCAGGAGTTGACATTACTGCAGGTTACAAGGCAGTTGAGCTTATGAAAAAGCATATTGCCCGTACAAGAAACGAGGGTTGTCTCGATGACGTCGGAGGCTTTGGCGGTTGCTTTGGTCTTCCAAAAGGTATGGAGGATCCGGTTCTCGTATCAGGTACCGACGGATGCGGAACAAAAGTAAAGCTTGCAATTCTTATGGACAAGCACGATACCATTGGCATTGACGCGGTCGCAATGTGTGTAAATGACATTATCTGCGTTGGTGCAAAGCCCCTTTTCTTCCTCGACTACATTGCTTGCGGTAAGAACGTTCCTGAGAAGATAGCTGATATCGTATCCGGTGTAGCAGAAGGTTGCGTACAGTCCGGCGCTGCACTTATTGGCGGTGAGACCGCTGAACACCCCGGACTTATGCCTGAGGAGGATTATGACCTTGCAGGATTTGCAGTTGGTATCGTTGACCGTAAGGACGTTATCGATAATACCAAGATGCAGGCAGGCGACGTTGTGATCGCACTTCCTTCTACCGGTATCCATTCTAACGGTTTCTCGCTTTGCCGTAAGGTGTTCAATATTGATAATAACGATCCCCTTCTTTATGTTCCAAGAGACGTTCTCGGAGGAAAGACAATAGCTGATGCACTTCTTACTCCTACTAAGATATACGTAAAGCCTGTACTTGCACTTCTTGAGCAGGTAACCGTTCACGGTATTTCCCACATTACAGGCGGCGGATTCTATGAAAACATTCCGAGAAGCATTCCCAACGGTCTCGGTGCTGTTATCAACAGAAGTGCGGTAAAGGTTCTTCCCATTTTCGATCTTATTGCTGAGTTTGGTAACGTCCCCGAAAGAGATATGTTCAATACCTATAATATGGGCGTCGGTATGAGCGTTGTCGTTCCCGCTGATGAGGCTGATAAAGCGATAGAGGTTCTTAAGGCAAACGGAATCGATGCTTACGTTATCGGTAATATCGTTGAGAGTGACGAAAAGGTTGTTATTAAGTAATGAGTAAAAAGAGAATTGCCGTTCTTATATCAGGTGGCGGAACAAATCTTCAGGCTCTTATCGATTCTCAAGGTCGTGGCGAGCTTGGTAACGGCGAGATTACTTTGGTAATATCCTCTAAGGAAGGTGTTTATGGCCTTACCAGAGCGGAAAATGCAGGGATTCCTACAAAGGTTCTTGTAAGAAAGGAATACTCCTCTATTGCCGATTATTCTGCTGCTTTAACTAAGGCGCTTGTTGAGAATAATACCGATCTTGTCGTTTTAGCAGGCTTTTTGACGATAATAGACGAACAGGTTTACAACGCTTTTCCGAATAAGATCATTAACGTACACCCCGCACTTATTCCTTCTTTTTGCGGTAAAGGCTTTTACGGTCTTCACGTTCACGAAGCCGCCCTCGACAAAGGGGTTAAGGTTTCGGGAGCTACAGTTCATTTTGTGACTCCGGAATGTGATGCAGGTCCGATAATATTGCAAAGAGCGGTGCTTGTAATGCAGGGCGATACACCGGAAATACTTCAGAAAAGAATAATGGAAGAAGCAGAATGGAAGATTCTTCCTTATGCAGTTCAACTGTTTTGTGATGAAAGACTTGAAGTTATCGACAACATAGTTTATATTAAATAACTAAAATAAAGGAGACATATCATGAAGGTCAATACTATAGCAAGTGAGCTTAATTCCTTAGCGTACCATGGAAGAGGAATTATTATAGGAAAAAGCGCAGATGGAAAAAAAGCTGTAACCGCATACTTCATAATGGGAAGAAGTGTTAATTCGAGAAACCGCGTTTTTGTAGCTGAGGGTGACGCTATGAGAACAAAGGCGTTTGACGAGTCAAAGATGGTAGATCCCCATCTTATCATCTATTATCCTGTACGTGTACTGGGAAATAAGACTATCGTAACAAACGGAGATCAAACTGATACGATTTATGATCTTATGGACAAGCAGATGACCTTCGAGCAGGCACTCCGTACCCGTGAATTCGAGGACGATAAGCCTAATTTCACTCCTCGTATTTCGGGAATCATTCACCGTGAAAACGGAGATATGAACTACGCTATGTCAATCCTTAAGAGCGCTGAAGGAGATGATAGCTCTTGCGAAAGATTCACCTATGCATATTCAAATCCGGTAGCAGGTAAAGCGAAGTTCATTCACACATATAACTGTGATGGAAATCCCCTTCCTTCTTTTGAAGGCGAGCCTAAGACCCTCGAGCTCCCCGATGTTTCTATTGACGAGCTCACCGATCTTATCTGGACAAATCTTAACGAAGATAATAAGGTCTCATTGTTTGTGCGTTATATCGATATTGCAAGCGGCGAAACAGAGACAAGAATTGTAAATAAGAACGTTTAAGGAGTAAGAAAATGAAAGAATTTGAACTTAAATACGGCTGCAACCCCAATCAGAAGCCTTCAAAGATCTATATGCACGACGGAAGTGAGCTTCCAATCGAAATCTTGAACGGCCGTCCCGGCTACATCAATTTTCTTGATGCATTCAACTCCTGGCAGCTTGTAAAGGAGCCCAAGGAGGCACTTGGAATGCCTGCAGTAACTTCCTTCAAGCACGTTTCTCCCACATCCGCGGCCATTGGTATACCGCTTTCCGAGAAGCTTAAGAAGGCTTGCTTCGTTGATGATATCGAGGGTCTTGACGAGTCGCCCCTTGCTTGTGCTTATGCAAGAGCGAGAGGCACCGACAGAATGTGCTCATTCGGTGACTGGGTAGCTCTTTCAGACGTTTGCGACGTTACCACCGCACTTATGATCAAGCGTGAGGTCTCCGACGGAGTTATCGCTCCCGGATATGAGCCCGAGGCACTTGAGATTCTTAAATCCAAGAGAAAGGGCGGCTACAACATCGTAAAGATCGATCCCGATTTTGTTCCTGCTGAGACAGAAAGAAAGCAGGTTTACGGTATTACTTTTGAGCAGGGAAGAAACAATTTCAAAATCGACCGTGAGCTTCTCACAAACGTAGTTACCGCTAACAAGGATATGCCCGAAAGTGCAATCCGCGATCTTATTATCGCGCTTATCACCCTTAAGTATACGCAGTCCAATTCCGTTTGCTTCGCAGTTGACGGACAGGCTATCGGCGTAGGCGCAGGTCAGCAGTCTCGTGTTCATTGCACCCGTCTTGCAGGTGGTAAGGCAGACACATGGTTCCTCCGTCAGTCCGACAAGGTTCTTAACCTGCCCTTCAAGGATACCATCGGCCGTCCCGACCGTGATAACGTTATCGACGGTTACATTAATCAGAATGAAGAGGACGTTTGCGCGGACGGTAACTGGCAGAAGTACTTCACCGTTCAGCCTCAGCCCTTCACCAAGGAAGAGCAGAGAGCCTTCCTTGATACCGTTGACGGTGTTGCACTTGGCTCTGATGCATTCTTCCCCTTCTCCGATAACATCGAGAGAGCAAAGAAGAGTGGCGTAAAGTATATTGCTGAGCCCGGCGGATCTATTCGTGACGACGTTGTAATTGAGTGCTGTGATAAGTACGGTATGTCTATGGCATTTACCGGAATGCGTCTCTTCCACCATTGATTTTGAAAGGAATACTGATATGAAAGTAATGGTCGTGGGCGGCGGAGGCCGCGAGCACGCTATCATTAAAAAGCTAAAGCTTTCTCCCGAAATAGACGTAATTTACGCTCTTCCCGGCAATGCGGGTATTGCGGCTGACGCCGAGTGTGTTGACATCGGTGCTAAGGATATCGACGGTATTGTTGATTTTGCAGTTAAAAACGGAATCGAGTATGCGGTAGTCGCTCCGGATGATCCTCTTGTTCTCGGTGCGGTCGATAGATTGAACGAGGTCGGTATACCTTGCTTCGGCCCAACAGCAGATGCTGCTATTATTGAGGGAAGTAAGATATTCTCCAAGAATTTGATGAAAAAATACGGCATACCCACCGCTACCTACGAGACTTTCGATAATGAAGCTGACGCCTTGCGCTATCTTGAGAGTGCCAAAATGCCTATAGTTATAAAAGCAGACGGACTCGCTCTCGGAAAGGGCGTAATTATCGCCGAGACTAGAAACGAGGCACTTGACGCTGTTAATAGTATGATGGCTGACAAGGTGTTCGGTAACAGTGGTTCAAGGATCGTTATCGAGGAATTTCTGACAGGGCCTGAGGTTTCTGTTCTTGCATTTACTGATGGCAAGACCGTAAAGCCTATGGTCTCATCTATGGACCACAAGAGAGCAAAGGACAATGACGAAGGACTTAATACCGGCGGAATGGGCACAGTTGCTCCCAACCCTTATTACACGTCCGATATTGCCGCAGAGTGCATGGAAAAAATATTCCTGCCTACCGTTAACGCTATGAATTCCGAGGGAAGAACCTTTAAGGGTTGTCTCTATTTCGGACTTATGCTTACTCCCGATGGCCCTAAGGTAATCGAGTATAACTGCCGCTTCGGTGATCCCGAGACTCAGGTTGTGCTTCCGCTTCTTGAAAGCGATCTTTTCACAGTAATGAAGGCGGTGACCGAGGGCAAGCTTGAGGAGACCGAGGTTGTGTTCAGCGAAAAAAATGCTTGCTGTGTTATTATGGCTTCCGACGGCTATCCTCAGTCTTACGGTAAGGGATACGAGATCAGAATATCCGATAACGTAATCGACTCCGTTTACGTTGCGGGAGCGGCGTTTAAGGATGGCAAGATGGTCACCTCAGGCGGAAGAGTGCTCGGTGTAACCGCAATTTCGGATACTCTTTCTCAGGCGATCTGTGATGCATACGCAAAGGTTCCCGAGATTAGCTTTGATAATGCATATTACCGCAGCGACATCGGAAAAAGAGCCCTTAAGGCATTGGAGGATTAATAATGGTATACAGAATATACGTAGAAAAGAAAGCAGAGCTTGCCCACGAGGCAAACGGCTTGGGCAACGAGCTTAAGAATCTTGTTGGAATTAAGGGACTTGATTCCGTACGAGTTATCAACCGATATGACGTTGAGAATATTGACGAGGAGCTTTTCGAGAAGGCTGTAAGAACGATCTTCTCCGAGCCTCAGCTTGACATTGTAACCACCGAGCTCAATGCAGAGGGTACTGTTTTTGCGGTCGAGCCTCTTCCCGGTCAGTTTGACCAGAGAGCTGATTCCGCCGCGCAGTGCATTCAGCTTCAGAGTCAGGGCGACCGTCCTACAGTTCGTTCTGCGAAGGTTTACGTACTTGACGGAGATATTTCTTCCGAGGACGTAGATAAGATAAAGAAATTTGTAATTAATGCAGTTGAAAGCAGGGAAGCTTCCCTTGAAAAGCCTGAAACTCTTAAAATCGAGTATGCTATTCCCGAAACTGTCGCAACAGTTGAAGGCTTTATCTCTCTTGATGAAGCAGGACTTACAGAGATGCTTGACAATCTTGGACTTGCAATGGACCTTGACGACCTCAAGTTCCTTCAGAATTACTTCAAGAATGAGGAAAAGCGTGATCCCACCATTACCGAAATAAGAGTAGTTGACACATATTGGTCTGACCATTGCCGTCACACAACATTCTCTACCCACATTGATAACGCAAGAATATCCGATAAGGCGGTAGCCGAGGCATATGAGCGTTACCTTGCGTCAAGAGTTGAGGTTTACGGTGAGGAGAAGGCATCAAAGCGTCCTCAGACTCTAATGGATATCGCAACTATTGCAGGTAAGGTTCTTAAAAAGAGGGGTGTTCTTCCCGAGCTTGATGAGAGTGAGGAAATCAATGCTTGCTCAATTCACGTAACAGCTAACGTTAACGGTGAGGATCAGGATTGGCTTCTTATGTTCAAGAACGAGACTCACAACCATCCCACTGAAATCGAACCCTTCGGTGGTGCGGCAACCTGTATTGGTGGCTGTATTCGTGACCCTCTTTCTGGTAGAGCATACGTTCACCAGGCAATGAGAGTTACCGGTGCAGCTGATCCCCGTAAGCCTTTAAATGAAACTTTATCAGGTAAGCTTCCTCAGAGAAAGCTTTGTCAGACTGCAGCTGCAGGTTATTCTTCTTACGGTAACCAGATCGGTCTTGCAACAGGTCACGTAGCTGAGGTCTACCACGACGGTTACGTAGCTAAGCGTCTAGAGTGCGGTGCAGTAGTCGCTGCCGCTCCTGCGCATAATGTACGTCGTGAGCGCCCTGAAGCTGGAGACGTAATCATTCTTCTTGGCGGCAGAACAGGTAGAGATGGTATCGGTGGTGCTACAGGCTCCTCTAAGAGCCATAATATGAAGTCCCTTACCACTATGGCTTCCGAGGTACAGAAGGGTAATGCTCCTGAGGAAAGAAAGATCCAGAGACTTTTCCGTGACTCCGCAGTAACCCGTCTTATCAAGAGATGTAACGACTTTGGTGCAGGCGGTGTTTCTGTTGCTATAGGTGAGCTTGCAGACGGTCTTAAGATCGATCTTGATGCGGTTCGTAAGAAATATGACGGTCTTGACGGCACTGAGCTTGCTATCTCCGAGTCACAGGAGAGAATGGCTGTTGTGGTTGAAGCTAAGGATGCTGATAAATTCATTGAGTATGCCGAGAAGGAAAATCTTGAGGCGTACCGTGTTGCAATAGTAACCGAGGAAGCTCGCATGGTAATGACCTGGAAGGGACAGATCATAGCGGATCTTTCACGCGATTTCCTTAACACCAACGGTGCTGATAAGCATACCGAGGTGGAGGTCAACGAAAAGGATCTTTCCGTATTCTCTAAGGCTATTTACGGCAATCTCAGAGAGATGGCAGCAGACCTTAAGACTGCAAGCAGACGAGGACTCGTTGAGCGCTTTGACGGATCTATCGGAGCGGGCTCCGTTCTTATGCCCTTTGGCGGAAAGACTCAGAAGACTCCCGCTCAGGCAATGGCGGCCGTTCTTCCCATGCTTCCCGGTCAGTATACAGATCAGGCAAGCGTAATGGCATGGGGACTTGATGCAGATACTATGTGTGTTGACACATATACAGGTGCCAAGGCGTCTATTTACAGCTCTATGGCAAAGATTGTTGCAGCAGGAGCTGACTACAAGGATGCATACCTCACGCTTCAGGAATTCTTTGAAAAGCTTCGTAATGAGCCTGTTCGTTGGGGAAAGCCTTTTGCGGCTCTTCTTGGCGCAATGGATGCTCAGCTTGAACTTAATGCTGCTGCAATAGGCGGTAAGGACTCTATGTCAGGTACGTTCCTTGACAAGGATGTTCCTCCTACGCTTATTTCCTTCGCTATCGCTCCGATAAAAGCACAGGACGTAATCTCTCCCGAATTCAAGGCAGCAGGACATCCAGTTTACCTCTTTGCTCCTACAGATAAGGGTGCAGAGTCCACAAAGGCAGCGTGGGAATCCTTCCACAGCTTCTGCAAGGATGGTAAGGTAAAGGCTGCATGGGCGGTTGAAAACGGTCTTGGCGAGGCAGTTATGAAGATGTCCTTCGGAAACTGTATAGGATTCATTTCAAATGGTACAATCGGAAATAATTGGCACAGCACGATGATGTATGACTTCATTGTTGCGGAGCTTGAAAATGAAATCGATTGCGAATATGCAGCTAAAATCGGTGAAACTTCTATAGTACCCGAAATAGTTCTAGATAATGACAGCGCAACGATTGAGGAGCTTATGGCTCTCAACGAGGGCACTCTCGAGGATGTATATCCCACAAACGCTCCCGTTAAGTCCGATGAAGTTCCCGCATTTGCCTTTAACGGTGGATGCAACGTTGCTCCTGCTATCAAGGTAGCACGCCCCAAGGCACTTATTCCCGTATTCCCCGGTACCAACTGTGAATTTGACTCTGCACGTGCTCTTGAGGCAGCAGGTGCTGAGGCTGATATCGTAGTTATCAGAAACCTTACTGCCGATGATGTTTCGAGAAGCGTTGAAACCGTTTCTAAGAAGCTTTCCGAGAGCAATATCGTATTTATTCCCGGTGGATTCTCCGGTGGAGATGAGCCTGACGGTTCTGCAAAGTTTATTACCGCATTCTTCCGTAATCCGGAAATCAAGGAACAGGTCCACACTCTTCTTAATGAACGTGATGGTCTTATGCTCGGTATCTGTAATGGATTCCAAGCTCTTATAAAGCTTGGTCTTGTTCCTTACGGAAAGATTATTGATACAGATGAGAATTGTCCTACTCTTACATATAATGTAATCGGAAGACACCAGTCGAAGCTTGTTCGTACAAGAGTTTGTACAAATAAGTCTCCTTGGCTCAGCGGAACTGAAGTTGGACAGATTTATACTGTGCCGATCTCTCACGGTGAAGGCCGATTCCTTGCTGATGAGGAGCTTATCAGAAAGCTTGCTGAAAACGGACAGATCGCTACACAGTACGTTGATCTTAACGGCATTCCTTCTATGGATACATCCTTCAACCCCAACGGTTCTATACTTGCGGTTGAGGGTATCACGTCTCCCGACGGACGTATCCTTGGTAAAATGGGACACAGTGAGCGTATCGGTAATAATCTCTATAAGAACGTTATCGGTAAATATGATATGCATCTCTTCGCTTCCGCAGTTAAATATTTTAAGTGAGGGTGTTAATATTATGGCTTATATGTCTGATATTGAAATAGCACAGTCAATTAAGATGCTTCCTATCGGCAGAATTGCCGAAAAGCTTGAGATCAGCGAGGAGAATTACGATCCTTACGGAAAATTCAAGGCGAAGCTTGATCTTTCTATTCTTAACAGAGAACGTGAGAACGGGAAGCTTATTCTCGTTACCGCAATTACCCCCACCCCTGCGGGTGAGGGTAAGACCACCACGACTATCGGTCTTTCCGACGGTCTTCGTAGAATCGGCAAGAATTCCGTAGTTGCTCTCCGTGAGCCCTCTCTCGGCCCTGTATTCGGAGTCAAGGGCGGTGCGGCAGGCGGTGGTTATGCTCAGGTCGTGCCTATGGAGGATATTAATCTTCATTTTACGGGCGACTTTCATGCAATAGGCGCTGCAAACAATCTTCTTGCCGCAATGCTCGACAATCACATTTATCAGGGAAATGCCCTTAATATTGACCCGAGAAGGATTACTTGGAAGAGATGCGTTGACATGAACGACCGTCAGCTTCGCTTTGTTACAGACGGTCTTGGCGGCAGAGTAAACGGTGTGCCACGTGAGGATGGATACGATATAACTGTTGCTTCCGAAATTATGGCGGTGCTTTGTCTTTCCGAGTCTCTAACTGACCTTAAGGCAAGACTTTCGAGAATAATAGTTGGATACACCTATAACGACGAGCCTGTTACTGCAGGAGATCTTAAAGCTGCGGGTGCAATGACTGCGCTTCTTCGCGATGCTCTTAAGCCCAATCTTGTTCAGACTCTTGAGGGCAATCCCGCTATCGTTCACGGCGGTCCTTTTGCTAACATTGCTCACGGATGTAATTCTGTAATTGCGACGAGAATGGCAATGAAGCTTGGTGATTATTCAGTTACCGAGGCAGGCTTTGGCGCAGACCTTGGAGCAGAGAAGTTCCTCGATATCAAGTGCCGCGTTGCTGGTCTTAAGCCATCTGCAGTCGTAATTGTTGCTACCGTTCGTGCTCTTAAGATGCATGGTGGAAGAGCTAAGACAGAGCTTGGAAACGAGGACCTTGAAGCGCTTGAAAAAGGGCTTCCCAACCTCCTTCGTCACGTTTCCAATATTACTGAGGTATATAAGCTTCCTGCTGTTGTTGCAGTCAACCGTTTCCCCACGGATACAGATGCCGAGATTGCTCTTGTTATTGAGAAATGCGCTGAGCTTGGTGTAAAGGCCATCCTCTCTGACGTATGGGCAAAAGGTGGAGAAGGAGGAATTGAGCTCGCACACGAGGTCGTAAGACTTTGTGAAGAGGGTGAGAACAATTTCTCATTCAGCTATCCTGACGAGTACTCTATTGAGGAAAAAATCGAGGCTGTTGTCAAGCGTGTCTACCGCGGTGCAGGAATTAATATTGTACCTGCCGCTAAGAAGCAGATAGACAAGCTCGCTTCTATGGGACTTTCTCATCTTCCCGTTTGCATAGCAAAAACGCAGTACTCATTCTCCGATGATATGACAAAGCTTGGCGCACCCGTTGACTTTACGGTAACCGTTCGTAACGTAAAGGTTTCTGCAGGCGCAGGATTTATCGTTGTTCTGACCGGAGACATTATGACCATGCCCGGTCTGCCCAAGGTTCCCGCCGCAGAGAAGATCGATGTTCTCGAGGACGGAACCATGGTAGGACTTTTCTAATACTTAAATACCCCCTTCAAAAACGAAGGGGGGAAACTATAAAGGAGTTTATTTTGGAAAATATTCGTTTATGGAACGAGGGACAAGTCCCTTATTTTAAAGAGGAGTACGGCCAAGCCGAGACCACACTCACCCCATATCTGATAAATGACGGCAAGAAAAGGGGTTGTGTCATCGTTTGCCCCGGAGGTGGTTATAGAGTTAGAGCTGATCACGAGGGCGGTCCTATTGCAGAAACAATCAACAAATACGGTGTTAATGCCTTTGTCCTTAATTACAGATTATACCCGTACAAATACCCCGCAATTACAGAGGACGTTTTAAGAGCGATAAGATATGTCAGATTTAATGCCGATAAGCTCGGAATCGATCCCGACAAGATAGCTGTTCTTGGTTTCTCGGCAGGTGGACATCTTGCTAACTCTGCTATGTGTATGTTTGATTACGGCAGAGAAGACGGAGATGAGATCGATCGTGTTTCATCCAGACCCGACGGAGTTATTCTGTGTTACGGTGTTATTTCTCTTATGAAGTACGCTCACGCAGGCTCAAAGAGTGTTATTATTGGCGGTCTTCCCAATGAGGACGAGCTTGCTGTAAAGATGTCGGGCGAGCTCGCAGTAAAAGAAGATACGCCCCATTGCTTTATCTGGCATACACAGGACGATTCGGCAGTGCCTGTTCAGAATTCACTTAATCTCTACGTAGCGCTTACCGAAAAGAAGATCCCCTCAGCTCTTTACGTATTCCCCCACGGTTCTCATGGCCTCGGTTTGGCATCCAACAAAAACGACATTTCAAAATGGAGCGAGCTTCTTGGCATTTGGCTTCAGAATGAAGGATATTCCAATTAATTAAAACCTTATTTGGTTGCGCTTCATTTGTAACTTTTCTTCTGCTGTATGAAGAAAAGTTACAAATCTATATCCTATAAAAAAACAGCCTCTCTGCAGAAGAAAACTGCAAAGAGGCTGTTATCTGTTAATGGATAAATTTTAGAGGATTGACTGACTTGTGCCACAGTTTATGCGTCGAACATGTCCCATCTTCTGAAAAGATAAGATTATATTTGGCTTTGTCCGTCATCTCGCACAGACGGAGCAACACGGTGTTGACACACGCGTGAAGCTTGCCGTGATGTCCTTTCAAACGTGATGGGTGATATCATTTATACATGGAGAGACAGCGGTTGAGGTAGTCCACAAACTTTGCAGGCCTGTTCTCCATAAAATCCGTAATAGAACCGAGAGCGCGGGTCCAATTGTTGTAGGTGTATTTTTTTCCGATGACATTCTGCCAGCGGGTAACGTGATTTTGAACTTCGGAAGATACCTGTGCTACCAGCGCTTCATAGTGTTCGTTAAGAAGCTGTTGCTTTTCTTCGGAGATCAGATCGCGGCAGTAGGCTTCAAACTCGGCACGGAACGCGTCGTTTCTCATGCAGAACGCAAACAAGCCTTGCAGATACAGGGAGTCGGGATATAGCCTAGTTTCTCCGCTGTTGGAGTAAAAGTTGTGGTAAGCGGGGATATAGTTGCCAAGGGTTCGCCAAAAGGTATCTACGGTAGCACGGTTGTCAATATCGGAGGATATATCGGGACGGCCATAGCGAGACATGGTCATGTCCATATCGCGGGTCATAAATCTCCATTTGCCGTCGGTGATCTCAATATCCTCGATGGGCACTCCCGTATATTTCCACAGCTTGATGTTATTGTGGGGCCAGTCGGTGTTACAGAGGTAGAGATTGAGTGCGAACCACTCCTTCAGACTTACAAGATCGACGTTAGCCTCCAGTTTTTCGAACGCGGCGTTGTAGTCTGCTTCGCCGGCGTCTACCTTCGAGCAGATCTCCTTGGAGAATTTCAGCCAATCCTTGAGAGTGTTCTGTGCAATTTCGTTGTCATCGGTATCGTAGTAGAACCAAACGTTGCAGTAGCGGCAGGAACTGCCATTAGAGTGATCGTTGCAATGACGGCTCGTGTCCAACTCACTTTTGATGACTACTACCTCATCATCAAGGACGCCCCAAACACGCTTGACAAAATCTTCATTGAGGTTTTCTCTCATATCTAAAAGCCCGTAATATTCGCCGTTGAGATACACAACGGCATATTGGCAGTAAGAATATTCTAGAGACTTTACCACGTCGGCGGCAAAGTTATTCGCCAGACCATCACGTATGATGGTAGCATTCTCAGGGTTGCAGGCGGTATGGAGCAGGGAATCGTTGCCGCCGTTGCGGAGAATGAAGCTGTCGTAACGATCAAGGATCTCACCTTCGTTTTTGCCAGCCTTGACTACACGCTCTGGGAAGAGTGCATAGCGAAAAGTTCCCTGGCCAACGTAGGCGGCGTCTGCTCCAAAATAACCGGTCTTACGAGCGATGATCTTGAAGGACTTTTGCTTCAGCCCACGGGAAGAACCGCCGAAAAGGCGGAGACCTGCGTCCTGAGAAATGACAGTTTCACCGTCAGGTGTGACGATCTCTACATGGGCAGGACGCTCGATTGTATCATGAACGCTTGCATACATATCCTTCAGATCGTTTTCGTTGGCCGAAATCATGACGGTATATAGGGTGCTTGCCTTACTGTCACGGATTACATAGGTATGGGTGACCACTTCGCCGATCATATTTCCACTGTCAAAACGCGCAGCTCGTATGGTCAGAGCATCCTTTTGTACTGTAATAGCTTCTTTGTATTCCTTGGATGTTTTGGTGGGCACCGAGCCGTCGGTGGTGTAACGGATGGTCTCTCCATTGGAAGCGGATAACTCTACGGTCACTGCAGAGGTGTATACACCGCCCTTTTCGGAAAATATGACGGATTCTGCAGGTGAAGGTTTTTCTTCCTTTGTGGTTGAGTGATCTGTAGTTGAGTTGGTAGTGACGTCGGTTTCGGGAACCGTTACTGTTTCGGTGGGGGTATTAGTTTGAGTGTCTGTGACGGTTTCGGTGGTAGCTGTGCCGTCGGAAGGGACAGAGGTGTTGCATGACGACAAAAGAATGATTGATGCCAGAAGGCAGGCCACTAAGGCGTGGAAGTTATGTTTTTTATTCATATAGAACATCCTTTGCATAGTATTCGTACCGCTTGTGAATCACTTGATGAGCGGTATAGAAGTAAATTGTTGTTTAGCTTACTAATTTTTATTACATTAATGGCGATTTTTATTATTAACTGTCAAACTGTGAATTATAAAGGGAAGCATATACTCCGTTTTTATTCAGTAGTTCATCATGCTTGCCGTTTTCAACTATTTTACCGTCTCGTATTACAAGAATTACGTCTGCATTTTGTATTGTGGAAAGTCGGTGAGCTATTACGAATGAAGTACGACCGTTCATCAGGGAGAGCATAGCTTTTTGTATTGCTTGTTCTGTTCTCGAATCGACATTTGAAGTCGCTTCGTCAAGAATCAATATAGGAGCGTTTGAAAGAAGTGCTCTTGATATTGTTAGTAGCTGTTTTTGTCCCTTAGAAATGTTGACACCGTCATCGGTTAAAACAGTGTCATAACCTTCAGGGAGGGACATAATATAGTCGTGTATTCCGGCTGTTTTTGCGGCATTTACGATGTCATCATCATTTGCTGAGGAGTTGCCGAAGGCAATATTATCTCTGATAGTTCCATTAAAGAGCCACGTATCCTGAAGTACCATGGTAAATGATAGTCTCAAGGAATCTCTGGTGAGAGAATAAATGCTTTTTCCGTCAAGCTTTATATCACCTGAATTAGCATCATAGAATCGCATCAGCAGGTTTACAATAGTTGTTTTACCTGCACCTGTCGGACCGACGATAGCAACAGTGCTACCGCTACTGACGTTGAGAGAAAAATTCTCGAGTATAGTTTTAGTCTCGTCATATCCGAAAGAAACGTCCTCAAATATTACGTTACCACTAACGTCTGAAATTACTTCAGCAGTCTCTGAGTCTTCCTTTTCGGGTGCTTCGTCAAGGATTCTGAAAATTCTCTCAGCGGCGGAGGTGGCTGATTGGAGATCTGCGATAATGTTAGCAATTTCTCCTATTGGGCCGGAAAACCTTCTGGAATATAGTATGAACTCGGATATCCCTGAGAGAGATATTCCATTATATAGATACAATACAGCACCGAGCATACTTACAAGGGACATGGATAAATTGTTGATAAAGTTGACTGCAGGACCTATTACGCTTCCTTGATATTCAGCATTATAGAATGCCTGTACCGCTTCATCATTCTTTGAATTGAATCTGTTGATTATAACTTCTTCACGGTTATATGCTTTGATAGTCTTTTGACCGGAAAGCATTTCTTCTGCATAACCGTTCAACTCGCCTAACTTTGCCGATCTTTTTCTGAATAATGGTCGAACCTTTTGTGAACGGTACCTTATAAACCATATAGAAATCGGTACAGTAAATATGAATATGGTAATCAGTGTAGGTGATATGATACACATCATTACAAAGGAACCGACGATTGTTATTGCGCTAGTGAATATTTGGAGAAGATCGCTTGAAAGGGAAGCGTTG
The DNA here is from genome assembly GCA_045543555.1 of Eubacteriales bacterium. Classification (GTDB taxonomy): domain Bacteria; phylum Bacillota; class Clostridia; order Oscillospirales; family CAG-272; genus Colimorpha_A. The sequence continues at coordinate 173,791 of JAZQMQ010000024.1, forward strand.
ATAGTATCAATATCGTATGATAGACGGCTTATTATATCACCGGTCTGGTTTTTATCGAAAAATCCGATTGGCAGCTTAAGAAGATGGTTAAATACTTGCTTTCTCATTCTGAATGATATTTTTTTCGATAGCTTTATCATTAGTATCGAAAGAAAATATGAAAGAATGGACGAAATAATATAAAATATGGCCATAAGACCGCAGAAAAGGAATACGCGTTTAAAGTTTACGTTTGCTTCTCCGCACTCAATTGCTTTGATCGCCTCACCTGATAGCTTTGGTCCGGCAAGAGCAAGTGCACTTGAGGTGATAACCAGTATCAAGGCTGTAATGAGCATGGCTTTGTGCTCAAGAAGGTAAGGAAGTAGCCTTTTTAGAACTCCCCATTTGATTTTAGGCTTAAAATCCTGCTCTTTAGCATTGTTCATTCAGCCTCACCCCCAATCTGAGAGAGACTGATTTCGCGGTAAATATCGCAATTTTTTATCAACTCATCATGGGTTCCGTCTCCAACTATGTATCCGTTATCCAGAACCAGTATTCTGTCTGCATGTGAAATAGAGCTTACTCTTTGAGCGACAATTATCTTTGTTGTTTCTGCGTAACTGTTTTTAAGTGCTGAGCGGAGCTTTGAGTCGGTCTTGTAGTCAAGTGCACTTGAGCTGTCATCAAGAATAAGTATATCTGGGTGTGCAGCAAGTGCGCGAGTTATAAGTACACGTTGTCTTTGACCGCCACTTAAGTTGGTTCCTTTAGTATTAAGACAATGCTCAACTCCATCTTCAAGCTTAGAAACAAAATCAAATGCCTGAGCATTCATAAGAGCTGAATCAATGTCATTCGTCTCGATATCACGTCCAAAATCCACGTTATCCAGCAGTGTTCCCGCATATATAAAATCGTTTTGAAGAACTGTACCGATCTTTGAGCGAAGCTCTTCCGCGGTTAATGTTTTGATGTCGTGTCCGGAAATTAAAATTTGACCGCTGCTTGCATCGTAAAAGCGCAGGATCAACTGTACTAAGGTGGATTTACCGCTTCCTGTTGCGCCAATTATTCCAAGTGTTTGTCCTTTTTTTACAGAGAAAGAAATATCAGACAGATTATTTTTTGAGCTGTTATATGAAAATGTAACGTTTCTGAATTCGATGAGATTGCCGTTGTCTTCGGGCTCTTCTTTAGGAAGTATTTCATAATCGGGTTTTGTATTGATTATTTCAGATATTCTTGAAGCTGACGCAGCACCCTTTGAGAAAAGAGTAAACATACGTGTTATAGACAGCATAGCGTTAAGAATGATCGTAAAGTAGGACATGAATGCGATTATCATTCCGGGCTTTGCATTTCCTCCGTTTACACGCAAAGCACCAACGAGGATAACGGCTGCCATACCAACATTAAGAAACGCGTTCATAAAAGGGTTTGTAAGAGAGATCAGATATCCGGATTTGAGCTCAGCATTTGAAAGCTCGGTATTGTTGCGGTCAAATTTAGAGTTCTGATGATCTTTTTTTGAAAGAGCCTTGATGACTCTGATTCCTTGTGACGTTTCACGAACTGTTGAGACCATATCATCTGTACGTTCTTGTACTTTTCTGTAAAGCGGAATGCCTTTTTTTGAAATAATGAATACAACGGCAGTAATAAGCGGCAATACACTTAAAAGAACAAGGCATAGAAAAGGCTCCATTGAATACGTAACAATGATTCCGCCAATAAGAAGTATGGGGGCGCGCACACCTAAACGCTGCATCATACCTGTCATGTGATGAATATTATAGGTGTCGGATGTAAGTCTGGTTTCGAGAGTAGGAATAGTAATTTCGTCAATTTGACGAGATGAGAGATAGGAAATATTCTTAAAAAGATCAGAACGGATTCCTCTCGTAGTATCTCGCGCGACAGCAGATGCCATTCGATTTGCAACAATATTACCAACAAGCCCAATAATAGCGCAGAAAATCATAAGAGCACCAAAGAGAATTACTTTTTTCAATTCGCCCGTTGGAACCACGTTGTCAATAATATGCTCAAGAATGTAAGGAATAACAAGATCCATTAATGTTCCGATTATTTTAATAATTAAGCCGATACTCATCATGAAAAAATGTGGGCGAAGGTATTTAAGCAGGAATTTCAAGCCAATAACCTCCAGAATTTTATCAAAATAATTATACTATTTTGTAAGTGTTTTGTCAACTTTTGTTGAACATTATATTTAAAATATTTGATACTAAATACGTAATATTTAATCTTAATTATGTTGACAAAGTGAATACAATATGCTATAATACTTGGGTATTGGGATGTCGCCAAGCGGTAAGGCACCAGACTTTGACTCTGGCATCCGTCGGTTCAAATCCGGCCATCCCAGCCATGTTGAGTGTCTGATTTAGATGCAGGCACGAAAAAACGAGAAAAGCGGAGATTTCGAGAGATTTCTCCGCTTTTTTCGACTCTGAAGTTCTTCGAAATTTTGTAGATGCATTTCGGGCTTTTCAGATCCGTAGTCAGATTCGAACCGGCGAAATGCATTTTTTGATATAGATTTCCCACAGAAACAAATCCGTGGACACATCCGAACTATCGAAAACCAAATACTGACCTGCTGAAGAAAAAGAAAAAGCCTTCTGCATACATAGCCAAATGCTTATTAACCAAGTGTTTAGCTTTTTTATTGCAGAATGGATGATAACAGATGAATGCAATTATCTCAATGGGCGACAAAACTGTCCAAGGCCAACTTCCTGTCGGACGAAAACAGATGTCCTGAGCTCTCTCATATTTGGAAGCGAATCACACCTACGATTACGACCTCAAATATAATGAGAAAAACAAAGACGGACTCAAGGTATCGCTGGAATGCTACGGAGTGGTAAAAAATGCAATTGCCAAGGCTCTTCCCGTTGGCTTCTGTCTTCACACGCTCAATGAGGCACTCACCTTGATGGGCAACCTCCCATATCAGAACAGAAGAGAGGTCGAGAATACTATCAAGGTTGATGGACTCGAATCATATGAGCAGTTCAACAAAATGCTCGTGGATGCCTATCCCTGGTCAGTCACTACCAAATACTATTGTCCCCTTACCGTTCAGGTACACGGACGAGATTCGTATGGTGACATCGATGAGGACGGCTACAAGGAAGATGCAGAGTTCGCAGCTCTGCACGAATATCTGATTCGTTAAAAGATGTTAGAGTATAACGCCAGCGATGAAGTATCTGATCGTATTCGTTATGTAACCGATTTTGGTAGTACAGTCTTGAAATGGGTTTCTTGTGGTGGATCATTGCCATTAGCGCTTGAACAGTCAATGACATCTCTCTCATTAAGCGTGCAATTCTTTCCTCGGCAACATGAAAAAAAGCACGCGCAAGCGAGCTTTTTTCAGTTAAATCCGCCGATGGCGGTAGAAATGCACCTGCGATTTCATACTTTTTGTGTCTGTAGTAAGATTCGAACAGGTAAATTAGATTTTTCATATAGAAAAGAGTCCGTAACAAATGTAAAAAATGATTCGGACTCTTTAACTCTATTATTGATTTATTTGACTTCTAACACTTTTTCGCCACCATGCCAAATAATACGAACTTTAATGGGTGTATCGCAATTGACAGTAATTTGAGGTTCTTGGTCGACATTTTCGCGAGCTTCGCACAATAACGTAACCGCATTTCCACCAAAAGGATATTTTTCAATTCCATGCTGCTCGGTCAGGTTTACTCGCCACACGATCTCATTGTTCTTCGCGTCCGCCTTTATGCCGAACACATACTCAATCAGCACTGCAATCGGAATAAGACCTGTCCAGCCAACGAAATTCTTTTTGGAAAGGTTACCTTGTTTCTGATACTCGGGCGAATAGTTCTCCCATACTGTTCCGGTTTCCAAGAACACCTTGACTACATTTTCCAGGGTGTTACAACCGATTTCGTGCGCAAGGTCGTGATATCCTACCTTCTCAAGTCCTTTGAGAACCATATAGTTGGTGGGTGCCCAAACTGAGCCTTTCCAATATGAACCCTCTTTGCTGTATTCGGGGTGATCGGCAGACAACGTCGGTATGCGGTGTGGACGCTTGAATTCTGCGGGGTTTTCCAAATGTGCGATAAGGCGGGGCAGACGCTCCTCGGGTACGATGTCGGCAAGCAATGACCAGTACGCACCGATCGACTTGACGCCTGAAAGACCAGTGCGCCACAGATCGTAGTAAAATGCGTCATCTTCACTCCAAAGCTTATCATTGATAAAGGCAGACAAATACTCGATCTCTTCAACAAGCCAAGTAGTATCTTGCTCGCACCCCAATATCTTGCCCATTTCTACAAGTACCTTGCCACTAATGACCATCTGAATGCAGGCGTCGAGCCAAACTCCGTGACCATGCGAAAAACCTTCATGGTACCCCGGCTGGACTCGAGGCTGATTATCCATTCCGCACGCCCAGCCACACGACCAATAGCTTCCGTCACGCCAGGTGCGGTTAAGCTGTAACCACTTGTGATAGGCTAACAGTGGGTAGAACACGCGCGAAAGACGTTCCTTGTCACCCGTAATTTGATAATACTCCCACTCACACCAAGGCATGATATTGGGACCTGTGGATGAAGGGTCATCGCGTTGGAATTGCTCACCGGGTTCAGACTCACAAATTTCGCGACAAATAAATCCGTCCTTATGCTGATGAGAATACATATTGTCGAGTGTTTTTTGAAAATTGAACACCCGTGAGCCATATCTTCCGAACATCACAATAAAAGAAGAATCCCACATAAACAGATATCCGTTGAATGCAGTGTCAATGAAATTAGACACGAAGCCTGCCTGCGCGTTGGGCTTGCGCAGATTACTAAAGGCAATCTCCCACACTTTGTCATAGCATGCAATCACATCATCGTGTCCATGCCATATTGGACGCGGCAGCATATCCTTCGACTCTTCATAGACAGGCAGAGGTGCATCCTCGGCTTCCATTTGCAAATACGGATTTTTAGAAACGTACTTGTTAACCATGTAAGTCAGTGAATCGTTAACTAAAAAATGTTTACCCATAGTTTTTCTCCTTTATAATAAGGGTTGTAATATAACAGGGGTTGTAATATAACCTAATCTGTAAAGATATTATATCACAAAAACAAAGAAAGTCAATAAAAATATGATTATTACTTTAGAGTAGCAATCATAACTGTTGAAATTATTATAAGATTATGACATAATGAACAACAATGATACGCTTACGGTAAAAGCTCTCACGTCGAAATTGTTTAGGATAGCAAGCTTGTTAAGCGTATGTGTGATGGACTTTAAAACACACCATATATGGTTATTGATGACGGTTGGCAGCCCAATCCTGTAGATGCATCTTGGGATAAAGGAAATGAGCGTTTTCCTGATATGAAGGGATTGGCTCAGGAAATGAAGGATATTGGTGTTCGCCCCGGCATTTGGATCAGATACTTAATTTACGGTGACGACGGACAGCGTAAGGTTGATACCTTTCCTGAGTAATGGTACAGCGAGAGAACTAAAAACGCTCTTGATCCTTCTCATCCTGAGGTCATTGAATACGTTAAAATTACAACAAAGCGTCTGATTGATTGGGGCTATACTCTCATTAAGCGCGATTATTCTACTATGGACATATTCGGTGTGTGGGGATTCCAAACAAACGGTCATCTTGCAAACGGTGATTGGGGATTCTATGACAAAACGAAGACCTCGGCTCAAATAATTAAGAACTTCTATAAAATAATCAAGGAATGCGCTCCGAATACAATTATTATAGGTTGTAATGTAATTGGTCATCTTTGTGCTGGTGTTTATGGATTTAACCGTACAGGAGATGATACAAGCGGATATGACTGGGGAATAACGAAAAAAATGGGAGTTAACACTCTCGCTTTCCGTATTGCTCAGAACAACGCTTTCTTTGGAGATGATGCCGACTGTGTAGGCATACTTGGTACGATAGGTTGGAAATATAATTCTCAATGGCTTAAGCTTCTGTCGAGAACCGGCTCTGTATTGTTCGTTTCCAAGCCCGGAGTCTAAAATGAAACCGAAACAGCAAATCTTATGGAAGGTTTTAAGTATGGTTCATACCAAAATGACGAGCTGATACCGATCGATTGGATGGAAACCATGACACCTTCCAAATATTTGATCAATGGAGAGTTAATCACATTTGATTGGGGCGAATAAAATAGTAAAAACCAAGTCGTTCGACTTGGTTTTTACTATTTTATAGTCTTTGAGTAAATAAAAAATCCTGCACATTAGTGCAGGATTGGTGGGAGCGGGTGGATTCGGACCACCGAAGTCACTGACAACAGATTTACAGTCTGCCCCCTTTGGCCGCTCGGGAACGCTCCCATATTGGAGCTGGTGATCGGAGTCGAACCAACAACCTGCTGATTACAAATCAGCTGCTCTGCCATTGAGCCACACCAGCATATCGTAGTTACTCGATTACCTCGCAACGTTTGATATTATATCACAAGACATTCGCTTTGTCAATACTAATTTTAAAAAATTTTAAGTTTTTTTATTGTAATATAGTGACATGAAATGTTATATAAATATACTATCAATTTCTTTGGGAGGAATTATGTTTATATATTCTGTAAAAGCCAGCACGCTTAAGATCGCAGCTGTTATGGTTGTATGTGTTATTGCTCTTGTATTCTTGCTGAATTCAATTCCAACTTACGATCCGAATGCTTCGTCTCTGAAATACACTGATGTTAGTTCGTATAATTTCACGAAAATTAAAACTAATGAGGATAGAATAGACTTTCTTTCACAATTCGGTTGGACTGTAGACGCTATGCCCATTGAAGAGGTTAATGTGACGATACCTAATGAATTCGACAAGGTGTATGTTGGATATAATGATCTTCAAAGGCAACAGGGACTTGACCTTTCGAAATATAAAAACAAAGACATTAAGAGATATACGTACAAGGTAACAAACTACCCCGATTACGAAGGTATGGTATATGCTAACATACTCGTATATCGGGGTAGGGTGATCGGCGGAGACATATGCAGTGCCGACGTGAACGGGTTTGTTACATCTTTTGACGGAAAGAGCAAGCTTCCTTAAAGAGTAAGTAACTTATTTTTCGGTATATCGATCTCTTTTCCGAGGGAGAATGAGTATAAAACAACTCTGTCAACGCATTTTCCCGTAATGATTTTAGCTGCTGCTGCGTAATATGATAATTGCTGAAAATGGCGTTCAATTATCATTTCTTCAGCTTCCTTTTCAGATAGCTCCTTTGGTATAAAATCTGTCTTATAATCAAGAACGGTAAGCAAATCGTTGTTGTCGGTGTAAAGACAGTCTATAATACCTTGAACAAATACAGATTCACCGCTTAGTTCAGAATTTTTTTGTTCATTTTCAGTGAAATCTGCGGCGTTCAGTCGCACGTTGAATCTTAATTCTCTCTTGACATCCTTTGCAAGACGAAGATTATTGAAGGTTTGTGACTTTAAGAATCCCGAAATTGCTCGTCTGCTTATAAGAGATGCTGTATTTAAGTCGATATAAGCGCAGTCAGTTAAGCGCTTGATCTCGTTTTCAATACCATTACTTATAAGATTTTCAAATGAACAGAACTGCATGAACAGATGAGTAGCCGTCCCGATATCACTTCCTTTTCTGTCCTCATTCTTTATAAATGCAGGTTTTTTGATAACCGCATTGGTTACTGTGTTCATATCAACAGCTTCATCATATTCATCGAGAATTGAGGGGTATAGCCTTGAAACAGAAAGCTTTGCGGGAATCTTACAAGCCTCCTTATGAGGATAAACAAACTCAAATCTTGTCCTGAACTCGTCTGCTAACGCTAAAACTTCATCGTTTTTATAATCAGGAATAATTTGTGATGAATTTTCAGAATTTGTGTTAAAATCACAAGATTCGGGAACGTCATTCGCGGAAAGCAACGTTACAGGCACTGTTTTATTTGACATTATTATCCACTTGATTTCGGAAGGCGATCGGGAGAATACATAACCGCTTGCATCGTTAATGTATCTGCTGCTTAACTGCATTTTTTTGATTGCTTCGTCACCTTTGATGTTAGCGGTGATGATCAGTTTTGACCTTGCTCTTGTTAGTGCAACGTAAAGAACACGTATTTCTTCGTCATCACGCTCTTCGTCGATGTCGATGCATGATATTTTTCTGAAAATCGTATCGTATGATGCAAGTCCGCTGCTATCAGTAAGCTTCAATGATGCACCAAGTCGCTGTGTCATAAGTATGGCATTGGATTTTTCCTTTGAGGAGAAAAGATGCTCGGTACCGCACAATAATACAGTTTCAAATTCGAGACCTTTTGATTTATGCACAGACATAATTTTGACAACGTCATCATCTAACTCCTTAGGAGAGGGAAGAGATCCGCCTGACTCGATCATGTCGTTTATGTATCTGATAAAATTGTATAAGCCTTTAAAGGTTCCGTTTTCAAAATTTCTTGCATAATTGTAAAGAGCCATAAGGTTCTTTTTTCCGTTGCCGTTATCTGATGCGGTTATAAGAAGACCGCTGTCATTTAGAATATGCCATATAAGCTTGTCAACAGGCTCGTTCATCATTGAACGGTATTCTTTCAGCTTTTGTAAGAAGAACTGTCCTTTTTTGAAATCGTTTGCTTCAACGTATGCGCATAAAGATTCGTACAGTGAAGATCCTTTGTGTGCTTTTCTTATCTTGGCAAGTTCGCTTAACGTAAAATTGTAAACAGGGCTTTTTAAAGCGCCCGTAAGATATATGTCCTTGCTTGGATTGTCGATTGTCTGAAGAATACACATTAAGAGAATAACGTCGGGATTAACGAAAAGATCGGGAGTCTCGGCGTTTTTTGCTTTAATTCCGAGCTTCGCAAGTTCCTTTTCGTAATCGTCAAAATTTGTTTTTGTTCGCATTAATATTGCTATATCCGAAGGACGAACACCGCGCTCTATTTCTGCCTTGATTCTTTGTGCTACGTATCTTGCTTGAGCTCCTTTTTTATCAGGCTCGGCAATTGATTCATCTATACCGATAATTTCAACGGGTAAATCTCCGCTTTTGTTTTTTCCAAAGACAAGATCGTCCGTTTTTTTATATTCAAACGTTTTTCCGTAAGAGGAAAATAGCTTGGATGAAATCTCGTTTGCACACTTAATTATCGGAGAATCACATCGGAAGTTAGCGTTAAGATCAATAGTGCATATTTGATCATCATTACGGTAGTCAGCAAATATTTTAGGCTGTGAGCCTCTGAATCCATAGATGCACTGCTTGATATCTCCAACCATAAATCTTTCGGTGTTTTTCGAAATCGCGCTGAAAATATCGTCTTGAAGCTTGTTTACGTCCTGGTATTCATCGATGCAGACAACGTCATACTCATTTCCAAGCTTTATTGCGAGCTCTGTGGATTTACCTTCCTTATCAATTAGCAAGGAATATGCCATATGCATGAAGTCTGAAAAATCAATTATTCCTCTAGATTTTTTCTCTTTGGAATATTTATTGTCGAATGCTTTGATAAATGAATACAGGTTTGAAATCGCTTTTTTACTTAATTTAGCCGTGTCTTTAATGGTTTGTGCGGAAGAAACAAAAAATTCGTTATAGTAATATTCGGTTGCGTCTCTGAATTCTTTGCGAACGTCCTTATAGAACAGGAACTCATTATCCTGAAGATCCTTGCTTACTCCTCCTCCGCCGGATTCCTTGAATATGCCGCTTTTAAGCGTGCTTGACACCTCGTCTATGTTTCTGTCTTCAACTAATTTGATAATTGTACGGCAGAGGTTATATGATGATTCAAATTTTGACAGATAAGCCTTTTGGAAAGGACCGTTGTCAGTAAATGCTTCGCAAGCATCCATCAGTACACTTTCATAAAACGTAAATTCACGTTTCATCTTTGAAAAAAGTGTATCAGCCCAAATTGAAGTCTCAAAAGAATTTTCGGCATTGTCGTAGAGCATGAGACTGTGATTGAGAAACTCAATACCGTCGGGATACTCAAGGAGCTTGTCATAAATACTTAGCAATATTTCCGAAAGCGAAGAATCATGAAGAGTTATAAAGTTATCGGCAAATGACACGAAATCATCAATATCGTCATAGCCGGGCAGAGAAGAATAGTACGCGTCAATTATAAACTCAGCAACTTGTTTCTTTAACAGAGACGATTGTATCGGATCTGATACTCTTATGTTGGGAGACAGAGCGAGAGTTGCATAATTCTTTTTTATGAGATTGAGACAAAATCCGTGAATCGTGGTAATCGTTGCGCTCGACAGAAGAAGATATTGCCGCCGCAATCTTTTGTCTGAAGGATCATGAGCAATGGCTTTAGAAAGGGCATCTCTTATCTTATTTTTGAGCTGATTTGCCGCTTCTTCCGTAAAGGTCACTAACAGCATTTTGTTTACATCGAGAGGATCATCTTTGTCTGTTATACGCCTAAGCAATCTTTCGATCAATACCGCTGTTTTTCCTGATCCTGCAGCTGCAGATACAAGAATGTCTTTTTCTCTTGTTATAATAGCTTCTTCCTGTTCGGGAGTCCAGTTAATTTCAGCCATATATCTTCTCCTTTCTTAGAATTTCTTGGTTTTAAATGCTTCGGGATTGCGACAAATTACTCTATGAGGGCAGTATTTACATCCGTCGTGCTTTGAATCCTTTATGGGATTGCAGTCTGCTTTTCCCACTTTAATTTCATAAGCAAGAGAGGACACGGTCTCCATGACAGAGTTCATAAGTGAACCCATTTCCTCAAGAGTGTGGAGCGAATTCATTGATGACTTTGCTATTGAACCGTCCTTATTGAGCTTTATTGGAATATACTTGTTTTCAAGCTTTTTTTCCATAGAACGCAGTATTTCTTCATCATTGAGAAGCAAACCGTTTCTTGTTAGCTTTTCTGCTGCGGTTTTATATACTGTTTCAGCGTCGGTGTGAGGCACTGAGCTAATTTGAGGAACTACTGCCTTGAAGTATAGAACGCCGGCAGGATACACGTTACCTTCGCACCCAACAGCACGCTTAAATGACCCTGTACGGTCTTTCCATATTGAAAAGAGATACAGAAGCATCTGCAGATTTAACCCCATAGCAATATCGCTTAGTGAAAATTCTTTTGTGCCTGTCTTGTAATCGACTACTCTGACGTAGACGTCGTTATCTTTTTTACAAATATCAACTCTGTCAACAGAGCCGACGATCGTTGCATAGTTGCCGTCCGGAAGGGGGAATTTCAGTGAGGCAACAGAATCGTCTGATCCTTCAGGATCTATCTGATATTCGAAAAATCTTGGCGAAAATTCACTCTGTTCAAATTCATTCAAGAGGTTACGTATCAGTATCAACAAGGTCTTTTTAAGTCTTGAAAACAGCTGGAGCGATCTGTTTGATATCGTCTCGAGTTTGTTTGAACCGTATATTGATCTCAAATAATCGTTCAGTATGTCTTCGATCATATCAGACAGTTCTGTGTTTGAGCGTTTTGCAATTGTTTTGCAGTCGGTATATTTTACGAAGAATTTTTCGAGTACCCTGTGAATTAGATTACCTGTGTCTCTTGGTGAAAATGTGACTTGATTTTGATCTTTTAATGAGAGTGTGTATTTACATTGATAATTAAATGAGCAGAGAACAAAAGTATCAAGCTTTGATTGCGATAGCACCATGTTTTTGGGGAAGAGATCTTTAATTATGTCTTCACTCAAATTTTCGGATTCGGGTGCTATCATCGGTTCTGTCGCATCGGATAAATAGCGTTCGATTTCACTGTCTGAAGAAAGAGCAACCCTGATCGCTTCACCTTCAAGAGAACCTTCCAATTTGCTTAAATGTTCAAGCGCATTTGTTTTTGACTGTATTCTGTCATTTGCCGATATGGAATCTTCGCTTAGTAGTGAATCAGGGAAGAGATGAACAACTCTGTTGAAGGCTACAGAAGGTCTTAAAACGGTTCCGTCGAGACTGTTTTTTGCGCAGGTGACTGTTAACGTTTCTGAAGGGATTGATGCTGATCTGTAGAAATAAAACAGTTCATTATAAATATCTGCTGATGAAGAAGGAGAAAGATTGATTCCGCATGTTTCAAGATATGCCTTGTCATTGTCTGAGAAAAACGAGTCCTCAGTAATTTTAGCCGGGAAGGAATCCTCATTTAAGCCGACGATATAGGCGTGTTTAATATCCGAGACTCGCAGCTGTCCTGCCGAACCAACTGTAATTTCATCAATAAGTGAGGGGAGTGTTCCGAAATTGTTTTCATTAGCAACGATCGTGAACAAAGCCGCAAACAGCTTGACACCCATTTTCTTTTCGGGAATAGTATTTACCATGGTATCAAGCGAATCGCAGAAACAATTATATACTCTTATCTCGTCATCGTTTTTGGTGTTTTCAAGAATTTCAGGAACGCCTATTTCTACAGTAAATTCATATAAAGCTGTACAAATATCTTTAACGGTCATATCTCCGTCAAGAGACTCGTGAAGCTTCTTGAGGGGAAGCACGACCTTATTTCTGATTTGATTTACTTCTTCAAGATAAGCTCGGTCGTTTTCGGTCATGGTATCTGAATAACCCGATGGATTCATATACCATATTTCATCGGATGTCCAGCCTGAGCCGCTTATGTTCCAAGTGAATACATAATTTTGGAGCTTGTACTGTTCATCATCAGATATGCCGCTGAATCCTGTTTTAAGATAGACCATCACGTCATCAAGATTCCAATTGCCGTGCTTTATCTGAAGTGCTGATGTTATCATTTTGAATATTGTCTTTTCGGACAAAATTGCCTTATCAAAAACTCTGTGAGGAAGATTTAGCTTGTCGAATACAGCATCAACGATTCCCCTGTATGAGTCGACGCGTCTTGCTATTACTGCAAAATCGCGGTATCTTGCGCCTTCTCTGATTTTTTTCTGAATGTCTGATGCGATAAATTCGGCTTCTCTGTAATTATCAGAGCATACGACTGCTTTTATGCCATTATGATATTCGGACATTCTCAGGCTTTCGTTATAAGACCAAAGATTGTCTGATAAGTACTCAAGCTCGGAATTTCTAACTCCGTAAAGAGGGGGAAGTTTTGTGATTTTAGCTTCGTTATTTGAAATTCGCAGAATATCCTTTAACGTCTTGCCCACATTTTCAAAACAATACGTTTTGTTTTCATCATCAGCTGTTAAGGTGATGGTACAGTGTTGAGAATCCTTAATAATGTGCCGAATAATGTTGTATTGTTGAGGTGTAAAACCGTCAAATGAATCGATATAAACGCTATAATCAGAGAAAAAATGATTGTTGATCAGAATATTATCAAGCTTTGTAATGTTGTCTGACGGGTCGATGCCCATTGTGCATAGCTTTGAATTATAGCTTGTGAGAATAAGAGAAATATCTGTGAGTTTATTCGCAAACAGAGGATCATCTTCAATTAGGTCCTCAGACGCAGACGACAGTGCTTCTGCTGTTACGCCATACATTTTCAGTTCATTTGACAGATCAAGCAGCGATTTAATGAAATTATCTGCAGAATCGAGCTCATTTTTGAAATATTTCAGATATGGTGCAACAGAAAAAAGCGCATCCCACATAATTAAGGCTTTAGTGCCGCGGGTTACGCTGTTATATGATATTCCGCCGTATTTTCTGAATACAGTATTGCAAAGACGTGTGAAATTCAGTACTTCAAGGCGCGTTTGAGGAATACCCTCATTTTGCAGATGAGAGCATAATCTGTCCTCAGAGATTAGTGCTTCCTGTTCCGGAACGAGAAGTATTACGTTCTTCCCGTTCCGGAGGTCATCGGTAATTTGACTCGTGATCAGAGTTGTTTTTCCGCTGCAGGCGGGGCCTATAATTATTTCAAACATATTATACTCCGATTATATTAGTCGTCGTCAAAATCAAGATCGTCGAGATATTTCTGACCGTTTTTTGTTATAAATGCCTTTCTTGCGGGAAGGTCGTCGCCCAATAATGTGTCAAAAATCACCGCAGTCTTTATTGCGTCCGCTTCTGTTACTTGGATAAGACGTCTTGTGGCAGGATTCATTGTTGTTTTCCACATCATTTCGGGTTCGTTTTCACCAAGCCCCTTTGATCGCTGGATAGTATATTTATTATTACCGAAGCTATCAATTATTTTTACTTTTTCAGCTTCATTGTACGCAAAGAAGGTCTCGTCCTTGCATGTTATCTCGTACAGAGGCGATTCGGCGATATAGATCTTTCCCATTTTGATGAGCGTGGGCAAGAGTCTGTAGAATAGCGTTAATATAAGCGTTCTGATCTGGAATCCGTCCTTATCGGCATCTGTACAGATTATAATTTTGCTCCAACGCAGTGATTCGGGCGAGAAGGGAACAATATCCCCTTTAACCTTGCCCTTGATCTCAACTCCGCAACCGATTACTTTCAGCAGGTTAGTAATAATCTCGTTTTTGAAGATTTTATCATAAGGCGCTTTAAGGCAGTTAAGCGTTTTTCCTCTTACAGGGATTATAGCCTGAAATTCTGCTGATCGTCCTGTTTTACATGAACCGAGCGCAGAGTTACCCTCAACAATATAAAGCTCTCTTATTTCGGAATCTTTTGAACGGCAATTTACAAAGTTTTCAACGCGGTTTGCAACGTCCATTGAGCCCGTCAGCTTTTTCTTTATGTCGAGCCTTGTTTCTTCTGCTTTTTCACGGCTTCTCTTGTTAATTAAGACCTGTGTTGCGATTTTATCAGCCTCAAGAGGCTTTTCTGCGAAATAAACCTCGAGATTATGCTTGAGGAAGGAGGTCATAGCATCTGCAATGAAGGTGTTTGTTATTGATTTCTTTGTTTGATTTTCATAGGATGTTTGTGTCGAGAAGCTATTGGACACAAATACAAGGCAGTCCTCTATATCAGAGAACGTGATCTTTGACTTGTTTTTTGCTTCATTCTTTAAGTATTTGCTTGAAGCTTTAATGTATTTATCAATTTCTGATACAAAAGCACTCTTGAGCGCTTTCTCGGGTGAACCACCGTGCTCAAGGAAGCTTGAGTTGTGATAATATTCGATTACGTTAACGTTATTTGAGAAGCAAAAAGCAACGTCTACCTTTAAAGTGTATTCATCCTTGTCATCTCGGTCTTTTCCTCTTGTCTCGGTCGACCAAGTAACCGGTGCAGTCATCGAATTTTCACCCGCCAGCTCTGTAACATAGTCAATGATTCCGTTTTCATAAACAAAATCATATTCTTCAAAGCCATCGTCATTTTGCCATCTGAAATGGAAGCGAATTCCGGGGTTAACTACCGACTGCTTTTTGAGCATATCAAGGTAATACTCCTTCGGAATTGCTATGTCTGTAAAGACATCAAGGTCGGGTCTCCATCGCGTTATTGTTCCGGTTCTGCGCTCTTTTTTTGAAAGCTCGGTAATTTGAAGCTCTGTACAAGGTTCGCCCTTTTCAAATTTAATGGTGTAGAGCTTGGTGTCCTTATATGAGCTTACGTGCATATATTCAGAGCTGTACTGTGTAGCACAAGCGCCAAGACCGTTTAAGCCGAGGGAATATTTGTATGATGAAGCATCATCGTTGTTGTTATATTTACCGCCTGCATAAAGCTCGCAATATACAAGCTCCCAGTTGAACTTTCCTTCTTTTGCGTTGTAGTCGAGAGGTACACCACGGCCAAAGTCCTCAACTTCAATCGAGTGGTCGGAATACGCGGTGATAATAACAACGTTTCCGTATCCCTCTCTCGCTTCGTCAACAGAGTTGGAAATGATTTCAAACGCACTGTGCTCACAGCCTTCAAGACCGTCTGATCCAAAGATGACTCCCGGACGTTTTCTGACTCTGTCCGCGCCTTTTAATGACACAATACTTTGATCGTCGTATTCGTTTTTAATTCCTTTTACCGCCATATTTTTGACCGTACCTTTTCTGAATTTAAAAAATTACTTGAAAAACTTTTATATATATGATATATTGTTTACATGAAAACAATATTTAAATTAATTTTTGATGATGAGAAAATTGAATATTTCGGTATAATACCGTTTTCGTCCTGCAAGATAATTAATCAAAATTTACTTGATAGAAGCATTGTTGGATGGACCCCCAAAAGCGTTGTTATGATGTTGATACCATACTATTCGGGAGAGTATGAAGGCAGAAATATCTCGCTTTATGCAGTGCCGAAGGACTACCATCTATATTTTAAAGAGATGTACAGTAGAGTCATTCCGAAACTGAAAGAAGCTTATCCAAATGCGAATTTTATCTCTTTTGCAGATCATTCTCCCATAGGTGAAACATATGCCGCCTGCTTGGCAGGACTGGGATTTATCGGTGACAAATTTCAGCTTATAAACGAAAAATACGGTTCACACGTGTTTATTGGTGAAATAATTACAGATATTGAATTTGATAAGTATGATGAATTTGACATTATGTTCTGTGAGCACTGCGGACAATGCTCCGATAAATGCCCTTCAAGTGATGTGTGCTTTTCAGAGATCACGCAAAAAAAGGGCGAACTAACTTTGGGTGAAGAAAAACTGATACGCGAACAAAAATGCGTGTGGGGATGTGATGTGTGCCGTACAGTCTGTCCTCATAATGAAAATATTGCCATTACCCCAATAGATTTTTTTAAATGCGATTTGACTGCTGTCGTTGATGAATCAATGATCAATGAAATGAGCAAGGAAGAATTCAGGTCGCGCGCTTATGGATGGAAGGGAAAAAGCGCCATAATACGCAATATAAGGTTGCTAAGTAGATAGCAAACACATTATATTGTATCACAATACGTAAGTTATGTCAACTACCGAGCACAATGCGGTAGTTGATTTTTTAGCTGTTTTATTGACATTTTATAAGATTTATGATACTATTCTTCATAGACACATAACTATTTACAGCTTTTTGGTGCGCAATTTTTTTCGGAGGGAAAATGGAAGATACAATTAAATCTGATTTTTTTAAAATTAAAAAAGAACTGTTTAACAAGCTATATGACAATCTGAATAAAGAGCAAAGAGAGGCGGTTTTATCGGTAAACGGTCCGCTTCTTGTTCTCGCAGGAGCCGGTACTGGTAAAACAACAGTACTTGTTAACAGAATAGCTCATATAATTCGTTACGGTAATGCATATGAGAGTAATTTTGTTCCTGCTAATATTACGGATAACAAGTTGAACGAATTAAGAGGCGCTCTCGACCTTTCAAAAGTTGAGATAGCTGAAGTTTTGAATGAATTTATATCGGATCCTTGTCCTCCGTGGGCAATGTTATGTATTACATTTACTAACAAAGCTGCAAATGAGATGAAAGAGCGTCTTTCAAGACTCATCGGTTCTGAATATTCTGATCAGATATGGGCAGGAACATTCCATTCTGTATGCGTCAGACTTTTAAGAAAATTCGGCGATTCTATCGGATATTCTAGTAATTTTACAATATACGATTCCGACGATTCAAAGCGACTAATTTTGTCATGTATTAAGGAACTGAATATAGACGAAAAGGGTTTGCCTGCAAAAACGGTTCAAAATCATATAAGCTCACTTAAAAATAAGCTTAAGACCCCTTCGGATTTTCATGCTGAAATCGGTTCCGACTTCAAATATAATCAAATTGCATCTGTTTATACACTTTATCAGAAAAAGCTGCGTGACGCCAATGCTTTTGATTTTGACGATATTATTATGCAGACCGTTAGACTTTTAAATGAAAATGATGACGCAAGATGCTACTGTCAAAACAGATTTAAATACGTTAGTGTAGATGAATTTCAGGATACTAACTATGCACAACTAAAGCTCGTTGAACTTTTAAGCGGTAGATATAGAAATCTTATGGTGGTAGGAGACGACGATCAGAGTATTTATAAATTCAGGGGTGCTACGATAGAGAATATATTAACCTTTGATAAAGAATACGCTGACGCAAAAGTAATCCGTCTTGAACGCAATTACAGATCCACATCAAATATCCTTAATGCCGCAAACAGCGTTATTGCAAACAACTGCTCCCGACATGATAAATCTCTGCGCACCGATAGAGAGCACGGCGAAAAGATCGTGTTAAAAAAGTGTGAAAACCAGAACGATGAATCAAGATTCATAATAAATAAAATTATGGAAATGGTAATTCGGGAAAAGAAAAAGTACTCTGATTTTGCAGTTCTCTACAGAATGAATGCACAATCACAGAATCTCGAACAGTTCTTCGTTCGAAGCGGAATCCCGCATAAGGTTATTGGCGGACAGCGTTTCTATGAACGTAAAGAAATTAAGGATATAATGTCTTATTTGGCGGTAGTAAATAATCACGCAGATGATTTAAGATTAAAGCGAATTATAAATGAGCCGAAAAGAAAGATCGGTGATAAGACTGTAGCTGATATTGAGTATCTTTCTCAGCTTTACGGTGTACCTATGCTTAGTATTATGGCTGAAGCATCTAAATATCCTCAGATCTGTAAAAACGCACCGAAATTACAGGACTTCGTTGCGCTGATTGATGAGCTTACAGAAATTTCATTGAACGGTAGCCTGTCTGAACTGTTTGAGGATACTATCGTAAAGAGTGGCTACAAAGCAATGCTCTTAAGCGGTGGAGAAGAAGAGGCTGATAGATTAAATAACGTACAGGAGTTAATTTCAACAGCTGTTGATTATGAAAAACAAAAGGGAGAGGACGCAACGCTTGCAAATTATCTTGAAGAAGTTGCACTCCTTTCAGATGTCGATGCACTTGACGACGAAGGAAACCACGTCGCCTTAATGACCGTTCATAGCGCAAAGGGACTTGAATTTCCGATCGTTTTCATTCCCGGACTCGAAGAAGGAATATTCCCGGGTACACAGTCATCATTTTCCGACGATGAGATTGAAGAAGAAAGACGTCTTGCTTACGTCGCAATAACAAGAGCTAAGGATAAGCTTTTCTTGACACATACAAGAGAGCGGCTTATGTACGGAAGAACGCAGTATAATCCGGTCTCAAGATTTGTAACTGAAATTGATGAAAATTGTATTGTCTCATACGATGATAAGCCAAATAATGATTCAAGTGAGTACAGACCTCGTTCGCAAAGGCATACTATTTCAAGTGAATTTTACAATAAGCCTATTGTAGAGACTCAAAAGAAAACTTCATTTGAGCGTTTTTCAGCTGGCGATCGTGTTTGTCATCTGACTTTTGGCTTAGGAACGGTATTGTCTGCCAAAGCAATGGGAACCGACATACTGTACGAAATAGCTTTTGATGACGTTGGAACAAAAAAATTAATGGCAACATACGCAAAGCTTCGTAAAGCATAAAAAATAAGCCGCAAATTGCGGCTTATTTTTTAAATACGATTTTAGTTGAGCATCGACTGTCCGCCTGTTACGGGGATAGCCTGACCTGTCTCGTAATCCTGTTCACAAACGTAGAAGATAGCTCTTGCAACGTCCATGGTGCGGCAACCGCGGTTGAGCGGAACCTTGCTTTCGTAGAAACGAAGAACGTCTTGAGTTGTTTTTGCGCCGGGAACCTTTCCTGCCTTGAGGTACTGAACGAGAAGTCCCTTCTCGGGGTCTGTCCACAAAGGACCTTCAAGGAAGTTACCGGGGCAGATTGCGTTGACCTTGATATTGAAGGGCGCGAGCTCGAGCGCGAAGCTCTGTGTAAGACCGATTCCGCCGAACTTACTTCCGGAATATGCAAAATTCTTATTTGAACCGTCGAGCCCCGACTTGCTGTTGATAGCTATAATATCGTACATCTTTTCGGGAGCGAAGCGATGCTGGATCTTCATAACAGCTGCTGCATATTTAGTGCAGAGGAAGTAAGCGGTGTAGTTAACAGCGGTAACTAGCTCAAAATTTGCTCTTGTCATTTCTTCAAGGCTTCCTGCACGAACGATACCCGCATTATTAACGAATATGTCAACTCCACCGAATGCAAGAACGGTAGCATCGAGCATTTCCTTAACTGAATCCTCGTCAGAAACGTTAGCTTTAACTGCAATAGCGTTTCCAAGTTCGTTAGCGGTTGCAAGAGCACCGTCGTAATTCATATCAGCAATAACGAGATACGCACCCTCAGCGATCATAGCCTCGGCAATACCTTTACCAAATCCCTGAGCGCCTCCTGTTACAACGGCGACCTTGCCTGCAAGTCTACCCTTGTTTTCGGTCTTGGTGCAAATGAATGAGCCAATACCCTCAACAGTAATGGCATCGGGAGTGCCCTCGTCAACTACGTATGCCTTAACGCAGGCGGAAAGAGAAGCGTCGTCAAGATCTGCGGGGATAGAAAGAACGTTTCCGTTTACCTCTTCCTCTGTAAATTTAAGGTTAACACTACAGTCAGCTGAGAGAAGTGTACGGAGGGCGGGTGCGATAAGCACTGCTTTTTCAACATTAGCGTTCATTGTGTATTACCTCCGAATGTCAGATCGCTTTTGCGTTTGCAAGAAGATACTTTTCAGCCTCAGCGGACCACAGACCGTTGTTAGCTGCTACGATCTTAGCAAGCTCTGCGTAGATGGGATCAGTCTTTCCAAGCTCATTTAGGTCAGAAAGTGCTGTGAGGGGCATAGAAATATTGTTATAGATAAGCTTCTTACCGCCTGGGATCTTGTCGAGGTTGAGAACGGTATCGATAACTGCATCAAGACCGCCGACGTGAGTGATCATTGCGGAGGGATTCATTCTTCCGTCGCTCATCATTTCGATGGACTCGATCATATCGTCTGTATTACCGCCGGAGTTTCCACATACGTGGGTAAAGCTGTAGTGAACGTTGTAGAAATTGAACATTGCAGAGAATGCGTTGTTGGTGGGTCCTGCAAAGAAGTTGAGACAGCCGTCGCGTCCGAGAACACTGTCGCCAAGCTCAACAACGGGCTTAACGGGAGCGTAAACGAATACGTCATCGTAGCCCTTGCCGTAGGTAAGTGACATAAGATAATCGTGAGCGTTTTCAACCTCGTTAGTGTTTACATAAACAAGCTTGACACCGTTCTTTGCAGCTTCTTCAACTGTGAGAATCGAAGCAGCTCTGTCAAGGCGAGCAGTGTCGATATCGGTAACTACGAGAAGGCCGGGCTTTCTGTCGCAGTGGATTGCGTAATCAATAGCTCCGAGACCCATGGGACCCGCTGCAGCCATAAGAATACAGTTACCGCCCTCAACAATTCCCATTTCGTGCTTATATACACCGGGAGTTGTGTGATAATTTACGTGATAGCCGCCTATAATGCAGGATACGGGCTCGGCAAGGGAGCCGTAGAAATAACTGTCGCTATTGTAGGGAAGAAGGCAGTTTAATTCCATTACTTCGTGAGGAATTATTATGTATTGAGAGTTACCGCCGATGTACTTATATGAATAACCGGGGGAATAGAGTGAGCCCTTATAGTTAAGTGCGGGCTGAATTACATACTTATCTCCAGCCTTGTACTTGTCCTGCCACTTTGCGCCTACCTTGAGGATCACGCCGCAGAACTCGTGTCCTACGATAACGGGATTGGTTGCAACGTCATCGGGAACTCTCTTATGCTTAGTTCCCTGAATTGCTGCCTTGTGAGTGGACATACATACACTGTCAGAAATAACATTCGCAAGTATTTCGTCGTCCTTGATCTCGGGAAGTTCAAATTCCTCGAGACGAAGATCGTTTTCTCCGTATAAACGGACTGCTTTAGTTTTCATTTTTTTCTCCTCTTTTCTTTAGAGCCTCAAATAAATTTTTAATTTTGCTTTCCTTCTGCTTCTTTAGGTCGTCTCGCAGCTTGAAATCAAGCTCTATAACATCTCCGCAAGTCACTTTAAAAGGAAAAACATACAAGGGAAGGTCAAAGGTATTACAGCTTTCGTCCTCACAAACAGCATATTTGCCTTCAATTCGGTCGATAGTGATAATAATATTGCATCACTCCCTTGAAAAATATAAAAACATATGTTATTATTATATCAGTAAAAATTTACCTTGTCAACACAATATAAAAAATTAAAGGATAATTATGAGTAACGTTAAGGATAGAATTTACGAACTTAGAGCTCTTCTTGAGTATCATTCGAATAAATATTACGTTGAAGACTCGCCTGAGATTTCCGATTTTGCGTATGACGCAATGTTTCGTGAGCTTGAGGATCTGGAAAAAGCATATCCCGAATATGATGATCCGAACTCTCCAACAAGACGCGTAGGCGGTATGGCTCTTGTTAAATTTGAAAAGGTGACACATACTGTGCCCCTTGGAAGTCTTTCCGACGTGTTCAGCTTTGAGGAGCTTGCTTCCTTCCTTGAAGGCAAAGAAAACGATGAATTTTCTGTTGAAGCAAAAATAGACGGTCTTTCTGTCGCTCTCAGGTATGAAAACGGTTCTCTTATCAGGGGAGCTACAAGAGGCGATGGTATGGTCGGAGAAGACGTTACGGCTAATATTCGTACTATCAGAAGCATACCTCTAACAATACCATATACAGACACTCTCGAGGTTAGAGGCGAGGTTTATATGTCTCGTGAAAGCTTTGAGAAGGTAAATAAGCTAAGAGAGAAGCGTGGCGAGAAGCTTTTCGCCAATCCCAGAAACGCAGCCGCGGGCTCTCTGCGTCAGCTTGACCCAAAAGTCGCAGCAGAGCGCGGGCTTGACATATTCGTGTTTAATCTTCAGTACTGTGATAAGTCGTTTGAAAATCACGATGAAAGCCTTGATTTTCTTCGTTCACTCGGGTTTAAGGTAATTCCGCTTATAAAGACACTGAAGGGCTACAAAGCCATCACAGACCAGATAAACGAGATAGGAAACCTTCGTGATTCTCTTGCGTACGATATTGACGGTGCTGTCATTAAGGAGAATTCGCTTGCAAGACGAAACGAGCTGGGAGAGACAACAAATGCTCCAAAATGGGCGGTTGCTTATAAGTATCCACCCGAAAAGAAGCTAACAAAGCTTACCGATATCGTTATTCAGGTAGGAAGAACCGGCGCTCTTACTCCCAATGCTGTTCTTGAGCCTGTAAGACTTGCAGGAACGACTGTGTCGAGAGCAACTCTTCACAATATAGATTTTATTACCGAGAAGGATATACGAATCGGCGACAACGTCTGGATTCAAAAGGCGGGAGACATAATTCCCGAGGTGGTTTCGGTTGATAAGGCAAAAAGAGCAGGCGTGGAAACACCTTACAAAATGCCTGAATATTGTCCTTCCTGCGGTGATAAGGTCTCAAAATTCAATGATGAAGCGGTCGTCAGATGCACAAACAACAGCTGTCCCGCACAGATAGTTCGCACGATATCCTATTTTGCATCAAGACCCGCAATGAACATAGACGGTCTTGGAGAGGCTGTTGTTACGTTGCTTATAAATGAAGGTCTTATTAAGGACGTTTCAGATCTTTATTATCTGAGCGCTGAACAGATCGCAACCCTTGACAGAATGGGCGATAAATCGGCGCGGAATCTTATATCGGCAATTAACGAGTCAAAAACAAGAGGTGCCGAAAGACTTTTATCCGCCTTTGGTATCCGTCAGGTTGGAGAAAAGGCGGCAAAAAATATAATAAGAGCTTATCCCGATATATACAGCTTGTTCAACGTTACTGTTGAGGAATTGCTGGCTGTTGAGGATATTGGAGAGATAACGGCTCAGAGCATTGTTGACTTTTTCTCTCACCCCGACACAAGGATTCTGATCGACAGATTGAGAGATGCCGGAGTGGTAACGGAAGGTGATAAACCAATTATTGGAGGTAAGCTTGATGGTCTTACATTTGTTCTGACCGGAACGCTTCCTTCTATGTCACGAAGTGATGCTGCTTTGCTTATTGAGAAGAATGGCGGAAAAACGTCATCTTCAGTTTCAAAAAAGACATCTTATGTTGTAGCAGGTGCTGAGGCAGGCTCAAAGCTCACTAAGGCTGAGGCGCTTGGGGTAAAGATAATTGATGAGGAAGGACTTATTTCTCTTATCAATCAGTAAAGAAGGTGAAAATATGATAACAGATAATGTGAAGGTTTATGTGAAAGCCGGAAACGGTGGAAATGGATGTGTTGCTTTTCATCGTGAAAAATACGTGTCTCATGGAGGCCCCGACGGGGGTGATGGAGGACGTGGCGGCAATATTATTCTTAGAATAGAGAGTGGGGACAATACATTACTTAAATATAAGTATCGCCACAAGTTTATTGCAGAGAACGGTGGAGATGGAAAACCTAATAAATTTCACGGTGCAAACGGCGAAGATATAATTTTGCCCGTTCCACCCGGAACTGTAGTCAAGGATGCCGAAAGCGGCAGAATAATAGTTGATATGTCAGATAGGGACGATTTTGTTCTTTGCAGCGGAGGTAAAGGCGGGTGGGGAAACAGACATTTCGCAACTCCTACAAGACAGATTCCGAGATTTGCCAAAAACGGTCTTAAAGGTGAAGAGAAAGAAGTAATATTTGAGCTTAAAATGCTTGCAGACGTAGCTCTTATCGGCTTGCCAAACGTTGGAAAATCATCGTTACTTTCTCAGATCAGCTCCGCTCAACCTAAAATTGCAGATTATGATTTCACAACTCTTTCTCCAAATCTCGGAGTTGTAAAAACCGGAGAGGGAAGAGGGTTTGTAGCTGCAGATATTCCCGGATTAATAGAGGGTGCGTCTGATGGAAAGGGACTTGGACACAGCTTCCTTAGGCACATCGACAGATGTCGGCTTATGCTTCATGTTCTCGATGTATCTGCTGATTGCGACCGTGATCCGATAATAGATATGAAGCTTATAAACGGAGAACTCGAAAAATATAATCCCGAACTTATAGACCGTCCTCAGATAGTGGTTGCAAATAAGTACGATGCATCCCTTCCCGAATACAATGAGCATGTTATGAACATTGAAAAGTATTGTGCTGACAATGGACTTAAGCTTTTCTTCATATCTGCAGCAACAGGTTATAACGTGAAGGAGCTTATTCAGTACGTGGCAAAGGAGCTTGAAAAGCTTCCTCCTCTTACGATCTTCGAGCCTGATTTCGTTCCCGAAGAGCTTCTTGACAACGAATTTGACGAGCTTGAGATCACAAGAGACGGTAAGGTTTACGTTTGTGAATCCGAGTGGCTCTGGAGACTTGTCGGCAGAGTTAATTTCTCTGACAGAGATTCTCTTAACTATTTCCAGCGTATGCTCAGAACAAACGGAATTATCGATAAGCTTGTCGAAGCGGGCGTTAAGGATGGCGATACCGTCAGAATGTATGAATTTGAATTTGATTTTGTAAACTGATATGATTGAATTCAAAAGTCTTGAAGACAGCACCGCCTGTGAGCTTTGCAGCTACTATAAGAATAGCACGTATATTTTATCAGATTATTCCATAGGCTTAAAAAGGATGTGGAGTGACGTTCTGAATCCTGAATTTGCCGTAACAGAAGGCTGTGTCATCGTCAAAAACAGTATTCATGGCGACATAAGCTTTGACTACCCACTGCCGATTTCTGACGATCATAATGTCACTGCAGCACTTTATTCTCTTTCTAAATACTGCAGAGACAATTATGTAGTTATGAAGCTTTCTAACGTGCCGGAAAATCAACTTCACGTCATAACATCATTGTTCCCAAGATGTGAAACATATTATAACAGAAAATATTCTGATTACGTATATTTGACGCATAAGCTTGCAGAAATGACAGGAAGAACGTATTCGTCACACAGGAATCATATTAAAAAGTTTCATACACAGTATCCGGATGCAGTATTCAGGCCGTTTACTGCTGATGATATACCTTCCGTTAAGCGTTTTCTATGTAGATTTAACGAGGTGTTTGACTCTTCGTCAAACACAGCTCGTGATGAACTCAAATACGCCGTGCATATGCTTGAGCGTATAGGAAGTGACTGCTTCAGATGTGGCGGATTTGTACTCGACGGAGAGATCATTTCGCTTTGCTTCTGTGAAAAATGCGGAGATACTTTGATCGACCATATTGAAAAAGCGCTTTATGAATTTGAAGGAATTTATCCTGCAACAGTTCAGGCTTTCCTGAATAAATTTGGCACAGACGTTAAGTATTTTAACCGCGAAGACGATTCAGCTGATAAAGGTCTTCGTCGTTCAAAGCTTCAGTATAAGCCGCATACCGTTGCTCATAAATATACCGTTGTAATAAAAAATGAGCTTTCCGGTCTGACCGATTATCCGGAGCTTTCATCAGAACGCCTTACGTATTGTAAAATAACACAGCACGATACTGACGAGTATAATAAGCTTTGTCTTGATATCGAACGAAATAAGTATTGGGGCTATGATTACAGGACCGATTGTTCTGAACCCGAGAGAGATTATTTCTATAATGATCAGAAAAATGATTTTGACAATCGTATGACCATGTGTCTTGCAATAAGACTCAATGGAATTATGATAGGAGAAGTAATACTTCATGATTTTGATTATAAGGGTAGCTGTGAAATCGGAATCAGAATATTACCCAAATACAATGGATGCGGATATGGAAGGGAAGCGCTAAAGACAGTTATTGACTATGCACTTTACGGAATAGGACTTGACTCAGTCAGGGCAAAGTGCTTTAAGGAGAACAGACCGTCTTCTAATATGCTTTCCATAGTTATGCGTCAAGTAGATACGGACGAGGTCTTTGAGCATTACATTGCAACCTTTTAAGCAATACTATAAAATGTAAAAGAAATGTAAACAACAAAAAAAGCACTTGATTTTTTATTATCATGTGCTATAATCTATATCGTGATTAGCACTCGCGACTGCTGAGTGCTAAAATCTATAATTTCGGAGGAAATAATTATGACTATTAAACCGCTTGGTGACCGTGTCGTGGTTAAGACCGTTGAAGCTGAAGAAACTACCAAGAGCGGCATACTTCTTGCAGGTAGTGCAAAGGAAAAGCCCCAGATCGCTGAGGTCGTTGCAGTTGGCCCCGGTGGCTTAGTTGACGGCAAGGAGATCGTCATGACCGTTAAGGTTGGTGACAAGGTTATTACAAGCAAATATGCAGGTACTGAAGTAAAATGCGACGGTATCGAATATAATATTGTTAAGCAGAGCGACATTCTCGCTATCGTTGAGGACTAACGGAGGTAATTTATAATGGCAAAGGAAATCGCATACAGCGCCGAAGCAAGAAGCGCGCTTTTAAGAGGTATCGACAAGCTTGCAGATACCGTTAAGATCACCCTTGGACCTAAGGGTAGAAATGTAGTACTTGAGAAAAAGTACGGTGCACCCATGATCATCAATGATGGTGTTACCATCGCAAAAGAGATCGAGCTTCCCGACCCCATGGAGAACACCGGTGCACAGCTTATCAAGGAAGTCTCCATAAAGACAAACGATGCAGCAGGTGACGGTACAACAACCGCTACCATTCTCGCTCAGGCACTCATTCATGAGGGAATGAAGAACGTTACCGCCGGTGCTAATCCCATGGTTATCCGCCGCGGAATCCAGAAGGCTGTCGATGTAGCTGTAAAGAAGCTTGCTACAATTTCCAAGCCTGTTGACGGCACAGAGGACATTGCAAGAGTCGGTACTGTTTCCGCAGACGATGCAGTAGTAGGCACTCTTATTGCCGATGCAATGGAGAAGGTATCCTCCGACGGTGTTATTACCGTTGAAGAGTCCAAGAGTGCTGATACCTATTGCGAGGTAGTTGAGGGTATGCAGTTTGACCGCGGATACATTTCTCCTTATATGGTTACCGATACCGAGAAGATGGAGGCAGTTATCGACGACGCTCTTCTTCTCATTACCGATAAAAAGATCTCAAATATTCAGGACATTCTTCCTCTTCTTGAGCAGATCCTTCAGTCAGGCAAGAAGCTTGTAATCATTGCTGAAGATATCGAGGGTGAGGCTCTCACTACTCTTATCCTCAACAAGCTCAAGGGCACTTTCGTTTGCGTTGGCGTCAAGGCTCCCGGTTTTGGCGACAGAAGAAAGGATATGCTCCGCGATATCGCTATTCTTACCGGCGGTGAGGTAATTTCCGATGAGCTTGGCCTCGATCTCAAAGAGACATCTCTCGGTCAGCTTGGTCGTGCACGTCAGGTTAAAATTAATAAGGAAAACACAATCATCGTAGGCGGAATGGGCGATCCCGACGAGATCAAGGGAAGAGTTGCTCAGATCAAGAGTGCGATCGATACCACTACTTCTGAGTTCGACCGTGAGAAGCTTCACGAACGTCTTGCAAAGCTTGCAGGCGGTGTAGCTGTTATTAAGGTAGGTGCAGCTACCGAGCCTGAAATGAAGGAAAAGAAGCTTCGTATCGAAGATGCTCTCAATGCTACAAAGGCTGCAGTTGAAGAGGGTATTGTTGCAGGTGGTGGTGTTGCACTCCTTAACGTAATCCCCGACGTTGATAAGCTTATCAAGACACTTGAGGGTGACGAGAAGACCGGTGCTTGCATCGTTCGTAAGGCACTTGAAGCACCTATCCGTCAGATCGCAGAGAACAGCGGTTATGAGGGATCTGTAATTGTTGATACTATTCTTAAGAGCAGAAAGATCGGTTATGGCTTCAACGCCGCTACCGAGAAGTACGTTGATATGGTCAAGACAGGTATTGTCGATCCTACCAAGGTTACACGCTCTGCGCTTCAGAATGCAGCTTCCATTGCTTCTATCGTTCTAACCACCGAGGCTGTTGTAGTTGATATCAAGGAAGAAACTCCCGCGCCTGCAGCTCCTATGGGCGGCGGCATGGGCGGTATGTATTAATAACTCCAAAATAATTATAAGGACCGATATTTTTCGGTCCTTTTTTATCTTTTTTATTGAAAAGCACTTTATTTTTCTTACAATGTATGTTATAATAAAATATTGAATTATGCTGAAATTTAGGAGCTTGTTTAATATGCTTAAGTTGCTCAAATATATGAGGAGTTATATCAAGGAATGCGTGCTTGGACCGCTTTTTAAGCTGCTGGAAGCACTTATTGAGCTGTTTATTCCTTACGTAATACTAAGTATGATATCTGACGGTATAGAAAAGGGAAGTACCGATCATATTCTGTCATCTGTTCTTATACTTGTATTAATGGGTGTTGTCGGTCTTTCTTTTTCGCTTACCGCACAGTATTTTTCAGCAAAAGCTGCGGTTGGATTTACTGCAAGAGTGAGAGAAGCGCTTTTCTGTCACATACAGAATTTGTCATATAAAGAGATCGATAAGGTTGGCAGATCAACTCTTATTAATCGAATGACAAGTGATATGAATCAAGTACAGACAGGAGTTAATCTTGCTCTCAGACTTTTCCTTCGTTCTCCTTTTATTGTGTTTGGAGCTGCCATTATGGCTTACACAGTTGATCCAGAGGTTGCTTCCGTATTCCTCTATGCAATACCGGTTCTGTCGATTATTGTTTTTACAGTAATGCTTGTTGGTATCCCGCTTTATAAAAAGGTTCAGGGAAATCTTGATAGTATAACGTCGAAAACAAGAGAAAATTTAAGCGGCGTGCGTATGCTTCGTGCTCTTTGCAAGGAACAAGACGAAATCGACAGATTTAACCGTGTTAATCACGAGCTCAGCAGAAGCCAACGGTTTGTTGGTAAGGTTTCAGCATTAATGAACCCGCTTACGTTCGTAATAATCAATCTTGCAATCGTATTACTCATATACAAAGGCGGCGTTAAGGTTGAACTTGGCACTCTCTCGCAGGCAAAAGTTATTGTAATTTATAACTATATGACTCAGATACTCGTTGAGCTTATAAAGCTTGCGAATCTGATTATCAGTATTACAAAAGCCGTTGCCTGTGCGAACAGAGTTTCCTCTGTTCTTGAGATGCCTTCGTCAATTTCAGAAAGCGGAGAAATCTCACCGTCTTCTGATTCTGTTATTGAATTTAAGGACGTTTCATTTAAGTATAATAATAACGGTGATTATGCGCTTAAAAATTTAAATTTTAAGATAAATAAGGGCCAAAGTGTAGGTATAATCGGCGGTACCGGATGCGGCAAATCAACGGTTATAAACCTTATTTGCCGTTTCTATGACGCAAGCTGCGGAGACGTGTATGTATGCGGCAAAAATGTTAAAGAATGTTCTCCGAGTGAAGTATTGTCAAGTATTGCTCTCGTTCCTCAGAAGGCGGCGCTATTCAGCGGTACAATTCGCTGTAATCTCAGGTTTGGAAACGAAGATGCGACTGATGAGGATATGAATAAAGCATTATTTAATGCTGTTGCCGATGAGTTTGTAAATAAGTTTCCCGAAGGTCTTGATTCTCCTGTTGAGCAATTTGGAAGAAATCTTTCGGGTGGTCAGAAGCGAAGATTAACAATTGCTCGAGCTTTGGTACGTAATAGTGAAATACTGATTCTTGATGACAGCTCTTCTGATCTTGATTATATGACTGATAAAAAATTAAGAAGCAGAATTGCTTCCTTACCTTACGCTCCGACGGTAATTACTGTGTCTCAAAGAGCTTCGTCAATTAAGCATTCTGATATGATTATTGTTCTTGATGAGGGAGAGATAGTCGGAATTGGAACACACGAATCTCTTATTAATTCGTGTGAAGTTTATAATGAGATATGTGTTTCTCAGGAAAAGAAGTGAGGCGAACATTATGAAGAAGAAAATATCTATAAGCGCCTCCTCATTCAAGAGAAGCATGACATACGTGAAGAAATATAAGCTTCTTATAGCATTTACTCTTGTATTTGCAGCGATTTACGTAGCTTCATCGCTAATTATACCAATTCTTATAGGTAAGGCGATCGACTGTATGATATACGGTGAACTATTTATGTCATGCATCATTGATATCTTGATTATGACTTGTGTTGTAGCCGCCGTAGGCGGAGCTGCGCAATGGGGCATGAGCGTTATAAATAACAGAATCACCTTCCTCGTTGTACGCGATATGCGTAAAGACGCATTTTCTAAAATACACAATTTACCCATTTCTTATATTGATTCTCATCCCATAGGTGATGTTGTTAGTAGAATAATATCCGATATCGATCAGTTTTCTGACGGTATGCTCATGGGATTCACTCAGCTTTTTACTGGCGTACTTACTATTCTTGCAACACTTGTATTCATGCTTGTAATGAATCCTATAATTGCACTCGTGGTTATTATACTAACACCTCTTTCAATTTTTGTTGCAGGTCTGATCGCAAAGAAAACTCATAGATTTTTCTCAGAACAATCTGCTCTTCGAGGAAAACAAACAGGGTATATTAACGAAATGATCGAAAACGTTAAGACCGTTAAAGCATTTTCTCGCGAAGACAGTGTTTGTGATGGATTTGAAGAAGTAAACAGAGCTTTTGAAGCAAGCTCACTTAAAGCAACGTTCTTCTCATCACTTGTCAATCCAACAACAAGATTTGTGAATTCAGTTGTATATGCAGCTGTCGCAGGCATCGGAGCTTTATTCGCTTGCGGATTGATTAGTTACGCTCCCCTTATTATAACGGTTGGAGAGCTATCCGTATTCCTTCAGTACGTAAATCAATATACGAAGCCTTTTAATGAGATATCGGGAGTTTTGACAGAGCTGCAAAACGCTCTTGCTTGTGCGGACAGATTTTATGACTTCTTAAACGTAGAAGAGGAAGTTCCCGATGCAGAAAATGCTGTTATACTCGATAAAATAAAGGGAAATATTAAGGCGGAAGACGTGTATTTTTCTTATGAAGATAACAGACCTTTAATGACGGGAATTAATCTTGATATCAAATCAGGTCAGAAGGTCGCGATTGTAGGTCCAACCGGCTGTGGTAAGACAACGTTTATTAACCTGCTTTTAAGGTTCTATGATGTTAATGCCGGAAGAATTACTGTTGACGGATATGACATACGAGATATTGCAAGACATAGCTTAAGACGCAATTACGGTATGGTGTTACAGGAAACGTGGATCAAGAGCGGAACAATTAAAGAAAATCTGAAGCTTGGACGTCCGTCTGCAAGCGATGAAGAGATGATAGAAGCGTGCAAAAGAGTTCATTGTCATGGATTTATTAATCGGCTTGAGAATGGATATGATACCGTAATCGATGAAAACGGCGGTGATCTTTCAGGTGGGCAAAAGCAGCTTTTGTGTATTGCAAGAGCAATGATTAGCGATCCGCCCATACTTGTGCTCGACGAAGCAACTTCTTCAATCGATACCAGAACTGAAGTTAAAGTTCAGAATGCAATGAAAGAGCTTATGGATGGAAGAACCTCACTTGTTGTTGCTCACAGATTGTCTACAATAATGGAAGTTGATTTGATTCTTGTTATGAAGGATGGAAATATCATCGAACAGGGTAGACATGATGAGCTTATAAGTCGAGGTGGATTGTACGCCGAAATATTTAATAGCCAGTTTGTAGGTATAGAATAAAGAAAATATTAAAAAGCTGTTGACTTTATCGCTTTACTATGCTAAAATGTTGCAAGCGGCAAATACAAGCGGCAAATAATAGTAAAATTTAATTAATATTTAGGTAACTTATGGACACAAAAATTGATCTCAACAGAATAAGATTCGATGAGCAGCTATCATTAAAATTAAGAAGCATATATGAGGGATATGGATATCTCCCATATAAAATGTCTAAATTTGAGGAATATGATCTTTATTCCAAAAATAAGGATTTTTTGGGTGACGGTGGAATTCTAACCTTCACTGATGTAAGCGGTCGCTTGATGGCTCTTAAGCCCGACGTAACTCTTTCAATTGTAAAAAATTCAAAGGGTTCAACCGGAACTCAAAAGGTTTACTACAAGGAAAACGTTTACCGTACATCAAGAAAAGGCGGAGGCTTCAAAGAGATTCAACAGTGCGGTATTGAATGTATTGGTAACGTAGATAATTATGAGGTTATTGAAGTCCTTCTTTTAGCTCTTGAGAGCTTAAAAGCAACGGGCAGACCCTTTAAGCTTGAAATATCACATATGGGAATTTTATCTTCCCTTATGGACTACATTAACATTTCCGATAACGATATTTCCGAGCTTATAACCTGTATAAAAAGAAAGAATTCGGACGGTATATCAGAGATTGCAGAAAAAAACGGAATTGATCTGTCTGTCTTATCAAGCGTTGTAGCTCTAAACGGTACCGCTTCTGATATTATGACTGAACTCAGAAATTTGTGTTATGAGAGATGTGCAAGCGATATTGATACACTCGATATGGTTATAAAAGAGCTGTCTGCACTTGGATTTACTGATAATATTGGCATTGATCTTTCAGTAATGAACGATATGAATTATTATCGTTCGCTTGTTTTCCGCGGATACGTCGATTGTATTCCGGAAAGTGTTCTCATCGGCGGCAGATATGACAACGTTGTTAGAAAGATGGGCAGAGATTGCGGTGCAATAGGATTTGCCGTCGCTCTTGATAAGCTGAACGAGCTCTCAAAATCAGATGATCCTACATACAGAGATATCATGCTTGTATATTCAAATGATATCAGCCCGTCAGTTGTTTTGAATGCAATTAACCGCTTCAGAAAACAAGGAAAATCCGTTATTGCCCTGAAAAATCCCGATGAAACACAATCCTGCGGAACAGTCATCTATTTAGAAAAGGATGGCTCGTTTAAAGATAAAGGAGATCCCACCAATGCTTAACGTTGCTTTGCCAAAAGGCAGACTTGGAGAAAAGGTATATAAAATTTTTGAAGAAGCCGGATATGAATGTCCGTCTGTGTTGTCGAACAGCAGAAAGCTCACCTTTGAAAATGCTGAAAAAGGAGTTCGATACTTTTGGGTCAAGCCATCTGACGTTGCTATATACGTAGAACGCGGCGCAGCTGATATAGGTGTTGCAGGCAAGGATATAATAGAAGAATATTCTCCTGAAGTATATGAGCTGCTTGATCTTAATATGGGTAAATGCAGAATGTGTGTAGCCGCACCGAAGGGATTTGTAGATGATCCTAACAGGACCTTGCGAGCCGCAACTAAATTTAAAAATATTGCTTCTAAATATTATGCATCAAAATCCCGTGATATCGACATTATAGAGCTTAACGGTTCAATTGAGATCGCACCAATATTAGGTCTTTCCGATATAATAGTAGATATTGTCGAAACAGGCACGACTCTTTATGAAAACGGTCTTGAACCGATTACAGACATTATGAGAATCAGTGCACGACTAATATCAAATCAGACCTCGTATAGATTTAAAAACAACGAAATAATTGCTTTGAAGAATGCGGTTTCAAAAGTGATTGCTTCAAAGGAGTAAACAATGATAAAGATTTTAAAACAAGATTTTTTAAAGCGAGATGATGCATTTTCATCGTCTGCGCCAGTCTCCGTGTCGCAAACTGTAAGTGATATAATAAGCGACATTGCAGTAAGAGGAGATATTGCACTCAAGGAATATACCGAGCGCTTTGATAAATGCTCTCTTGAAGATCTTCAGGTTTCAAAAGATGAGATTGAACGTGCATTAAACGAAATCGAGCCTTCTTTTGTTGATATTTTAAGAGAAGCTGCCGAGAACATCAGAGTTTTTCATGAAAAACAGGTGCGAAACGGCTTTATTCAGCCTAATCCTGATGGTTCTGTTGTGGGGCAAAGAATAATTCCTCTTGAAAAGGTAGGTCTTTACGTCCCCGGAGGTACAGCGGCTTATCCTTCTACCGTATTAATGGATGCAATACCCGCCAAAGTTGCAGGTTGTAAGGAAATCGTTGTAGTAACTCCACCCGATAAAAACGGAAAAGTACCTTCAGCAATTCTTGCAGCTGCTTCGATTGCGGGTGTTGATAAGATATTTAAGGTTGGAGGTGCGCAGGCAGTAGCAGCGCTTGCTTACGGTACCGAGACAATACCTAAGGTAGATAAGATCGCAGGCCCGGGTAACATGTATGTAGCAGAAGCTAAGAGACAGGTATACGGCAGGGTAGACATAGATATGATCGCCGGTCCTTCCGAAATACTTGTTATTGCTGACGGCAACAGTGATGCAAGAATAATTGCGGCTGATCTGCTTTCACAAGCTGAGCATGATAAAAATGCATCGGCTGTACTTGTTACCGATAGCATTGATGTTGCTAATAATGTGAAGGATGAGCTTGAAAGACAAATAGCTCTCCTTGATAGAGCGGAGATTGCTCGCGAATCGATCGATAAAAACGGACTGATAATCGTTACTTCATCAATCGATATAGCAATCGATATTGCAAACGAAATCGCTCCGGAGCATTTGGAACTTTCGGTTGACGAACCATTCAAGTGGCTAGGCAGAGTAAATAATGCGGGATCTGTTTTCTTGGGTAGATATTGTCCCGAGGCACTCGGAGATTATTTTGCCGGACCTAATCACACATTACCTACAAGTGGTACCGCAAGATTTTCAAGTCCTTTGTCTGTTGATGATTTTGTTAAGAAATCCCAGTACATATACTATACAGAGGATGCATTACGAAGTGTATATAAAAAGGTAGCTGCCTTTGCAGAAAAGGAAGGATTGACAGCGCACGCAAAGAGCGCATTATCACGATTTGAGGAATTTTAAATGAGCAAATTTTTCGATGAAAAATTCAGTAGCCTTAAGCGCTATGTTCCGGGTGAGCAGCCTCAGGACAAAAAATATATAAAGCTGAATACTAACGAGTCGCCTTATCCTCCTTCGCCTGAAGTTATTGATTCAGTGAATAAATCAGATATTTCTGATCTTAGATTGTATTCTGATCCGGAATGTAAGATTCTAAAAAGAAAATTGGCAGATAGATATGGTGTTAAATTTGAAAATATATATTTGTCAAACGGTTCAGATGATATATTGAATTTTGCTTTTATGGCATATTGTTCTGATGGCCGCGCAGTTGCTTTTCCGGACATTACTTACGGGTTCTATTCAGTATATGCAAATCTTTATCATTCAAACGCTGATATCATTCCTTTAAAAGATGATTTTACAGTAGATGTTGATAAGTTCTGCCATATCAATAAGTCTGTAGTGATTGCGAATCCCAATGCACCAACAGGGATTTCACTTTCTCTTTGTGATATTGAAAAAATAATATCTTCGAACCCTGATAACGTAATTGTAATAGACGAGGCATACGTTGATTTTGGAGGGCAAACATGTCTCCCTCTGCTTTCTAAATATGACAATCTTTTAATTGTGCGTACCTTCTCTAAATCAAGAGCTTTAGCAGGCGCAAGAATTGGTTTCGCAATAGCAAGTGAGCAGATTATTTCTGATCTTGAAACATTAAGATTTTCTACCAATCCTTATAATGTTAATCGTTTATCTCTTAAGGTAGGAGCTGCTGCAATTGATTCAGATGAGTATTTTGCTGATAATTGCAGAAAAATTATAAAAACGAGAACACTTGTATCGAAAGCTCTTAATGACAGAGGCTTTAAGGTTTTAAATTCAGACGCAAATTTCATTTTTATAAAACATTCCCGAGTAGATGGAAACGACTTATATGTAAAGCTTAAAGAACGCGGTATATTGATAAGACATTTTACTGATGAAAAAATATGTCAGTTCAACAGAGTGACAATTGGTTCTGATGATGAAATGGCAGAATTCATAAAAGCCGTTGATGAAATTTTAAGGGAGGTAATTTGAGTGAGAACTTCTGTTATAGAAAGAAACACAAAAGAAACAAAAATTAAGCTTGAGCTTAATTTGGACGGTACAGGTGTATCAAACATTAAAAGCGGAAGCGGATTTCTTGATCATATGCTTACGTTATTTGCTTCACACGGCAGATTTGATCTTAACATTGAGTGTGAGGGAGATACTTATGTTGATTACCATCATTCTGTAGAAGATATTGGAATTTGTCTTGGAACAGCACTTAATGAGTGCTTAAATGACAAGAGCGGGATAACAAGATACGGAAATATGATTCTTCCTATGGATGAATCGCTTGTTCTTTGTTCGCTCGATATTTCGGGAAGAAGCTATCTTGCCTTCGATTGCGCATTCCCGACAGAGACGATAGGTAACTTTGATACAGAGCTTGTTTGCGAGTTTTTTGCAGCGTTTGCAAGAACGTCCGGAATCACTTTACACGTCAAAAAACTCTCGGGCAGTAATTCTCATCACATAGCAGAAGCGGCATTCAAAGCACTTGCACGTGCTTTAAAGGCAGCAGTGAAGATAGATCCGGAGCTCGATGGACAGATACCGTCTACAAAGGGTACGTTATGATCGCTATAATTGATTACGGAGTAGGTAACCTTTTTTCTCTTGAAGCATCGTTTAATAAGATTGGTGCAGATACCGTTGTAACTTCAGACCCCGATCTTATTCTTAATGCAGAAAGAGTAATTCTCCCAGGCGTTGGCGCATTTGGAGACGCTTCTGAAAAATTAAAGAACAGCGGCTTGTCTGACGTGATTAAGACTTACGTAAAGAGCGGTAAGCCAATTATGGGTATATGCTTAGGTATGCAGCTTCTCTTTGAATACAGCGAAGAATTCGGGCATCACGAGGGACTTTCGCTTCTGAGCGGTGCGATTATTCCTATGAATGGTGTTGTACCTGATGATTACAAGATACCGCAGATAGGTTGGAATAAGCTTGATTTTGTTAGACCGTCTCCGTTGTTTAAATACATTAAGGACGGCGATCACGTGTATTTTGTTCATTCGTATTATGCTGTTGATTGTGATGAATCTGTAATTGCTAATACTGAATACGGTGCGAAAGTTACTGCGGCGGTCGCAAAGGACAATGTTTACGGTTGTCAGTTTCATCCCGAAAAGAGCGGCGAGGTAGGACTAAATATTTTACGTGGATTTTTAGAAGTATAAAGGATCAGATATGAAAATTTTTCCCGCAATAGATCTTTATGATGGCAAGGTCGTTCGTCTTTATAAAGGCGACTATAATAATATGACGGTATATAGCGATGATCCCGTTGCGATAGCAAAGGATTTCGAAAGTAATGGCGCTGAATATATACACGTAGTTGACCTGATGGGTGCCAAGGAGGGTAAACCTTCTGCATTTAACGTTGTTAAAAGCATTATCGATAATACGTCTTTGAAGCTTGAAATTGGCGGCGGAATCAGAAACGAAGAAAACGTTAAGAAATATATAGATCTCGGCGCGGACAAGGTAATTCTCGGAACTGCCGCAGTCAACGACGATGAATTTATGACTTATATTTCTTTTAAATATAAGGAAAACCTTGCTGTTGGAATTGACATTAAAGACGGTTTCGTAGCTATCAAAGGCTGGACTGAAGTATCAAATATTTCCTGTGATGAAATGTTTGAATACGTAAAAACACTTGGTATTAACAGAGTTATTTGTACAGATATTTCAAAAGATGGAGCTATGAAGGGCACGAACAGAGAACTATATAAGAATCTTTCCGAGATGTACAAGCTAAATATTATTGCCTCGGGCGGAGTATCAACTCTTGATGACGTTGAGGCTTTAAATAACATAGATATTTTCGGTGCTATAATCGGTAAGGCTTATTATACCGGAGCAATTGATCTAAACGAAGCAATCAGGATAACTAAACTATGATTACAAAAAGAATTATTCCTTGTCTTGACGTGAGGAACGGACGAGTCGTTAAGGGAGTTAATTTTGAGGGATTAAACGATGTTTCATCCCCCATTACTTTAGCTGAGCACTACAGCAAATGCGGTGCTGACGAGCTGGTGTTTTATGATATCACCGCATCGTCCGACGGTCGAGCAATTTTTACTGATATCTTGAAGAAAACAGCAAAGAACGTATTTATACCGCTTACTGTCGGCGGCGGAATTAATGAAGTTTCAGACTTTGAGAGGGTTCTTTCCTGCGGAGCCGATAAAGTGAGCGTTAATTCGGGCGCAATACGCAATCCCGCATTAATATATGAGGCAGCTAAGCGCTATGGAAGTCAATGCGTTGTTATTTCATGTGACATTAAGCGTGTTGACGGTGTATTCAGAGTCTTTGCTAAGGGCGGTAGAGAAAACACCGGACTTGAAGGAATTGAATGGATAAAGCGTTGTGTCGATTGCGGCGCGGGCGAGGTTGTTGTTAACTCTATTGATACAGACGGTGTAAAGCGCGGATTTGATATTGAAATGCTAAAAGCTGTTTGTGACGTTGTTAACGTGCCTGTTATCGCCTCGGGCGGCGCAGGTTCGATTGGTGATTTTATCGAACTTTTCAGACAGGTACCAAAGATTGACGCGGGACTTGCCGCTTCTATTTTCCATTTCGGTGAAGTCAGCATACGAGATCTTAAAAATTCTTTAAATGAAGCAAATATTAACGTGAGGATATAATATTATGGTCAAAATTAATGAATTAAAATTTGATGAAAAGGGCTTAATTCCAGCAATAGTTGTAGATGAAGGAACCGGCAAGGTATTAACGCTCGCATACATGAACGAAGAGAGTTTAAAGATCTCTCTTGAAAAGAAACTTACATGTTTTTATAGCAGAAGCAGAAATGAACTTTGGCTTAAAGGCGAGACCAGCGGTAATTATCAGCATATTATTGATATTGTTGCGGATTGTGATAAGGATGCTCTTGTTGTCACTGTTCGTAAGGATGGACCTGCTTGTCATCTTGGTACTGATTCATGCTTTAATGAATCACTTTTTGAGGATTCGGTAGCTCCTTTTACTCTCGATGCGCTTATGACTCTTATAAATGGCAGAAAGACCGAGATGAAAGAAGGATCTTATACAACTTATCTTTTCCAGAAGGGAATTGATAAAATACTTAAGAAGGTTGGCGAGGAGTGTACTGAAGTCATTATCGCCGGAAAAGCTGCAGATAAGAAGGAAACTATATATGAAATAGCTGATCTTGCTTATCATGTTATGGTGTTGATGATAGAAATGGGAATTTCACTTGATGATATTCACAATGAGCTTGCTTCAAGACACGTTATCGATCATAAAGTAAAACAGGAAAAGATGACCTGATGAATAATTTAAAATCCCTGCAAATCAATGATTTGCAGGGATTTTAAATAGATTATATTAAGAACATAGTTCTAAAATGGAATCAATTATTTTGTGTGCATCATCGTATCTTAAATTCTTGGTAGGTGACTTAAAAATTCCAATTAAGTACGTTGAGCCATTAATTTCTGCACTAATATAGAGGCAGTAGTTATCAGTTAATGATCCTGTTTTAAGACCGGTTACGTAGGGAGAGTAATAGTTATCCTCGGGATTAATGAGCCTGTTAGTGTTATTCCATGTTATTGTATGTCCGCTTGCATATTTAACTTTTTCACTTACGATTTTTGAATACTCTGTTATCAGGTCGCATTTGAGCGCGTTTTTTCCTATAATGATCAAATCATTTACAGACGTATAATGTTCCTCTCCTGCTAGTCCGTCGGGGACAGTAAATACTGTGTCAGTACATCCTAAAGATTTAGCATACTCATTCATCCCCTGTACAAATAATTGAACAGCGTCACTTCCGTTCATGTTTGGGTTGCCGCTTATATACCTGCCAACTCCTGCCGCAAGTGCATATGCAGCGTCGTTTCCTGAGGGGAGCATCATACCCTTGACAAGCTGAGCAACGGTAAGTCGATGATGCGTTTTTATGTACGCTATAGATGAACCCGTTCCAACCATTGAAAGCTCTTCAGCTTTAGGAGTTATCTCAAGATCATATGGAGCAATGCTTAGGGCATATTGGATAGTTAATAGTTTTGTTATAGATGCAGGAATGATTTTTTGAACGTTACCTTTGATAGAAATAACCTCTCCTGCAGTAACATTATATACAAAGGCTGTTTCAGCTGATATTAAATCAAGATCCAATATTGTCGTTTCCGGCAAAGTAGTCTGAATTTCTGTGGTAACAGTTATCTCGGTATCAGGGGATGTTGTAATTATCGGAGTTGTATGCGGTTCTGTTGTTAAAGGTGTACTTATGCTCTCTGAAGTATGAGATTCGGTAGATGATTCAGTTGTGATATCAAACGGTTCTGTTGTTGTAATATCATTTGTTATTTCGGAATCAGTACGATTGATATATCCAAAATCGAAAGTACAAGATGATAACAGAAGAATTGTCAGTAATAATATAATTAAGCGTAGCTTCATAAAATTTTACTCCATATTTTATCATAAATTAGTATAACAAAATAACGCCTTTAAGTCAATATTATTATCTTGCAAATTGTTGATTAAGATGATATAATATATATATAAGTAATTTTATACGGAGAAAATTATGAAGATTTGTAATAAATGCTTGGCGGAAGAACATAATAGTGCTTGTCCTCTATGCGGGAAAAGCAAGTTTTTAAGAGATGCTAAAGATAATGATTGCATATATCTTACAATGTCAAACGTACTTTTTTCAAGAATGATAGAAGATGCTCTTGATGATGCTAACATCAAATATTTGAGAAAAAGCGATCAAGGATCTGCTGTTTCTCTTTATATAGGTCATGCTAATGAAACTTATAAGTATTACGTGTTGTTGAATGATTTCAATAAAGCAAAAGAAATAATTGCGTGCTTACCTTCAGATGTTTCGGATGAAGAGCTTGAATCTTATATAGATGATATGGAGGACTGAAGATGGACTATGTTATAAATGGATATTATCCTGAAAAGCTTTTTAATTATTTTGAAGAGATTTCAGCAATACCAAGAGGATCAGGAAACGAAAAGGGAATTGCTGATTATATTGAGGCATTTGCAAAAAAAAGAGGTCTTTTCTGTGTAAGAGATGAGCTCAATAACGTTTTTATAAGAAAAAATGCAACTGAAGGATATGATAATGAAACCCCAATAATGCTTCAGGGTCATACAGATATGGTATGTGAGCAGAATGAGGGCACCGGCCATGATTTTGATAACGATGGTCTTGATTTGTATATAGAAAACGGATGGCTTAAGGCAAAAGGAACTACCCTTGGTGGTGATGATGGAGTTGCGGTAGCTATTATGCTCTGCATTCTTGATAATAACTCACTTTGTCATCCTGTAATTGAGTGCCTGTTTACAACAGGCGAGGAAACCGGTCTTTACGGCGCTACAGGATTTGATTACTCTGTGGTAACATCTCAAAAGCTTATTAATCTTGACTCCGAGGAAGAAGGTGTAGCCACAATAAGCTGTGCAGGCGGAATTGATATTGGTTTTACTATTAAGACAGATCGTGTGCCTATTCCTAACTTTGCACGTCCACTTATGATTGAGCTTTCAGGACTCACCGGAGGACATTCAGGTGCTGAGATCCATCTCCAGCGGGGTAACGCCAATATTCTGATGTCAAAAATTCTTAATATCCTTTACGAAAAGCACCCATTTACACTCGTTACCGTTAGCGGCGGTACTAGAGGAAATGCAATTCCGAGAGAGGCAAAGGCTGTTATATTTACTGATGAGCCTGAAGAAGCTGAAGAAACCCTTAAATCCCTTATTCCCACGGTAAAATCGTGGCTTCCCAAAGAGGATAAGCGCTTTAAGCTGAAGGTAGGCAAGGCAAGGGGCGAATATAAAGATATGCTCACATTTGCAGATACCGTTAAATATCTGACACTTACTACTCTTATGCCAGACGGTGTTATCGCAATGATGAACGGTATGTCGAATATGGTAGAGACCTCAAATAACCTCGGTGTTGTCAAGGATAACAGGGAAGACGGTATTGCATTTACCTATCACGGACGCTCCTCATCCGACAGTAAGACCGATAATCTTGAGATAACTGCAAAGAGACTTGCAAAGGCACTCGATATCGATTTAAATCTCAACGGCAGATATTCGGGTTGGCCAATGAAGGACGGTTCAAAGCTCGCCGAGCAGTACTGTAAGGCGGTTAAGACCGTTTGCGGTGAAAACGCTAATCCAAGACTTGCAGCGATCCACGCAGGACTTGAATGCGGAATCATCTGCTCTCACGTCGAAGGAATGGACGCGATTTCCATAGGACCCGAGCTTAAAGGAATCCACGCCCCCGGCGAAGCACTTGAGCTTTCTTCTATGGAGCGACTTTATAGCATCGTTTGTGAACTTATAGCAATGAAATGAATTTTGAAAGCGGTATTTTCTACCGCTTTCTTTATTTTATTTTTAAATAACAGTTGAAATAATTGTCAGTTCGTGTTACAATAACTCTGTATGAAAATCAGAAAAGGATAAAATAAAATGCAGCTTCAGAACGAGATAACCAGACGTCGTACGTTTGCGATAATTTCGCATCCCGACGCAGGTAAAACAACACTCACAGAAAAGCTCCTTCTTTACGGAGGCGCAATACAGACCGCCGGCTCTGTTAAGGGTAAGGCTTCCGACCGTCACGCCGTTTCCGACTGGATGGAAATGGAGAAGAAGAGAGGTATTTCCATCACTTCTTCGGTAATGCAGTTTGAATACGAGGGCTATTGCATCAACATCCTCGACACCCCGGGACATCAGGACTTCTCCGAGGATACCTACAGAACACTTATGGCGGCAGACAGTGCCGTAATGGTAATTGACGCCGCAAAGGGTATCGAGCCGCAGACAAGAAAGCTTTTCAAGGTCTGCGCTATGAGAAATATACCCATTTTCACCTTTATAAACAAGCTCGACCACGAAGCTCGCGACCCATTCGATCTTATCGACGAGCTTGAGACCGAGTTCGGAATCGGCACCTACCCTATGAACTGGCCCATCGGCTGCGGAGTAGGCTTCAAGGGCGTTTACGACAGAGAAAAGAAACGCGTCCTTTCTTACGCCGACGCTCACAAAGGTAGGGATCGCCTTGCATCCATTCCTTGCGATATTACCGACACCGAAAAGCTTGATTCTCTTATAGGTATATACGATAGAGAGACATTGACCGAGCAGGTTGAGCTACTTGACGGTGCTTGCTTTGATTTTGATCTCGAAAAGGTGAGATCAGGTAAGCTTTCGCCGGTATTCTTTGGCTCTGCTCTCAATAACTTTGGAGTTGAGACGTTCCTTCAAAACTTCCTCAGGCTCACCACTACGCCCCTTCCAAGGAAGGCTGTTGAGGCAACGATTGATCCCTGCGACGAGCGTTTTTCTGCATTCGTTTTCAAGATCCAGGCTAATATGAACAAGGCACACCGTGATAGAATCGCTTTTATGCGAATAGTTTCGGGTAAATTTGAGAGAAATAACGAGTACATTCACGTTCAAGAGGGAAAGATGATAAAGCTTTCACAGCCTCAGCAGATGATGGCGCAGGAGCGCTCCATCGTAGATGAGGCATATGCGGGTGATATTATCGGT
Source organism: Eubacteriales bacterium (assembly GCA_045543555.1). Lineage (GTDB taxonomy): Bacteria > Bacillota > Clostridia > Oscillospirales > CAG-272 > Colimorpha_A. Next base: position 218,018 of record JAZQMQ010000024.1, read on the forward strand.
GTATTTGATCCAGGTATCTTCTCCATTGGCGACACCATATGCGAGAAGGGAATGGGCATTACATTTGAGGGAATACCTAATTTTGCCCCCGAATGCTTTGCTGTCGTCGAGCAGATAGACAGCATGAAACGTAAGCAGTTTGCCAAGGGCGTTAATCAGATAGCACAAGAGGGTGCGATCAGAATATTCTTCGAGCCTAATTCCGGTATGGAACGAGTTTACGTCGGCGTTGTCGGACAGCTTCAGTTTGATGTTCTTGAATCCAGAATGAAGAACGAGTACGGCGTTGAGTACCGTCAGTACGCACAGCCCTATACTCTTATCAAAAAGATTCCGGAATGTGTCGACCCATCGAAGCTTTATCTATATGAGGTGAAATGGGTTCAGGACGTCAGAGGTAAAAACTATCTTCTCTTTACAAGCGAATGGAGTCTCAGGTATACTTTAGAGCACAATGAGGGACTTGAGCTTGAGGAATACGGTACTTGATTTGCCCGATAATATGGGCGAGGAGAAATAATGTTTCGTAAGAATAATATTGATATGACGAAGGGACCCGTCTTTTCGTCACTTATCGCATATTCGCTCCCTTTAATTTTTTCGGGAATTCTGCAGATATTCTTTAATGCCGCAGACCTTGCGGTCGTTGGAAATTTTGCGGGTAAAAACGCAACTATCGCAACCGCCGCAGTTGGTGCTACAGGCTCGTTTATCAGCCTTATAGTAAACACTGTAATGGGACTTTCTGCGGGTGTAAACGTTATTCTTGCAAGAGCAATTGGCGCTCAAGATAAAGATAAGACATCAAAAATCGTTCATACTGCAATTACAGTATCGCTCATTTGCGGAGTTATCGTGGGAATCATAGGTATAATTCTTTCCCCTATTGCAATGAAGCTGACTAATTGCCCCCGTGAATCATTTAGCCGCGCCGTAACCTACCTTATGATATATTTTGCAGGCTGTCCTGCTATATTTATATATAACTTTGGTAGTGCTATTTTGAGAACAAAAGGTGACACTAAAAGGCCTCTTAACTTTCTTATTATAGCTGGTATAGTTAACGTTGCTCTAAATTTGTTTTTTGTTACTTGTTGCGAGATGGATGCTGATGGAGTTGCTTTGGCAACAACAATTTCGCAGTGTTTAGCAGCTTTCCTTACTGTCAGATGTCTGATGCTTCAAAATGATTCTACGCGCTTTATTTTCAAGAAGTCAAGAATTCACAAAGAAGAATTCTTGGGGATATTAAGATACGGATTGCCCAGTGGCCTTACAAATGCTATGTATAGCTTTGCTAACATTCAGATACAGTCTGCTATCAACGGATTTGGACCAAGCGCTGTAGCAGGAAATTCTGCAGTTTCGAGCCTTGAAGGATTTATAATGGCTGTTTACAGTGCAATGAATGCTTCGGCAATTGCATTTATCGGACAGAATATAGGCGCAGGCCAAAAGAAGCGAATCAAAAAGGTCATTCTTTACTGCTTCATTATATCAATGGCTTCGTCCATTATAATGGGCTATGGTATTTACTTTATCGGTGAACCGTTTTATAAGATCTACGTACCAAAAGATCCAGAGGCAATAAGAATTGCGGTCCTTAAGGGTGCAATTATGCTCACAACTTACTCAATGCTTGCTTTGTCACAAATGCTTGGAGCAGTTTCACAGGCTTTTGGATATGCTATGTCGATAACTACAATATCAGTAATAGGAATTTTCGGAATCAGAACCTTATGGATGAATACCGTATTCCCATACTTTAATAACCCTGTTGGCTGTGATGCAGGACTTAAAGCTGTATATTGGTGTTATCCTGCTTCTTGGTTACTGATAGCTATAGCAAATGGAGTGGTTTTCTTTTATGCTTATAATCGCTATATGAAGAAGGGACTTGTTAAATAATGAGCCTTCAGAGTGGTTCGTTTAAAAAAGCGTATTTTGAAATAACAAACGTTTGTAATGCAAATTGTGGTTTTTGTCCTAAAACAAAAAGATTTCCGCGCTTTGTGTCGGAAAGTGAATTTGATTTAATTACCGATAAGCTTGCAGGCAGAGTAGAATATTTGTATTTTCACCTTATGGGAGAACCGCTGCTTCATCCCAATGTACGAGAATTTGCCTTAAAAGCACATAACAAGGGCTATAAAACGATGATAACGTCAAACGGCATTCTTGCTCAAGATAACGGTATACCTCTTGTTACAGAAGGTAATATATCAAAAATCAGTATATCTCTTCATTCCTTTGAATCCAATTCATTTAATATGTCGCTTGGCGACTATTTAGACGGTTGTATTGAGCTATCAAGGGTGTGCGCAGAGCATCATACAGTGTGTGCGCTGCGACTTTGGAATAAGGGCTACAATGATTCTCTTAACGGTCAGGTAATTGAACGTCTGAAGCGAACGTATATCGAATCGTGGAATGAGATAAGAAGCGGATATAAGCTATCTGAATATGTGTTCCTTGAGTACGGAGATCATTTTGAGTGGCCCGATGCAAACAATACTGGAATTTGCAACGACGTTCTATTCTGCCACGGTCTTCGTAATCAGATCGGAATACTTTGCGACGGAACGGTTGTCCCTTGCTGTCTTGACAGTAACGGTAGCATTCCTCTCGGTAATTTGTTGACTGATGATCTTGATACTATACTATCATGTGACAGAGCCAAAGCGATGTACGATGGATTTTCTTCGCACACTCCTGTTGAGGAGTTATGTAAGAGCTGCGGATATGCCAAAAGATTCTCAACATAAATATAACACCCCTTCCGTTTTTGGAAGGGGTGTTTTGCCGCGCCTTGATAGTATCAGGAAATGGTTTCGTTAAGCTTTGGAATTTTGCTTATAACAAATGCAAGTGTAACTGTTATTATCATTTCAGGGATCATATACAGAGCGTTGTAGAAAAGTGAATACATACAGCTGAGCATCTGACCATTGAACTCCGAAACGAACCAAACGCCAATTTTACCGCTTGTGATACTGTCGAAATCTTCAAAGAAATATTTTGCCCATGCGCCCCAAAGTATCCAGCCCGATATGAAATGCATTACAAATCGTCCAAATGTGCCAACAAGTGCACCGAGCGCAAGGGATCTTCCGGGCTTTTCTTTATTTCTGAACAGTCCCGCAAGTCCAACTATGGAAAAAGCAAAGAAATAGTCGAGAAGCACCATAATAACTGCAAGATACCATTTCATTTGGTCATCTCCGGGCAGAAATGCTGCAGAGATTGTACCTCCTCCAAGGAGCATCTGGACAATACTGTAAATAATTGAAGATAGAACACCCCATTTAATCCCGTGACGGTAACCGATTATAACCAGAGGCAGCATAGATGCCGCTGTGACGCTTCCGCCCCAGGGCATTTCATATAGCTTGATAAGTGAAAGTATAGTGCCAAGCGCGACGAGAATTGAGCACTCAACAAGAGCTTTTGTTTTGTTAGTGATTGTGTTTTTTGACATAATATGAACCTCCATATTTCGTTTTAGCGGACGATTAATTACAACGGAACATGGATCAAAATGGTTATACCGAAAATAAAATACCTCTCTGACAAAGCAGAGAGGTATAGTTTTATCCGTCGGCGCGGCTTAACATAATCTCCCTACGTTGGCATTACCCATATCAGGTTAAAGGGACAGCGGAAATCCGACATCTCAGCCTTAAAGGCGCCCCTGTCATGTTCTATTGCGTTATTATTGTATCACATTAATTAAGAGTTGTCAATAATTAATTTTTGTTTTTTCTGTTAGTTGGATTAAGGTCTTCTTCAGGATCATCAGCAAACAGAGATTCTATATCGATCTCTCGGGTGGCAAAGTCGGGAACGACCATTGTTCTTGCATTTTTATCGGAAACGTGCTGACGTTTTGCTGCCGCAGCCATCGTTCTCTTTGTTTCCTTTGCCTTCTTTTCTCTTTTTGATCTGATGTAGAGCAGTAAGATCAAAGCTGCAATGAGAGTGATAAACAGTACAATTGTAATAATTATTAGTACGATAAGTGAATCATCTGTGTTCTCTGTTACTTCCTCGGGTTCGGTGGTTATAATCGGGGTTGTAGTGCTTGATTTCTTTGTATAAAGGAATTCAAGAGTAATGTTAGTGTCTTGAACTGAACCTGAAAGAACTGAGTTATTTACTGTATAGCCATCGATCTCATTAGCTGTAAAGCGATAAGAAGCACCTGTTGATGCCTTATAATATACTGTAGGAGCAGCAAGCGTTCCGTCAGAAAATTTATAATGAATTGTTATTGTTCGAAGGTCACTAAGATCAGCTGTTGTAAGGACAAACTCACTGAGCTTATCGTATGTGAAGGAGAACTTATCTCCAACCTTCTGATAATTGATAGGAACAAAGATTTTATTATCAACTATAGCATAGATATTAACTATATAGCTTTCCATACCGCTTGGAATTGGAACAGCATATGATATGGGTCCGGCTACGTTAATAATTTTTCCGTCGTTTAGAAGGTCGATCTTGTAAATGATGGTAGTCTGGTTATCATTGAGGAGAACAAGATTCTTAAGGATTGAACCTACCTTTATTTTTTCAAAGCTGAGAGTGAGCTTATCGTATGTAGATTCCGGTATTGAAATCATACATCCGGTCTTTTTGTCGGAAATCTCTTCGTATCCTGCGATAATGAATGTAATATTATTAGAATTTGCGTAGCTTTCCGCAAGTGAACCGCTTGGAGCTTTGATAATATAACCGTCAATCGTTGACTCATTAGACGAATAACCAAGAGCGTATTCACCTATAAACACTACACTCTGAGGCACAGAAATAGTTATAATACTATTGGGACCTCTGAAGGCTGACTGACCGATTGAGGTAAGTGTTGCGGGAAGGTTAACTGTATAAAGCATCGTACAGCCTTCAAATGCACTGTTTGCTATTTCACGTACTCCCGATGGAATGTTAAGAGTTACAATCGACGTTCCTGCAAAGGCTGAAGTTCCGATTACTTGTACAGATCCGGGAATATCAATGTTTTCAATTCCGAAGCAACCTTCAAATACGCAAGAACCAATATTTGTTATTCCGCTAGAGAAGGTTACCTGTTTTATATAATCTTTATAAATTGCCCAAGGTGCATAATCAAATGAGGGATAATTGGGCATTGCGCCCTTACCGATTATATTGAGAACACCGGTTGAGGGGCGGAATCGCCAGGTTATTTCTTCGGTAATTTCTCCGGTATCTGTATCAACGGTTTTATAATTTGTAAAGTTAAGACCGTTTTCTTCCGCATATTTTCTCGCAACTGAAGGGGTAAATGATTCTACTTCGGTTGTGAATTTTGATATTAATGTATAATCACTGTCTTCTTCGGAATACTCATATCCGATTGCGTACATACCAATATTCTTAACTTTATAAGATAAGAATATAGAACGGAGGGAAGTGCAGCCTGCAAATGCATAATCACCTATTGTATATACAGAATCGCCTACGGTGATGTTTGAAAGCTCTTTACAGTTATAGAACATACCCTCGGGTACGGATTTTACGACATCATTAATAACGAAGTTATTGATTTTTGAGCAGTATGCAAAGCAATAAGGTCCGAATTCTTTAATTGAATCGGGAAGTATTATTTGACCAATTGAGGAACATCCGTAGAATGCTCTTAAAGAAATCTTTGTAAGTGAGGACGGAAGAGAAACGTTAACGAGGGAAATACAGCCTTCAAAAGCAGATTCTTCAATTGTCTGCACTCCGTTATACATTGTAACCTTATAGAGTGAAGTACATTCCGCAAAAGCCTTAAATGGTATTTGGAAGGAGCTGATCACAGCCTGCTCAAGAGAAGTACATCCGTAGAATATTCCCTCACCAAATCCAACTATATCTTTGGGAAGGGTAACGGAAGTAAGACCTGAGAGCTGGAATGCACGTTCTCCGATACCAATTATCTGATTGCCAATTGTGGCACTTGTGAGTGAAATACAGTTTGAGAATGCGTAATCACCGATCGTCTTAAGTGTTTGAGGTGCAACGTATTCTTTAAGGGTATAGCAATCAGCAAATGCGTAATTTCCTATATGGGTTATGCCTTCCTCAATAATAACCTTTTTGATTATGTATTTTCCGCTACCGTAAGCATACTGGCTCCACGGTGAGGGAAGGTCAGGGGAGTAGTCGGGCATTACACCGCCGCCGGAAATCGTCAGAATTCCATCGGGAGTGAGTGTAAACGATATCTTATTGTTGCAATCGCCGGATATATCGGACGGGGTGAGGGGAACAAAATCAAATCCATTCGCATTTGCATAACGCTCAGCTGCTGTTCCTTCTTCCGAGGTGATTGTAAATCCATCAATTTTTGTGTATTTGGTTCCGTCATAGTTGTATCCGAATGCATATTCGCCGATACTAACGACCGATGTGGGAATTGTTACATCGACATCTATGTTTAAGAAAGCATCTTTGCCAATACCTGTTACGGAATTTTCAATTATTAAGGAGAGAATAGATTCAGTGTAGGGATCCCAAGGGCGCTCCTCTCCATTGTAATCGGGCATATCTCCGTTTCCGCATATTACAAGAGCATTATCGGAGGTGATTTTATACGTAACTTCGGATTCTTTACATTGACCATCAATTACGTTATCAGCGTATCCTATTACACTTATTAACAGCGACATTAAAAGGACAAATAATGCAATTAATGTCAGACGTTTGAATTTCATATAGAACAGAACCTTTCCGGCAAAAGCCAACGATTATTATATAAATCAGTTATTGAAGAATAAATCAACACACATAACTATTATACCACGAATTATATGAATTTTCAATAGATTTTTATTAAAATATATATTTATATTCTCATAATAATTTTCAAACTTGACTAATTTAATTTTATATAGTATAATACTTAAAATTTTAAAATTTCAGAGGTGATAGTTTTGTCTGATCCGTTATTATGGGGTCAATTGTTTTTACAAATAATACTTATTGCAATCAACGCTTTGTTTGCTTGCTCAGAAATTGCAATTGTTTCACTTAATGAAAAAAAGATTGAAAAAATGTCGGAAGAAGGAAATAAAAAAGCAACAAAAATACTTAAGATGTTGCAATCTCCCGATAAATTCTTGTCTACGATACAAGTGTGTATTACACTTGCCGGCTTCTTGGGATCTGCATTTGCGGCAGGTAATTTGGCGCAGAGATTTTCAAGCTGGTTATATTATGATCTGAAATTTATCTCACTCGGTTATGAGGTTCTTGAAACGTCAAGCATAATCCTAATAACTCTGGTTCTTTCATTTTTTACTCTCATTTTCGGGGAATTGGTCCCAAAGAGAATAGCAATGAAAAATCCTGAAAAGATAGCGTTTGGACTTTGCTCGGTTATTTCATTTATGTCGGCATTGTTCAGACCAATCATTTGGCTTCTTTCTGTATCGACTAATTTAATTTTACGTCTCTTTAGAATCGACCCAAACCACATAGATGAAGAGGTCACTGAAGAAGAAATTATGCTGATGGTTGAATCTAGCGAAGAAGACGGAAATATTGAATCTTCGGAAAAAGAAATGATTGAAAATATTTTTGAGTTCAATAATACGACTGCTTCCGATGTTATGATACATCGTACAGAAATGACTGCTATCTCTATTGATGAATCTTTGGAAAATATAAGAAATATTATCGAGGAAACAGGCTTTTCACGTTTTCCTGTATATAAAGATGAAATTGACAATATTGTCGGCATATTAAATACAAGAAGTTTCTTAATTAACCTTACGTCAGCTTCTTCCATGCCTCTATCCGATATAATATATACGCCAAATTTTGTTCCCGAATCGGTTCGAACAGATCAGCTTTTCAGAGATATGCAAGAAAAGAAGGTACACATGTCCATCGTCCTTGATGAGTATGGAGGAACTTCGGGTCTAATAACCATGGAGGATCTGATTGAACAGATCGTTGGTAACATTTACGATGAGACAGATACTTTTGAGGAGGATCTCGACATACAAGTTATATCTGAAAATGTATTCAGAATACAAGGTACTACCGCACTTACAAAAGTTGAAGAAGAATTATGCATTGATTTTTCAGATTCCGATGATGACCTTGATACATTGTCGGGCTTGATTTTCAGCAGATTTACTACAATTCCCGCAGATGGCGAAACTCCAGAGCTTATGATTGATAATTTGAGGATCAAAGTTGAAGAAATAACAGAACACAGAGTCGTATCTGCTATTGTAGAGATACTTGCCGAAGAGCAGAGTAAGGATGAAGATGAATAAAAATTACAGCTCGTCAAGCAATTGGCTTGACGAGCTGTTTTTATATGCTCAATAGTAGTTTTGACAGTTCATAGACCGTTTTGACAGTATAATCAGCGCCGCTTGAGATAAGCTCATCTCTTGAACCGTACCCATACTCAACACCGATGGTCAGAAGGGAAGATTTGTTGCCTCCGATCATATCGTGTAGACGGTCACCAACCATTACACATTCGCTTCTATCGTTAATATTAGCAATTTTGAGTGCATGCTCGATAACATCGTGCTTATCAACTCGTTCTCCGTTTAAAAGCGAGCCGCTTACTGCAGTAAAATAATTACCGATATTAAAGTGGTCAAGTATTCTTATTGCAAATATTTCCGGCTTTGACGTTGCAAGAATAATTTTCTTATCCTCAGCAACAAGAGCTTTGAGCATTTCGTTTATGTCGCTATACAGCTTGTTTTCAAATATTCCTCTGTCCTTAAAATATTCTCTGTATATGCTTACTGCATTTATAGATTCTTCTTTTGAAAAGCCGTAATATTTTTCAAAAGATTCAGACAATGGAGGTCCAATGAAACAATTAAGCTCTGTTTTGTCTGATACGTTAATACCGTATCTTTCAAGAGCATAAGCAACGGAATTTGTAATTCCTTCTGCGGGATCTGTCAGCGTGCCGTCCAGATCAAATAATACATATTTTATCATATTTTATTCTGTCCTTAGCGCAATAACGGGATCTTTCTTTGCAGCGCTCCTTGAAGGAATGAGGCCCGAAATAAGTGTTAGTACAAAGCTGATTGTTACGAGAGCGATGGCAACGTCCGGAGGCAGATAAGCCTTAAGACCGGGAATTCCCGTGAGCGCATACAGTATTGCATTGATAGGAATGCAGATTAGGTATGTGAATCCTACTCCGATAAGTCCTGAAATTAAGCCTATGATTATTGTTTCTGCATTAAACATTCCGCAAACGTTCTTTTTGGATGCTCCAATTGCGCGAAGTATTCCTATTTCCTTTGTTCTTTCCTGAACAGAGATCAAGGTAATAACGCCAATCATAATTGAGGATACAATGAGAGATACGCTTACGAATGCGGCTAGTACGTAGGTAATTGCATCGATTATAGTTGTAATGGATGACATCATTATACCCATATAATCGGTATATTCAATGCGTGAGATCTTATCAACTTTCTTATTATAATTATTGATCAGTTCCTCAATTGTATCTTTATTTGCAAAAGAGCTTGCATAAAGGTTTATAGATAATGGCTGTTCAAGTTCGACATAGCCTAGTTTGATCAGGTTATCCTCGTAAGTTGAAGGCGAAAATTCGAGTACCTGGTCATAGTAACTTGCGCATTGCTGGTTTGTGTAGGTTGGCAGAGCTTCATCAAGCATTTGTGCAACTTGATCACTGCTCATGGACGAAAAATTGTTTTCTACACCTTGAGCATAAGCATTTTCAATCTGTTTTTTAATGTTGTCTGATACGAGCTTTTTGATCTCGTCATCTGTCATTGATTCGATATAACCTCTTATGTCTTCTTCAGTGACAGCGGTGCTTTGTTGCATAACATAGTTAATTATTTGCTCTTTCATTTGTTCAATTGTAAACATTGAAAGCTGCTGTTCAACCTGTTTATTAACCCAGTTGGGATCGGGTATAGACATGATTTTAACGAAAATCTCGGCTTTACCTGCTGTGTCAAGATTTTTGATATGATCTTTAAATGCGTCTGCTTTTGTTGTTATGTCTATTTTTCCTTCAGTATCCGCGAAGGGAAGGCCCGTAAATATATCGGTACCGGGATTCTGAAGCTGTGCAACAATAGAATTTGTTGTTTTGTTCTGCTCAATGATGTATTCTGTCAGCATATGCGTGTAGCAGAGAGTACCCTGAAGCATATTTGTTGTTGCATCTTCATTGAGCTTGATTATTCCTGTTACTTTGAGGGGAACAGCGTTTGCATAGAGTATATCGAGGGAAGACTGGTTTTCTGATTGATCTTCATAAAGACCGTTTACCTCTCGGAAGCAGTTACCATTGAGAATGGTTCTGAATTCCATATCACATATTTCTTCATAAGACCATTTGGACGTTACAAAATCAACTGACGCACCATCGACAGCGGCATTTACAATTTTATCAATTTCTTCATCTGAAAGAAGGCCAAGTGAATAAAGGGTCATGTCATCGATTTCGTTTTTCTCGTCAACGACAACAAGTATTTCATTATAGCTATTGGGCCAGCTTCCGTAGATTAAGTCGTATTGCTTTTCAATCAACGGATTGATCGGTGAACCGTCCTTTGCAGGAAGCATTTCCTGCCATAAGGTTGTCATAGGATTTGAACTTGAACCGGAAAGCATTGAAAGCATGCCCGTGTCGCCACCACCCATCGAACCGTTTATCTTACCAATATACTTGATAAGCATATCTCTAATGAGCTTTTCTGTATCCGATTTAATTATCTTTCCGTCTACGTTCTTTGTATAAATGGGCAACTGAATATTGTAGGTATACTGTATTCCGTTTATCGCGTCATCGTATTTTTTGAAATCTTCCGATGACATATTTGCTTCGATATATTTTTTGAATGATTTAAGGTCATTCTGTTTTGCTTCAAGCTTGCTAAGAGTATTGACGAGATCATATAAAACAGGCTTTTGATAAATGGCATCATTTTTATGATCTCTGTCTGAATTTGCAGCACTGATGAACGTTTCCATTAACGTACCAATGCTTATATGCTGTGCTTCAAGTGTTATCGGATAAGAAGACAGGGTATTTTCCTGAACCATCGAAATATAGTTTCTCATTCCTTGTGAAACCGCAAAAATAAGAGCTATTCCAATAATTCCTATGCTTCCGGCAAAGGAAGTTAATAACGTTCTACCTTTTTTGGTTATGAGATTTCGCAGAGAAAGACCGAATGAAGTGAATGGTGACATGGAAGGCTTTTTAATTTTAATCTTCTTGTCTTCCGGTGTTTCTTTTATAATTTCTTCATCGCTAACGGGATCAGAATCGGAAACAATTACACCGTCAAGCATTTTTACGGTTCTAGTTGCGTAGATATCTGCAAGCTCGGGGTTATGCGTTACCATAAGGACAAGTCTTTGCTTGGAAATTTCTTTTAAGATCTCCATTACCTGTACGCTTGTCTCAGAATCAAGAGCACCTGTTGGTTCGTCCGCAAGAATAATATCGGGGTCATTAACAATAGCACGCGCAATGGCTACTCTCTGCATCTGACCTCCTGACATTTCTGAGGGCCTTTTATTTAGCTGACTTTCAAGTCCAACTGCTTTAATTGCTTCCTTTGCACGTCTTCTTCTTTCGCTTTTTTTCACACCGGAAAGTGTTAGTGCAAGCTCCACGTTTTGAAGCACAGTCTGATGAGGAATAAGGTTATAGCTTTGGAACACAAATCCAACAGAATGGTTTCTGTAAGTATCCCAATCCCTATCTGTATAGTTTTTTGTTGATCTACCGTTTATGATAAGATCACCGTTATTATATCTGTCTAGACCTCCAATGATGTTAAGAAGCGTTGTTTTTCCGCATCCGGACTGACCAAGAATGCATACAAATTCGCTCTGTCTGAAGTTAAGATCGACTCCTTTGAGTGCGCTTACTATCTCACTTCCCATAACGTAATTTTTGATTATCCGTTTAAGTTGAAGCATTGTATCCTATCTCCGTAAATATTTTCAGATAGATTATATATTATATTTATAACGAAATAATGAATAAAAATATTAAGAATTGTAAATCAGAAAATAAAACCGAGATCAAAGGAAAGATCTCGGTTATTTTATACTAGTTTTGCTTTTCGACGTAGGGGTTAACGTATTTTGAATATGTCTTTACGTATGATGATCTGAACGTAACTGCGTTGATGGAAGAATACGGAATAGTTAATATATTCTCACTCCATTTTCCTGCGCCGTCGAAGCTTCTGAATTTAATTGATATATCACTAACAGCCAGAATACGTCCTACAAAAAAGAATATTTCATCTTTGTTTGGAACAGTACCCTCAATTATAACATTTTCATTGGATTTGAGTAAGAAATTAAAAACAGATGCGAATGAAGATATATCAATATCAGGTGTTTTCAGCTTTTGGATATTACCTTCTGCTATATGTATCTTCAAATACGTTTGTTTAATTTCTTTTATTGCGATAACGTCTGAAACACGTCTTATTGTGTATCCGTCCAAAACAAAATCTCTGTCAACAACAGACAAGAAAAGTTCTTTTGAAATAAGCAGAGGAAACAGCATTTCGATATAATCGTTGTAACTAAACTTGACCTGAGCGACCGTAGAATTGGAGGCGCAGATATCGAGAATATGTAGTGTATCTTTATTTATCATCTGTACCTCCTATAATCATTAAATATTCAACATTTTCTTGAGTGTGGGGATGATTGCATATGCCATGCTGAGGAATCCGCAGTCGTTTGGATGGCAGTTGTCAACAAGTGCGTGCTCAGCAAATCTCTCTTCAATAAGCTCGTTTCCGGGTATGAAATATACGTTTTTGTCACCTTCAGCAACAGCAGCTTTATAGGTCTGCATAACCACCTCGAGTCTCATCTTCTCATCGTTTGTCAGATGATACTTGGGACGAGTAAGAAGTAGTATGGGCAGATCGGGGTGGTGCTTACGTACGTTGTCAAATAAAGGCTTGTGAGTAGCCTTAAGATGCTCAACTGTGGGCGCGTTATGGTCGTAATCAAGAACAAAGGCAGACATTTCAAGGGATGCGATATAATCTGAAATTGCCTGCTCGCCCTTTGCGTTGCCTGAGAATCCGAGATTAATGTGGTCAACGTTGAGAATTCGGCTGATTACGCTTTGATAAGCATTGCTTGGTCTTGATGCACATCCGCCCTGAGTGATGGACGAGCCGTAGTAAACTACGGGCAGAGTAATATCGTACGGCGTTGCACTGCTAAGCGATGCACCTTCCTTAAGACCTATATTAATTTCGGAAACTCCGGAATATAGGGGCATATTTAATGTGTAGTCGGATTCTTCGCTTTTGCCTGTGTCAATGATTCCCTCAAGAATACATGTTTCACTTATTTTAGGACCGGGTGTATATGTGCCAACGTATATACCGTTTCTGAAGAGGTCAAGTCCTATTGAGCCTGTGAAAGGGAAGTGCGGCATTTTTTCAACAACATTATATGTGATATATACAGCAACGTAAGGGCTATTAGTTTTAAATCTTACTCGACCGCCTGCGGTATGAGTATGCAGGTAATGTACTCCCTCACTTGTGTTTTTTGCAACGTCTTCAGGAATTCTTCTGTATTTGCCATTATCAAGATATACGCCGTGAATTGAGAATTCTTTTCTGCTTTCGACATTAACGTAAGTAAGACCTTCTCTTGAAATTGTACTGTTAACAGCAAAATTCTTGTCAAAGGAAGAAATATCCATAATTTACCTCTCAGTTAAAAGTAAATACTTTTTTCAGCTGTGGCTGCGCTCCGGTTACGGGGTCAAGCTCCATAATGAGAATATCTTTCATATATTCGTTCCATTTGTCAACCACAGAGCTTTCTCTCTGTACCTTAGCAGCATACTCAATACCTTTTTCACATTCGTAGTAGCCAAAAAGCTCATTTCCGACATTCCATATAGTATAATTTACGATACCAGCGTCATTAAGAACGGCCTTCATTTCGTCCCAAATAGCGTCGTGCCGTCTGATATATTCGTCAAGAGCTCCATCTACTATTTTGCCTTTCCACGCGTATTTTTCCATGGTTTACCTCACATTGTTTTATTTGATTATATTATAAATTATCATTTAATAAATGTCAATACAGCTTTTATAAGTTGACAAAAGCCGATAATTAACTTATAATCATTAATACCAAGGAGTTTGTTATGTATCTTAATTTGAATAATCGAACAATAGCAAATATTTTACATTTTAAATCCATTGATTCTACAAACAGCTATTTAATGTCTGAAGCAAAAAAAGGGATGCCGTCTTGGACTGTAACAATTGCTGATCATCAAACTAACGGTAGGGGAAGATTGGGCAGACGCTTTGAATCTGAAGACCAATCAGGCCTATATATGAGTGTGCTCATCAGAGATATAGAATCATTCGATCCAACCTTGCTTACGGTAATCGCTTCTGTATCTGTTTGCGAAGCCATAGAGGCTTTTTCAAATAAGCAAATGACTATAAAATGGGTCAATGATATTTTATTCGAAGGCAAGAAGGTTTGCGGAATCCTAACCGAAGGTGCTTTTAATGATAATAAGATTTCGTACGCTGTTGTTGGTGTCGGGATCAATATATCTAAGCCGCAAAATGGTTATCCCGAAGACATAAAAAACATTGCAGACGCAGTCTTTGATAATTACTCAACTGAGCTCCGTGATCAAATTGCACATGAAATTCTCAGCAGGCTTGAAAACTACGTAAATTGTTATATTCACGACGAAATATTAAGTAAATATAAAAGCAGAAGCTGTGTTGTCGGTAAAAATGTAACCGTTTTAGGACATATGAATCCATTTAATGCAGTTGTTTGTGATTTTAATTCCGATTTTAGTCTTAAAGTGGTTACTGAGGACGGAATAACTATGTCGCTTAGAAGCGGAGAGATCAGCATAAAAATTTAAAAAGCAGGCATTGCCTGCTTTTTCATATTATTGAGCAAAAAAATGCAAGGATTATTAAAAACGAGAAATTGAATGCCGAAAACATAATTAAATATTTTTTGGTCTCATTACCATACAATGTCTGATATTGTCTGAAGGTTATAAGACTCGCTAAAGAGGCAATCAAAGTTCCTGTACCTCCTATATTTACACCGAGAAGAAGATCTTTGTAGTTAGTTGTAAACTCGGATAACAGAATAGCGGATGGAACGTTGCTTATACCTTGACAGGATAGAGCAGAGAATATCAGAGTGTTTTTATTCATGAGGTGGGAAAGAAGGTTGCTGACCGCGTCGATTCTTGCCATATTTCCCGCAAAAATAAAGAAGCATACAAACGTTAGCAAAAGTCCGTAATCAACGTCCTTAAGCGCTTTTCTATCAGCAAATAAAAGTATGACCGGAATTACTATTAGTCCAATATAATATGGTATTACTCTGAAAACTATTACAAGCGAGAAGATAAATAGTGCTAAATATAGAACGGTTCTTTTTATGGGAAGAGGTGCGGAGTCATAATCGGATAGCTTGATTTTTTCGTTCTTCACAAAAATAAAACAAGAGCCGATTATCATTACGATCGACAGTGTGAAAGGCGGGAGCATAATGAGGGTGAACTCACCTGTGGGGATTGAAAACTTGTTATACAAGTATAAATTTTGCGGATTTCCGAATGGAGTGAGCATTCCGCCAAGGTTTGCGGCAATGTTCTGCATAATAAATGTGAAGCAAACGTATTTTTCTTGATTTGTTTCTTTAAGAGCTATGTAACCAAGAGGAAGAAATGTAATTAAAGCCATATCGTTTGCGATAAGCATTGAGCCGACAAATGTTATGATCAGCAATGATATAATAGTAACTCTTGTTTTTCCTGTAAGTGATACAAGCTTTCTTGAAACAACCGTGAAAAACTTTATGTTGCGCAGTGCACATATAACCGCTAATGTACAGAAAAGGCAAGTAATTGTTCTGTAATCGATATATGAGGAATATTCTGCATCCGGAGGTACTATAAACGATGTTATAACTGCGGCAATAAAAGCAATTGTGAGTACTATATTATTTTTGAACGCATCTATTATGAAATGTAAATTATGATGCTTGTTTGCCGGATGATTTGCTACCATATAAACTCCTTGAATTTTATCGAAGAAATTATACCAAATTGCAAATTTTCAAACAAGATAAATCTTTAACAATAATTTTCGATATGTATAAAAATATTTGATCTATCTTTCAAAAGACTTGATTTTTCTCTTATTAAGTAGTATAATCAATATTATATAACAAATTTGGTACGGAGTTAACATGAGAGACGAGAGAACCCTGTCATTTATAAATTTTTACGCAATTCTAGGAGCCATCACAGAACTGAGTAAGGTTGACAAACACGCAAAAGAAATTATAGGAAATAAAAACGTAACTATTGAAATTGCGGTAAAGAACGGCCCGACCGGGCGTCTTGCATTTTCAAACGGAGAATGTAATATTTATGAAGGAGCAGGGAAGTGCGATATCAGACTTCCTTTCTCATCGCCAAAGAAATTTAACGGCATGATTGAAGGAACTGTCACCCCGATTCCCAATAAAGGTTTTACTAAAATAGGATTTCTTTTAAAGAAATTTATTCCCTTGACCGATCTTCTTACAAAGTATTTACGCCCGACTGATGAAGATATGAAGGATCAAGAATTTTTCAGAATTTCTACCCTCCTTACATTCTACGTTGTATCTGAAGCTCTGTCTCAAATTGGAAATTACGATAAAGTCGGTATGTGCAGTGCTTCATATATCGTTGACGGAACCGTAAAGATGTCAATTGGCGATATTGCAGGCGCGGGTATTACAGCCAAAGATCATGTTTTACATACTACTCATGAAATGCCAAGTAAATATCTGTCGTATATGATGTTTTCAGATCTTCAGCTTGCATCTGATCTATTCAGCGGTAAAGTTAATTCTGTCGCCTGCGTTGGTCACGGTAAGATCAAAATAGGCGGAATGATCTCTCAGGTTGATAATATGAACCGAATACTCGACAGAGTTTCAATGTATCTCGCTTAAGGAGGCGTATAATGTTTAAAATTAATGATTATACAAAAAGCAGAGAAGCCTTCACGCGAGCTGAAAAGGTTATTCCTTCAGGCATTTATGGTCACTTAGGACCCGCGGAAGGATGTTTTGTTCCGGTCGAAGCATTCCCGTTCTTTTCAAGCAAAGCGCAGGGAAGTTATTTTTGGGACCTTGATGGAAACAGATTTATTGACTATATGTGTGCTTACGGTCCGAATATTCTTGGATACAATGATCCCGACGTTGACGAAGCCGCCGCAAAGCAAAGAAAGCTTGGTGACTGCACAACTGCGCCAAGCACTAAAATGATTGAATTTGCTGAGCTTCTTGTTGATACTGTAGCAAGCGCTGATTGGGCATTTTTTGCAAAGAACGGTAACGACGTTACTACAATGGCGGTTCTGACTGCTCGTGCTTATACTCACAGAAAGAAAATTGTGTTCTTTAAGGGTTATTATCACGGTATTTCTCCTTGGACGCAAAAAATTGATTATGCGGGCATCATTGAAGAAGACGTATGCAATAACATTTATCTTGATTGGAACGATATAGATGCAGTTGAAGAATCGTTTATAAAGTACAAAGGACAAATTGCCGCAGTTATCGCACAGCCATATATGCATAACAACTTTATGGATAACGAGTTGCCTGCGAAAGATTTTTGGGCTAAAGTCAGAAAGCTGTGCACGGATAACGATGTTGTTCTCGTAATAGACGACGTAAGAGCCGGCTTCCGCCTTGATATCGCAGGAAGCGACCACTATTTTGGATTTGAAGCAGATTTAATTTGCTTCTGCAAGGCACTTGCGAACGGATATAACGTTTCTGCGCTTTGCGGTAAGGATTTTCTTAAGAATACAGTATCTTCGCTTAGTTATACCGGCAGCTATTGGTTGTCCGCAGTACCGTTTGCGGCGGGAATTGCTTGTATCAATAAAATGAAAAAGCTTGATTGTCCAAAGATACTGATAGAGAAGGGAACGAAGCTTAAGAACGGACTTATAGAAACCGCAACAAAATACGGTTATGATCTACACGTAAGCGGAGTCCCGTCGTTGTTCTATCTAAGACTTGCTGACGATTCTTCGCTTATGCTTCATCAAGAGTGGATTGCGGAGTGTGTAAAGCGAGGCGTATATTTTACAAATCATCATAATCATTTTATAAACGCATCGTTGACCGATGAAGACATTGCTGCAACTATTGCTGTAGCGGATGAAGCATTCTCAATAATTAGAAACAGACATTCATAAACAGAGGTGAAAATAATGATTTACAGAGCAATTAAGGAGCTTATTGAGTATTCGTTAATTAATGAGCTGATTACAAAAGAAGATGAATTATATTCGATCAATAGGATCCTTGAGGTGCTTAATCTGAATGGCTACGAGGAAAGAGACGTAACCGAACAAAGACAGCTGCATGAAATCCTTAGTGATATTTGTGACTATGCTGTTGACCGGGGAATCATTGAGGACGGAATAGTATATCGCGATCTGTTTGACACGAAAATCATGGGCGCGCTGATGCCTCGTCCTTCTGAAGTTGTTTCAAAATTTAATCAGTTATATAGCGATGATCCTAAAAAGGCTACAGACTGGTATTATAAACTCAGCTGCGACAGTAATTACATAAGACGAGACAGAATAATTAAAGACAAAAAATGGACTCTCACAACCGATTATGGTGTAATGGACATTACAATCAATCTTTCAAAGCCCGAAAAGGATCCAAAGGCAATTGCCGCTGCTCGCACTATGAAGCAAAATGGTGCAGCTTATCCCCAATGTGCCCTTTGTAAAGAAAACGAGGGTTATGCCGGTCATTTGAATGCAGCTCCCAGACAGAATCACAGACTAATACCCGTCACGATAAACGATACGCCTTGGATGTTCCAGTATTCTCCCTACGTATATTATAATGAACACTGCATAGTGTTCAATTCAGAGCATACTCCTATGGCAATCAATAAAGCAACCTTCAGAAAACTTCTTGATTTTGTTGTTCAGTATCCTCACTATTTCGTAGGATCAAACGCGGATCTGCCCATAGTTGGCGGTTCGATACTCACTCACGATCATTTCCAAGGCGGTAACTACACTTTTGCAATGGCAAAAGCAGAGGTTGAAACCGAAATAACCTTTAAGGGCTTTGAGGATGTGCAGGCGGGAATTGTCAAGTGGCCTATGTCTGTAATCAGACTCTCTTCTCCCAATACAGACAGAATCGTAGAGCTTGCAAGCGTGATTTTGGATAAGTGGATTGCATATTCGGATGAGGATTCCTTTATTTACGCTTATACAAACGGTGAAAGACATAATACAATAACACCTATAGCACGAAAGAAAGATGATAACTACGAGCTAGACCTTGTGCTTCGAAATAACATAACAACCGAAGATCGCCCTCTCGGTGTTTATCATCCACGTCCTGAATATCATCACATAAAGAAGGAAAACATCGGTCTTATCGAGGTTATGGGTCTGGCTGTTCTTCCGGCAAGACTTAAAAACGAGCTTTTCGAGCTTGCTGACGCAATATTAAACCGAACCGATTTGAATTCAACACCTACTCTTGCCATCCATGCAGATTGGGCTAATCAAATTATTGAAAGACGCCCCGAATTACTGAATATGAAGGATAAGATTGACATTCTCGACGTGCTTGAACACGAAACAGGTGTTATTTTCTCAAAGTGTCTCGAGGATGCCGGCGTATATTCAAGAGACAAAGAGGGAAAAGAAGCGTTCTTGAGATTTGTGTCTTTCGTTAATAATTAATTAAAAGATTATTGACATTTAAACATTGTTGTGTTATAATGTTTCAAGTTAAAACTAATTATTTTGGAGGAATCAAAATGTTTTGTAACAAATGTGGCAAAGAGCTTCCCGATAACGCTCAGTTCTGCTCAGCTTGCGGAAACCAGGTAGGCGCAGCTCCTGCTGCCGCTGCTCCTGCAGCTCCCGCTCAGACCCCTGTAATATTCAAGAGACTCATCGGACAGCTCTCAAATTTCTTCACAAAGAAGAACCCCCTCGGTGTTGTTGCTAATTCTGCAAAGGATAACAGCTTCTCCGGACTTATTCTTGCGATCTTCGGTATCATCGCTATGTCTCTCGGCACCATGGTCAACGTAAACCAGGGCATGCTTGCTTTCGCTAAGCAGCGGATAAAGGATGCCGATATGAAGTGGACCTCAGAAATGGCTAAGAAGCTTGCTGAGTCTTATCCCTGCGGCGCTTCCTTCCTTCTCACACTTCTCGGCGTAACCGTTACATTCGCAGCAGCGGGGGTTATGCTCTATGTCGTAGCTAACTACGTTGCTAAGAAGCCTCTCACTTTAAGCGGGGCTTTCAACATCGTTTCCTACGCATCCATCCCCATGATCTGTGCAGCTATCCTTAATATGCTTCTCGGTCTTATCTGGATCACTCTCGCTCCTCTTGCAATGTTTTTTGCCGGAATCACAACAGTTCTTCTTATCGTTGCAGCCTTCAATAAGGTTATCGACTCTGAAAAGAGCTTCTCTTGTGATATGATCGTTATTGTTTCCGTAGCTCTTGTAGCTCTTATCTTTGGAGCAATCGCTCTTAATGGCATCAACAACGCCAAGGACGCAGAGGGATGCATTATTTACCTCTTCTCCTACTGGTTCAAGATTAAGTAATCAGGCTTAATTACATAAAAGCTATCGCGAAAGGCTGATTTTCATAAGAAAGTTTGCAAATTGTAGGGACCGGCGTCCCGCCGGTCCAAAAAGGCATATTTGCAACGCAGAAGGCAAAGATTAACCCCGACAGATTTTCAAGGTCTGTCGGGGTAATTTTATTTTGTTCTGTTCGATAAATTGGAATTTATCTTTCAAATTTTCTATCGTATCCAAGACATTCTCTGAACATTTTTTCGCCGATATATTTCCTTAAATCAAACTCGTATCCACGATAGTACTTATTCCAATAACTGATCATTCTTGAGTAGCTTTTTCTGACGGGCACTCTATTTTTTAGACAAAAATCTTGAATGTCTGTATTATCTCGTTCCTTCAATTTGTCATATATAATTTCAATTAGTTCAATCACATATTCGTCGCATAGCTTGATTACAAACGGAATGACCCATTGTTCAATCGGCATGTCTAACAGTTTCCGCAGATATTTTTCTCTAATATATCCATTACAACTTCTTGTATAGATACAACAAAGTATTTGCTTTTGTGTTTGATTTAGTTTTTCGTATTCTACATCATAAATATCTAATAAGTACATTCTATATGGAATAGCAACAACACTGTTTTCAATGATATATTCAATAACATTGTCGCTTGTGGAAAATGGAACATTATTGAATGTAGTTTGGGGAATCGTTTCTATCACTCTATTAAGGTTTTCTTTTAAATCACTTGGAAAAGCACCGTAAAACATTCAATCACACTCCTTTATCAAGTTCACATTTATCGTTCTGTTTTATCGCAATTTTCGTCTCTGTATTATAAAGGCATCGAGCAAAGCCCATACCCCTGTAGGGCGGGGGTTTACTCCCCCCCGTCTTATTGACTTAAATTTCATATTGCGGCGGGAGCGAGCCCCGCCCTACGATGTAACCAAATTATAACACAAATTGGCAGAGAAAACAATCACTCTGCCGAAATTTGTTTGTAGGGGTGACCATTGCGCCCGTTTTTTGATTTGCGATTGTTTGCGGGCGACCAATGGTCGCCCCTACGGTAAACTTCCTTATGAGAAGGCGCCTAACGCGATAGCTTTTATTTTTTTAAAAATTAAAAAGCAGAGACAACACAACATTGTGAGTCGTCTCTGCAACTGGTCGTCCACATGCAACTTTATCCGAACACGGAATGTCCGTAAAGAGCACGGTTTTTGAGCCGTAACCGAAGTTTAGGGTAAGTAAAAATCGGTCATTGTATAGGAAAACTGTATTGACGAAAACATCGATAAGCTGTCTGCGTTCTTCAAGCCGTGTCAGATCAAAGTTTCGCATATAGCGAAACCAAGCCCAAAGCTCGTCCTCGGTTCGCAAAGGTCGCTTCATATTTTCGTTCAATATCTTGTCTTCCAATTCACGTTTGGATATCTCCAATGTCTCAAGCCGCTGCTTGGTGGACGGTGTGATGATACCTTGCTCGATAGCCGCTATTAGATTGTCAATAGAGCGTTGCGTGTCAGAAAGGCTCTTTTCAAGATATGGGATAACAGTGTTTTCTTGTTGCTGATACTCTAAATATTTGTGTATTACATCTCCAATGAAAACATCGTCATGGAGAACCGTCTTGACTTGGTCAAGTACCGCATCTTCAATCAACTTTTTCTTAACGGGCTTGCGATTGCATCCTGTTTTCTTTTTCGCGCTGGAGCATTTGTAGTAATGGTACGTCGCTCCGCTTTGGCTCGTCCCGCTTTCACCAAACATCAAGGATTGACAATCACCGCAGAACAGCTTGGTTGTCAACAGATAATCATCTTCCGCCTTGTGCCGCGCGGGACCGTCTCTGCGTTCACGAGAGTCGGGAACCTCGATCTTACCCTTGATGTCGCTGGGTCTTGTAAGAGGCTTCTTTTCTTTAGGGGCTTGCTCTTTTTTCGTATCTTAATTTTCAGACATATTCATCACTCCTTTCCGTGATTAAGTGTGCGCATTTTTAAACAATTCATTGGGGTCGTTGGTTGGTGGCAGACAGCTGTGACCTTGGCACACGTAATAGGTGGTCTTGCCGTTTTTAAGCGAGTATTCCTTTGTGGGAGCATCCAAAAGGATGACAATCGCATTTGATGGGAATGCAAGAGGTAATGTGTGTCTGTCCGTTGTTTCATCTGTTACGACCGTTATTTTCATCGATGTTTTTTCGTACTCCAAAAGCGCAGTCAAAAACATAGCGTGGTTTGTGGGATATTGTGCCGCGCTTTGTGCGAGAAAATCAAGCTGCCGTTCCGCTTCGTTTTTGTATCTCTCCTCATCAGTAATAAGAGACAGACGCACAAGGTTATACGCCATCAGCGAGTTTCCGCTTGGGATCGCGCCGTCATAGGTCTCTTTGGGACGAAGGATCAGCTCCTCGTGGTCTTTACCGTACAGATAAAATCCACCCGTATTATCCCCGAAATCCGATATGACATTATCGCATAAGCTTTTTGCACGCTCCAAATATTCACAATTCAAAGTGGCGCGATATAGCAACAGTTGCGCGAAAATATAGGCGGCATAATCATCGAGAAATCCTCTCACGCCTCGTTTGCCCATATGGAAGCTGACGTGAAACGTGTCACCGTCACACAGATATTTCTGTATAAAGCGGTCAGCATTTTGCGCGGCAGTAAGATATATTTCCTTTCCACTGGCAAGATACAGCCGGCACATGGCGGCGATCATCAAACCGTTCCACGACGTTAATATCTTTTCATCACGGTGGAGAGATGTTCGCTTCTTTCGGTACTCATCCAATATAGGTAAAAAAGCATCAAAAGATTTATCCATAGTGTCACTTTTCAGCAGATTCGGGATATTCTTTCCTTCAAAATTACCAGCACTTGTAACGTCAAAATGACGATTGAACCGATTCCCCACCTCTTGACCAAGAACCTCTATAATTTCGCTGGGAGTGAACAGATAATATTTACCTTCCTCGCCCTCGCTGTCAGCGTCCTGCGAGCTGTAAAACCCACCCTCTGGAGAGGTCATCTCACGTAGAATATAATCTGCGGTTTTCTCTGCAACCTCGAGAAAAATC
>JAZQMQ010000025.1:0-182939 GCA_045543555.1 Eubacteriales bacterium
CCAATGTGGTATATTATATTTGCTACACAAATCGCATAGCTTTCATAAAGAGTGCGCATTTTTATTTATGGTAAAAATGCATACTCCCTTTTCTGCGTTCTCTTATGAAAGTAGCGAAGATTTGTGTAGCAACAATTGGAGGTGCGTTTTTCGTGCGCTTCAATTGGAGCGCACTTTTTTATATGCTGATTGGAGAATATATGAGCAAAAATATTCAAAAAAGGGCAATAGATATTACCGGCGTAGAAATCACGCCCGGAAAGCCTACTGTTTGTCTTGGCAACGGAGAGCAAGGCTTTGAGTGTTGTTGTGACGAGTGCGACTACTATTTGCGTTGTTTCTCGGAATTTGATCCCAAAAGAAATAATAAAACAAAAATCCCACACACCCTACTATGAAAAAAGTAACGCAAAAGCACTTTTGACATCTGCATATCAAAAGCCTATGCATTACCATTTGAGAGGTAGAAAAAAGGTTCTCTTTACACAAGGGAGCTTTTTTAGTTCACCTATGACTTGTTCTTTTTTTGTGTTCCGAAAATCCTGCATTGTAGCGGTGTTAAAGGCGAGATCTGAAAAAACAGAAAAGTGATGCCGACAAATAAGAATTGCACTCTCCGCGAGTGAGGCAATGAGACGCGGAACCGCAAATGAGCCTTCCCCAATTGGGGCGGGGGCGTAGCAACTCGGATAAGGTGTTCTATGCCCATGTATCTAAATTTTGTCTAAGTTCTCTTGATTATGTGGTGAATTCTTCTTGCATTTAGGAACGTTTTGTGATATAATCAGTAAAGGCAAAAGTTGTTTTTGGAGAACTTACGGATAGACAATACGACGTTGAGACATCTATCACCGATTTGCTTGAAATGAAGGCAAGCTGTACTCACGATAAAATGACCCGGGAGGACCTCGACCGTACCGTCGACGGCCACGAAGGGGCATTAATATGTATTTTAAAAACATTTTCAAATTAAAAAAGAAAGGTGTGATTTGAATGTATAAACAAAAAGTAGGAATTTCAATAGGAGGCAGGTACTCGATGCCGATGGCAGATGTATTGCGCCTTCTGAAAAACACGGGATTTGAGGCGGTTTCTCCCGGATGGTCCTCAATGGCGGAGCTTGAAGAAGTCGCAAAAATTGCAAAAGAAGTTGGACTTGAACTCCAGTCGCTTCACGCCCCCTTTGGAAAGGCAGCTAAAATGTGGAGCTCGGACAAAGCCATTGCAGAGCAGGCAAAGAAGGATATTATCGATTCAATTGACGGATGCGTAAAGGTTGGTATCCCGATAACCGTCGTACACACGTGGATAGGATTTGATTATGACTTTGACGCATCTACCCTGTACTTTGACAATTATGATGAAGTCGTGAATTATGCAAAGGAACGTAACGTAAAGATAGCGTTTGAAAACACAGAGGGCGAGGAATATCTCTTTGCACTGATGGATCGTTATAAGGATAACGATACTGTGGGCTTTTGCTGGGATTCGGGTCATGAAATGTGCTACAATTATTCAAAGGACCTTCTTGCACTTTTCGGCGACCGTCTTATTATGACACATTTAAATGACAATTTGGGCATTAGCCGCTTTGACGGAGTAACGTTCTGGACCGACGATCTCCATCTCTTCCCCTATGACGGTATAGCCGATTGGGATTACAACGTTGAGCGTCTTAAGAAAGCAAATGCAATGCCGATACTGAACTTTGAATTGGGTATGGGATCAAAGCCAAATCGCCACGATAACGATGCATACGTTAAAATGCCGCTTGAGATGTACTTTGCCGAGGCGTATAACCGCGCTTGCAGAATTGCTTATAAGTATTCAAATATGTAACGACAGGATCTTTCGGATATAGCGTGTTGAAGGTGAGCGCAATAATCGGCGGAAAAATTAAAAATCAATTTTGAAGCATATTATACTTCATTAATGGGTTTGGCAGAATCCTTTAACGGCGAAAATCTTATCGAAACACAGGGGATAAGATCATGGAACTTGTGTTAAGCAGGAAAGCTTGTAATTTGACAGGCTTTCTTGTTTTTTATTCAACACAAGTTGAATTGGGCCTTCTGTTTGAATGACAAGGTTTATGCGGTATGATATAATATTTGAAAGTATAGATTGTTTCTCATGGGACTTTTAAGCATTAATTTGTAAATGATGTTTTATTATTTCGTAAAATTGGATTTGATTACCCGAAAAGGTTTATCCCGAAAATCAGAATACTAATTATGATACAATGAGCGGCCGTCCGCACGATTCTTTCGTTGTTGCGGAATGCAGGAGACGCTACAGCTTTGACCCAAATGTTGAGCTTGTTTGTGCCACCTTTAGCGCAGATGCCGAGGTTCAGCTTTATGTAAACGGTGAGATCGTAGCGACGGGCCCTTCCACTGTCGGAGGTGATTTCCTCGGAAACGGAAAGCCGAGAGAGTGGTTTTATAAGGATAAGGCGAGCTTTTCGCCGATATTACCCTCTCCGACGGAAGCAAGGAAACCATCTCTACCGACGGTACGCGGGAGGTCCGCAAAAACGTTGCATATACCAATGAAAATTCGTATGACGGCACAATATCTCCCGATCCTTACGTTTTTGCAGAAGAAACTCCTGATATATGGAGCGCAACTCCGTTGTACTCACTCCCCAAAGCGCTCACGGGTATATCCCTTACACAGTGCGGATATGAAAGCGTAAAGCTGTCTCCTTCACTTTTGGGGTTGAAGCAAGCAACGGTTGAGCCCCCACGCCTTACGGTATGATCGTCTGCGAGATGTCTGAAGGCTAAGAGCCAAAGATCACAGCACCAAAGGAAATAAAAATTGAGATAAAGTAAGAAAAAGCTATCGGCAGAAACTTCTGCCGATAGCTTTTTGTTGTTACTCCGACACCTTTGAAAGATCGTAGGGTGTCGTTTGATATACGAAATAGTTGAGCCAGTTTGAGTACAGGAGATTTGCGTGGGAACGCCAAGTGACGACGGGAGCCTTTGAAACGTCGTCGTTGGGGAAATAATTTACGGGAATGTGAGGGTTCTTTCCTGCATCGAGGTCGCGGAAATATTCGTTTGACAGAGTGTAGGCGTCGTATTCGCTGTGACCCGTTATGAATATCTGCTTGCCGTTTTTGGTCGCCATGGCATAAACGCCGCATTCGTCGGATGAGGCTAAAATTTTAAGTCCCTCCACAGCCTCAACGTCTGCTCTGTCCACCGTCGTGTGACGGCTCTGCGGTACGGGGAAGACGTCGTCAAAGCCACGGAGCAGCATGGAATTTTTGTAATCCGCGCGGTGAGGATAAACGCCCGAAAGCTTTTCGGGGAGAGTGTGCTTGTTTATTCCGAAATGGTAGTAAAGACCTGCCTGTGCGCCCCAGCAAATATGGAAGGTGGAGTGAACGTGAGTCTTGCTCCATTCCATGATCTCGCAAAGCTCCTTCCAATATTCGACCTCTTCAAAGGGAAGAAGCTCAACGGGAGCACCGGTGATTATCATTCCGTCGAAATTACGGTGCTTAACGTCGGCAAAGGTCTTGTAGAAGCGGAGAAGATGCTCCTTGGTGACGTTTTTTGATTCGTATGACACAGTGTGAATGAGCTCCATCTCGACCTGAAGGGGTGTATTTCCCAAAAGCCTCGTGAGCTGAGTCTCGGTCTCGATCTTTTTCGGCATCAGATTTAAAATGAGTATCTGAAGCGGACGTATGTCCTGACCCTCCGCGCGGGTCTGCTCCATCACGAAAATATTCTCGCGGTTGAGGATTTCGGCGGCGGGGAGATTGTTTGGTATCTTAATTGGCATAATTATTTTCCTTTTTTCTTAAACGAATCTCAAAATGCAATGCGTCGTGTTGAATTTCTAACCGTCTATGCAATAATTATAATCTTTCTCTGCGGGAATTCCATTCCCGCCTGTTAAAGTTTTTGAAAGGTTCGGAAAACTTTTTTCAAAAAGTTTTCCGAAAAATCACCTCAAAGCCTGCTCAATATCGGCAATGAGATCGTCGGCGTCCTCAAGACCGAGAGAGAGACGAACAAGGTCTGCAGGCACACCGGCATTTGCAAGCTCCTCGTCGGACATCTGACGGTGGGTGGTAGAGGCGGGGTGGAGACAGCAGGAGCGAGCGTCGGCAACGTGAGTCTCGATAGCTGCGATCTTCAGCTTACCCATAAACTCCTGCGCTGCATCGCGGCCACCCTTAACGCCGAAGGAAACGACACCGCAAGCACCGTTAGGCAGATATTTTTGCGCCATAGCATAATATGGTGAAGATTCAAGCTTCGGATAGTTTACCCATGCGATCTTTTCGTGATTCTCAAGATATTTTGCGATCTTTTCTGCATTTTCGCAGTGGCGCTTCATTCTCACGTGAAGACTCTCAAGTCCGAGATTGAGAATAAATGCGTTCTGAGGAGACTGAACAGAGCCGAAATCACGCATTAATTGTGCGGTTGCCTTGGTAATATACGCACCCGCAAGACCGAAGCGCTCGGTGTACGTAACGCCGTGATAGGAATCGTCGGGAGTGCAAAGACCGGGGAACTTGTCGGGATATTTAGTCCAGTCGAATTTACCGCTGTCAACGATACATCCGCCTACCGCCGCGCCGTGACCGTCCATATACTTAGTGGTGGAGTGGGTAACGATGTCGGCACCGAACTCAAAGGGGCGGCAATTTACGGGAGTTGCGAAGGTGTTATCAACGATGAGAGGCACACCGTGAGCGTGAGCGGCATTTGCAAATCGCTCGATATCAAAAACGGTAAGTGCGGGATTGGCGATAGTTTCACCGAAAACCGCCTTCGTATTGGGACGGAATGCCTTTTCAAGCTCCTCATCGGTGCAGTCGGGGGAAACGAAGGTGAATTCGATGCCCATACGCTTCATGGTAACTGCAAAAAGATTGTAGGTTCCGCCGTAAATTGACGCGCTGGAAACGACGTGGTCGCCGCAGGAGGCTATATTGAAAATGGAGTAGAAGGACGCTGCCTGACCGGAGGAGGTAAGCATAGCGGCAGTACCGCCCTCAAGCTCGCAGATCTTTGCGGCAACGGTATCGCAGGTGGGGTTCTGAAGTCGGGAGTAGAAATAGCCCGATGCCTCAAGGTCGAAAAGCTTACCCATAGCCTCGCCGGTTGCGTACTTAAACGTGGTGCTTTGTATTATCGGTATCTGTCGGGGCTCACCGTTTCCGGGAGTGTAACCGCCCTGAACGCAGACTGTTCCTATATTTTTCTTGTTTTCCATAATATTTGCCTTTCTATGTATATAGATAGTTAAGTATAACTCATTTTGAGAATTTATTCAATAGTTTTTTTGAAATTTACCGTCGGGAATAATATTTACGTACTCCGTCATAAGATTTATGGGATTTTGAGCTTTCCTCTTTTTAAAAGATCAACAAAAAAGCTATGCTCAAGAAAGGTCATAAATATGAAAAACACGCCCTGCACCCACTCTGTAATGATGAATGAAATAAAAAAACTGCCAAGCTGTAAGCTTCTCACCGTATCGAGCATCGGAAGATCGCTTGTCGGACGGGAGATCCCGCTTTTGCGCCTCGGTCACGGTCAAAATATAATTCTTTACGTCGGTACTCATCACGGAATGGAGTGGATAACCACGTATTTGTTGTTAAAATATGTGTCCGATGAGATCGAGCTGTACGAAAAGGGAGAAAATGCCGAATTTTTCGAAGATAATACCGTTTACGTTGTCCCGATGCTGAACCCCGACGGTGTTGAGCTTCAAATAAACGGCTACGATCCCATGAACCCTCTCTACGACCGTCTGCACAGAATGAGCGGCGGTGATTATTCAAAATGGCAGGCAAACGGCAGGGGCGTGGACCTTAACCACAATTACAATGCAAGCTTCCGCGAATATAAAACGATCGAAAATGAAAAGGGAATAGTGGCGGGAGCGACAAAATTTTCGGGTGAATATCCCGAATCCGAGCCTGAAACTGCCTGCCTTTGCGCCTTTATAAGAACGGTTGAGCCTTCCCTGCTTATTGCCCTTCATACACAGGGCGGGGAAATTTATTATGATTTTAACGGCCACGCACCCGCCGGCTCCAAAACAATGGCTGAGAAAATGGCAAAATTAAGCGGTTACAGCGTTAGCTCCCCCGAGGGAACAGCCTCTTACGGTGGTCTTAAGGATTGGTTCATTTGTCAGTTCGACCGTCCCGGATTCACGATCGAGTGCGGAAGAGGTGAAAATCCCCTTCCGCTTACCGATCTTGACGGTATATATTCTGAGATAAAGGGAATTTTGCATGGGAACTTTTTTAAGTGCTGAAACAACACTTCCCTCTCAACGTAAAAAGAGCCCGACCTGAATCGGTCGGGCGCAATATCACTTGTCTGTTCCTTCTGCTATGCCTCGGAGGATATCCGAGTCAAAATCAAGCATGGTGGAAAGAATGTAGGACGAAACAAACATTCCCTTGGGTGTGAACGACCAGCACCTGCCGTTTTTCGCCATAAATCCACCCTTGGAATAGAGATCGAGGTGTTTTCCGAAGATCCTCTCGAAATCAAGTCCGAAGGTCGCGGCAAAGAATTCGGTGTCAACGCCCTCCTTAAGCCTCATTCGGAGCATAACGTATTCACCTATACGCTCTGTAGCCTTTATCTCATAGTTTTCGGAGAGAATGTCCTTGACCGATCCGGGATATTCCATATTTTTAACGTAATCCTCGGTGCTTCTCTTATAGGCAAAGCGACGGTCACCGAAATAGGAGTGTGCTCCGGGGCCAAAGCCTATGTACTCCTCGCAGTTCCAATAGCGGAGATTGTGAACGCACTGTCGTCCGGGCTTGGCAAAATTGCTTATTTCATACTGCTCAAGGCCGTTTTCCTCGAGGAAAGCAACCGCCTCGGAATACATCTGACATTCTGCGTCCTCGTCGGGCAGAACGAGGGTGTCTTTGATTTTGTCGAAGGGGGTTCCTTCCTCGATCTTCAGGCTGTAGATAGAGATGTGCTCGGGATTAAGCGAGACGACCTTCTTTAACGTTTCAGCAAATGACTCGGGGGTCTGATCGGGGATCCCGTACATAAGGTCGACGCTGATATTGTCGATTCCCGCTTTTCTTGCAGCCTTGAAGGATTTTTCAAAATCCTCGTAGGTATGTATTCTTCCGAGAGCCTTAAGCTCGTTTTCGTTTGCGCTCTGAAGACCAATGCTTACGCGGTTTACCCCTGCGCGTCTGAGCTTGCGAAGCTCGGATGCCGTAACTGTTGCGGGGTTTGCCTCGATAGTGAACTCAACGTCCGAACGGACGTTGAAATTATCATAGATACCGTCTATAATGCGGAGGATCTGATTTACGGGGATAGCCGTTGGGGTTCCCCCTCCAAAAAATACAGAATCGATATCGTGGCGCGATGCCGCAAAGGCATAGTCCTGCATCTGAAGGATCAGCGCGGAAGTATAGCGGCTTATGTCGGTGTGATCCGTTCGCGAATAGAAATCGCAGTACGGACATTTATTTATGCAAAAGGGGAAATGAACGTAAAGCCCGAGAGTTCTTTCGGTCATGCTTTTATTCTCCTTGTTTTCGTATTTTCGTAATTATTATATCACACATTCTCATCGGTGACAATAGCTTGAAACACAAAAACAAAAAATTCATAATTCATCCCTTGACCGTCGCATTTTACCTTATAACAATTGCGCTTTCCGATCCCAAAACCGCACTTTGCGCTCTTTTTTGCTCGACGATACACGAGCTTGGGCACTATTTTGCCGCGCTTGTCCTCGGATACCGAGTGAAAGCGTTCATTTTATATCCTTTTGGCGCGGAAATGAGACTCACGGGGCTAACCTCATACAAAAAGGATCTTACCGTAGCTCTTTTTGGCCCGATATTGAATATTGCGGCAGTGGCAATCGGATATATTTTTCATATAGGAAGCTTTTTCGTTTTCTACAATCTCACCTTAGCGGTCTTGAACCTTCTTCCGATAAAGCATCTTGACGGCGGAAACGTAATGACCTCTGTTTTTATGATGTTTTCGGACCCTGACAGAGCAGAGAGGATCGTTTCCGTTACAAGCTTCATAATTCTTGTGATAACGTGGATATTTTCGGTGTATATTTTTATGATGCTCGGAGGAAGTCCGTCGCTGTTTTTTATTTGTATAATTCTTTTTGCCTCAACGTTTTTAAGAGAAAAATAAAACTGTAACTTATAATTGATTTTTGTGAGCTACAGTGTTATACTGTAAAAAACAGAGGTGAAAATATGGTTTCTGTAATTGAAAGAACTCTGAAAATTAAAGGACTAAAGGAAAAGAAGGATATTTTGGCTATTGCCGATATGCATCTGACCCTTTACGACGACCGCGAGGACGATTACGGAAAGCAGCTTGCCGAGGAGCGTTCCCGCATGTTCCCAAACGGATACGTTTGCTCGGAGACTGTAAAGGAATATATAAAGGAGACCTCTCCCGACTACGTTGTTGCCTGCGGAGATATGATAGACTTCCCGTCTGGTGCAAACCTTGAATATTTCATCGATTTTTTAAATAACCATTGTCCGCCTTATATGTACGTTCTCGGAAATCACGATTGGAACTATCCGAGAAATTACAATAACATATACAATTGGCGCGGAAACGTACCGAAATTTGCGCCGATACTTAAGAACGGCGATCCCTGCTTTCAGGTGCTTGACATTGGCGGTGCAATGATCGTGGGAATCGATACGAACACCGACCGGGTTTTCCCCGACACCGTCGATCGTTTAAGAGAACTCGGAAAGCTGGGAATTCCCATGATACTCGTAATGCACGTGGGACTTTGGACGCCCGGCACTGTGGATCTCATCTATAACGCACAGAATGAGCATTTGCTTCTCGCCGTAGGTTGTCCCGAATATGAGAGGGAGAGAGTCGGCAGATGCCCCTCTTGTTTGCATACCGAGACCTCCGATGAGCTGCTTGCAATGATAAACGACCCCGAATTTCCCGTTGTAGCAATGCTCTACGGCCACAATCATTTTGATACTATGGGCCAGAACTACTTGGCGGAGGATCATTTTATGGAGGGCAGAGTTCAATACGGTGTTCATAAAGCTTCGCCCGGAGGCACCAACGTTCCCTCTGTGTTCCGTTTGCATCTTGAGCCTGAGGAATAACGTCTGCGATATTGCTTTAATGGGGGCCCTTACGGATAATCAGGAGCCCTCATTTTTGTATGTTTTAATGTGTAACAATACGTAACATATATATTGTAACAAAATGTTACAATGATATCAAGAGGTGATTCTGTGAAGGGATTAAAACACATTCGTAAATTGCGCAAGCTAAGTCAGATGAAGGTTGCGATGGATCTGAATATTTCAAGAGAAACACTTTCTCATTATGAAAACGGCAGGCGTGAGCCAAGTATTGAAATGCTGAATAAGATGTCGGTATATTTTAACGCTTCTATCGATTATCTGATCAACGGCGAGGAATTTATCAGACGATAAGAAGAAAATAGTAAAAACGAGGGAAATGTTTTGACAAACGAAAAGAAAAATTACAACACAAAGCAACGCGACGATGTGCTTCGGGTAATCGACTCCTTCGGATCGGAGCATTTTACGGTCAGTGACGTGGTTAAAAGACTTTCCGAAGAAGAAAACGCCATAGGTCAGGCTACGGTCTATCGCGCCATTCTTCGTCTTGAAAAATCGGGAGAGCTTCGTAAATACACCGTTGACGGCACAACAGCCGCTTGCTATCAAAGGGCGGAGGAACGCTGCAGAGAACATTTTCATCTTAAGTGCGAAAGCTGCGGCAGACTTATCCACGTTGAATGTGACGAGCTTACAAAAATATCCTCGCACATTTCCTCCCATCACGGATTTGAGATAGACCCGTCAAAGACGGTGTTTTACGGTATTTGTGAAAACTGCAAATAAAGGAAGTAGGTTATGAAGTACGATTTTGAAACGGTATTTGACCGTAAAGGCAAGGATTCTATTGCCGCAGACATAATTCCTTTTGATGAGCCCGTAGTTGACGAAGGCTTTGACACAATTCCCATGTGGATAGCGGATATGGCGTTTGCAACCGCGCCCGCTGTAACCGACGCGATCAAAAAACGTCTTGAGCACGGTGCTTTCGGGTATTTTTCACCTTCTGATCAGTATATTAACGGAATAATAACCCACCAGAAGATAAGAAACGGTGTAGATATTAAAAAAGAAGAGATTTGCTACGACAACAGCGTGCTCGGCGGAGTTATGAGCGTTCTGGGAGCTGTTTACGAAAATCGAGGCAAGGTGCTCGTTCACAGCCCAACGTACGTTGGATTTACGAGTGCACTGACTAACGGAGGCTATGAGATCGTTCATTCCGCGCTTATTCCCGATGAAAACGGCGTTATGAGAATGGATCTGACCGATATGGAAAGCAAGCTTTCGGGTGGAGATATAAAAGCCGCTATTCTCTGTTCCCCGCACAACCCCTGCGGGCGCGTTTGGGAAAGATCTGAGCTGGATGCAGCTATGAAGCTGTTCAAAAAGTATGACGTAACCGTAATTTCGGACGAGATATGGTCGGATCTTCTGCTTAATGACAGCGTACATATACCAACTCATTCAGTGAGCGACGATGCCGCAAACAGAACAGTTTGCCTTTATGCCATAACCAAAAGCTTTAACCTCGCAGGTCTTGTCGGAAGCTACAGAATAATAAAAAACGAAGAGCTTCGCAAAAAGGTCGAAAAGCAAGCGTCGATTTCACACTACGACCAGATGAACGTACTCTCAATGCATGCCTTAATTGGAGCATATTCCGAAGAAGGCGAAGCTTGGCTTGATGAGCTGAAGAGCGTTTTGAGCAAAAATGCAGCTTACGCGGTAAATTTTATAAAAGAACATTTCGACGGCGTTAACGTTCCCACTCCTCAAGGCACATATATGCTGTTTCTTGACTGCACAACGTGGTGCGAGAAGCATAACGTGAGCATAGACGAGCTTCAAAGACGCGGAATAAAGGTAGGAGTTATCTGGCAGGACGGAAGACCCTTCCACGCAGAGTGTCATATCAGAATGAACCTTGCCCTGCCATATTCACGCCTGGTCGAAGCCTTTGACAGATTAAAAGATTACGTTTTCATATAACTTTTCCCTTTTACGGAAAAGACAAGAAATAAGCCATTTTATTTAAACAACCATTATTGATATAAGAAAAAGGAGAAAAAATCATGAAACTTGGCAGCTCAATAGGACTTTTTATGTCATTTGGTGAGGAACGCTACAAGAAAATGAAGGAATACGGCTTCGATTACGCAGACCTTCCGATTGACCCCGATGGCTTCATGGGAACGAGAGAAGAGTATCTTGAAAACATCAGACGCGAAAAGGCTCTTGCAGATGAGGCGGGAGTTACAATTTGGCAGATCCACGGTCCTTGGAGATGGCCTCCGCACGATGAGACCGAGGAGAGAAGAGAACAGCGATTTGAGCTAATGAAGCTCAGCCTTGACGCAACCGCTATGATCGGAACAAAATATTGGGTAATTCATCCCATGATGCCCTTCGGTGACTACGATATTCATCCCGATCTCGACGTTGAAGAGTTTTACGCAATAAACTACGACTTTTTCACGAAAAAAGTCATTCCTTATGCAAAGGAAAGAGGCATTACGATCTGCTTTGAGAATATGCCCATGAAGGGTATGCATATTGCTCCCGGTTCGAGAACTCTTGATTTCGTAAGAAAAATCAACGACGAAAACTTTAAGCTCTGTCTCGATACGGGTCATGCGGCAGTTCTTAAGGAATCCCCTGCGGATATCGTGAGAATGGCGGGCAAGGATCTTATGACTCTACATATTCACGATAACAGCGGTAACCGCGATGAGCATCTGCTTCCCTTAATGGGCGTTATCGATTGGAAGGACTTTAAGGCGGCGCTTACAGAGATAGGCTTTGACGGAGTATTCTCCCTTGAGACCTCTTGGGCAAACTTCATTCACAACGCTTCCGATGAAACAAAACTTATTGGACTTAAGGCTGTACTCGCAGAAATAATGCCCGACTGATCGAGAATTTATGTCTATTGAAAAGGTTAGAGCCTACTTTTCGGAGCAGGGGATTGAAGGCAGAATAAGAGAATTTGACGTTTCCAGCGCCACCGTTGCTCTCGCGGCAAAGGCTTTGGGCTGCGAGGGAAAACGAATTGCAAAAAGCCTGTCGTTCGGAACGCCGAGCGGTCCGATACTCGTGGTTGCCGCGGGAGATGCAAGGATCGATAACGGAAAATATAAGGCGTTTTTTGAAACAAAGGCAAAAATGCTCACCTTTGATGAAGCATCTGAGCTGATCGGACACGCCGTCGGCGGCGTTTGTCCTTTTGCGGTAAACGATGGGGTGAAGGTGTATCTTGACGTGTCTCTCAAACGCTTTGAAACCGTCTTCCCTGCCTGCGGAAGCTCAAATTCCGCAATCGAGCTAAGTATTCCCGAGCTCGAAAAATACTCAGGCTACGCCGTTTGGGTCGACGTATGTAAGGACTGGGCGTAATCTGAGGTAATGATATGAAAAATATACATCTTTTGGGCAAAAAAATAATTGCAGATAAGTCGGAGATACTTTGAAGCTACAAGCCGAGCTCCGATTGGAAGGAATACTTCGACGTAAAATCGGGCGAGCGGAGCTATGAGGACGGATGCCTTATCGGTATTGAAAGGGGCAACTTGGGAGGAATACTTTTCACAAAGGAACGCTATACCGATAACGTAACGCTTTCCTTCACAGTTTCAACCGTTCTCCCTGCGACAAGCGATCTTAATGCCGTATTCTGCGCGGATTGGGATGAAAGCACCGATTATCTCGGTGATTCCTGCGTCTGCGGTCTTAACGGCTGGTACGAAAACAAGGCGGGGCTTGAAAGAAACAATACCACTCTTTATTCAACAACCAGCCTTTATAACTATACCCCGGGTACAGAGGTCAGAATGACCTGCGGTGCCATCAACGGACATATGTTTGTGGTAGTTGACGACGTGCTCGTAAGTGAGCTTATCGATCCAACCGAGCCGAAAATAGGAGGTCACGTTGGATTTTCAGCTTACTGCACGATGCTCAGAATTAAGGATATAGAGGCAAGGAAGATCTTTTGGGAGGAATTTCCGCAGAGATACGATCCCGAATTTTAAAGGGAAAAACAGGGGAATTTTGGGGGAAGACTTTTTAAGCCTTTTGTGATATCATCAAACCTGAATAATTATTTTGGGAGGGATGATATATGGGAAAGAAGCTTCCTCGCGAGGAAAATATCACCAAAGAAATGATGAGTATCGCCTTTGACAGTGAGCAAAAAGCGTCCGACCGTCTTCGTGCTCTCGATATGCTCTCGGCTGTTATAGAAAAGCAGAACAGAACCGACGAGGCAATGGAAAAGCTTGACCTCGTGCTTAAGGCGATCACAGATGAATAAACAAAAAATCGGCAGTTCATTGTGAACTGCCGATTTTATATTTATTATCCGAGGAGCACGATGGGTACGTAAACTGCGGTGGGTCTGCCCTCGGCAACTATTTCGAGAACGACGCGGTTAGTTGCCTCGACTTTCTCGCCTGCGCCGTGATCGACCTTGGTAACGAAGCCCATGATATTTTGCATCTCTTTTTCCCTCGTAGGGAGTGCCCATCGTACCGCCTATGTTTTTACCTATCCAACAAGCGCCTCTCCTCAACAAATCGGCAGCAGCATGGATGCAAGCGGGAGCAACGAGAGTAATTTTTTAATAAAGTTATCCTTAAAAATCAATTTCCGAATTCGTATTCCAGCCACTCGATACGATCGGCAAGCCAATCGTGTGCGATATCAGCCTGAACGTTCTGATCCCACTCTCTGTTCCAGAGTTGCTTTTCCTTCTTGAAATCGGAAGCGTAGCTCTTGGTGATGTCCTTCATCATCTTGAAAACGTAATCGAAGCCGTTGTTTTCCTCGTACAGTCTCTGCCATTCTTCCTCAACGATATCGACGAACCAATCGTTGCACATCATAACAAGATGCCATACGTTTCCGAGAGCATCGAAATATCCCTCGGTGGGGCGATAGTTGTAGGTATCCCACGTTACCATTGCTCCGTCGTGGTCCCAAGGACAGCCGTCGGTAAGCTTTTTGGAGCCGTTTTCCGAAAGGTCTACCCACATGAAGTAGCTCTTACGGAAGGAGTCGCCGTTACACATTATTTCGCAGTGAATATACTTTTTCGCAAAGGATCTTACGTCGATAACAGCCTCTACAGCCTCCTGAGGAGTTTTGCTGCTCTTCTGCAAGCCCTTCTTGTAATCGTTACCGTCGGAGCAGGCGGAGAGGAACTTCCGCGCCTTGTCCTCGCCGCTGAATATGTCATACTTAAATTCGTATGCAACGTTCTTGTAGGTTGCCTGGTACAAGATCTCCCATACGCAACGCAGATAATATTTTGCAAACATCAGCTGGCTGTTGGTAAAGCCGTCGTTATTGACGGTCATATTATGGTCGATCGCAGTAAATTTATGACCCAAAAGATTTTTGAGCTCATATTCGCTGTGATATACTCTAAATCCCTTGGAGCTGTCGTAGCCGTCGGAGCCGTTCACCTCGAGAAGATAGCCTGAAGCAAGATCATAGGTGTCCGTTCCTGCTTCCTCAATATCGATTCGCTCGGAATTGATCTGAGTCTGCTCGGCTAAAAGGAATACGCCCATATACTCTCCGTTAAGATAGAACTTGACGTATCTGAAATCAGAATAGTATTGATCGGTTATCGATGCTGCAAGAGCATACGCGACCGCGTCACGCATATAGGAATCGTCGTAAGCCTCTGCGAGAAGCACCCAGCTCTTACATTCCGCGCCCTCGTTCATACCGAGAAGATTGACCTTCGAGTCAAACTTTAATCTGTATGGCTTTTTGGGAGGGGTATAGAAAGTGGAATTTCCTCTGTAGCGGATACTTGCGGGCTCGTTTTTGAGGCTATATTTCTTGTTTTCGGAATTAACGGTAACACGGCATGCAACGTAGGTCTCTCTGTCGACAAGGGCCTGACCGTTTGTGTTTACCGATATTGATGCCATTTCCTTGGAAAGCACAACGACAAGACAGTTGTCTTTTCCGTTCGCGCTTACTCTTGCGTAGCCCTCTTTAACGGCGGTGATAACGCCGTTTTTAACGGTTACACAGTCAGTGCTTGACTCCCAAGCTATTTTTCCGTTCTCGTCGTCGGCCGTGTAGTTAAGAGTATAGCTTTCGCCTGCCATAAGATAGACAGCCTCGCTTTTGATGTCTACCACTGCAGCTGCAGGCTCGGAATTGGTAGTTATTTCCGGAACACCCGTGCCGTCAGAACCCGTTACGTTGGGCTTATCGCTGTTTGATGTACAAGCGTACATCGGTATCAGCATGGCGATAAGGAGAAAAACAGTTAAGATTTTTTTAATTACATTGTTCACAGTGGGAATCCTTTCGGTTTGATTATGCCGAGGGGAGTATCTTTTTATTTCATAAGCTCTTCGAATTCGTCAAGAAGCTCCTCAAATGTCTTGAGTGCGGTCTCAATAGGCTCTGCGGTAGCCATATCAACACCGGCGCCCTTAAGAAGACCGATGGGCGTATCGGAGCAGCCGCCGGAGAGGAATCCGAGGTACTTGTCAACAGCTTCCTGACCTTCGGTAAGGATCTTTCTGCTGAGCGCCATAGCGGCGGAGAAGCCTGTTGCGTACTGGAATACGTAGAAGTTCATGAAGAAGTGGGGGATTCTTGCCCATTCCATATCGATCTCGGGATCGATAACCACGTCGGGACCGTAGTACTCCTCATTAAGACGGTGATATATCTTGCAGAGGGTATCTGCGGTAAGAGACTGTCCTGCCTCAACGAGCTTGCTCATTTCAAGCTCAAACTCAGCAAACATAGTCTGACGGTAGAGGGTTGTACGGAACTGCTCGAGGAAGTAGTTGATAAGATAAGCTCTCTTGACCTTATCGGTGGTCTGCGAAAGCAGATGGTTCATAAGAAGCGACTCGTTGCAGGTGGATGCGACCTCAGCTACAAAAATTACGTAATCTGCGTAGCAAACGGGCTGATTTTCCTTGGAAAGATAGGAATGCATAGCGTGGCCCATCTCGTGAACGAGGGTGAACATGGAGTTAAGATTGTTTTCGTGGTTAAGAAGCACGTAGGGGTGAGGACGCGCGCCTGAGGAGTACGCTCCGCCTCTCTTGCCTTCGTTTTCGTAAACATCGATCCATCTGTTCTCATATGCGTGCTTAACAACGTTAACGTAGTCCTCTCCGAGAGGCTTAAGAGCCTCAAGAGAGATCGCCTTTGCTTCTTCAAATGTGATATTTGCCTCTGCTTCGGAAACGAGGGTAGGGTAGATATCGTACATATGAAGCTCGTCAACGCCCATAAGCTTCTTGCGGATGGACATATATCTGTGCATCAAGGGCATATTCTTGTGAACGGTTGCGATGAGGTTGTGATACACCTCGGTGGGAACCTCGGTTCTCGAAAGAGAAGCGGCGAGGGAGCTTTCGTGCTTTCTTGAGCGTGAGAAGAACTTAAGCTGTCTCATCTGCGCGTCAAGGAGAGCGGCGGTAGTGTTGCGGAATGAACCGAAGGTGTGGTAAAGGGACTCAAACGCATTCTTACGAAGAACTCTGTCGGAGGACTCAACGTAGGAAATATAAGATCCCTGAGTAAGCTGACGGGTATTTCCCTCGCAGTCGGTTATATCGGGGAAGCGGAGATCGGCATTACGGAAGAAGGATCCGATATTGCTTGCCGCACCTGCGATCTCGCCGGCACCTGCAAGGAGTCTTTCCTCGTTATCGGACAGGGTGTGAGGCTTCTTTGATCTGATTCTGTTGAGATTGCGGCGATAAAGCTCAAGGCGGGGCTCATCGGCATAGAATTTTTCCATTGTTTCATCGTCTATTGAGATGATCTCGGGACGGGCAAAGGAATCTGCAGCGGAAAGAGAAGCATAATAGGACATTGTTTTACCCATCATAGCCTGATAGGTGCTGTTGCTCGTATCAACGTCGGAGCTGAGGTGAGCATAGGAATAGAGCTTTGTTATTTCAACGTCGAGCTCATCCTCAAATACAAGATATTCATACAGGGCTTTTGCGTCCTTGCTGATCTTACCTGCGAAGGAGGTAAGCTTTGCGGGATATTCCTGC
This sequence comes from Eubacteriales bacterium, assembly GCA_045543555.1. Classification (GTDB taxonomy): domain Bacteria; phylum Bacillota; class Clostridia; order Oscillospirales; family CAG-272; genus Colimorpha_A. The sequence goes on from JAZQMQ010000025.1 coordinate 17,185, forward strand.
GCTACTTCAAACGCCTTTTCCCACGCTTCATCATTTGCGAATATATCCTCGGTCGCCCAAGTATTTTCCTTTAAAACTGCTGATCTTTTCGGTATTTTTTTCATACTCATTGTTATTTATCCTTTCGGGCAATTGTAATTATATTAATTATACCTATTTTTTGCATTTCCGTCAATAGATATATGGTTATTTTCTCTTGATTTTAGCCAATTATTGTGTTATAATTATAACGATTTAACGAAAAAAGAAAGGAGGAGGAATATGTTCGAATTTTTCAAGAAAAAACGCACAGCAAAGCCAAAAGCCACGGTCTTTGTCGATTACGAGCATTGGTTTATTTCACTTGACCGTCTTCACGACAAAAGGCGTCCAGACATAAGAGCGCTTCGCGATGAGCTTTCTTCGGAATACGATATTCAGGATATAATATTTTTTGCAGATTTTTCAAATTATTCTTTAAGAGCAGAGCTGCCGAAAATAAGAGAGATAACAAATCATATAATCGAAACTCAAAATACGTCGTCGGCACATAAAAAAGATTTTACAGATTTCATAATGCTCGATCACATTTATCAGCTTGCCATAAGCTCCCCGTCAACCGACACCTTTATTCTTTTCTCGGGCGACGGTCATTTCAGCTCGGTAACAAATTACCTAAGATCGAAGCTCGGCAAGGAAGTGGGAATCTGCGCCGTCAGAGGCGGAATGAGTACCCAGCTTAAAAACACGGCTTCTTGGACAAAGCTCTATCCCAAAAACGACGATCCCATGCTTGAAGGCTACAGAATGATCCTTTTAAGTCTCAAAAATCTTTCCGAAAACAAGCAGAAAAGATCGTATCCGACATTCAGGGGCACTGTTGACGCCGTTGCGAGATACAACAGAAAGCGAGCCAGAGACATAACAAAGCTCCTGCGCGAGCTTATGGATAAGGAATGTATCACGCAGGTACAAACCAAGCTCGACGATGGAAAAATCATAAAGACGCTTAAGGTCGATTGGCAGAAATGTAAGGTTCTGGGATATTGGGAATAACTAAATAACGGCACCTGCCTTTGCTTGCAGGTGCCGTTATTGTATAATGCCCACTTTAGCCTTTACCTCGAGGGGAAGGCTAAAAAGATTCATCGGTTTGGGATACCTCATCCGTCATTTTCTAACGAAAATGCCACCTCACCCAGCGGGGGAATGGGAACCGCCCACGGCGGTGGATGAGGTGATCCAAGACGATGCAACTTTATTTAAGTGAAAATAACGCATTTTTTGATTACATTCACCCCGAAAACTGATATGGGAGCCTTTGTTTTAAAAACATTGATACTTAGCATTTAAGTTGGAATAATCAAGTTACATAAAAGCACTTAAGGAGAGCGAAAATGAAGGATTTTAAGCTTGGATGTAACTGTTGGGCATCTCACGCAGGTGTTGAGATGTGGAAAAATTGGGACAAGGCGCAGGTTGAACGTGACCCGAATGTGCTTTCCGAAAACGGAGCAAGCACTATGCGAGTTTTCCCTTTTTGGCGTGATTTTCAGCCCGTAATTTCAGTTTACGCGCAGATGGGCGACATAAAGGAATATATGATGGAGGGCTGTACCGAGCCCACCAATCCCTATTTCCTCGACGACACCATGATGGAGCGCTTTTCCACCTTCTGCGATCTTTGCGGAAATACGGAATGTCGCTTATCGTCGGACTTATAACCGGTTGGATCAGTGGCAGACGTGCCGTTTGCACGCATTGCCGTTACTGTTTCGGATAAAAATGGCAAGGTTACCACCATCGTTGACTACGGCTCGGCGGGTAAGAATTGGAAAAAACGCATCACTGCGTGGCTTACCGTGTCGGAAGATTATTAGAACAATATTCGATTGATTTTGCAGGAAAACTTTTAAAAAAGTTTTCCTGCATCTTTCAAAAACTCTTATTTGGCGGAAATTTTATTTCCGATTTTTTTCGTTACACAACAAAGTATCCACCCGATTTTTCGGGTGGATACTTTTGCTTTATTATAACAGTTAAGGATAACTCACGGGAAAAATTCAGCTCAGCTTGTTCTGAAGTCTCAAATTATCGGCAATCATTGCGATGAATTCGGAATTTGTCGGCTTACCTCTGTTGTTCTGAATGGTGTAGCCGAAATAGGAATTGAGAGTCTCAACGTCTCCGCGATCCCACGCGACCTCGATCGCGTGCCTTATCGCTCTTTCGACGCGGGACGATGTGGTCGCGTACTTTTTAGCAACCGACGGATAAAGTATTTTTGTTACCGAATTGATAATATCGCTGTCCTCAACAGTCATCATTATCGCGCTTCGAAGGTACTGATAGCCCTTTATGTGCGCCGGAACGCCAATCTGGTGAATTATCTTGGTGACCTGTGTTTCGATATCGGCTTTTTTATTGTTATCGCCGCTATCCCGGTTGCTTCGGGACATATATACCCGCTTTATCCTTTCGGCTAACTGCTTATAGTCGAAGGGTCGCAGCATACAGTAGTCAGCGCCCGCCTCCGTTGCTTCGGCAAACATATTCGTGTTGTTGATAACCGAATAAACTATAAACGATGGGGTAGCATCGGGGCCCATATTCATAAGCTTTGCTCCCCTTATGACCTGCGTGCAATCGAGCTTGGACAGCCAAACGTCGCAAACCACAACGTCGGGACGGTATTTTTCTATCTTATACAGACAGTCCTCGCCGTCGGACGCCTCCTCTATCCGCTTGAAGCCCATGCCGATAAGATTTGACCTGCAGCTCCTTCTGAAATCGGAATTTTCATCCGCAACCAAAATTTTTATGCTTTGTTCCATTTTTTCGCCACTCTCCGTTATTTTTTTATGTGCTTTTATGATACCATATTTTACCATATTATGCAATACTTGGAAATACAAAAAGTTCCACAAATTTTCGATGCCAAAATTTACCATATTGCACAAAAGCGCTCCCGAACGTTGCAATTTCCGACAAAAAGCGAGATTTTCCCCTTTTTGCATAGTTTCGGACGGAACGGAATATAAATTAACCAATGAACCGCACTTGTGATAAAGAAAGGAAAAACAATGAGCATCAGAGGAAAACTTACCACTATTGTTTTCATACTGGTATGCGCGCTGTCGCTTACCGTACCGCTTGTATCGGAGGTAAACGCAAAAAGGGGAGTGCAGCCGATAGATTCAAATCCGTTAGCAACCGACCTGTCTCCCGAAACGGCTGAAAGTGAGGAAATTTCAACGATTGTAACCGCGACTTCCGAGCAGCCCTTGCCTCCCGAGGACAAAAAAATAACCGTCGGAGTTTATCTTACCGACGAGGACGTTGTTATAGATATGACGCTTGAGGAATACATAACCTGTGTGGTTGCGGCGGAAATGCCCTATACCTTTTATACCGAGGCGCTGAAGGCGCAGGCTGTAGCCGCCAGAACATACTGTATTTATAAGCTGTACGAGGGCTCCGACCATGGAAATGGGGCTGAGGTTTGCTCCGACTATTCCCATTGTGCCGCTTTTGTAACGAGAGACGATCTGCTCTCTCGTTACGGCGAGCAGGTAACAAACAGCATCGTGACAAAAATATCCAATGCGGTAAGAGAGACTGAGGGGCAGATATTGACTTATGATAACAGACCCATTCTTGCGGCTTTTCATTCGAGGTCGTATAAACGCACCGAGTCGTCACTTAACGTTTGGGGCGGCTATCGACCCTATCTTGTTTCGGTTCCCTCACCCGAGGAGGACGGTATTTCGAGCGTGACCTTAAGTAATAAGCAAATTTCCGAGCTTTTTTCCTCGTCCTCGGCGGTTGAATGTGCGACGTCGGTAAAAAAGGAACTGACGTCAGAGAAAAATGACAGCGGACGGCAATCTTACGTTGCGTATAACGGAAAAATGATCAAGGCAAAGCTTCTTCGTTCGCTTTTCGGCTTCCGTTCTACCGCGTTTGAATATGAAAAAACCGAGGACGGTTACGTGTTTACCGTCCACGGCTACGGTCACGGCGTCGGAATGAGCCAATACGGTGCAAATGAAATGGCAAAAAACGGCGCAAGCTATGATGAAATTTTAACCCATTATTACACAGGAGTATCCTTTGCGGAGGCAGGGGATTTTTGGAACTAAAAGATCCCGACGGATCTGAGCTTATCCTTAATTCTGGATAGCTGATCTGTCGGGATCATTTCATTTTTTAACGTATTTTAAAATTTTCCACTTCATTCCGGGGTGGGAATCTGTTTCTGCGGCAACAAATTCTTCGCTGATATCCGATACTGTCCATTCCGGATCATTGTCCAGATTCGGAAAAAACGCGTCTGCGGAAAGCTCGATGTCGAATTTGCTTACGATTGCGGTATCACAGTATGGAAGGAGCAATCTGTAGATGCTCTCGCCTCCGATGACAACGGCATTTTCGTCCTCACCGAGCATAGAGAGAAGCTCCTTGGGGGAATGTGCCACCTCTGCTCCCTCAACTACGTAGTCGGGGCGGCGGCTCATGATTATGTTTCGTCTGTTTTTAAGAGGTCTGCCGCCCGGGAAGGTGGAGAGAGTTTTTGAGCCGAGAATAACGGTCTTTCCGGTCGTTACCGCGCGGAAATTTTTAAGATCGTCGCTTACTCGGCAAAGAAGCTCGCCCTTGTTTCCGATACCCCAGCCGCGATCTACGGCTACAACGAGCTCCATCATTTGAGAAGCTCCGCGAGTGCGGGAGCGATGTCGGTCTTTTCCCAACCAACGTTAAGCTCCTCGCGTCCCATATGACCGTAAGCGGCAAGGGGCGCATAGATGGGGGTGCGAAGGTTGAATCTGTTTATCAAAGCGGCGGGACGGAGGTCAACAAGCTCGGTAAGACGCTGACATATAAGCTCCTCGCTTACCTTTGCGGTGCCGAAGGTATCAACCATTACCGAAACGGGCTTTGCTACGCCGATCGCGTAAGCTAACTGAACCTCGCATCTTGAGGCAAGACCGGCACTGACAACGTTCTTTGCAAGGTATCTTGCGGCGTACGCAGCGGTACGGTCGACCTTTGTGGGATCCTTACCTGAGAATGCTCCGCCTCCGTGACGGGAGTATCCGCCGTAGGTATCAACGATTATCTTTCTTCCGGTAAGGCCCGAATCTCCGTGAGGTCCGCCAACGACAAAGCGACCTGTGGGGTTAACGTATATCTTGGTCTCTCCGTCGAGAAGATCTGAGGGGATCACAGGCTTTATAACGTGATTTATAATATCCTCGCGGATCGTTTCGAGGGAAACCTCTGCGTCGTGCTGTGAGGAAACGACTACTGTATCGATTCTTACGGGCTTATCGTCCACGTATTCTACGGTCACCTGTGTTTTTCCGTCGGGACGGAGATAGGGAAGGGTGCCGTTCTTTCTAACCTCGGTAAGACGTGCGGAGAGGGTGTGAGCGAGGGAAATGGGAAGGGGCATAAGGGAGGGAGTTTCGTTGCATGCGTATCCGAACATCATACCCTGGTCTCCCGCACCGGTATCAAGACCGTCGCCGTTACCTTCCTTTGCCTCGTAGGACTTGTCAACTCCTAGAGCGATATCGGGGGATTGCTTGTGAACCATATTGATGACCGAGCAGGTGTCGCAGTCAAATCCGTATTTTGCACGGTCGTAGCCGATATTTCTTACTGCCTCGCGGGCTATAGTCTGGAAATCTATGACTGCGGTGGTGGTTATCTCGCCCATAATGGAGATGATACCCGTGGTAACCGTGGTCTCGCAGGCAACTCTTGCCATTGGGTCAATGGCAAGGATCGCGTCGAGGACGGAATCGGAAATTTTATCGCAAATTTTATCGGGATGTCCTTCGGTTACTGATTCTGAAGTAAAAAGCTTTCTCATTTTATTCTACCTTTCAATTCATCTATATTAACGGAGAAAACAAAAAGCCCTCGGCGACAGCGAGGGCACAAATTACGTTTTTCAGCTCTCATCTGTCCGAAATTGGCACCTTTGAATCTATTCCCTGTTCATCACGGGGTAAAAACCAAGGTTGCCGGGCTTCTCAGGGTCGGTCCCTCCGCCTCTCTTGATAAGATCGAGAGTATTATAACACATTTTTTTCGGTTTTTCAACAGTTTTTTTTAGTTAAAAGTAAATTTTTAAAGAACAGATACGATATTTGGCTTTCGCCTCGATATTAAGTCTAATTTAAATCGCCAAAACACCGCAAAAGCGGAAATTAAGGCTTTCCCAACGGGGAAGGCTAATTAGATACATTGTCTTGGAACACCTCATTCGTCATTTTCTTACGAAAATGCCACCTTCCCCCGCCGTTCGTTTGCGGAAGGAATTTATTCCCCTGCGAATTTCCAACCAAAAAGCCCCTTCGGCTTTCCGAAAGGGCTTTAGACGATGTTTTATTATCTGTTAAGGATCTTCTTGGTGAGCTCAACGGGTTCAACGATGGTGTCGCCCTCGTAAACTCTCATGTTACCGGACGCGATCTCGTCGATAAGAACCACCTCGCCGTCAGCGGTGTAACCAAACTCAAACTTGATATCCCAGAGGTCGAGACCGATGGTCTTAAGGTCGTCCGCTACGATCTTGGTGATCGCAAGGGTCTGCGCTTTAAGGGATGCGAACATTTCCTCGGTCATAACGCCGAGAGCAACGAGGCCCTCACCGGTTACGAGGGGATCGCCCTTCTCGTCGTTCTTGAAGGTGCACTCAACGTAGCCGCCCTCAAGACGTGTGCCGTTCTTGATGTACTCGCCATAGCGACGAACGAAGGAACCTGTTGCAACGAGACGGCAAATTACCTCAAGTCCGTTTCCGCCCTGAGCCTTACCGAAGTTATCTGCGCGGAGTACCTCCATGGTTGCGTTCTCAACGTCAGCGGTAACGTAGTGAGTCTTGATGCCTGCTTTCTTGCAGAGCTCAAAATAGTAAACAGATGTTTCAAGGTTTGCCTTGCCGATACCCTCGATGGTGAGTCCTACCGAATTTTCGCCGGGATCGAACACTCCGTCCTTACCGGTGCAATCGTCCTTGAACTTAAGAAGAACGTTGCCGTTTTCAAGCGCATATACGTCCTTGGTCTTGCCTGTATAGATCTTTTCCATAAAGCCACTCCTTATTTTTATAAGTTGATTATTACTTAATAATTATACTCTTTTTTTTGATTGTTGTAAAGAAAAATTTTTCGTTTTTTTGCCGAAATTGCAGAACTACAGGGGTTTATACCCTTGCAATGTTACCACTTAAGCCCCGCGACAGCGTCTGCGGCGCATACCGCTGTGGAAAATGCGATCTGCAGATTGAATCCGCCGGTATATGCATCAACATCGATGACCTCACCCGCAAAATACAGTCCCGCGATCTTTTTGCTTTCCATTGTCTTTGGGTCGAGCTCCTTGACGGACACTCCGCCCTTGGTGATTATTGCCTCGTTTATGTCTCTGAAGCCGCTTAATCTCACAGGAAGCGCCTTCAGGAGATTAACGAGATTTTTTCTCTGCTCCTTGGTTATGGAATTGACCTTTGTTTCGGGGGATATTCCCGATTTTTTTATGATAACGGGAATCATTTTCGACGGAAGCAGGGCAGAGAGCGAATTTGCAAAGTCACGGTTTATATTTTTTGAAAAATCCGACAAAATTCGGTTATCAAGCTCTTTTTCGTCAAGTGCGGGCTTCATATCGACGTAAAGGGTATAGCTTTTCTCCTCAATGTCGGGTATCATCGAAGATGCAGACAGTATCATCGGACCTGTTACACCGAAATGAGTGAACATCATTTCTCCGAAATCGGTATATGCGGTCTTTCCGTTTTCGTCAACGATGGAGATTGCTACGTTTTTAAGCGAAAGTCCCTGCATTTCACGGCAGATGGCATCGGGAGACTCGATTGGAACAAGGGATGGGCGGGGAAAAACGGTTTCAAGTCCGAGCTGACGTGCGAACCGTAAGCCGTCTCCGTCGGATCCCGTTTGCTTGTATGACAGCCCTCCGGTGCATACTATTACTGTATCGTAGGGAATTATTTTATTTCCTATGCGTATTCCCGCAACCTGTCCGTTCTTTACCTCTATACCGCTCACCCTCGCTGTTTTCACATGGCCCTTTACCTGTGAAGCAAGTGCATCAACAATATCAAAGGCCCTGTCGGACACGGGGAAAACTCTGTTTCCTCTTTCGGTCTTCAGCGGTACTCCGAGGCCTTCAAAATATTCCATAACGTCCTGAGAGCCAAAGGCATTGTAGCAGGAATATAAAAATCGGGGATTTGTGGGTACGTTTTTAAAAAATTCGTCTCTTGTGCAGTTATTGGTTACGTTGCACCGTCCCTTACCCGTTATCGCAAGCTTTCGCCCCAGGCGTTCGTTTTTTTCATAAAGAGTTACATCAAAGCCGTAGGAAATGAGCCTTGCAGCAGCCATCATTCCCGCGGCGCCTCCGCCAATTACAGCAACGCTCACTTATACACCCTTGTCCTTGTCGTAAACGTCGTACTCGTCCCAAATGGTCTCAAGCCGCGCGAATACGTTTTGAAGCTCTGTCTTTTTCTTTCTTGCAATATCAACGATGAGTGCGTTTATTATCGAAAGAGGAGCGACGAGCGAATCGACAAAGGAAGCCATATCACTCTTTGCATACAGCGCGGAATCTGCGTGTGCGGCGATTGGGGAAAGAGACGAGTCGGTAAGCGCAACTATATGGGCTCCCTGCATATGTGCAAATTCCACCGCGCTTATGATTCTCTTTGAATAGCGGGGGAAGCTTATTGCAATAATAACGTCGTCTTTGGTTACCCGTAAAAGCTGCTCGAATATTTCAGATCCGCTTGTTGTTTGTACAAGAGTAACGTTATCGAACATAAAACGGAAATTGAAGGCTATAAATGATGCAAGAGAAGCGCTTGAGCGCATACCGATTATATATATTCTCTTTGCCTTTACGATGGCGTCGGATGCGCGGGTAAAATCCTCGCGGCTGATAGTGTCGAGAGTGGACCTTATCTTTGCCATATCGGAATTAAGAACGCTCTCAAGCACGTCGCCTTCGCCGATACGGTCGTTGGTTACCTCCATACGCTGAACCGACGTAAGACGGATTCGTATAAGCTCCTGAAGTGCCACCTGAAGTTCGGGATATCCTTCGTATCCGAGGGCTGTTGCGAAACGCACGACCGTGCTTTCACTCACTCCCGTTACCTCGCCCAAACGTGATGCGGTGAGAAACGCCGCCTTATCGTAACTTGTGAGAATATAATTTCCAATTGCCTTTTGTCCCTTTGAAAATTCGGGAAGAGCCGCTTTAATTCTGTCGAGAAGATCGTTTTTCATATTTTTTCCTTTCAAAAATGAAGCTTTTGCGGGGTAAAAATGCAGTCCGTTCTCCAAAATGACCTTGATTTCCTCCGAAAGAAGCAAAGAAAGAGCACGCCGCAGCTTTTGCAAGTCCGACGTACTTTTCCTTCATTTACTGTTTCTATTATAAACCCGATCTTAAAATTTGTCAAGATTATTTTTATATCGTAAAATCGGGAATAAAGCTTTCCTTTGCCGATGATCCGTCCTGAATGAACGCGTTTTCAATCCCAATGCTTTTTGCATACTCAACCACCGACCGATATTCGTCCTCACTCAGCCTTCGGTCGAGGGGAGGTGACATATTCGGCATGGGTGTGTACTGACTCATAATGCTTATTACGATGCTGTTACCGTACTCTTTTTGCAGATATTCAAGCACCCGCATCGAGTCGTCGGTGTGTGATGGGAGAATGAGATGGCGCACGATAACACCCTTTACCATCATTCCGTCGCTGTCGTAGACCGCGTCGCCCCTTTGATTTACCATTTCGTACAGCGCCTTTTTCGCCACCTCGGGATAGTCGGGGGCGGAGGAATATTTCCGTCCAAGCTCGGGATCCATATATTTGAAATCGGGCATATATACGCCGATATATCCGCGCAGGCTTCTGACCGTCTCCGCCTTTTCATAACCTCCGCAGTTATAAACGGTAGGCAGATACAGGCCTCTCTCCCAAGCAATATCGAGTGATCTTTTTATCTGCTCCGACCACGGAGACGGAGTGACCAGATTGATGTTCGACACGCCCTTACCTTGCAGGTCAAGGTAAATATCCGCAAGTGACGACGGGGTATGCACCTGCCCTGCTCCACCTCTGCTTATCTTTGAATTCTGGCAGAACACACATCGCAGATTGCAGCCCGAAAAAAACACCGTTCCCGAACCGTTTTTACCGCAAATGCAGGGCTCCTCCCACATATGAGGCGCGGCACGGCACACGACAGGATCTTCACCCGCTCCGCAAAAGCCTATTTTACCGTTTTCACGGTCAGCTCCACATTCTCTTGGGCATAAGCTGCACAGCATAATATCCGCCCCCCTTTACTTTATAAATTTATTATAACAGATGATGCGGGTTATTTCAACTCCGAGTTTTAACAAGGGGAACGTTTTATTTTCGCAACGAAATACCGTCTTTTGCCCCAATCATCATCACTATTCCCAAAATGATATGTAAAGAGGCGCAGAGCACTATCTCCTCAACCCCCCTTGAAAGATAGTCACCATATCCTATAATATTTCTCTTCGTTATAATGCTTCTTGCTATAAGAAGCCACGCACCTGCTCCGAGGCAGGATACAAGTCCCATAAACAGCACGGTCAGGTATGATACTTCAATTTTTATCTTTTTCATTATATCACCTTCCTTCCATAACGATTATACCTTACTTTGATCCTTTTGTCATTGCAAAAAATTAGGCAAAAACGGAAGCGTAAGGAAATTGACATATTCTAATCCGTGTGCTATAATGAAAGGAACGAAAGAGGTGAAAATATGATCGATCTCTGGCAAAGCCTAAAAAATACCGATAAACCCATCGTCCTCTACGGTACGGGCGACGGCGCGGATAAAATAATCGACGTCCTTGGACGCAAGGGCATAAAATGGGACGGCGTATTTGCCTCCGACGGATTTGTGCGAAGCAGGATTTTCAGAGAAAAGCCCGTCCTTTCATACAAGGACGCCGTCAAGACCTTCGGTGAAGACATGATAATCCTGATCGCATTCGGCTCGTCGCTTCCCGACGTTATCGAAAGATTTTTTGCTTTAGCCTCAAAGCATGAGGTATATGCCCCCGACGTCCCCGTTGCGGGCGGTGATCTTTTCGATATCGATTTTTACGAAAAAAATCTTAAAAGCATTGAGGCCGCACGTACTCTTTTTGCCGACGAGCGCTCCAAAGCCCTTTACGACGATATGATAATGGCAAAGCTGAGCGGTAAGCTCGAATATCTTTCCCGCGGACTGTCCGGTAACGACGAGATCCTCGATATTCTCGGCGCCGACGGGTTTGAATATACCCTCGATCTCGGCGCTTATAACGGCGATACCGCACTTCAGCTCGTTGATCGCTGTCCAAAGCTTAAAACCGTAATCGCAGTTGAGCCGGACGAGAGAAATTTCAAAAAGCTATGCTTCAATACTACCATGACACGTAAGGTTGAGCCTCATTTCAACGCCGCTTGGGACAAAAAAGAGGTGCTTACCTTCACCAAGGGCGGCGGCAGAGGTATTCACCGCAAGGGAGGAACCAAAACCGTTGAGGTTATGGGATTGCCCGCAGACGAGCTGCTTGAAGGAAGAAAGCCCGATTACGTAAAAATAGATGTCGAGGGCGAGGAACGAAACGCTATTCTCGGCTGTTCGAAATCGATCGTTACTCACTCCCCCGCGCTCCGTATCGCACTCTACCACAAGAGCGCCGATATTTTTGAGATCCCCCTGATGATACATACGCTTAATCCCTCCTACTCCCTCCGTCTGTCACGCACCCCGTCCTTTCCCGCGTGGGATATCGATCTGATAGCAACGAGGTGATTGCGGGCTTCACCAAGAACCTTTTTGAAAAAAGGTTCTTGGAACTCCAAAAACCTTTACTGGCGGAAATGGAATTTCCGCAAAAGACTTAATTAATTTATCTGATCATATCATATTCCAAAATATAACGCAGACTTTGTCTTATATCCGCGGAAATGTAATTTCCGTTTTTCAAAGTTTTTGAAGGGTATGGGAAACTTTTTAAAAAGTTTCCCGAAAAACAAAAAATGAACGTATTTGAAAAATTTGCGCCGTTTATACAGGATTATATATACTCTCACGGTTGGGAGGAGCTTCGCGACGTTCAGGTAAGAGCCGCGGAGGTGCTTTTTGACGGCAGAAGCAACCTGATAATAGCCTCACCAACTGCATCGGGCAAGACAGAAGCCGCGCTTTTCCCGATCTTGTCTATACTCAGCTCCGACGAGCCTCAATCGGTTGGTGCGCTGTACGTTGCGCCGTTAAAAAGCCTTATAAACGACCAATTTGAGCGACTGAGTGAGGTTCTTGATCTTAGCGGCATCCCCGTATATCACTGGCACGGAGACGTTGCCGCATCCCACAAAAGCAAGGTCCTCAGAGAGCCCAAGGGAATTCTTCAGATCACGCCCGAATCTCTTGAAAGCATGCTCATGAACCGCAGCAACGATATTCCGCGTCTTTTTGGGGGTCTTCGCTTCATAATACTCGATGAAATACACACCCTGACCGGCTCCGACAGGGGAAATCAGATACTTTGTCAGCTAAGCAGAATTTCCCACCTTATCGGTCACGATCCCGTTCGCATTGGCCTTTCCGCCACCGTAGGAGACATCGAGGCCGCTGCGCGCTGGCTTGGTGCCGGCTCACCCCGTCCCACAGAAAGCATAAACGTTCCCGACGCAAGAACCAGATGGCGTTTGGGAATGGAGCATTTCTTCATCGACAACAGCGGCGATAACGATTCGGCGGCAGATATGCCCGAAAATGAGAAATACATCCCTCTCGACCACGGATTTGAATACATTTACGATTGCTCAAAAAACAAAAAATGCCTTATCTTCTCAAATTCCCGTGAGGAGACCGAATATCTCACCGCAACTCTGCGTCAGATAGCAGACCGGCGGGACGAAGAGGACGTTTTCCAGATACATCACGGCAACCTGTCCGCGTCAATACGCGAGGAGGCAGAGGCTAAGCTCAAGAACGAGGACATCCGCACGGTCACCTGCGCCACGGTAACGCTGGAATTGGGCATCGACATCGGGCGTCTTCAGAGAATAATTCAGCTTGAATCACCCCACTCGGTATCAAGCCTTCTTCAAAGACTCGGCAGATCCGGCAGACGAGGAGATCCCCCCGAAATGATGATGGTCTTCAGAGAGGAGGACCATCTTCCGAACACCCCCCTGCCGCAGCTTATTCCGTGGGAGCTTATACGAGCTATCGCAATTGTTCAGCTATATCTTGAGGAAAGATTTATCGAGCCTCCGACGGTGAGAAATCTGCCCTTCAGCCTGCTGTTCCAGCAAACCGTCAGCATCCTCGCGTCAAGCGGCGAGCTGAAAGCCAAGGAGCTTGCGGAAAAGGTACTTTCCCTGCCCCCGTTTGCCCACGTTTCCCCCGAGGATTACAAGCTTTTGCTCCTTTCGATGCTGAATAACGATTATCTGGAAATGACCGAAGAAAAAGGGCTTATCATCGGACTTAAGGGCGAAAGGCTTATAAGCAGCTTCAAATTTTACGCTGTATTCAAGGACAGCGAGGACTTCACGGTGCGTTGCGGCTCGGACGAGATAGGCACCATTACCACTCCGCCCCCCGTTGGAGACAGATTTGCCCTTGCCGGTCGCGTTTGGGAGGTCGAGGAGCTTGACGTTCAGAGAAAGCTCATCTACTGCAAGCAGGTAAAAGGAAAAATGGAGGTATCGTGGCCCGGCGACTATGGCGAGATCCACACCAAGATATTGAAAAGAATGAAAGAGGTGCTGGAGGAGGATACCGTTTATCCCTACCTCAAGGAAAATGCAAAAAAGCGTCTCGACACCGCCCGACACGTTGCAAAAAACACCGGAATGCTTGAAAAAAGCATCGTCCACCTTGGCGGATATACTTGGTGCCTGTTCCCTTGGCTCGGAACACGCTCCTTCCGTACACTGCGCAAATATTTAGCCAAGCACGGAGGACGCTTCGGACTTTCAAATCTTGAATTTGAGGGCTGCTTCTATATGACCTTCCGCCTCGAAAACGGTGACGGCGAAAGCTTTATGCGATTCTTGAAAAAGAAGATATTAACAGAGGGAATCGATAAAAGCTCCCTCGTTTCACCAAACGAATGTCCCGTATTTGAAAAATACGACGACCGTATTCCCTCCGAGCTTCTGCGTAAGGCGTACGTGAGTGACCGCCTGCGTTCCGATGAGATAATAGCACTTTTTGAGGAATGAAAATACGATCAAACAGCCTTCTCCCGAGCGGAGAAGGCTGTTTGATCGTTTAAGCTTTATTTATTGTCGGATTTCTTTATGTCATATCTTATGATTGGGGTACCTATGGACACCATGGTCATAATGTCGCCTATGGCAGAGCCGTAAGCTCCGCTGATCAGGTTATACGCAAACCAGAAGGGTGAGACGAGAAAGGATATCATTCTTATGATCCTCTCGTTTGAGAACCGGAACGCTCCGGTATGAAGCAAAACTCCCACCATGGGAAGCAGACTTACGGGGCTTTCATAAAGAGCTATGTCGCTGACGACTATAAGGAGGTTGACAGCTGTAATTACGGCCCGTGTATGCCTTTTGATAATACCCTTATCCTAGTTTTTCGCAAGTACCGATCACAATATTCCCACAACGTCGAGAACCGCGCCCTCGTATGCTCCGAGTATAACGTATTGAAGGACGTAAAGTGCACGGGAAACCGTGTTTACAGCGACGATCCCTTTGCGGTTTTTTATCTGATAGCTTAAAACAAAAGAGGCTACCGCCAAAGCTCCTATAATATTTGCGGGAATGTTCATTTCTTATTTCCGTTTTTGTTTTTTATGATTAAATTTTATCACACGCATCAGCTCTTGTCAATCGGGAGAATAATTGTTAACTTTTATTCCTTTGACTTGACAGTGTATTTTACGCGTAGTATAATAAAATCAGAAATATATTACTGGGAGGTACATAAAAATGCAAATTGGATTACTGATAGGCGGAGTTCTTGCTGTTCTTGCAGCTATAGGCGCGGGAATTGCGGTTCTTTCGTTTAAAAACGGAAAGCGTGCAGGCGTTACTGCGGGAATTGCGGTAGCTTTAGTGTTCGTTCTTCTCCTTGTGCTCGTCCCCTCCAGCTTCCATACCGTTCAGTCGGGTGAGATCGCTGTAGTTAAGGTTCTCGGAGAGGCAAAGAACGTAAGAACAGCGGGCACCTACTTCGATTTCTGGCTCACAAACACCTACGATATATACGACGCGAAGGTTCAGAATATGGAGATCGCAACTCAGGCATACTCCAAGGACGCACAGACAATGGGCGTTAATATGACCGTACAGTACAAGATCGATACCTCGAAGGCTATCGAAATCGCAAATCAGTACGGCTCGATGGAGATCCTTGCAAACCGTATCGAGAGCATTGCAACCGAGAAGGCAAAGGCAACCCTTTCCTCTTATTCCGCAATGCAGATCATCGAAACCCGTTCAACAATATCTCCTACCGTTGAGCAGATTATCAAGGACGCGGTAAACGACGAATACTGTGTTGATATCGTTGCTGTAGTTCTGACAAATATCGATTTCTCCGACGCGTTTGAGAAGACCGTTGAGGATAAGATGATCGCAGAGCAGGAAAAGCTTAAGGCTGAATATGAAAAGGAGACCGCGATCGTTAACGCAGAGAAGGAACTTGAGGTTGCAAAGCTCGCAGCGCAGGCTGTTCTTGAGCAGGCAAAGGCAGACGCTCAGGCACAGATCGAGGTGGCTAACGCAGAGGCTGAGGCTATACGCCTTAAGTCCATCGAGGTCGCAAGAGCTCTTGGATTTAACATAACCGAAACCACCGTAACCGACGAAGAAGGACTCGAATCGATCAAGTATGAGATCGACTTCACAGGAAAGACCGATAAAGAGGCCGAGCTTATTACCGAGTATCTGAAGTACGCCGATTACCTCGCAAAATGGGACGGAAAGCTCCCCTCCGTTATGACGGGAGACTCCGCAACCATTATGATCCCCACACCTTAAAATACGATCGG
The DNA here is from genome assembly GCA_045543555.1 of Eubacteriales bacterium. Lineage (GTDB taxonomy): Bacteria > Bacillota > Clostridia > Oscillospirales > CAG-272 > Colimorpha_A. The sequence goes on from JAZQMQ010000025.1 coordinate 33,279, forward strand.
GGCAGAGAATTTAAGTTCTCTGCCCCGATTTTTGTTCTGTGAATGTATATTAGTCAAGCTCTCTGAAATTTTGAATCTGTTTAAGCGTGTTTTGTTGCCGGTTACGAGGACTGACGGTCTTGTTATCGGCAATTATTTTAAGACAGTACTTTATATCCCGCATCTGTGATTGCGGAAATTATATATTTATTGGCGACTTCCTTCGACATTTTGACAGTAACGGTGCCTTCCTTATGGCTTGCGATGGCTTCCGTTACGTTTTTGATGCTTTCGACAGCTTTTTTTACGTGCGCTTCGCAGTGCGGGCACATCATTCCCTCAACCTTAAATGTTTTTTCCATAATTATTTCTTCCTTTTCATTAGGTATATTAAATTCACCCTTAAGCTTAATAAGACCAAGCCGCAGAGCGTTGCAAACCACGAAGAAGCTCGACAAGCTCATTGCGGCGGCACATATCATGGGAGAAAGCTGCCATCCGGTCATCGGAATGAAGACTCCCGCCGCAAGAGGAATTCCCAAAATGTTGTAGAAAAACGCCCAAAACAGATTTTCCTTTACGTTTTTAAGGGTAGCGCGAGACAAACGGATCGCCTTTACTGCATCCTTCAGGCTACCTCCGATGATCACCGCATCGGCAGCGTCGATCGCGATATCGCTTCCAGCACCGATGGCTATCCCGACGTCTGCTTCGGTTAGCGCGGGCGCGTCGTTAATGCCGTCACCGATCATAACTGTGAAGCCTTTTTTCTTAAGCCTTTTTACTTCCGAGGCTTTAGCGTCGGGCATTACCGATGCTATAACGTCTGTTATGCCAGCTTTATCGGCAATCGCTTTTGCGGTGCGAGGATTGTCACCCGTGAGTATTACGACGTTGAGCCCCATTTTTTTCATTTCTGCGACAGCCTCCGCTGAATCCTCCTTGATCGGATCGCTCACGGCGATAAGTCCCAGAAAGTCGTTATTCCGCGCAAAATAAAGCGGTGTACAGCCACGATCGGTAAGAGCGGCGGCCTTTTGTGAAATATCGGACGGTATGGTTGCAATTTCTTTTATAAAATCGTATTTTCCTCCGTAGAGGATCTGATTTTCCAGGGTGCATGACACACCCATTCCGCTCAGGGCTTTGAATTCCTCGGGAGCTGGAAAATCTAATCCTCGTTTTTCGGCCTCACCCATTATGGATTTTGCAAGTGGGTGCTCGCTTCGGCTTTCTGCAGATGCGGCAAGAGTTAAAAGCTCGTTTTCCGAAACCGAGCATGGTAGTATTTCATAAACCGTCGGCTCACCGGCGGTGATTGTGCCCGTTTTGTCGAGGACCACGTTTTTTGCTTTGCCTGTGATCTCAAGTGCGGTGGCGGTTTTAAAAAGTATGCCGTTTTTGGCTCCCACGCCCGATCCCACCATTATTGCAACGGGCGTTGCAAGCCCGAGAGCGCAGGGACAACTGATCACGAGCACCGAAATTGCCCTTGACAGGGCAACGCCGACATTTTCTCCTAAAATGAACCATGTTGCTGCAGTAACTGCCGCGATCGCCATAACAGCGGGGACGAAAACTCCCGCAACCTTGTCTGCTGTTCTTGCGATCGGAGCTTTGGTTGCCGCGGCATCGGAGACGGTTTTTATTATTTTTGAAAGGATCGTGTCGGAGCCGACCTTGGTGGCTCTGCATTCGAGGTATCCCGACTGATTTACAGTCGCACCCGACACCTCGTCGCCTTCTTTTTTGTCAACGGGAATACTTTCTCCCGTAAGCATCGATTCGTTTACTGCGCTTTCGCCCTTAATTACCACGCCGTCGGCGGGGAAGCTTTCACCCGGACGGACTGCAAATATGTCTCCTGCGTTTAGCTCTTCGGCTTTGATCCTTACTTCTTTGCCGTCGCGTATTACGGTGGCTGTTTTGGGAGAAAGATCCATAAGCCCCTTAAGAGCCGAGGTGGTTTTTCCCTTTGCTCTGCTTTCGAGAAGCTTTCCGACGGTTATGAGAGTCGGTATCATTGCCGCACTTTCAAAATAAAGGGAATGGAGAAGACCTGATGAACCGTTTATCATACGGCAAAGCTGTGCGGTGCTGTAAATGAATGCCGCGGCAGAGCCGAGAGATACAAGCGTATCCATATTCGGAGCGCGGTGAATAATACCCTTTGTTCCGTTTACAAAGAATCTATGGTTAACTGCCATTACTGTGGCAGACAGTATAAGCTGCAGAGCCACATTCAGTATCGGTCGGCTTTCAATAAAGTTTGGAAGCGGAAGGGACAGCATGTGTCCCATTGAAAGATACATAAGTATCACAAGCAGAAAAACCGAGGAGATCAATCGCGTAAAGATCGGATCGATTCGATTTTTTTCTTCATTATTATATATATGAGAGCTTAAGTCGCCGGGATCTGCCTTCAACGATGCTCCGTATCCCGCCCGCACGACTGCGTCAATGACCGCATTTTCGTCTGCGCTACCATCTACGGTCATAGAGTTTGTGAGCAGATTGACCGAGCAGGAAACCACGCCGTCAATGGCGCTTACCGCCTTTTCAACTCTTGCAGAGCAAGCGGCACAGCTCATTCCGGTAACGTCATAGCTTTTTGAACGTTTATCTACCATATTTTATGTCTCCAAAAAGAGGTCTTTTTACCATTATTTTATACTTTTCTGGGAGTATTTGTCAAGAGCAAACTATTGATTTTAACTTTCCCATGTTGTATAATGATCGCAGGAACAACAAATTTAATGTAAAGAGAGAAAAAATGAGAGTAACAAAGGTATTTAAGGGAGAGAACTGCATAAAGGAAAATCCCGACACTTTGATATTGGGCAGCCGTGCTCTTGTCGTAACGGGAAAAAATTCTGCTAAGGTAAGCGGAGCTCTTGCCGACGTGACTGATGTGTTGAATCAAAAAGGCATAAAATTCACCGTTTATGATAAGATGGTCGAAAATCCGACGGTCGAAAGCTGTATTGAGGCAGCTCAGCTCGGCAGAGAATTTGGAGCAGACTTCATAATCGGTATCGGCGGAGGATCCCCGCTCGATGCCTGCAAGGCGGTTTCGACCTTTGCGGCAATGCCGTCGCTAACTGTGGAGGGTCTTTACGATACCGAGATCAAAAAGGTCTCACTTCCCATCGCCGCAATTCCTCTTACCGCAGGAACGGGAAGCGAGGTGGACAAAAACTCGGTCCTTACGCTGAACAACAAGAAAAAGACCTACATCGACGACTCGGTTTTTCCGATAAATGCATATCTCGACCCGAGATATCTTAAAACCTTGAATTCCGATTATACGGTAGCAACCGCGATCGATGCATTCTGCCATTGCATCGAGTCTTATCTTTCCCCGAAATCGACTCCCGATTCCGAAAAAGAGGCTCTTAAGGGCGGAAAACTCATCTGGGATGCCCTTACCCAAAACGATTTCCTGCCAAATGACACCGATAAAGCAGGGCTTTCCCCCGAAACGAGATTGTCCATGCTCGAGGGTGCCGCCTGCGGAGGCTTGGCGCTGACCGTAACGGGCACGGGCTTCACACATCCGCTGGGCTACGGGCTTTCGCTTTATCACGGAATTCCTCACGGCAAGGCATGCGGGTGCTTCACGGGTAAATATGTCGAGCTGAATATGACTACCGAAGAGGGCAAGGCACGTCTGACGGCTTTTGCATCTCACATAGGAACGACCCCCGAGATCATAGCGGCTGTGATTCCCGCACTTTCCGACGTGAATCTGGCACTGAGCGAGGAGGAGATCCTCGATATGGCGGCTAAAGTCGCGGGCGCTAAAAACTACGTAAACTCACCTTATGTGCTTACTGACGAAAAAGCCGTCGAAATCATGACCGAGCTTTTAGGTAATTGCTGATTTTTCAAAAACCACTTGAATTTTTATGTCAATGATGGTATAATTAATCATTATTTAAAAATGTGAGGTAAAAAATAATGATTGAGAAGAATCTTCGTTATCTTACCGAATGCGATGAAGAGGTCGGACTTGCAATTGAAGCCGAGATGAAGCGTCAGCGCGACGGAATCGAGCTTATTGCCTCCGAAAACTTCGTTTCTCCTGCAGTAATGGCTGCGGCTGGAACCATTCTCACCAACAAGTACGCTGAGGGCTATCCCGGAAGACGTTACTATGGCGGATGCGAGAAGGTCGACGTTGTTGAAAACATCGCAATCGAGAGAGCAAAGGCAATTTTTGGAGCAGAACACGCAAACGTTCAGCCCCACAGCGGTTCTCAGGCAAACACAGCGGTATATGTGGCACTTCTTAAGGCAGGAGACACGGTAATGGGAATGTCACTTGCTGACGGAGGACATCTCACCCACGGATCTCCCGTAAACATTTCGGGACTCTACTATAATTTCGTATCCTACGGAGTCGATCCCGAGACACATCTCATCGATTACGATAAGATGGAGGCTCAGGCGATGGAGGTAAAGCCCAAGCTCATCGTAGCAGGAGCTTCCGCATATCCCAGAGTGATCGATTTCGAAAGAATAAGCGCTATCGCTAAAAAGGTAGGCGCATATTTTATGGTCGACATGGCGCACATCGCAGGCCTTGTTGCGGCAGGACTTCATCCCTCGCCCGTTCCCTATGCCGACGTTGTAACCACGACGACTCACAAAACTCTCCGCGGACCTCGCGGCGGACTCATTCTCTGCCGTGCGGAGCTCGCAAAGCAGATCGATAAGGCGATCTTCCCCGGAATTCAGGGCGGACCCCTCCTTCACATCATCGGAGCGAAGGCAGTATGCTTCGGCGAGGCTCTCAAGCCCGAGTTCAAGACATACCAGACACAGATCGTAAAGAACGCAAAGGCTCTGGCAGACACTCTCGTATCCGAGGGCTTCGATCTCGTATCCGGAGGAACCGACAACCACCTTATGCTCGTTGACCTTCGCAAGTTCAACGTAACCGGTAAGGAAATGGAAAAGCGTCTTGACGAGGTGCACATCACCGTAAACAAGAACGCGATTCCCAACGATCCTCAGAGCCCCTTCATCACAAGCGGAATCCGCATAGGAACTCCCGCGGCAACAACAAGAGGCTTACTTGAAGAGGACATGGTAGTAATCGGAAAGCTCATCAAACTCGTTGCAACCGATTTCGAAAATTCCGCAGATTACGTAAGAGCCGAGGTTGCAAAGCTCTGCGGAAAGTATCCTCTGTACTGATTTTTTGCCGATAATTTACGGAAAATAAATCGTCAGAAAAATTTTTCAAAAAAGTCAATAAAAATGTCAATTTACTATTGCATTTTTGAAAAATCTATGATACAATTGCCTATGAAGATGTGTGTAGGTCACTTTTTATAGGGTGAACTATGCCGCATATAGTCTGAAAAGCTGATTTTTTCGGTAAAAACCGAGGGAAATCGGCTTATTGGCGACCAAGAAGAATGGATTGATCACCTTTTTCTTGTTGATTCCCGGATCAGCTTGTTCTCTCGAAAGGGAGGGCAGTTTGGTTATGCAGCGGTGACGGAAGAAACAAAGAAGGAAGATTGGAGGTAGCTTGTTTTCTCAAAGAAGATTACCACGGTCTTCTCGACGTTGTTTCAGACGGCATGGCTGTAGATAACTTAAAGGGCACTGGGTTAGCCCCTAACTAGCCCAAAAAACATATTTTATTTTTATGGAGGATAAAAATGAAAAAGGCATTTAGAAAGATGCTGGCCATTCTTATGGCGCTCACTATGATCGTTGCTAACTTTGCAATAATCGCAGTAAACGCTGAAGACGGTCACGCACACGCCGAGGAAGTAAAGTGCCCCGGTGTAGGCGAAGAGCACGACAAGTCCAACTGTGATTGGACTAAGGGCGACACTGTTGCTCCCACGGAAACTGTTGAAGGATACACTTATTACAAGTGTAACGTATGTAAGGCTCCCTTCCTTGCAGACTTCCTTCCTAAGCTTGACGTAGAACACACTCACGTTTGGGGCGAACCTGTAGTTGTAGAGCCTTCTGACTGTACACATGGCGGAACTATCACCACCACCTGTACCACCGAAGGATGCGGCGAGAAGACTGTTGAAACTATCCCCGCTCCCGGCCACACCTTTGTTAACAACGGCAGAGGCGGATGCGTATGCGAAAACTGTGGTGAGACCAACGTACATCACGAGTATGAAGTAGAGAGCTTCACCGCTCCTACTAAGGACGTAGCTGGTCTTGCAATTCTCGTTTGTGACGCTTGCGGCGACAGACAGGAAGCTATCGTTTCCGAGATCTGCGACGAAACTCACGAATGGAAAGAAATCCAGGCTTCTAGTCCTACCTGTACCAAGGAAGGTACCACTCGTCACATCTACTGCGCTACTTGCGGATTTGCTTTCTACAAGGAAGTAGTTGATGCACTTGGTCACACTTGGGATGATGGCAAGGAAACCAAGCCCGCTGATTGCTTGAACGCAGGCACCAAGACCTACACCTGTACTGCTTGCGGCGCTACCAAGACCGAAGTAATCGAAGCAGGTAAGCATAATGAAATTCTTCACGCTCACCGTGATGCTGACTGCCTCGTTGAAGGATACGACGTATACACCTGTACTGTTTGCGGAGAAGTAACCAAGACCGTTATTATCCCCAGAACCGATTGCAAGTATGACGTAAAAGAAGTAAAACCTGACTGTGTAAACGGCGGTTCTATCACTTCTACATGTCCTGTTTGTGGCGACACCAAGACTGAAACCGTTCCCGCACTCGGCCACACCGAGAAGATCGGTACTGAGGCAAATGAGCCTACCTGTACTGAACCCGGTAACACCGTTGGAACTATCTGCGGAGTTTGCGGCGTGACTCTTACCGCTTCTGAAGAGATCCCCGCTCTTGGATGCGACTACTCCGAGGAGAACGGAACCCCCGCTTACTGCGACCAGTTCGCTGAGACCTGGAAGGAATGCGTAAGATGTGGCAATGTTGACGAAAAAACAAGAGTTATCGGAACCACCTACGATCCCGACAATCACCGTTGGGGTAGAAAAGTAATCACCGCTCCCACCTGCACTGAGACCGGCCTTGCTAAGGTTTGGTGCCAGGGCTGTGACAAGGCAGATGAGTATGATGAAATCATCCCTGCTAATGGTCACACTTGGGACGAGGGTACAGTTACTACTAAACCCACCTGCACCCAAAAGGGTGTAAAGACCTTCGAATGCACTGTTGACGGTTGCGGCGCTACCAAGACCGAAGAAATCGCTGCAAACGGCCACACTTGGGGCAGCCTCGAAAATAAGGATGAGTTCGTACTCACTCCCGAGACCTGCATTAAGGACGGCTCCAAGGCTGCTAAGTGTCTCGTTGAAGGCTGCGACGCAGTTGCAACTGCAGCTGACGGCGCTGATGCATACGAAATCATCGCTAAGAACCCCGCTAAGTTCCACGCTCGCAATGCAGACTATCACGTTGAGACTCTCCGTGAACCCACTTGCGAAATGCTCGGACTTGACCACTACAAGTGTGGCATCTGCGGATTCGAATATACTCTTCCCACCGAAGATTTCGGTGACTGCGAGCTTCCTGCAAGAGTTGATCCTGCAGACTACGATAAGCTCTTCTGCACAGACGTAGCTACTAAGTATCCCGATGGAATTGCTTACTGCGAAGACTGCGGCAGATACTTCGCTATCTCCCTTGAGGACGCTACCACTGAGGCTGGCGAGGACAACAAGGAAGTTCTCACTCCTCTCACCACTACCGGCGAAAATCCTGATCTCGTTCTCCACGACATTAAGGAAGGCGCTGCACAGGATTACGACTGCATGACCACTGGTTGGGATGCATACGAGTACTGCACAAAGTGTACATACACTACCAAGAATGTTAAGGTTGGTCTCGGCCACAACTTCATCACCGGCACCGGCGAAAATGCTACTCTCAACATTTATGATACCGTTAAGGCTGATTGCGATGACTATGGCTACACTGTAGTTTACTGCAGTGCTTGCTACAAGCTCATCATCGTTGACTACGTTGCTCCTCTCGGACACACCTATGGTAACATCACCGGTATCTTCGAGTGCAACGACGAGAGACTCCTTGAGGCTCTTAAGGACACCGCTGTTACTGAAGCTAAGTGCGACACAGCAGGATGCGGTATGCCTATCCACAATATCAAATACCACGAAACAGTTGAAACCTGCGAGGGTATTTACGACGTATACTTCTGCACTAACCACGACGAGTGCGGTTACGTTTACACAAAAGTTAAGGAAGCATTTGATGTGAAGCTCCACGATGGCGCTGACTACGATTACGATATGTTTAAGAAGTTCGCAGCAGAAGGCTCCATCAAGGTTGTTGCTACTGCAACCGCTACCACCGGTACTGTTTACGAGGCAACTTGTAAGTACTGTGGTGACACAATGACATGGATTGACAACGATGTAGTTGACCAGCTCACTTTCGGTTATGAGATTTTCCATGCAACTGAGGATCTTGAGATCACCGACTATAACGTAACTCTTGGCGGCGTTCTTGCTCTCGTTATCAAGACAACTTCTCCCGGAGTTGAGGTTAACTCTATCGGTCTCAAGCTCAACTATGACGCTACAAGACTTGAGTTCATCTCCGGAACTGTTTCTAACGATAAGTTCTCTGCTGCAAACTCTGTAGTTTACGGTAACGACAATAAGACCGGCGCAACTCTCACCGTTCTCGCTGTTACTGAAGATGGCAACATCGCACTTACTGGCGAAGAGGAGCTCGCAGTTGTATTCTTCCGTGTTCTCGTTAAGGAAACTGACGATGATACAGATAATTGCGTAGACGTAGAATTTGCTGTAAGTGACAAGTCTCAGGTTCTCGATGATCAGAACAAGGATGTAGCTGCAAATTATGGCGCTGATGACGACGGTCTCGATTACTGCACATACAAGCTTGGTGACCTCTTCACTGATGAGGAGCTTGACCTTCGCGACCTTAACGAGATGGCTCTTATGACCGACCTCGACTACGAAGGCGAGTATGTAGCTGAAGCAGATATCAACCGCGATGGCGCTGTAGATATCTTCGACTACCAGCTCCTTGTTGACCTCTACCTCGAGAAGATCGGCTATGTAGAGTTTGCAGGCTACGCTGACTAATTTAAAATTTAATACCCTGTAATATAATTGAGGAATAACATGAAAAAACGCATTTTAATCCCGTTTTTGATTGTTATACTGATGATTACAACGGCGGTCGCTGCAACGTTTGCGACCGCCGCAGAGGTGGACACCTTCGGCATGACCCTCGAGGCCAACGCCCCGGGGTCCACCTCTCATTTTCTTACCGCTAAACCCGGTGAAGAAATTAAAGTTAGTGTAATAATCAATGACAACTTTAAAGATGGAATTACAAGATTTCAGGCGCAGATTTCTTTTGATTTCGATGCTCTTGAGTTTGTATCTTACGAACAAGGTGAGATATACGATTTGTCTATCAAACCGAGTGCAAAGGTCAATACTACAAAGAAAGTAGTAACGATCGATCTTAATGACGTTAATGCTGCAATTAATCCTAACAACTATAAAAACAGAGGCACCGGTAAAATAATTACCCTTGTCTTTAAGGTTAAGGAAGGACATACCGGAGAAATTTCCGGATTCGCAGTTACAACACTTGTAGTTACAGCTAACGACAGAACTCAGACCTTCAACAAGCTTGACAAGGCTGAAATCGTAAACGACGAAGACAAGATCTACGCCTGCACTTTCGGCGAGCCCGAGACCGTTGAGGCTTCTTGCACCGCTCCCGGTTCCATAACCTACACTTGTACCGACTGCGGCGAGACCGTTGTAATTCCCAACGGTGAAGGCGGAAGCGGACACAAGGAAGTTAAGGACGATGCAAAGGCTCCCACTTGTACCGAAGACGGTCTTACCGAAGGCTCTCACTGCGAGATCTGCGGAGAGACCATCGTTGAGCAGACTGTAGTTAAGTCCGAGGGTCACAAGTACGGCGAATGGACTCAGACAAAGGCTCCTACGGAGACTGCAAAGGGCGAAGAAAAGCGCACCTGCTCCGTATGTAACACCTCTGAGACCCGCGAGCTCGATACTCTTGAGCACTCCTGCAAGGCAAACCTGAAGGAAGTTAAGGCTAAGGCTGCTACCTGTATCGCTAAGGGTAATAAGGCATACTACGAGTGCAACGGCTGTCATAAGTTCTACGAGGATGCTAATGCAACCAAGGAGATTACCGACAAGACTTCCGTTGAGACTCCCATTACCGATCATACCCCCACAAAGATCCCTGCAAAGGCTGCTACTTGTACAGCAAAGGGTCACACCGAGGGAATCAAGTGCTCCGCTTGCGGTCATATCATTCAGGCTACAACTGAAATAGCAGCAAAGGGCCACACTCCCGTTACTGTTAAGGGTAAAGACTCAACATGTACTGTTGAAGGTCTCACCGACGGTACAAAGTGCTCTACTTGTAACACTGTTATTAACAAGCAGAGCGTTATTGAGAAGAAGGCACACACTCTTGTGACTCTTCCTGCAAAGGATGCAACCTGTTCCGCTGAGGGTCTTACTGAAGGTTCTAAGTGTTCTGTTTGTAACACCGTTGTAACTGCACAGCAGACTGTAGCAAAGAAGACACATACATTCGGCGAATGGACTGTTATTAAGAATGCTGCTGTTGGCGAAGACGGCTCTATGGAGAGAACCTGTTCTGTATGTTCTCATAAGGAAACAGCAGTAATTCCTGCACTTCCCCCCGAGACTACTCCTGACCAGACTACTCCCGACCAGACCACCCCTGATCAGACTACAACTGATAACGATGTAACTACTCCCGACACCACCGACGATAACAATCGCGGCGGTAAGGACGACGGAACCAACATGCTTCTCGGCGTAATCGTTGTTCTCGTTGCACTCATCGTGGTTGCCGGTGTTGTAATCATCGTTCTTCTTAAGAAAAAGAAGAACTAACTGTAAAAATAAAAACTACTCGCTGTGTGATGCGCGGTAGTGATTTTTAGGATACGGCATAGTCGACTCGTCGGCTATGCCGTTTTTCTATGTTACTGATCATAAGACTTGTATTCGCCCGCGATTGTGTACTCGATCTCCACTTCGATCCCTTTTTGCCAGGCATCGTATCCATGACGATGATGCGCTTAATGAATGTGCGCAGGACTTCTGCTATGACCGAGCATGCCTTCAAGCAGTGCGCAAGAGGCGAGCAGATCGAAAGCTTCATAATTTCTATGGGAAGGAAGCTTCCCGCGTCTATGCTCGGCAATCCCGATTGCTATATGCTCTGCAAGGAAAACGAAGACGGAAGATCCGTTTGGATAGGCTATTTCTTCGCGGACGAATGTATGAATACTACCGTTTTGCTCGATAAAGAATATAACGAGATAGAATTCATCAATTGCAGCGGAAAGCTTAATGGTAATGAGGTCGAAATCGATTATATAGCCTCCTATGCATCGGTTGGTTTTGAAGTGAGATTAAAACACGACTTTGCGTGGTTAAAGGCAGTATGAAGCTATACGCATAATAATAAAAATGCTTTTCGCCATGGCGAAAAGCATTTTTTGATCATTTTTCACACGAATATTCTTTGCTCAAAACAAGACATGAAACAATAAAATAGGCAGTCCTGAATACGATATATACAGCGAACACAATAAGAGGAGCTATAGCATCTTCTTTAAAAATGTTTTTATAATGATTGCTGAAAAACAAAAGCAACAAGCTCAGGTTGGAAAGTATATTAAGTATTGATCTTGCTGCGGCTTTAGGCATTATGAAGAAGTAATACACTGTGTAGAACAAATCCAATTCGTAAAAAGCCACAAAGCCTCCGACCAACAAGCAAAAAACAGCTCCCAAGCCTTCCAGTATGTCCACGCCGTTGGCAGGATCCATATCGTATTGGTAAGACTTAACCGCAGAAACGACGGTGCCTATCAAAGTAATAACGATCAGTCCAACGAAAAAAGAAATGATAAGTATTTTTTTGGTTTTTATACTCATGTCGATTTTAATTTTTCTCCATTCCCAAAATACTTACAAGGATATATATACGCAATCTCGTAATCTTCCTGCTATGAAATAAAGTAAAACTCGTCGCCCCGGATCAAAACGTTTTCCTGACCCTCGGTGCTTATATAATAGTCCTTGCTCCACTCATAGTGCTTATTGACGGACGGTACTCTCCAGCTTTTTTATTCAAAATAATAATAGGTTGCGGATTTTCGTTTGGGCGCGTTGACAAAAAAGATGCCTTCAAAGCAATTCTTCAAAGAATCGACTCTGATAGCCGTTGTCGCAAAGCGCCTTTAGTACAGTTTCCAGCTTTGCTTCAAAATCCGGTTGATACGCCGAATAATCCTTATAAAAATATTGCTCGTGAATCATAACGCGAACCGAATTGCGCGTGAAAAGCTTGTTTAACATAGGCACAAGGTCTTGCATTTTGACCGTGTTAATAATCATATCGATCTGGGCAAACGCCATGCCGTTTAAAGTAACGGTTTGTCCACTCCGAATATTTTGAGCATATTCTTCGCCAATACCGTAAGAGGTGCGCGGGTGATCGGCATCTCCAAACAAGCCAAGCAAACCCAAAACTTCATTGTCAGACAGGGCAACTAAGCCTTCGGCAGTGGATCGACAACAGTGTACCGTCGTGGTTTTTGCAAGAGACTTCGGAGTGGCAAAGCGCAAAATTTGCTCGTTCACGCAATGACAATCTCTAAACACCTCGTCATATCCCGAATGCTCATAAGGGTAGGCATTTTCTCGCTCTGAATGAAAGGAAAGCTTTAGCCAATCGGAGACCTCAGACCATTCGCTTGCGTATCGGTCGCTCATTTGCGAAAGATCAAATCCGGCCATTCGATAAAACAAATTCAGTTGGATTTTTACACCGAATGTTTTGTGTAATCGGCGTAGCATAGCAAGATACGGATGCTCAAAAATACTTTTCAAATTTTTCTCTGTAATTTCCTTTAAAAAACGGATATTGTCATCTATCGTGAAGCAAAACGTTTTCATATCTCCACCGCCTTTCTGGTTTTAGTATAGCACACTTTGGGGGCATTTGTAAAGAGTGAAATGATGCATCGCCTACGGCGATATGAAGCGCAAGCCGTTGGCTTGCATGAAGCGGCGGCGTTGCAGCCATGAAGCAAAGCGCACACTAATCTCTCGGTGAGCCGAAGGCTCGCTTCACAGGGCGAAGCCCAGCTTCATTTTTCATGCCCCGCAGGTGCGCTTCATTTCCAAAACAAAAAGCACTTCTTACGCCCCTTCTCATAAGGATGTTTACCGTAGGGGCGACCATTGGTCGCCCGCGGGCGTTCGATGAACGCCCCTACAAACAAATTTCGGCAGAGAACTTGTTTTCTCTGCCGATTTGTGATATAATGGAACTAACGAAAAGCCTCTCCCTTTGGGAGAGGTGGCGGCGTAGCCGACGGAGAGGGCAAATTGTTGCAACGACTACCCTCTCACCCGCTACCGCGGGAGCTCTCCCTTAGGGAGAGCCTTTGGATACGCGCAACCTTAGGGGTATGTGCTTTGCCCTATGCCTTTGTAATACAAAGGCGAAACTGGCGATAAATAGAACAGGAGGATGACTATGTCAACTTGGAGCGGTATTAGGCATAAACTTGAAAACGAGTATCTTGCAGAATCATTACGAGGACATATTCAGTATTATTGCACTTCTTACAGCAAAAGTCCTGACCATCACGGCAGAGCATCCATACGGTTAGATGGCAAAGAATTGATCAGCGGTTGCTACTGGAACAACTGGAGCAAAGCTCACTTATTTCCACATGATGAAACATACGAAAAGCGAATGACAGAAAATTACGCATATATGGACGATACAGCACTAAAATTAGGCATATTCAGTCCGCATGCCTTTTATCAAGCTTTTGAAGAATTTGACAATCAAAGCATTGAGGAAAGCATGAACAGTGAAAACATGATTATTCGTATTTTCGCCATACTTGATCGAAGAGTTGGAAAAAGAAGATTGATAAATATGTATCGCACGTTAAATCCTAAAGAGGAAGTTTTTAATTTGTTTTACTCAATTCGAATCAATGCAGAGGGCATTTCATTGAATTAATACTTAACCCCGACAGACTTTGAAAATCTGTCGGGGTTAATTATTTGTTTTCTGTGGATCAAATTTTTGCGCTAACGGACAGTCGAACGCCCCTACAAACAAATTTCGGCAGAGAACTTGTTTTCTCTGCCGATTTGTGATATAATGGGGTTAGCGAAAAGCCTCCCTCCGAGAGGGAGGTGGCACGCGGCAGGGGTTCCCCGAAGCGAATGAAATGAGCTTTGGGGGTTCGCTGCGTAGCGTGACGGAAGGAGCCTGCGTTACTTTAGGTTTGTACTAACTTCATTGTAACGCGTTCTCCCTCACCCGACTTCGTCGGGAGCTCCCTCCCGGAGGGAGCCTTTGGATAGTGCAGCCTGAGGGGTATGGGCTTTGCCCTATGCCTTTGTAAAACAAAGGCGAAACTGGCGATAAAGCAGAAGGCCGGATAAGAATTTGACGAGGAGGATTAGCAACGTGATAGAAATAAACATAAATCCAAAACAGCTATATGAGGGTTGTATTCAAGCAGCATTAACGCATGCCATCGCTGTAGGAATGTATCCTGAATTAAATCACGAACATTCGTGGGATGGTATAAATTATTGTACAAATGACTCTCAAAGTTGCAGAGCAACAATTACTTTTCACAACAAATACATTATTGCTGTTTTCCAAGCTATTGACAAAGTAAATTGGAATGCAGATGCGTTGGATTTTTTTGATGGAGCACCTAAGGAAATAATAGAAATTGCCGAAAAAGAAACCTTACAATATGTATTAGATAGTGTTGAAGGCAGTGTAAAACCTGTTGTTACAGCGGCTTTCTGGGGAACTTGGGATAAGCTGAATAGTGCGCAGTCCTTTGATTCTATTGTTGAAAACGGCGGTCATATAATTCGTTCTCAATTACTCTCATTCAATGATGCCATGGATGAATGGCGTGATTATTACGATTTGGATTCAAAACAGATTTCGCTTATTAAAAAACTGTTCAATGCAAAGCTTGGTTCGAATGATGATTCGCTTATTTTGAATGATGATGAAATCAAGTTGTTATACGGTGATGTAGATGAATGTCTTGTTTCATTGGGAGAATTGAATATCTTCAGAGCATAATAAATGCCAATTTATCGAATAGCAAACCCCGACAGACTTTGAAAATCTGTCGGGGTTAATTATTTGTTTTCTGTGGATCAAATTTTTGCGCTAACGGACAGTCGAGGGTCTCGCTGCGGCTCGGTCACACTCGCGTTCTGACATGCCACCGGCATGTCATTCATTGCGCTCGTGCCGCTTCGCTACGCCTGTCCCTACAAAACAGGTACAAACTTCCTTATGAGAAGCCGCCTTTACGAAGTGCTTTTTGTTTTGTGTTGTCTTGACAAAATAGATGCCACAGCGAAAAAGTCAATAAAATCAAGGGTTTTTGAACTTTTAAGACGGTTTCAAGTGCATCCTTAATAGATGCTTATATCCTTACAATACACGAAAAACTTCGGCATCTATTATTTTCGGTCATTCACGGCGTAGCCAGACTATCATATCCGTTTCGCCTCGGTTTGCAAAGCAGTTGTAGGGTATGAGCTTCAGGCTTGCTCTCACCTTTTGCGGCGCACGGTTTGAATAAAGCTCGTCTCCAAAATCTGTTTCCCTTACACAAGCTACCTGTAGTGTATAAAGACCGAGGTTCTCATCATATGCCTCATGGAATTCGGGATTGGATGGAATAGAATAGCTATGAAGATCCGCACCGTTGTCCATTCCCTCTGCACAATATACCACAGGACCTCTTGCAACGCAGACGCGTCCCGCGTTTCTCATCACACGGATGTCAGCGTATACGAGTCTCGGTTTTATGTCAAAATTCGCAACGATATCGCCACCGTCGTTCTCAACCACGGCATATCCGCGTTCAATGGAGTAGGGCTTGTTGAGCGTAAGGTGCTCGCACCATGACGGAATACGCACGGCCACCCTCGCTATGCCCCTTGCGGAAATCTTTACCGTGCCGTCGTTAGGATAATCGGTTTTCTGCGTACAGCATACTCCAACGTCGTTTAACTGTGACGAGATAAACTGATTGATGTACAAGGTGTCGTTTTCACTACCGTAAATGTAGTTTCCAAGAGAGGGAAGAAGCCTGCTAATATTAGGAGGACAGCAGGAGCAGCCGAATATGCCCGTGCGCTGCGAGGTGGGGAAGACTCGTTTTCCCCAAGTGCTTCTCCATCGCTCGGATAGATTGATCTCGAGAGGGTTGGAGTAAAAGAATTTTGTTCCGTCCAAGGAGAGTCCCGACAGTACACCGTTATACAAGGCACGCTCGATGACGTCGGCATATTTTGCATCGTTTTCAAGGGCAAGCATGGCATTGCCAAAAAACATGAGTGCGATCGCCGCACAGGTCTCGGCATAAGCCGTATCGCTTGGAAGGTCGTAGCTTGTTGTAAATGCCTCGCCGATGTATGTCGAGCCGACTCCGCCTGTAACGTACATCTTATGCGATATGATATCGTTCCAGAGAACGCGACAAGCATGCTTCAGTTCATCGTCATCCGTTTCTTTTGCAAGATGTGCCATTCCGGTGTAAAGATACAGGGCGCGCACCGCATGCCCGACTGCCTCGGCTTGCTCTCTGACGGGCTTGTGACTTTGGTCGCACTCGGGATGATCGTTTTCGACGACAGTTCCGCGAGTATTTATGAAATGAGCCGCAAGGTCAAGATATTTTCTTTTGCCTGTATATTGGTACATACGAACGAGAGCAAGCTCGATCTCCTCATGCCCGGGGGTGTAAAAATCGGCGCTCCTATCAACAACGAAAACCTCGTATATATGCTCTGCGTATTTTTCCATACACTCAAGAAGCACCGTCTTACTCGTCGCTTCGGCATAGGCAACAGCCGCCTCCATCAGATGTCCTGCACAGTAAAGCTCATGAGCGTTGCGTTTTGAAAATCTATTTTCGGGTTCACAGACTGTGAAGTAAATATTGAAATAGCCGTTATCCTCTTGATGCTCTTTTATTTTGGATATAATGCTGTCTGCCTTTTGCTCAAGCTCGTGCATCTCGGGGTGATGCTTCAAAATATAAGCCGCGCCTTCTATCCATTTGGCAACGTCGCTGTCCCAAAAGAAATGGGGCTTAACAGAGCCCTCAACAGCGGGATCATAACTAAAGTTAAAGGCAGATATTCTTCCCGTTTCAAAGAAGCGGTCGTACACCGCGTCAATCGTGAGTTTCCGATTTAGCTCTTGCTTTTCTAAAAGGTAGCCGGATGTGAGCCGTACCTCTTTATAAGAGTATGTTTTCATAAAACCACCTCAAAATAAATGTATTTTCAAGAAAATATTGATTTTCTTTTGAATTTATTATATAATGTATTCGTATAAAAATCAATTCTCAAAACACGACATGAGGTAAGAAAAAACGATATGAACATTCTAACAAATAATAACATCGTATTTTCATATGCGGGACTTTTTTCAACGGAAACGGAATGGATACACCCCAAACGAACAGAAAAAACCTATGAGATAATCTGTGTCACAAAAGGAAAGGTATATATGCGTGAGGGGGATCATGAATATCTGGTAGAGCAAGGACAAGTGATGTTGTTATCCCCGAACGTGCTTCATTACGGAACGAGGGTAACGAGTGACGTCGGCTTTTATTGGGTACATTTTACCGTGAAGGAGGGGGATCTCCCATTTAATAAACGTTTTTTCGAAAGCTTCGCCGGTATGTACCTCTTTAAGGAGCTGTTGCACTATAACAATCTGCCGAGCGTTCCTGAATACGCTGTAAATTCAGTACTCATTCATATACTTGCCGTACTCTGTCATTTGTCCGAAAAAAGTGTGTGTAGCTATAAAAGTATTGCAGAGACACTTCTCGAGTGGATAAGGATAAACGCAGACTCCTCTCTTACCGTTAAAAGTGTGGCAGAGCATTTCGGCTATTCACCCGACCATATAAACCGCTTATGCAAAAGTAATTGCGGTATTGGCGCGAGGGCGCTTATCAATAATTTTTTACTTGCGAGAGCCAAGGAGCTTTTATGCAATACAGAAAAGTATGTTAAGGAGATAGCTGCCGAGCTGGCATTCCCAAGCGACAAAGCCTTCATTGGATACTTTAAATATCATGAAGGCTGTTATCCGTCAGAGTTCCGTAACCGCTTCGGAAAAATACATATGAATAAAAAATGATCAAGGGGCAGATTCTAAGATGAAGCAATCTCAAAATCTCCCCTAAAAAGTCGGTTATTTAAGTTCAAATCCCATCCACACGGCATTTTTGGCGTTTGGCATCTATTAAAATCACTACCTGAAAATTGGTAGAAAAAAGCCCAGATGCCTTGTGACATCTGGGTTTTTCGTGTTGGCATCTATTTTGTCAACACAACATGGAGGCGACATCCAGATTTGAACTGGAGAATAACGGTTTTGCAGACCGTGGCCTTACCACTTGGCTATGTCGCCGTATTCGGAACACGGATATTATATCACGGCTGTGGCGTTTTGTCAATGCTTTTTTGAAATTATTTTTTATTGTTTAAACAAAATGCCTTTGTACAATCAAAGCAAAGCCTCGGCTATCATCAAGCCACAGGGAATACAGCCTTCGGCTGATGATATGCGCCTACTGCGATGATATGCGCCTACTGCGATGATATACGCCTACTGGGATGATATACATGCTGACGCGTGATGATATGCCATTGCTTTCGCAATGGATAAAAAAAATCCAAGTCTTTCGACTTGGATCTCTTTGGAGCGGATTACGGGGCTCGAACCCGCCACCTCCACCTTGGCAAGGTGGCGCTCTACCAAATGAGCTAAATCCGCATAATGTACCGCGTGGCTGCGATACACACTTATTCATCGCAAGCTATTGCTTACGAAAATGGTGCCTCGAGTCGGAATTGAACCAACGACACTGTGATTTTCAGTCACATGCTCTACCAACTGAGCTATCGAGGCGTATTCGGCAACTCAGTTTTTATATGTGCCGAAAAAAATGGCGACCCGAAGGGGACTCGAACCCCTGACCTCTAGCGTGACAGGCTAGCGTTCTAACCAACTGAACTACCGGGCCGTATGGTGGGAACAATAGGGCTCGAACCTATGACCCTCTGCTTGTAAGGCAGATGCTCTCCCAGCTGAGCTATGCTCCCATTTTTGTCTGTCGCTCTTGGCGACGTGTAGTATTATAGCACATCCTTTCGCCTTTGTCAACACCTTTTTTAAAAAAAATAAAAAAATTTTTTATTTCTTTTTTTCTCGTATTGACAACCCACCTCCTTTGTTTTATAATATTTCCATCCCTAAAAAAGAAAGGTTGATTTTAATGTTCCAAACAAGAGTAATGTCGATTCAGGATATTTCCTGCCTCGGAAAATGCTCTCTGACCGTTGCTCTCCCCATAATCTCCGCAATGGGTGCAGAGACCTGCATTATTCCTACGGCGGTCTTATCCACTCACACAGGCGGTTTTACCGGATATACCTTCCGTGATTTAAGTGAAGATATCCCCAAGATCGCGGAGCATTGGAGTTCATTTGACGCAAAATTTGACGCTATAGGAACCGGATACCTCGGCTCGTTTGAGCAGATCGGTATGGTTCGAGACATATTTGACCGTTTCGGTAACGGCGCTATTAAGTTTGTTGATCCCGTTATGGGCGACAACGGAAAGCTGTATGCCGGCTTTACCCCCGAATTTGCACATGAGATGGCAAAGCTCTGTTCACAGGCGGACATCATAGTCCCCAACATGACCGAGGCGTCATATATGCTCGGTATAGAATATAAATCCGGTCCCTACACCGAGGAATATATTAAGGATATTCTTAAGGCTCTGACCTCCCTCGGATGTCCTGTCGCGGCAATGACGGGCGTTGTGCTTGAAAATGCTCCCGAAAAGCAGGGAGTCATCGCTTACGACAGCCGTACAGATAAGTTTGTTTCATATTATAATGAAAATCTCCCCGTTAAGTTCCACGGCACGGGTGATATTTATGCATCTGCTATGTGCGGAGCGCTCGCGCTCGGCAAGGGCCTTGAGTATTCTATTCAGATTGCTGTCGATTTCACGGTTGAGTGTATCAAGCGTTCTATCGGCGACGATGAGCATAAGTATGGCGTCAGATTCGAGGAGTGTATACCATATCTTACCGATTACCTTCGTAAATAATTTGTTGACAAAGTTAATAGCGCGTGATATAATGAAGTTAAATAATCAAAAGGAGATATATTATGGCACTTTTTAAGAATAACAGACCTCAGCTTTCACCAAGAGATATGTGTCTCAGAAGGTATAATGCCGCAACAAGCTCACTTCTTCTCGTTGTCATTCTCACGATCGTGAATATCGCGCTGGTTTTGGCAGGTCAGGACACTTACTTCCTTTTTTCCGCTTCAATTCCGTTTTTTCTTGTAGCTCGCGGAGCAATTCTTTGCGGAGTGCTTCCCGATAAGTTTTATATCGAGTATCTCGACGCAAATCCCGAGGAGCTCAACTTCTATTCCTCGAGCTATCTGTACGGAATGATCGCGATTGCGGCGCTGTTTATTGTGTTTTACCTCGTTGCGTGGCTGTTTGCAAGAAAGGGTAAGGTTGCTTTACTTATTGCGGCTCTTGCAGTATTTGTTGTTGATACGGTCAGCCCGTTCGTGTTCTTTGAGTCTGACATTTCGACAGGAGCTATGGATTTAGTAATCCACGCACTTGTTATTGCAGAGCTTGCGCTCGGAATAG
This sequence comes from Eubacteriales bacterium, assembly GCA_045543555.1. GTDB lineage: Bacteria > Bacillota > Clostridia > Oscillospirales > CAG-272 > Colimorpha_A. The sequence continues at coordinate 54,112 of JAZQMQ010000025.1, forward strand.
TATCCTATTTCAAGCTCAAGAAGATGCCTGTCGAGGTTGTGGTTGAGGCTCCCGTTGAGGAAGCTCCCACCGAAGAGCAGTAAGATTTATAAGAAAAAGCTGTAAGCACGGCGTGCTTACAGCTTTTTTGCGTGTTGCGGTCCTTTTGACGTATATGTTGTTCCTTCACATGATTGTCGTCAAAAAAACGCAATACTTGACATTTTTCGAATTGTGTAATATAATGCATATATATAGTCACATTTGAAATTACGCTTGTCTTTAGTTGATTTTTATTGTGTAGTTAGGTGAGAACAATGTTTATTTTCCAAGTTGCAATAAATATAATCAATAAAATATCTAATTTTGTGTCCGCGTGCTACCAACACAAAATAGCATATAAGCTTACAGGCCTTTTCTTTACGCGCAAATTCCGAAAAGCAAAAGAAAACCATACCTATGGAATATTGGTCGCCGCAAGAAACGAAGAAACAGTCATAGGTAAGCTGATCGAAAGCATAAACAATCAGGATTATCCGCGAGAGCTGATTAAAATTTTTGTGGTTGCACATAATTGTACCGATAATACCGCAGCTGCCGCAAGAGAAGCAGGTGCGATTTGCTATGAATATAACGACGAAAGCAAGCGTACGAAGGGATTTGCGCTTCAATATCTCGTGGATCAGATCCGTTGTGATTACGGAGTGGATTGCTGTGAGGGTTATTTCATTTTCGATGCGGATAATATATTGAAAGAGGATTTTGTTTCGAGAATGAACGATTCCTTCGACTCCGGTGAGAAGATAGTAACGTCATACAGAAACACCAAAAACTTTGATGATAACTGGATATCCGCATCCTATGGAATTCATTGGCTCAGAACTGTAAGATACGAGCATCGTGCCCGATCGGTATTCAGATTGGCAACGAGAATTCAGGGTACGGGCTTCCTTTTTCCGGCGGAGGTTATAAAGGACGGTTGGAAATACACCTCACTTACTGAGGACAGAGCATTTTGCGCCGACGTCGTAACGATGGGATACCGCATCTCTTATAACAACGAGGCGGAATTTTATGACGAGCAGCCCACCGATATAAAGATCGCTATGAGGCAGCGCTTAAGATGGTCAAAGGGTCATCTCGATGCGTTCGTTGAGACGGGTGGAAAGCTTTTTTTAAACATTTTCCGAACGAAAGGCGCGGCAAATAAGGAATATCCTGATGCGCCCAAATGGAAAAAACTCCTTCGCAATCTGAGATTTAGATTTATTAACTTTGATATGCTGACAGTTGTATTTCCTCGTTCAATATCGCTGTCGTTCAAGAAAATAACGGTAGTGCTTCTTAAGACGGGGTGGGCGCTTACGTCCGCCAAAACTTTCGGAGTAGGTTACGCACCGGAGCTGATAAGGGATGTGCTCAAGCTTTGTGGAGTTACGCAGGTGTTCCCGCAAACTGATGTCGAAACGATTGCGCTTATGTGCGCGTTTACGTTCGCTTGGACGGTAAATACGTACATAGAAACCATAATTACAGCTGCATACGTTATGATCGCGGAGTGCAAGAGAATCAAGAAAATCAGATGGTACAAAAAGGTTTGGTACTGTATCACATTCCCAATATTCGACCTCATAGGAAAGCTCACTATGCTTATGGCTCTGTTTATGAAGGTTGAATGGAAGCCTATTCCACATAAGGTAGCAATAGGTATGGACAAGGTCAAATAAAAAAAGCATCCAACAGTGCGTTGGATGCTTTTTGTCTTCAGAGCGTTCCCGTAACGGTAAGTGTGACAGAGCCGGGAACTACGTTGTAGCCACCGTTTACGGTAACTGTCTTGAATATTCTATTCAAATTGCCGTTGATTATACGGTTGAATGTATAAAGAAATCGATCGGCGATGACGATCGTAAATACGGAGTACGCTTCGAGGAGTGCATACCTTACCTCACCGACTACCTCCGCAGATGATTTTTTTGTAGGCATTCAGAACACCGCGATAGATCTTGTTATAAGAGTTCCGGTCATTGTAGAGCTTGTTATCGGTATCATGGCGTTCTATAAGTTCAGAAATCTTCCTCCCGAGCCCGTATTGGAGTATCAGCCTTCAAAAAACGTTACCGAAGACCAAATGTAATCAGATCATCTCCTCTCTGTAAAAAGGGAGGAGATATCTTTTGTCCTAAGTGTGAGCGATATCGCTGATTATGTGGGTTAAGACCTTGACATTACGGCATAAAAGTATTATAATAATTCTGTATGAAAAAAATTCCGAAAGGATAAAAGAATGAAAAAACCGGTAATTGGCTTTGTGTCGCTCGGTTGCCCAAAAAACCAGATCGACACCGAGATAATGCTCCGTGAGCTTGTTGATGCAGGGTACGACATTACCCCCGAGGATCACGAAGCGGATATCATAATCGTAAACACTTGTGCCTTCATCGAAAGTGCAAAGCAGGAGGCTATCGACAACATTCTCGATATCGCTTGGCTTAAAAAGCATAGAAAGCTTAAGGCGATCATCTGCTGCGGATGTCTGTCCGAGCGCTATCGCGACCAGATTTTCACCGAGCTGCCCGAGGTGGATGCAGTAATCGGAACAGGAAGCATACATAATATCGTTACCGCTGTTGAGAAGGTATGGAACGGCGAAAAATATATCTCGACCGAGCCAAATGAATCCCTTGTCCTCGGCGGAGAAAGAGTCGTTACAACTCCCGAATACACCGCATACATAAAGGTCGCAGAGGGCTGCGACAACCGTTGCTCCTACTGTGCTATTCCAATGATAAGGGGACGCTTCCGCTCCCGAAAGATCGAGGATATAGTTTCGGAGGCAAAATCCCTTGAGGAGCTTGGCGTAAAGGAGCTCGTTATCGTAGCACAGGATACCACAAGATACGGTCTTGATATTTACGGAGAGTATTCTCTTGCAAAGCTTCTGCGCGAGCTTACCGCAAACACGACCATCCCGTGGTTCCGTCTTATGTACTGCTATCCCGATAAGATCACCGACGAGCTTATAAATGAAATGGCAACAAATGACCGTGTTGTTAAATACATCGATCTGCCCATTCAGCATATTTCGGACAGAATGCTAAAGGCAATGAACCGCCACGGCGACGGAAAATGTGTGCGCGACACGATAAAGCGTCTGCGCGACGGCGTTCCGGGCATCACGATCAGAACAACTGCAATCGTGGGCTTCCCGGGAGAGACCGAGGAGGACTTCACAGAGCTTTGTGAGTTCATTGAAGAGGCAAAATTCGACCGCTTCGGCGCGTTCACCTATTCTCGCGAAGAGGACACCCCCGCGTTCGATCTGCCCGACCAGATAGACGAGCAGACAAAGCAGGACCGCTACGATGCTATAATGTCTATCCAGCTCGACATCCATGAAGCACTAAACGAAGAGAAGATCGGAATGAATGTAAATGTTCTCTGCGAGGGATTCGACCCGGTTGCCGAGACCTATTACGGCAGAAGTGAGGCTGACGCGCCGGAGATCGACGGGAAGGTCTACTTCTCCTCCAAGAAAAAGCTCCGTGAGGGCCAGTTCGTTACAGTAAAGATCACCGAAGCCATCGACTACGACCTCTTCGGCGAAGCGATCAAATAAGAAAGGATAAATATTATGAATCTCCCGAACAGACTTACAATTCTTCGTATAATCCTCGTTCCGTTCTGTATGTTCTTCATCGCCTTCAACGGAATGAACGATACTGTTTGCCGTATAATCGCCCTCGTTCTTTTCTCGGTCACATCACTTACAGATATGCTTGACGGAAAGATCGCAAGAAAATATAACCTCGTTACCGATTTCGGAAAATTCCTCGATCCCGTTGCAGATAAGCTTCTCATAATCGGATCATACCTCGCGCTGCTCGTTAAATATAACCATGATGACGTTTTCGTAACATTCATGTTCTGGTGTCTGTTCATCATCCTCTTCCGCGAGCTTGCAGTAACTTCTCTTCGTATGATCGTTTCGTCAAAGGTCGTTATAGCCGCTGACATTATGGGTAAGATCAAAACAGTATCCCAGATGGTAGCTGTCATCGTCGCTCTTGTCGAGCCGATATTCTGCCGTCTTGTAGGCTTCAACACCCATAACATCGCAACATATGCCCTTGTTGGTATATCCGCATTCGCGACACTTGTGTCGGGTCTTAACTACTTCAAGGCTTATTGGCCCTATATCAATCCGAACAAATGATAGATCTGCTTACTGTTGAAAAATCCTTCATAGAATCTCATATAAAAGAGGGCGGAACCGTTGTTGATTTCACTATGGGCAACGGTCACGATACACTCTGGCTTTCAAAAAAGGTTGGAGAAAACGGAAAGGTTTACGCCTTTGACGTTCAGGAGGCGGCGCTCGTCAGCTCCGAAAAGCTTCTTTCCGAGAGCGGATGCCCCAAAAATTACACTCTGATCCTCGATTCCCACGCAAATGTGGAAAATTACGTTAAAGAGCCGATCTGTGCAGGTATGTTCAATCTCGGATATCTGCCGGGCTCCGACAAAAAAATAACAACACTCAGAAAGTCAACAATGGCGGCTGTTGAAGCCGCAATACGTCTGCTCGAGGACGACGGAGGATTGCTTATCGCAGTCTATCCCGGTCACGAGGAGGGTAATCTTGAGGGGCTTATGCTCGATGACTACTTTAAAACGCTTGATCGCAAGAAGATATGCGTGTCGAAGCTTCAGATAGTCAATTCCCCCACATCCCCCTTCTTCTTCCTCGTTGAAAAAAGATAATACAAAATGTCGGGGAACTTCGTTCGAAGTTCCCCGATGCAATCGGAGATAATATGAAACACGGAATCACAAAGACCGCGGTCATCGGCGCAGGACACGCAGGAATAGAAGCAGCTCTTTCTTCGGCGAGAATGGGCGTTGACACGGTGCTTTTTACCATGAATCTCGACGCCGTGGCAAATATGCCCTGCAATCCGTCGATAGGCGGAACGGGCAAGGGTCATCTCGTATTTGAGATAGACGCTCTCGGCGGTGAAATGGGTCGTGCGGCAGACAAGGTCACTCTCCAGAGCAGAACGCTCAATATGGGAAAGGGGCCTGCGGTGCGCTCAAAGAGAATACAAGCCGACCGAATGGCTTACCGCTCGGTTATGAAGAAAACAATCGAAAAAACCGAAAATTTAAGACTCGTTCAAGCAGAGATAGTTGAAATTCTCGTTGAGGACGGCTCGGTTAAGGGCGTAGTTACCGCATTAGGCACGAAATGGTCTGCCGAAAGGGTAATAATTGCAACCGGAACATATCTCGACAGCACGGTTGTCGTAGGTGAACATTCATTTTCATCGGGTCCCGACGGAATGCTTGCCGCGAAGGGACTTTCGAGCTGTCTTTCTGCCCTCGGAATAACATTAAGACGCTTCAAAACAGGAACTCCCGCAAGAATCCTAAAAAGCTCGGTTGACCTTTCCCCTCTTGAAGTGCAGGAGGGCGAGGAATATATAACACCATACTCAAGAGACACCGACAGTGCGGAGCTAAACCGAATTTCACAGCTTCCCTGCCACACAGCATACACAAATGAAAAAACTCATGAAATAATCAGAGCAAATCTTCATCGTTCCCCACTCTATTCGGGCGTGATCAAGGGCGTGGGCCCACGCTACTGCCCGAGTATCGAGGACAAGATCGTAAGATTTGCGGACAAGGAGCGTCATCAGCTCTTCCTTGAGCCAACAGGCGCAGATACCGACGAGATGTACCTTCAGGGCTTCTCATCCTCGCTTCCCGAAGACGTTCAGCTCGATATGCTTCACTCGCTTCGCGGATTTGAAAACGCAGTCGTTATGAGAAACGCTTATGCTATTGAATACGATTGTTGCGACCCCACCGAGCTTTACCCTACACTTCAGTTCAAAAAAATCAAGGGTCTTTACGGCGCAGGACAGTTCAACGGTACCTCGGGATACGAGGAAGCCGCGGCGCAGGGTCTTATTGCCGGTATAAATTCCGCACTCTCCCTGCAAGGCAGAGAGGAGATCATCCTCTCCCGCGACAGCTCATACATCGGAACTCTGATCGACGATCTCGTTACCAAGGGCACAAATGAGCCCTACAGAATGATGACGAGCCGCTCCGAATATCGCCTGCTTCTCCGACAGGACAATGCAGAGGAAAGGCTTATCGAATACGGCAGATACGCGGGTCTGATAAGCGACGAAAGATACGAGACCTTCAAAGCAGAGCAGGAGCTTATCAGCTCGGAAATATCCCGTCTTGAAAGACTCACCCTCTCACCAAGCAACGCCATTAACGAATTTCTCACCTCAATCGACAGCACTACCATTTCGACGGGAATCAAAGCCGCAGACCTTCTGCGCCGCCCTCAGATCGATTATGAGATGCTCTCCCAATTTGATACCGATAGACCGGATCTGCCCCATAAAATAAAATATGAGGTCGAGGTAATGATAAAATATGACGGCTACATCAAGCGTCAGCTAAACGAAGCCGACCGCATGAAGAAGCTGGAAGAAAAGAAGCTTCCCGCCGACACCGACTACTCGCTTATCGACGGGCTTCGCCTCGAAGCAAGACAAAAGCTGAACAAAATAAAGCCTGCCGATATAGGGCAGGCATCGCGTATCAGCGGTGTTTCTCCCGCGGATATTTCGGTGCTTCTTATTTGGCTCAAGGCAAATGAGCAGTAAATCCTGACCTTAAAGGAACGAATATGTATTCAGAAAAGATAAAATCCGTTCTGGCTCTGAACGGCATAAACGCAAATCGCCCTCAAGCAGAACTCCTTTCTGCATATCTAAATGAGCTTCTGACAGTAAACAAGATCACAAACCTTACCGCAATAAAGGATCCCGACGAGGCGATCGTAAAGCATATAGCCGACTGCGCAATATGTATTGGAGCAATACCGGAACGCGCAGACCTTCTCGATGTCGGTAGCGGAGCGGGGCTTCCCGCCTTTCCCTTTGCTATCCTTCGCCCCGATATTTCGGTAACGGCACTGGACAGCACAGGAAAAAAGGTAGATTTCATAAACAATACCGCGCAAAAGCTCGGACTAAAAAACCTCAAAGCCATCTGTCAGCGCGCAGAAGTCTTGGCAAATAACAGAAGCTACCGCGAAAGATACACCGTTGTATCCGCACGCGCGGTTGCACGTTTAAATCAGCTTTCCGAGCTTTGTCTGCCGTTTGTTAAGGTCGGCGGAATATTCATTTCAATGAAGAGCCGTCTGGCAGACGAGGAGCTTTCGGAGGCTCTTTCGGGCATAGGCACACTCGGAGGCAAGCCCCGCGGTGAAACAAAGCTCACGCTTTTGGGAGGCGGGGAAGAGCTTGAAAGATGTCTTATCGTAGTTGACAAACGCTCCCACACACCCCCGCAGTTCCCCCGCGCTTACGCGAGAATCGTATCAAAGCCTCTTTAAAGGAGATATTTATGAACGCAAAATGGATCTGGTATTACGGCGAATTTGAAGCCTATCACAACATTTATCTTCATTCCCGAAGAGAAAATTTCGGACTCATCCGACCCGCTTTCTGGGCGGTACCGGGTCTTTACCCAAACGTCGAATTTCTTTCAGCTTATGATTCTCCGGAGGATTTTAAGGCAGAAATAAGAAGTAAGGGCGACGGTCTTCTCGAAATTAGTGAAACAAGCGGCGAAAGATTTTTCCCCATAAACGGTGAGATCACCCTCCCCGCAGGCAAACACAAGATCAAGATTGCAGTAATTAACCCGATGGGGCTTCCCTGTATATATTTCAACAGTAAATATCTCGTTTCGGATTCAAGCTGGACTGTCACTCTCGGTAGAGACGCCTTCCCCGTAAATGCAGGCGATTCTCCTGCATTCCTCTCTCCAAACGACGACCCACAGGTCTTCCCGTTCAGCTACACTCCCGCAGAGCCGATAAGCTCCTTCACCGCAAACGACGGCTCAACCGTATATGATTTCGGCAAAGAGACCTTCGGTCTTCTTGTGCTGAATAACCTCGATCCGTCGTCAGGGCTTCTTGTAAGATACGGCGAAAGCCTCGATGAAGCGCTTGCCGAGCCAAAACAGCCGTACTGTATGTTCTGGGAAAGACTGAAAGATAAAACGGAAGCTACGCTCCGCCCCCGCGCGTTCAGATACGTTGCATTGAGCGGAGAAAATGCCGATGAGGTAAAGGTTTCGTCCTTAAGCGAGATGCTTGACGTTAAGGTAAACGGCGGATTTGTATGCAACGATCCTTTGATAAAGGACATCTGGGACACCTGCGCATACACCTTCCACCTTTGCTCTCGTGAATTTTATCTCGATGCCATAAAGCGCGACCGTTGGGCTTGGGGCGGCGATGCAAGGCAATCCTTTATGATAAACAACTACATTTTCGCGGACCGCGAAATATGTAAACGATCTATTATAGCACTTCTTCCGAAGGACGTCGTTTATCAGCACGTCAACACCATAAACGACTATTCCGCATATATGATAATCAGCGTGCTTGAGTATTATATGACCTACGGAGATGTCGAATTCGTCCGTGCGGTCTATAAAAGGGTAAAGCTTCTTTACGACTACATCGTTTCCCGTCTTGACGAAAACGGTCTCGTCGTGGCAAGGGAGGGCGACTGGATATTCATTGACTGGTCGCCTATGGACAAGGACGGTCCTCTCTGCGCCGAGCAGCTTCTGCTTATCCATACCCACAGAGTTATGGGCAAGCTTGCTTCCCTTATGGGCGAAAGCGACGAGGAATATATTGCCCGCGCCGAAGCTCTGTCCGAAACCGTTGACCGCCTTTTCTGGAACGAGGAAAAGGGTGCGTATATCGATACCTACGCATCGGGCAAGGAAAACGTTACCCGTCACGGCAACGTTTTTGCAATACTTTTCGACCTTGTAGACGATGGCAAAAAGCGTTCGATACTCGAAAACGTGTTGAAAAACGACGCTATTACCCCCATAACCACCCCGTATTTCAAGCTTTATGAGCTTATGGCGTTCTGCGCTATGGGTGAAATTGACGTAGCACAGAAATATCTGAGAGAATATTGGGGCGGAATGCTCGACCTTGGCGCTACGAGCATCTGGGAGGAATACGACCCCACCAAGAGCATACCCGAATGCTACGCCATGTACGGTAAGCCCTACGAAAAATCCCTCTGCCACGCTTGGTCCTGCGGACCTATCTACCTGCTCGGCAGATATTGCCTCGGTGTATATCCTACGTCGGTCGCATACGAAAGCTATCGCGTTGAGCCTAACGTTGGAAGCTACACAAGCTTTGAAGGCACCGTTCCCACCGAAAAGGGACTTATCAAGGTCTCCTACTCCGACGGTAAGATCACGGTACTGTCCGAGCTTGATAACGGCACGCTCGTTATAAAGGGTAAAACTTATCCGATAATAAAGGGCGAAAAGATCACGGTTGAATATTGATAAAACAGGCGGAAAGTCAGATGACTTTCCGCCTCTGTTTTTTTGTTCACCAGTTTCTAACGTCGTTTGTGTAGACAAGATCGATCAGCTTATTCAGCCTTCCCCAACAAAAAACCGAGAACGCAAGGTTATCGGTTATTTTAATAATTTTAAACCGCAACGGGAAATCTTCCGATCTTCTCGCCGTGCTGATAGTTTTCGACGGTGAAGGAATCGGGGGTGAAATCGTAGAAATTATCAACGGCGGGGTCGAGTGTGACCTTGGGGGCATCGAAGGGAGTTCTCTTGATAAGCTCCTCGACGATGGGGATATGGCGGTCGTATATGTGAGCGTCGGCAATAACGTGCATAAGCGTTCCCGCTTTAAGTCCGCTTACCTGAGCGAACATCATAACGAGAGCAGCGTACTGTGCGACATTCCAGGCGTTAGCCGCGAGCATATCCTGTGAACGCTGATTGAGAATAGCGTCGAGACGGCCGTTTGTAACGTTAAATGTCATACTGTAAGCGCAGGGATAGAGCGCCATTTCGCTTAGATCGGCGAAATTATAGAGATTGGTCATAATTCTGCGTGAGCAGGGGTTGTTCTTGAGGTCGTAAAGAACACGGTCGACCATATCGAACTCGCCTTCCTTGTATTTGTGCTTGACTCCCATCTGATAACCGTAAGCCTTACCTATAGATCCGTTTTCATCAGCCCAAGCGTCCCAGATGTGAGAGCCGAGGTCCTTTATATTGTTGGATTTCTTCTGCCATATCCAAAGTATTTCGTCAACTGCGGAGCGCAGGGAAATGGGGCGAAGGGTGATGAGGGGAAAATCCTCGCTCAGATCATAGCGGTTAACAACACCGAAAAGCTTTTTAGTGTATGCGGGGGTGCCGTCATCCCATTTCGGACGCACCTTTTCATCCGTTACAAGTGTACCGTTTTCAAGAATGTCACGGCAAGTGCGAATAAATGCAATATCTGCTGAGCTCATAGCTAACCTCCGAGTATTTGTTACTCTATATTGTACAACATATTGAGAAAAAAAACAACACTTTTTTTATTTATGCGAGGGGAAATGGGAATTTATTTGTCAAAATTTGCAGAAAACTTGGCTTTGCGGTGCAAAAAATTCGTTTAGAGTGCGGTTTTTGAGGAAAAAGGTAAAATGGTCTTGCATTTTTATATGAATGTGGTATAATATACTGCGGTTTTGTTAAAGATGATTTTTCGACAATTATTCCCGAAAGGAAGAGAAAGGTGACGGAACGAACCGTATGTACGATAAGATTATTGAAATCCTTGCAAATCAGCTTCAGATCGATCCCGATATGATTGACGGCAACACCAAGATAATGGAAGACCTCGGTGCAGACTCCCTCGACGTTGTTGAAATGCTTATGGCTATGGAGGAATCCTTTGGTTTCTCGGTGCCCGATGAAGATATTGAGGATCTTATCACCGTAAGCGATGTTGTTGCTTATGTTGAAAGCAATATGATCGGATAGACTCTTATGGAAAACTCGCTCGAAAGAGCGATTTTTTTTGTTTTTTACTCAAATTTATATTGATTTATCTCCGATCCTGTAGTATGCTGCGCTCAGAACCTGCAGCGATATGGGCTTCACCGTGTTTGCGGTCGGTGCCGATTACGAAAATAGAAAAACAGAGGGTAATGATATGCACCTCCAAAAGTGTCTGACTTTTGGGAGCATATCATAACGTGCCCTCTGCTTTTTTGTTAAATCGTTCCTGTAACAGTCAGAGTTACAGATCCTGGAACTACGTTGTAGCCGCCGGTTATGGGGTCTTGCTCGTAGGTCGCGGCGGGGACGGTTATCCTGCCCGCAACGGTCGCAAACGTGCCTGTTGCTTCATCGTAGGTGTAATCGGTGCCTTCAGTTAGAGGTGTGCCGTCAAGGGTAACTGCGGTAATGTCGAGAATAGGGTCGAAAACGTCGCTTAAAACGATGTTTTCATCTTCTCCCGCCTCCTCGTTTCCGAGATTTTGAATCACAAAGGTGTAGGTCAGAGGGCCTTCACCGACCACCGACTGAGGTTCGATGCTCTTTGTGATCGTAAGAGACGAACCGGAGCGCGCGTTGATGGTTTCTGTCGCACTTACAGGAGCGCCTGCGCCGTTTACGGCAACTGTATTAACGATGCTTCCGTCGGGTGCAGGAGGCGCGAATGCAGTCACGTCGGCTGAATAAACCACAACTGTGTCACCGTTTGCGGGGACAGAAATGCCTGTGAGAGTTAGGGGCTCGGTGTCTGTAACGGTGGGCGCAGCGGCAGGAACGCCGTTAATGAATGCCTTTACCGTCCCGTCAACGTAGGTCAGAGGATAAACAGTACCCGTGCCGAAGGGGTACGCACCGAGATCGTCGGTCAGGGTGAGGGTGGAAATGGGGGTATCGGACGAATTGACGATACCGATAACGTAGGTCATTCTCTCCCCGCTTCCGTAGGTTTCAAGAAGGGAAGTTTTACTTACCGTCAGAGCTTCAATGAGCTCGGCGGTTACGATGTTTGAGTTTACGGCTCCGCCTCGGTAGGTGAGCGTAGCCTGATTGTAAAAAGTTGCCATTTAAAATTCCTCCGTTTTATTTGAGGAGCATATCTCCTCGTCACAGTATATGCTTGTAACGGAGAATGATTGATAGGGCTGTTGCGGTTGAATTATTTCCGCTCTTGAAATTAAATGATATCTATGATATAATTATGCTATAAAACCTCGGAGGTGCTTTATGATAGCAAGAAACATAGCAGATCTCATCGGCAGAACGCCGCTTGCGCGTTTAAACCGCCTTTTTCCCGATGCCGAAATATACGCAAAGCTTGAATATTTCAATCCTGCGGGAAGCACCAAGGACAGAGCGGCGCTTTCTATGATAGAGGACGCCGAAAAACGCGGCGCGCTTAAAGCAGGATCGGTCATAATCGAGCCGACGAGCGGTAATACGGGAATAGGGCTTGCCGCAATCGGCGCCGCAAAGGGCTATAAGGTGATCCTTACCATGCCCGACACCATGAGCGTGGAGAGAAGAAGGCTTCTTTCGGCGTACGGTGCTGAGATCGTGCTGACGGAAGGCGCTCTCGGAATGAAAGGCTCGATCGAAAAGGCAAACGAGCTTGCAAAAGAGTATGACGGCGCGTTTATTGCAGGACAGTTTGACAATCCCGCGAATCCCGAGGCGCATTATCTCACAACCGCGCCTGAAATATGGGCTGATATGGATGGAAATATCGATATTTTCGTTGCGGGAATCGGTACGGGCGGAACGCTCAGCGGTATAGGAAGATATCTTAAGGAAAAAAATCCGAACGTAAGGATAGTCGGCGTTGAACCCGCGTCATCTCCGCTTATTTCGGAGGGCATGGCAGGACCCCACGGGCTTCAGGGCATCGGTGCGAATTTTATCCCCGATAATTACGACGCATCGGTGTGTGACGAGATCGTAACGGTAACCGAAAACGACGCCTTTGCCTATGCAAAGGAGCTTGCGAGAAAAGAGGGATATCTTACGGGTATAAGCTCAGGCGCGGCGCTTTACGCCGCAAGAGTTCTTGCTCAAAGGGCAGAAAATGAGGGCAAAAAGATAGTTGCACTGCTTCCCGACAGCGGAGAAAGATATCTTTCAACGGGAATATTTGATTAAAATAAAACGCTTGGCAGGTCATGTTGCCAAGCGTTTTTGCTTATTGCTTTAATATTTTCTCACAAAGCTGTGGAAAGCTTATGCCGTTGGCTTTTGCGGCGAGGGGGAGGAGGGAGGTTTCCGTCATGCCCGGTAGAGTGTTTATTTCAAGACAGTATGGCACTCCATCTGAAAGAATAATATCTACACGGCAGTAGGAATCTACAAGCAGAGCCGATGCCGCTCGGAGTGCGACTTCGTTTACCGCGCTCTTCTCCTCTTCGGTGAGACGGGCTGGACAAATTTCGGTGACCAGTGCGGGATCGTATTTGCTTTCATAGTTATAAAACTCGGTTTTGGGGATAATTTCCACTATCGGAAGGGTCTTGCTGTCCAACATTCCAACAGTCAGCTCCCGTCCGACAAGCTTTTCCTCCACTATAACGCGGTCGCAGACCGAAAATGCGGTGTCGAGCGCGTTTTTTAGCGACTTTTCATCCTCCGCAAAGGAAATCCCGATCGATGATCCGGCGTCCGCGGGCTTAACACAGCAGGGAAATTCATTCCAATTATGATCTTCGGCTTTTGTGACGGTTTTTCCCCTCGGGATCGGAACTCCGAAAGAGAAAAGAATCGTTCTTGTAAGCGCCTTATCCATACAAAGAAGGCTCGGAACGTATGACGAGCCTGTATATGATACTCCAAGACAGTCAAGAAACGCTTGTAGCTGACCGTTTTCACCGATCCCGCCGTGAAGGGCGAGAAAAACCTTATCACAGTCAAGACATAACGGAATAACGCTTTCGTGAATTGGGGAAAATTGTGAAATGGGGTGTGTTTTCTTAAACGGCGGGGTCATGCCCGTAAGTACGTCGACGCAATTGACCTCGTGACCGCTCAGGCGGAGGGCGTTTGCCACCATTATTCCCGATCTGAGCGATACCTCTCTTTCGGGACTGTTACCGCCGCATAATACAGTTATCTTCATATCGTCACCAAGCCTCAAAAAAAGAAGCCCTTTCAAAATAAATTTCTTTGGACTTCTTTTTTGCCTTCGTCGACCAAAACCTTTTTGTAAAAAGGTTTTGGATTCCAAAAACTTTGGAAATGAGTTTAACGAAACATTTAAGCAAATAGCCGCGTAAACTCCGTTTCCGCACATTGAAACAGGCTACTCAAGCTAACTCATTTTTGAAAAAAGGTTTTGGATTCCAAAAACTTTGGAAATGAGTTTAACGAAACATTTAAGCAAATAGCCGCGTAAACTCCGTTTCCGCACATTGAAACAGGTTACTCGAGCTAACTCATTTTTGAAAAAAGGTTTTGGATTCCAAAAACTTTGGAAAATGGATCAGCAAAATATTAATGCAAATCCCTCGCGGGAATTCCATTCCCGCCTTGTCAAAGTTTTTGAGGTCAAGGGACTTTTTCAAAAAGTCCCTTGCGGGTGCAGGGCGGGGCCCGCATATCCTTTCGGAGCCCGCTTATCTTCTCAAAATATCTCCAGCTTCGACCTCAAACGGTACGTCGAGAGTAAATTTCATCAAGGGATGGGGAGCGCAATCGATATCCTCGCCCTTTTCATTTTTGAGATTTTCCGCCACGAAGGAGCGGCCGACCTTACCGGGAGAAATCATTTCAACGCTCTCGCCTGCGGTCAGCTTGTTTCTTTGGATTATTTCAGCTCTTCCCGTTGTCTTATCGTATGCTGAAACAACGCCGACGTATGCTTTTTCTCTTATATAACCGTTTTGGGTAACGGTATTTGCATTTTCCATACAGTCGGAAAAATAATAGCCCGTCGCGTATTCGCGGTGGCTTACGCTTTCAAGCTCTGCCATCCATTCCGGGTCGTAAACGTAGCCTTCGGGATCGGACAGATACTTGTCGATCGCCATGCGGTAGGTGTTGGCACAGACTGCGGTATAGTAGGCGCTCTTCATTCTGCCCTCGATCTTAAAGGAATCGATACCGCTTTCCATTAATTCGGGAATATGCTCTATCATACAGGTATCGCGGCTGGACATAATGAAGGTGCCGCGTTCGGTCTGCTCGATGGGAAGGGGCTCGTTAAGCCGTTTTTCCTCGGCTATCTCATATATTCCGTAGTTCCAACGGCAAGGCTGGGCACACTGACCGCGATTTGCGTCGCGTCCTGTGAAATGATTTGAAAGCAGACATCTTCCGCTGTAGGAAACGCACATGGAGCCGTGAATGAATGCCTCGAGCTCAAGCTCCTTTGAGGTGTCGCGACGTATTGCCTTGATCTCGTTCATCGTCAGCTCTCTTGCGAGAACGACTCTCTGACAACCGAGTCGCAGGTACTGCTCTGCAGCTGCGGCGGAAACGATGCTTGTTTGGGTGGATGCGTGAATAGGCATATCAGGGAGGATCTCGCGTATGAGGGCGATAACGCCGAGGTCGGCAGCAATGATGGCATCTATGCCCGTATGCTGAACCACGTCAAGAAAGGCACGGAGCTCGGGATATTCATATCCGTGGGGCATCACGTTTACCGTAAGATACGCCTTTGCACCGCATTCATGAGCAAGGGATGCTCCTTCGTGCATTTCATCGATATGAAAATTGTCTGCCGCTTCTCTCATTCCGAAGCGTTTTGCGGCAAGATAAACCGCATCTGCTCCGAATCGCAGAGCTGCACGGAGCTTTTCGGGATTACCTGCGGGGAGAAGAAGCTCGGGTCTTTTAATTTCAGACATCAGTTGCCTCCGATCATCTCTTCGGCCGAAGCGCATATAACGTAATTGTAGCCGTAGGTCTTTGCAGCGGCGATGCATCTTGCCTTTTTGGGTACGTATAAGGTAAGGTCGTTGCAGCCGTAGAAGGTGTTTTCTCCCAAAAAGGTTGCCTTTGGAACAAACACTTTTTTGAGAGAGGTGCATCCGCGGAAGGAATAGTCTCCAAGTCTGCTGATCGTTTCGGGAATCACGATCTCGGTGATCGATGAGCAGTTATAGAACGCGCTTTCATCGATATGATTTACTCTTTTTCCGAAAACAACTGTATTGAGAGCCGTACAGCCGTAGAAGGAGTACGACTGTATGCTCGTAACACCGTCGGGGACTATAAGGGACGTTATCTTGGTTTTGTAGAACGCCTGCTTACCGATTATGATGAGTGTGGAGGGGAGATTTATCTTTTCAAGCGAAGAATTGCGGAATGCTGCCTGATTGATTATTTCAAGACCTTCGTTAGCTACGACCTCTTTAAGTGCGGCACATTCCTCGAAAGCAAATCGGTCTATTTCGATAAGAGCGGAGGGAAGTGTGACCTTTTCGAGCTTCTCATTTCCGTGAAAGGCGTATTCGGCAATCTTTTTTACGGGAACTCCGAGAAATGACTCGGGGATAACAACCTCGGTTGCATCCTTGCCGTAATAAACCGCGATCTCGGAATAGGATTCATAGATGTTTACTCCGAATAGATCGGTCTCAAGAGTAGAGGCTACGTCTTCATCGGGAAATGCGGTCGTATCGATGGGGGGGAGGGTGGTTATAATTGGGTCTTTTTCTTCACCTCCGCAGGAAAAAAGCATGGTTATGGAGCAGATGATGAGTAAAAGGGCAATTATTTTCTTCATAAATTACACGTCCTAATCTTTGTTAATAACTAAATAATTATAACACCTATTCTTCTATCTGTCAACAAGATACAATGTGTATAATGCAACTTTTGGTATGACGAAATTTGTCTTAATCGGTTGACAACATAACTGTAATGTGCTATCATTAAGACAATGTATGCAAAAATATTAAAGCAAATTAGTTTTGAAAGGAAAATGAAAATGAAAACCACTGTAAAATTTCTTTCGCTTGTGCTTGCGGTTGTAATGATTGCTGCATCGTTTGCATCATGCTCCAGCAAAAAGAAGTCTACCGCAAGTGACTATCTTGAAAAGATATTTGACGTAGGAAATACAGAGACTATCGAATACGACGTTATTCGTGAGGATATTTCCTTCAATCCTTCTGTATTTCTTGGACCCGAAAGCGGATTTGAGAACGTTTCCTTTAGCGTTTACACAGGCAAATCCGGAACCGTTCTTGATCTTGGTGCGGTTGCAGGCGGACAAAATACAAACGTTATGCTGTTCTATTCGGGTGAGAGCGTTGCGATCAAGTCAAACGTTCTCGGCGATAAAGCGCTCGGTATGTCTCTTTCTGAACTTCAGGTTCTTCTTGAGCAGCTCGGTGGCGCTGCACCCTACGCAGATAACGCATTTGAAGGCGGCGCAAGCATTGGTCTTGGCGGACTTCTTTCCGGTTCCGGTGCTATGGGCGACTTGCTTGCGGAAAACGGAGAAAAGATAGAGAAGTTTGTTGCCAAGTACGTTCAGGTGTTAGCCGATTCTATCGATAACGCGGCTGAACAGAGCGTTAAGGTATCCTCCGATATCACCGTTAACGTGAAGTTTAACGGCGACAGCGCAAAGAAGGCTATCAAGGATGTTTACAACACACTTAAGAGAGACAGAGAGCTCCGCAAGTTTGTTGAGGACATCGCAAAGACTGTTGCTCCCGACGAATATCAGGCTATCATTGCAGGATACGATTCAATTTTTGAGAGCGACGATGTGCTCGAGCAGCTCTTTGCCATGATCAGCGAGTATGATGCCGAAATCGGAATGACCGTTGTTGCAGATAAGCAGTATAATCTCAAGGCCCTCAAACTTTACGCAGACGTTGAAGGATATGAGGTTTCCTTCAGCTTCGACGGAACCGATGAAAACAACATCAAGCTTGCGCTCAAAATGGATATGGGCGAAGAGAACTTTGAAGTTCAAATGAATATCAAGACCGTGACAACCGGCGACGTTACCAAGACCGCTCTTATCGTTTCGGGTCTGGGCGCTGAGTCATTTGAGGTGTTATCCGTTGAAACCGATGCCGAAGGCAACTACACTCTTCGTGTTGACGGAGATATCCTCGGAATGTTTGTTCTCAATTCGGTGGAAACTATTGGGGTTATTGAGATCAAGGGTAAGGTAGTTGAGGCCGAAGGCATGGTTTCTGTTGATACCGTTGTTGTTGGCGACATGGAGATCAAGCTTGGGCTTACCATGAAGACCACACTTAACGGCGAAATGCCCGCTTTCCCCAGCGACTACGATCTCATTACCGATCTCACCGAGGCAGACCTCGTTGAGCTTCAGGAAAAGATCATGTCCGATCCCGTTATAAGCTATCTTGCTGAGCTGTTTAGCTCAATGGAAGCTTGAAGCAAAGTGCCCGACGGCGAATATTTAGTCTGAAATCTAAAAGCACCGCTGCCGCGGTGCTTTTAAAGTTTTGAAAGTTGCACAAAATATTGCGTATTGTAAATGCAGTGATGTGAAAACTGATAAAAATAAAAAAACTTTCAAAAAACCCCTTGATTTTTATGCAAGACAGTTGTATAATTATGCAAAAGTATAAAATCGATGAATATCGGATGAAAGGATATACTCATTATGGAAAAGAAAGACATCAAAAAGGTAGTTCTCGCATATTCCGGAGGACTTGACACATCTATTATTATTCCGTGGCTTAAGGAAAATTATAACAACTGTGAGGTAATCGCAGTTTCCGGTAACGTAGGTCAGGCAGACGAGCTTGAAGGACTTGAAGAGAAGGCCATCAAGACCGGTGCTTCCAAGCTCTACGTTCTCGATCTTACCGACGATTATGTTGATAACTACATCATCCCCTGCGTTAAGGCGGGCGCAAAGTACGAGGAATACCTCCTCGGAACATCTCATGCACGTCCCTGCATTGCAAAGGGTCTGGCTGAGATCGCGATCAAGGAAAATGCAGATGCGATCTGTCACGGCTGTACCGGTAAGGGTAACGACCAGGTTCGTTTCGAGCTTACTTTAAAGCATTTCTGCCCCGATATGCACATCATCGCTCCTTGGCGTGAATGGGATATCAAGTCCCGCGAGGAAGAGATAGACTATGCAGAGGCGCACAACGTTCCCCTCAAGATTAACCGCGAAACCAATTACTCAAAGGATAAGAACCTCTGGCACCTTTCTCACGAGGGAATGGATCTTGAGGATGCAGGCAACGAGCCTCTCTACTCTAAGGAAGGATTCCTTGAGATGGGTGTATGTCCCGAAAAGGCTCCCGATGAGCCCACATATGTAACTCTCGAGTTCGAGCAGGGCGTTCCGGTAGCCATCGACGCAGAAAAGATGTCTGCAAAGAACATCATTCTCAAGCTCAACGAGCTCGGCGGTAAGAACGGTATAGGACTTCTCGATATCGTTGAGAACCGTCTTGTAGGTATGAAGTGCCGCGGCGTATACGAAACCCCCGGTGGAGAGATCCTCTACTTCGCTCACAACTACCTCGAGACTCTTTGCCTCGATAAGATGACCGCGCATAAGAAGCAGGAGCTTTCCGTAACCTTTGCAGATCTCGTTTACAACGGACAGTGGTTCACTCCTCTCCGCGAGGCGCTTTCCGCATTCGTTGATAAGACTCAGGAGCACGTTACCGGTAAGGTAAGAGTTAAGCTCTATAAAGGTAATATCATCAAGGCAGGCGCTTGGTCTGATTGGTCACTCTATTCCGAGGAGATCGCAACCTTCGGCGAGGACCACGTATACGACCAGAAGGATGCTACCGGCTTTATCAATCTCTTCGGTCTTCCCGTAAAGGTTCAGGCTCAGGTTGACGCAAAAAATAAGAAGTAACGGGAATACGCGGGAAACTTTTTAAAAAAAGTTTCCCGCACTCCGCACTTCCCGCAGGGAAGTGACGCAGACATTTGTATAAATGTCTGCACAAAACATTTTTAAACTGCCGAAAACTACCGTTTTCGGCGAATTGTATTTATGGAAATCACGCGAAAAACACAGTTTTTCGCTTATCAAAAGTTTTTGAAAGTCAAGAAAACTTTTTGAAAAAAGTTTTCTTGCGGGGCTTCGGGGCGGAGTCCCGAAAGGAGAATTATGGCAAAAATGTGGGAAGGCGTAACGGCGGCGAACACGTCCGTTATAGCCGACGATTTTAATTCATCAATATCCTTTGACCACAAGATGTACAAGCAGGATATTACAGGCTCTATCGCTCATGCATCTATGCTTGCAAGACAGGGGATAATAGCTGATTCCGAATGCGATATGATCACAGACGGTCTTTCGTCTATTCTGGATGATCTTAATTCAGGTGCTCTGACCTTCGATATGACAGCTGAGGATATTCATATGTTCGTTGAGGCAGAGCTTACAAAGCGTATAGGCGACGTAGGCAAGAAGCTTCACACGGCAAGAAGCAGAAACGATCAGGTAGCCCTTGATCTTCGCCTGTATTTGCGTGATGAGATCGACGAAATATCCGTTCTTATAAAGGAGCTGGTAAAGGCGATACTTTCCCAGGCTGAAAGCGGTAAAGATATGATAATGCCGGGATACACGCACCTTCAAAGAGCGCAGCCGATAACCTTTGCGCATCATCTTCTTGCATATGCGATGATGTTCAGCCGCGATCTTTCCAGACTTTCCGATTGCCGTGCAAGAATGAATTATTCTCCTCTCGGCTCATGTGCTCTTGCAGGAACAACATACAATACAGACCGTCTTTATGCCGCAGAAAAGCTGGGATTTGACGGCATTTGCGAAAACAGTATAGACGGAGTTTCCGATCGTGATTTCTGTGTTGAGCTTCTTTCGGTATGCTCGCTTATTATGACTCATCTTTCGCGTTTTTCGGAAGAGGTGATACTCTGGTCGAGCTGGGAGTTCAGATTTGTTGCCCTCGACGATGCGTATACAACGGGCTCATCGATCATGCCGCAGAAGAAAAATCCCGACATGGCAGAGCTTGTCAGAGGAAAAACGGGCCGTGTTTACGGCGATCTTATAGGCACTCTTACCGTTCTTAAAGGTCTTCCGCTTGCATATAACAAGGATATGCAGGAGGATAAGGAGTCGATCTTTGATGCCACCGAAACCGTTAAAAACTGCCTTAAGGTCTTTGCACCAATGATCGCAACCATGAAGCCTATTCCCGAAAATATGTATAAGGCTGCTCAGAAGGGCTTTATTAACGCCACGGATCTTGCGGACTACCTCGTAGGTAAAGGGCGCCCCTTCCGCTCGGCGTATAAGACCGTAGGTCAGCTGGTAAGAAAATGTACCGAGCTTGGCACGGTCCTTGATGAGCTTCCTTTGGATGAATACAAAAAGGCAGACGAGCTGTTCGAAAACGATCTTTATTCGGCAATTTCCCTTGAAACCTGCGTTCTTAAGCGTAATTCTCTCGGCGGCTGCGGTAAGGAGTCGTACGAAAGACAGGTAAAATATATCGAAGAGGCACTTAAATAAGTCCCACGTTAAAAGTTTTTGAAAGGAGTTTGAGGAAAATCTTTTTCCAAAAAGTTTTCCTCATGAAATACTATGAAACATTTTCTTAAGCTCTCCGATTGGAGCACCGAAGAAATCTATGAAGCACTGGACTTGGCTGATAAGCTCAAGTACGAAAGAAAACACGGCATACCCCACCGTCTGCTTGAGGGACAGACTCTCGGAATGATATTCTCAAAATCATCCACACGTACAAGAGTATCCTTCGAGGTCGGTATTCATGACCTGGGCGGAACAGGACTTTTCCTTTCATCCCGCGATCTTCAGATAGGCAGAGGCGAACCCGTTGAGGATACAGCAAGAGTACTTTCCCGTTACCTCGACGGAATTATGATCCGTACCTTCGCTCAGAAGGAGGTCGAGGATCTTGCAAAGTATGGCTCGATACCGATAATCAACGGTCTTACCGACTACTGCCACCCCTGTCAGGTAATGGCTGACCTTCAGACGATCCGCGAGCATAAAGGCGAGCTTTCGGGCAAGAAGCTGACCTACATCGGCGACGGTAACAATATGGCAAACTCTCTTATCGTCGGCGGTATCAAGACAGGCATGGAGGTTGCTGTTGCTTGTCCTAAGGGCTATGAGCCCGATGCAGATATAATGAAGTGGGCACGTGAAAACGGAAAGTTTACCTGCACCGAAAATATACTCGAGGCGGCATCCGGTGCCGACGCGGTATATACAGACGTATGGGCGTCTATGGGACAGGAGGACGAGGCGGCAAAGCGCAAGGAAATTTTCAAAAATTATCAGATAAATTCCTCGGTAATGGCTGCCGCAAATACAGGCGCAATGGTAATGCATTGCCTCCCCGCACACAGAGAAGAGGAGATAACTGCCGAGGTGTTTGAAGCCCATGCAAACGAGATCTTCGACGAAGCGGAGAACCGTTTGCACGCTCAGAAGGCAATTATGGTTCTCTGTATGGGCAGATAAGTGCTTTAGCGTTGTAAAGCAACAAAATATTTTTTCAAAACTATTGACTAATTATACATACGAGAGTATAATGAATATGATTTTAATGAATTAAGCTCCCTGCATATAATGCAATGCAGAGCCAAAGCCCTCCTCGGCCGACGGAGGAGCGGGCAATCTATGTAAGTCGGAGATAGGATATCATTATGAACAGAGTTTATAACTTTTCAGCGGGCCCTTCGATGCTTCCCCTTCCCGTGCTTGAGCAGGCACAGCGCGAGCTTATCTGCTATGGCGAAAGCGGAATGTCGGTAATGGAGATGAGCCACCGCTCTCCCGATTACGAAGCAATCATTCAGGCAGCAGAGGCCGACCTCCGTACCCTTATGAATATTCCCGATAACTATAAGGTGCTCTTCCTCCAGGGCGGAGCTTCCACTCAGTTTGCTTCTGTTTGCTACAACCTTCTCACAGGCTCCGGCAAGGCAGACTACATCGTTTCCGGTATGTTCTCCAAGAAGGCGGCTGCAGAGGCTAAAAAGTACGGTGATATCAGAATCGTGGCTTCCTCCGAGGATAAGAATAACACATACGTTCCTCAGACCTCCCGCGAGGATTTCCGTCCCGATGCAGATTACGTACACGTTTGCTTCAATAATACTATCTACGGTACTAAGTACAACTACATTCCCGACACCGGTGACATTCCTCTCGTAGCTGATATGTCCTCCTGCATCCTCTCCGAGCCCGTCGACGTAACCAAGTTCGGTGTTATCTACGCAGGTGCTCAGAAGAACGTTGCTCCCGCAGGTCTCACCATCGTAATCGTTCGTGAGGACCTTCTCGGAAAGTGCCGTCCCGACACTCCCGCAATGTTCGATTGGAAGCTTATGGCTGACAACGATTCTATGTACAATACTCCTCCTTGCTACCCCATCTACGTTGCAGGTCTTGTATTCAAGTACCTTCTCGATATGGGCGGACTTGAGGCAATGAAGGAGTACAACGTAAAGAAGGCTGCTACCCTCTACGATTACCTTGATTCTCAGTCCTACTATGTTGCTCCCGTTGAGAAGGATTCCCGTTCCATGATGAACGTTACCTTTGTTACCGGCAACCCCGACCTCGACAAGAAGTTTGCTTCCGAGGCAGGCAAAGCAGGCTTCAAGAACATCAAGGGTCACCGTTCTGTAGGCGGAATGAGAGCATCTATCTACAACGCTATGCCTATCGAGGGCGTTGAGAAGCTCGTTGAGTTCATGAAGGATTTCGCCGCTAACAATCCTAAGGCTTAAGGGCTCCGCCCTTAAGAATCCCACTTGAAACCTTTTTGAAAAAAGGTTTCAAGACTTCCTAAAACCTTTATCTGCCGAAAGCTGACGCTTTCGGTGGAATTATTAAAAATATTTTCCTGCGAAAACGGAGTTTTCGCCATTCAAAGTTCTTGAAATCCTTAAAAACTTCTTTCAAGAAGTTTTTAAGCGGGGTATGGGGCGGAGCCCCACATCCGGAAAGGTGTAAAAATGTATAATATTAAGTGTCTTAATAAAATAGCAAAGATCGGTACCGACAATTTTGATACCGCAAAGTATAACGTAAGTGACGATTGCGCAAATCCCGATGCAATTCTCGTGCGTTCCGCAAAAATGCATGATATGACCTTTAACCCCGAGCTCGTTGCCATCGGCCGTGCGGGCGCAGGTGTAAACAACATCCCTGTTGACAGATGTGCTGAGGAAGGAATCGTAGTATTCAACACCCCCGGTGCAAATGCAAACGGCGTTAAGGAGCTTGCAATCTGCGCACTTCTTCTCGCTTCCCGTAACGTTGTGGGCGGAATCGATTGGGCAAAGGCTCATCAGGGCGAGACAGGCGTTGCCGCTCTTGCCGAGAAGGAAAAGGCAAAGTTTGCGGGCTGTGAGATCGAGGGTAAGAGCCTCGGCGTAATCGGCCTCGGAGCTATAGGCGGTCTCGTTGCAAACGCAGCAAAGAGCCTTGGAATGAAGGTTTACGGTTGCGACCCCTTCATCACCGTTGAGGCAGCTTGGGGACTTTCCCGCTCAATCGAGAAGGCTGCAAGCTACGATGAAATATTCCAGACCTGCGACTACATCACACTCCACGTTCCCGCAACCAAGGATACCACTCATATGATCAATGCCGATACCATTGCAAAGATGAAGGACGGCGTTAAGATAATCAACCTCGCAAGAGCAGAGCTTGTTGACTCCGCTGCAATGATCGAGGCAGTTAAGTCCGGCAAGGTATCCGCTTACGTTACCGACTTCATCACCGACGAGCTCATCGGCGTTTCCGATAAGATCGTCTGCATTCCTCACCTTGGTGCATCCACTGAGGAGAGCGAGGACAAGTGTGCTGTTATGGCGGCAAAGGAGATCATTGAGTACCTCGAAAAGGGTAACATCAAGAACTCCGTAAACTTCCCTAACGTTGAGCTTCCTCACAGCGGTGACGAGCGTATCTGCATCATGCACAGAAACACTCCCGGTGTGCTTTCCAAGATCTCAACAGCAGTAGCAGAAGAGAACATCAATATCGAGAACATGATCAACAGAAGCCGCGGCAATTATGCTTATACCATCGTTGAAACTGTCGGACATGTTTCCGATGCATCGGTAGAAAAGCTCTCTGCCCTCGACGAGACCATCAGAATCAGAGTTATCCGTTGATAAGGCTATTTATAAAGCCCTGCGGAAATACCCATAATGAAGAACACACGGCGGCATATGAGCTTCTCTATGCCGCCGCTGATTATATGGGTTTGAAGACGGGCAGGGTTGAAAAAACAAGTGACGGGAAACCGTTTTTTCCGGATGCACCGAATACTTTTTTCAGTATCTCCCACGGAGGCGGATACGCCGTTGTGGCAATAGGAGACGAGCCATGCGGGGTCGATATTGAAGGCGGACGGGAAATATCAGAAAGAATACGCAATCGCTTCCTTGACGGTGCTTCGGCGGCAGACGCTCTGATACGTTGGACCGAAAGGGAGAGCAGGGGAAAGCTTTTCGGAGGCGGTTTTTTTGATGAAACCGACTCGGAAAAAATCAAGTTTCGTCATTTTCCGCTTCCTCCGTTAAATATTACGGTATGTGCACTCGATAGCAGCGGTCTCCCCGATAAAATCGAAGAGCTTTAAACCCACACATAATGCTGTGTGGGTTTTATTTTTGCGCTAATATTTTTTGAAATATACCGCAAAATTTTTATTATAGCGATTGCAATATTGACTAAAGTGTGATACAATGATATTAAGTATAAGTATATCTAATAATATTATATAATTAATATACGAAATGTGAAGAAGTCTCGGAAGGTGAAGAATTATGGGAGTATTTTCCTGGGAATCCTTTGTAAATCAAATATCAGCGATAAACATTCTTGACGTGCTCGATATAGCCGTAGTAGCGGTAATGCTTTATTTTGTCTACGCCTTTATCAGAGACCGCAGAGCAGGCAAGCTTGCGGCAGGTGTTGCCGTATTTGTTGCGGTTATGCTGTTCGGAAGCCTCATTGGGCTTAAGGCGGTGTCATTTATTATGACGAGCTTTTTCCAGGTCGGATTTGTTGCGCTGGTCGTTGTTTTTCAGCCCGAACTCAGAGCCGCACTTGAGAAAATGGGCGGTACCGAGATAAAGGGTCTGATTCAAAAAGGAGAGAATAAGGACGAAAATCAAGGCGTTCTTCTCTATATAAACGAAATATGCACAACTGCTGCAAATCTTTCAAGATCAAGAACGGGAGCGCTTATTGTTCTTGAAAGAACCACAAAGCTTGGAGATATCATAAAAAGCGGTGTAACGGTAAATGCCGACATCAGCTCATTCATTCTTCGAAATATCTTCCACGACGGAGCACCTCTGCACGACGGTGCGGTGGTTATACGCGATTGGAGAGTTTATGCGGCAGGATGCTTCCTCCCCTTGTCAAGCAACGAGGAAATAATCAAGGATCTCGGTACACGTCACAGAGCGGGAATCGGTATCAGCGAGGAAAGCGATGCCGTTGTTATCATAATTTCCGAGGAAACCGGCACTATTTCGATCGCAATGAACGGTCAGCTTCGCAGAGGCTTCAATCACAGCACGTTAAAGAAAGAGCTCCAGAGCATATTTGCCGATTCCGATGAGAAAAAGGGTGTCGGAAAGCTCATGACACATATAAGAGTTCCGCAGAAGCACAACGGCAAGAAGGGAGACGGCAAAAATGGATAATGAAATAAAGACCGATCTCCGTCCCGAAGCCGACGGCGTAGGAGAGGGTAATATTACCGTCCGCAGAAATAAAACCGTCGATTTTATCGCAAAGGTCGTATGCTTGCTGCTTGCGTTTTTCCTTTGGTACTATGCTTCGAGTCTTGATACCGTGATCTATGATAAGGAGTTTACGTCGATCCCCGTTACGATCGAGAACTCGTCGGAGCTTTCTCTGCTTTCGGGAGACGATCTTACGGTTGATATCACTCTTTCGGGTAAAAGGAACGATTTAAGGAAGGTAAATAACTCGGATATCCGTGCATACGCGGTTATTCCCGAAAATACCGTTGCAGGCAGACACGAGCTTGAAATTTTCTTCGACATTCCGGGCGGTGTGACGTTTGAAAAATCCAGCGTGAACACGGTTGTTGTCTACGTTGATAACAGTATTACAAAAAGTATTCCCGTGAAGGTAAACCTCGTTTCCTTTAACTACGAAAAGGATTGCGAGCTCCGAGTAGGAAGCATTCCCACGGTCTCTGTATCGGGTCCTGCGCAGATCATTGATTCGATCGTGTCCGCTTCGCTTCCCGTTGATATGGGAAATCAGCTGATTTCAAAGAGCGTAAGCTACCGCGGAGAGCTCATATTACTCGATCAGAACGGAGACAGAGTATCAAGCGACTACGTCAGACTTTCATCCTCTACCGCAACGGTAACCCTTTCGATCTATAAGGAGATGACAGTTCCGATCTTGGTAAAATTCAAGCACGAACTTCTTTCCCCACAGGATTGCAGGGTCACTCTCAGCAGAAACGAGATAACGGTTTACGGTGAAGCCGAGAGGGTCAACAATATGGTCATCGAGTGCGTTATCGATGAAAAAACTCTTAAGGATAACGTGGCGGTCAGCTGTGGAATCGGTCTTCCTGCAGGCGTAACGAGCAGTGATAACGTTTATAACGTGTCTGTTACGGTTGACATTATGGGAATGTCCGAAAAAACGTTTACGGTAGTTCCCGTGGCGGTTAACGGTGTTGCTTCCTCGGAATTTGAGCCGATAAACGTTACGCTTCGCGGAAAATCCGATGTGATCGATGCTATTACGGCGGAGGATATCAGAGCAACGGTTGACCTTTACGGAATGGCAGGTAATGTAACCCTTCCTGTATCATTCGATTTTGAGGGTGATTTCGCGGGTAAGGTATATGAAATATACGATTCCGATAAGCCATACGAGGTCAAGGTCACGGTAACCGAAAATACCGACAAAATATGAAAATTATAGTGAGAAATATAAGGACACCGATTTCGGTGTCCGAGAAGGAAGTAATGGAGCAGGCTGCAAAACGGCTTGCTCCGTTACTTGATAAAAAGGATATTGCTTGTAAGAGCATTTTCAGACGCTCGGTAGACGTAAGGCATAGGAAAATCTCTTTTGTTTATTCGGTGCTGCTTGAGGTTAACCGAGAATTTACCGAAAATGAACTGAACTCCTATGACAGCGATATTCTTGTTGAAGCCGATCCGCTGGATAATATCGAGAGGGGAAGTGAACCCTCCGAACATCGTCCCGTTATTGTCGGTTTCGGTCCTTGCGGAATGTTCTGCGCCTTGATCTTAGCCGAGGCGGGCTACAGACCCATTGTTATCGAACGCGGTGACAACGTTATGACGAGAGCGCAGAGAGTCGGAATATTTTTCCGAGAGGGAGTTCTCGATACCGAAAGCAACATACAGTTTGGCGCGGGCGGAGCAGGAACCTTTTCCGACGGTAAGCTTGTTACAAGAATAAACGATATACGAACAGGCTACGTAATAAAGCGCCTTTATGAGCTCGGCGCACCAAAGGAAATACTTACACAGGCAAAGCCCCACGTGGGAACCGATAAGCTCCTTTCGGTTGTGTCAAATCTCGACCGCAGAATAAGGGAGCTCGGTGGCGACATCTATTATAATACGCGTCTTGAAAGAATAGATTTTGACTCGTCGGGAAATGCGGTAAGCATATTTGCGGGCGGGGAAAACATACCTTGCTCTCAGCTTGTTCTCGCGCTCGGTCACAGTGCAAGAGATACGGCATATTATTTAAGAGATGCGGGATTTTGCATCGAGCCTAAGCCGTTTTCGGTGGGTGTACGTATCGAGCATCTTCGCTGTGATATTGAAAAGGCTATCTACGGTAGCTATGCAGGAGATGAGAGACTCGGCGCGGCTGAATATGCTTTGTCGAAGCGTATGGGCAAGGAATGTGTATATACATTCTGTATGTGTCCGGGCGGTGAGGTAATTGCCGCGGCTTCTGAGGAGGGCGGCGTTGTTGTAAACGGAATGTCGAGATATAAGAGAGACGGTGTCAATTCAAACTCTGCGCTTGTTGTTGCAGTTGAACCCGATTCCGACCCGATCGAATTCCAAAGACGACTTGAAAGGAAGGCTTTTGAGCTTGGCGGAGGCGGATATTGTGCCCCGATTCAGACCGTGGGAGATTTTCTGAACGGCAAATGGGGAACGTCGCCGTCCAAGGTGCTTCCGACATACCGTAAGGGTGCGGTTAAGGAAGCGGATCTGAGAAAGCTTTTCCCAAAAAGTATAAATTCAATGCTTGAGAAGGGCTTACGGGATTTTAATGGAAAGATCGAGGGCTTTTCGGCTCCCTATGGAGTAATGACGGGAGTTGAGAGCAGAACGTCATCTCCTATAAGGGTAATGAGGAACGAGATGCTTAATGCCATGGGACATCCTAACGTTTACCCGGGCGGAGAAGGTGCCGGATATGCCGGTGGAATAACCTCCGCAGCAGTTGACGGAATTAGAATTGCTGAGCAGATCATAAAAAGATTTTCGCCGGTAAAAAAATAATAAGTAAGTAAAAAGGAGGAAATGCTATGCCGAAGGAAAAAATATGGAATATTGGAAGCCGCGTTGACGATGACGGCAAAATACAGTTAATAGCAGATACACTCGGTATAGGCTTTCCTACCGCGTGCCTTCTGTATGGCAGAGGGTACAGAACTCCTGAGGAAGCGTCGGCGTTTATCCGACTTGAAAGCGAGCTTTTCCACGATCCTTTCCTGCTTCCCGATATGGATAAAGCGGTCAAACGCATAAGAGAAGCAATAGAAAACGGAGAGAAGATCAAAATATACGGCGATTACGACGTTGACGGAGTTACTTCGGTAAGCATTTTGTATCTGTATCTTTCCTCAAAGGGAGCGAACGTAAGCTATTATATTCCAAATCGAGCATCAGAGGGCTACGGTGTTAACCGCGAGGCGCTTGACGGTATCGTAAGTGATGGAAATACTCTTATTATAACCGTTGATACGGGAGTTACCGCTATTGCCGAGGCTGAACATTGCAGGGATCTTGGCTGTGATATGATAATTACAGACCACCACGAATGTCGCGAGGAGCTTCCCTCGGCTGTGGGGGTCGTAAATCCGAAGCGCCCCGACAGTAGGTATCCTTTTTCGTCCCTTGCGGGTGTAGGAGTGGCATTTAAGCTCATAACAGCCATTGAATGTGCTATTGACAGGGAAAACGGTATAAACGACGGAAGCTTTTTAAGCAGGATCTGCCGCGAATATGCAGATCTCACTGCTCTTGGAACCGTTGCGGACGTAATGCCTCTGTATGATGAGAATAGACTCATAGTTTCTATCGGACTTTCTATGATGGAAAAGCGCACACGTGCGGGAATAAAGGCTTTGCTTGAGAGTAACGACGGTTCAAAGACGAGCTCAAAAAAGAGAAATATGACCTCCACGGTAATAGGCTTCACACTTGCTCCGAAGATCAATGCCGCAGGAAGACTTGCTTCGGCAGAGAAGGCTGTTGAGCTGTTCTTGACCGATTCGGAATATGAGGCGGAAAAGATCGCGTCGGAGCTTAATGAGATAAATAAAGAGCGTCAGAACGAGGAAAATAAGATCGTAGAGGAGCTTAAAGCTCGAATTGAGTCCGATCCTGAGCTGAAAAATTCCGCGGTAATGGTACTTGAAAATGAAGGCTGGCACCACGGAGTTATCGGTATAGTATCCTCGCGAGTTACCGAAAAATACGGCAAGCCGTCGATCTTAATTTCGCTTGAGGACGGGATCGGCAAGGGCTCGGGAAGAAGTATTAAGGGGCTAAATCTTGTTGAGGCGCTTTCATATTGCTCCACCCTGCTTGAAAAATACGGCGGACACGAGCTTGCGGCGGGACTTACTGTAAAGGAAGAAAATCTCGACGCATTCAGAAGGAAGATTAACGAGTACGCTCTTAGTGCTCTCGGCACCTCGGAGCCCGAGATAAGCATAGATATCGACTGTGAGCTGTATCCGTCTGAGATAAATCTTACGCAGGCATCGGAGCTTGAGCTTCTTGAACCCTGCGGTACGGGAAATCCCACCCCTACCTTTGCGTGCTTTGGGCTTAAGGTTGAGGAAATAATACCGCTCAGTCAGGGGAAGCACAGCAAGATCATACTCGAAGGAAACGGAAAACGAATGACTGCACTTATGTTCGGGACCTCACCCGAGGAGCTCGGACACTATCATTCCAACAGGGTCGATATCGCATTCAGGCTTAATATCAATGAATATATGGGCAATCGAAGCGAGCAGATACTCATTCGCGATATACGTCTTACCGCCGATGAAAAGGAGGAGGACGTAAATAACTACGCCGAATATGAGAACGCATTAAACGGAGGCAAAATTACATCGGATACAATTCCCGTAAGATCCGATTTCGTTTCGGCTTACCTTCATCTGAAAAGAACCGTTGCTTCGGGGGGCAGCAAGGTTGGGATCAAATCTCTTCTTCAGGCGCTGAACAGCATTTCTCAGGACGGAAAAAGCATAAACTACGTAAAGCTTCGTCTTGTCCTTGATATATTAAGCGAATCGGGTGTTATTACACTTAAAAACGAAGATTCCTCACAGCGAGGAAGGGAAAGCTTTTTCATTACAGTACCAAAGGTTGAAACAAAGGTGGATTTAGAAAAATCATGTCTATACAAACAGTTAACGAACCCGAAAAAAACGAATATGACGGAATAAAAACTCTGCTTGCTTCCCTTGAAAGATCGGGCAAGCATTATGACACCGAGAAGATAATGAAGGCGTATGAGCTTGCAAAAAATCTTCACGAGGGTCAGTTCAGAGTAAGCGGAGAGCCGTATATCAGCCATCCCGTCTCTGTTGCCGAAATTGCGGCAGGACTGGGTCTTGATACCGACTCGATATGCGCCGCGCTTCTTCACGATACCGTTGAGGACTGTGGAAACGACATCGACATTCCAACCATAAAAAAAGAATTCGGAGATGACGTTGCGGCTCTTGTTGACGGACTTACGAAGCTTGTAAATATCCCCTTCTCCGACAAGGAGGAGCAGCACGTCGAGGACCTTCGTAAAATGTTCTTGGCGATGGCAAAGGACGTAAGAGTAATATTCATCAAGCTTTGCGACCGTCTTCACAATATGCGTACTCTCGGAGTTAAAAAGGACGAAAAGAGAAGAACGACAGCTCTTGAAACCATGCATGTTTTCGCGCCTCTTGCACACCGTCTCGGTATGCAGAGGATGAAGCACGAGCTTGAAAATCGTTCCCTTGAATATCTCGATCCCATCGGCTATCAGGAAATAAGAAACGATATTGAGAAGCGTTACGGTGAGAGCAGGGACTTTATCGAAAAAGCAAGGACAAGAGTTTCCGACAAGCTCACTGAAGCGGGAATAGGGTTTACGCTTGAGGGGCGCGTTAAGAGCGTTTACTCAATTTATCGTAAAATGTATCAGCAGAATAAATCCTTCGAGGAAATATTCGACTTCTATGCTCTTCGTGTCATCGTAAATACCGAGGAGGAATGTTACGTTGTACTCGGTATGATACATGAAATGTTCAATATGGTGCCGGGCAGATTCAAGGACTATATCTCAACTCCGAAGCCCAATATGTACCGTTCTCTTCACACAACGGTAATGGGAAGAAATGCCATACCCTTTGAGGTTCAGATAAGAACATGGGATATGCACCGCATAGCAGAATACGGTGTGGCGGCGCACTGGAAATATAAGAGCGGTGAGGACTCTAAAGAGGAAATTGACCGTAAGCTTTCCTGGATAGCAAAGCTTATCGAGACCGAGGACGATACCCGCGACCCTGAGGAATTTCTTCAGGCACTTAAGATAGATATAATGCACGACGAGGTATTCGTCTTCACTCCCAAGGGAGATATCATTACCCTGCCTCAAGGGGCAACGGTCGTTGACTTTGCATATGCAATTCACTCGGCGGTGGGTAATAAGATGGTCGGTGCAAAGATCAACGGTATGATCGTACCTATAGATCGCGCCCCCCAAAACGGAGAGATCGTTGAAATTATAACCTCATCCGCATCCCGCGGACCGTCCAGAGACTGGATGAAGATAGTCAAGACGGGTGAAGCGAGAAATAAGATAAGACAGTATTTCAAGAAGGAACAGCGTCCCGAAAACATAAACGTCGGACGCATCGAGATCGATCGCGAATTCAAGCGTATCGGACGTGCTTGCACTGAGGCACAGAAAAACGAGATCCTTCTAAACGTTGCAAAGCGTATAGGAATACACGATATCGAGGACCTTTATAATACCATCGGATACGGCGGTATAACCGTATCCAAAATAGGCGCCAAGATAAAGGACGAGTTTGAAAGAGTGGTTAAGGTTGAGGAACCGATCATTCAGGACGTTTCGGACGTTCAGACCGTCAAGAGAAAAAAGAGCAGCGGAGGAGTTATCGTCGATGGAGTGGAGGGACTTTCTGTCAAATTCAGTAAGTGCTGTAATCCCCTTCCCGGCGATTCGGTTATCGGTTTTATCACCAAGGGATACGGAATATCGGTACACAAGCAGGACTGCCCCAACGTTGTTTCGGGACTTAAGAATCCCGCGTACATAAATCGTTGGGTAAACGCGCGCTGGGAAAATACCGCATCCCAGGGTGGAGAATTTGAGGCACAGATCAGAGTTACTGCACAGCCGCATATAAGACTAATTGCGGATATAACCATGGCGTTGGCTGATATGAGAGTTGCGCTTCTCGGAATAGCAACTCATAACCGCTCGGATTGCACGATTGTTGAGCTTACAGTAAGCTGTAAAAATCTTGATCACTTTAAATCAATAATTTCGCGTCTGCGTTCCGTTCAGAATGTAGAGGATGTAAGCAGAGGATATACAACGTGAAAGCAATAATTCAAAGAGTTGCCGAGGCTTCGGTAAGTATCGACGGAGTAGTCAGATCCGAAATAAAGCAAGGATTTCTCGTCCTTCTCGGTGTTGGCAAGGGGGACAGCGAGGCCGAAGCCGACGTTCTTGCGGCAAAAATTGCAAAAATGAGAGTTTTCTGCGATGAAAACGGGAAGATGAATCTGTCGCTCGATCAGGTTGGCGGGGAGCTTCTGGTGATCTCCAATTTCACCCTGCTAGCAAACTGTGTTCACGGAAACCGCCCCGATTATTTCGGTGCCGAAGCTCCGGAAAGAGCAAACGAGCTGTACGAATATTTTGTTAATAAAATCAGAAACGAGTCGGGGGCAAGAACAGTTACCGGAGAATTTGGCGCGGATATGAAGGTGTCGATCTTAAATGACGGTCCCGTGACGATAATTCTCGATACGAACGAGCTTAAGAAACGGAAGGCATAATTATGATCCTGCGGATAAAGGGCGATATAAGCCGTACCTACTGCCAAAATCTTTGCCTTATATATTTTCCGGGGGCAAAATTCCCCGAAAATGAGATCTGTTCTGACGGTGTGGATGTGGCAGAGGTCGAGCTGGAATGTTCTGACGGAATTTTCAGTTCCCATGTTAAAATAATATCGGAAGGCGTATCACACGTAGGTGAAGGCGTTTCCGATACGGCTTCTTATACCGTCGACAGAGCAAAGAAGCTTGCTGTTGGCAAGGCCTTTCATAAGGCGGGCGCTCTTCTTCGGGGCGAAAGCTCTCCTTGGGGAATTTTGACGGGGGTCAGACCTGCAAAAATTGCCGCAGAGCTTATAGATGGCGGATACTCCTCGGAGCAGACGGTAAACGAGCTCGAAGAAGAATATCTTTTAAGACACGATAAGGCGCAGCTTCTTGCAGAAGTGGTAGATAGACAGGCGTATGCCAGATCCCTGATTGGTAAAAATACCTGCTCGCTTTACGTTTCTATCCCATTCTGTCCAACGAGATGCGCGTATTGCTCCTTTGTGTCGTTTTCGACACCGAGATACCTTTCGACGCTTCCCGCGTATATGGACAAGCTTTGCGAGGATATAAAAAATGCCTGCCGAGAGATCAATGAAAGCGGTCAGAGGCTCGTAAGCGTATACGTTGGCGGGGGAACCCCTACCGTGCTAGACGAAATGCAGCTCAAAAGGCTGCTTGCCACCATAACCGAGGGCGTGAAGGGGCATAATATTTTGGAATTCACCGTGGAGGCAGGACGTCCTGATACGGTTACAAAGGAAAAATTTGACGTTATGACCTCCTTTGGCGTCGACAGGACCAGTATAAATCCTCAAATACTCGATGATGAGGTCCTGCGTGTTATAGGAAGAGGTCATACTGTAGATCAGTTTTATAAAGCCTTTGAAATCGCGCGTGAAAGCGGAATAAGAAGTATAAATACCGACCTCATAGCAGGACTGCCTTCATCTACAGGGGAGAGCTTCTGCAGTACTGTGGATAAAATTGCAGAGCTTAAGCCCGAAAACGTTACGGTACATACCTACTGCGTAAAAAGGGCGGCAACCTTTACATCCGAGGCGCATGACGAAGGAGATAAAAGGGGGATATACTCCTTTAACGGCGGAATTACGGGCGCGTGCGTTGATTACGCACAGAAAAAGCTTAAAGACAGCGCGTATTTTCCATATTATCTGTACCGCCAGAAGAATGCTCAGGGAAATCTCGAAAACGTTGGATTTACCCGAGAGGGCTACGAGGGACTTTATAATATTTTCATTATGGAGGAGCTTCAAAGCATAAAAGCTGTGGGCGCGGGTGCGGTAAGCAAGATAGTTGGCGAAAAGGGCGAAAAAATTAAACGAATATTTGAGCCTAAATATACGTATGAATATATAAACAAAGCCGATTAACAGCATTAAAATGTATTGAAGGGTAAAAAATTGAGTACAAAAGAAACGAAAGGCCGCTTTAGGTTTATATCGGGCGTATTTGCGCTCACTGCGGCAAACCTCTTTGTTAAGATCGTCGGATTGATACTTAAGATACCGCTTCGAGGTATCTTAACCGACGGTGGTATGGCGTATTACAATAATGCTTATGAAATATACGCATTTTTCTTCACCGTCTCCACAGTAGGTCTGCCAACGGCTGTATCTATGCTGATATCTGAAGACAGGGCAAAGGGAAACAAAAAAGAAATAAAGAAGATATACAGGGTGGCAATGCTGCTCTTTGTGATCGTCGGATTTATCGGAACCTGCGCGATGTTCTTCGGTGCGCCGCTCTTTGAGAATGCGTACAAGATAGACAAAAGTGCATACTGCATTATGGCGGTTGCACCAACGCTGTTCTTTATCTGTATTGCAAGCGCCTTGAGAGGATATTTTCAGGGCTATCAGAATATGGTGCCCACAGCGGTATCAGAGGTCATCGAAGCGATCGGAAAAATGGCTTTGGGTCTGCTGTTTGCTCATTATGCCGTTTCCAAGGGTGAGCCGATACATATAGTTGCCGCTTATGCGGCGCTGGGTCTCACCGTCGGAGTTGCGGCGGGAGCGCTGTTCCTTATCATAAGAAAGCTTCTTTTCCGACCGTCTTCCTTTGATACCGAATACGGTACTCTTGAGGATAACAGCCTTGAGGTCAGAAGTGCCGGCAGGATCGTTAAGATCTTAATAATGATCGCTATTCCAATAACGCTTTCAAGCTCTGTGCTTAGTTTCTCTACTATGCTTGACGGCATAATACTTTCAAGAGGTCTTCAGGGAATCGGCTATACAGAGGATGCCGTAAAGGAAATGATCGGTAACTATAAAACCTGTGCTACGCCGATAAGTAATATTATTCTTGCTCTTGTAGCACCTATAACCGCATCAATTATTCCGCTTATCTCTTCAACGAGAGCTTCCGGAGATAAAAAGAGGGTAGAGAGCATTATGTACAGTACATTAAGAGTAACTGTGATCTTGATACTCCCCTGTGTTCTGGGAATAGCGGTGCTTGCAAAGCCCATAATCACCATGCTGTTTAACGATCCCACCGCAGCAGATAAGGCGGGGCCGCTTCTAAGCATACTTGCCGTATCGGTCTTCTTCATGAGCATGATACAAGTCAGCGCTGCCATACTTCAGTCGCATAAGCTTGAAAAAAAGCCGATCATTTCGGTCGCTGCCGGAGCTGTGTCAAAGATCGTCGTTACCTTCACGCTTGTAAGTATCCCTGCATTGAATATTAAGGGCTCACCCCTTTCTTCAATAATCAGCAGCTTTGTAATATCTGCAATGAATTTCTTCTTTATAGGTAAATATATAGGATTTAAACCAAACTTCATAAAAATCGTGTTACGTCCGCTTATTGCAGCTATATTGTGTGCGCTTACTGCCGGAGGATGTTACGGGCTTCTCGTCGGATATCTGGGTAACGTGGTATCTCTTGCCATTTCGATATTCGCCGCGATGATAGTGTACGCCGTTTCCATATTCCTGATAAAAGCCGTGGGCAGAGAGGATGTGGAGCTTCTTCCTAAGGGAAAAAAGCTGGCTGTATTGCTTACGAAAATGAGGTTGCTAAAATAAATAATAGGCAGAGAATTTTAAAAATTCTCTGCCTATTTTGATGATGGACTGTATTAAATTAAGGTTTATAAATCACGCATCGATCATCGTAGGTGTTTTATTTGATCTCTTGTTCAAGATTGAAAAATTCACTGCTGTTAAAAAAATCGGTAAGTGATATTCCGAGACCGTCACACAATATTTTTATGGTTACAATACCCGGATTCTTGCTTTTTCCGTAAAGAATATTCTTAAGTGTTGACGTAGCCATGCCCGATTGCTCTGCCAATTTGTTGAGAGTGATCTGATTCTCGGCGCATAGGGTTAAGATCCTTTGTATTACTGCTGTTCGTGTGTCCATAGAAATCCCCCCTGATTTTAATAACATCTATGGACTAATTATAGCCTTTAATTCTTGACATAATAGGCTATATATGATACTATTTAAACATAAACAAATTATAGGAGATGTATTATGGGGGATAATTCCATTGGCATGATCAATTTTTTAAGATTATGTGAGTTATTTGATGAGGAAGAAGCAATGAAGCTTGTTTGTGCGGTTGGAACCTATATGATTAACGTTAAAACGATAGAAAAGCTGATTTATACGGACGAATCTAAAGAACAATTTGAAATAAGACTGATTAAACGGCTCAAACCCGGATCATTGAGGTGAAAGTAATGACGGATCAAGGCAATTATAAAACGTTATCTACAAGAAAAAGGCAGAGAAAACAATATATCTCTGCCTTTTATTATCGTGTGTTGCCTGAAATGCTGACCTATACAAATGTTGCGTTAAACTTCTCTACCAAAAGCTTTGTAACTTTTTGAGTTTGTTTTATTGTTCTTTAACTTCAACCTTGGTTTCCGCAAGACCCACTGCCTTATCAACGGGGAGTGAATAGGCAATTCCCTGTGCATCGGTGTTAAGACCGACCTTTTGATATAGTGCGTGAAGGATATTGTTACGAATTGACACGTCCACGACCAACATTATGATCTCTTTTTCGGGCTGTACGGTGATATTGAATCGTTTTTCAACCTCGGGAGTAGCGGTGCCTCTTGCATTGATAACCGTACCGCCTTTTGCTCCGCAGGCCCTTGCCGCGTCCATAGCTATATCGGAAAAGCCTGCATTGACTATACAGAATATTACTTCTTTGGAACTCTTTTTCATTATTTCGTCTCACTTTCCGTTATTGCTGAGAAATTGGTATATTGCGACACCGATAACGCTGGTCAGTGATACCGTGAAGGCAATACCCTTACCGTTTTTTATTTTGGAAAATTTGTCGTCCAAAAATTTCAGGACCGCATCCTCGTTATCCTCTCGTATTATCGAGAAGATAACACTTTTGTCAGTGTCTGTCAGACCAAGATATCTGAGCATATCGGTGCTTGCGGTTCCCGATGCCGCCATGCTAAGCTGCATGTTGCATTCAAATGATGATATGAAGTCAAGAAAAAGCTCGGTTTTTTGTCTGTTTACTACGGTTATGAGTAGCTTAAGCTTGGGAGGAAGGAGCTTTTTTTGTTTTGATCGTTCTTGTTTAGTATCCATATTGCACTCCTTACATAAAGCTGATTATTTGCTCGTCGTCGGAGCTGAGAATACGCTTCATCGCAATTTTTTCTCTCACGCGTTTTGTTACGATGGCTTTGAAGCCCAGTATCTGAATTGTGATGAGGGGCGTCATTGCGACCATAGAAACTATTCCGAAGGCGTCAGCCATAACGTAATCGGTTCCGTTCATTGCCGCACAAACACCAACCGCGAAGGGAAGAATAAAGGTTGACGTAAGCGGACCGCTTGCAACTCCGCCGGAGTCAAAGGCGATCGCGGAATAGAGTCCGGGAACGAAGAAGCTGAGACCGAGGGAAACAAAATATCCGGGGATCAGGTAGTAGAGAATGCTGAAATCGAGAACGATTCGAAGGACCGAGAGCCCTATTGAAACTCCGACACCGATAGAAAGTGCCATCATCATCGATCTCTTGCTTACCGTACCTGAGGTTATCTCCTCAACCTGCTTGTTTAAAACGTGGACGGCAGGCTCCGCAAGGACAACGACCATACCGATAACAAATCCGAACACAACGATGAAAACGGGATTTGACGTCGCAAGCTCGCGACCCATTTTGTAGCCGATTGGCATAAATCCGATGTTTACTGTTGCAAGGAATATTACAAGTCCCAGAATAGTGTAGAAAATTCCGACAAAGATCGTCATAAGCTTCTTCCTGGGAAGCTTAAGGCACAGAAACTGAAGCACAAGGAAGAACGCGACGATCAGCCCTATTGCCAAAAGCACCTCTTCGGTTACCTTGCCGAGAACCTTTGGTATCTCCTTCAGCATATTGTCAGCCATATTATAATCGGAGGGGATATCGTAAGGAATTTCGTTGTCGGCAAAAATTCCGAGGCCCATTACCGCGAGTATTGGACCGATGGAGCACATCGCGATAAGACCGAAGCTGTTTTCGGTGGAATTTTTTCCGCCGAGCGTTGCCGCAATACCTACGCCGAGAGCCATAATGAAGGGAACTGTTATTGGACCTGTCGTAACTCCTCCCGAGTCAAATGCGAGGGGGAGAAATTTATCGTTACCGTTTATTACGACAAGTGACGTTAAGGCGAAAAGAAGCATGTAGAAGAATATTAGGATAGCAGAAAGATTCTTCTTGAATATAATTTTAAGAACTGACAAAAGCAGGAATATTCCAACGCCTATTCCAACTGTAACTATCAGAATTGTGGGATTCAAAAAGTCTTGTACCTGTCCGGCAAGAACCGAAAGATCGGGCTCAGCAACTGTTATTAGTAGTCCCATAGCGAAACAAACGATAAGGAGAAGACTGATTTTTTTCGTCTTTGAAAGACCTGCTCCGATGTGCTCGCCCATAGGCGTCATCGCGATATCTGCTCCCAGATTAAAGAGTCCTATTCCGAGGACCAGAAATGCCGACGAAATGAGAAATACGACAATTTCCCTTGCAGAAAAATTGACAATTGGCGTGAGATTAAGCAGGAACACGATCGCGGTAACAGGAAGAACCGAGACAAATGCTTCCGAGAGCTTTTTAAAGAGAATTTTAATCAAACAGCTGCCCTCCGTACAATGACTTATGTCCAAATACTATATAAGATATTATACAATGATGAAGGGAAAAATGCAAACTATAGTGTGTTAATAAATTGTAAAGAATATTATCCTTTCAAAAAAGGCGAGTATTTCATTCTTTAAAATATACAGGGCCAAAACTAAGACAAACAAACGGTTTTCCTAATATGAGTATGGGCCTTGCGTCACGAGATGATATTTTCAATGGGAATTTATACTTTATTTTACGTAAATGATATTTTTGTATTGCAAGAAACCGATTTTAATGTTATAATTTTATAAGCAATAGTCTCGGAGGGGTTTGACCGGTATGCTTGAGTTTTTCCTCTCATCAGAGCAGTATCGGAGCTAAAACCCATATATTTTCGCACGGAACGAGGGCATTGCAGTGCTCTGCAGATTCCAAAGCAAGAAGTGTTTACGATAAAGATAATCAGAAGGAGGAAGAGTATGGATATTAAGACTACTCTTGAAGAATTCAAGCGTTTACAGGCCAAGTTAAGTGCCTACGGACATGCAATGGCGCTCATATATTATGACGGTGTTACTGCTGCGCCTAAAGGAACCGCGGCAAACAGAGGACAGACCTTATCTGTATTGAGTGAGGAAAGCTATCTGCTTTCAACCTGCGAAAAAACCGTTGAGATGCTCGAATTTCTCGATGCTCACCGTGATGAGCTTGACAGAAAGGACGCCCGCGCTGTTGAGATCTCTCTTAAAGATATCCGCGAGATGAAGAAGATCCCCTTGAATGAATACGTGGAATATCAGCAGCTTCTTGTTGAGGCGGACGACGTATG
Source organism: Eubacteriales bacterium (assembly GCA_045543555.1). Taxonomy (GTDB): domain Bacteria; phylum Bacillota; class Clostridia; order Oscillospirales; family CAG-272; genus Colimorpha_A. Next base: position 95,344 of record JAZQMQ010000025.1, read on the forward strand.
GCACAGGGCGAAGGAGGAAAGCAATTTCGAGCTTTTCCGTCCGGTGCTTGAAAAAATATTCGACACTCAAAAGAAATTCGCGACCTACTGTGCCCCGGAAATGCATCCGTATAACTATTGTCTCAATAAGTACGAGGATGGTCTTACAATGGATAAGTGCGACGAGTTTTTCTCTGCACTGAAGAGCCGTCTCGTGCCTTTGATAAAGGCAATTTCGGGCAAGGAGCAGCTGTCGCAGGATTGTATATTGGGATCATTTACCGATTCTGAGCAAATGGCATTCTCATACACCCTTATGAAGACCATGGGAATCGATCTGAATCATTGCGGCCTTTCAACAACCGAGCATCCGTTTACCATAAGCTTTGGTTCCCATCACGACGTGAGAATTACAACAAATTACGATAAAAATAACCTTGCTTCCTCAATGTTCAGCGTTATTCACGAGGGCGGTCACGCGCTTTATGATATGAATTCCGCAGATGACCTTGCATACACGGTGCTCGACGGTGGTGTTTCAATGGGAATTCACGAAAGCCAGAGCCGTTTCTATGAAAATCTTCTCGGCAGAAGCCGTCCGTTTGTAAGCTATCTCTTCCCGAAGATGAAGGAATGCTTCCCCGTTCAGATGGAGGGATATACGGCGGAGGACGTTTATCGCGCAATAAACCTCGTTACCCCATCACTTATCAGAACCGAGGCAGACGAGGTTACCTATTGCCTTCACGTAATGGTAAGATACGAGCTTGAAAAAATGATAATGTCGGGTGAGCTTGAGGTTAAGGATCTTCCTGCGGAATGGAACCGTCTTTACAAGGAATACCTCGGTGTCGACGTTCCCGACGACAGAAGGGGAGTGCTTCAGGACAGTCACTGGTCGGGCGGAAACGTTGGATATTTCCCGTCATATGCCCTTGGAAGCGCTTACGGTGCACAGCTGCTCCGTAAAATGAGGGAAACCGTTGACGTTGATAATTGTCTTGAAAACGGCGATTTTGAGCCTATAAACAATTGGAACAGAGAGCATATCTGGAAGCACGGTTGTCTCTTTAAGCCGGGCGAGCTTCTTGAAAATGCTTTGGGTGAGAAATTTGATCCGTTTGTTTACACCGATTATCTTGAGAAAAAATATTCCGAGCTGTATGAGTTGAATTAAAGGAGAAAATTATTACTCTCTCAAATAAATTTCTATCACTATCCAACCGATTGCCCTCACCGTGAGAAGAACGGTTGGACAGTGAAGAAACAAAGCGGAAAGATTTATACGGTTACAAAATATTATTTTCTAGTAAAAAATCACGGGCTGTCGAATGCGACAGCCCGTGATTTTTAGTCTTCAAAAATACAGTCAAAGAGAATATTGGCAAACAGCTCGTGCATTTTCCTTACGGGATGGTTGATGCCGTTTGCGAGGAGCTTTGTGGTGTCCTCGGTCTCGCTCAGCTTTTTCCATGCGGTCAAGCGAGTCCTTTGCGGTAATACCTCCGATTCCTGCGTTAATTACGTTAACGGGAACGTAATTTCTTACCGCGTTGATCTTCTTTTTGAGTCGGTTCCAATAAACACTCTCATAATCGATCTCACCTGGGCCAACCGCACCGCGAGTTACGCTGTCGCCGAATGCAACGATATTAATATGACCGTTTTTATGAGTCCGGCGTAGTTCATTTGCAATTTTCCCCTGAGCTTTGCGCCAAATTTCATTATATCATCTCATTTTTATCCGATATATTCCGAAACAAGCCTTACCGCGCCCATAGCATCGGGAGCGTAGCCGTTGGCACCAATCATTTTTGCATATTCTTCGTTCATTACCGCGCCTCCGACAAGTGTTTTGCAGAAGGGGGCTTTTTCTTTTATCAGCTTCACCGTTTCTTCCATTGCGGGTACAGTTGTGGTCATAAGTGCACTTAATGCCACAACGGGAGCGTTAAGCTCGATCACCTTGTCCAAAACGGTAATCGGGGGAACGTCTCGTCCGAGATCACAAACGTCGTAGCCGTAGTTCTCAAGAAGAAGCTTCACAATATTTTTGCCGATATCGTGTATGTCTCCCTTAACCGTAGCGATAACGATGGGGCCCTTTCCTCTGACTGCCGTATCGCAGGCGGTCATTCGTGCCTTTATCACTTCAAAGGCACTCTTTGCCGCTTCTGCGCTCATGAGAAGCTGTGGCAGATAAACGCTTCCGCGTTCAAATCCTGCCCCGACCTCGTTAAGCGCGGGAATTATCTCGTTATTTACTGCAGAAAGCGGATCGGTATTTCCTAAAATCTTCTCCGTAAGCTCGCCTGCGCGGTCCTTCATTCCCTTGATTATCGCACGCTTAAGCTCGGAGGATGCATTCGAGGATATCTCTGTGCTTGATTGCGCCCTTGCTTCCCTCACCGTAACACCGAAGCCTTCGGATGCACGGATGTATTCGGCACAGTTAGCGTCAAGGCCCTTGAGCGCCTTAAATGCGTGATACGTTTTCATCATTTCATCGGAATACGGATTCATTATTGCGGCAGAAAGTCCGTTTTCCAGTGCAAGAGCAAAGAAAACACCGTTTATGACGTCGCGAGAAGGGAGTCCAAAGGATACGTTTGATACTCCAAGGGAGGTATGACATCCCATTTCATTTTTTATGGTTCTTAAGGCGTCAATTGTTGCTTTTGCGGCGTTACCGTCGGCGCTTACCGTCATTGCAAGAGTATCGAATATTACGTCCTTCTTTTTTATGCCGTATTTTTCGGCTTCTGAAAGAATCTTTTTTGCAATTTTTATTCTGCCTTCCGCGTCCCCGGGAATTCCGTCATCGTCGAGAGTCAATGCAACGACGACACCGCCATACTTTTTCACGAGCGGGAACACCGCGTCCATGCTTTCCTTTTTTCCGTTAACCGAGTTGATCATCGCCTTACCGTTATAACGGCGCAGGGCACGTTCCATTGCTTCGGGGGATGCCGTGTCTATCTGCAGGGGCAGATTTGTGACTGTTTGTAGCTCGGTAACAGCATCGGTGAGCATTTCACATTCATTAATTTCCGGAAGCCCGACGTTTACATCGAGAATATGAGCGCCTTTTTCCTCCTGAGAAACTCCTTCGGATAAAATATAATCCATATCGTGATCTCGAAGAGCTTGCTTAAAGCGTTTTTTGCCCGTCGGGTTTATTCTTTCCCCGATAAGAATGGGAGATCCTCCAAAGGTGACCTCATGAGTATACGACGACACTACGGTTATATTCTTTTCGGTGACAGGCAGGGGGGATGTTCCTTCTATAGAATCCGACAGAGCCTTTATATGCTCGGGAGTTGTGCCGCAGCATCCGCCTGCAATACGAAGGCCTTCGTTTATAAGTGACTTGTTGATGGATGCAAATTCTTCGGGGCTGACTCCATATACGGTTATTCCGTTTTCAACGCAGGGAAGTCCCGCGTTTGCCTTTAGAAGCACGGGTGTGGAAGCGACTTTGAGAAGACGCTTTATTACGGGAGCCAGCATATCTGGTCCGAATGAGCAGTTTGCACCGATGCCGTCGGCACCCATACCTTCCAGAAGGGCACACATTGCCTCAGGTGATGCACCTGTCATAAGCTTTCCGTCCGCACCGTACGCACAGGAAACAAGCACAGGCAGAGATGAATTTTCCTTTGCGGCAAGGAGAGCTGCTTTTGCCTCGTAGCTGTCGTTTACTGTTTCTATGAAAATGAGATCCACGCCGTATTTAACACCCAGACGAACGGTTTTGGCAAAAATGTCAACAGCGTCTTCAAAATCAAGATCGCCGAGGGGCTTGAGCAATCTGCCTGTGGGACCAATGTCAAGAGCAACGAAGGTAGGACGGTCAAGATCAGCCGCCGCCTGAGCATCGCGGGCGTTTTTTACAGCCGCACAAATTATTTCCTCGAGCTCGGACTCTTCGAATTTAAGAACGTTCGCACCAAAAGTATTGGTCGAAATTACACTTGCCCCGCTTGTCAGATACGCATTATGAATATCTTTTATAACGTCGGGATGGGAAATATTCCATCTCTCAGGCTTTTCACCAGCAACGAGCCCTCGGCTCTGAAGCAGAGTTCCCATGCCTCCGTCGAGAATTACAATATTATCCTTTAAAAATTGCTTAAAATCCATTTTTTACCTCTGTTTTTTGAGTCCCGCAATGGCGGTCACCGACTTTGACGGCGACATTAAAAGGCTTTGATTCAAGGTCAGACCGATCTTGCCGCATTCAAGGATATCGAATAACGTTTTTTGAAATTCAAGCGGAAGATCTCCGTAGCCTGCACTGAAGCGAGGGCTGATTTTCATTCCGGTAACTGTACTGATCTCATCACAAAAGGTATCGCACAAGGTCTCTATCCTCTCGCTTCCGTAGGCTTGAAAGAGCAGGGCGCGGGAGGGGGTGAGCCTCGAATATTTCGTGATAAGTCTGTCGATTCCCGAGCCGATCGTGGCGGCAAAAATTACAGCCTGCTCACACCCGTTAAGACACTTGCAAAGGTCTCTTGAAGAAGCCTCTATATTGCCGAGCTTTACCTTTTCTCCGTCGCAATGAAGGTCTACAATTGTGTAGCTTACGTAAAAATTCAGCTCATTATAAGCTTCCTCTATAACGGAATCGATCAGCTCATCGAGTTCTTTTGAGGGCTTTGCCCGCAAATATCGGTAAACCTCCGAGATATTTTCACTCGGATGAGGATAGTCGGTTATTAATACGCTTTTCATCCGATTATATCCGACAAATTACTCTGAATTTTTGCGGCAACGTCGGGCTTATTCATGGAATAGACGTGAACGTTCTTTATACCGTTTGCGTAGAGATCAATTATCTGATCGGTTGCATAAGCAATTCCCGCTTGCTTCATTGCCGCATGGGAAGAGCCGAACTTATCCACAAGGCTTTTGAAGCGTTGGGGCATAAACGAGCCCGAAAGCTTCATCGCTCTCTCTATTTGTGAGGCGTTTGTTATTGGCATAATACCGGGAATAACCGGAACTGTTATTCCCGCCTCGCGTATTTTGTATAGGAAATTATAAAGCAGATTGTTATCGAAAAACATCTGAGTAGTAAGAAAATCACAGCCCGCATCGACCTTTTCCTTCAGGTAATTAATGTCGGTTTTTTGGTCAATGCTTTCGGGGTGTATTTCGGGATAACAAGCTCCGCCGATACAAAAATCAGAATTGACCGCCTTAAGCTCGTAAATGAGCTCATAAGCGTGAGCATAATCCCAATGGCTTCTGTCGTCCTCCATCATAGCCTCCGGGATATCACCGCGGAGCGCCATAACGTTCTGTATTCCCGCAGCCTTGATAGCCTCGATCTTCTCCTTTACCTTTTGTCTGCTTGACGAGACGCAGGTAAGGTGGGCAAGAGTCGGCACACCGTAGAGATCCTTGATGTTTTTGGCAATATCAAGGGTGTATTTACTTGTTCCGCCACCTGCACCGTATGTCACGCTCATAAACGAGGGACGGAGCTTTGCGATTTCTTCGGTTGCGGTCTTAACGCTCTCAAATGAGCTTTCGAGCTTTGGAGGGAATACCTCGAAGGACAGATTGAGCTTGTCCTCATTTAGCAGATCAATGATTTTCATTGAGTTCTTCCTTATTCTTTATCGTTATAAATCATTATAACACAGCATATGCGGAAAATCAAGAAAAATATAAAAAAGCCACCGTGCAGGTGGCTTGATGTCATTAACCCAGTGATCATTTTTTATTTAAAATTTAACAGCTTTTATTTGAGGGATTGAAATAATAGAAGTTCTTACTGTCGAGCTTATCCTGAACGATTCCGAGTGCCTCGCCGAAGCGCTGGAAATGGACTATCTCGCGCTCACGCAAGAATCTGATGGGCGCAATTACATCGGGGTCGTCTACCAATTTCAGAATGTTGTCATAGGTCGTTCTTGCCTTCTGTTCTGCGCCCATATCCTCCATAATGTCGGTTATGGGATCACCCTTCGACTGCAGATACGCGGCGGTGAAGGGTACGCCTGCCGCCGACGCGGGATAAACGCCGAGCGTGTGATCAACGTAGTAGGCGTCAAAGCCCTGACGGATGATCTCATCGGTGCTGAGGTTTCTCGTTAACTGATGAACTATGGTTCCAATCATCTCAAGGTGGGCGAGTTCTTCGGTTCCGATGTCGGTGAATAAACCCGCGACCTCCTTATAGGGCATGGTGTATCTTTGAGAAAGATATCTGAGCGACGCGCCGAGCTCGCCGTCTGGCCCTCCGTATTGCGACAGGATCACCTTCGCGGCTCTTGCGTCGGGATTTTTTATATTAACGGGAAATTGTAATCTTTTTTCGTAGCCCCACATATCAGTTTGCCTCCGTTCTCCATGGCATTGGCTCATTTATCCAAGTCCAACCGTCTTCGGTTCCTGGATAATAGGCGTTAATAGGCCCAAATTTCGCTGTATAATCGGCGATGAGAGTATGACGCTTGTTTTGGTATTCGTTAAAAAGCTTAAGCGCCTCGTCGTCATCGGGATGTGTGTCGAGATAGAGACGAAGATCGTCGAGCATAAAGCTGACCGCACCTATCGTCTCAAAAAGCTCCTTGCGGTTTATGCTTCCGTTGTTCATCTTCTGCCACCTCCCGCACAGTATGGTAGGTTTAGCTCGGGGAACACGGTGCCGTTGCGCCAGCCCTCAAAAAGCGGGTAAATATTGCCTAATTTTTGCTTTTTAACGTATGACATTGCATAGGCAATAGGCTGATCTACACAAAGGCAGTTGTCGTTTTCGCTTTTGTTGACCGAGCAGGTGCTTCCGACCTCCGTAAATTGACGTCTGTTGTACGAAGCACGTCTTGGGTATCTGTTTCTGTCCATATTTTTCTTTAGCCGTACGGCGTTCCTTCTTAAGAATTCGCGGTATTCACCGCTGGTAACAGCTTATGACGTGTATGAAAAAGGGTGATTTCCGTAAAAATCAGAAAATTTTTTATTTTTTTGATTTTCCTGTAACAAATCGTGCACCTCAGCGGTTAAATATCATGAAAGAACAAAAAACAAGAATTCACAATTTGTTTACAATATTTTTGTCCACCTTTTGGCTGCTACGGGATTATACGTTGTTGAAGAATAAAGTAAATAAAGACAGCTTTGTGCGACATCAACAATTACCCCCGAATTTTGTGAAAATCACACAATGGTCACATCTATTGACATTTATGAGAATTTATGCTATAATATTGATAAGCTTAAATGAGCAAAATGCCGACGGAGGTGATAAAAATGAACGACTGCATAGCCGTTCAGAATAAAATTTAATGAAATGAGGTGATACCAATGGACTGATTTTCTTCTTTCGTACCGTAGTATTTTGAAAAATGATATTGAAAAGGAGACGAAACAAAATGAAGAAAATCAAGAAATTATTATCGATAATGCTTTCGCTTGCGATTATGTTTATGATAATACCGATAGCTCATACCCACGCTGACGGTAATATGTCTATGGATGCAGACGATAACGCGGCACTTGTTGATGAAGAAAAAATTTATTGCAAAGCTACAATAGACGACGATTTCGAAGACGATAAGGTTATTGTGGTGCTAAAGCACAGTGAAAGCATGGAATTCAAGGATTATTCCGTATCAGACTTTCCACAAGTTCAAGCGACAGCGGTTAACAACTTGACCTATGAGACGGGACAAATGGTTAAATCGAAAGTGCAAAAGTCAGATATTGTAATGAGAGATGGTACAACATACAAGTGTGACAATGAGATCAACGTCGATACATATAATCAAATCATTACCATAGAACTTGCTGAAACCGGAAAAGAAAAGGTGCTTGAAGCAGTCAAACAACTTGAGCAGTTGGATAGCATAAAGTATGTAGGACCAAGCTATATTTATAAAATGGCTTCCGCGAACATACCGACAAACACACCGTCAGAATATAATTCGGATAGTGTAGATTCATATCTAAAAACCTATATGAATAATACCTATTCGCTCATTGATTTGCCTGAGGCGTGGTATATTGGTACAGGAACGGATAGTGATACACGTGCTGTTACGGTTGGTGTTATTGATACTGGAATAAACGGAAATCATCCCGATTTATTTAATAATATTGATTGGAGTTTATCAAAGTCATTCTTAGTAGATGTAAATCACAACCCTTTGGAAGATCCATCCGGTCACGGAACCTTCGTTGCGGGAATAATAGGTGCACAGGGCGATAACGGAATTGGAATTGCTGGTATGTCGTGGGATTCAAAATTAGTGTCCTTAAAAGCGGCATCCAGAATGGCGAATTCAGATGATTACGGAATCTCTACTTATGTTGCAGTTAGCGTAATAAACTATGCAAACACATATGGTATTGATATTTTAAACTTTAGTTATGCTTCATCTGATGGGCAAGACCCAAATAGTGATGCGGTAGCTTTTGCTGAAGCAATAGAAGACTATTATGGATTATTTGTATGTAGTGCCAGTAACGAAAGCAGGAATAATGATAATTATTCATATTATCCCGGTAATCTCTGGTTACCAAATCTTATTACCGTTGGAGCTAGCACTTCGGGTGACTATAAATCGGTTTTTTCGAATTATGGAGCAACTACAGTTGATCTTTTCGCACCCGGTGAATACATTTATAGTTGCTCAATAAATGGAAACTATGCGAGTGATTCCGGAACTTCGTTTGCTGCCCCCTTTGTGACCGGTGTTGCTGCATTGGTCTGGTATACTAATTCTTCGCTCAATGCATCAGAGGTAAAAGATGCAATAATGCATGGTGTTGACCAAGTAACTGATCTATCAGATATCTGCGTTTCGGGAGGACGTTTAAATGCGCATAAAGCGTTGTTAAATGTGGTACCAAATGACACATATTATAATCCTGCAGGGCTTCATGTTTGTTCGATCACTCATACATATGAAGATTCTGATACCCATATTGTTGAATGTAGTAGTTGCAATTTTGAATATGTTGAACAACACACGATTTCCTCATCAGGCACATGTGAAAAATGTACTACACCTCCGCATACTTGTAGTAGCTTCTCATATACGAGCATAAATAGAACAACTCATAGAGCAACGTGTCGAGGTTGTGGAGCAACACATACTGAAACCCATAGCATGCAGCAGTCCGGAATTAATCTCATATGCACAAAATGTGGGTACACTATGGCATTTATGATGAAAACAGATGACGAAGAACTTTTACAGTAATTTTTACTCATATCTATAAAGGAGAGAAACAATGAAAATCTACAAAATGTTATTATCCGCGCTTTTGTGTCTTGTGATGTTGATCTCACTGTTCTCCTGCGCTCAAAAGAGGTCGGGGGCGTCGACAACAAAACCCGAGGGTACTACACCTGAGGTAACGCCCCCCGAGATTACGACCGAAGGAAAAACCGACCCACCGAGCAGCTCTCCGCTTTCAAACGAGGATAAACAAAAATTCATCGACTATCGCAAGGAAGCTGTAGGTGCCGACGTTACACTCGAGGATTTTGACACCGTTTATATGTATTACGGTGAATACGGCGGCAGTCACGTTTTCTTCTCTCAGAGAGAGATCTTCAACGGTCACGTTTCGCAGAATGACGTTTATTCAAACTATACGTTTGACGTTAACGGCGTACACTTTTTTGGAACCCGCAAGTTTCGCATCATAGTTTACAACGGAAGCGAGGCACTCGATATTGACCAAGCGTTTGAGAAGGGATACATAAGCGCAACCGACGTTGAGGACGTTGCGGAGATTCACAATGCGACCGTCACGCCTTATTATCACAGTTATTACATTGAGTTTGAGCATGATCAGGCACCCGGTGCGATGCCCAAGGAAAAGCTTGCTGAGTTTAAAGCCGTGGCAGACAAGATCTATAGCGAAAACGGAAAGATCAACGTTGATCTCGTTCATTACGGTACTTACGGCGACAGGGCAGTGTTCTTTCTGACGGTGGGTGATAATCCGAATGCAAATCCTATTACTATGTATTTTAGTACCTACGATAAACCGATCACATATTGCGGCTCCTTCTATCTTGTAGTTTACGAATACGGCGGAGGTTTCTTCAATCTGTCACCCATGGAAATCTGTAAGCGTTCACTTCTTACCGAAGAGGAAGTTAACGAGCTTTGTGCCTACCACGAATCGAGGTTTACGGATCACCCGCACTGATGCATACGCGTTTTGTTCTTGCGGACACGGGTCTATAAGCAAATAATTCAGAAAAGTAAAAATATCTCCCTCGTTTTGAGGGAGATATTTTTTGCTATTTTTATTCAGCTTCGGTTACTTCAGCCTCTTCCGTTACGGTTTCGGTTGCGGTTACCTCTGCTTCTACAGCTTCGGTTACTTCTGCATCAGAATCGTCTGCAGCTTCTGCGACCTCTTCTGCTTCAGCGGGAGCTTCTTCAACGACGGGCTCTACCTTTTCGAGCTCTACGTTGCGGTAACGCTCCATACCTGTTCCTGCAGGAATGAGCTTACCGATGAGAACGTTCTCCTTAAGTCCGAGGAGGTGGTCGACCTTACCCTTGATAGCAGCCTCTGTGAGAACCTTTGTGGTCTCCTGGAAGGATGCTGCGGAGAGGAAGGAGTTGGTCTGGATAGACGCCTTTGTGATACCGAGAAGCACGGGAGAGCCGGATGCAAGACGGAGCTCTCTCTCGCCTGCGTCGATTCTTGCCTGAAGCTTTTCGTTTTCTTCATTGAAGTCACCAACGTCAACGGTGGAGCCTACGAGGATATCGGTGTCACCGGGCTCGTCGACGCGGATCTTTCTCGTCATCTGACGTGCAATTACCTCGATGTGCTTATCGTTGATACCTATGGACTGCATACGGTATACTCGCTGAACTTCGCGGATGATATAGTCGTAAACAGCGTCAAGACCGCTGATGCGGAGGATGTCCGCAGGAGCCATATAGCCCTCGGTCATGGGTACGCCTGCGCTTACGTACTGACCCTCGGTTACATTGAGACGGGTTCCGAAGGGTATGGAGTAGGTTGCGCTTTCGCCGCTGTCCTGGTTGGTTACGGTTACGGTCTTCATCTTCTTGTGTTCGCCGAGAGTTACGATACCCGAAACCTCGGAAGCAACAGCAGTTTTCTTGGGACGTCTTGCTTCAAAGAGCTCTTCGACACGGGGAAGACCCTGTGTAATATCGGATCCTGCAACACCACCGGTATGGAATGTACGCATCGTAAGCTGTGTACCGGGCTCACCGATGGACTGTGCCGCGATGATACCGACTGCTTCACCGACGTTAACGGTTCTGCCGTTTGCAAGGTCAGCGCCGTAGCAGTGAGCACATACGCCGTGACGTGCTTTACAGTTGAGTATTGAACGGATATGAACCTCTTTGATACCTGCCTTGATGATTGCATCTGCCTGTTCCTCGGAGATCATTGTGTTATTTGCAACGATGATCTCACCAGTCTCAGGATTTACAACTTCACCGACGGTGTAGCGTCCTACGAGACGGTCCTTAAGAGGCTCGATAACGTCGTTGTCATCTGTGATATCTGCAACAACGAGACCGTGACGTGTGCCACAGTCTTCCTCACGAACGATAACGTCCTGAGAAACGTCAACGAGACGACGGGTAAGGTATCCGGAGTCTGCCGTCTTAAGCGCGGTATCCGAAAGAGATTTACGCGCACCACGTGCAGCAACGAAGTACTCGAGGATATTAAGACCTTCACGGAAGTTAGACTTGATCGGGATCTCCATTGTACGACCGTTGGTCGCGAACATAAGTCCACGCATACCGGCAAGCTGACGCATCTGTGTCATGTTACCTCTCGCTCCGGAGTCAGACATCATCTTGATAGGATTGTATCTGTCGAAGCGACCCTGAAGTGCTGCGACGATATCCTTTGTGGTCTGTTCCCAGATCTTGATAACGTTGTTGTAACGCTCTTCCTCGGTGAGCTGACCTCTCATGAATGAGCGGTGTACGTTTGCAACCTTCTTCTCTGCCTCAGCAACGTAGGTGTACTTCTCATCAGGAATGGTAACGTCGGAAATAGAGATGGAAATTGCGGCTCTTGTGGAGTACTTATAGCCCATAGCCTTGATGTCGTCGAGAACCTGAGCGGCAACGGAGAAGCCGTGCTTCTCGATACAGCGGTTGACGATGTCACCGAGCTGCTTCTTACCGCAGGTGAAGTCGATTTCAAGGTCGAGGAGCTTTTCGGGATCGTTTCTGTCAACGTAGCCGAGATCCTGAGGAATGGGCTGGTTGAAAATGAGACGACCGAGAGTTGCATTGATGATGCGGGTCTCCATAACACCGTTTATCTCCTTGGTAACACGTACCTTGATAGGAGCGTGGAGACCGAGAGCGCCGTTGGCATAAGCCATCATAGCCTCGTCGAAATCACGGAATACGTGGTTTTCACCGGGCTCACCTGCCTTGTCGATTGTGAGATAGTAGGAACCGAGGACCATATCCTGAGAAGGAACGGTTACAGCCTTACCGTCGACGGGCTTGAGCAGGTTGTTTGCAGAGAGCATGAGGAATCTTGCCTCAGCCTGTGCCTCTGCGGAAAGGGGAACGTGTACAGGCATCTGGTCACCGTCGAAGTCGGCGTTGAACGCGGTACAAACGAGAGGATGGAGCTTGATAGCGCGTCCCTCAACGAGTACGGGCTCGAATGCCTGAATGGAAAGACGGTGAAGTGTAGGTGCACGGTTAAGAAGTACAGGATGCTCCTTGATTACGTTTTCAAGTGCGTCCCATACGCATGTGTCTACCTTATCTACCTTCTTCTTTGCGTCCTTGATGTTGGAAGCCTTCTGGGTTTCAACAAGACGCTTCATAACGAAGGGCTTGAAGAGCTCGAGAGCCATTTCCTTAGGAAGACCGCACTGATATATTTTAAGCTCAGGTCCTACGACGATAACGGAACGTCCGGAGTAGTCAACACGCTTACCGAGAAGGTTCTGACGGAAGCGTCCCTGCTTACCTCTGAGCATCTCGGAAAGAGACTTAAGAGGACGGTTGGAGGGGCCTGTTACGGGCTTACCTCTACGACCGTTATCAATGAGTGCGTCAACTGCTTCCTGAAGCATTCTCTTCTCGTTGCGGATGATGATCTCGGGAGCCTGAAGCTCGAGAAGGTGAGAAAGACGGTTGTTACGGTTGATAACTCGTCTGTACAGATCGTTTAAGTCGGAAGCCGCAAAGCGTCCGCCGTCGAGCTGTACCATAGGACGAATTTCAGGGGGAATTACGGGAAGGACTTCAAGAACCATCCATTCGGGCTTATTGCCTGAACGGCGGAATGCCTCAACAACGTCAAGACGCTTGATGAGACGGAGCTTTTTCTGACCGCTTGCGGTGGAAAGCTCCTCCTTGAGCTGACGGGAAAGCTCTTCGATGTCGATCTCCGCAAGAAGCTCCTTAACGGCTTCTGCGCCCATTCCAACCTTAAAATCATTCTCGTAGCGCTCATACATTTCTCTGTATTCACGCTCGGTTAAGATCTGATACTTTGAAAGGGGAGTTGTACCGGGATCGATAACGATGTACTGTGCGAAATACAGTACCTTTTCAAGAAGTCTGGGGGATATATCAAGAAGCTGACCCATCTTGGAGGGGATAGCTCTGAAATACCAAATGTGAGAAACGGGAGCTGCAAGCTCGATGTGACCCATTCTCTCGCGGCGAACCTTCTTGGTTGTTACCTCGACGCCGCACTTTTCACAAACCTTGCCCTTATAGCGAACCCTCTTGTACTTTCCGCAAAGACACTCCCAGTCCTTAGTCGGACCAAAGATCTTTTCGCAGAACAGACCGTCGCGCTCTGCCTTTAAGGTACGGTAGTTGATGGTCTCAGGCTTTTTTACCTCGCCAAAGGACCAGGAACGGATCATTTCAGGAGAAGCAAGGCCGATTTTTATTGAATCAAAAACGTTGTGTTCCAAAATACTGTCTCCTTTTCATCAAATTTCGTCATCATCGAAATCATCGTCGATGTAGTCTTCGTCCCCGTCATAATAGGACTCGTCTTCATCGGCAAATTCATCGTCGTCGACTTCCTCGAGGGTCATGGAATCGAAGGTGTCGTCGGTCTCAACGGTTTCACCGATCTCTTCGGCAGAAACGTAGTTGGGAGTTTCAAGCTCATCCTCGCCAATGGAGGAGAGCTCTATCTCATTGCCCTCGCGGTCGAGAACACGAATATCAAGACAGAGAGACTGAAGCTCTTTAACAAGAACCTTGAATGCTTCGGGCACACCGGGAGTAGGAATGTTCTGACCCTTAACGATCGCCTCGTAGGTCTTAACACGTCCGGTGACGTCGTCGGACTTAACGGTAAGGATTTCCTGAAGAGTGTATGCTGCACCGTATGCCTCAAGAGCCCACACCTCCATTTCTCCGAATCTCTGACCACCGAACTGAGCTTTACCGCCGAGAGGCTGCTGAGTAACGAGGGAGTAGGGACCGGTGGAACGTGCATGGATCTTATCATCAACGAGGTGATGGAGCTTGAGGTAGTACATTATACCTACGGTTACGGGGTTATCAAAAGGCTCACCTGTACGTCCGTCGTAGAGAGTCATCTTTCCTGTTTCGGAAAGACCTGCCTGCTTAAGACATTCGGTGATGTCCTCCTCCTTTGCACCGTCAAAGACAGGAGTCATGATCTTCCAACCAAGACGCTTAGCGGCGATTCCAAGATGAACCTCAAGAACCTGACCGATGTTCATTCGGGAAGGAACGCCCATAGGGTTAAGAACGATGTCAAGAGGAGTACCGTCTGCCATGAAGGGCATATCCTCTGGAGGAAGAATACGGGAAACGACACCCTTATTACCGTGACGTCCTGCCATCTTGTCACCGACGGAGATTTTTCTCTTCTGTGCGATGTAAACGCGGACTACCTTATTAACTCCGGGAGGAAGCTCGTCGCCTGCCTCGCGGGAGAATACGCGAACGTCAACTACGATACCGCTTTCACCGTGGGGAACGCGGAGGGAGGTATCTCTTACCTCTCTTGCCTTTTCACCGAAGATAGCGCGGAGGAGTCTTTCCTCGGCAGTGAGCACGGTCTCTCCCTTAGGAGTTACCTTACCAACGAGAATGTCTCCTGCTCTTACCTCGGTACCCTTGCGGATGATACCCTCGGCATTAAGATCCTTGAGAGCGTCATCACCGACATTGGGGATCTCTCGTGTGATCTCTTCCGGTCCGAGCTTGGTATCTCTTGCTTCGTGAGAATACTCTTCAATGTGAAGTGATGTGTAGACGTCGTTACGAACGAGGTTCTCGTTAAGAAGAACTGCGTCCTCGTAGTTGTATCCTTCCCAGGTCATGAATCCGATGAGAGCGTTCTTACCGAGGGAGATCTCACCGCCGCTTGTCGCAGGACCGTCGGCGATTACCTGACCCTTGGTTACGTACTCGCCGCAATCGACGATCGGGATCTGGTTTATACATGTGCTCTGGTTGGAGCGCTTGAACTTGATGAGGTGGTAAACGTCCTTGCGTCCATCGTCGGTGCGGATGATGATCTCATCTGCGCAAACTCTTTCAACAAGACCGCTTTCCTTTGCACATACAACGACACCCGAGTCAACGGCTGCCTTGTATTCCATACCCGTACCGACGATAGGAGAATCGTTTACGAGAAGCGGCACTGCCTGCTTCTGCATGTTGGATCCCATAAGTGCACGGGAGTTATCGTCGTTTTCAAGGAAGGGGATCATAGCGGTTGCGACCGAAACGACCATCTTAGGAGAAACGTCCATGTAATCGGGAACGGTGTTATCAACCTCAATGATTTCGGA
The DNA here is from genome assembly GCA_045543555.1 of Eubacteriales bacterium. Taxonomy (GTDB): domain Bacteria; phylum Bacillota; class Clostridia; order Oscillospirales; family CAG-272; genus Colimorpha_A. Next base: position 111,125 of record JAZQMQ010000025.1, read on the forward strand.
ACGCTGACGTGCTGTTACCTTCTTGTTAATGAAACGGTTATTCTCGTCGAGGGGCTCGTTTGCCTGAGCGACGATGAAATTGTCCTCTACGTCGGCAGTCATATAATCAACCTGATTGGTTACAACGCCGGTTTCCTTATCGATTTTGCGGTAGGGAGCCTCGATGAAGCCGTAGTCGCTTATACGCGCGTAAGTACAAAGGTAGGAAATAAGACCGATGTTAGGACCTTCGGGAGTTTCGATAGGACACATTCTTCCGTAATGTGTATAGTGTACGTCACGAACCTCGAAGGATGCACGGTCACGTGAAAGACCGCCGGGTCCGAGAGCAGAAAGACGTCTCTTGTGAGTAAGCTCTGCAAGAGGGTTGTTCTGATCCATGAACTGAGAAAGGGGAGAAGAGCCGAAGAACTCGCGGATAGCGGTTACAACGGGACGGATATTGATAAGACCCTCGGGAGTGAGAGTTTCATTATCCTGGATGTTCATTCTCTCCTTAACGATCTTGTCCATACGGGAGAAACCGATACGGAACTGATTCTGGAGAAGCTCACCTACGCAACGAAGACGTCTGTTGCCGAGGTGGTCGATGTCGTCGACGTTACCGATCTCGTGAGAGAGGCATACAAGGTAGTTGATGGAGGAGAAGATATCGTCCTTTGTGATGTGCTTGGGAACGAGCTCTGCAATTCTTGCCTTTACCTCTGCCTTAACTGCATCAGCATCGTTGCCGCACTGCTCGATGATCTCTGTAAGTACGGAGAGCTTGACCTTCTCGTTTACGCCGCAATCCTTAAGATCGTAGCCGAGAACGTACTCGGGCCATACGGTGCCGTTACTGAATACCTTGATCTCCTTATCGTCGCTTATGCGGAGATAAACTTCGTTTACACATCCGCGCTCAAAATTCAGAGCGGTTTCTGCTGTAACTACCTCGCCTGCATCGCAGAGGAACTCACCCGTGAGGGGAGAAACTACGGGACGGGAAAGGGTATAGCCGACGATTCTCTTCTTAAGAGAAAGCTTCTTGTCGAACTTATAGCGTCCAACGCCCGCAAGATCGTATCTCTTGGGATCGAAGAACAGATTGTTGATAAGGATCTGCGCGCTTTCGACAAGGGGAGGCTCGCCGGGACGAAGCTTCTTATAGATCTCCTTGAGTGCCTCGTCGGAAGCGGTCGTGCCGTTCTTGTCTGCCTCGACCTGACATATGTCGTGCTCGCAGGTGGCGGTGATCTTAACGTCGTCGCCGAAATAATTTACGATCTCAGCGTCGGTGCCGATACCGAGAGCTCTGATAAGAACGGTTACGGGGATCTTTCTGTTCTTATCTATTCTTACGTAGAATACGTCGTTTGCGTCTGTCTCATATTCGAGCCATGCGCCGCGGTAGGGAATAACGGTTGCGGCAAAGATACGCTTTCCGGACTTGTCTATATCTGAGGTATAGTAGATACCGGGGGAACGTACGATCTGAGAGACGATAACTCTCTCCGCACCGTTGATAACGAATGTACCGTTATCTGTCATTAAGGGGAAATCGCCCATGAAGATATCGCGCTCGAGAAGCTCTCCGGTGGTCTTGTTATGAAGACGTACCTTTACTCTCAAGGGAGCGGCGAAGTTTACGTCTCTCTCCTTGCACTCCACAACGGGATACTTGGGTGTCGGGTCCACGGTGAAATCCACGAACTCGATGCTAAGGTTGCCGGAATAGTCGGTGATGGGGGAAACGTCGTGAAGAACCTCGCGAAGACCTTCGTTTACAAACCACTCGTAAGACTTCTTCTGAACCTCAATAAGGTTAGGCATCTCAAGTGCTTCGTCGATCTTGGCAAAGGACATTCTCACGTTTTTACCGAGCTTATGGGGCTTGACCATTACAGTAATCACTCCATTCTAATTAGTAAACCATACCTAATAACGACTAAAAACGCAACAGGCAAGACAAACAAAGCCCCCCTTACTACCCCTACGACAAGCTGGTTACCGTCGAATTATAAGCTGTAAAGAAAACTTCCTTCATCCTTCCGTGTCACGTTTTCTATGGCATCGGTATGATAAAATTGTCCAAAAAACGGCATAAAATAAGGCTTTATCCGTTATTTTGATGTATGCACGATCGCCTTTAGGGGCTATCTATGCAAGTATAGATAGTATCACAAGCTTGACCTTATGTCAAGTCTTTCCAATGAGTTCACAAAAAATTAACAAATAAAATTTTTTCACTTTTTTTCAAAAAGGGCTTGAAATTTTGTGTTCGATGTGTTATCATAGAGTGCTGATAGAGAAATGCTAAGTGTAGGAGGTGAAAAATTTGCCTAATATCAAGTCTGCTAAGAAGCGCGTCATCGTTACCGAGGTAAAGACGCTTCAGAATAAGATGGTCAAGACCGCTCTGCGTACCGCTATGAAGAAGTACGAGGCTGCAGTTGCTTCCGCTGATAAGGAGGCTGCAACCAAGGCTTACGCAGTTGTAGTTAAGAAGCTCGATGTTGCTGCATCCAAGGGTCTCGTTCACAAGAACAATGCTGCAAGAAAGAAGAGCCAGTACACTCTCATGCTCAACAAGATGGGTGCATAATTTCGCTACAAGTAAAACGAGATAAATAAAGACCCCGACAAGATGTTGTCGGGGTCTTTATTTTTAGCTTTCGTTTTCGCAAAATTCCACCCTCATAACAATGACCGACATATCGTCGCTTCTGCCGTTTTTCTCCTTGGCTTTTTCAAGGAGCTTTTTGGCGATATCCGTTAATGGCGCGGAGCTGTCTGTTTCTTCGGAAAGAGTTGGAAGAAGCCATATTCCGTCATCGAAGCTTTGACTTATACCGTCGCTGACCATTATAATTAGGTCATTATTTTTTATATCAAAGCGAATCTCCTCCGAGGATATTTCACGGGTGATTCCTATGGGCAGAGAAGAGGAGGATATCTTAAAAAGCTTGCTATCACGGATTATATATGACGCCGCGGCACCGCTTTTAATAAAGGAAGCCTCCGAGGTTATGGTGTCGATTTCAAGAAGATCGACCGTTGTGAAGCATTCGAGATTCTTGTGCCTTATAAAATTGTTCAGCATCTTTAAAACGGTGCTTTTTTTATTGCCCGAAAGGAGAAGCTTTTCAAGAAATACCGTGGTTACCTTTGAGGTCATAGAGGCATCGGTGCCACTCCCCATACCGTCGCTGATGAGCGCGTAAAATCTCCCCTCGCGGTTTTCAAAAACCGAGGTGCTGTCACCGCTTATCTCCTCGTCCTTCTTTTTTGATGCCGCACGGGCACTCTCGACCGTCAAAATGGGGGCTGAAGCGGCACTCATAAGAATATATCCGTCGTCTATTTTATATTCGGGAAGGGTAAAACGAATTCCGCAGGCGGTGCTGAAGGCTTTTTGAATGTCATATGCCGTCGCTTTGACTCTTCCGAGCTCGATCCCGCCCGCGACAAGAGTCTTTTTCCTTTTTCCGTAAACGGCGATACTAAGGAATCTCATCCCGAGCTGTAAAGCCGCACGTCGTGCTCGTTCGCTCAGCTTTGTGTCTATCTGATACTCACCCGCGCTTTCCTCCGACGCCTCTGTCAAAAGCTTTGCCATTGCCTCGTAATCGAGGGCAAAAACCTCGGTTTTGTTCTGCCTTGCCGCTTCCTCAAGAAGTCGGGCGTGAGTGAGATTTACGTCGCTTAATGCCTTCATGGCGTGTGGACAGGACGTTAAAAATTCCTTTTCAACGTATGCCGAATCGGCATTGCCGTGTGTCGCCACAGATACAGCCAGCTTGTTTATGGCATCTGCGGTCATTTCGTAATTTCTTCCCCAGCAACGAGTGCTGAGAGAGCATTTGGAACAATATTTTTTAAATGAGTTCTCGCATATTTCCCTGACTTTATAGGCTCCGGGAGATGAAAGACGGTTTGATAGCGCGTAAAAAACACTCGAAAGGGACGTCATGGCGTCTGATAGAGCACTTAATTTTTTGGATGTGTCCTCCCGCTTTTTTCCTTCGATAAGGACTGCATCGGCGAGGTTCTCGCTTATGATACCGCCTCCTTCAAACACACTAAGACGTCGGGCGTATCCGAAACGGCAAACGGGAAGGCTTAAAGCCCCTCCCCACAGCAAAGCGGGGATAGAGGTCATTATCGCCCCCGTTCCTCCGTGTAAGAATGCCGCACAGACACCGAGACCGCAGCCTCCGCAGATGGCGATGGCATCGGATCGCTTTTTCAAGGTACCTGCCGCTCCTCCCAGAAGACCGAGAGCCACAGCACTGTAACCGCAGCACATAGCACCGATCATTCCTGTCAGCGCTCCCCTTACAGCACCGCAGCTGATCGACGTGCATAGCGTCAGCAGTACCGATCCCACGATCGCAGGAGAAAAACCGACGATGGAGATACCCGACATACCCGAAATAAAAACGCCGTAAAGGAATACAGAACAAATATCTCCGCTCCTGCTCCCGTTTTTTCTTGATGACAGAGCCGATGAGAACATATATACGGAGACGGGAATGAATATTATGAGGAAAAATGCTTCGTATAACTGCGCTTCCTTAAATCCACCGTCAAAAATACGGTAAATACCAACGACAAATCCTCCTGCGGCACCTATAGCCATGCGTAAAGGAGCAGGCTCTTTGTAAATCCTTTCGCGTTTTCCCTCCAGAACGTATCCGACGAGAAGGCGCAGCAGGACAACAAGAAGGCAGGAGATCATATATATTCCTCCGCCTTTTGCAAAATAGGATCCGATCATCACACCAGCAAGAACGAATAAAAATCCGCTCTCGATACCGCTGAGAAATGCTATCCCATAGGGCATAGTGCCACCGTAGGAGGATGCCGATGAGAACAGAATGGCACACAAAAAGCTTAAAGCACCTTTTAATGCCCTGCCTCCTATTCCCGTTGATTCCCCGTTTTTGTCCCTTGTTATGTAAGTGGACAGCCACTTTTCTACCGTTTCCGAAAAGTGATAGGAGCTTTTTGATGCGTTCGTTTGAGTATCCTTCATATTTAACAGTCCTTTCGTTTTATCGTGTAAATATTTTACTATCGTATCTCTACGCAGACTGTCGAAGGTGGGGAGGCGTGTAATGAAAGTTTTTGACATTTTAAGCGGGGTTTTGGAATATTGTCCTGAATTGCGTGAAAAAAAGAGCTGCCGAAGGCGTTTTATATTGGATATACCGAAAATAAGACGAAAAGTTTTTGAATACAAAAAAATAACGTAAAACTTGTTGCGTAAGCTTGGCTTTTCTGTTATAATAAACTTGAGTATTCACATTGTGAAAAAACGAAAGGATCTTTTTATGAATAAGAGAAAAAGAAGATTAGGCGACCGTTCTGACGGATGGAAGCTTCGTGGCATCGACCCCTACGATGCGGTATCTCCCTACATAATGGTTGAGAGATGCGACGCCCAGAACCATTTTATCGACAAATTTGAACTGACAGAAGCAGAAAAATACGTTAAGGCAAAGCGTGATCAGGGCATGAAGGATTTCACGATAATGCACGTTATCTTGGCGGCATACATCAGAATGCTGTCCCAGAAGCCTTACGTAAACCGTTTTCTTTCAGGACAGAAGGTCTATGCAAGAAATTCCATACAGATCAATATGGCTGTAAAGGAAGAGCTCAGAAGCGATAAGACCAATACCGTAATCAAAGCGTATTTCGAGCCGACCGACACAGCGGAAGATGTGTACCGTAAGTTTACCGATACCTACAACGCGGCATTCTCAGGCGGAGAAAACGCCTTCGACAGCGTTGCTCGTATGCTTAACTATATTCCCGGTGTTATCAAAAAGTTTGTAGTATGGTTCTTAAAGCTCCTTGACTATTTCGGCCTGCTTCCCAAGGGACTTCTTAACGTCAGCCCCTTCCACGGCTCGATGTTTATAACCTCAATGGGATCCCTCGGTATTCCCCCGATCTATCATCACCTCTATAATTTCGGAAACGTTCCCGTATTTATAGCATTCGGTACAAAGCGTCACGTTTGTGAGCTTGATCTCGACGGAAATCCCGTGCGCCGTAAGTATATCGATTATACAGCGGTGGTTGACGAAAGAATCTGCGACGGATTTGCTTACGCATCGGCATTCAAGGTGCTTCGCAGATGCTTGAATAACCCTTGGGTACTCGATAATCCTCCCGAAACCGTGTTCGAGGATACGGATATAGATAAAAAGAAGAAGCCCAAGAAGGAAAAGAAGTCCAAGAAAAAGAAGAAAAACAGCGCAGAGCAATAATATAAATATAAGAAAAAACTCTCCCGCATCGCGTTTTACGCAATGCGGGAGAGTTTTCTTGTATTCAGAACATTTCAATTAAGTCTTTGGGAGCCTTTGTGAGATTTACCGTGCCGTTTTCACCGAGCCATACCATGTCCTCGATACGCACGCCGTATTTGCCTTCGATATAGATTCCCGGCTCGACCGTTACGATCGCGCCTATCTCAAGAGGCTTATCCCATCCGCCGGATAGACGGGGATTTTCGTGGATGTACATACCTACGCCGTGACCGAGAGAGTGTCCGAAGCAGCCCTCGTAGCCTGCGCCGTAGATTATGTCTCTTGCGATCTTGTCGCAGTCCTTGCCGCTCTTTCCTGCCGCAACGAAATCGAGAGCCGCGAGCTGTGCCGAGAGAACGGTGTTATAAACCTTTTTCATCTCGTCGTCAGCCTTACCGATGACGATGGTTCTTGTCATATCCGAGCAATATCCGTTGTACAGCGCACCGAAATCCATTGTAAGGAATCCGCGCTCGAGCTTAATGTTTCTCGGCTCGCCATGGGGGAGGGAGGATGCCGAGCCCGATACGGCGATGGTATCAAATGAGGTCTTTTCTGCACCGAATTTTCTCATTCCGTATTCAAGCTCAAGAGCCACCTCGATCTCGGTCATGTCGGGCTTCATGAGTGTGAAGAGCCTTTCAAGGGCTTGCTCTGCGATCCTTTGCGCTTTTATGATGTTTTCGACCTCGTCCTCGGTCTTGCTTACGCGCATTTCCTCGATAATTCCGCCACACGCAACGAAATTTTCGTCGGGGAATCTCTTTTTAAGATCTTCGAGGGATGAAACGGTCATGCTTCCGTCCTCAAAGCCTACGTTCTTATATCCGTTATCACTGAAAACATTGTTAAGTGCGCCCTTTTCGAGCATTATGACCGTCAGCTCATCGGACTCGTGACGTTTTGCGACCTCTATGTAGCGAAAATCAGCAAGAAGGAAGGCTTTTTCCTTACCTACAACAACGTATCCGTCGGTGTAGTTGAGTCCGGAGAGATATCTTTGATTCTTTTCGTTGGTGACGAGCAGACAGTCTACGTTTTCGGGGAGTCTGCCCTGGAGAATTTTGATTGGTGTCATATTATTTCCCTTTCTCAGATCATTTCAACTATAAATTTAACAAGCTGCATAGTAAACGGTATAGTGACAATCGAGGTTATCGTAGCGGTTCCCACCGTCTGTGCCGCGAGCTCGGGCTGAAGCTCGTATTTTTCGGCAAACATTGCAGAGGCAGATGCGGTTGGGAATGCGATCATTATCGCGCCGAAGAGCGAAAAAATTTCCGAAAATCCTATAAGCTTCAAAATTGCTCCGACTATAACCGGAGACGCTACAAGCTTTACAAGACAAACAAAATAGGGTTGCCATCTGAAAAGAAGCTTCTTTACCGGTATTCTTGCGATCATTGCTCCGACTATTATCATTGAAAGCGGAGTACATGCATCGCCTATCATTTTCATTCCGTTAATAACCGGCGCATATATTTTTATTCCCGAGAAGAACAGTATGAGTCCGAGCGTGCAGGGGATCGTTCCCGCGTTTAAAAATATCTTTTTTACGCTGATGCTCATTGCTTTTCCGCTTCTTGACAGGATAAACAGTCCGTATGACCATATAACCATATTGAAGCTTATAATGAAGAATCCTGCGTAAAATGCACCTATGGGGCCAAAGACCTCTCTGACCACGGGGATGCCGAAGAAACCAACGTTTCCGAACATAATACAGTGCTCAAGGATTCTTCCGGTATGCTTGTCCTTAAAGGGCTTGGTAACGGCGAATGCGATTATTGCCAGCAGAGCATGGACTACGAACCCCAGAAGAAGCATCGAAAGTCCCGATATCATATTTTCCTTTGTATGCGCAACTCCGAGGACGGAGCTGACCAAAAGAAACGGCTGACAGATATGCAGAACCAGATGGGATAGCTTTGCGGGGTAATCGTCAGTCAGTATTTTCAGCCTTGAAGCCGTATATCCCGCAAGTACGGGTATGAGCATTTTTATAAGTGCGTTAAGGAGTACCTCAAAACCAAGATCCATTTTAATCCTCCGAAAGTGAGTCCAGCTTGGCTTTGATCGCCTTCATGTCTGTGAGCATATCCTCCTTTTTTCGCGGATCGCGCAGAAGAAGGGAGGGGTGGTAAACGGCAGATATTTCAAAGTTCCCCTTTTTATACCATACGCCGTGCTCTTTGGTTATTTTAAAATCCTCTTTTATGAGTCTCATTGCGGAAATTCTGCCGAGACATACAATAAGCTTGGGCTTGATAAGTCTTACCTGTTCTCTCAGGTAATCGATGCACATATCCTGCTCGGACGGGAGAGGATCGCGATTTTTCGGAGGACGGCATTTCAGCATATTTGCTATGTAAACGCTTTCCCTCGGAATATCCACCGCCTCAAGATATTTATCGAACAGCTTACCTGCTCTTCCCACGAAGGGGATCCCCGAAAGATCCTCGCTTTCGCCGGGAGCCTCGCCTATAAACATAAGCTTAGCTTCTCTGTTGCCCTGACCAAAGACCACGTTGGTCCTTGTTTTGCAAAGCTCACATTTTTCACAGCTTTTGCACTGTAATTCAAGCTCATCCCAAGTCATTGTCATTTCCTCGTTTATAAATAATTGCAGACCCCGTTGGCTGTTACCTTGATGCATACGGGGGTCGCGTATTCAAGTATGTACGGTATTTTTTCTTTTCCCGTAATGCTTCCGTAATCTCCGACAAAATCCGGCGTAGGACTGTCGAAAAGCGCGTATATACGGGTGTTATCGGTGTATATGCTCAACGTATCGGTATATCCGATCTGCGTCAATCTTGAAGCAAGAGAAAGAAGGTCGTTTTTCCCTTCAACAATTATTACGGACGTTTCCGCATTTTCGCCGTCGGTCAGCTCCTCGGGCAGAAGTGCTACGTACATTTCACATCCGTTGTCCTTTGAGTCATATACCTGAACGTGAAGGCGCGAAAGTGCGGTGTCAAATCCCGCATCGCGCAATATTTTTCGTAAGACCGTACCTGTTAAACAGGAGTCGATGTCTCCGTTTCGGTTTAGTCCGTAATTTTTCAGCTCTTCTCCCGACAACATTATCTTTATTCTGTCGGGACCGATGATTATACTTTCCATATTACCCCTCACAAAAATATCTCTTATTTCATTATATCACCGAGGGGATTTTTTGCAACCGACAAAATCGGGTAATTCTGTTATAAAAAGTTAATTATCGTTATATTTGGAACTGTAGTACAGGCTCTCCGTTCTACCTGCGGAAAAGCGCATTGCTATATATCCTATAAGGTATATGACGATAAGCTCTGCATATATCTTGAATATTGAATACCACTCCTCCGCATTTACGGGAGGGCCGTATTCAATGACGGAATCGACAACGTTTATTGTCGGTGTTACCGCACTTATAAGTATGAAAAGGGTCAGGATCGAGAAAAGAGAGAGAAGGATCGGATTCTTAAATGAAATAAGCTTGCCTGAAACGTCAAGCTCGCTTCTCTTTCTGTCAGCGAATGCGGCAGCCAGAAGCACGCAAAGTCTGCAGGCGCCTATTAGCAAAAGCAGCTCGAATCCGTAGTTTGCGAAGCCGTAGAAGCAGGAGTAAAGAAGCATGGCGGCCGAAGGCGCTTCGGAGGCAAACAGGGTTGCAACACCGCCTACGACCGACAGGAAGAAAGCTATGCATATCAAGCCGATGGTAGCCCTGTTTTTCTTCGTCCAGTACAGGAAAACAAAAAGAGAAGCTGCCGCACAAATGAGATATGCTATTATACCGAAAAGGTAGTCGTCTATCGTTACTAGCAGGATATATGCTATAAAATACATACCGCACAGCCCTATAAACCATTCTCCGCCCCTTTTCATTCCGTTTACAAAGGAAATATATACTGCTATTCCGAAAGCGTTGAAGAATGCAAGCTTACCGAGTATGTCTGCCGAATATATGAATATCGCCTCGGTTACTATGCCGTAATTTATGTTTCCCTCTATTTCGTAGGCATATATACAGTTTAGCACGATCCTCAAAAGCTGTGGGATAACGCAAAGAAAAAACGCAAGAGAGAATGTCTTCTTTTCAAAGCTGTTTTTTGATATCATCTTTTATCTGTGCCTTTCAATAGAAACGGAGATTTGCTATTACCTTACCGAGAATATATACCTCGTCGACAATGATCGGCTCAAGCGAGGAATTTTCGGGTTGAAGACGGAAATGTCCGTTTTCCTTGTAGAATGTTTTTACGGTTGCTCCGTCTTCCACAAGCGCAACGACGATGTCTCCGTTGTTTGCGGCATTTTCCTTCTTCACAACTATGATGTCGTTTTCAAGTATTCCCGCTTCGATCATACTGTCGCCCTTTACGCGTAGAGCAAAAAGCTCGTTTGCGCCGTAAGAACGGTTCATAATCGGGTAATCGATATATCCCTCGTAGTTTTCGACTGCAAGAATTGGCATTCCTGCTCTTACCTGACCGACAAGGGGAACGCGGGCTGTTCTTCTGTCATCGGCGCCCTTTTCGTTTGTGCGAAGGGAACGGCTTTTTCCCTGATCCTTCTTTATGAGTCCTTTTTCTTCAAGACGGCAAAGGTATGAATGGACCGTTGACGTGCTCTTTATTCCGAGGGCGTTTTGTATGTCGCGGACTGTGGGCGAATACCCCTCGTTTCTTATTGTATCGTTTATGTATTCGAGGATTTCGTTTTCTTTTTCGCTGAAACGTGATACTCTCATAACGGTACTCCCTTACAAATAGTTATACACACATATCATATCACATTTCGACGCTTATTGCAAACGGGCGTTCGACTTATTTTGTAAACATTTTGTTAATAAGCAAAAATCTGCATATAACATTCGGTTATTGACAAAGCCTTTGTGATGTGATAAAATAATCTAACCCAAAACGAAAGGAGTCGGCTATGGCGGACAAAAAGGAAGCAAAAAAAATAATAGCGCAAAATAAAAAAGCCCGTCACGACTATTTCGTGAACGATACCTACGAGGCGGGCATCGAGCTGTTTGGCACGGAGGTCAAAAGCATACGTGCGGGCAAGGTGAATCTCAAGGATTCTTTTTGCAGGATCGATAACGGTGAGCTGTATGCGTACGGTGTGCACGTTAGCCCATATGAGCAGGGAAATATTTTCAATAAGGACCCCTTAAGACCCAAAAGGCTTCTTATGCATAAGAAGGAGATACTTAAGCTCTTCGGTCTTGTCGGTCAAAAGGGATATACTCTTGTACCCCTTTCGCTTTATTTCTCAGGCAGCAGAGTAAAGGTTGAGGTCGGACTTTGTGTCGGTAAAAAACTGTACGATAAGCGTGACAGCGAGGCAAAGCGTCAGGCTGACCGCGATATTGACAGAGCCATGAAGGGAGACAGACGATGACAGGTTATCTTAAAGAGTTTTTCGAGCGATTCGGATACGAAAAAGATGATGCGGACTACTTTGTAGAGCAGCTTTCTTTGATCGAGGCATCCGATGCTAAGGAAAAGTGGAGCCTGGTAATTTCCGATTATGAAAACGGAGTAAAAAAACCGTTTTCTACCATTCTTGAGCAGGCAAGAGAATGCGGAAGGCTCGCGGGCGTGCACGATTACACAACGGATTTTATCATGTGCGCGTGCCTTTCAAGAGGTGCTGAGCGTTTTTATGAAAAAAACGGATTGAGCACCGAGATATATGAAGATTCTATCCTCGATTTAAGATATAAGCTTGAGGAATGTAAGCTCGTCAAGGGTATAAAGGGAACGTTTGTTGCGGGTTGGTTCGATAGGTGGTTCGATGTTACTCGTTTTGCTCTCGGAAGATTGCAGTTTGAGCTGATAGACGCCGAATACGATTACGAAAAGGACGGAAGATCCATCAAAAAAGGAGATAAGGCCATAAACGTCCATATTCCTCGCACGGGAACGCCGTTCACCCCCGAGAAATGTCAAGAATCGTTCGACCGAGCGGCTGAGTTCTTTAAGGAAGCGATCAAGGGTGATATCGCGTTTGTATGCCATTCATGGCTTCTGTATCCTCCGCTTATAGATGAGCTCTCCGACAGAATGAATACAAAGAAATTTGCTCAACGCTTTGATATAATTTCCCGTCAAGACGGCGATGAGAACGATCATGGCGAATCGTGGAGACTCTTCGATCACGACTATAACGGAGATCCCGATTCCCTTGATACAAGCACGTCCTTGAGAGCCGCATTCGTGTCAATGATAAAAAAGACGAATAAAAGCGGATGGGGAAGCGGAATATTCTTTTATAACAAATGAAAAATTACCTCAAAACAGTAAAAAACAGCCCGAATGGGCTGAATATGGGTCCGTAAAGGTTTCGACGGGGGCTGTGAAGAGGGATAAGCGAGCAGAGGCGGGCAACCTCTTAAAAATGTCCACTTAAAATTAAACGCTAATAACGAATTAGTAGCTGCCTAATGGCAGGCCGCGGCTAAAATTGCCGCCCGTTTCCCCCGAGAATACAGCGGCTCGGGCTGAAGCGTCAAATGAGCTGTGAACGTGAGCGGTGAGTTGCTCTTATAGCCGCCACGGATAAAAGAGCTGCCTTCCCTTAGTTTTGTCGGTTCGACGGCGGGAAGGGAGAGATAACAAACCGAATACGCTCGTAGAAGGTCCTTCGGATAGGCTTTCGGACAGGGGTTCGATTCCCCTCGGATCCACCAAATCAAAAACACCCCCACGAGGGGTGTTTTTGATTTGGTATATATGAATGGAGGGAATCGAACGGGTCGGTAGTGAATGACTGCCGGGTGCAGTCAGAGCCGACCCTGACCGAGTGCCGTCGAGGCACGAGACCGATTCCCCTCGGATCCACCAAAAGAGTCAAATCCGAACTGTTTCGTTACGACGGAACTGTTCGGATTTGTTTTTTACTTTGATTATCCATATTGAAAAGTACCGCCGAGAGTGAACCAAATGGTTACTCTCGGCGGTGTTGTTTAATCTTTTGACAGCTTTTTTCTACCCTTTTTCGTATAATACTTTCGTCTGTTGTTAACACATTTAAGAACGATATAGCTTGCCGATATGCTCATATTGATTATTTTAATGAACAAAATTCATCAGACCTATTGTAAAATCCGTTTATTCGACATATAATTAATACAGTAACTTAAGGAGATGACGACATGGGCAAATTTTTCAGATACTTTTTTGGTGAGGGAACCGAGATAGAATTCGTTAATTTTTCTTTGGCGCATTTTTTACCTATTCTGATAGGTCTGGCTCTTATACTTCTTATATGGCGTTTTAAGGACAAAATACGCAGTATGAAGCACGAGGAAATGATAAGATATTTTCTTGCGTTCGCGCTTATCATATCCGAAATGTCGTATTATTGGCGTCTTATCGGAATTCCGTCGCTCGGGCCGAATCCGCTCGACCATCTTCCGATAACGGTATGCGGCTGGGCTGTTGTGTTTTGCAGCTATATGGTCATCGGAAAGTCGAAAACGCTTTTTGACATATCATATTTCTGGCTTCTTTCGGGAACCATCTTTGCGCTTATAACTCCGACGGTAATATCCTATACGGGACCCACTCGCTTCCGCTACTATCAGTTCTGGGCGGAGCATCTTCTCGGATATATTGCGATCTTCTATATGATCTTCGTACATAAAATGCGCCCGAATGTAAAGTCGATGATAAAATCCTACGTAAGCCTCATTGTGCTTGCCGTTATTGCGTATTTCAGCAATGTTTCCCTCGGACCGGGAGCAAATTATCTGTTCATGGCAAGACCTGAGGCAACACCGTCGGTGCTTGATATACTCCCTCCCAATTTTGCGCTTAGATTGGCTATAATGGTTTCCGTCATAACCGTGCTGTTTATGGTCGCGTATCTGCCGTGGTTTATTATCGACCGCAAAAAGAAGAAGGCGGAAGGATAATTATCTCAAATTTTCAAAAATATCCGATCTCTGTGACGCACCGAAGCCGAAGGCTTTGCCGTAAAGACCGCTCAATCTTCCTCCCGCGTAGCTTATCGTGCCGTAGCCGTACCTGTTGTTGATGTCGTCCACCGTTTTGTCGAGTCTTTCACGCTTGATGGTGTCCGAAACGTCGGCAAAAAAGTCTATCTGGCAGGGGTCGGAGGCGTTCAGCAGGTCTATCGCGGTTACCGTGACCGATCTTATCGGATTTTTACCCTTATGCTTTTCCTTCATAAGCTCAAATGCTTCCCTTGCGATGACCGATGCGCTGTCGGTTGCGAAGGGGAGCTTTTTTTGATACTGCCTCGTCATGAGATTGCAGTCGCGAAGGGCTATACTGACCCCCGTTGCCTTTTTTTGAAAAAGTATCAGACGGTGGCCGACGTCCTCGCATAATGCGACTATAAGGTGGCGGATCTCCTCATCTGTTGTGAGATCCTTGCTTGGGGTGGTTCCTCTGCCCACGCTTTTTATCGGTATGCATTCGTCGCATCGGAGGACACGGCTTGTATCACGTCCGTTTGCCGCATTTTGAAGACGTACGCCGTTCACCCCCAATCTTCCCGATATCAGCGGAGGGTATGCATTTGCGAGTTGACCTATGGTGTGTATTCCGTAACCGCTGAGGACCGCCTCGGTTGCCCTTCCTACCCCGATCATATCGGATGCGGGAAGGTGCCATATTTTTTCTTTGAAGCTTCGACGGTCGATGACCGTTACCGCGTCGGGCTTTTTCATATCCGAGCCAAGCTTTGCAAAAACCTTGTTGAAAGAAACTCCGACAGATACCGTGAGCCCAAGCTCGGTTTTTATGCGCTTTCGTATTGTGTTGGCAATGGTCTCGCCATCGCCGAAAAGAGCGTGGCTCCCCGTTACGTCGAGCCAGCATTCATCGTCGCCGAATGGCTCGACAAGATCGGTATATTCGCAATATATTTTCTTTGCGAGCCTCGAAAACTTTACGTATTCGTCGTAATGAGGATCAACTACGACGAGGGAAGGGCACTTATTCCTTGCCCTTATAATCGGCTCGCCCGTCTGAATTCCGTATTTTTTTGCCTCGTAATTTTTCGCCAGAACGATTCCGTGGCGCTCCTCGATCCTTCCGCAGACCGCTACGGGGAATCCCCTGATCGACGGATTGTTACGGCATTCCACCGATGCAAAAAAGTTGTTCATATCGCAATGAAGAATTACTCTTTCCACCTTCTCATCTCCTTTGTGAGATCATAATATCACGAACAAATGTTCTTTGTCAATAGTAAAGAGAACATTCGTTCCGAAATATTTTCGGTTTTTGAAAAAACAGCAAAATAATTGAGTTAATGAGCAATATAAATTATTGACATTGAGGCTGTGTTAAGCTATTATTAAAGATAACAATATTTACGGAGGTAATATTCATGTATAATTTTCCCATAGGTGTGTTGATCGATTCTTTTGGTCTTCCCATAAGAGAAGCAATAGCAAAGGCGGTTTCAATCGGAGCAAACGGCTTCCAGATGTATTCCACTTACGGTGAGCATTCTCCCGAAAATATGACTGCAGCCAAGATAGCTGAGATGAATGATATGGTATCTTCCAACGGTCTCGTTATTTCCGCTCTTTGCGGAGATCTCGGTCACGGATTCGGAAATGCCGAGAAAAACCCGGAGCTCATCGAAAAGTCCAAGAGAATTCTTGATCTTGCAAAGGAGCTTGGCAGCGATATCGTTACCACTCATATCGGAGTTGTTCCTACCGATAAGAACCACGATCGCTATAAGATCATGCAGGAGGCTTGCTACGAGCTTTCCCGTTATGCAGACAGCATAAATTCCCATTTTGCTATCGAAACCGGTCCAGAGACCTCCTCTGTTCTCGGAGATTTCCTTGACTCGCTCGAGTCTACCGGTGTTGCGGTCAACCTCGACCCCGCAAACCTCGTAATGGTAACCGGTGATGATCCCGTAAAGGCGGTACACCGTCTTAAGAAGTATATCGTTCACACTCACGCAAAGGACGGAGTAAAGCTCTACGATATGGCTCCCGAGCTTATCTACGGCGTTACCCCCATGCCCGAGGATATGAAGAACATCACCTGTTTCTCCGAGGAGCCTCTCGGTCACGGCGGAGTCGATTTCCCCGCATACCTTAAGGCTCTCGACGAGATCGGTTACAAGGGCTTCCTCACCATCGAGCGTGAGTGCGGTGCCGATCCCTCGGCAGATATCGCTCTTGCTGCTGATTTCTTGCGTGGCATAATCGCAAATGGTTAAGAATACAGACTGGAGATACTGATATGAGTAAAAAACTTAGAAT
Organism: Eubacteriales bacterium; assembly: GCA_045543555.1. Lineage (GTDB taxonomy): Bacteria > Bacillota > Clostridia > Oscillospirales > CAG-272 > Colimorpha_A. The sequence goes on from JAZQMQ010000025.1 coordinate 127,685, forward strand.
AGGAATTATCGGAACCGGAGGAATAAGCCACTGCCATATGGCAGGTTATAAGGCGCTGAGCGACACTGTCGAGGTCGTTGCCGCCTGCGATATCGATGAAAACAAGCTCGAAAAATATTGCGAGCAGTACGGTATTCCGGGTAAATATACCGATTTCAACGAAATGATGGCTAAGGAAGACCTCGACGCCGTCAGCGTTTGTACATGGAACGCCGTTCATAAGGACGCAACCATCGCCGCTCTTCGCGGAGGTGCAAACGTAATATGCGAAAAACCGATGGCTATGAATACCGAGGAAGCACTTGAGATGCTTAAGGTATCAAAGGAGACCGGAAAGCTTCTTCAAATCGGCTTTGTGCGCCGCTTTGGTAACGATGCCGACGCGCTGAAGGAATATATTGCCGCAGGAACATTCGGTGATATCTACTATGCGAAGGCTACTTATCTTCGCCGCAACGGTTGTCCCGGCGGTTGGTTCGGCGATAAGTCCCGCTCCGGCGGTGGTCCGCTTATTGACCTCGGAGTTCACGTTATAGACCTCGTGCGTTACCTTGCAGGCAGTCCGAAGGCAGTCTCGGCATACGGCGCCACCTTCGATAATCTCGGACCTAACCGCGCAAACGGTAACAAGGGATGGTCTGTTGAGGGCAAGGGCGATCCTTATACGGTTGAGGACTTCACCACCGCGCTTATCCGCTTTGATAACGGCTTCACGGTTTCCGTTGAGGCAAGCTTTAACCTCAATATAAAGCACGACGTGGGTAACATCGAGCTCTTCGGCACAAACGCAGGCTGCAGCATTGATCCTGATCTTGAGCTTTATACACAGCTTGCAGGCAAATTTGTAAACATTAAGCCATGCGACAGCATCGCACTTTCCTTTAACGGACTTTTTGAAAGAGAGATCAAGGGATTTGTCGATGCAGTAAACGGTGATGCTCCTTGTGTTGCTCCTGCTGAGGACGGAGTTGAGCTTATGAGAATAATTGACGCGATCTATAAATCTGCCGAAACAGGAAAATCGGTTGAGATATCAAGATAAGGAGAATTTATTATGAAATATTGTGTAAGCACGTACAGCTTCGGAGGCTATATGGACAGCCTCGGTATATACGGAGTTATCGATAAGGCGGCGGAAATGGGATTCGATGGAATCGAGTTCGTCGATATGCCTTGGATGAACGCTTCCGACGAGGAGCTGGTCAAGATCGGTCAGTACGCAAGAGATAAGGGCGTTGAGACAGTAGACCTCTGCACCGGTGCTGACTTTATCAACGGAAGTGACGGCGATGTTGAGGCGCAGATCGCAAGAGTTTGCGACCGCGTAGACAAGGCTGTTCTTCTCGGCGTAAAGATGATGCGTCATGACGTAGGATCCGAGCCCAGAGGACGTAAGCACGGTCTCGGCTATGCCTACAACCTCGAAAGACTTGCATATGCCTGCAGAAAGGTTACCGAATATGCGGCATCGAAGGGTATTCAGACCATGACCGAAAACCACGGCTACTATTCTCAGGACGCAGACAGAGTAGCTTCGCTTATCGACGCTGTCGATCACGACAACTTCGGCGCGCTTCTCGACCTCGGTAACTTTATGTGTGCAGATGAGGATCCCGTTCTCTCGGTTTCCCGCCTTGCTCCCTATGCAGTACACGTTCACTGTAAGGACTTCCTCTACAGAAAGGGAAATGAGACGAATCCCGGTGCGACCTGGTTCAAAACACGCGGCGGAAACTATCTCCGCGGAACTATCGTAGGTCACGGCGAGGCAAATATTGCGCAGAGCCTTGCTATCCTTAAGAGTAAGGGCTACGACGGATATATCTCCCTTGAATTCGAGGGCGTTGAGGATAACCTCCGCGGTATCTCCCTCGGAATCGAGAACGTAAAGAGATTCTGGGAAAACGCTTGATCTCCAATTGAATAAAAAAACAACGCCTTCGATGAAGGCGTTGTTTTTTTATGCGCTACTATAAGCCTTCCCCAGCGGGGAAGGTGTCGGCGTAGCCGACGGATGAGGAGATCAACGTACGGATATCTAAAAATGATAGATAAAACGACAATAAAAAATAAACAAGGTTATTCCGATCAAATAATGTGTAATCCGAAAAATGCTCTCCTCATCCGTCTGCTCCTTCGTCGCAGCCACCTTCCCCGCTGGGGAAGGCAAAGGATACCGCAATCTTATTTCCGGGTTTTATATTACAATTCCGCGATTTTGTTTGTACGAACGGCGAGAGCAAGCCCTCGCCCTACGAAGAAGCCGTAATGTTTTTGCAGAAAATTAAATTGCTCTCTGTAGGGCGGGTGCTTGCTCCCGCCGTTTCAAAAATAGTGTATCTTCTAAACCTTCCAATAAATGAGAATATTAAAAAGCATCGGCAAAAACCGATGCTTTTGATTTTACGCTTTGTATCAGTTATACTTAGGCATCCAATCTCCGTGGACCTCGATGAGCTCGTCGACCATCTTCTTGATGGTGTCGATGTCGAGCTCGCTGCCCGTGTGGGGATCGAGCATTGCCGCCTGATAGATATGCTCCTTCTTTCTGGTGCGAGCAGCCTCGATTGTGAGAAGCTGAACGTTGATGTTGGTCATGTTCATTGCCGCGCACTGTACGGGGAGAGCGCCTACGTAGCAGGGGTTGACACCGCTGCCGTTAACGAGGCAGGGAACCTCAACGCACGCCTCTTCGGGAAGGTTGGTGATGAGGTGACCCTTGTTGAGAACGTTACCGCCGATCTGGAAGGGCTTGTTGGTAACTACCGCCTCCATGATGTAGGACGCGTACTCATGCGAGCGTTTGTGCTCCTTAACGCCGTTGATCTTCATATCCTCGTATTCCTTCTTCCATCCTGCGATCTGATTTACGCAACGGCGGGGATACTCGTCGAGGGGAATGTTGTACTTTTCGATAAGCTCGGGGTACTTGCTCTTGATGTAGAACATATTGTACTCTGCGTTGTGCTCGGAGGATTCGGTGCAGTAGTAACCAAAATTCTTGATATATTCAAGACGAACCTTGTTACCGAATTTGGGATTTGCGATCTTTTCGTCGATACGGCTCTTGATCTCGGGATAGAGGTCAACTCCGTTCTTGTCTCTTACGTCGAGAAGCCAAGCCATGTGGTTGATACCCGCGATAACGGATTTGTGCTGATCCAGCTTATCCTCCATACCGAGATGACGGAAAAGCTCAGGTACACAACTCTGAACGCTGTGGCAAAGACCTATGGTCTTAATGGCGGTGTAGCGCTGAATGTAGCCCGAAAGCATAGCCATGGGGTTGGTGTAGTTTAAGAAAAGTGCGTTAGGGCAAACTTCCTCCATATCGTGAGCAAAATCCTCCATTACGGGAATGGTACGGAGTGCTCTCATGATACCGCCTATACCGAGGGTGTCGGCGATTGTCTGACGGAGACCGTATTTCTTGGGAATTTCAAAGTCGGTGATCGTACAGGGGTCATATCCTCCGACCTGAATTGCATTTACGACGAAAGTAGCTCCGCGAAGAGCGTCCTTGCGGTTTTCAACACCGAGGTAGCACTCGATCTTTCCGCATCCGCCCTTTGCCTCACGGATAGCCTCGAGGATTACTCGGCTTTCCTCTAGTCGCTCGCCGTCGATGTCGTAGAGAGCGAAAACGCTGTCCTTAAGGGACTCGGTGCACATACAGTCACCGATAACGTTTCTTGCAAATACGGTGCTTCCCGCACCCATAAAGGTTATCTTCATAGATATATCCTCCTAATATTTAAGTTAATTACATTTTATCAGAATTTTTTTCTTATTGCTATTGATTTTTGTGGGTAAAACTTGTTATAATGTTGTACAGAGGTGACGAATATGTATGAGATGATCGAAATAATCATAAACGAGGGATATCCGGGAATAAACCCCGTACGGTTTGGGCATCAAAACTGCCACGCCAGACATTCGTACGGCCCTGCGGTCAGAAGTCATTGGCTTTTGCACTATATTGTGTCGGGGAAGGGTATATTTGTCCGTAACGGAGTGACACACCATATCGAAAAGGGCGATATTTTCGTTATCCGTCCCTTTGAGGAGACTTATTACGAGGCGGATAACACTGAGCCGTGGAGCTATATATGGGTGGGATTTACGGCGGACAGTCTACTTGACGACGTGTTTGATAAGTCTGTTATCAAATTACCGAGCGCGGGCAAGATTTTCCAGGATATGAGGCGTTGCTCGGAGCTTGAAAACGGACGAAGTGCCTTTCTGACCAGCAGGATATGGGAGCTTGTGGCGAGGATACAGGATCTCGGAAGCGTAAAAACGGGACACATCGACAAGGCGCTGTCCTTTATACATTCCGAGTATGCAAACGGCATCACCGTCAGCACGGTCGCAAACCACCTCAATCTCGACCGAACCTACTTTTCCACACTGTTCAAAAGCGAGACGGGGGTCTCGCCCGTTGACTACCTGACCGACCTGAAGCTGAGCAAGGCGGCAGAGCTGATGAGCGTTTACGGAAGGTCGCCCACAACTGCGGCAATATCCTCGGGATACCCCGATTACTGCCACTTCTCAAGAGCCTTCAAAAAGCGCTTCGGGGTCAGCCCGAGAAAATATCGGGAAATGAATAAGTGATGTAAATATACGGTTTTTTGAGCATATTTTATATAATTTTTCGGATAAATACAAAATATTTTTCTCAAAAAATCGAAAAAATTTCAGTACAGTATTGCAAAAACACGAAAAATCAGTTATAATTAACTGTTGGCAAAGATACAACAATTCTATTCTCAAGGAAGAAGGAATATAAAATGTCAGAAAATACAAGAAGAGTCGGAACGGTATCGAGAGGTATCCGTTGCCCCATTATAAGACAGGGCGACGATCTCGCAAGAATAGTTGCGGACAGCGTCATTGAGGCGGCAGAGTGCGAGGGCTTTGAGCTTCGCGATCGCGACGTTATTTCTGTAACCGAGAGCGTCGTTGCAAGAGCACAGGGCAACTATGCCTCCGTAAACGATATCGCAACCGACGTTAAGGCTAAGCTCGGCGGCGAGACTGTCGGCGTGCTTTTCCCCATACTTTCCAGAAACCGCTTCGCTATTTGTCTTAAGGGTATCGCAATGGGCGCAAAGAAGATCGTCCTTATGCTTTCCTACCCCTCCGACGAGGTGGGTAACTCTCTTATGAATATGGATATGCTCGACGAGAGCGGAGTAAATCCCTACACCGACGTGCTCTCCCTTGAAAAGTACCGTGAGCTTTTCGGTGAGAATCCACTTGAGTTTACCGGCGTTGACTACGTCGCATACTACAAGAAGCTTATCGAGGACTGCGGCGCTGAGGCTGAGATCATCTTCGGTAACCGCGCTGAAATGATCCTTCCTTATGCGAAGAAGGTCATCAACTGCGACATTCACACCCGTGTACGTACCAAGAGAATACTCCGCAATAACGGAGCAGAGATCGTATGCGGTCTCGACGATATTCTCAATGCTCCCGTAAACGGCAGCGGCTGTAACGAAAATTACGGTCTTCTCGGCTCCAACAAGAGCACCGAGGATCAGATCAAGCTCTTCCCCCGCGACTGCCAGAAGGTCGTTCTCGACATTCAGAAGTACGTTCTCGATGCTACCGGCAAGCACGTTGAGGTAATGGTTTACGGAGACGGTGCTTTCAAGGATCCCAGAGGAAAGATCTGGGAGCTTGCAGACCCGGTCGTTTCCCCCGCATTTACCGACGGTCTTATCGGTACTCCCAATGAGCTTAAGCTCAAGTACCTTGCAGACAACGACTTCAAGGATCTGTCCGGCGAGGAGCTGAAAAAGGCTATCTCCGAGAGCATCAAGAAGAAGGACGGAAGCTCCCTTGTAGGCAACATGGCGGCTCAGGGTACCACCCCCCGTCAGCTCACCGACCTCATCGGTTCCCTCTGCGACCTTACCTCCGGCTCGGGAGATAAGGGAACTCCCGTGGTTCTTGTACAGGGCTATTTCGACAATTACACCAACTGATAATATCAAAAACCGGCTCAAATGAGTCGGTTTTTTGTTTATACCCTATTCTTGTCACCCAAATTACATTTCTCATCGGTTGACAAGCACTGCTTTATATTGTATAATATAATAATACAATGGATAATTGTGTCTTTTTGATGCGAAAGGAGGATGGACGGTGAAATATTTACTGATATCAAACGATCCTGCAATGCTTTACAGATACAGAGCTGAGGTAATAATGGAGCTTCTAAAAGAAAATTCCGTTTTCGTCTGTGCTCCGAAAGGTGATGTCGATAATCTAACAAGCATGGGTTGCAAAATGGTTTATGCAGATATCGACAGGCGCGGGATGGATCCAAGGGCTGATTTTGCTCTTTACAAGGCTTATAAGCGCATAATTTCTGAAGTGAAGCCCGATATCGTACTCACCTACTCCATAAAGCCAAATATTTACGGAGGATATGCAGCGAAAAAGCTCGGTATTCCATATTTTTGTCATGTTCAAGGGCTGGGAAGTGCATTCCAAAGAAAAATATTAAAAACCATCGTCTCCTTAATGTACAGATTCGCACTCAAGGATGCAAAAGGCGTATTTTTTGAAAATACGGGAAACAGAGATCTTTTCGTAAACAGCAAGATCATTCGCGAAGATCAGGCAATAACCGTCAAGGGCGGTGCCGGAGTTCCGCTTGAATCCTTCCCTTTTTGCGAGCTTCATCAAAATGATACCGTAAACTTTCTCTTCGTCGGACGCATCATGAAGGAAAAGGGTGTGGATGAGCTTTTTGATGCCGCAAAACGTATGAAGTCAGAGCTTGCAGACAAGGTTTCATTCACTATAGCGGGAAACTTCGTTGACGAATATAAAAAAACGGTAAAAGAGCTTTCAGACAGCGGAATCATTGAATATGTCGGATTCGTAAGGGATGTCGCGGCGTTATATAGAAAATGTCACGCCGTAGTTTTGCCGTCATATCATGAGGGACTTGCAAACGTTCTTATAGAAGGTGCGGCTACAGGAAGAGCTTTGATCGCAACAAACATTCACGGTTGTAAGGAAACAGTCATTAACAACGAGAGCGGATATCTTGTTCCCGTACGTGATTCGGAGTCTCTTTACACCGCAATGATGCGTTTTTATGATCTCAGCTTCGAAGAAAAACAAAAAATGGGTATGGCGGGACGCCGTTTAGTTGAAAATAATTTCGACAGAAAAGACGTGGTTTCATTTACCGTTTCTTCTCTTAAGGAGGGGCTGAAATGAGATTTACCGTTTTTACCCCGACGTATAACAGAAAAGACCTTTTGGTCAGGCTCTATGAATCGCTGAAAAGACAGACCTTTACCGATTTTGAGTGGGTAATTGTCGATGACGGCTCAAGCGACGGCACGGAGGAGCTGATTTCGGGGTATATCAGCGAAAATAACCGTTTCCCCATAATTTATAAGTGGATCGAAAACGGCGGTAAGCCCCGTGCGGTGAATTTCGGAGCAACGCTGGCAAGAGGTGATCTTTTTATCATACTTGATTCCGATGATTATCTGACGGACAGTGCTCTTGAAATTACAGATCGCTATGAAAAAACGATACCGCAGGAGCAAAAGCATACCTATGCGGGAGTTTGCGGACTTAAGGGATATGAGAGCGGAGACGCTATCGGAAAAAGCTTCACATCGGGTCAATATCTCGACTGTACCAATCTCGAACGTATTAAAAACGGTATTTTGGGGGATAAATCCGAGGCAATATATACCGACGTTATCAGAAGATACCCCTTGCCCATATTTGAGGGAGAAAAATTTATAACCGAAAGCGTAATTCTCGACAGAATGGCGCATAACGGTCTGAAATTCAGATATTTTAATGAGATAACGATGATCTGCGAGTACCGAGCCGATGGATTAAGTGATCAGGGCAAACGGCTTTTTGTTTCCAATCCCAAGGGATATGGTCTGTATTTGTATGAATGCGGAAAATTCCGTCGTCACGGCTTTAAGCAGAGATTAAGATCCTATGCAAGCTATGTAAATACCTATCGCGGAAGTCTCACCGATAAAGAGATCGCCGAAAATTTAAAATCGAGCGTTTTAAAGGTGAAGCTGGTTAGATTTTGTCTTAAAATTTTAAGAAAGGGCAAATAATGATCCCAAAAATTATTCATTACTGTTGGTTTGGCGGTAATCCCACTCCATCCTTAACGAAAAAGTGCATAAAGAGCTGGAAAAAGTTTTGCCCCGATTATGAGATAATTCTCTGGAACGAGAGCAATTTCGATATTTCCGCCTGCCCGATTTACGTAAAACAGGCTTATGAGAGTAAAAAGTGGGCGTTCGTAAGTGATTACGTGCGTCTTAAGGTGGTTTACGATAACGGCGGAATATATCTTGATACCGACGTTGAGCTGATAAAGAGTCTTGATACCCTGCTTTCTTACGGCGCATTTTTCGGATTCGAAAGCGATGGCGGGTGCGTTGCTACGGGACTTGGCTTCGGCGCAGAGAAGGGCAATAACGTAGTACGGGCTATGATGGATGATTATGAGGGCATCTCCTTTATTAAGGAGGATTCCTCCTTTGATCTTACCCCTTGCCCCGTAAGAAATACAAGGACGCTTTACCGTTTTGGTCTAAAGCAGGACGATTCGGACCAGATACTCGATTCCAACGTCAGAATTCTCCCGTCAGAGTACTTGTCGCCCATAGAATATTCAACGGGAAAGAAGACGCTGACCGAAAATACGATCTCGATCCATCATTATCAATCGAGCTGGGTAAAAAAATCGCTGAGGATCAGGGTCAAAATAACAAGAGCTGTTAAAAGAATATTCGGAGAGCATTGCTTCGACTTTATAAAGAGACTGAGAAAATGAAAAACGTATTGATTATTTCTCACGCCATGGAGTTGGGCGGGGCGGAAAGGGCTATGCTTGGACTACTTAGCTCCTTTGATACAGAAAAATATGATGTTGAGCTGTTCCTTTGTCGGCATAAGGGTGAGCTTTTTGATCAGATACCGAAGAATATTAAGCTTTTGCCCGAAATAAAGGAATATTCCTGCCTTGCCGTTCCGATAACGGACGTGATAAAAAAAGGCTGTTTTTCGGTGGCATACGGACGTTTCCTCGGAAAAATGAAGGCAAAGCGCTTTGTATCGAGGAGAAAAATTCAGGGCGAGGGTGTATATCTTGAATACAGCCACAAGTACGTAAAAAAATATATGCCCGATATTTCGGATAAGGAATACGATCTTGTTATCAGCTTTCTTACCCCCCATTACTTCGGTATTGAAAAGTGTCGAGGCAAAAAGAAGATCGCGTGGATACACACCGACTATTCCGCTCTTGACGTGGATGAAATATCGGAAGAAAAAATGTGGGGAAGCTACGATAATATCGTGTCGATATCCGATGACGTGAGCCAGGCGTTTGTTTCTCGTTTTCCTGCTCTTAAGGATAAGCTTGTAAGGATAGATAATATAATATCTGCTGACGGCATTGTTTCCGCGTCGCAGGAAGATCAGAATGAGATAGTTAATAACGGAAAAACGGTTATTCTTTCTTGCGGAAGAGTTACTGAGGGGAAAAATTTCAGATCCATTCCGAAAATGTGTGCTTATATCCTGTCGCGCGGTCACGATATTATGTGGTATATTGTCGGTGACGGCCCCGACAGCGAAGCTGTGCGGGAAAATATATCGGCAGAAAAGATGGAAGAACGTGTTATAATGTTGGGCTCAAAGGCAAACCCGTATCCCTATATCGCTGCCTGCGACGTCTACGTTCAGCCCAGCTTCTACGAAGGGAAGGCGGTTGCGGTAAGGGAAGCACAGATACTCGGTAAGCCCGTTGTGATCACAGCCTATCCTACAGCACAGTCACAGCTTACCGATGGCTTTGACGGAATTATCGCACCCCTTGACAATGAAGGCTGCGCCGAGAAGATATGCTCGCTTCTGTCTGATAAAGCGGTGCTTGATAAATTAAGTGAAAACTGTAAAAACAGCGTATATTCAAACGAGACCGAGATCGAAAAAATATATTCTCTTATGAGATAAAGAGGTTAAAAATGACGGAAAACAAGTCAAACGATTCCTTCAAAACGGTGATAAGCTCAAAAACAAAGCTTTTTGACCTTAAGCTCAAGGAAATATTCAGCTATAGAGATCTGATATTCCTCCTTGTGAAGCGTGATTTCGTTGCAAAATATAAGCAGACGGCGTTGGGCCCGTTGTGGGCAATAATACAGCCGCTTCTCACAACCGTGGTGTTCTCAATTGTGTTCGGAACGTTAGCGGGATTGCCCGTTTCCGACGGGGCGGCGCAGGTGAAGGTTCCACCATTCCTTTTCTATATGGCGGGAACTGTGCTGTGGAGCTATTTTTCATCGGTGCTTTCGGTAACTTCGGGAACTTTTATAAATAATGCTCCTGTAATGACCAAGGTGTATTTTCCGAGAATAGCAATGCCCATATCCACGGCAATATCCTATCTTATAACCTTCGGTATACAGCTGATCCTGTTTATTGTGACGTACGCGGTGTGTCTTATAAGCGGAAGCATGGAGGTAGCGATCACCCCATACGCCCTTCTTATGCCACTTGCTCTTATTCAGCTTATGATACTGTCTACCGCTGTTGGAATAATAATATCCGCAATGACAACGAAATACAGAGACCTTGCAATGCTGGTGGCGTTCGGACTTCAGCTTTGGCAATATGCAACTCCCGTTGCCTACGGCCTTCAGTTAATACCCGAAAAATATATAGGTATATACATGCTCAATCCCGTAACTCCTCCGCTTCTCGCGTTCAGATACGGAGCCTTTGGAGACGGTTATTTTGATCTTAAGTACTATCTCATCGGATGGGCAATGACCATCGCAATAGCACTTTTCGGACTATTACTTTTCAACCGCATTGAGAAGAACTTTGCGGATACTGTATGACGGCGGACAAGGAGAAAAATATGTCAGATATGATAATGCTCCGATGTGAGAACGTGTTTAAAGAATATCGTCTCGGCAGTATCGGCGGAACAACGCTTCAGGAAGACCTTCAGAGGCTTGGAGCAAAACTGAGAAAAAAAGAAGATCCGACACTTATGATTGGCGAAAAGAAGGCTCGTAAGGGAAGCTTTTTTGCTCTTGATAACGTCAGCTTCGAGGTAAAAAAAGGCGAGGCTGTAGGAATAATTGGTCATAACGGCGCCGGTAAAAGCACATTGCTCAAGCTTATAACCCGTGTTACCGGGCCGTCCTCCGGAACGATATATCTGAACGGAAGAGTCGCCTCGATGCTTGAGGTCGGAACGGGATTCCATCCTGAGCTTACGGGCAGAGAAAACATATATATGAATGGCGCAATTCTCGGAATGACAAAGGCCGAGATCGACAACAAGCTTGAGGAAATAATTGAGTTTTCCGAGGTAAGACAGTTCATCGATACCCCTGTTAAGCGTTATTCCTCGGGAATGTACGTAAAGCTTGCATTTTCCGTTGCGGCACACCTGGATTCCGAGATAGTTATTATGGATGAGGTACTTGCGGTGGGAGATATGGCTTTCCAGAACAAATGCCTTTCCAAAATGCGTGAGGCGGCTACCAAAGAAGGAAGGACCGTTCTTTACGTTTCCCATAATATGAATACCATCCGTCAGCTCTGTGACAGAGTAATCGTTCTGGAAAAAGGAAGAGTTGTCTTTGAAGGAGCGGTTGAAGAGGGAATAAGCGTGTATTTAAGCAATGCAGATGCGGAACGGACTAACCGCATCTCCCTGTCCGAGAAGGAGCGCCCGTCAAACGTGAGCGGATCGGCATTAATGAAAAAGCTGGTTCTGCCGGATAATGAGGATTGCGTGTATACCTTGGGGGATAAAATAAAGCTTGATCTTTGCTTTATGGCAAATAAGGACTTAAGTGGCGTTAAGCTCGGAGTCGTACCATTCTACAAGGGCGGTGTTTCGGTGGGCGCATCATTCTCATCCGAGCTGAACGATATGAAGGCGGGAAATGAGATCAATAAATCCTTCGCTTTTGATACGTCAGCTCTTCCCGAGGGAATGTATAGCCTGAGTCTTTTGCTTTTGCAGTGTGACGATGCCGGTAATGCCATTATTGCCGACAGGGTTGACAGGGCTTGCACTATTGAAATAAAGAAAAATGATTGTGACGGCAGAAAAATGAACTGGGATCACAGAGCATTCGGCTCGGCTCAGCTGCCCGAAATCGAAATAATCTGATCTTTTTGGAGAAAAAATGGAAAAAATAACCGTTATAGTGCCTGTTTATAAGGTTGAAAGGTACCTTGACGACTGCATTGGCGGCATAGTCGGTCAGACCTATGAAAATCTTGAAATAATACTTATCGATGACGGTTCCCCCGATGCCTGTCCCGAAATTTGCGATTCTTGGTCAAAGAAGGACGGTCGGATAAAGGTCCTTCATCGTGAAAATGGCGGACAGGGGCGCTCAAGAAACGTTGCACTTGATATTATGAGCGGAGATTACGTTACGTTTATCGACAGCGACGACAGAGTCGATCCCCGGCTCATAAAGACCCTTTACGACGTATTAAAGCGTGACGGAAGTGATATTTCGGTTTGTGATTTCAGACGCTTTGACGATCATGAGGAATTGTCCTTTGGCGAAGAAGCCGTGCTCCCCGAATCGAAAATTTCCAATGCCTCGGATGTGCTTGGCTCGGGAACTATGTACAAGCGATCGGAGCTCTGGGGAAAGCTTTACAAGGCGGAGCTTTGGAAGAACCTGAGACTTATTGAGGGAGTTCCTTACGAGGATACTCATGCGGTGCCGTATATTCTCGAAAGGGCTGAAAAAATTTCTGAATTTGATACGGTTTTGTACTATTACAGAAACGATAACCGACATAAGAGCGTAATGAATTCGGTTATATCAAGTAAAAAGTTTTACGTTTTCGATATGCTTCGCGAGCATGCCGGATATTACCGTAAAAAGAAAATAAGACCCGCGCGCACGCAGGTGCTGAGCGCCATAGTCGCCAAAACCGTAAAGGCTTCGGTGCTGTGTCGTGAAATGGGACTGAAAAATAGCTTTTATAAGACGTTTTTCAACAATTTGTGTCCCGTAGTATTTGCACCGATAGGCGTTTTGGGATTCAAGGAAAGACTGCTTTATCTCAGTACATTTTTGCCCGTACCTGCCTTTATCCGTTATTACAAGCGAAAGCTGAACATAGCGGTTGATTTTGAGGATAGAACTAATTTTTGATAAACGAAGCACACCCCCGAAGGCGTTTGGCTTTCGGGGTTGTGCTTTACTTGTTTTTAGAAAAATTATCCGACCTTTTCGATTATCTTTACGTTTGAAGGAAGAATTCCCGCCTGCTCGTAAACTATCTCCTGAATCTGCGCAATCTGATTTGGCAGAAGCGAGGAGGAAACACGGACGATGACGTTGCATCCGCTGTCGGACAGGACGGCGATACATTTTTCAAATCCCTTGGCAGAAACGAGATTTTCGATCTTGCTTTCATTTTCGATCGCCGCGGCAATTTTGTTTATTTCAGACATTGCCAAAGACTTGGATTCATCAAGGGCTTCGGGATTTTCTACCACTAACTGAAGAACCTCGATAGCTTCGTCGCGGCTTCGCTTTCTTTCAACCTGTGCCGAAGCGAAGAATGCGTCAATATCGCTGACCTGCTCATCGTTTCCGCCAACGTTTTCGGCACCGTTATTGTCAAGAATATCGCCTGCGCTTGCACCCTTTTTTGCTCCCGATGAGGTGAAGAGTGCAATGTTGAGCCAAACTGCACCTCCGATAACGAGGACCGAAAGGATCAGCGCAAGATTTCTTCTTCCGATCTTTTTTATGGTCTCCTTGGTTTTGCTGACGATTAGAGCCGTATTGGGCTTTTTTAATTTAAGCATGGTTTTCCTCCGATCAAAAACTTTAGTGTTACATCTATATGTGCGTTGTCCTCACATTATGACACTACGCACACCGAAGATGATTTAATATCGAGAAGTGAGGTAATAAGCTCAACGATCTTTTCCTTATTTATTGGGCTTGAGCCGCCTCCGCAAACAACTGCAACGCCTTTTATCTTTGGGTAAACGATCTTGATTTTAACCGGCATTCCGCTTTCATCCGCCATTACGTATTCCTTTTCGGTAAGCGCTCCTGCGCTGTATTTGGAATTTTGAGCGTAAACTATTTCCGTACATTCCTTGGCGGTGATTATTACGTTAACGTTGGATATTCCGTCCATGCTTTCAAGGATTGCACATACGCGGTTCTCAAGCTCCTTTATGTACTTGTCGGTAAGCTCTATTTCCGTTTCAAGCGAGGAAGGTTGATCATAAGCTTGCTTTTTATCGTTTGAGCCGATAAATATCAGCATAAGCCCTGCAGCAATACCGATGATCAGCAAGTACAGCGGTTTTGATAGCTTAAAGCCCTCCTTTTTTTCTGCCATTTTATTCCTCCCCACAGGTTATTTTACAGGCGAGAACACCTGATATGTAGTCAGCCGCCTCGTTTATTTTCCCTTTTCCCGTAAGATGCCCCTCGATTATCCTTATCTGAGACGCGTTATTTTTGTCGATCTTAAGGGTGAGCTTGGGATTTTTTATTCCGTAATACGAACTGACGTAGTTCTCCATTTCCGAGCAAATATTTTGTACCGTTCCGTCGATTATTGCGTCAAATGAAGCCTCTACGGTGCCTTCATCAACGTCGGGCAGGGAAAGGGAAAAGCTTACGTCGTTTTTTATCAGCCTTACCGCAGGGAAAATAAGACACGCGCAGATACAAAGTGAGCAAAGTAGCTTGAAGGATTTGCCGATCCCTTCGTTCCCCTTAGGACAGAGAAAGGCAACAGCGGACGAAAAGAGGCTTGTGGCACATACGGAAAATAACAGTTCTTTCATATATATCCTAAAATCAAGAGGGTAGTGCCGCGGAAAAGGCTCCGGCAGCAATGATAAAGGTTACCGAGCACAGAACCGAGATCGAAATAAGTAGGTCAAGGACCGATGTGAATTCTCTTATATCCGTACCTACGGCTCCACCAAGAATATCGCATAGAAATGCAGAAAAGCAAAGGGCGATCTTCAAAGCAAAAAGCTTTATTATAATGGGAAGAGTACTCACCGCAATGCATATAGCACAAAGGGTCCCGAGCGAGCTTTTGATCAGAGCAATTCCCGAAAGATAGGCTCCCGCCGCCTCGCTTAGTGCTCCTCCTATTATGGGTATCGCACTGCCGGAGGCAAATTTTATGCTTCGCAGAAGGATCGTGTCGCTTCCCTTTGCAATAACGTTCTGAAAAGACATTGTGGTCGTGAATACCGCCGCTATTAAGGTTATAATAAACGTGAACGTCTTTTTGACCGTAGCGACAGTACCGCTTAGGGTGTTGTTACCGTTAAATCGGAATATCGAAGCAGCTATTACCATGGTAATACATACCGAAATAAGCGGGGAGAGTATGCTTTGTGTAAGCTGATGTGTAAGCGTCAGAGCGGTATTTAGCCACAGAGCGTTTACGGTGGCGGACGAGGGCTGTCCAGAAGCACCGCTTATCGCGGTCATAACGGGAAGGGATAGCTTCATCACATCCGACGTGCCCTCAAGCTGATTTCTCACCTGTTCGAGCATAGGCTTTATCAGATCGATAAGACAGCAGATCACCGCAAATGACGACACCGCAAGCATGGGCTTGTACGTGATCCCGTCAGAAAATGTAAGCATTACGGAGGAAAGGATAACAATACAGAGCAGAGCTCCTATATCAGAAACCGAATCCGAAACGGTAGCTTTTATTGTGTCGGAAACAAATGACAGGATATATTTCGCGTCCAGCATTGCAACAGCCGATGCTCCGTCATTTTCAAGCTTGTCTTCAAAATCCTCGGGAAATAAATTTTTTATCCCGCTCGGAAGTGACGAGTAGTAGTCACAAACGGTGTCGTCGGCGGATACGGTCACACCCGAAAGACAAAGAAGCAAAAGAATACATATTATGTATCTCATGAAAGAAGCTCCTTAACAGAGTTCAGTATCTTAATAAGTATTGGCATACATAAAATTAAGATTTCGGTCCGCCCCGCAAGCTCAACGCAGTCGGCAATGCCGCTTTCTCCGAGATCGGAGCAGATATCCGACGTAAGCTTGACAGTTATTCCGATGCCGAGTCCCTTGAACATTACGTTTACGTAATCCGACACTCCGTTTTCGCTCATGGCTTCCTTAAGAGGCGATATTACCGAGAATAATCCCGTAAGAACAGTTCCCATAATGACTGTAAGACCGATGATCGCGGCACTGACAGCTCCGCCCTTTGAGCTTTCCTTAATCAAAAACGCGCATCCTGCCGCGATCAATGCACCTCCGCAGATCTTCAACAGTCCACTCATAATCCAAATACCGTCCTGATGGAGCTTATCAGATTACCAAGCTCGCGTACGAGCATAAAAAGTACTATTATAACTCCCGCGACCGACACGAGCATTGCCTGCTCATCGCGGCCCGATCTGTTCAGTATCTGACAGACGACGCTTACGATAAGACCGATCCCCGCGGCACGAAGAATAAGAGAAATATCCATTTTCTTTTCCCGCTATCAGTTTTAAAGAAATAATATTGCGATCATAGCCGCGGTGGCAGCAGAAAGCGTAAGCGACAGGCGTGTTCTTTGAGGCAGGTCGCCTTCTATTTTTTCCAAACACCTCTCAAGCTTTTCCTTGCAATCGATGCAGAGCCGTATCTGATCCTCGGCGTAGCTTTTGCCGAGAGAACGGGAATAATCGCTCACAAGTGCAAAAGCATCATTGCCGAGAGCAAGGGCGCTTTTATTTTTCATAAGCGCAAAGGTCAGTCCGCTTTCCTTAAGGTCGCTTGTGAAGCCTATCGAGTCGAGACCTTCATCGGAAAAATCCTCGTAGATATCGGTAAGCGGCTGACGGAAGCATTCTATTCTTGTGCGGATCCTGTCTATGAGGGATATTATTCCTCTTAGATTCTGTCTCTCATTTCTTAAGGCCATGCTGTAGGAATAACCGAAGCCGATAAGCGATAGGCAGGTTATAACCGTTCCAACGATCGATATCATTATCTCTTGCTCCTTTCACTCAGGTTGATGGAAAAGCCTCTGCCCTCACGTGTGATCCCGACGTACAGGGAAAATACACCCGCGCGGTCAAGCTCGTAAAACACCCGTCTTGAAAGCAGAGCATCGAGCGATGGCGCATGAGCGGTGGCTACCGTCGGAACACCGAAGGCTTGGGTGTCGAGAAGTATCTGTGACTCCTTGCGACCGAGCTCGTCGCATATTATGTACTGTGCCGACATGTTTCGTACCGCAAGCTCGATGCCTTTTGCCTTAGGATACCCGTAATAGATATCTGCGCTTGAACGCACGAAGGCTTCGGGACGGAAAATTTCGTTTCTGCTGTCGATAACAGATACTCTTTTACAGTATGGAGGGGAGGAAAGAATTGATGCGATGTCGCGTATCAGCGTGGTTTTGCCTACACCGGGAGGGGAATATATGAGCATTCCGGAATTATCGGTTATAAGTCGCTTGACCAGACTGTTACCGATACCGTAGACGTTACGTGGAATACGAATACGCACCGACGTGATCTCTTTTACCGAGCCGCCGCTTAAAATTCCGCACACTCCCGCGCGAAAGCCGTCTCCCAAAGGGATATATCCGTCATTTATCATATCCTCGTATGAATGGAGCGAGCCGCGGCACAAGCCTTCTACCGTATATGTCATCTCGTCCTTTGTAAGCGCTTCGCCAAAGGGAATGCTTTTTTCCGAAACAGTTATGGTCATGGGTCTGTCAGTCAGAAGATGTATTTCACATAGATCACTTATGTCAATTTTTAAAAGCTGCTCCGATATTCTCGGCGGAAGCAGGGATATTACGTCCGATAGCTGCATTTTTCCTCTCCTTGTCTTTTTTAAGATTATATTTGTCCCGAAGCGTTTTTATTACCGCACGTATTTGAGAGCAGGGGATTTTTATCGCTCCGAAAACGATCAGAAAGCATACGTAAAGAACTATTGATGAAGCTATCTTAAGTACGGTGGCTGCTTTCAGGGTTATGGGCAGAAGGCTTATCAGCTGTGACAGAGCAACCGCACCGATAATACTCAAAATAAGCCTCGGAAGATTTTTGAATATGCTAAGATCTATGCCTGTTACTTTTTTCAGGCGGTGAAGGGAGAACGAAAAATTTATAAGCTCACTTATAAGAATGACGACAACGTAGCCCATTATTCCCATTTTAGGCACGAGCAGGGTTACCGCAATGACGCTTGACGCAGCATCGATGACGTTTATTCTCATTGTGTATATCTGCTCACCGAGACCCTTGAGCATCGAATCAACAGCGGTGTCAAGGTACATAAACGGTATCAGAGGAGCGAGAACGAGCAGGAATTTTGAAACCGATATATTTCCGTAGATCGAAAGGGAAATATCATTGCAAAAATAAGCTATCATTCCCGCCGCTCCAACCGAAAAAATCAGGAAAGAATATAGAATATGATTTATATTCAATCGAATTTTGTCATATTCTTTTCTTTCGTTTGCCTCGGCAAGCTCGGGTATTGTAAGGGAGCAAAATGAGTATAAAAACGATGCGGGGAAAAATATTATCGGCATCGCCATGCCCGTAAGTATCCCATAGGAAGCCATGGCAGAGGAATAGTCAGCTCCGCTCTTTTTCAGCCCTTTTGGAATAAGTATGTGCTCAAGCGCCACAAGTGACGATCTTAAAAACGAGGAAAATGATACGGGGAGGGTTATGCCGAGTACACGGGAGGTGATGGGCTCCCGTTCGGTTCCTCGCTGTCTTTGCATCCTTTTTGCCGTACATTTATAAAGAATGATGGCAAGAATAAATGAAAATACGTCCGCGCAGACGCTTCCCGCAATTACCGCGGTAAGACATTTGATTCCCGACGATCCCGTTTCGGTTATTATGGCGTAGGTCAGGAATATTCTGAAAAACTGTTCGCAAAGCTGAAGGAAGGCACTTTTTGAGGCTTTTCTGATTGCGGTAAAAAAGCCGTTTATACAGGATGACAGGGAAATGAACGGAAGTCCCAAGCAGAGTAGGCGCAAAAGCCTGCACGCACCGTTACTTCCTATCCATCTTGCACTGACTGTCGGTGCAATAACGAAAAGCAGGATGCTTACGGGCAAGGATACCGCAAGAGAACAGATGAGACAGCGCATAAAAACCGATCTGTACCGCCCCCCTCGGCGTTTGCCCAGCTCCTCTGCCACAAGTCTTGATGACGAAAGCGAAACTCCTGCGGTGGCTAAGGTGAGCGCGGGTGAATATACTGACATGACGAGCTGATATATTCCCGTGCCCTCGGCGCCCACGACGGAGGTGATATATACGTTAAAGCTGACGCTTACCGTTCGTATTATAAGTGCGGCAATTGTCAGTATGATTCCGTTGTATAAAAACCTTGTGCGATTTCCCGTATCACTCACCTCCGACGATATCATAAAAAATTTATGCATAATACCATAGAATTTAGAACGTGCATGAAAAACCGCACAAATGAAGGAGGCGGAGGTCAAAAAAGTCAAATAAGATGCAGAAAAGACGATTTTGCGCCGAAATTTACAAGTTTTAGGATATAAAATTTCAAAAAATGCGTTTTTTCTATTGACAAATTAAAGCGCTGATAGTATAATTGTTTCATATTTTTAATTTTTCTCTGTGCCAAGGAGGTTAACAAATTATGGCATTCGTAAATGAATATCTTAAGGGCGTCTACGAGAAGGTAGTACGCGACAATCCCGGTGAAAATGAGTTCCACCAGACCGTAAAGGAGGTTCTCGAGAGCATTCAGCCCGTTATCGAGGCGCGCCCCGATCTTGTTAAGGCAGGCGTAGTTGACAGAATGGTAGAGCCTGAGAGAACTATTTCCTTCCGTGTTCCGTGGGTCGATGATAACGGTAACGTTCAGGTAAATAAGGGCTACAGAGTTCAGTTTAACTCTGCTATCGGTCCTTACAAGGGCGGTATCCGCTTCCATCCTACAGTAAATCTCTCCATTATGAAGTTCCTCGGATTTGAGCAGACCTTCAAAAACTCCCTCACTACTCTCCCCATGGGCGGCGGTAAGGGCGGCGCAAACTTCGATCCCAGAGGCAAGTCCGATATGGAGGTTATGCGCTTCTGCCAGTCATTTATGACCGAGCTTCAGAAGCACATCGGCGCAAACCCCCACGTTCCCGCAGGTGACATCGGCGTAGGTGCAAGAGAGGACGGCTATATGTTCGGACAGTACAAGAGACGCCGCGACGAGTTCACCGGCGTGCTCACCGGTAAGGGACTTTCCTACGGCGGATCCCTCATTCGTCCCGAGGCTACCGGTTACGGCGCAGTTTACTACACCGTTGAGATGCTCAAGCCCTTCGGTGACGATATCAAGGGCAAGACCTTCGTAGTATCCGGCTTCGGTAACGTTGCTTGGGGTACCGTAAAGAAGGTTACCGAGCTTGGCGGTAAGGTTATCGCTATTTCCGGCCCCGACGGCTACGTTTACGACGAGGACGGCGTAAATACCGAGGAAAAGATCAACTATATGCTCGAAATGCGTGCTTCCTGCCGCAACAGAGTTGAGGATTACGCAGATAAGTTCGGCGTTCCCTTCTTTGCAGGTCAGAAGCCTTGGGGAGTTAAGGCAGACATTCTTATGCCCTGCGCTACTCAGAACGAGGTTGATGTTAAGGAAGCAGAGCAGATCATCGCAAACGGCGTTAAGTACTACGTTGAGGTTTCCAATATGCCCTCCACCAACGAGGCAGTGGCGCTTCTTAAGAAGAACGGCGTAGTAGTTGCTCCCTCCAAGGCAGTTAACGCAGGCGGTGTTGCAACCTCCGGTCTTGAAATGTCTCAGAACAGCATGCGCTACAGCTGGACCGCTGAAGAGGTTGACGCTAAGCTTCACCAGATCATGAAGAACATCTTCGATACCTCCGTTGAGGCTGCAAATAAGTACGGTCTCGGCGACGACCTCGTTGCAGGCGCAAACATCGCAGGCTTCATCAAGGTCGCAGAGGCAATGCTCGCACAGGGCGTTTGCTGATAAATAACCAGCTGCAAATTAAAACCGGACGAACGTTTTGCACAAGTCCGTTAAAAACGGACAATTGAAAAAACACCTCCTATGGTAGAATAAAAACATCTGCCATAGGGGTGTTTTTGTGCTGTCCGTACAATTTGGGACACAACAATCTGATAAGGGTTTTTATCGTAAATGTAATAATTTGATAGCCACGTATCAGTAAAAAAGGTCAAAATTACTCTTGACAACAGACATGAATTATGGGATAATATAAAGGATGAGAGAAACTCTCAAAAAACAAATAGCGTTTGCAGGACTGACGGAAAACGCGGGACACCGCGGGGGACTGCAGACAGACGTGGCTCGGTATAAGAGCTGCTTTAGCCGACCGTCTGGGCAAAACTGTTTTAGCAGCTTTGCCTTTTTTGTTATCTGCTAAAAACCGTGACTACAGGAGGTAATAAAATGAAGCACGTAAATTGGACAGGATTTAACGAAGGAGTATGGCAGGACGAAATAAACGTCCGCGACTTCATTCAGAAAAACTATAAGCCCTACGAGGGCAGCCCCGACTTCCTTGCAGGCGCAACGCCCCGTACAGATGCGCTTATGAAGAAGGTTCAGGGCCTTTTCGCCATTGAAAGACAGTTTGGCGGAGTCCTCGATATCGACACCGCAACAGTTTCGGGCCCCGCATCCTATTCTGCGGGATATATCGATAAGGATAACGAAATCATCGTAGGTATGCAGACGAACCGTCCGCTCAAGAGAAGCATACACCCCTTCTGCGGAATCAGAATGGTCCGTCAGGCTTGTGAGGCGTACGGCTACAAGCTCAGCCGCAAGGTCGAGGAGGAATTCCGTTACCGCACCACCCATAACGACGGCGTTTTCCGTGCGTACACCGATGAGATGCGTGCCGCAAGAAAGAGCCATATTATAACGGGTCTTCCCGATGCATACGGCAGAGGCCGTATTATCGGTGACTACCGCAGAGTTGCCCTTTACGGTGTTGACCGTCTTATCGAGGAAAAGAAGAAGGACAAGGCAAAGCTTGCCGAAAACGCATTCGATACCGATGAAATAAGACTCGACGAGGAGCTTTTCCAGCAGATCGCGTTCCTCGGATTTATGAAGGAAATGGCGCAGATCTACGGATTTGATATCAGCCAGCCCGCTTCCAATGCCCGCGAGGCGATCCAATGGACCTATTTCGGCTACCTTGCAGCTATCAAGGAGCAGAATGGTGCGGCAATGTCGCTCGGCCGCGTAAGTACATTCTTTGATATTTACATTGAAAGAGATATAGCAAACGGTACTCTCACCGAGGAGGGTGCGCAGGAGCTTATGGACGATTTCGTTATGAAGCTCCGTATTGCCCGTCACCTCCGTACTCCCGAGTACAACGAGCTTTTCGGCGGCGACCCCATGTGGATCACCGAGGCTGTCGGCGGTATGGGTGAGGACGGAAGAACTCTCGTCACCAAGAACAGCTACCGTATGCTAAATACACTCTATACCCTCGGTTCATCTCCGGAGCCTAACCTTACGGTTCTTTGGTCTACCGCTCTGCCCGAGCACTTCAAGAAATACTGCGCAAAGGTCTCCTCCGACACCGACTCCATTCAGTATGAGAGCGACGATCTTATGCGTCCTATCTACGGTGACGATTACGCAATTGCTTGCTGTGTATCCGCTATGAAGGTGGGCAAGCAGATGCAGTTCTTCGGAGCAAGATGTAACCTTGCAAAGCTTCTCCTTCTTGCTATTAACGGCGGTTACGATACGTCAAGCGCAATGCATATCGGACCTCAAATGCCCGTTATGGAGTGCGACACCCTCGATTACGACGAGGTTATGAAACGTATGGAGACGTATATGCAGTGGCTCTGCCATCTCTACGTCAACACAATGAACATAATTCACTATATGCACGATAAGTACGCATATGAAAAGAGCCAGATGGCACTTCACGACACCTACGTTGAGCGTCTTATGGCGTTCGGTATTGCGGGTCTTTCCGTGGTTGCCGATTCGCTGAGTGCAATAAAATATGCGTCCGTCGTTCCAATTAAGGACGATAACGGCTTTATTGTGGACTTCAATACGACAGGCGACTTCCCCAAGTTTGGTAATCACGACGACAGAGTTGACCTTATTGCCAAGGACATGACTCACCGTATGATAGTCGAGCTCCGCAAGACACCCACCTACCGTAAGGCTGTGCACACTCTGTCGGTGCTCACCATTACTTCAAACGTAATGTACGGTAAAAACACAGGTGCGACCCCCGACGGACGTCCTAATGCCGCACCATTCGCACCGGGTGCTAACCCAATGCACAACCGCGAGGAGAACGGTGCACTGGCATCGCTTAACTCTGTTGCCAAGATCAGCTACGACGATTGCCGCGACGGTATCTCCAATACCTTCTCGATAACTCCCGAGGCTCTCGGAAGGAACGAAGAGGAAAGGATCGATAACCTCGTGCATATCCTCGACGGATATTTTGCCAAGGGTGCGCATCACATAAATATCAACGTCCTTAACCGTGAAACGCTCATGAAAGCATATGAGAACCCCGAGGATTATCCCAACCTTACAATAAGAGTTTCGGGTTACGCGGTCAACTTCAACAAGCTCTCCCGCGAGCAGCAGCGTGAGGTCATCAGCCGTACCTTCCACGAAAGCGTATGACCGAAAATAAAGCTCTCATAGGTAGGGTACATTCCATACAGAGTATGGGTACTCTCGACGGCCCGGGCGTGCGTTTCGTCGTGTTTGTGCAGGGCTGTCCCCTGCGTTGTAAATGCTGTCATAACCCCGATACGTGGGATAATGACGGTGGTAAGGAATATACCCCCGAGGAGCTTGTAAAAAAAGCACTTCGGTACAGAGAATATTTCGGTGACGAGGGTGGTATTACGGTGTCGGGCGGCGAGCCTCTGCTTCAGGCAGAGTTCGTTTCAGAGCTTTTCCGCTTTTGCCATGAGGAAGGGATAAACACCTGCCTCGATACGTCTGGCTGCCTGATGAACGACAGCGTTAAAAAACTGCTGTCTTATACCGACAGAGTTCTGCTCGATGTAAAATATACAACGGATGAGGACTACCGTGAAAACGTTGGCTGCGGAATCGACGGTGTAATAGAGTTTTTACGGTATCTTGAAGAAAAAAAGATACCAACAACTCTCCGTCAGGTTATAATTCCGACTGTAAACGATTCCGAAGAGCAGGTAAGGTCGCTGAAGAGTATCGCACACAGCCACAAAAACGTGGACAAGGTTGAGCTTTTGCCATTTCGGAAAATATGTCAGGTAAAATATGATGGGCTTGGCATACAATTTCCGTTTTCCCACATTCCCGAGCCCGATAGGGCGAAAATGAAAGCGCTTGAGCAGATAATTAAATAAAAAAACGGAGCATTGAAGTGAACTGTTTGGGGTTCGCTTCAGCATTGCTCCGTTTTTTTTATTATAAGAGAATCTCCTTGTTCGTTCCGTAGAATATGTCGTCTTTACCGCTGATCATCTTGAAAAATTCCTCAAGCTTCACCCAATAATCCGCGCCGTAATCCATTTCGTAGGAATGACCCCAGATATAGAAAATTTGCGGTGTTTCGGTCTTGAGAGATATGAATTTCTCGCCCATCGCCATCATTTTATCGAAATCGAGATGATAGACCGTGGGGTTGAAGCGGTAAAGATTATCCTGAAGGTCAAAGCTGCCATTATCGGCGATGGTGCGGGCATATTTTATGCCCGTATTTTGCCTTATTATTTCTGCAACGCGGTCGTTATTGTTGACACCGCCGCCCGGGTACGCCATTCCGATAACCTCGTATCCTGCTAATTCTGAAAGATTTAACCTGTCCTGTTCAACCTGACGGACAATTTCATTATCCTCGCAATTCGGAAGAAGGGGGTGTGTAAGTGTGTGGGCTGCTACCTCGTGACCCTCGTAAACGTATTTTACATCTTCGGGATGAATTTTGTAGTGAGAAATGCGAAGATCCTTGCGGACAAGTATGCCTTTATGTGCCAAAAGCTCAGAATTTATATTGAATGTGCACTTTAAATCATACTTATTTAAAAGTTCAACCAGCCTTATGTCCTGTGTGACTCCATCATCATAACTGAATGTAATGGCCTTGTTTTTTCCGTTCCATGCAGTGCTCATATTAATATTCCTTTCATTATACAATATTTTAAAGCAATATTATCCTACTTATAATAGTATCACATTCAAATTGAAAAGTAAATGCAACCGTGAAAAATAAATAATAATTATCAGTTGCAACGCGCACAGCTTTTGATAAGCAAAAAATAAGCGAGGTGAAGTTCACCTCGCTTTTGAATATTTTTATAATTCTTCATTTTTAGAAATAATCAATTCAACAGAAGTATCTTCAAGAGAATTAAATTCATCCAAATGAAAATGAGAGCCACTTGGAACTTCTTTTTGTGCTAACAACAGTAAATGGCGTGCCAAAGACAAAAGCCCATCTCGATTTGCTTCTATGGTAATCGTATTGTATGGTGTTGAGGTTTTAATTTTAAAGTTATCATCCCATACAAGTTCGATAGCATCATCATATTCAGGAATATTAATTTTGAGTTCCTTCATAAAATCACCGTCTTTAATTTATTATATCATATTTAGTTTCAAAAGTAAATCATTGCAGTATAAATTCCCACGAGTTACAAATAATAGTATCACGATTTGAAATTAAAGGAGAATTTATATATGAAGGCAACCGGAATAGTTAGAAGAATAGATGATTTGGGGCGCGTTGTTATCCCCAAAGAGATACGCCGCGTTCTTCGCATAAAGGAGGGCGACCCGCTCGAGATATACACAGACAGGGAGGGCGAGGTGATATTTAAGAAGTATTCACCGATGGGAGATATGATCGAATTTGCCTCGCAATATGCCGAAACCCTGTATAAGACCTGCTCGCTTAACGTGGTCATAACCGACCGCGACACCGTTATTGCCGCCGCGGGTGTGCCGAAGCGTGATCTTGTTGAAAAACGCATTTCGATGGGGCTTGAAAAGATTATCGATGGGAGAACGCTTTACCGCTATTCAGGCGGAGACAGAAGCATTGCGGTAACCGAGGGCGAATGTCCCCATATTGTGTCCTGCGCCATGCCGATAATTACCGAGGGCGACGTGACGGGTGGCGTTATTTCGCTTATAAAAAACGGCTCTCCACGCATGAGCGAGGAGCTTGAAACCAAGCTTATTCAGACCGCAGCTGGTTTTTTGTCGCGTCAACTGGAGTCTTGATGACCGAAATAATAATAAAACCACGAAAAATAGGCTAAAATGCTATTGCAAAAACCGTTTTCATAGAGTATAATATAAAGAGGCAGGGTTAAGCTTGCCTCTTATTTTAAATTTTAAATTTTAGAAATAAACGGAGGAACGCATAATGGCAAAGGCTACGCTGGTCGTTATGGCGGCGGGAATGGGAAGCCGCTTTGGCGGTATAAAGCAGCTCGAACCCGTTGGAACATCGGGCGAGGTGCTTCTCGATTATTCTGTTTTCGATGCTAAAAGAGCAGGATTTGACAGAGTGGTGTTTATCATCAAGAAGGAAATAGAAAAGGATTTTAAGGAGATCGCTGGTGACCGTATAGCCAAGCATATCGACGTGGCTTATGCTTTCCAGACGGTTCCTCCTCATAGAAAGAAGCCCTACGGTACCGGTGATGCTATCATGACCACCGCTGATATCGTTGATTCTCCCTTCGCGGTAATCAATGCCGACGATTTCTACGGCTATGATGCATTCAAGCAGGCTTATGATGGCCTTATGAATAACCGCGATGAATACTGCATGGTAGGATATCGCTTAAAGAACACTCTTTCCGACAACGGTTCGGTTTCAAGAGGTGTTTGCTCTATCGAAAACGGATATCTCGCAGACGTAACAGAGCATACCGCTATCACAAAGGACACCGACCTCGATCCCAACACTATCGTTTCTATGAATATGTGGGGTATCCACCCGGATATCTACCCCGAGCTTAAGGCTCAGTTTGAAGCTTTCCTTGCAACTGCAAATATCGAGAAGGACGAGTTCTTCATTCCCGCAGTAATCGACAAGATGGTAAAAGACGGAAAGAAGAAGGTCAAGGTATATGACACAACTGCGGTTTGGTACGGCATGACCTACCGCGAGGATAAGGAAAAAGTAAAGAACGCTCTCGCACAGATGGTCGAGGACGGAATATATCCGAAGGAGCTTTGGGCATAATGGATTACAATAAGCTTTGTGAGGTTTTTGGCCTTAAAGGAACCCTGAAAGAAGCAGGCCCCTACGGTTGCGGACACATCAACAGCACCCATTGCTTCGTAGTTGAAAATGAAGGTGTTGCCACAAGATACATCATTCAGAAAATCAATAACGCAATTTTTAAGGACGTTTACGGTTTGATGAATAACGTGCTTCTCGTTACCGATCATATAAGAAAGAAGAACGAGGGTAACCCTGACTACGACAGATGCACACTTACCGTTATCCCCACAGTTGACGGCAAGCTCTGCTACGACGACGGCGAAGGTAACTTCTACCGTACATACCTCTTTGTAGAGGGAACTGTCGCTCTTCAGGCAGTTGAGAATCCCGAGCAGCTATACACACTCGGTGCCGCATTCGGTGAGTTCCAGAATCAGCTCTCCGACTTCGACGCTTCAAAGCTCGTTGAGACAATTCCCAATTTCCACAATACCGAGGACCGATACAGACTCTTTGAAGAGGCTGTTGCAAACAACATTGCAGGCAGAGCAGACAGCGTTAAGGATGAGATCAAGTTCGTAAGAGAGAGAAAGGCAGACGCTTCCAAGCTTCTTAACCTTCTCAAAGAGGGTAAGCTTCCCCTCCGCGTTACTCACAACGATACAAAGCTCAATAACATCCTCTTCGACGAGAGTGATCTCAGAGCCGTTTGCGTTATCGACCTCGATACCGTAATGCCGGGCCTCGTTCACTACGATTTCGGCGACAGCATTCGATTCGGTGCAAGCACCGGAGCTGAGGATGAGAAGGATCTTTCCAAGATCGAAATGTCCCTTGAACTCTTTGAGATGTATACAAAGGGCTTCCTTTCCACCTGCAAGGATAAGCTTAACGACGAGGAAGTAAATAATCTTCCTTTCTCTGCAAAGCTTCTTACCTTTGAGTGCGGAATGAGATTCTTAACAGACTATCTCAACGGTGATACCTACTTCAAGATCCACCGTCCCGAGCATAACCTCGACCGTTGCCGTACGCAGTTCAAGCTTGTCTACGATATGGAGACAAAGATGGACGCTATGATGGAGATCGTAAATAAATACAGAGCATAAAAATTTAAGCATCCGCTTTCGGCGGATGCTTTTTTTGTCACATCATACAAATATTCAGTACATTATTTGTGCACGTATACGAAAGTTACGGCACCCCGCGTTTGTATATAAAATATTCATATTTTTGTTGTAAAATAAAGGTAACGAACAACAGAGGACGGTTAACAATGAAGACAAACACGACGAACAAGTCACAAAAAATCGTAATCAAACGTCCTTTTTTCGCCCGTGCGGCGAGGTGAGGTAGGCGGAGCCAAAGCTCCACGGGCAAAGAAGGAAAATAGAATAAACAAGTCCGCCTTAATGCCTAAACGGCAGAAATGACAGGTTCGAAAAAGAATATTCTTTGCTTATTTATTGGGTTCAGAGGTGCTCATAAACCATTTGTAACGATTATGGAATTTGAAATAACAATTGGAGGCGAACTATGAGAAAATCGGTCGTAATTATTGCTATATACTCTGCGGTCGTTCCCATTTTATTATGCGCGTTGATGTTTTATTTTGGGTCAATTCCATTTTTTAATAATCCTAAAAGCTCGTATGCGGATTTTAAAGCCTACAGAGAAGATTATGAGCAGGTTATAAAATGGATTGAGGATAATTGTCCCAACAAAGATACGATACACGTAAACTATATAGCTGCAGAGGATCGTTATACTCTTAATGGAAAATCGGCGTCTGAAATTCATTCATCGTTAAAAGGAATAGATCAATCCTTTAAGCTATCGTTTGAAGTTATTGAAGTTAATGGCTCTCAAGTGTCATTTTGCTCTTTTGGTAACGAATACGCTGTTGTTTATTCACCAAACGGTAAACCAAATGACGTTTTTTCGAATAAGTGTAAGATTTATTCGGAGAAAATATGCGTTGGCTGGTATCATGTTGTCAGAAAATAGAGGTTGGTAAGATTATGGCAAATAAAATAAAATTATCTATATTTATAAGCCTGATTCTGTTATTCGTTATGATAATAGCGCTTGATGGTTGTCATAAATTTAGCGTTGCGAAATCGGGAATTTCTCAATATTCCATTGACGACGATACTTTTAATAGCAACAAAAAGCACTTTGAAACAGTATGTCATAGACTTTGGGAATGTTACGGTGATGAAAGCAAAAAGAATGAGATAGAGTATATCCGCGTCAACCTTCAATCTGACCTTTGGGAGCTTACGTGTATAACCGATGAAGGCGAAGAGTACACAGTAAACGTTACCCCGTCCGAAAAAGAGGGGAAAGCCTCGTCAAAGGTGCGTGAAGCATTTATGACCGTTGGCGTTGACAACTATCACGGTTTGTCAAGCGTTGTTGTAACCACCAAACAAATATCTTTTATCGGCAACGAGTGTCCGTACGCAGTTATTCGTGTCAAAGGATTCTTTTCGCGCCCGAGCTTTTTGTTAAAGCCTGATGAGGATAGGAAAACATTCTGCAACAGATTATCTTGGTATTGGTACGAGGGTGTAGAAACCGATAAATGATATAAGAAAAATCAAAAGGATCGGAATTTCCGATCCTTTTATGTTTTATACGGTTGTAACGATAATCTCGCAGTTTCCCGTGATCTCGACCTTACCCATTTTTTCGGGAAGGAAGAAGCTATCGCCCTTTTTCATTGTTTCATCTCCTACCTTACCTTCGCCGTTTACGCACATTACCGACACGAAGCTGTTTTCGGTATCGAGGGTAAGTGAAGAATCGACAACGTATCTGTCGACGCAGAAGAGCTTACAGTTTGCTACGTTATTTTCGCCTGTTTTGCCGTTTTCGTAGCGGATTTCGTTAATTTCGTCCTCCGTGAAGTCCTTGATCGTCTGAATCGACTGTGCTACATGAAGCTCTCTCGGCTTGCCGTTCTGGAGTCTTCCGTAGTCGTAGATACGGTAGGTTGCGTTGCTGTTCTCCTGAATTTCGGCAATTAGTATGCCCTTGCCGATGGCGTGTGCCAAGCCCTGAGGGATGAAGAACACATCGCCCTTTTTGACGGGGACGTAGTTTAAAAGCTCCTCAACTCTGTTTTCTGCGATGGCTTTTTCAAATTCTTCTCTGTTAAACCCGTTCTTTAAGCCGTAAACGAGAGACGCGCCATCGTCCGCTTCAAGAACGTACCACATTTCTGTCTTTACGGGGTGAACCTGAACCGAAAGACGATCGCAGGCGTCGATAAGCTTGATCATTATGGGAAAATTTTCATTGCTTTCGATATATTCGGAAAGGGGCATACCTGCGTACTCTCCGTTTTCGATGACGTTTATTCCCTCGGGGTGAACCGTCAGCTCCCAAGCCTCTGCGATCCGGCCTTCGCCCTTGCCGTAGGAAAGACCGAGCTTTTCGCCGCCCCAAATTATGCTTTTATTTACAGAAGTAAGCTTAAGCGGGTATTTGTTCATCTTATTCGCCTACCGAAACTATAGTTACAAATCTGACCATCTTCATTTTTTGTGTTTGCAGTGGCTTGTCGGATGCATTTGTTCTTACCGAAGCTATTTTATCGAGCGTATCGTATCCTGCAAGAAGGCGTCCGAATGACGCGTACAGACCGTCAAGTGAAGAGCTTACCGAAGATGAGGTCCTATGCACGATAAAGAACTGTGTGGAAGCGCTGTTAGGATCGTTAGAACGTGCCATGGAGATAACTCCGCGCTCGTGCGGTATGGGATTATTGTAGCCGTTTAAGGCAAATTCACCCTTAATTGTGGGCTTATCGTTGTTTGAGTAGCCGTCGCCGTTGGGATCGCCGCCCTGAATCATAAAGTTGGATATAACTCTGTGGAAGATTATTCCGTCGTAGTATTTTTCTGATACAAGCCCCTTGAAGTTTTCAACTGTTATCGGAGCGGCGTCGGGGTAAAGCTCAAGGAGCATTGCATCTCCGTTTTTCATTACGATCATTACGTAATTTGTAGGGTCCTTGCTTATTTTTACGGTGTAGTTTCCGACCTTTGTAGGTACTTTTTCACACGATATCAGAAAAAGCATACTCAGGCAAAGGAGCAGTGATATTAATTTTTTCATTTTTGTTTCTCCGTGAATGTTTTTTACATTATACCACACTTTGATACCATAATCAATTACATTTTTTGAATTTATATCTTTTATACGGCGTATAATACTTCTATATAAAAAACGTGGAGGTAGTAATGGATCTGCCGAAGGAAAGATATGCAAGAAATCTCGTTATTTGCGTTTACGTGCTGATTATATCAGCGATACTGTTTTTGTTCTTCAAATATCTCCTCTCGCCCTTGATCCCGTTCATTATTGCGTGGGTCGGAGCTATGCTTTTGCGACCTGCTATTGATAAGGTGTGCAGGCGGACGAAAATTCCGAGAAAAATCGTTGCGTTTTTCTGTGTGGGGTTTGTTTTTACACTTGTTTTTTCGCTTATCGGCATATTTTTTGTTCGAATCAGCGCAGAGATAAAGGAAATATCCTCATCGCTTATGGACGATACTGCGGGGATAATCGGTGAAGTTTTCTATTTTGCCGAAAGGCTCCCGTTTTTAAAGAATATGGAGGATACCGAAACCGCTGCGAGACTTAAGGGTGCTCTTACGGAAATGGTAGGGAGTGCGCTAACGTCGGTGTGTGCGAAAATTCCCGATGCGGTAATGTCGTTTGCTTCCTGTCTTCCTGATATTTTGCTGTTTGCGATAACGCTGATACTTGCGGCGTTTTATCTCGGGGCTGATGTCGGTAGCCTTAACAGCCGTATAGTCAAATTTTATCCCGAAGAAAAAAGGTACCGAATATTTGAGGCAAAGGAAAAGCTTCTGTCAGCGTCCATGAAGTACGTAAAGGCGTATCTTATCATTCTCACCATGACGTTTGGGGAGCTTCTTATCGGATTTTATATACTGAAGATACCGTATGCGCTTACACTTTCTTCAGTTATCGCAATTATCGATATTCTTCCCGTTCTGGGCGTCGGAACGGTACTAATACCTTGGGGAATCGTGCTTCTTATATTGGGTAACACCCATAAAGCCGCGGGTATATTCATCTTGTACGGCATAATTTGGGTTATAAGGCAGATAAGTGAACCGAGGATCGTAGGAAAAAGCGTCGGTGTTCATCCGCTTCTTACCCTCGTTGCAATGTACGTCGGTTATTCCTTAATGGGATTGGGCGGATTGTTTGTTTTTCCAATTGCCGTTATGATAGCGAAATGCCTTTACGATATCGGCGCTTTCAGTTTAAAATGATAAAAGCTCCACGCACCGCGTGGAGCTTTTATTCAATCTTAATTCCAACCGTTTCTGTAATGCTTTTCGATGGAAATGCTGATGTTCAGGCGTCTTACTATTTCGTCGGGTGAAAACAGGGTGTGATCGGTTTCCCCTCGGAATATCCAGACACCGCCGATGGCGGGAATTACGGTCGGAACATTTTATCAGTCTTTAATTTTGGATATCGTTCCGTTTTCATCGGCGCTAACTCTGCCTTCAGTATGTTGTTGCCCACGAAAAGATCCTCGGGCAGATATCCGCTTTCGCTGAGGTCGAGCTGAACGCAGCCGGGAACCTTACCGTTTATAACGTAAGCGGGCTCGTCCTGCTTGTAGGGAAATCATTTAAGCTGCCAAATTCCGTTTAAAGATGTGATTTTCGTAATATTTCTCCTTATGAGTTATCAATATTGAAATCCCTCGAGGATTATCTCCTCGTCGGGCTTTATGGTGTGAAGCTTACCGTCAACTACGAAGTATACGGTTTTGAGCGTGGGGTTGTATATTCTGTCACCCTTTGCGGAGGTGATAAGAGAACGGAATGCGTTAATATAATCGATTATTTCGATGTTCGTTGCCGCCCAGAGGCCGTCAGCCTTGCCGAGCTTTTCGGCGAGCTCCTCGATACGCTGCCAGTTGTTGTTGCGGTCAAATTCTGCGGAATGTCCCCAAATGTAGAGAAGACGGGGAAATCTGGAGCCGTCGTAAAGAGAATTTACGTCAAGAGAAATAAATCTGTCCACCCATTCGGGAAGTGAGGGATTATCATGGTGTGCGGTTGGCATCCACGCATAAGGATCGTTTGGAACACAGAAATCACAGTTGTCCCGTCCGAGCGTACGGGCGTATGCAACACCCATAGTGGAAAGCTGGGCACGAATGTCGGTATATTCTTTGCCGTTCTGGAAATTTCTGATACCTGCATCGGGGTAGGCGTAACCGCGGATTATACGTCCGAAGCGCTCCTCAAGCTCCTCGCGGCAGTCGAGAATGTCGCGAATTGTATCAATTGGACGCGCAAAGGAAGGCGCACGGTGAATTCTTCCGTGTAGCGCTATTTCGTGTCCTCGGCACATAAGCTCCTTCATTTCCTCATCGGTGGTGTGCCAGCCTGTCTGCATACCCGAATTGATGTTAAAGGTGCCCTTTAATCCGTTTTTGTCAAGGATATCCGCAAGTCTCATATCAGCCTTTGCACCGTCGTCGTAGCTGAACGTGACAGCCTTTGTCTTTCCCTCGGGAAAGCGCATAAACATATATCTCATAGTATTTTTCTCCGTATGTATTATATTACAGAATGTCTGTATTGTCTGTGTATTGTCAGAAATTTAACGTCAGTTTTTAGTTTTCAAGAAATTTTAAGATTACTCTCGCGGCGCGCGCGGCGGCTATACCTGCAAACGTCGGATAATCCATTGATGCATTCTCGTCACCGCCGTCGGAAATAGCGCGCATTACACAGCAGGGAACGTTGTTTACGTAGCACACCTGACCGACAGCCGCGCCTTCCATTTCGCAGGCAATGGCGTTAAAGGTGTTTCTTATTTCTTCCTTTTCCGCATTGTCGCTCATGAATTTATCACCCGATGCGATTACTCCGAAAACGGTGTTCACCTCTTCCTCGGCGCATTTCTTAAGACGTGCGTTTGCCTCGGGATCGCAGGGGAGATTTATGATATTTATTCCCGATATCAGTCCTTTAGGGTCTCCTATTGCCGACGTGTCCATGTCGTGCTGAACAAGAGATGTTGCTATGGCGATATCGCATATTGACAGCTCGGGGGAAAGTCCGCCTGCAACACCGCAGTTTATAATAAGACTCGGGGAGTATCTGAGTATCATTGTTTGAGCACAAAGTGCTGCAAAGACCTTTCCGATACCGCATACCGCAACGACACAGCTTTTTCCGCCGACGTTTCCCGAAACGTACGTGACAGAGCTGATCGTCTCCTCCTTTGTTTCCGTCATTGCCGCGATAATGTCTTTTGCCTCGGCTTCCATTGCGCAGATTATTCCGACAGTGTTATTCATATTTAAAATCCACCTCGCTGTTATTTAAGACCGTAAGATATCTTTCACATTCCTTTTTTGCGCTTTCAATGGAAAGATTTTTGTAGTTTCCGCATTCCTTGCACTGATCTCCGTACATTTTTCTTTCAACGTAAGCCACATTGTAAAGGCACTTTTTTAGCACCTCAAGTACTTTTTGAGGTTCAAGATCGCGGGTGAGGAGATAAAATCCCGTCTGACAACCCATTGGCCCGAAATAAATGACCTTATCTGAAATTTCGGAGTTTCGAAGCAATGTTGCTAGCATATGCTCTGTCGAATGCATGGTAATATTGTCCATATAATCGTCCATATTGGGTGTTCTTGTGCGGAGGTCGAAGGTCGTTATATCACCGTCGATTCTTGAAATATACATACCGGGTACTATCTTGTCATGATCGACCGAAAAACTGGTTATTCTTTTCATATTATACCTTTCTTTTTATCTCATTGCATTGCTCTGCCGCCCAAATGGAGAAGATCTCCTATTTCGGACTTTGCAAAGCGGTTGTCGTCATGTGACAGCTCGGGATCGGCTGAAATTACCGCATTTGCGGCATCCATCGCCTTTTTGAGCATATTCATATCGGCACCCATTACGTTGCCCATGCTTCCGCTTTGACGGGCGCCTCCGTCTTTGCTTGGGAAGTAGTCGCCGGGACCTCTTATTTCAAGATCGTATTCTGCGATCTTGTAGCCGTCGTAGGTGTTTTTCATAACATCGAGACGTTTTTTTGCATTTTCACCTTTGCTGTCGGAAACGAGAACGCAGTATGCTTTTCTGCTTCCTCGTCCT
Organism: Eubacteriales bacterium; assembly: GCA_045543555.1. GTDB lineage: Bacteria > Bacillota > Clostridia > Oscillospirales > CAG-272 > Colimorpha_A. The sequence continues at coordinate 163,183 of JAZQMQ010000025.1, forward strand.
ACTCTTCCTCGCAGCTGATGGAGCTGTGAAAGGCCGAAGCGATCGGCATTTTCGACTATCATAAGTGAGGCATTTGGAACGTTTACGCCTACCTCAATAACAGTGGTTGAAACGAGAATGCTTATTTCTCCACTGTGGAAGGCAGTCATTATTTCGTCCTTTTCCTTGCTCTTCATTCTTCCGTGGATCAAGCCGATCCTATAGTTTGGAAATGCTTGGCAAAGAGCATCGTGATACTCGACCGCGCTCTTGATCTTTGGCTTGGCAAAGGAAAATTCAGCGCTTCCGTCGGGAGCAAAGCTGAGCAGGTCGCCGTCGTCGTCCTCATCAGTATCTGACGTGTTTTCCACTGCAGGACACACGATATAGACCTGTCCGCCGTCATCAACCTGCTTTTTGATAAAGCCGTTAAGTCTTTCGCGGTAGCTTTCGTTAACCACGAAGGTGTCAACTCGCTGTCTTCCGGGAGGAAGCTCGTCGAGCATTGAAAGTCGGAGATCACCGTAAAGAATAAGCGCCAGAGTTCTCGGTATCGGAGTTGCGCTCATTACCATAACGTGCGGATCGCATCCGTCGTTGTTGCTTCTGCCGAGCCCCGCACGCTGTGATACACCGAATCGGTGTTGTTCGTCGGTTATAACAAGACCAAGCTTTGAAAATGCTGTGTCCTCGGTTAAGAGAGAGTGGGTGCCTATCAGAAGGTCCAGCTCACCCTCTGCTGCCCGTGATCTTATTTTACGCTTGTTTGCTGCCGTTGTTGACCCGAGCAGAAGCTCAACTCGGTATCCGAGTTCATGAAACATAGGGGACAAAGATTGAAAATGCTGAGAAGCGAGTATTTCTGTCGGAGCCATCAGAGCAGCCTGATAACCGTTTTGAAGTGCAATGTAAATTGCCGCTGCGGCAACCGCGGTCTTACCGCTTCCGACGTCACCGCTTAGTAATCTCGACATCGGAGCCTCGGCTTTTACCATATCCGAATATATTTCGTTTACAGATCGCTTTTGCGCGTTTGTCAGAGGGAAACCGAGCTTTTCTGTAAACGGAATGAGGGAGGTTTTGTCCATCGACGGCGGAGTTCCGTGAGTTTTTGCGCCCTTCGTCAAAGAGAGCCCAAGGGAGAAAATGTAAAGCTCCCTTGCGGAAAAATAACGTCTTGCCGCTTCAATTTCCTGCATACTTCTCGGGCGGTGTATCATTCGGTACGCCGCCTCTGCTGTCGGAAGCATGAGATCTGTCCTATAGCTTTTCGGCATTATTTCGGGAATGCCGCAGGAAATCACCCTTGTGAGCGCATTTGAAATACACTCGGAGATTATGTTTTGAGAAAGGGACGCACCGCAGGGATATATAGGTGTAAAATCCGGAAGCTCGTCGGGATGGAGAGAAAATTCATGAAGCGGGGATGACATAACAAGTGATCCTTTGACTCTGTTGACTCTTCCCCAAAAACGATGAGTTTCTCCGATCCTGAAGCAATCCTCAACGTAACGTTGATTAAAATAGTTTATCTCAACCGTTCCGCTTTCGTCAAAAGCCTTGAATTTGGTTATAACCTTTCTGTTTTTTAAGGTCACGGATCTCGGACGGCATCCGACTGTGAGCATATACGAGCAATTCTCACCGTAGACCGCTTCGGAAAGCAGTCGTACGTTGCCCCTGTTCTGATATGCGCGGGGGAAATGATTAAGAAGATCGCCGATAGTGTAAACGCCGATTCGGCAGAAAGCGTCAGCACGCTTTTGACCGATGCCGTGCATGGTAGAGATACTGCTGTTTATGAGCTTAAGATAAGCTTCTTCGTTTATGAGCGGCAAAATATCATCCCCCTTTACTGTATTTATTAAATTATATCAGAAAAATAGTGTACATGCAAGGGTTTGCCACTTGATAATGCCGAAAAAATATGATATAATTATATCGTAATAAAGATTAAGGCAGGAAATAAAAGTGACAGGAAAAGAACGCGCGGAATTTCGCAAACAGGCAAATTCGCTTCAGGCAATACAGCAGGTAGGACACAACGGCATAGGCGATGAGCTTATAAAAAACGTGGACGCGGCACTCACGGCAAGAGAGCTTATAAAGCTTCGTGTGCTTGAGACCTGCCCGCACACAGCAAGAGAGGCGGCAGAGCTTCTTGCAGAAGCGACGGGAGCAGAGGTAATACAGGTAATAGGCTACCGCTTTGTGCTGTACAGATTTAACCCCGAAAAGCATAAATGAGAAAATGGAACGGAGTATTTTTGCTCGGTTACAATAAGACAAAAGACCTGCTTTTTGCAGGTCTTTTGAAGTTTTTGGCGCGTTGGGGAGGGATCGATTACGTTTTTTTCTCTTTTCGCCATTTGCTTGGTGAGGTTCCGTATTGCTGACGGAAGATTCGGTGAAAAAAGCTGGTATTTTCGTATCCGACAGCCTCAGCTATGGCATTTACGGGGAGATCGCTGTTAAGAATGAGCTGTTCTGCTTCGTTAAAGCGCCTTTCCTTCAGAAGCTCGGTAAATGACGTTCCGTAAAGCTCATTCACGCGGCGGCTTACGTACGTAGGAGACATTTTTAGAAGCTCCGAAAGCTCGGTTAAGGTGGCTGTGCGGAAGCTGTTTTGAATATATGCACCGATCTTTTTGCGTACGGGGTCGCCGTCGGTAAGCTCCGAGGAGCTGTGGAGCAGGGAATCGGGGTAAAGCTCGAAATATTTAAAGAGCAGGGCGATACAGTCGCGGAGCACCGATCTTTGAATAACGTCGGGCGGATCCGATTTCATAATGGTATCCATAAGAAGATTCTCTATTACGTTTTCCGTGACCGCTCGTGATCTTACGTCGTAGATCGAAAACCGTGATTGGCCGTCCTCGCGTCTGTCCTGATCGATAAGGTCGCGGAGGCTTTCGTCACCGCGGAAACGGTGGGAGGAAATCGCCTCGGGAGGAATAATGAAATTGACCGCAATATCCGACGGGGAGGATGCGGGAATAGAGTGCATAACGTGACGGTTCATGATAAGCAGCTGACCTTCGCAAAGGCGGTATGAAGCTCCGTCTATTACGTGATTTACCGCTCCCGTCAGAACGTACATCATTTCAACGTAGTTGTGGGAATGTAGCGGAATATCGATAAGACGGGTATGAAGGCGTGCGGAGACCGTTCTGTCGGAGTCGATTACGTTGAAAATGTAATCCTTGCGCTTGAGTGCCATTCCAGCGAAAACTCCGTTTGTGTCGGTCGTTACGTACGTGCTGTCACCCGTCATTTTTTTGATGTTGTCAATAACCGATGCGTCCATTTTTGCCCTACTTTTGCAATTTTTTTGCTGTTTTTTATATGATATCATATTTATTTGCGCTTTGCAACGGTTTTTAATAAGAAAATCATAAAAAAGAACACTTTTTAACATAAAATATGTTCTTTTATATTCTGCGCAATATGGTATAATTGAATAGTAATAATATAATAGCGGAGGATATTTATGTACTATCTTGCAATTGATATAGGCGCATCCAGCGGGCGTCACATTATCGGAACCTATGAAAACGGTAAGATCGTAATCGAGGAGATGTACCGTTTCCCCAACGGTATGAAAAAGAATGAGAACGGAACTCGCGTGTGGGATACCGAGGCACTTATCGGACATCTCAAGGCGGGTATTGCCGAGTGTGTAAAGCGCGGCAAGTCTCCCGATTATATCGGTATCGATACTTGGGGCGTTGACTTCGTGCTCATCGATAAGGACGGTAAGCGCATCGGTGACGCAGTAGGCTACCGTGACAAGCGTAACATCGGTATGGATGCCGAGGTTTATAAGCTCATTCCCGAGGACGAGCTTTACGAAAGAACCGGTATTCAGAAGGCGATCTTCAATACCATCTATCAGCTTGCGGCTGTAAAGAAGAACAATCCCGAGCATCTTGAGCAGGCGGAGACCCTTCTTATGATGCCCGACTATCTTGCATTCCTTCTCACGGGCGTTGCTTGCTCCGAATACACCAACGCTACCACAGGTCAGCTCGTCAAGGCCGGCGAAAATAACTGGGACTACGAGCTTATCGAGCGTCTCGGCCTTCCTACAAGAATATTCAAGGATATAAAGATGCCCGGTCACATCGTCGGAGAGCTTTCCGATGCTGTTAAGGCAGAAACAGGATGCACGGGCGCGAAGGTTATTCTTCCTCCTACTCACGATACAGGCTCTGCGGTTGTTGCAGTACCCACAAACGAGGAGGACGTTATCTACATCAGCTCGGGCACATGGTCGCTTCTCGGTATCGAAAGACTCGTTCCCGATTCTTCAAAGAAGAGCATGGAGCACAACTTCACAAATGAGGGTGGCTTCGATATGCGCTACAGATATCTTAAGAACATTACAGGTCTTTGGATGATCCAGTCCATGAAGAAGGAGCTTGGCGGAGATTACACCTTCGATATGCTCTGCAACATGGCAAAAGAGTACGATTCCACTCCCCTCAGAGTTGACCCCAACGACGACCGATTCACCGCTCCCGACAGCATGATAGAGGAGGTTAAGGCGGCAACAGGTAAGGCTGACCTTTCTATCGGTGAGATGTTCTCGGTAGTATATCACTCCTTGGCTGACACATATAAGAAGTGCGTAGCTGAGGTTGAGGAGCTTTCGGGCAAGACCATCAAGGCTATCCACATCGTTGGCGGCGGTTGCAAGGACGATTACCTCTGCGCACTCACCGCTAAGGCTTGCGGCAAGCCCGTTTATGCAGGACCCATCGAGGCGACCGCAATCGGTAACCTCGCATCCCAGATGATCACCACCGGCGTATTCGGTTCTCTTTCTGAAGCAAGAACCGTTATCTTCAACAGCTTCGACGTAAAGGTCCTTTGATTAAAGTCAGCCGCGAGCGGGTCTGACCCGCAGGGCGATGCGAAGCATCGGGATCTAATAAAAAAATATAAAATTTGTGCCGACAAGGCAGAATGGAGAAATAATATGAACGCAATTTATGAGGCAGCAAAAAAGAGATATGCAGAATTCGGTATCGACACCGAGGCAGTAATTGAGAATCTCGGCAAGGCGGAGATTTCCGTTCACTGCTGGCAGGGCGACGACGTTGGAGGATTCGACAGTGAGGGCGCTCTCTCCGGCGGTATTCAGGCAACCGGTAACTATCCCGGAAAGGCAAGAACTCCCGATGAGCTTATGGCAGATTTCGACAAGGCTATGTCCCTTGTTCCCGGTAGGCACAAGCTCAACCTTCACGCTTGCTACGCTATCTTCGAGGATGGCGAGTACGCTGACCGCGACGCTATCGAGCCCAAGCACTTCGCTAAATGGGTAGAGTTCGCTAAGGCAAGAAATATGGGTCTTGATTTCAACCCCACCTATTTCTCTCATCCCAAGGCTGCAGAATTCACCCTTTCCTCTCCCGACGAGGAGATCAGAGCGTTCTGGGTACGTCACGGTATCGCTTGTATCAGAATCGCTGAGTACTTCGCTACCGAGACAGGTATCCCCTGCGTTATGAACATCTGGATCCCCGACGGATACAAGGATATTCCCGCAGACCGCATCGGACCTCGCGCACGCTTCAAGAAGTCTCTCGACGAGATCATCGGCTGCGGCTACGACAAGTCAAAGGTTCTCGTTTGCCTCGAGAGCAAGGTGTTCGGTATCGGCCTTGAGTCCTACACCGTAGGTTCCGCTGAGTTCACCCTCGGCTACGCTTCAGCAAACAAGCTCGTTCCTCTTATGGACAACGGTCACTATCATCCCACCGAGGTGGTTTCCGATAAGATCTCTTCTCTTCTCCTTCTCAATGAGAAGCTCGCTCTCCACGTAACCCGTTCTGTTCGTTGGGACTCCGACCACGTAGTACGTCTCGACGACGAGACCAAGGAGATCGCAAAGGAGATCGTTGCAAGCGGACGTATGGACGACATCGCAATGGCTCTCGACTTCTTCGATGCATCCATCAACCGTATCGCTGCATGGGTAGTTGGTATCCGTTCCTTCCGTAAGGCTCTCCTTTCTGCAATGCTCACTCCCCACGCAACCTTCACCGAGCTTCAGAATAAGGGCGATATGACCAGACTTATGGTTCTTCAGGAGGAGCTCAAGATGCTTCCTATGGGAGCTGTTTGGGACGAGTTCTGTGCTCGTAACGGCGTAGATTCCTCTGAGAAGTGGTTCTGCGAGGTTGAAAAGTACGAGAAGGAAGTCCTTCTTAAGAGAGTATAAAAAAACACGAGGGGGCTTTACGCCCCTTTGAAAGGTTTTAGTTATGAAAATAGAAGAATTAAGAAGCTATAACGGTACCTTTGCGCCCGTAAAGGAAAGCTGTTATATCAATAACCACATACACACAACTCATTCCTTCTCTCCCTACACTCCTGCACAGGCAGTTTATACCGCTTATATGAACGGTCTTGCAACTGCAGGTATCGTTGACCACGATACTACCCTCGGTGCAAGAGAATTCATCGAGGCGGGAGCAAAGATCGGTATGCCCGTAACCGTAGGTGCGGAGTGCCGTATCGATATGTCGGGCACATCCCTTTGCGGCAAGCGTCTGAACAATCCCGATCAGGTGTCCGTCGCTTACGTTGCTATGCACGGTATTCCCCACAGCAATATCGAGAAGGTTGACGAATTCCTCGCACCCTACCGTGAAAAGAGAAATATCAGAAACCGCAAGATGATTGAAAACATCAACGCTCTTGTTTCTCCTTTCGGTATGGCACTCAATTTTGAAAACGATGTTCTTCCTCTTTCCACTACCTCAGTTACCGAAAGACACCTTCTTTTTGCTCTGTCCAAAAAGATCACGGGCAAGTATGCCGAGCCCGAGCAGGTCGTTTCCTTTATGAAGGACGTAATGGGTATCGCGGTAAGCGGTAAGAACGAGGAAAACATCTTAAACGGTAAGAACACCCCCGATTTCTATGAGTACGACATTCTCGGAGTGCTCAAGGGCAACCTTGTTGAGAAAATTTACGTCGATGCCGATGCAGAGCTTCCCAAGGTTGAGGATTACATCGATATGGTGCGCCGTTGCGGCGGTATTTCGGCTTACGCATACCTCGGCGACGTCGGAAATTCCGTAACAGGCGATAAGAAGACCCAGAAATTTGAGGACGATTACCTCGACGAGCTCTTCGACGTTATCGAAAACTACGGTTTTGACGCTGTTACCTTCATGCCCACCAGAAATACCGAGGCTCAGCTCGACCGCGTTATGAACCTCTGCAAAGAAAGAGGCCTCTTCCAGATCAGCGGCGAGGATATTAACTCTCCCCGTCAGAAGTTCGTCTGCCCCGCATATGAGAATCCCAAGTTCGCGCATCTCGTCGAGGCGGCTCACACCCTTATTAAGTACGAAAATCTTGCAGACACCGACCTCGCTGCCGCAAGAAAGCTTATAGGCAAGTAATATGCTATACGGGGCGCTGCCCCGCACCCCTGTGTTATTCGGGGCGCTGCCCCGTACCCCGTTTAAAACCATTTTAGAAAAAGGTTTTAAGAATTCCCAAAACTTTAAAAGCCGAAAATGGAATTTTCGGCGGGAATTATTGGAATTTTCCCAGCAAAAACGTAGTTTTCGCTATATCAAAGTTTTTGAAAGGTTATGGGAAAACTTTTTTAAAAAAGTTTTCCTAAAGAAGAAAAATGAAAGAACTCATTCAGCTTCAGAAAATGTCCAACCGTTACGGTTCGGACGCAAAATACGTTCTTGCAGGCGGCGGAAACACCTCCTTCAAGACCGAGGACACCCTTTACGTTAAGGGCTCCGGCACCTCCCTTGCGACCATCAAGGCAGAGGATTTCGTAAATATGGACCGCGCCGCGCTTTCTGCGATGTGGAACAAGACCTATCCTGAGAACGAGGCGGAGAGAGAAAAGGTAGTTCTGTCCGACATGATGGACGCGAGAAAGGAAGGCGAGACCCGCCGTCCCTCCGTTGAGACTCTTCTCCACGACCTTTTCCCCCAGAAATACGTTCTTCACGTTCACCCCTCCCTCGTTAACGGTATGACCTGCGGAGCGAAGGGTAAGGAAATTGCCTCCCAGCTTTTCCCCAAGAGCGTATGGGTAGACGCTTGCCGCCCCGGTTACATTCTCGCGTCCCTTTGCCGCGATATGCTCATCGAGTACAAGGCGAAGAACGGCAGCGACGCTAACCTTCTCTTCCTTCAGAATCACGGAGTATTCTTTGCGGCAGATTCCGTAAAGGAGATAGATGAGCTTGTAGAATCTGTAATGGACACTCTCACTGCCTTCATTGAGGAGAGCGAGAGCAAGAAGCTCAACGGTCTGTCCGACCTTCTCGTTGCATACACGGGCTACAAGTACGTTGGATTTGTGAAGGGCGAGGGCGTAAACGCATTTGATACCGACCGTAACAGCCCCACTCCCGACCACATAGTTTACTGCAAGGCAAACTATTTCCCCACCACCCTTAACGTCTGCCCCGATACTCTCAAGGCGGAGCTTGATTCCTTCAAGGAAAAGAACGGCTACTACCCCAGAGTCGTAACCGTCAGAGGCGTTGGCGCATATATGCTTGCCGATTCCGAGAAGCAGCTCGACACCGTAACCGACATCTTCCTCGATCAGGTTTCGGTATGCAAGAATGCAGAAGCATTCGGCGGATACTTCGGAATGAGCGACGATCTCGTTGACTTTATCGTCAACTGGGAGGTTGAAAGCTATCGCTCCAAGGTCAGCAACGGCTGATTGTTAAATAAAAACTAAAATAACGGTTTTTTGTCCAACATCTTCACTGTTACAGGAAATGTTGCACAAAAAACCGTTCTTCTGTTTATTGAAAATAACCAAAGACTATGGTACAATATTTATAGTGAGAATAGTGTAATTAAGAAAGGATGAAAGCTATGCATTACAATATCTACGGCGCACCCTTTATAAACGAAATGTGTAAGACCACGGCAAATATGTACCGTCTCGGATGGGACGAGAGAAACGGCGGAAATATCAGCTGTCTTCTCGATAACGACGAAGTTGCAGAGTACCTTGATTTAAATAACGTGATTCGCAGAATCCCGATCGGATTTAAGGCGGAGGAGCTGATCGGCAAGTGCTTCCTTGTAACCGGAACGGGTAAATACTTTAAGAACGTAAACGAGGATCCCGAGGCAAACCTCGGTGTTATCAGGATCGCCGAGGACGGAGAGACCGCAGAGCTTCTTTGGGGTTATTCCGACGGAGGAAGATTCACATCAGAGCTTCCTGCACACCTTATGAGCCACATGGCGCGTCTTAAGGTCGACCCTCTTAACAGAATAGTTATGCACACCCACCCCACAAATACCGTTGCAATGACTCACATACATCCCCTCGACGATAAGTCCTTCACCCGTACCATTTGGGGCACCTGTACCGAGTGTATCGTTGTATTCCCCGAGGGAATTGGTGTTCTTCCTTGGATGGTATGCGGAAACAATGAGATCGGTGAAGCCACTGCGGTCAAGATGGCAGATTACCGTATCGTTGTATGGGCACAGCACGGAATTTATGGAGCCGGCAGAACTTATGATGAGACCTTCGGTCTTATTGAGACAGTTGAAAAGGGCGCGGAGCTTTACCTCAAGTATTCCCATCTTCCCGTCCTCAACCGCATTTCCGATAAACAGCTCAAGGACCTTGCAAAGCACTTTAATCTTACCTATCGCACAGATTTTCTTGAGGATTGATAATAAAAAACAGTCCGTTTGCCATGGCAAACGGACTGTTTTTTTTTGTTTATTTTTAAGCGTTTTCCTCTTCCACTATTCGTCTTCCCATGATAACACCCATTACCGATGCCATCATAAGACCTCTTGTCCAGCCCGAGCTGTCGCCAAGACAGTGCAGACCCTTTATCGAGGTTGTGAGCTGTTCGTCCATCTTTACACGATTTGAGTAGAACTTGAGCTCGGGGGAATACAGCAGTGTTTCGATAGATGCAAAGCCCGGTACGACGTGGTCCATCGCCTGAATGAAGTTTATAATATTCATCATTGCACGGTAGGGCATTGCGGCTGTAATATCTCCTGGAACTGCATCCGGCAGAGTGGGCTTAATGTTCGACTGTGCAAGCTCCTTGGGCCACGTGCGCTTACCGTCGAGGATATCTCCGAAGCGCTGAACGAGAATGTGTCCCGCTCCGAGCATATTGGTAAGCTCACCGACCTTCTTTGCATATTCGATAGGCTGATTGAAGGGGGTGCTGAAATTGTGCGAGCAGAGGATAGCGAGGTTTGTATTGTTGGATTTTAGTTCCTTGTATGAATGACCGTTTACAACCGCAAGATTTGCGTCGTAATTTTCCTGACTTACAAATCCGCCGGGGTTCTGACAGAAGGTACGTACCTTGTTTTTGAAGGGCTTGGGATAGCCGATGAGCTTGGATTCGTAGAGAACACGGTTTACGGTCTCCATGATCTCGTTTCTGACCTCAACTCTTACACCGATATCGACGGTTCCGGGTTGATGTGCGATGCCGTGCTCTGCGCAAATGCGCTCAAGCCAATCGGCGCCTCTTCTTCCGGTTGCAACAACCGTACGTGAGGCACGGATCTCCATATCGTTGCCGTTTTGTGTAACGTAAACACCGTGGCAGACGCCGTTATCAAGAATGAGATTGTTACATTCGCATCCGAAAAGAAGCTCAACGCCGTTACTTTCGAGATATTTTTCGATTGCGAGGTAAATATCGTGAGCCTTTTCGGTTCCCATATGACGAATTGGGCAATCGACCAGACGCAGACCTGCCTGAATGGCTCTTTTTCTTATTTCCTTTACTTCCTCGGTGTTTTCAAGACCCTCTATGTGAGTGTCCGCGCCGAATTCGAGGTAGATCTTGTCGGCGTATTCGATGGTTTCCTGCGCAAGCTGTTCACCGATGAGATTGGGAAGATCTCCGCCAACCTCACAGGAGAGCGAGAGCTTTCCGTCCGAAAATGCGCCCGCTCCGGAAAATCCCGTTGTAATATGACAATGAGGCTTGCAGTTTACACACTGCATCGTTTTTGACTTGGGGCACTTTCTCTTTTCAACCGAAGCTCCTTTATCAAGAAGGATGATCTTCTGCTTGGAGCCCTTTTTTATCATTTCGAGAGCTGTGAAAATTCCCGCAGGACCTGCTCCGACTATTACAACGTCTCTATTTATTATCATATTCATTCTCCTATCGGATGAAATTTATGCAAGTCTTTCCTTTTCTTCATAAATGAAGGGTTCACTTTCGCTTATATGGAAAATAAGGTCGGTGATCTGAATTATCTTGATCTTGTCGCCGTTTTCTACATCGGCGGAAAGAATGAGTGTTTCGGAATCGATAAATTCGGTATCTTTTTGTGTTCCGTTTACGAATATCTTGCTGAACTTTGTAAAGTTTTCCCCCTTGACATAGATGTGCTCACCGAATGTGTAGATGTCGGTTATCTTTATATCTTTAATGCCCATCTTAAGATCGGTCGCTTCGAAGGGGAAGGTTCCGTTGTATGCTACGCAGTCCCCGTAAAGCAGGTCGTATTGCAGCATATGAAGATAAAGATTGTAGCGAGCGGCATCCATTTCGGGGCGCTTGGTATGGAGTCTGTGCATAACTCCGCCGTCGATACCTATAAAGTCAAGGGCTGCGGCGGCAAGCTGATATGAGGTGCACACCATATTATCCGCGGTCTTTCCTTCGCTGTCCCAAATCACAAATTCAGTATTGAAGCAGGTGAGACCCTTGGGGAGCATTTCATCGGTTATGCCGATGTTGGGAATGTGGTCGCCGTAGAATACTATTACAGCCTCTTCATCCATCGCTTGAACGTGGGATATCAGATCTGCAATAAAATCATCGGTTTGCTTTATCTGATTTGCCAGATACTTATAGGCATGTGCATTGGCGCCCTTGGGCACCGAATTGACGTTGATGGGTTCAAGCTCCTCACCCTCGTAAGGGGAATGAGGGTACTGCCCGTGCCCCTGAACTGTTATACACTGAACGAAATCGGGACCCTCGGTGGAATTTAAGCTGTCCATTACGCAGGAAACGAGAACGTCGTCCTTCGCCCAATCGGAAATATTGAATTCGAGATCCTGCATATATTCAAATGAGGTGAAGGTATCGAATCCCAGGCTTGAGAACGCCTTGTTTCTGGAATAGAAATATCCCTTGTTGTTGTGAATTGCGTGTGAGGAATAACCGTATTGATCGAGAATAAAGCAGATGCTTTCGCAGGGTTGATTCTGGAGAACGGTCTCGTAAGGGTATTCACCCATTCCGAAAAGGTGAAGCGACATACCGCTTAATACCTCAAATTCGGTGTTTGCAGTACCTGCACCGATTGAGGGAACTGTAAGTGTACCGTTTGTACAGGTTTCCTTCAGTTTTCTGAAGGTTGGCATTATATCCTCTGAAAATTCAGCGCCGTCAAGAATGGAAAGGTCGTAGAAGGACTCGAGCTGAACGAATATGATATTTGGCTTTCTCTCGGGCTCGGTTTGAGTGTGACCCTTAAAAAGCTCTGCCACCATTTTTTCGATGTCGCTGTCGTATTTATCGGGTTTACTTATGCCCGAATCGAAAATTCCGATTGAAAAGCAGAGATTGAAGCCGTAATCACGGTATGCAAGATGCAGTGCGGGGAAGTGGTCGGGAAAAACCTTGAATATGAAGCCGCAACTTAGACAAGCGGTTGTGATTATAGACGTTGCGATGAGTATCAATGAGGATTTTAAATACTGAGGACGCACCTTTTTTACTTTGAAGTACAAAATTATCAGTCCGATTATTACGGACAGAAGCAGAACTCCGCAGGCGATCGTTCCGCCTATTCCAAGATAGGTGGGAATTATCGAGAAGACGGTTTTCAGCAGAATGAAATCCTTTGCGGCAAATGGTGTGATTCGGTTGAATCCGAGAATGAAGTTTGCAACTCCAAGTCCCAACCACAGAAGCGTGAAGAACCACAGCCAAAACTTTTTCTTTTTTGAAATGAGCGCAAGCGCATCGAAAACTGCGATTATCGTCATGTTGCAAACAAAGAGGAAGGGATTGGTGAACAAGAACACAACGGCATCCCATACAGATCTTCTGCTCATTGCTTCGTTTGCGAAGGTTACAAGGTATGAAAGTATTATAATTGTCATTATCGGATGTGCGTCAAGGTATTTCGCGGCAGCAAAATAGAGCTTTTTCGCTACGTCCTTAAACTTTTTCGTTTTTTCTTTAAAGGAAGACATAATTTCTCCGTTATTTGCAGTTTTGTATTTTTGCATATATGAACATTATATCATTCGACGTTGAGAATGTCAAGAAAAAACCATACGTGTTTTGCGTATGGTTTTACTTTTATTTCAGCTGATCGTAAATACGCTCGGCGGTTTGGAAAATTCTTTGAATTTCGCTGTCCGATGCGGTTTTTAGCTTCTTTTTTGTGGGATATCCCCACACGTCGAAAAACTTTGGCCCGTACCACGAATATTCATCGGTGTTTTCAAACAGTCCTTTAACAACGGAAAGGGCGGCTTTATCGGTCTTCATGAATATTATCTTCATAGGGTGCTTTATTAGCGCGAAGATTGGCTTGGGGTAGTGTGCCGTTATATTTGTAAAGGTAATTCCGGGATGAGTGACCGAAAGGGAAGCATCGGTTTCGTTTTTTAATAGTGTGAGCAGGGAATACATTAAGTATCTTTTTGAATTTCCGTAAACCAAGGAGGATTTCTTTCGAGATGAAAAATCGATATCCTCGGGATCGGTTTTTGAGTAGTTGTGTGCAATGCTTCCCACCACTATCGCTCTGCCTTTCTTTTTTCTCAGCGATGGAAGCAGTTGTTTTATCATATAGTATGGGGAAATGAAGTTTATCTGGAAAACGTTGTCGTATCCGCTATCGCAGATCTTTCTCGGTATGTTGTATGCCCCCGCATTGCAGATAAGCACATCGGGCTCCTTCATTTTTAAGTATTCGGTCGCGGCTTTGACCGATTCCATGCTTTCGTGATCGACTCTGAAGGTGTCGACCGAAGCGCCGTATGTGCTCCTTAATTCTTCTGCAAGTGCTTCCGAGCGCTCGGTATTTCGATCAAGCAAAATCATCGACGCTCCGAGCGAGCAAAGATGCTTACATATGGCTTTTCCGAGCCCTCCCGTGCTTCCCGTTATCGCGACGGTACGGCTGTTAAGGGTGGAAAAATTTGTATCGACATAGCGTTTTATACTCATATGCTTGCCCCATCTCTTAAAATTCATTGATTGTATGATAACATATCAACGGCTGTTTTTCAATAAGAAAAAGCATATTTGTATTTACAAGAAGGCTTATTTGTGATAAGATATGATTAAAATAGTAAAAGGAAATAGCGGTTATTAATTGTATAATATATAGTTGTATAAATTTTCTAAGGAGGCAGAAATGATAGCAGACGAAAAAAATGCCGAGATCTTCGAAAAGGCGTATTTGATTACCGATAAGCTCAAAAACGAGGTCGGTAAGGTAATAAGCGGTAAAGAAAGAGAGACCGAGCTTCTTATTTGCGCTATGATCGCCGGCGGTCACGTTCTTATCGAGGACGTGCCGGGCGTCGGTAAGACAACATTGGTAACCGCGCTTGCAAAAGCTGCGGGTCTGAGCTTCCGCCGCGCACAGTTTACCCCCGACGTTATGGCTTCGGATATCACGGGATTCAACGTTTACAACAGAAAGACCGAGAGCTTTGAGTTCCGCGAGGGTCTTGTGAATACAAATATTTTCTTAGCAGACGAGATCAACCGCGCATCTCCCAAAACTCAGTCGAGCTTGCTTGAGGCAATGGAGGAGCTAACTGTGACCGTGGATGGAGTGACATACGATATTCCTCAGCCCTTCATAGTCATTGCAACGCAGAACCCTCTTGGCTTTGTCGGCACCTTCCCGCTTCCCGAGGCACAGATCGACCGTTTTTCTCTGCGCATTTCGATGGGATATCCCGATAAGGAGCAGGAGCTTTCCATCCTCCGCAACCGAAAAAATGCCGATCCCATGAAGAGTATTGTGCCTCTGCCCGACGCAAGCTATATTCTCGCCTGTAAAAAGGTCGCTGAAAACGTGTTCGTTTCGGAAAGCGTTGAAAAATACATAATAGAGCTTGTTACGGCTACAAGAAACAGACCGGAGCTTGAGCTTGGAGCGAGCCCCAGAGCGTCGCTTGCTCTGATGAAGCTGAGTCGAGCTTTGGCACTGATGAATCACAGAGATTTCGTGCGTCCCGAGGACGTAGCATCGCTTTATATAAATGCGCTCTCCCACAGAGTAGTGCTCTCAAACGACGCTGTTGCGTCGGGAACGAAGGCAAGTGACGTGCTTCAGAGTATTTTGAAATCAACGACGGTTCCATTTGCTAACGGTAGCAGATCAAAATGAAAAAGGTAATTTCTACCGTTAATTTCAGACGCGTTCCGATCATGCCGTGCAGGGGTATCATTCTCTATCTTACGGTTATTGCGGGGGCGTACGTTTTCGCTCAGCTTTACCGCTCACCGATCTCGGCAATACTACTTGTTTTTGTGATGGTGTTCGGAGCGGCGGATATTTTGCTGTTTGCCTTTTCAATACCATTTGTCAAGGCTGAAAAAAGCGGAATAAACGCCTCATACACGAGAGGAACGGTCGGAACAATAAAAATACGTCTTTCAAACCGATCGGTTATACCTGTATCGTCTGCGGAAGCGGTGTTTTACTTCCCTACAAACGACGGAATAAGATACGTCGGATTCGGACGCAAAATGCCGATCCCGCCGTTTTCAAGCACAAACGCTGAGCTTGACGTTCCGTTTGAAAGAAGAGGAAGCTTTGAAATCGGCGTATGCGACGTTTATTTATATGATACTCTCAGGCTTATAAGAGTGAGAAAGCGCGTAAACGCGAAGGCAAGTGTTACTGTCCTGCCTCAAAGATATACAATTGACGAAATTTTTGCCAATGACGACAGCTCGGAGGATGCCTCGGCACAGCTTCTTGAGCTTTCGACCGTTCCCGATTACGGAGATATAAGAGAATACCGTCCGGGCGACAGTATGAAGCGTATACATTGGAAGCTTTCCACCAAGAGCGAGGAGCTTTTGGTCAGAAAATACACCTCAGAAACCGAGAATTCGGCTTCGGTATATTGCTGCGTCCGTAAGGACGAGCTTTCCCGATTTGAAGGTATAAACAGGCTTGAGGCAGAGGACAGGGTAATCGAATGTGCCTATACGGTCGCTGTTATGGCGTCGGAAGAGGGATATGAGGGAATATTGTATCTCGACGGAACGACAAGCGTTAAGTTCGGCACAAAAAACGACGATTTGAAGATGTCGTACTTCCTTTCGGCGTATAAAGGCACACTTACCGATTCTTCAATACATTCTGACAAGGCTGTTTCTCCCTGCGTTTGCGTGTTCCCGTTTGTGAGCGCAAAAAACGGTTCTGATATGATCTCTGCCCTTAAGCTTTTCCCCGCAAAAAGCTTTACTGCCTGCGTGGTGGAGCTTTCGGATCTTATAAATGAGCGTGAAAGAAGCCAATATTCGGATGAGCTTACTGCATTTGTCAAGGCTCTGGGCGAAATGGGTATTAATACACGCGTTCTTAAAGGAGGTAATGGCTATGGCAGACAGATCCTTTAAGAAACGTAAGAAGAAGGCTTCGCAAAACGACGTAACCTCCTTGCCGGGCGGTGCCGTTCTTCGCGTTAATGAATCGGAGACCTCGCGTCTGCCTTCGTTTTTGAACCTTTGCATCAGATTTTTGGTCGCGTTGATGGGTGTGTACGGAATGTGCAGACTCTTAACCGACGCGCTTTGGTACAATATCGGGGCATTTGATCTTTTAATTCCCTGCGTGATATTCACGGCGGCATTTTTTGCCTTATTTACTTCATTTAAGATCGCACCCTTGGGAATCCTCGGACTTGGGATCGGGGTTCTAATAATGACCGAGCTGAGCGGGGTATCCGTTATCAAGCTTTTTGCGGGCGGCTTTACACTCCTTATTGCAAGGGTAAACGAGGTAATTGATGCGCTCGGATACATAGCACCCACTCCGTCCTATTACGGATATGAGACGACCGAAGGACTTATTACGGTTGCCGCGGTCGTTGTCGCATTCCTTTTTACAATATGTATAAGAAAGAAAGCTGTTTGCTTCGCGGTTGTAACGGCGGCTGTTGCAATGGCTGTGCCGATGTATTTTTACGGTATGGCAAAATCCATTGGAAGCTCGTTCCTTATCCTCTGCTCACTTTGCGGTTATTACGCGATCGCGGTGAGCGAAAAGCACGGTCAGAACAGTAAGCACGCGGGATATTCGGGACTTCTTTCGTTTATTCTCGCCGCAGCGATCCTCATTTCCCCCGTCGGAAGCATTAAAAAGCCTTGGACGGCGGATCCCGATTTTGCATCTCTTTCGATTTTTGTCGAGCAGATGATAAAGGATATAAGCAAGGGCCAGCTTCCGAATCTCGGCTGGGGAACCTCAATTCCCGCGCCGAATCAAAAAAGAACTGCAAAGCCGTCTGCAAGGTTCCATTTCGGAACTGAGATAATGAAGGTTTATTCCTCCTTTAAGGATACCGTATATTTAAGAACTTGGGTCGGAGGAGATTACCACAATGACTCGTGGTATCCTGTGATTTGGAACGACGTAAAGAAGGAAAATCCCGGATTGGATATCAGTATGGCATCTCGGACAAGCACGCTTCCGCCGATCGCGGATATGCTCGGCGCGTACGATTCGATCGACGATCTTTCAAGCGTACTGTACAATTCCCTCGGTATTTACGAGAGAGGACTCACCGTGCTTCCCAAGGTGACATCGGAGGTGTTTGCAGTACCGCCGCTGTATACCGGAATAAACGTTCCGAGCGGGTCGGTGCTTTACGACGGCGTAGTGTTAAATTCCACAAATCACGATAAGGAATACCGCCCTAGAGGGTATGTGACGAATATTCTGTATAACCCGAACCGTGACATAACGGATGTGCATATGCTCGATGAATTTGTAGAGGGCTACGCCCAGTATATGAAGTACAAGGGCTACGTTCCCGAAAGGCTGAATGCCCGAGCATTACAGCTATATGAAAATTACGGCAACGACGGATTGCTTGAGGAAGCCCTGCGGTTTGCCTTTTACGAGAATGCGGTACAGCTTGTGTACGGCAAGGATTATGAGGATGTGTTTATCGACATGGCGGTTCTTGAGCTTTTCGATGAGCCCGAGATCAAGCAGTATTTTGATGAACAGCCATATCATCACACATTCGAGGTGAGTATACCCCACGAGGGTTTCGTTTTAAAGAACGGAATTCTGCTTAAAAACGGCGAGGACGGCAAGGTGTATTCTTATACACTGAAAAACACCTTCAAGCCGTCTGATATATTTGCGATTGCGAAGGTTGTCGCCGATTATCTCGACGATAACTGCAAATACGATCTGTCACCAAAGACTACGCTTAAGTCTTCGGCTATGGAGGACTTCCTCTTTAAGTCGAAGGAGGGCTACTGCGTGCAGTTTGCAACCGCGGGAACTCTTATGCTCAGGCGCTTGGGAATCGAAACGAGATATGCCGAGGGCTACGTTGCTACCGACTTTGAAAGAAACCCGTCGTACGAGCACGGTCATTCGTATATGGCAACTGTTTATGACAGAAACGCTCACGCGTGGGCTGAAGTATGGATAAACGGAATCGGCTGGGTTCCCTATGAAATGACCCCGCCCTTCGATGGTATGCTCGGAGAGGGTGAGGGCGAGATAACGACGGAGCCCGATACCGATATTACTACCGATATCACGACCGATATGCCGATAACCGATCCGATTACCGACACGACCGATGAAATTACCGATCCCGTAACCGACGAAACGACCGATGACATAACGTCTCCGCCGATAACGACCGACAAGAACGAGCCGATCACTGAAGATCGCGGAGGAGTATCAAAGAAAACCGTGATACTGACGGTGATAATAGCCGCGGCGGTCGGTGCTTTGGGATTCACCGCGTATTATCTGATCTCTCAAGACAAAAAGCATAAGAAAAAATGCAAAATGCTTTACGAAGCGGCGATGAGCTGTGACGGGCTCAATACCGCCGAAAGAGAAAAGCTCGGTGCGGCTCTCACATCGGAGCTTGCGGGGGTTCTTGAGGCTTACCGTCTGTTTGTAAACGACGGTGAACAGCCATCGGAATTTGGCAAGCGCCTTGATATTGAAATGAGCTCGATAGGCTTAAGCTCCCTGCCTTCATCCTTCGTAAATGCGATGTCTAGTCAGATCTATGCGGGCATAATGACACCCGAAGAGATCAGAACTGCTTGCTCCTCGCTCATCGATCTGCGCTCAAAGGCGAGAAAAGAGCTCGGACTTCTCCGTTATACAGTATATAAGATGAAAAGGATACTTTGATTATGATATTTGAACTGAAAGATTCCTCACAGCTTAACGGTACGTCACTTGCCTACCTTGGAGATTCCGTTCTCGAGGTGATAGTCCGACAGTACCTTCTCAGCACGGGTGTAACCGACGTTGGTAAGCTCAATTCGATGGCTCTTTCATACGTCCGCGCGACGGTGCAGAGTGAAGCCGTCGAAAGAATACTTCCTCATCTCAGCGAGGAGGAGACTCATGTGTTCAAAAGAGGACGCAACGCCCACGGGATCGCGATCCCCAAAAGCGCGTCGGCGTCGCAGTACAGGAGAGCTACAGGGCTTGAAGCGCTGTTCGGATATCTGTATATAAACGGAAAGACCGAAAGGATGCGGGAGCTTTTTGTA
>JAZQMQ010000026.1:0-18532 GCA_045543555.1 Eubacteriales bacterium
CCCCACGCCTTCAAACGCAAAATGGACTGATGTAAGTGACTTTACGTTCTCGATTTCAAACACCCAAAAGCTTAGCTATAATAGTTCAAGCGGAACGTTTTCGGGTAAAGGTGAGGTTGGAAACGTCTCTGTCACCGCAACCCATAAGCCCACAGGCAAAACCACAACGTTCACAGCATACATCGTCGAGTTTGACGAAGGCACGTATTTCTTGCAGAACAGAAAAACGGAAAAATATGCACAGCATTACAGCACGCAGATCAAACAAGCAACGTTTGACGGCGGCGATGATCAAAGATGGAATCTAACGTTCGTCGGAGAAGGTTATTACGCAATTATCAATGATGATAACAATTACGCAGTAACCGTTCCTTCCGGAAGCGAGACGTCGAATAATACCAATCTGACGCTCACAACATATTCCGCAACCAATGACAACCAAAAGTGGTCGATAACCTTAACGGTCAACGGCTCGTATAAGATCAAGGCAAAATGTGCCGCAAATACGACCAGTCCCGAACTTGTTTTTGCCGTCCAGACAGGCAGCGGAGATAATATTCAGCAGAATGACTACATTGGTGACAATGATAGCTATAAGGATGAGTGGTATGCTAAGCCTATATATGTGTTGACAATAAATCAATATTATGATATAGCATTTGATTATACGTATGCCGATGGAAACGCATTACTTGAAAGATTTGTTCAACCAATACAAACCTTATTGTGGGAAACTTTCGACTTATATGTGACTTTTGCGCCATCGCAACAAGTGACAAGCACAACCGATAGCTGTATGATTGCGAATAATTTGAGCTTTAGTTTGTCTAATATTTTGAAAAGATGTCCTGCAAATTCTTTCGTAGGCGAATCGTGTACTCATTATGAGTATAATCTATCAACAAATTATAATGGAAATACTGACGAATGCAAAGACTGTACTGATAAATATCAATCGTTTAATGATTTTATAAATATGTATCCGGGAACAGCGACTACGATTTCAATATTTTATACTGCTCATAGATTGTTTGATGAAGAGGGGATAGCTAATCGAAGCTTTAGCGATAACTCCAAGTACGGTATTTGTATTCAAGAATTAGTATCCGGTGACGCAGATAAATATTATGAAAAAATATTGGTTCCTGTTATACATGAGATATCTCACCAAATCGGTGCGCCCGATCATTATCATGAAATGATAACAATAAATGGCGCGGAAGTTTGTAGAGGAGGAGAATTGTGTGGAACATGTAATCCAAGTACCGGTAGGCCGACATGGTGCGTTATGGATGACGGACGAGGGAAAAATATAGACATCAACAATTTGAACAATATTTATTGTTCGGGTTGTAAAAATGATATCATAAATCATTTAAACAACCACCATTATAGTTAAGGAGGTTTCTTCATGATAAAAGCAAAAACGCTGGTATGTTTACTTGCGATATTGGTGCTGTTTACGAGCTGTGTTGCTAACGGAAATGATATTATAACATCATCAGAAACTACAAATACTACG
Source organism: Eubacteriales bacterium (assembly GCA_045543555.1). Lineage (GTDB taxonomy): Bacteria > Bacillota > Clostridia > Oscillospirales > CAG-272 > Colimorpha_A. The sequence continues at coordinate 1,523 of JAZQMQ010000026.1, forward strand.
ACTCATTATCTGGAGTATTCTCCTGAGAAGCTCTCTTTTGACTCATTTGAAGATGCGGTGAGTTTTGTACGAACACCGGATTATAGCGGATATTATGAATCTTGGATACCATATTACAGTTATATGATAGGGGTATTTAATCAGACGGGATATGTGTATTCTGTAACAAGTTCAATTTATGAATTGAATAGCAAAGTATTCCTTATTCCGGCGGAAACATACAACGATAACGGAATCAGCATCTATTTAGATGTCAGTGATGATTCAATAACTACAAGTTATGAAATATCAGTGTTTCTGAGACGAATTGACGGTAAGTATGACGGAGATATGAGCGAATATTATGAGAAACGTTTTGGAAACGGAGAGGTATTTGAAACGATTGTTTCTGAGTCTCTTGGTGCGTTTGTAGTTGTAAATGTTGATGGTGACCTGCTTGAGGCTTATACAATGTTGGATGAGAATTATTACATCAGGATAAGGTCATATACAGACACTGTTGAACTTGATAATTATGACGATCGGATGGAAGGGTTCAAAGCGTTAATTAATAGTATAACGTTTAACGAAGTACTACTTAACTACAATTGACGGTAAAGGTCACAATACCAACGGCGGATATGGGGTTTTGATTCCGCTGGAGATTGTCAGAAACTAAAAATCAGTAAATGTCCCCGCCCGTGCGGCGATGGTGAGATAGGCGGAGCCGACGCTCCACGGGCAAAGAAGGACAGAGTAACAGACATTAAAGGAGAAATATTATGAAAATATATAAAATTGTATCACTGTTAATACTTGTATGTTTATGTATATCTGCTTGCAACAAAGGTCAGGATTCAAATCATTCAGATGATTTATCCGGTGTGTTGATGATTGGCGAGAAAATTTTGGATGCACCTTTCTTTGGTTCGAATGTTTCTCAAACCTTTGATGAGACGGCAGAAAAATCAAAAACGATCAAAATCGGTGAATGTTCCAATGAATATCTGTACATAGAAACAGTATCAAATTGGTATGGAAAGTATCAAAGATACGTTATACCGGGAACCGATAAAGAGCTTCATCTGCCTGAAAATGGAATAAGTTTTTCGGTTGATTTGCTTAATGTTGTTGAATTGAACATACAGCAGGATTATAATGAAGAAAGCATAAAGACTGCTGTAGAGGATGCGTTGAGTGAATGCGAATGGTTCGACCCATCTGAATATAACACTATAGATGTATCAATAGAAAACGGTGCTTCCGGAAACGCAGAAATAATCGAAGTGTTTTATAAGTCAGAGCATCAAGGCTTGAGATACAAGTACGTAAGTGTTTCCATAGAGGACAACGCAATTGTCAGCATAAATTACGATAGAATTTGCGATGACGATGAAATTGTCAATCTTTCGATAAACGAGGACCTTGCAAAAGAATTATTAAACAAAGAGATCAAAAGCAGATTCAACACAAAAATAAGTAAGCTCGTAGGTGACTATGAAATAAAACTGACATATCTATACAGCATACACGATAAACTGTATATATGCTATTTTGTGACCGTAGAGTATTCGATTGACGGTAATAACAATAACAGTAGAAACGGTTATGGTATTCTAATTCCGTTAGAAATGGTTTCATAAACCAGAGCGATGAATGTATTATAACATAGTCCTACTATTGCACAGAAACAAAAATGCGGCGGCAGGGCTCTGCAAGTTCCAAACCGCACAACCCTCCCGTCGCAAAAAAGAATAGAAGGAGTAAAAATGAAAAGAGTATTAATATTAATCGTAGCGATAGCTACCTTGAGTTTTACATTTGCTTCTTGTTCAAAACGAGAAAGCAATGGCGGTCATCCTTTTGATAGTGAAAGTACTGATATTACTGAAGGACAACCGAGAAAAAAACCAATAAAATATTATGCCGCTTGCGAGCTTCAGGCGGCGCTTGATAAAAAGGATTCTGTTATCGATTGCAAAGCAATGTTTGTTGATGTGGCAGAAGCATTGGAAAACAAAATTGGAGAAGATGGTAGCGGGTATTCTTTACAGTATTTTTCTTTCGACGAATGGGATGAAGAGTACATCGGTTTGGAAAAAACGAAGTCTATTAACATTATGATGCAAGATGTTGGTACAAACGAGCTCTGCGGTATCCATTTCGAATATAAGAATCCGAACATAAAATCAGAAAAAGAGGATTTTGAAAAGATCAACGAAAAGCTTTATGTAGATACATACGAGATGTCAACCGGCAGGATTAGGAAATCGTACTATTATCTCATAAACGATGACTACTATTGCGGATTCGCGGTAATGCATGATGCTGATGGAAAAACAAATACCGAGTTCGAAAAAATGATGGTGTTGATTTCCGAAATTGAGCAAATCGTAATTCGTAGTAGTTGATCTTTGTGTGCATCTATGCCTAAATTACCGCATAGCCGTACAGGAACAAAAATGTAACGGGAGGGCTCTGCAAGTTCCAAACCGCGCAGCCCCTCCCGTCGCAAACGAGCACAAGCTACGGTCAGTACGTATGGAGGTGCGCGAACGCAGCGTATAGCGGATCGTTAAATGAGCTTCAACGCTTTTCGATGTCGCTTATGCTCTCAAAGGACGGCAGAGACGCACCGTCAATAACCCCAACGCCATCAAATGCCAAGTGGGTTGATATGAGTGACTTTACATTTTCTATAGATGAAGTTCTTAGTTTGAGATATGATGAAGAAAGTTGTCAATTTGTTGGCAGAGGTAGATCAGGAAAAGTCTTAGTTACTGCAACTCATAAAATAACAGGTGTATCTGCAGAGTTTTATGTATATATAGCGGAATTTGATGAAGGAACATACTTTCTCCAAGAGGATTTTCGGAACAACAAAGATGTAATTGAGTATAATTTCGAAACAGATAAAATGCAACGAAAAGCGTTTGACGGGAGTGCTTCTCAAAAATGGAATATTATATATGCCGGAGAAGGTTATTACGCATTTATATCCGACGTTTCCGGTTTAGCTATAACTTGTCCTACTGACGCGGGTAACGGTACTCAATTACAAGCCGTCTCGTATAATGCAAACAATGATTGGCAAAAATGGAGCATGACAAAAGAGGGAGATAGCTATGTTATTAAATCCAAATCTGTGGGTAATAGTGAACTGTATTTAGGAGTCAATGAGAGCGGGCAACACCACATTCAACTAAGCAATATAGATTATTTGTGGTTTGTTCTAAGGGATTATGGTGAACTTGATTATTGGACAGATGCAAATATCTATATTAATCAAATATCGTATTGGAAGGAAATTCCGGTAATTAAATGTGTAACATATCCATATTCCGAGTTAAATTACGACAACGATGTTACAAATGATATTAATCATGATTTTGAAGCATTTGTTAGTGTGGCTTGTGATAAATGGTCTGAAGGTCTTGAACGAGAAATAAGCTATACTGTTATGGATTCATCAAGATTAAGGGATGTTCCAACCGAGGGATTTTATGTAATACAGCTTGATCGTACAGAGTTTTACAATTTGACCGGAGTGACATGGGAAATTGCTTGTAACGATGACTCGACTGACGGGTTAACAATCTCTACGACAGAACTAAGGGGATATGCATACAGTATGGACGGCAATACAAAGGTGTATCATAATGTTCACGAAATGATAGGAGCAATTTGCTACATACTCGAAGATCCGGATTCTACCGAAGCGGAGCTTACGACTCTTCATGAGATGGGACATGGTTTAGGTATTTATGGACACATCAACAATTACTATTCTGTAATGTACGTTTTTCCAGATATAGGTTGGAACAATTTGGAACTAAACGATGATGAAATACTACATCTTAAGCAAATTTATGATTTGATCGATACATTGGGTTAATAACATCGAAAGGAGTAATACAATGAAAAAAACATTTGCGCTCATATTGGCGGTGTGTCTTTGCGGTTTTGTCGTTGCTTATTGTTCAAAACGAGAAAGCAATGGCAGTCCTCATTTTAACAGTGAAAGTACTGATATTACTGAAGGACAACCGAGAAAAAAACCAATAAAATATTATGCCGCTTGCGAGCTTCAGGCGGCGCTTGATAAAAAGGATTCTGTTGTCGATTGCAAAGCAATGTTAACCGTATAAAGATAAACGGCGAAAACGGGATAGCGATAATGTGGGGGTCTGCTAACGATGTACAATACTATCTTTGTACAGATTTAACTTTCAAGGAAACTCTTGGGCTTGCCAAAACCATAAAATAAAAATACAAATCCACAAAATATTAAAATATTTTTTGTCCCGATTCTTACATTTTTGGGATTATATATATTGAAGAAGAAAAACACTATTCGTTTTGGCCTGTTCAAATTATGTGAAAGGGGGTGATACCATTATGTGATGCCTAAATTAAACGGCCACGCCGTTGTTACGGCGTGGCCGTTTTCGTGCTTTGTTCAGTTTAACATATCTCACGGACTACAACTAAGGCATACGATGCAAAGCCGTGGTCCTTACTGCCCTTTTCCTGACGGTATTCCCAAAGGGTTCCCGTGTGCTGTGCCATCTGACCGAAAAAGCTTCGGACATCCGACAATGCCAATTCCTTTTCGCCCATTTTTAGCAAGGCTTCAAGTCTCAGATACGCACCGATAAATGCGTTGACCTCAAAAATTTCAGGCATTTTTCCGTTTCTGTTAGGTGAGAACACGTGCAAGATCAGGTCCTTCAATCCTTTATATCGAGTTTCGTTCAAGTCGATGCCTCCGAACAGTACTGCGTAATACTGGCAGGCTTCGGAGCTATGGCCCTGAAGTTGAAGGATTCCGTTTTCGTCACGGATTGCGTGATCCATAAAGTATGTGCCGTTGAAGGATTGCTCTATTGCTGCTTTGCGTACCTCTTGGCTGCGCTTGAGGCAATATGGGTCACCGTACAGTTTGTCTACACATTCCAAAACCTGCGCATACAGGAAATTTGTTGGGTAGTTGACGTCTTGTGTCCATTGGTTTGCGATGCTCCATTCCACGAAGTTCCATCCAGTGAGCTTTTCAAGCAGACCGTCGGCGTTTTCAAACTGTCTGTAGAAGTCAAGCAGAGCGTAGATGCTCTCTTTGAAGTCCTCTGCTTGCGCTTCGTGACCGCGCTTGCGGATATATTCATCAACCTCTAAAATGTACCACATAGACCACTGCGGAATGAATTCGCCGCTCTTGGGCGGGTCTGACGGGTAACACTCGGGGATCATACCCTTGGGAAGCAGGGGATTGCCGTTAAAGAGGCGGTAGTTTTCCAAAAATGCGTCTTCCACGTATGTCTTTCCTGTTAGCGCAAATTCTGTTTTTGCGGTAAAATAGGAGTCGCAGAGCCAACCCGCACGTTCACGGGAGGGGCAGTCCATATAAATGTCAACTGCGTTATGGGCAAATGTTCGCGCCGCTGCCTCACAGATATCCATCAGCATCGGGTCCTCGGGCTTCGGAATATCGGCGTTGGAAAGGTCAAACTGGAAGGCCTTGGTTCCGAAAGTATCAAGCTTGAGTGCGCCCGATTTTACTGCTACGATAGCAAATCGGAACGTGTATGGCTCGAAGCTTTGCAGATCTCGTTTTCCTTTGGAAAGTAAAAATTCAAGCACGTTGTGGACGTTTATATTTGAGAACCGGAAGGTTTCGCCCTCAAAATACTCGGTAAAGGCAATAATGACGTCGGTTTCTGCCAATGCATCAACACAAGCGGTCAAAAATCCTGCCTCTATCCTACCAAAGTCCAGTATTGCGTACTCACCTGCCTCCAGAGTGAGCGGCATCGGAACGTTACGGCTTGTTGGAGTCTGATTATGTCTCTGAATCCATGTGTGTGGGGAGTAAATGATCTCATCTGTCGGAAATTCTCCCCAGCCTTCCTCCGTCCAGGAATAGCGGCGAGTCTTGAAGGGCAGAGCTTCATCAAACGTGAGATTACCGCGGCAGATGGAGCGTTCGAGTGAAACGTTCTCATATTTGGGGTATGGCACCACGCGGGGCAGAACGGTGAAGGAAATATCCTGTACCGCTATTGGAGCGGGGGTTATATCTTCACGACGGAAGTCCCAGATCTCCGTAAAATGACGCTGCATAGAGTAACGCTCTACCTTCTGCATGCGAGCGTTCGAGCTGAACAGTTCAAAGTTTCCGCCCGTCCAGGCAAGTACTTCGTTTTCGCACCGAACCTCCGCGATCAGGAAAGAGGGCTGCTTTACGGTGGACAAGCTGCGGCAATAATAACCGGTTGCCTCTATGACGATGTCACATTCTCCCTCGGGGAGCGGCAAAACATCCTGTCGTATATATCCCTCAGCCGCGCGTGCTGGACCGAAAGCAATAAATTTTCCATTGACACTCACGCGGTAGAACGCGGTACCTGCCAAAAGCAGTTGCCCCGGGGCAGTCAGAGTCACGCCTGTACGGAAGACTGCGTAAACGTTCATTTCCAGTTCTCTATCTCGAATCCAAATCGGTTGTGCCTTAATAAACATAGAAATCCCACCTTCAGTTTGTAGTTATCGTTTGAGTACAAATTTCTTTTCATTTATTATAACATTTTCGAGGGTGAATGTCAATGATGCCCGTTAAATAAATATAGCTCCGTCGTTATTGCGACGGAGCTATATTTATATTTTAAAGCACAGCCTTTAAGAACTGCTGTGTTCTCGTGTTTTGAGGATTTCCGAATACTTCCTCGGGTGTTCCCTCTTCTGCGATGATGCCCTCATCCATAAAGATGACGCGGTTTGCTACTTCGCGCGCGAAGCCCATTTCGTGAGTTACGATGACCATTGTCATTCCCTCGTTTGCAACGCTTCTCATAAGATCGAGAACCTCGCCGACCATTTCGGGGTCAAGGGCGGAGGTGGGCTCGTCGAAAAGCATTACCTTTGGCTTCATTGCAAGAGCACGGACGATCGCAATTCTCTGCTTCTGCCCGCCCGAAAGGGTTGAAGGATAGGCGTTTGCCTTATCTTCAAGACCGATACGGCTTAGAAGCTCCATCGCACGCTCGTGTTCCTCCTTCTTGATTGCTTTTTTTGCCTCGTTTCTTGCCTTGAAGGAGAGCTTCTTGGTCTTGCGAAGTCTCTTGTTTCTCACGTAGACGGGCGCAAGCATAATATTCTCGATTACAGTCTTGTTGTTAAAGAGATTAAACTGCTGGAATACCATTCCGATGTTTTCACGGTGTACGTTGATGTCAACGCTCATATCGGCAATGTCAACGTCGTCAAAGAATATGGAGCCACCCGTGGGATCCTCCATACAGTTGAGACAGCGGAGAAAGGTGGATTTACCGCAACCGGAGGGTCCGATAATGGCGATCTTCTCACCATCTATGATGTCAAGGTCAATGCCCTTCAATACTTCGAGCTTGCCGAAGGACTTTTTAAGTCCTCTTATTGAGAGAATCACGTCTGTTTTATTTGTAATTTCGTTCATATTCAAACCTCTCCTCTCCTTTATTTCTCACTCTTATTGAGATGCTTTTCAAGAGCTCTTACGCCGGCAGAGATAAGAAGTACAAGCACAAGGTATGTAAGCGCAAGCATAAGATACGGTACTATGTAATTATACTTTGGGTCGCCAAGCTGCTTGAAGGATTTGTAAAGGTCGGTAACCGCAACAAAGCTGACTACCGAGGTTTCCTTGATAAGCACGATAAACTCGTTTCCGAGTGTAGGAAGTATGTTCTTGACAGCCTGAGGGATAACAATTTTGAGCATAGCGATGGAGTAGGGAAGACCGACGGCACGTCCCGCCTCGAGCTGACCTGCATCAACGGAATTGATACCGCCTCTCATGATCTCGGAAACGTATGCTCCGCTGTTAAGTCCGAACACAACGATGGCAACCGGCACTCCCGAATTTACGCTGATACCCATAGAGGGAAGAAGTACCCAATATCCGATAAGAAGCTGCACCACGATAGGAGTTCCGCGGAAAAGCTCGACGTAGCAAATGCAGATCTTGTCAAGGATTCTCGGAATAATCTTATATTTCGGCATAACTCTTACTATTCCGATAAAAGTACCGATGATAACGCCGATAATGAGACCGAAAATGGCTATCTCAAGGGTTATCCAAAGGCCTTCGAGCACACTCTCATAACCTCTGTTGGTAATAAATTGCTTTACAAACTCGTTCCACAACGAGGGAAAATTGTTCATATATTAACCTCAACAAAGGCCTAGCGTAAATACTAAGCCTTTGTTTGCCTTTTTATTTATTGAATTACTTTGCACTGGGGTAGCAGATAACGTTGAGAAGGTCTACAACCGTTCCTGCGGAATCAAAGCTCTTGTTATCAGCCTTGCAAACAAGGACGATAGACTCAGTGTAGTAGGGGTTGGAGAAGTTGATAACGTCAAGACGCTCTGCGGTAATGGTGATACCGGACATAGCAATGTCAACGCCCTGGCTGCCAACAGCACCGACTACCATATTGAACTGCATATCGTCGATAACAAGCTCAAGACCAAGCTCGTCAGCGAGGATCTTTGCGATTTCCATATCGATACCGTAGTACTTGTTGCCTTCCTTGTATTCCCAAGGAGCGAACTCGGCGTTGGTAGCAACTACAAGCTGCTTGTCAGCCTTGCTGACGTCCTTTTTCGCGGACTCAATGCCTACGAACTTATCCTCTTCGCCGTTGAAATACTTTGTCTTGATAGCCTCGATCTCCTCAGCCTTGGTAGCAAGGATGTTGTCGATCTGAGCTTTGAGCTCGGTCTGCGCGGGATCGATGCCGATTCCGTAGAATTCGCTGGAAAGAGCGATGTCAATGATCTTAAGACCGTCGATCTCTTTGCAAATAGCGTTTGCTGTGGTCTTATCAACCATTACGTAGTCGGCGTTACCGTTCTTCATGCCCTGAGCGGCAAGCGCGAAGGTGTCGAAGGAAACGATCTCAACGTTCTTGAGAACCTTAGCGTAAGCTTCGCTTGTGGTTCCGCTCTGAATTGCGATCTTGGTAGCAGATGTGTTGCCGCAGGATGCAAAGGTGAACATAGCAACTGTGAGCATTACTGCCGCGATGATGAGAGAAATGATTTTTTTCATGATTAATATCCTCCGTGGATTTATGATTGTGCCATAATTATACAGTGGTTAAATGCAAATGTCAATAGTTTTATGAATATTTTTTCAATATTTTTTCGTTTTTGTGTATATTGATAAATTTGTCCCGATAAAATCGCGCGATATAGACAACTTAACCACAAAAACGCAAAAATCGTTGATTTATGGGGGTGATCGCAATTAAAATCTTTAGATTTTTTGCTTTGATCAAACGTATGCGCAGAAAAAACAGACGCATCATCGAAGCTGCGATATCAATAAATATACACAAATGCTGTATATTTGAATGAAGGCGTATTGACAATCTGCGTGATTGCTGATAGAATATAAAGGAAGAATAAAAACACGGAGGGAAACTCTTGAAAAACGTACAGATATATACCGACGGCGCTTGCAGCGGTAATCCCGGACCCGGTGGATACGGCGCGATACTTGTTTATAAGGATTTTGAAAGAGAGCTTTCTGAGGGTTTCTCCGAAACTACGAATAACCGTATGGAGCTTCTCGGTGCAATAAGAGCTCTTGAGCTTTTGAAGGAGCCTTGCGCGGTAATGCTTACGTCGGATTCTAAATATCTTGTCGACGGGATTAATCTCGGCTGGGCAAAAAAATGGAAATGCAATAATTGGTTCAAGCCCGATAAGAAAAAAGCGCAGAATATCGATCTTTGGGAGCGACTGCTTGAGCTCCTTGAAATACATACTGTAACCTTTGTGTGGGTCAAGGGTCACGCGGGACATCCGTATAATGAGCGTTGTGACCGTTTGGCTGTCGATGCCATAGAAAAGATCAAAGCAGAAGCCTGATTTGGCAATAAGAAAACAATTTTTCCTTTTGTTACAATTTGGTGAACATTGTTGACTTTATGAACGGGATGGTGTATCATAAAGTTATCAATGTTTACCTAATAAGGTCAAAGGAGAGAAAATCATGGCAAATTATAACCGTAATATGGTTTATGAAATCGAGGACGTAACGACGGTAAAGGAGCTTATCGAACGCTCCGCGTCGCTCTATGCCGATCGTCCCGCATTTTTATATGAAGAAAACGGCGAGGTGGCGCACATCACCTACGAGCGTGTCTACAGCGAGGTGAAGGCTCTTGCAACATATTTAAGAAGCATACTTCCCGAGGGCGCGAAGATCGCAGTAACCGGTAAAAATTCATATAATTGGGCACTTACCTACCTCGCAGTAACCTGCGGCGTTGGCGTGATCGTCCCGATAGATAAGGATCTTATGGACGAGCAGATTGCGTCGCTTGTCAGCGATTCCGAATCGCAGGCGATCATGTACTCGCCCGAGCAAAGCGGCAAGATCGAGGCTGTAAGTAACTGTATAAAGCTCAATATGGCTGATATGGATAAGTATATCGAGCAGGGAATGGCGCTTATCGAAGGCGGCGATACCTCATATAAGGATCATAAGATCAATCCACACGCGCTGGGTGTTCTGCTTTATACCTCCGGTACTACGGGAGTTGCAAAGGGCGTAATGCTTTCGCAGTACAATATCTGCTTCGATATAACTCACGCTCTGCGCAGAGTCAGGGTATATCCCACCGACGTTGCATTGTCGGTAGCACCGCTTCACCATACCTATGAAACGACTGTAGGACTTCTTGTAATGCTTTATTCGGGCGTTGCTATCGCCTATAACAGCTCTCTTAAACGCCTTCAGAACGAGCTTAAGCTTTACCGACCTACAGTTATGGCGGTCGTTCCGCTCATTCTTGAAACGTTCAGAAACGTCATTATCAAGAAATATAACAAAATGAAGGGCGGACGCGCCATTCTTGCCGTACAGAGAGCAGCATCCGATCTCACGGGCAATAAGGCGGGAAAGAAGATATTTGGAATTATAAATGAAACCTTCGGTGGAAGAATGAGACTTCTTGTTTGCGGTGCGGCATTGCTGTCCCCTGACGTTTTCCGTGATTACGAGCGCTTCGGAATGAAGGTGCTCATTGGATACGGTCTTACAGAGACTGCCCCCGTTTCCGCAATGCACAGTGATTTCTATAATTCTCCCGATGATATTGGTTACCCCGTTTCCGGAGTTCATCTTAAGCTCGATAACGTAAACGAAGACGGTGTCGGTGAGCTTCTCATAAAGGGTCCCAACGTAATGATTGGATACTATAATAATCCCCAGGAGACTGCAAGGGCTATGACTGATGACGGTTATTTCAGAACAGGGGACCTGGCGAGGATCAAGCCCAATGGAGCATATCAGATTGCGGGCAGAGCCAAAAGTATGATCGTATCCCCTGGAGGAAAGAAGATTTTCCCCGAGGAGCTTGAGCTGTACCTTGAAAGAAGCGAATATATTAAGGAAAGTCTTGTTTATGAGCCCGATCCCGAGGATCCGGGAATTTTGGCTGCTGCGCTAATTCCTGATGACGAGAATGTCCGCGAATACTTGACAAAGCTGGGCGTATCTTCCGATGAGGAGGAATATCGTATTGCGGAAAAGAGGCTGTTTGACGATATCGTAAGAGAACAGAATCTTAAGTTCCCGCACTATAAGCATATTCAAAAGGTATATATACGTCGCAGAGACTTTGTTAAGACCACAACAAGAAAAATTAAGCGCAATGAACCAGATAATCTTGATAATGATAACGGAGAAAACTGATAATGAGATTGCCTAAGGGTACGAATAAGGAAAAATTTTTGAAGGCTGCTGTAGAAGAGCTTCAGGATCACGGAATGTCTGACTTTTCTATACGCAGAATCGCGAAAAGATGTGATGTATCATGTGCGGCACCGTATAAACACTTTGCAAGTAAAAACGATCTGCTTCTGGAAACCGTAAAGTATATAAACAAAAAGTGGCTTTCTATATGGGTGGATACCGTAGAGGCACATAAAAGAGAACCGCTTCGCAACCAGATAGTGGCGGTTTGCATGGCCTATATTACTTTCCTTTGCACCTACCCTGAGTATCAGACGATACTTTTTATGAATGACAAGGGGTTTCCTCCCGATGTTTTAGCTGAAAAGGGGAAAATGTCGAAGGAGTCGGAAAAACTTATTAAGGAGTATTGTGAGTCGGTAAATATGCCCGAGGAAGTAGCTGCAAGAAAAAAACTTATAGTTCGTTCAATGATCAACGGCAGTGCAATACTCATTAATTCGGGCGAGATCCCGTTTAATTCGCAAAATATGTGTGCTATAAAATCAAGTATTGAACGTGAATTTGAAACCTAATAAGGAGGTATATTATGATTTTAAATAAGGACAAAAAGGTATTAAATTCAGATATTTTCGGAGGAAAGAAGATCGATGACATTATCGGACACACCGATGATGTGCATTGCAACGGTGATGAGACTGTTTTGAGAAAGGATTGGCTGAAGAATAACATCCCGTTTATCGAAACGCCTGATAATTTGCTTGACAGAATCTATTATTTCAGATGGAATAATCTGCTTTCTTGTCTTGGTAAGCGTAAGTCCGATGGAAAATATGAGTTTAACGAAAGCTCAGAGATCGGTCGGTATCACAGATACATAGATTGCGCACAGGGTGCTCACGTAAGAGATGCTAGATGGATAAGAGATACAAAATATTTGAGCGATTATATCGATATAACGCCCGATAAGGAAGTCTATTGGGGATATCTTATCGCATCTGTAATGGAAAAATATTACATTGACGGAGATATTGAAACTATCCGTCGTAATTACGAAAAGCTTAAGTTACGCTTCCATTCAAGAGACGAAAAATTTGATCCCGAGATTGGACTGTATTATCTTGAAAACGGAATTGAGGGGCAAGAGGCGGGAGTGAACGGCTACGACCTTATTGAGCGTCTTATGACCTTCACCGCATCGCACACCGCTGAGGCCGGATCTCTTGAGGCTTTGACCGACAATTTGACCGAAGGTGCATACTGGTCCAACTGTGGATCGGAAAATTCTTCCGATTATATTGAAATCAAGATGGGCGTTAGCAATTCGGTGTTTACGGGAGTGAGATTCTGGTTCAAGCACGGCAAGCAGGTTCCCAAAGTATCGGTCTTCGATTCCGAAAACGGCTGGATAACCGTTGAAAAAGTCGAAACAAAGTGCGAGGTTGGGAATATGACCGAAATTTCTTTTGACAAAATAGCAGGAGAATCGATCAGAATTGAATTTGAGGGCACCGTTTCTATTTATGAGCTTGCAGTAGTGTATCAATTGGAGCCTAAAGCTTGTGAAAGCTGGTGGAAGCTGATAAGCGGTGACAAGAGCTATCGTGTATGGTCGAATTCTGCTATGTCTGCGGGTGCAATGGCAATTTCGAAAATGGCAGCTATGCTGGGTAATACCGAGGAGTCCGAAAAGTACAAAAAGATCGCTGATGATATTGCAAGATCAATGCTTGACAAGCTTTGGGACGATGGCGATAAGTTTTTCTTTGAATTAACTCAGGCGGAAAAACACAGAATTGTCGGTAAGGAAAGCAATTGCTATGCTCCGTGGGCGTTTTCAATCATGCCCGATACCGAAAAGTATTCGGAAATGTGGAAATATCTTATGGATGAGAGCGTTTTCCTTGAAAAGTTCGGTATAACCTCTCTCGAAAAGGGAAATCCCCATTATATGCAGACCTTTAACCACGGATGTCTTTGGAATGGTCCTGTATGGCCATATACGTTCAGCTTGATTCTCACTGCGATGGCGGAGCATTTAAGAAGCAAGACCGTAAGTAAGGTCAATAAGGATGATTACTACGAGCTTATTACCAGATACTGTATGTGTCATTTTGATAATGAATCTGATACAATACTTGCGATTCGCGAGGATCACCATCCCACAGAAAATCATTGGATCGCATTGAGTCCCGACTATAATCACTCAACCTTCATCGATAACGTCCTGTGCGGTCTGATCGGTATTCGTCCTGCTGCGGACGGTCTTGAAATCGATCCGATCGTGCCTGAGGATTGGGAGTATTTCTGTGTTGAGGACGTAAGATGGCGCGGAAAGGACTTGACCGTTATATACGATAAAACGGGCGAGCGTTACGGTCATGGCGCAGGATTTATGGTTGTCCTTGACGGTGAGATAATATTCAAGAGCGACAGCATTGAGAAATTCGAGATCAAAAACTAAATAAGAAAACACGGAACGCTTTTGTTCCGTGTTTTTTACTATCAGAATATATCTTTTTTTGTGTACTTAACATACGCCGCGGTGATAGCGATAACGGTTACTATCGCACCTATTGTGACGAGGGGAAATTCAAGTGAATTATTTTTAATGATATAACCGCTCTCTGTGTAGGAGAATGGTGTGAGATATCTTAAAAATTCAAGTTCAGCGGTGAGGTTTGATATGATGTTTATAAAATACATACCGAATGCGATTCCTATGCCGACCGCCATTGCTCCCTTTCTCATAAACGCCGAGATGCCGAAGGTCAGAGCGGCAATTTCGAGCTGAAGAATGAGATATGGGAGGAACAGGAGGGTAACTGTTTCAAATTTTCCACCTTCTCCGATGGCGATGGCGCTGGCGGCACAAACCGCAAAGACGGCTGAGTTTAATATCAATATCTGTGTGATGACAGCAAGAAGCTTTGAGGTTACGACCGAGCTTCTTTTCAAAGGGTGAGTCAGCAGAAATTCACTCGTTCTGTCACGCTCCTCACGGCTTAACGCGGATATTCCGAGGATCGCCGCAAAAAGAGCACCGCCAAGTCCCATGGTGTTTCCGCATTCTATTCCGAAATATCCGATGAATTCGCCGAAGTTAATTTGATCGAGCCCGAATGCATCCGAAAAGCTTCCCATATTTGCAAACATATCGGTGAGCTCATTCATCTCGGATGCCATTTCGGGATAAATAATGACGCATATTCCGAGCATAAAGGATATGGCGCAGGTCCAGATCAAAAGAGCGCCCGCGCCTCTTTTTATTTCGTGCTTAAACAGTGCCATATTATTTATCCTCCCCGTAGTAGTGTATAAAAATCTCGTCCATGTCGGGATCGGTAACCGTAAAATCGTCGGGAGCGGTTGACGAAATTGCATTTATGAGCTTTGCGCTTTCACCTAAGTAGAGGAAGCTGATGACGCCCTCATCATCTTCGGCAAATGATCGTATTCCGTCGAGGACGAGTGGGGATTTTATACCCTTAAGCACGACTCTTTTCGTTCCCTTTGTTGACAGACGCTCGACTCTGTCGCAGGCAATGAGCTTTCCTCCCTTTATGACTGCCGCACGGTCACAATATTTTCCGATCTCCGAGAGAACGTGGGAGGATAGGAAGACGGTGGCTCCGTCATTACGTCTTTCTTCGAGAATAGAGTAAAGCTCCTTCTGCATCAAGGGGTCAAGACCGCTTGTGGGCTCGTCGAGAATGTACAGATCGGGCTTATGCTGAAGGGCGCATATGATACCGACCTTTTTTCTGTTACCTAGGGAAAGCTCGGACACTTTTTTGTCTATATCAAGCTCAAGTCTTTCGCAAAGAAGCCTTGCTTCTTCACTGCAATCAAGCTTTCTAAGAGATGCTGACAGAGTGATTACGTCCTTTACCCTCATTCCGCTGTACAGACTTATTTCCGACGGCAGATAACCTACGCGGGAAAGAATTTCGGTTCGGTCGTTGTTTATATCGAGTCCAAGCACCTTTCCTTCGCCTGAGGTTGCGTGGATAAGCCCGAGAAGAGTTCTTATAAGGGTGCTTTTTCCCGTGCCGTTAGGGCCGATGAAACCGAAAAACTCGCCCTTTTTAACTTCAAGGGAAAGACCGTCTATTCCTCGGCTTTTACCGTAATATTTCGTGAGGTTTTTGGTTTCTATTACGTTCAAGATTTAATCCCTCCGTCTGACAGGGCGTTGTAGAGCCGTTCGGTTTGCTCGGCGTTTTTGAGGGCTATCACAAGCACGTCGCCTTCCTTTGAGGTGATAACGATCGCTGTTTTAGCCCCCATGTATGCATATAGGGTGTAGCTGCCGAATTCTTCGTTTTTAAATATTCCCATCATAAGACGCCCCGAGCCGAAGCCGAAGGATCTCTGACCGAAGGTAACCTCATGACGGAGAGTTATTGTTTCAATATCGTCATAGTAAATTTTTAGGTCGTCATAATAGTCTGCTTCAATATTCAAGTATTCCGCTTCGGCTGTAACGTTTATGTCTCCGGTGAAGGTTATGACGAGCGCAAAAATTGACGCTGCAACCGCGATCGCAATGCAAATGATCGACATGATCTTTTGCATTTTTGAATAGGGCTTCATAACGATGGGGACGCCTGCCTCGCGCTCTTTTTTGCGGTATATTAAGGAGTACACGATGGGAATAAACGCTGTTATCAGGATTACGACAAGCACCGCAGAAAGCATGATTTTCGTCGGTAAAAACGACAGAAGGAGCGTGATGATACCGCCGATAAACCAAACCTTTCCTGCAAAGCGGTGTGTTGCGTTCCAATTTGCTTCGCTTTCAAGTGTTGAGCGGATCTTTATGCCGATAGAACGGTTTTGCTTACATTTCGGTATATAATTTCCGATGAAAAGGAACAGGATTCCCATGAATATGGGAAGGATAATTGTTGGGGCGGTATCATAGCCGAGAGCTACAGAATACATAACTCCGTTTGACATCAGGGATATGGCAGGGCATATCCAATAGGTAATACCGAGTGCCTTTAAGCTCTGATTTTTATTACCGGGATCACGATCTGTCCAGATCAGAGCCAAAATATGAAGGGCGAGGAGTAAAAGCGGCATGAAAAATACCGCGAATGCCTTTGACGAGCTTCCGTCGGGTGTACCGTCTGCTCCCCAATGAGTAGTCATATTGACGGGAAGCTTATTCCAGAATATAAGCCCGAAAAGCATAGGCAGAAGAACTAATATTGATGATATGATCATTTTAAGCTTGTTGTTGCGTATCATTCGGATTTACCCCCTTTTATATCTGCAAT
>JAZQMQ010000027.1:0-14053 GCA_045543555.1 Eubacteriales bacterium
CCAAAGAATGCTCCTGCAACAGAGCCTACACCGTCGCCGAGAAGAGTTCTGTGGAGACCGGGATCCTCAAGAAGATCGCTCTCAATAATGGAGGAAAGGTTCTTGTGGTCTGCAAGATGCTCAGCAAATACAACGAATGCAACGGGAACGTAAGCCACCGCAACGGTTGCGAGATAGGAACCCTTAAAGCCGTCGAGACCCTTGAATGCATTTATAAACGTGAACTCGGGGATCGAGATAAACGTCTTGAGAGTTACACCGTCGGCAACGAGAGCCTTGAAGGGAGCGAAGTCGATGACCTTAAGAGCATCGTTGCCTGTGGCTATACCGATAACTGTGAAGATGAGAGCAGTTGCATATCCTGCGAGGATACCGATGATGAAGGGGATGAGCTTGGTCATCTTCTTTCCGTAAACAGAGCAGAGAACAACTACGAACAGAGTTACCAGTGCGCAGGTCAGCGAAGCCCAGAGGGCGGGAGTCATTATAAAGTAGCTGGAAACACCGTATGTCTCCTTGGGAGAATAAAGGAATACGTCGTTTATAGCCGCGCCTGCGAGAGAAAGACCGATAAGAGCAACTGTGGGGCCGATAACGACTGCGGGCATGAGCTTTGCGATCCACTTTACGCCTGCGAGCTTAACGATGATAGCGAAAACAACGTAAACAAGTCCTGCAAAAGCAGCTCCGATGATGAGACCGAGATAACCGAGAGCATAATTGCCCACAGCGCCTGCGAATGCAGCGGTCATTGAGCCGATGAATGCAAAGGATGAGCCGAGGAAAACGGGGCTTCTGAACTTAGTGAAAAGAAGATACACGATGGTTCCCACACCTGCTCCGAAGAGTGCAGCGGACTGGCTCATTGCAGCGTCTGCAGTGAGTCCTGCATTGCTGTTGATAAGCACGGGAACAACGATGGTGGCAGCCATGATCGCAAGTATCTGCTGAAGAGCAAATACGATCAGCTGCCCAAACTTGGGTTTGTCTTTTACGCCGTAGGTGAGTTTCATGAGGGTTCCTCCTATATTTTTAAAGCATTGTGCTTTATTAATTACGGGTTTGAAGGTTTTTATCAGCCCATATAATTAATTATAACATATTGAAACTCTGATTGTCAAGAATTTTTAACATTTTTTACAAATATTCGACACATTTTTTATTTTTCCTTAGACGAAAAAATACGAGAATTGATTTCCATTTTTTGCCATTTATTGTCATGCCATGCTTTACTTCCTTAATATATAATATATTTCGTCGAAAATAGTGTATTTCCGACGGCGCGGTTACCGCTTTTACGCGTTTTGAATGTGATATTATATCCGCAAAGATATAAAAAGCACGGGAGTGATAGGCTTATGAAGAAAATCCGCAAAAAAGGCAATATGAATACCGACAAATCAGAGATAATTTACGTTCAGATCGGAAGAATAATCCCCAGCCCATGTAAGATGCGCCGCAGTATAAGTGAAGAAGGACTGTTCAGGCTTTCAGAGAGCATTATGCGTTACGGTATGCTTCAGCCGCTTATTGTCCGTCCAACAGAAAACAGTGAAAAGAAAAAACGCTCCGATCCTTTGGTTTATGAGCTGATTGCGGGCGAGAGGAGATGGAAGGCGGCAAAAATGGCGGGGCTTACCGAGGTTCCCTGCATACCTATAAATGCTAACGACCGTCAGGCATCCGAGCTTGCGGTCGTCGAGAACATAGGCAGAGAAGGCTTAAGCTTTTTTGACGAGGCTCACGCTATGGCGACACTGATCGACGTGTTTTGCTTGACCCAAGAGGAAACGGCGGGAGTATTCGGCATACAAAGGTCGTCGGTTTCTTCTAAATTGAGACTTCTGCGTTTAACTCCACAGGAAAAGCTTCTTATGATCGCCGCGGGATTGTCAGAAAAGCACGTCAGAGCATTTTTAAAGATATGTGATGCCGAAAAGCGCCTTGAGGTGCTTAAAGAGGTCACTCGCACGTCTCTTAACGTTGAACAGACCGAGGCGCTTATAGATAAAGTCCTTTGCCCCGTAACCGAGGAAGCACCGAAGGTCCGCAAGAAGATTGGTATTAAAGACGCGCGACTTGTGTATAATACGATAGATCGCGCTGTAGAAAGCATTGAAAATATCGGTGTTCCCGTCGAAAAGGAAAGAAAAGAGGATTCCGAGACCGTTGAATTTATATTGAAGATAAAAAAGCCCCCAATGTTAAAGCCGAGAAGCACCGTTATCGAAAATCCGAAGGCGGTATAAATTCCCCCAATTTTTACCCACTTTTTTCCCTTCGCCTCCGACCATTGTTTCACGTGAAACATTTTTTGAAATGCCGTTTTTCAATGTTTCACGTGAAACATTTTATTTTTCCCCTAAAATTCCCATATTTGACTTTCATTATTGACTTTTGAAAGAAATGTTGCTATAATATAATAGCATAAGCCCGAGCGTATTCAACACTAAAAATCCGCAGGAGAATAAAGTGGGAAAAATAATAGTATTCGCCAACCAAAAGGGAGGAGTCGGAAAAACGACTTCCGCCGTTAACGTCGCGGCGGCGATGGGTGCCAGGGGCAAAAAAACCCTCCTCATCGACCTCGACCCGCAGGGTAATACCTCGTCGGGTGTTGGCATAAACAAGAAAAATATGCGTCTGTCAAGCTACGACGTGCTGATTGGCAGAACAGCGGCGGAATCATGCGTGGTTGAGACAAATTATCCCAATCTCAGCGTAATGCCGTCAAATATATCCTTAGCAGGTGCCGAATTTGAGCTTGTATCGCTTGAAAAGCGCGAATTCAGACTAAAGAATGCACTTTCTATTGTTAAGGAAATGTTCGATTACATAATAATCGACTGTCCTCCTTCCCTTGGAATCCTCACAGTAAATGCTCTTGTTGCTGCAGATTCGGTCATAGTGCCGATGCAATGTGAATATTATTCAATGGAAGGTCTTTCACAGCTTCTGTCTACAATCAAAACCTGTAAGCGTTTATACAACCCTACACTAGAGCTGTGCGGAATCCTCATAACGATGTATAACGGAAGATTAAACCTGTCCTCTCAGGTTATGGACGAGCTGAAGCGCTTCTATGCCGCAAAGCTGTTCAGAACAACGATCCTCCGAAACGTGCGTCTTTCAGAGGCGCCGAGCTTTGGTCAGCCCGTAATGTATTACGACAAGCATTGTAAGGGGACCGAGGCGTACATTGAGGTGACCGACGAAATACTCGAGCGTATGGAAATGGCAAGGAAAGGATAAGCTATGGCAAAAAACAAAAATACCGGTCTCGGACGAGGCCTCGAAGCGATATTTTTAGAAAACTCCGTTGATGAGAGCGGAAGCGTATCAATGCTTCGTTTGTCCGACATCGAGCCAAACCCCGATCAGCCGAGACGCGAATTTGACCACGCCGCACTTGAGGAGCTTGCAAGCTCGATCGCGACAAACGGAATAATTCAGCCGATCGTAGTCAGATCTGCGGGAATTGACGGATACTATCAGATAATCGCGGGAGAAAGACGTTGGAGAGCCGCAAAAATGGCTGGGCTTACCGAGGTCCCCGTAGTGATTATGGAGGTAGACGACAAAAAAGCAGCTCAGGTCGCCCTTATCGAAAACATTCAGCGCGAGGATCTTAACGGCATGGAGGCCGCAAAGGCGTTCAGAAATATAATGGATTCTCACGAAATGACTCAAGAGGAGCTTTCCGTTGCTCTCGGAAAGAGCAGAAGCCTGGTTGCAAACACCCTTCGTCTCCTCGATCTTCCCGCCGCAACCTGCGCATTGGTAGAACAGGGTAAGCTGACAGCAGGTCACGCGAGAGCTCTTCTCGGACTTATAAGAAAGGACGAGATCGACGATACCGCGAAGATCGTTGTGGAAAAAGGCCTTTCGGTCAGACAGACCGAGGAGCTTGTCAGAAAGCTCAACCGTCCGAGAGTAGAGGTTCAGATCAAGGACGACGAAAATGACAATCCGATAGTAAATTATACAGCTGAACTTGAAAAGAGAATGACGGCACTGCTCGGAAGCCGTGTTAAAATTAAGGGCAAGGGTAAAAACCGCATCCTCCAGATCAGTATAAACGACGACAAACAGCTCGATGAGCTAGTAACCTCCCTTTGCGGAGACAATATTTTTGACGATTAAAAATAAGTAAGGAAGTATAAAACAATGCTTGACATCAAATATATAAGAGAAAATCCCACCGAGGTAATTGAAAAACTCGCACAGAAGGGCAGAGACGCAAAGGAAGAGATCGAAAAAATCCTTGAGCTCGACGCGAAGCGTCGTTCCATCATTGCTGAAAACGAGCAGATGAAGGCTGAACAGAACAAGACCAACAAGCTCATTCCTCAGTATAAGAAGGAGGGCAAGGACGTTGCCCCCATTTTCGCACAGATGAAGGAGCTTGGAGCAAAGACCAAGGCAAACGACGAGCTTCTTAAGACCGTTGAGAGTCAGTTCAACGACCTTATGTATGCGCTTCCCAACCTTCCCGACCGTGACCTTAAGCCCGGCGGCAAGGAGAACAACGAGCCCCTCCGTTACTTCGGCGAGCCTCATAAGTTCGATTTTGAGCCCAAGAACCACGTAGATCTCTGCACGGACCTCGGTCTTATCGACTACAAGCGCGGTACCAAGCTTGCAGGAAGCGGATTCTGGATCTATTCAGGTATCGGCGCACGTCTCGAGTGGGCGCTTCTCAACTACTTTATCGATACCCACATAGGCAACGGCTACGAGTTCCTTCTCGTTCCCCATATGCTTGAGTACGAGTGCGGATTTACCGCAGGACAGTTCCCCAAGTTCGCCGACGAGGTTTACAAGATCGCTAACCCCACCGACGATAGAATTCACTATATGCTTCCTACCGCGGAGGCAGCACTTGTTTCGCTTCACAGAAATGAGATCTTAACAGAGGCTGATCTTCCCAAGAAGTACATCAGCTATACTCCTTGCTTCCGCCGTGAAGCAGGCTCCTACCGTGCAGACGAAAGAGGTATGGTAAGAGGACATCAGTTCAATAAGGTAGAGATGGTTCAGTACACTCTCCCCGAAAAGTCTGACGAGGCGTTCGACGAGCTCGTTTCTCATGCAGAGGCGCTTGTAAGCGGTCTCGGATTCCACTTCCGTACCGTTAAGCTTGCGGCTGAGGATTGCTCCGCTTCCATGGCACGTACCTATGATATCGAGATCCAGATCCCCTCGATGAACGGATATAAGGAAGTATCTTCCGTATCCAACGCCCGTGATTATCAGGCAAGAAGAGGTCAGATGAGAGTTAAGCGCGACGACGGACGCATTGAGTACGTTCATACGCTCAACGGCTCGGGTCTTGCAACCTCCCGTATTCTCCCCGCTCTCGTTGAGCAGAATCAGAACGCCGACGGCTCTGTTAACGTTCCCGACGTACTTAAGAAGTACATCGGTATGGACGTAATTGGAAAGTAAGGTAGAAATGATTGGGAAACGCAGGGAAGCTTTTTGAAAAAAGCTCCCCTGCACCCCTCAAAAACTTTGACAGGCGGAAATGGAATTTCCGCGGGGAAAATGTTTAGTTAAATGCGCTGACGGTCAGATATTCAACACGACGCATTGCATTTTGTGGCGCTATAGTTGTTTTTGAAGGGACCGGCGTCATCGACGGTACGATTTATTAATTATAGCATATCAGTAATTTCCTTTACTAACAACATTTTTTGAAAGGAGTTGACACTTTGAATTTAGCAAATTTGTTAACAGGCGGAGACACAACTCTTGCCTCAATCGTATGGCCTCTGCTGATAGGAGCATTTGCCTCGGTCGTAATCTCGATCATCAACAAAAAAACCGTAGGTAAACTGGTCAAGAAGCTTCTTGAAGCAAACTCGGGCACTCCCGAGACGGCAATCTCGCTCGAAGAAGCGGGCTTAAGCAAAAATGGTTATCTTCGCTATGCGACCAGACCAAATTCAACTCTTATGAATCTGATTTCAGTTACCGACGACGGAAAGCTCTATATCTCGGAGGAAAAATCCTTCCGCGCAGAAACCACCTACGTTTCCGACCGCTCGTCGTTCATCGTCATTCTTATTGCGGCTATTGTTTTTATTGCCACGGGAATCCTCTTAAATAACATTGTTCCGAAGCTTATAAGCTTTGCAACAAATATTTTCTGATCTCGAAAGGACAGACCATGTCAAATGACGTAAAATACAGCAAAAAGAGATATTTAAAGCCGTGGCAGATATTTACCATTGCGTTTCTTTTTGCTTTACTGCTGATCATAATAACCCTTCTTGTTATATATTTAATGGGTTATCGGTATTTTAAGGTATCTACCGATGACGGATATATCAAATTTTTAGGTAAAGTAAATTCAAGCGGCGCTCCCATAAGCGGTACGCTCTATTATTCAAACGGAATTAGGGGCGAGGTTGATATGCGCGAGGGCAAGGTCACCTATTCGGACGGAACCGTTTATGAGGGATCGCTTTCGGGTCTTATCAAAAACGGAAACGGCACTCTGACCTATCCGAGCGGCGACGTTTATAAGGGAACCTTTGTAAACGATGAGATAACGGGCAAGGGCGAGTATATCTACGCTAACGGAGACACCTACGAGGGAGATTTCCTCGACGGAAAGAAGAACGGAAACGGCAAATACGTCTTTGCCGGCGACGGCAGCTACTATGAGGGTCAGTTTGATAATGACGCAAAGTCGGGAACCGGAACATTCGTTCAGGCTGACGGCTCGTCATATATAGGAAACTATAAGGGTGACGTTAAAAACGGTTACGGCGTCTTCACCTTTGCAAACGGTGACGTTTATGAGGGTAATTTTGTAAACGACGTTCGCTCCGGTAAGGGTAAATACACCTGGAAGCAAAGCGGAGACGTCTACGAAGGCGAATTTTTAAATAATCTTATGAACGGTTGGGGTAAATACACCTGGGCCGAGGGAAGAACCTACGAGGGAGTATTTAAAAATGGCGTTATCGTCCGTGTTGAGCCCGAAATTCCCGATGATCCAACCGAAACAACTGCTCAATAACGCTATAGGAGATATAATGAAAACCTGGGGAATTTTCGGAATCGCGCATTTTATTAGCTGGTTTGTTGCTGCCGCGATAATTTTTTCGCTCTACTTTCTGATAAGAAACAGAAGTAACATTATTCAAAGAATAGTTCTCGGCATACTTTCGTTCAGCGGAATTGCCGCCATGATCTTCAATCTTGTAAACTGGGGCACGCCCCTTGAATATCTGCCGTTTCACCTTTGCTCGATAAACGCTATCCTTCTTCCGATAGCTTTATTTACAAAGAATAAGACCATAGGCAATATGCTTGTTCTGTGGTGTCTCGGTGCTCTTGCAGCGATTCTTATGAATTTTTATGCGGAGTGCAAAAACGACCTTTTCAGTGCGAGGTTTTTGTTCTTTTATCTGCCGCACGTGCTTGAATTCGGGATACCGATAATAGCTTTTAATCTCGGAATCATTAAGCTCGATTATAAAACTATTCCGAAAACGCTTGTTTTAACTGCAGGTATCTATACGGCGGTACATTTCGTAAATTTAGGACTTATTGAGTACACGACCGTAAAAAATATTACCGATACGTACGGAAATCCCTTGCATATAAATTATATGTATTCCCTTCAGACCGAGGGATTCCCGCTACTCAGCACGTTATGGAAGATAATTCCTTACAGCTATTGGTATATGTACCTTGTCTTCCCGATAATCCTTATATATCTCACAATAATTTATTTACCGCAGATCATTAAGGAAAAGAGATCAAAAGCATGATCTATCAAAATAACAAGCGTTACTATACCTACGATTCATTTTTAAAAGAAAAATTTGGCTCAAAAACAATGAAGATCCCCCTTGATGGGGGATTTTCCTGTCCTAATATAGATGGTACAAGGGGCAAAGGCGGATGCACCTATTGCACCAAGGAAACGCTTTCCTACAGGGGTAAGCCGCTATCAGAGCAGTTTGAGATAGCCAAGGCACCGCTGATCAAAAAATGGGGTCGTGATGGTGTAAAGGAGCAATATATTCAGTATTTTCAGGTGTTTTCAAATACTTATGCACCTGTTTGCAGGTTGAAGGCTCTTTACTACGAGGCTCTGGAACTTCCTGACACCGTCGGACTGTCTGTCGCAACAAGAGTTGACTGTCTTAACGACGAGGTAATCGAGCTTCTTCGAAAGATAAATGAAAAGACCTTTCTGACCGTTGAGCTCGGGCTTCAGACGGTGCATGAAACAACCTCACAAAAGATCAACCGCGGTCATACCTTTGGGGAATTTGTGCGCGGATATGAAAGCCTTGACGGTATTAACCGTGTTGTGCATCTGATAAACGGTCTGCCGGGTGAAAATAAGGAGATGATGCTTCAAAGCGCAAGGACCGTTGCTGCCCTTCGTCCTCACGGCGTCAAGATCCATATGCTCTATCTTGAAGAAGGAACCGCCATGACGGAGGATTATAAAAAAGCGCCGTTTCATATATTATCGCGCGAGGAATACGTTGATATTGTCGTCTCCCAGCTTGAATTATTCCATCCCGAGACCGTTATAGGTCGTCTGACAGGCGACGGTAAGTCGGATAAGCTCGTTGAGCCGCTTTGGAGTGTTAAAAAATTCTGCGTACTGAACGAAATCGATAAGGAATTCAGACGGAGAGATTCCTATCAAGGCATATATTTTAAAGAATAGCTCAAATAAATGAAAAAGCAGAGCCAAAGGCCGCTTCTCATAAGTAAGTTTGCCTAAAGGCGCGGTAGGTGCGAACTGTGTTCGCCCGCGGGAGACCGCAGGTCTCCCCTACGGATAAATAAAAATTGCCTCGCAGTAAACAAATAATGAACGCCGACAGATTTTAGAAAGTCTGTCGGCGTTCGTTTTATTCTGTTCAATAAATAAGAATTTGTTTAATTGCTTTCGTCTATCTGCTTTTTAGCCCAAACAAGCAATTCTTCTGACATATTGCTGAACTCCACAGCTTCGCCGTTTTTGAGTTTCAAGAAGGTTTCAACGATCCTTCGTTCATCGGCAGAAACAACGTCGAGCAAGTCTTTTTGAAATTTTACGTACCTCCTCATTTGCTTGAAAGCGATCGCCTGCACAACGAAAGAGGCGGATTTATACAATCCGCGCAGTATGTCCTCGCTCTTTTCGTGTAGCATATTATGTACGCAGCCGTGGTAGATATTGCACGCGCCGATCTTGATGGCTCTGTCAACCGACGCACTGTCAATGATCGTCAGTAATTCATCCAAGCAGCCTTTTATGGGCGTTATGTCATAGTAAAACTGAAAAAGATCGGAAGGCTCCCAATGCAGAAGCTCGTCCTTCCCCGACAGAAAACCGCAGATCAGTTCTCTCTCTGGCATGCTGTCAAGCATTGCATTGTAGGTCCCAATATCTGCGGCGGTCAGCTCGTCAAGTATCACGACAATGTCAATGTCGCTCGTCTCACGCGCCTCACCGCGCCCGTAGCTGCCTTGCAATCCGACAAACCATACGCGGTTACCAAAAGTGTTATTTAATTTCTGTAAAAAGTCGTTCAACCATGCAGTAATATCTATCATACCGATCACCTCATTATTTTCCTATTTATCGTACCGTTTTATCGCCGGTATCGCCTTTGTATTACACCGTTGCTTGCAACGATGGCATCGGGCAAAGCCCATAACCCTTATTGTAGGGCGGGGGGTACTCCCGCCGCCTTATTGGCTTAAACCTTTCGTCACGGCGGGAGCAAGCCCCAGCCCTACAGATGCGTCATTCGGATTTTCAATGCGTGACAAAAGGCATTTTCTATTTTGCGTACATATAGTTATAAAATATGCACCTGCAGAGCTATAATCATATTTTTTTAGCCGAGTATGTTCCTATTCGGTAGTTCATTTTCCATTTTCATCACCCAATTCATTTTAACACAAATATTGAAAAATAGCACCCTAAAAGTTGGACACTTTTGGAGGTGCATATCATAAGCTCTGCTCTTTATTTATCTTCGTTCGATTCTTCAAGATTAGACAATGCAACCTTTACCGCTTCAATTACAAATGCTGAAAAAGTACAATTTTTTCCTCTAATTGCGTTTTCAACATCTTCTATAACATCATTAGGAAATCTTATGCATTTATTCGTCGTTTGCGGAATTGACGGAATTTTGAAATTTTTCATTGCAATCACCTCTGTAATACTATTGTATTGCAGAATATTATTGCAGTATGCATTGCGTTTGCATTGCTTTTCACATCAATAATGTTATAATACAATTAAATATTAAAAACGAAGGAGAAACGAAATTGGCAATGAAAATAGCCGTAGGCGGTTGCAGGGATTTTAATGACAGCGAATATATATTCAAATGCCTTGATGAGTACATAAAAGAATTATGCGATGTAGAAATAATAATAATTTCGGGGCATTGCAGCGGAGTTGATTCCATCGCAAAAAAAATGCAGAGATCAAGGGTTTTAAGACTATGATTTTCCCTGCCGAATGGGATAAATACGGAAGAGCCGCAGGCACTGCAAGAAATAAAAAAATGGTTGAAGCGTCGGATGTTGTTATTGCTTTTTGGGATGAAAAATCAAAGGGAACTAAATCACTTATCAATCTTGCAAAGAAATCCAGAAAAAACCTTATGGTATATAAAATATAAAAAGCAGAGCCGTTTTTGGCTCTGCTTTCATTTTTATTCTTCTATTTCAACCTCGACAGCTTCTGTATCGGATTCAATTTCGGTTTCTTCCTCTTCCTTTGCGACAACAGCAAAGTTACAGATCTTAGCGTCGGTACGCATTACGATAACGCCGCCTGCGGTTCTGCTGTAAACCGAGATCTCGTTAACTCTTGTTCTTATAACGATACCCTCATCGGTTATGAGAAGCACGTCGTCGTCCTCGTTAACTGCCGCGATGCAGGCAAGGCGTCCGGTTTTTTCGTTTACGTTATGACATCTCATGCCCTTACCGCCACGGTGATGTGAGGCAAACTCGGAGAAGGGACATCTCTTTCCAAATCCGTTTTCGGTTACGGTAAGGAGCATCTTATCTTCGTCAACAACTGTTACACCCGCAACGTAATCGTCCTCGCTCGGACGGATACCGATAACGCCTCGTGCGCTTCTACCGGTAGGAGTAATGCTTCCGATGGCAAATCTTACCGCGTTACCCATTGATGTAGCAAGAAGGATCTCGTCGTCGTCCTCGGTTGCTCGGACGTAGATAAGCTCATCGTCCTCGTCAAGCGTAATTGCGCGCTTACCGCCCTTTCTCTGATAAGCAAACTCGGAAATGGGCGTACGCTTAACTATACCGTTCTTGGTAACGAATGTCAGGCATCCGTCGCCCTCAAAATTATCGAGGGAAACGAGCGCGGTGATCTTTTCGTCCTTTTCAAGCTCTACGATATTGACTGCCGCAGTACCCTTTGCGGTACGGGAGGACTCGGGAATATAGTATGCCTTTCTTACGTGGATCTTACCCGCATTTGTAAACATAAGCAGGTGGGAGTGGGAGTTTACGGCAACCATCTGGTCCACAACGTCCTCGTCCTTTGTGGTCATACCGATAATACCCTTACCGCCTCGTCTCTGTGCGGAATAGGTATCCGATGGGATACGCTTGATGTAGCCATCCTTTGTAAGAGTAATTACGCAGGTATGGCGGTCGATGAGGTCCTCATATACGATCTCCTGCTCTGCAGGAACAATTTCAGTACGGCGGGGATCAGCATAGCGGTTCTTGATCTCAATAAGGTCATTTTTGATGATCTCACGGATTCTGCTCTCGTTTGCGAGAATATCCTCAAGGTCATAAATAAGCTCGGTAAGCTTTGCAAGCTCCTCCTCGACCTTCTGCCTTTCAAGTCCGGTAAGCTTACCGAGAGTCATTTCAACAATAGCCTGTGCCTGAAGCTCGGAAAGGCCATAACGCTCGCAAAGTGTCTCCTTAGCTGCGGGAATAGAAGACGATGTCTTCATTATTTCGATAATATCATCGATATTATCGGTTGCGATCACGTAGCCCTCGAGAATATGTGCTCTCGCCTTTGCTTTTGAAAGGTCGTATACAGTACGGTTGCGGATCACGCTTTCCTGGTGCTTAACGTACTCGTCCAGTACCTGAGGAAGAGAAAGTGTCTTAGGCTCGCCGTTTACGATCGCAAGCATATTGATGGAGCAGGTATCCTGAAGCTGCGAATATTTATAAAGCTGATTAAGTATGATCTGTCCGTTCGCATCGCGGCGGTAGTCAACTACTATCTTTATGCCGTGCTTACTCGAAAGATCGCGGATATCGGTTATTCCCTCGATTCTCTTGTTGCGTACAAGGTCGGACATAGCCTCAACGAGCATACTCTTATTGACCATATAAGGTATCTCGGTGATCGTGATAGTGCGCTTGTCCTCATTAATTTCCGCCTTTGCCCGTACCATTACCTTACCCTTACCGGTCGTGTACGCTTCAAGTATACCGTTTACTCCGTAAACCGTTGCTTTAGTCGGGAAATCGGGGCCCTTGATATACTCCATAAGCTGAGGAACGGTGCAATCGGGATTTTCCATGCGGAACACTGTCGCGTCAACGACCTCACCGAGATTGTGAGGAGGAATATTCGTTGCCATACCGACAGCGATACCCACAGCGCCGTTTACGAGGAAATTAGGGAAGCGCGAGGGAAGCACGTCGGGCTCATCACGTGTGTTATCGAAGTTCTTATTCATCTTAACGACGTTCTTACCCAGATCGCGCATCATTTCGTCTGACAGACGGGCAAGGCGCGCTTCTGTGTAACGGTATGCAGCAGGGGGGTCACCGTCGATTGAACCGAAGTTACCGTGTCCTTCAATAAGAGGATAGCGATAAGAGAAGTCCTGCGCCATACGAACCATCGTGCCGTAAACTGCCGCGTCGCCGTGAGGATGGTAGTTACCGAGAACGTTACCGACTGTCTTCGCACTCTTTACAAAGGGTGAATCGTGGGTAAAATGATCCTCATACATTGCATAGAGTATTCTTCTCTGTCCTGGCTTCAGACCGTCTCTCACGTCGGGAAGCGCACGGGAAATGATAACGCTCATCGAGTACTGGATAAAGGAATTTTTTACTTCCTTTTCCATTTCAATATCAACGATCTTCTGATCCGGGTAAATTATTGAATTCTTTTCTTCTGCCTTACTCATATTTTTTCCTTTCTTGAAGGTGAATTTATTCCAATAACAAATTCTTCCTCACTAATGCCGATGTTTTTAAGAATGTCTCTGCAGACCTCGTTGAAGCTGTTGTTTATCTGAATGTTTGTGTAACGAATGACCTTAATACCGAGTTGTTTCAATTCGTTATCTCGTATTATATCGTTTTCTTTGTTCTCTTCCTTGCCGTGTTGAGAACCATCGAGTTCAATGACTACTCGTTTTGTTGCAATGTAGAAATCTACAATATAATTTCCGATGTTTTTTTGTCGATTAACAGTTATTGGTAGCTTTTTTAGAAAATCGTACCATAAATGTTTTTCTTCATTTGTCATTTCCCGGCGCAATTTTTGTGCGTTTGAAACTAACTTCTTGTTATAATTATAAATCATAATTTTTTGTTACATGGCATTCTTCTGTATCTCTTACCTTCACCCAGAGGGTTCTATTTATACAGATCAACATCATTTGCTCTTTGCCTTCCCCAGCGGGGAAGGTGGCAACCGAAGGTTGACGGATGAGGAGAGCATTTTATGGATTATACATTATTTGATTGAATCAACTTTGTTTGTTTTTTTATCGTTTTTTCAATCAATTTCAGGATATCCGAACGTTGATCTCCTCATCCACCGCAAGCGGTCCCCCTTCCCCGCTGGGGAAGGCTTAATATACTGCAATTCCACTTCTGCGTATTGTTTAGCAGTCATGGGATTATGTTTAATATTTAGGTGACTTCTATTTATACCAGATCAACATCATTTTCCCTTCGCCTTCCCCAGCGGGGAAGGTGGCAACCGAAGGTTGACGGATGAGGAGAGCATTTTATAGATTACACATTATATGATTGAATCAAC
>JAZQMQ010000028.1:0-2480 GCA_045543555.1 Eubacteriales bacterium
ATTCCTTTGCGAAGGTTCTAATATGCCTACAACCAACGAAGCTATGGCTTACCTCGCTAACAACGGCGTAGTTATTGGTCCTTCCAAAGCTGCAAACGCAGGCGGCGTTGCTTGCTCTTGTATCGAAATGGGTCAGAACGCAGGTCACACAGTGTTCGCTCCCGAACAGGTTTATGCTCAGCTTGAAAGCATTATGGTTAACATCCACGACAGTGCTGCTGCAGCATCTGAACAGTATGGCCTTGGCTACAACCTCATTGCCGGCGCAAACATCGCAGGCTTCATTAAGGTTGCCGATGCGATGCTGGCGCAAGGAGCTGTTTGATTGTTCACACCTGACTGCGCCTACGAATTTGCCTTTGGGGCAAATTCCTGACGTTTGATAGTTCAAAGCTGGCGCAAGGAGCTGTTTAATACTAAATTATTTGCAAGCCTCACATTTTTGTGGGGCTTTTACATATTTTGTTGACATTCGGCGAAAATTATACTATAATGAATTAAAATGAAGAGCAAAGAGGAGTGAAAATGAAAAAATACGACGTTATTGCCTTTGATCTTGACGGAACGCTGTCTGATCCCGAGAACGGTCTTATCGAAGGATTTATATATGCATTCAAGAAAATGGGTGTCACCGATTGGGGAAGTCGTGACTCGCTCCGCAGATTTATTGGTCCGTCCCTTTACATTGTTTGGCAGGATGAATTTGGCTTCAACGAGACTACCGTTGTCGAGGCTATTGAAAAATTCAGAGAGTATTATAACATCTACGGCTGGTGGGACAACAAGGTATATGACGGCATCCACGAGATGCTCGCCAAGCTGAAGGCAGAGGGCAAGACCATCGTCCTCGCCACCTCAAAGCCCGAGGACACCGCGCTTAAGATAATGCGACTTTTCGGTCTTGATAAGTACTTTGATTTCATGGGCGGAGCTAAAGGTGATAACCGTGATCATAAGTGGCAGGTTCTCGAATATAGTCTTAATGCCGTTAATGCAGACCGATCCGGAGCTATTCTTGTCGGTGACAGAATGTATGATGCCGAGGGAGCAAAAATCTGCGGTATCGACAGCCTCGGCGTAAGCTGGGGTCACGGTAGCAGGGAAGAGCTTGAGACATGCGGCTTCACTCATATAGCCGACACTCCCGACGCCGTTCTTGATTTGTTAATCTAATTTGAAAGGATGAATTAATATGAAACGCACATCTAAATTCATAGCGGCTCTCATCATCGTTTTTTCTTTGATGCTGAGTATTCTGCCTATCGTCGCTGTTGCGGCGGATGAGTACACCGTCTACTTAGTGCCTAATTCTAACTGGACAAAGGATAATGCGAGATTTGCGGTCTACACCTGGATCGAAGGCGGTGATCATCAGTGGATTAGTATGTCCGATTCCAACGGCGACGGTATCTACGAAGCCAATATTCCCGCCGAGTATACCAACGTTATTTTCTGCCGTATGGATCCCAATAAGGAAAACGGTTGGTCTGACAATAAGACGTGGAATCAGACGAACAACCTTGAATACGACGGTATCAATAATATGTACACCCTGGCTGATGGTGTATGGAGCTTTGGCGATGGCTCTTGGTCTGTGTTTGATGAGAATGTTTGCGCTCACAGTTATGGCGAGGACTCTATCTGCACAAAGTGTGGTCAGGAGCTCTTTTACATCGTAGCGGGATACGTTTTCAAGGTGAACGATGAGTATTATGCTGAGGGTGATAATACAACCCTCTTTGGCTCAAAGTGGGATGAGACCGATGAAAACAATAAAATGTCATATGATCCCGAAACCGGATGCTACATAAAGATATATGAGAACGTTGCTAAGGGTAAATATGCTTTCAAGGTTACCGTTAACAAGTCATGGGACGGCTCCTACGGCGATAATGGTGAAAACTTCCTTCTTGAGGTTGAGGAGAACGGTAGCACCGTTATGATTACGTTGAAGGATGGAAACGTAACCTTCGCGTCAAGTGTTCCTATGACTCCGGAGCAAACTCCCGAAAACCCTGAAACTCCCGACGAAACTCCCGACGAGACTCCCGAGGCTCCCGAGGAGCCGGTAGCAAAGCTTAATTTCTTCCAGAGAATCTGGCTTGCAATTCTAAACTTCTTCAAAAACCTCTTTAGTTAATGGCGTACGAATTTAGCCGAGGCATATTACAACAGCCTCGGCTTTTTGTTATGTTTGCACTAAAGATTACGTGAAAAAACTGTTGATTGTTTGTGAATGATATGCACTATCAACAAAGCGTGTGGTTCTTTGAAAACAACCTTGACAAACCTTTAGTGCTTTGATATAATATTTAGCGGCGTGAACAAAAATAAAATAAAGAAAGGAAAATTTTATGAGAAACACACGCAAAATAATCGTAGCTCTCATGCTCGTTTTCACAATGCTTATGAGCATGACAGCGATTTTCGCTAGCGCGGCAACTCCCGAGACTCTTTATCTCACTCCCAATGCAAACTGG
>JAZQMQ010000029.1:0-12190 GCA_045543555.1 Eubacteriales bacterium
CAAGTTTGATAGGTCGGAGGTGTAAGCACAGTAATGTGTTCAGCTGACCGATACTAATTGACCGAGGGCTTGAACTTCTAATAGTTCAAACTACTTGAGTTTCTTTCGTCTGCTTTCGATTCGGTTGTGAATGAACATTTAATGTTCTTTCATATAAATGGCAATCCTAAAGGATTACCTGTACGCACCTTTAGCTCAGTTGGTAGAGCAACTGACTCTTAATCAGTGGGTCCCGGGTTCGAATCCCTGAAGGTGCACCATAAGTCAGTGTTTTTAGTGCAGAGGGTCCACCCGTTCCCATTCCGAACACGGAAGTTAAGCTCTGCTATGCCGACAATACTTGACTGGCAACGGTCCGGGAAGATAGGTCAACGCTGACATAATCGGGGTTGTAATCGGAATACCGGTGAAGCTCCACAGTTGGTTTTTTTAGCGCAGAGGGTCCACCCGTTCCCATTCCGAACACGGAAGTTAAGCTCTGCTGTGCCGACAATACTTGACTGGCAACGGTCCGGGAAGATAGGTCAAAGCCAACACAAAGCGCCAAGTATTAATATTTGGCGCTATTTATTCCTCTTTAGCTCAGTTGGTTAGAGCACCTGACTGTTAATCAGGGGGTCGTTGGTTCAAGTCCAACAAGGGGAGCCATCCTCATAGGTCAAAAATGCAACCTATGCCAAAAAGCCTTGTTTTACAAGGCTTTTTCGGTTTTTTAGGGTTGGTTTTTTGACTTTTGTTTTTTGCACCTTTTCCCCGACCTTATGATCTTGAACCTGCGACATTTTCGCACATTTGAAGGAAAACCGCTTTTTTGATATAATATAGTTGATACAATATAGGTAGAAGGATAGTGAGGACCTACGTCATTGCTCTGTAACCTAATTGACAACATACACATTTTGTGATATTATAATTTTTAAAAAGGGGGTGGAACAGTGATTTACGCTAAAAAATTGATTTTACCGAGTGATCGTGCGGAAATTAAGGTGATAGAATTGGAAAAACGAACTTGTTTTCACACTTTTTACCCTTTTAAAATATTTCCTGAAAAGAAATTATCGGAAGTCCAATTTGATGGGATAACCATGTTCTATGGCGGAAATGGATCCGGCAAGAGTACGCTACTCAATATTTTGGCGGCAAAAATACATGCAATTAGATATTCGGAATTCAATGATGCGCCGTTGTTTGATCAATTCGTTCAAATGTGCTCGGTCGATTTTGCGCGTGTCCCAAAGAGAAGTTATGTTTTGACAAGTGACGACGTTTTCGATTATGCTTTAAAGGCACGTTCTATTAATGATGGTATAGATGATCAGCGACACGAATTGTTTGAAAATTATATTGCGGTTCATCACGAGGCGGTGCAAAATCCCGAAATCAAGAGATTCAACGGGCTCGATGATTATGAGAGATGGAAGGACGTAATGGAGATTCTTTCACCAAAACGCTCTCAATCATCTTATATAAAGAAACGAGTGGCGCAAGATATAGATCTGCATTCCAACGGTGAAACGGCATTGCGCTATTTCTTTGAGCGTATTGACGAGG
Organism: Eubacteriales bacterium; assembly: GCA_045543555.1. Classification (GTDB taxonomy): domain Bacteria; phylum Bacillota; class Clostridia; order Oscillospirales; family CAG-272; genus Colimorpha_A. The sequence goes on from JAZQMQ010000029.1 coordinate 1,552, forward strand.
ATGCTGTATATCTTTTGGATGAGCCGGAAAACAGTCTGTCGATAGAGTTTCAAATTGAACTTGCAGAATATATATCCGCAACAGCCCGTGCCACCAAAAGTCAGTTTATTATTGCGACTCATTCCCCTATTTTGTTATCTATGCAAAATGCGAAAATATATAATTTAGATGCCTATCCCGCAGATGTTTGTTCGTGGACAGAGCTTGATAATGTGCGTAAATATTTTGATTTCTTTATGGAGCATAAGGATGAATTTCGCTGATTTTATTTGTTGCATTTTTGTATCGCATTTGACAATAACGGTTATTGCCCTATCGATTATCGTTATATTGAGGAAAATCTCTTTCAAGAAGCAGGGGGGAAAATATTTCCTTTGCAGATATGCTGGATGTATGTCGTCATATGCCAAGTGTAACGGCAAAGAAATGGTATGCAGAAAAGAAATTGTTCCGATTTCATATGAATACGCTAAGCGTTGGGCAAGACATCATATGAGAGTTATTGACTACATAAAGCATTTTGGTTTGCCGTCAGAATAACTGAAAAATTTTCACCTTTCGACAAAATAATGGAATAATCTATTTCACGCCATACTATAGTAATATGATAGTTCAATCTATCATAGTCCAAGGATTAAGAGAAGGCAAGTCTTTTAACAAAGTAAGGTGGCACGCTATGATAATACCCATTAATTTTTCTTTTTCCTTTTCCTTTCTTCCTGCGATATATACCCATACATAACGTACCACCGCCCGAAAGGGCGGGAGCAAACCTGCAAAGGTCGAAATAAGAAAGGTGCATATATAATAATTATTTGTTTGTAACACAGTTTTTATGAATTGACATAGAGTCAATTTTATGGTACAATATGCATAATGCTTTCGGTTGCTACGATTTTGTTAAACAGAAAGATAGCTTTTATAATAGCAAAGGAGAAACTATATGGAACCTATTTTGAAAAATCACATCGAAGATATGCCTCGAACCGATTATCCTCGTCCTATGTGGATGAGAAACGAGTGGTATTGTTTAAACGGAAAATGGAGTTTTGAATTTGATTTTGGTGTGAGCGGTGAAGCGAGAAAAATGTATCTTGACGGAAATTTCAGTCAAGTTATCAACGTGCCGTTTTGTCCGGAAAGTGAGCTTTCCGGAATTCAGTACGTAGATTTTATCCCTGCCGTTTGGTATAAAAAACAATTGAATATCGAATGTCCCGACGATAGACGTGCGATTTTGCACTTTGGTGCGGTGGACTACGAGTCTAAGGTGTGGGTGAACGGTAAGTTGTGCGGCACACACAAGGGAGGATATTGCTCCTTTGAATACGATATAACCGATTATCTTTGTAATGGTGATAATACGATCGTTGTTATGGCAAAAGATGACAATCGCTCCGGTCGTCAGCCTTCAGGAAAGCAGTGTTTAGAATATAACTCTAAAGGTTGCTCCTATACCCGAACTACCGGAATTTGGCAAACTGTATGGTTGGAATTTGTTCCAAACGTCTATTTGCGATCGGCAAAAATGACTCCTCATGCCATGGACGGAACATTGGAGATGAGCATAAAAGGTTCTGATCTTCAGATGAGTCATTACTCGACAAGAGTGACCGCGTACTATAAAGGAAATGAAGTTGGACAATCCGTGGCACACTTTGCGGGTGATACCGCCTTCTTGAATCTTTCGGTGGACGAGATCCATTTGTGGGAAGTTCTTGCTCCTGAGATCTATGATCTGAAGGTAGAGCTTATTTGTGAAGAAGAAGTCGTCGATACTGTTCAAACTTACTTTGCTCTTCGTGATATTTCATACGATAAAAAAGGATTGACCGTGAACGGACGCCACGTGTTTATGCGTCTTATTTTGGATCAGGGCTTTAATGAAAAGGGAATTTATACCGCGCCCGATGCGGAATTTTTGAAAAGAGATATCGAGCTTGCTATTGATCTGGGCTTTAACGGAGCCAGACTTCATCAACGAGTTTTTGAGGAGCGCACCCTCTATTATGCAGATCATTTGGGTTATATTGTGTGGGCTGAGCAAGCGTCCGGTATTGCATTGGACAGTGCGGAAGCCACAGAACTGATGCTTCCCGAATGGATGGAGATCGTAAACAGCCATTACAATCATCCTGCAGTTGTGGGATGGTGTCCCTATAACGAGACCTATCATTGTCTTGTACTTCATGAAGAGTGTCATAAGGCTATTTATCGCATCACAAAGGCTTTGGATCCTTACCGCCCTGTCATCGATGCCAGCGGAGGGGTTCATTATGAAACAGATATGTTTGACGTACATGATTATGAGCAGGATCCTGTAAAGCTTGCACAGTATCTTGAGCCTATGCTTTCCAATAACAGCTATTATCATAGTCCTATTCCAAGATACAGAGGAAATAGCCCTATTCGCATCGAAAAATATCAAGGACAACCGTATTGGGTAAGTGAATATGGTGGAACTTTTTGGAACCCTCAGGTAATGAACGATGGCAAAAAGGCATGGGGATATGGCAGAGCTCCTCGAACAGAGGAAGAATTCGCCGCGCGTTATGAAGGATTGACCGAAGTGCTTCTTTCTCATCCGCGCGTGTGCGGTTTTTGTTATACTCAGCTTACTGACGTTGAGCAGGAGCAGAATGGACTCTATTTCTATGACCGCACTCGCAAGTTCGCTGATGAGATATACGACCGCATTCGTGAAGTCAATAAAAAGACGGCTGCTATTGAGGAGGAATAGAAAAGCATCTTTGTCTCCTGTTCGTTGCTAGATTTTTATTCGGTCAATAAAAATGAGAATAGCTTTTGTGCTTCAAACAATACCAAATCATTTCAAGGTTACAATTTTGTACTATGAGCACAGAAAAAAGCACTTGCGAAAGGCTACTTCTCATAAGGATGTTTGAAAATATCCAATGAAAAGCCTATTGACGAGTGCAAAACGGAAAAATCCATCACGGACAAAAGTCTGTGATGGATTTTTCTATATGCTCCAAACCGATTGAATAAAGATAAAAATAATGATATAATTAAAGTGGCCTTTTGAGAGGAGATTGCCTATGAAATTATTAAAGCCATATTGCGGATACAAGTATTACGAATACAATCGTTATTAAAGTAATCCTCAAACTCAGCAATTGTAAAGCTACTACCCTGGTTGGAAATACTTGTGGAGCTGACTACCTTGTTGTTCTGATCAGCACGGTAGCCGCCGTTCTGTGCACCTCTGCACTCGAACGAAAACGCCTGTCCTTCTACATCCATACTCTGCCAATACTTGCTGAGATAATCTTTGGAGATGACCGTGATTGTCTTTCCGTCCTCGCTGATCTCGTACATAGCTTCAAACTTGGCTTGCAAGGATTATTGCGGAAGCGGAGCATCCTCGAAAATGTTATCACCAGCGTTAGGGCTGTTCTCTTTTTGTCCGTTCAGATCGTGAGGCTTCATTTCTCCGTTATCTGCGGCAAAGGCGTATTTTATAATATAATATAATATAATTTGGATTTATATCAGCAAAGATATTAAAAGAAAAAAGGTCGCTTTTTAGGGGATAATACTTACTTTTCTCAATAAAATGATGTGACCGCAGCAGGAGCGAAGAATTATGGAAAAACATGATGACATAAGTTCTCTTAAACCGGAATTGAATAAAAGAAAAAACACACTTCTCTCATTTGGGCGACTCAACATAAAGGATCTGTTATTTATGCTGTACGATATAGCTGCCGTTACAGTATCCTATTTTTTCGCCCTGTGGTTCAGATTTGATTGTAATTTTTCGGAAATACCGAAAAATTACTTGATGGCTTTGGTGAAATTTGCCCCGATCTATGCCGTGATCAGCATTGTGATGTTTGGAATTTTTCACCTTTATCAAAGTATTTGGAAATGTGCAAGCATTGCAGAGATGAAACGAATTATCTGCGCCTCGGGTGTTCTTGCGGTTATTCATACGACGATGATCACGCTGCTGTTTTGCCGAATGCCCATTTCTTATTATGTTATCGGTGTTTCAATACAATTTATATTGATCACCGGTGCTCGTTTTGCTTACCGATTCATCTCTATCGAAAAAAGTGAGAGCGTTAAGTTCTCCATGATTACAAGGGTTATGCTCATCGGAGCGGGCGAAGCGGGTCAAATGATCCTGCGTGACCTGCAGAATTCAAGAGATGTAAATGAGCGAGTGCTCTGCATTATCGATGACGATAAGAAAAAACAAGGCCGTTATCTCTACGGAGTGCCGATCGTCGGAAGCAGAGAAGATATTTTGCTGAACGTTGAAAAATATAGGATCGAAAAAATCTATCTCGCTTTGCCCGGCGCAACTGCCGATCAGCGCAGAGATATTCTTGACGTTTGTAAGGAAACAAATTGCCAGCTGAAAAGCTTGCCGGGAATCGCTGAGATCGTTTCGGGCAAGGTTGATGCTGCCTCTCTGCGAGACGTTTCGGTCGAAGATCTGCTCGGACGTGAATCTGTAGCGGTAAATATGGATGAGATCTATAGCTTCATCACCGATAAAGTCATTCTTGTAACCGGCGGCGGTGGATCCATAGGAAGCGCGCTTTGCAGACAGATTGCAAAGAATCACCCAAAGAAGTTGATCGTGTTCGATATATATGAAAACAATGCTCACGCTATCGGACTTGAGCTTAGGGATAAATATCCGGAGCTGAATCTTGAGATCTTGATCGGATCTGTCCGTGACAGTAAGCGTATAAATCAGGTTTTTGCAAAGTATAAGCCCGATGTGGTGTACCACGCGGCAGCGCACAAGCACGTACCGCTTATGGAGGATAGTCCTTGCGAGTCTATAAAGAATAACGCGGTCGGTACGTATAAAACAGCGTATGCGGCTATGACTAACGGATGTAAGCGCTTTGTCCTTATTTCCACCGACAAGGCAGTCAATCCCACAAACATTATGGGGGCGTCCAAGCGTCTTTGCGAAATGATCATTCAATCGTTTGATAAGAAGGTAAGAGAGGGAAAGGCGCACGAGATCATGCCGTTGCACGTTCACACCGAAGATGCGGAAGGAACGGTGACGGGAGTTGAATCCAACGCGGAAAATCCGAAAACGGAATTTGTTGCGGTGCGTTTTGGCAACGTGCTCGGCAGTAACGGCTCGGTGGTTCCGAGATTTAAGGAGCAGATCGCAAAAGGCGGTCCCGTAACGGTTACACACCCCGATATTATCCGCTATTTCATGACTATTCCCGAAGCGGCATCTCTTGTGCTGCAGGCGGGAACCTATGCCGAGGGCGGAGAAATTTTCATTTTGGATATGGGCGCTCCGGTTAAAATCGATACTTTGGCAAGAAACTTGATCAGATTGTCGGGACTGACACCGGACGTTGATATAAAGATTGAATATACAGGGCTGAGAGCAGGAGAAAAGCTGTACGAAGAAAAGCTCATGTCAGAAGAAGGTATGAGAAAAACACCAAATCACCTGATACATATCGGTTCGCCGATACCGTTTGAAACGGATGAGTTTTTGGAACAGCTGCAAGCCTTGATGACAATGGCGTATGACTGTGAGGAGGATAAAATCAGAGACGCAGTTGCGGCTGTTGTTGGAACTTATCTTCCCACAGGTGAATTTGGCACAGAACTTGAAGGGTAAGCGTAACCGAGAAGATTAACTTTGTGACAAAAATCATTGCGGGTTATGGTGCCCGACGACGTTGAGGGGAACATTATAAATGTTCGCGACGACATTGAACATCAAATTGTTTTGGGCATTGGCGGTGCGTTTAGTGATTCTGCGGCAAATGCGTGGCCTAATATGCCCAAGGACATACAAGAAAATTTAATTGAGTCATATTTTGACAGTGAAAAGGGAATAGGTTACAATTTTGGTCGGTTTTCTATAGTCGGCTGCGATTTTTCAATAGAGGATTACACCTATGTAAGCGAAGGCAACGAGGCGCTTGAGAGCTTTGACGTTTCGCACGACCCCAAAGCGGTATTTCCGACGGTGAAGGCTGCTTTGAAATAATCCGCCCTCATTTTGCTTGCGTCTCTAAGGTCGTCTTCCGTTTATATGAAAACCACCGGCACAGCCGGTGGTTTTGAACTTTGTCTGCAAATTGCAAGAATACAACTGACAATTGTAAAAATAACAACAAAAATTATATTTACACAACTGATGATATGTAGTATAATTAATGCGTAAGTAATTTTATAGGAGGAAGATATATGACTTTCGGAAAGACGATCAGCCTGATCAGAAATCAGGCAAAGCTTACACAGGCGCAGTTTGCCGAGCTGTTTGACATTTCTCAGCAATCGGTACAAAAATGGGAAAGCGGGGAAACGGTGCCCGATGTTGAGAAAATTATCAAGATTGCAAAATATTTTGACGTTTCGCTCGATGCTATGCTGATGGGAAACGACAATCGTGTTGTTGAAGAGATGAATCGCTCTGAAATTCTGAAGCCGCAGTATCAGAATATACATGACTGGGAGTTTTATTCTTCAAATTTGTTGACCGAGTATGATCAATCTATAGAGGAAGGGCTTGACATTGAAGCCTTTAAGGACATTTTTTATTCGGTTTCGAGATTACCAAAGGGCGAAATTAAGAAAAGACTCGGAGACGTATTGTTCGACGTGGTTTCCGGCGCCAAAATCAAGGAAGGATATCCATATATCGAACCGTCGGAGCTCGATCAGATACAGATGATAAGACGCGGATCCGATGAAATAAAACAATATGACAGAGCTGAAATAAAGAATAAGATCAGCGGAGCGTGGTACGGCAGGATCTGCGGTTGTATGCTCGGAAAGAGCGTCGAAGGTGTGCGCACGGACGATTTTATTCCTTTTTTGAAGGAAACTGGCAATTATCCAATGCACAGATACATCTATCGCAGAGATCTTAATAATATTGATCTGACAAAATACAGATTTAATTTTGCAAACAGGATCTATGCAGACGAGATCAACGGAATGCCCGTTGACGACGATACGAACTACGTTGTTCTTGCCCAAAAAGTAATTGAAAAATACGGCAGAGACTTCACTCCTTACAATATGTCTAGAGCTTGGCTTGCTTATCAGTCCAAGGACTCATACTGTACGGCGGAGCGAGTTGCATTTTGTAATTTTATAAACGGTTATGAGCCGCCTCAGTCGGCGATTTATAAGAATCCTTACCGCGAATGGATCGGCGCGCAGATCCGCGGAGACTATTTCGGTTATATTAATCCCGGCAATCCAAGGCTTGCGGCAGAAATGGCTTGGCGAGATGCGTCCATTTCGCACGTTAAAAACGGAATTTACGGAGAAATGTGGGTGGCAGCCATGATCGCCGTCGCGGCGACTACGGAGAGCATTGAGGAGATAATTCTCGGCGGACTTGCCGAAATTCCACACACGTCAAGGCTTTATGAAAGCGTTGCTTCTGTGATGGAATGTTATAAGAGCGGTGTTTCTCAAAATGATTGCTTTGAGATGATCCACAAAAAGTACAACGAACATACAAGCCACGGCTGGTGTCATACCATCTCTAACGCCATGATCGTCGCTGCCGCGCTTTTGTACGGTGAAGGCGATTTTTCAAAGTCGATTTGTATGGCTGTTGAGACGGGATTCGATACCGACTGTAACGGCGCGACCGTCGGATCGGTTCTTGGAATGGCAAAAGGGGCAAACGGTATCCCTGAATATTGGACGGATCCGATCAAGGATACGCTTTACACGTCGATATTTGGCATAGGAACGGTAAAAATTTCCGATTGCGTAGAAAAGACCCTTAAGCATTTGTGATGTGAAGAGGGACTATTCAGACAGGCTTCTTATTCACTTCGGGAAAACACAGAATTGGTATGAAAATTAAACTTAGTAAACGTAAGACAATATCGGCTTGACACCATCGGATGAAGGGTATTTATCGCGCCGACCGCGTATTGGTAGTCGAATAAATATACGTCTCGGATCCACTTCACGGTATGGGAATACTTGGCCGCGACAACGCATCCCCCTGTTTTGCTTGTCAAATAAGGGCCTGAGCTATTATTTTACGGTTTATTCTTATTTTGTGTCACTGGCGGTGCTGATTTTTGCACCGCCTTTTCCATTTTTTGCGCAAATAATTACATAAAACGGTGACAAGCTGCAACGAGTGCTGCAAAAAGTGTTTTTAAATGTAACTAAAAGGTTGTTTTTGTCGAAAAAAGTTACTAGTTTGCAAAAAAAAATCAAAAGAAAAACAAAATGTAACTGCGTTTGTGACTATAGGGTGCTATAATTCAATCACAAAAGTGAAAAACTAATTGGTTCACAGAAATAAATAGCTGAAAGGGCAAAGAAAATGAAGAAATTTTTATCAATCATATTAACAATCTCAATGTTGTTGGGAATGGTGACTCACATGGCATTTGCTACCGAGTCGGATCTTGACAAAATTGTTGAAACGTATCTTGACAAGACGGCGAATGGACTTCATAAGAATGACCAGACCGGCGTTTCGCTCACCTTCCCCGGTACCGCAAACGGTAATATTGACGTTGTATTTCTGTGCGGCGGCGGTATGACCGCGAACATGCAGACTATTGAATCTGCAATCAACGTATTTAAGCCCGCAATGGAAAGCGGAAAAGCTACCGTTAGAGTAGGTTTGATTTCTCTTGAAAAGGGCAAGGAGATCATTTTGGACCTCAACAGCGATGAAGCTGTCCTTGACCCGGATACTTACGTAGAATTCCTCAAGGCTAAGTTTGATGATATTAACGACCTCCCCGCCGGTACCACAAACCTTCACAGCCAGCTTCTTGAAGCACAGAAGATGCTTGAAAAGGAAACCGAGGCAGAGGATTCAAATAAATACGTATTCTTGCTCGCTACAGGTCGTACCTATTGGTTCGACAATGTTGAGGGTGAGCAGTCAACAGTTGTAAACAAGGTTAACGGCACGTATTATTGGGGTAACTATCTGTGGCAGTCTCAGCGCGGCCGTCACACCTCACTGTACATGATACCTGATTCTTACAAAAACAGCTACGAAGCTTTCTTTGCCGATATTGAAAAATGGGTAGCTGCCGATGGTGACAAGTATGTATACACTCCCCATTTCGATACAAATGATTATTCGGCATATATTAACTGGGAAAAGAATAACAACAAAGATTTGAGAGCTTTAGGCATTACAGGCAGCAGATTTGGTAACGGTATTGTTAATCCCAAGCCTACAGAAGAGAACTTCATTACCGGTGTAATGGCAGGTGCAAGTTCTTCCAACAGTCCCGCCAATGCTCTTAACTACGAGCGTGCACAGTATGAGTGCGTTCAGGTTTGGAAACAGCTCGTAGCTAATGGTTATAACTGCTATTCTATCTGTAGTGAGAACCCTAACTATCAAAACGGGTCCGAGTACATTACTCAGGGCGCAAAATATACAGGTACCTCCAGATCTCAGGTTGGTCACAGCTTCATGAACTATCTTGCTACTCTTGCAGGTCAGGAGTACGCACCTACAGTATGGGATTATGAGCGCAATGAAGACGGAAGCTTTAAGTCTGCAAAAACTGTTCTTAAGGAAGATTTCTTCAAGCCCATTCAAAATGACATGTACTATACCTACTCCAACGGCTCTACCATTGTTGATTACATTGGAAAGAACGAGAATGGTAACTTTGAGTTTATCCAGGATCACAATTATATTCACTTGAGCCTTGGCGGTGTTGAATATAAGACCAATAAGGAGGAACCCAAGGAAGGATACGACTTCTCTGCTTCGTTCACAGCCCCCGGCGCAACCGAGCCCACCTTCTGGCTTGACTATGTATATGGCGACGGTAAGACCACCGAGTACTACGTTTTGACTTTTGGTGAGAGCGTTACTGTTGAAAGACTTGCAAACCTGACCTTTAAATTGCACCTGATCGAAAAGCAGGAAATCGCAGGAGAATATGACGTTCCTACAAGTAATTCCGCAATCCTCTATCCTATTGATAGTGACGGAAAAGCAGGCAAGCCCTCTCCGTTCCCCATTCCGATCGTAACATATACAGTAGAAAGCGTATCAATCTCAGGCGTTAAGACCTGGAACGATGGCGATAACCGCGATCTCACCCGTCCCGAAAGCATCATAATTCGTCTGTGGGAGGGTGAAACGGAGATCGCGTCTACCGAAGTAACCGCAGAGGATAATTGGAGCTATACCTTCGAAGGTCTCCGCGAATTCAGAAACGGTAAGAAAATCGTTTACAGAATCACAGAAGATGAGGTTCCCGGATATACGACCACCTACGACGGATACAACGTAATCAACAGCTATAACATTAAGACCGTTAACGTAGAGGGAAGCAAGATCTGGAACGATAACAACGACCAGGACGGAATCCGCCCCGAGAGCATCATTATCAAGCTTCTTGCTAACGGCGAGGTAGTTGATACCGCAGAAGTAACTGCAGAAAACGGCTGGCAGTACTCCTTTACCGAGCTTCCCAAGTATGAGGGCGGAAACGAGATCACATACTCAATCGAAGAGGAAGTTGTTAAGGGCTACGTTACCACCTACGACGGATACAACGTTATCAACACACACGTAGTCAGCACAGCGATCACCCTCGAAGGCATCAAGTATCTTGACTCGGTAGTAGCAGAAGGATTCACCTTCGTGCTT
>JAZQMQ010000030.1:0-60974 GCA_045543555.1 Eubacteriales bacterium
CGAAAGATAACGATTACCCGTTATCTTTCGGGGGCTTGATCTAAATAATTATTTCGAGTCAATTTCCTTTGTACACTCTGCCATCTCGCTATATTTTTCGTTCTTGATCTCCCAATGGATAAGAATAGCCAGAATTGCGCGAAGTGCAATTACAATGGCAAGTGTTATAAGATCCGAAAGATCTCTTACAATTACCGTGTTAACTATCTCTGCGCCCATCTTGAATTCAAGTGCCAAAGCAAGCGTGTTACCGAGCTTTATTACAATATTTGTTTTATGTTTTTTCGTTAATATAGAAAAAATCTCAATTATCGTTTTAAACGAACCGATAATAATAATTACTATACCAATCAATTCAAGTGTCAAAACGATAAATTCCGCAAACAAATGAAGTAAAGTCTCATAATTATGTACCAGATATTCTATATGCCTCATAGCTTTGTGAAACGAATTTTACTAATCGTTTCATCTCCTTTATAACAGAAAATTCAACATTCTGCAGTTTTAATTATCGGGTCTGCAGAAAGAGAAACGTTTATATTCTCTTTCCGCAGACCTCATAAGTCAATTTTTAAAACATTGCTATAGAGAAACAGTAAGAATTAAAGACCCTTTTTAGCTCTGTTAACCTTCTCGATATCGGAATAATCATGAGTGGGAACGTGACCGTTAAGCGGAATGAGCTTCTCGTGGATGCAGTCGATAATTGCATCTTCGAAGGGGAAGAAGGACTTCTCAAGCTCAAATGCAGGAGTGATCCAGTTTCTTGATCCGAGCGCTACAGGAGGTGCATCGAGGTAGTCGAAGCAGAACTCAGTGATGTTCGCAGCCATATCCTTCATCATAGAAGCTCTTTCACAAGCGTCGCCTACGATTACGATTCTACCGGTCTTCTTAACGGACTCGATAACCTTGTCGTAGTTGAAAGGAACGAGAGAACGAGCATCGATGATCTCAGCAGAAACGCCATACTTCTCTTCGAGAGTCTTTGCGGCATTCATAGCGCGGTAGAGGGTAGCACCGATGGTGAGGATGGTAACGTCCTTACCGGTTCTCTTAACGTCGGGCTCACCGAATTCTATCGCAAACTTGCCTTCCGGCACGCCTTCCTTTACGAATTCCTCGCCGAAGCCGTAAACTCTCTGAGACTCGAAGAATACGACAGGGTCGGTGCCGTCGAGAGCGGAAGTCATAAGACCCTTAGCATCGGTAGGAGTTACGGGGAATACAACCTTAAGTCCGGGGATGTGAGAGGTGATAGCGGTCCAGTCCTGGCTATGCTGTGCACCGTACTTGGAACCAACGGAAACACGGAGGACGATAGGCATCTTAAGGATACCTGCAGACATAGCCTGCCACTTAGCCATCTGGTTGAAGATCTCATCTCCTGCACAACCGATGAAGTCAGCATACATAAGCTCAACGATTGCACGGCCGCCGCACATTGCGTAGCCTACTGCAGAGCCAACGATAGCGGACTCGGAAATGGGAGAGTTGAAGAAGCGGTGATAAGGAACAGCCTCGGTCATCTTCTTATAAACACCGAATGCTCCGCCCCAGTCACGGTTATCCTCACCGTATGCGATAAGGGTGGGATCGTCGTAGAACTTATCAATGATCGGCTCGAAGAGACCGTCACAAACGTTGTACATCTTCATCTTGGATACAGGCTTGCCATCCTTATCGGTTGCTGTACGAACCTTACCCTTGATTTCCTTAACTCTGGGACACTCTTCCTTGGGCATGAGCATTTCTGCTTCACGCTCAGGCTCCATGGAAACAATCTTCTGGTTAGAGAACATAATGGATGCGATTGCATCGGGTTCCTTATTAAGATCCATTCTGGGAGAGATCTCATCGTTGATAGCGAGCTTCATAACCTCGGTCATACGAGCGGTGATCTGCTCGTGAAGAACTGCGAAATCGTTCTCGGTTGCGATCTTACCCTTGATGAGCTTGTTCTTGAATGCAACGATAGGATCTGCTGCCTTCCAAGCTTCGATCTCTTCCTGAGTACGATAGGTAGAGGAGTCGGAGGGGGAGTGACCGGATACACGGTAGGTAACTACGTCGAGAAGTGCGGGACCCTTGCCTTCGAGAAGAAGCTTCTTCTTACGGGAAACAGCGTCGATAACTGCAAGAGGATCGTATCCGTTTACACGCTCTGCGTGCATCTGAGAGGGGTTGAAGCCTGCGCCGAGACGTGCAACCATGTCAAAGCCCATGGTCTCACCTCTGGTCTGACCGCCCATACCGTAGTGGTTATTGAATACGTTGAAGAGGATGGGCATTCCGCCGTCCTCGAACTTACCGTCCATACCCCAGAGCTTAGTGATCTGGTCCATGGAAGCGAAGTTGAGAGCCTCAAGCACGGGGCCACGGCCGGTAGCACCGTCTCCGCAGTTGGAGATTACGATACCGGGCTTGTGGTTAGATCTCTTATAGAGAGCTGCACCGAGTGCGATGGGAGCGGATGCACCAACGATAGCGTTGTTGGGCATAAGTCCGAAAGGAATAAAGAATGCGTGCATGGATCCGCCGAGACCTCTGTTAAATCCGGTCTTACGAGCGAATATCTCAGCAAGTGCACCGTAGAGAAGGAAGTTGATAGCGAGCTCCTTTACGTTTCCGCCTGCATTCATGTGCTTCTCAACAACAGAAAGAACGGTTCCGTCGAGGAATTCCTTCATTATTGCGTAAAGCTCCTCATCGGTAAGCTTGTAGATCGAAGAAAGACCCTTTGCAAGAATTTCTCCGTGGGAACGGTGGGAACCGAAGGAAAAGTCGTTGATATCGAGGGAATAAGCTTCACCGACAGCAGACGCTTCCTGACCTATTGAAAGGTGTGCAGGACCGGGGTTATTGTACTTTACGCCGTTGTATTCACTCTTTACCTTAACTTCGTTGAGCATGGTCTCAAACTCGCGAATGATCGCCATATCGCGATAGATACGCATGAAATCTTCCTTGGTATAGATTTTCTTCTCCTCAGCGAAAGTCTTGTTGTACTGACAAACGGGAATGTCCTCAAAATGAATATAGCCGCTTTCAAAGGCTTTTGAGGGGTCTACGTATTGACTCTTAGGCATGATTTTGTCTCCTTTTATATGATAATATTATTATTTTCAGATCATGAACATTGCTTCACGGATGACCTCGCCAACCGTGGGATGGGGGAACACTATCTTCTGTACCTGCTCAACTCTCATCTCGCGGTCGACCATAAGCGCCGCACCGTAGATGATCTCGGAGGCATAGTTACCGATCATATGAACACCGATAACCTTTCTGTGCTCCTTGTCGATAATGAGCTTGACGATACCGTCTCCGCCCTCGTTCTCGGCAATATATCTTCCGCTGTACTTAAGTGTGAAGGACTCAACCTTTGCATCAAGTCCCTTTGCCTTGACAGTTTCAGTGGTTTCACCAACCGATGCAACCTCGGGATTTGTATAAATAACGGAAGGAACAGAGTTGTAGTTCATTCTGTCGGGCTTGCCGAGCATATTGTTAACGGCAACCTCGCCCTCACGGTATGCGGTATGAGCAAGCATACTCTTGCCGTTTACATCGCCTGCCGCCCAAACGCCTGCTACGTTTGTCTCGAGCTTATCGTTGGTAACGATAGCGCCTCTTTCGGTGAGAACACCGATATTCTCAAGACCGATGCCCTGAGTCATTGCACGACGGCCGATGGAAACGAGCACCGCATCAGCAGGTGCGCTCTCCTCCTTGCCGTTGATCTCGTAATTTACACAGTCCTTGCCGACCGAGGTGACCTTTGCGCCGAGAAGGAAATTTACACCCTTCTTGACATAGTTCTTATAAAGAATCTTGGAGATCTCGGAATCGGTGGGGCCTGCGATGTGGTCGAGCATCTCGATGACGGTTACCTTTGAGCCGATGGAGTTGAAATAGGAAGCCATTTCAAGACCGATAACTCCGCCGCCGATAACAACGAGCTTCTCGGGAACCTTGGTCATATCAAGGATTTCACGGTTTGTCATTGCAAAGCCGCTGTCAACAGCCTCGCGAAGTCCGGGAATCGGAGGAACTGCCGCGGTGGAGCCTGTGCAGATAAGGAGCTTTGCGCCCTTGTATTCCTCGTCTCCCGCCTTAACGGTGAAGCCGCTTGCATCACGTCCCATGATAGTGCCGTAAGCATTAACCACGGTAACACCTGCGCGCTTCATGGAAGCACCGATACCGCCAACGAGAGTCTTAACTACTCTGCCCTTTCTTTCGATTACAGCGTTATGATCGATGGATGCGCCGTCGAATTTAACACCATATTCCTGAGAGTGCTTGGCATAGTCGAAGATTTTTGCGGAATAAAGAAGCGTCTTGGTAGGAACACATCCTTCATTGAGACATACACCACCAAGTGCTCTACCCTCGATGAGAAGGGTCTTGAGGCCGCCGTGTGCGGCTCTTTCAGCGGCGTTGTAGCCTGCAGGGCCACCGCCGAGAATTATAAGATCGTACATTCTGTATATCCTCCCTTACTTAGCAAGAAGAAGGTTGAAGTTTGTGAGGTTATCGCAAAGAGCCTTGAGGAACTTAGCTGCAGGTGCACCGTCGAGAGCTCTGTGATCGAAGGTGAGGGAGAGACCCATTGCAGGATAAGTGCTTCCGTCAGCCTTCACTCTATAGGTTACAGCGTCAACTCCGAGGATACCGGTCTGAGGAGGATTGATAACGGGAGTAAAGGACTCGATGCCCATAGCTCCGAGATTGGTTACGGTGAAGGATGCGCCCTTGAGCTTGTCGGGAGATATATGTCCTGCCTGAGCAGCCTTGATAACACTCTTAGCCTCACCGGAGAGCTCGTTTAATGTCATCTTCTCAGCGCCGAATACAGTAGGAACAAGAAGCCCGCGATCGGTGTCAACAGCGATACCGATGTTTACGGTATTGAAGTAACGGATGATATCCTGATCCTCAAGATAATGAGCGTTAAGATCCTTATGCGCGAGGATAGTTCTCGAAACTGCATAAAGGATAATATCGTTGATTGTGATATTGTTCAGACCAAGCTTTTCTGCGTTGTCCTTGAGAAGAGCTCTGTATGCCATGATCTGAGTTGCGTCGAAGGACGAATTGAGAGTAAGCTGAGCCATGTTGGAAAGGGATGCGTGCATATTTGCAGCAATAACCTTACGAACCTTGGTGAGCTTAACGTCGGTATATGCATCTGCTGCAGGAGCTGCTGCCACTACGTCAGCTACAGCCTCTTCAGCCTTTACCTCAACGGGCTTGTCTGCATTTGTCCAACCCTTATCGAGAAGAGCGTTTACGTCTCTTTCTATGATTCTGCCGTTAGGACCCGTGGGAACCGCTCTGCTGAGGTCAGCATCGGTTCTCTCAGCTAAGTGACGTGCACGGGGGGAGATCTTGAGTCTTCCCTCGGTGCTCACTGCCTCTCCCGTAGGAGCTGCGGTGACCTCTGCCTTCTTCTCCTCCGCCTTTTCCTCAGCTTTTTCCTCTGCAGGAGCTGCTTCGGGGGCGTCAGCCTTGGGAACGAGTGCGGAGATATCCTCGCCCTCGTTACCGATTACGCATACGGGGAGCAGACATTCTACGTCGTCTCCCTCCTCGTGGAATACCGCGAGAAGCGTACCTTCAACGGTCGAAAGCTCATCAAAGCTCGACTTATCTGTTTCGTAAGAGAAGAGAACGTCCTTAACTGCTACCTTATCGCCGACCTTCTTTTTCCACTCGGTGATAACACAGCTCTCAACGCTCTGTCCCTGACGGGGCATAATTACTACCTGTGCCATAATTTCCTCCTGATTTATATAAATTATTTTTTTGACAATATTATTCTGCGACGATAACCTCGACGCCCGCCTCGATCGCATACTTTGCCATATCCATCGGAAGAGCTTCATCCGATATAATGCAATCGACGTCCTTTATTTCCGCAAATGTGTACGGCAGACACTTATTGTTTTTTGATGCATCCATAAGGAGCACTACTTTTCGTGCCTTTTCGACCACCTTGCGCTTAAGATCGCAATCCGAATAGTTACCGCAGGTAAGTCCCTCCTGCGCAGAAACTCCCGACGGCACTACGAATGCAACGTCAATATTGATTCCGTCGATAAAATCCAGGGCCTGATTGCCTGATACCGTAATATTGCCGCGGTTAATCATTCCACCGACAATATTTACAATAGGCATATCCTTTTTCATTATCTCCAAAGCAACGTTTAATCCTGTTGTCGTTACTGTTATTCTGTCGTTTGGCATATACTCCACTAAGCGCAGTACCGTTGTGCCTGAGTCAAGGAATATACTTCTGCCCGGCTCTATAAATTGCAGGGCAGCCTTTGCTACCTTACGCTTTGCATCGGAATTGAGATGAAGGCGAAGATTAAATGCATCATCGTCGGAGTTCACGATGAACTTCATCGATCTTGCACCGCCCCTGACCTTTATTACGTCACCTTTTTTCTCATAATACTCTATATCTCTGCGCAGTGTCATGCTGGATACATCAGGAAACATTTCCTCAAGCTCGTGAAGAGAGATAAATGGCCTGGTTTGAAACAGATCGCCGATAGTACTTCTTCTGATTGAATTCATTTTCGATGCCTCCTTTCAGGTTATGTTATTTTTTCACATAGCCGTTGTTATTATATCACATTTTCTCACAGTTGTCAAGAAAGCTTATGTTAAGCATTTCACCCTTTTTAGCAAAATATTTTATATATAAAATATATTTTTACGTAAAAAATCTCCCACATGTTAATTTTGCGGGAGATTTTCACATTTCACACCAAATGCTTTGACAATATCAAAGGCACCTATGCCGAAATCCTCATAAGCATTTCCGGTCGCCTTATCAGTATCAAAAACATCGTCTATTGCAAGTGTTTTTATCTTACAAGGAAGCTTTTCGGACAGGATCATTCCAACGCCACCGTTTTTTATTGATTCCTCAAGAAAAACAATCTGTTTACTATCATAAACCAACGTTCTCAGTACAGGCTCAACATCGTAAAGCGGCTTCAATTTTTCAACAATTACGACCCCGCAAGCAGTTCCTGCATTTTTCATCATATCGCAAGCATGCAAAGCCTCGGTAACTATGCGTCCGTATGTGATTATCACGTTATCAGGAGCGTTATCAAAATCAGCATAAATAAATGGTGCGACTTTTTTAAATTTCTTTTTAAGCTCGGGAAGATCCGGGGAGTTTGAGTATCTTATCGCAACAGGGCCACTCTCGTTGAGCGATTGCTCCATTATCTCCTTAAGCGATGAAAAATCAGAGGGTGCATAAAGCGTCATGTTTGGGATCTGGTTTAAAAACGGAACGTCAAATATTCCATGATGAGTAGGACCGTCGCCCTCACTTATCCCTGCTCTGTCAATAAGAACCGTCACAGGAAGATTCTGCAAGGCTATATCGTGTATCAGGTTATCATAGCCTCTTTGCAAAAATGAAGAATATACAGCAAAATACGGCTTCAGTCCATTTGCGGCAAGTCCCGCACTGAATGTCAGCGCATGCTCCTCTGCAATACCAACATCGTAAAAACGGTTCGGGTATTCCTTGGCAAAATTATCAAGACCGGTACCTACTGCCATTGAGGCTGTAACCGCACAAATTCTGTCGTCCTCCGATACAAGTGATGACAATATTTTACCCGCCTCGGATGAAAAATTCACCTTTTTGATGCTTCCCTTGGGGGATACGCCGTGATATGCCGCGGGATCGCGTTCGGCAGGCTCATATCCCTTCCCCTTCACCGTACGAACGTGGATCACGGTGCTTTGCTCCGCCGCTTTTGCCTCATTTAAGAGTCTGCCGAGCTTAACGGTATCATGCCCGTCCACGGGGCCAAGGTAATACAGACCCAGATCCTCAAAATAATTGCTTTTAAATATTCTGTCCTTAAGTCTCTGCTTTGTATTTTTTACAATCCTGAACAGCCCGTTTCCGATAAGCGGGATCTTCTTTATTACCCTCGCGGTGATACGCTTGGTACGGTAATATTTTTTCGATGCACGGATCTTTGCGATCAAGCTCGCAAACGCCCCCGTGTTTTTGGATATCGACATATCGTTTTCATTCAAAATGATGATAAGTCTCAGATCTTTACGGCAATTATTAAGCGCCTCGTGTACCATTCCGCCGGTAAATGCCCCGTCTCCGAGAACAGCAACCGTGAAGGCATCCGAACCCTTTGCCCTGTCAGCCTCCGCAAATCCTATGGCTGCAGATACCGAGGTGCTGCTGTGACCTGCGCCAAAGCAATCATATTCACTCTCGCTTCTTTTTGTGAATCCCGACATTCCGCCGCGCTTTCGCAAATTCGCAAACCCTTCAAAGCGTCCGGTCAGAAGCTTATGTGTGTAGCTTTGATGACCAACGTCAAAAATAATATGATCTTTCGGGAGATCAAAGGCCCTGTGTATTGCCACCGTGAGCTCCACAACCCCAAGATTTGAAGCGAGATGTCCGCCCGTTTCCATTACGCTTTCACATAGAAATTTGCGGATCTCAGCACACAGATCATCAATCTTTTCGTCTGTCATTGCCTTAAGACTCGCGCTGTCCTCTGCTGATTTTATAAGCGGATATTCTGCCATTACTCTCACCCCTTTCGATCAAATCACTACAGCAATATTATAAATCAATGGACCGAATATGTCAACAACGACCTTTGCGCCCTGGCCGCTATTGACATATTTTACGTTTTATGATAAGATTTTTACAGGATTTAAGGAGGCAGACACTGTATGCAAAACATTATAGAAATCATAGATTTAAAAAAATATTACGGTCAGGTGAAAGCTGTCGACGGTATTACCTTCAACGTACAAAAAGGCGAGCTTTTTTCATTTTTAGGGCTCAACGGAGCAGGAAAAAGCACCACTATTTCTATAATCTGCGGAACGCTGAAAAAGGATGCGGGAACAATACTTATCAACGGGAAGGAAATCAAGGACGATCCCCGCGGGATCAAGCGTTCCATCGGCGTTGTATTCCAAAATTCCGTGCTTGACAAGCACCTCTCGGTTTATGAAAATTTAAGAAGCCGAGCGGCTTTGTATTCAATAACGGGTAAAGCATTTGAATCAAGGCTTAAGGAGCTATCCGTGCTTCTCGATCTTTCCGATATTCTAAACAGACCTTTAAACAAGCTTTCGGGCGGTCAAAAAAGAAGGATCGACATAGCGCGTGCGCTGCTCCATTCCCCCGAAATACTCATTCTCGATGAACCCACGACGGGGCTTGACCCTCAAACAAGAAAATCGGTTTGGTCGGTAATAAACGACCTTCGAAAAAACGCGAGTATAACGGTATTTCTGACCACACACTATATGGAGGAAGCCGCCGAAAGCGATCACGTCGTAATCATTGACAGCGGAAAAATAGTTGCTATGGGCTCACCTCTTGAGCTGAAGAATAAATATGCCGGCGACAGTTTGTCTCTTTATTCACTCAGCGAAGATGAAGTAGCCTCACTCGGTATGCCGTATTCTGTTATCCCCGACGGATACAGAATAACCCTGCCCAACACAGCCTCCGCTACTGCGCTTATTCTTAAGCATCCCGAATTGTTCCGAGATTATGAGCTCACAAAAGGAAAAATGGACGATGTTTTTCTGAACGTAACAGGAAAGAAGCTTACGGGAGGTGAAGATAAATGAAATCCGTAACAGCTCTTATAAGGCGTAACGTCAAGCTGTTTTTCGCCGACAAAATGATGTTTTTCACATCGCTTATAACACCGCTGATCCTCATCATGCTCTTCATAACGTTCTTAGGTGAAGTGTACCGCGACAGCTTTCTGATGATCGTCCCCGAGGGTATAACGGTCGATAAATCACTTGTTGACGGATTCGTCAACGGCTGGCTCTTCTCCTCACTGCTCGGAGTTTGTACCGTCACGGTATCTTTTTGCTCAAATCTCCTTATGGTTCAGGATAAAGCAAACGGAACCATAAAGGATTTCGACGTTTCTCCAACAAAAAGCACTTCTCTTGCACTTGCATATTTTGCGGCATCGGCAATTTCAACGCTTATCATCTGTATCGTCGCTCTTGCGGTATGCCTCATCATACTGTCGTTTACCGGTTGGTATCTTTCGGTAGCCGACATTATTCTGACCCTGTCAGACACGGTTCTGCTTGTGCTCTTCGGAACGGCACTATCGTCTATAATCGGTCATTTCCTTACAACTCAAGGTCAAATTTCGGCAGTAGGAACGATAATCAGCTCGGTTTACGGTTTTATTTGCGGCGCGTATATGCCGATATCCCAATTTTCCCCTGCAATACAAAAGGTCATATCGTTTTTGCCCGGAACCTATGGTACGGCTCTGCTCCACAAACATCTTATGCAGGGTGTTTTCTCCGAGCTTAACGGATTGATCCCCGCCGAAGCCGTGGACGGTCTCAAAGCGGCCTTTGATTCCGAAATGTCGCTGTTCGGCAAAACCTTGTCGGAAGGAACGATGTTTGGTATCCTAATCGGCTCTGTAGCCATACTCATTGCCCTTTACGTGCTTTTGTGTAAGCGCAAAAAGGACGTTTAAATAACGGTTTGCTCGATAACCGATAAATAATCGGTGCGTCTGAGTCCGAGAGAGGCTTGGAAATTGTTTTTAAAGGCGAGAATACGGTTGCCCTTAATACAGAAGCAATCGTATCCGCGCCTTTTTATTTTTTTGGGCATAGGTATCTCAAGACCGTTTTTTCTGCTATCGCATATTCGGTAAAGAACCGCCACCTCCCTTTTGTGACAGAATAATACGTCAACAAAAAGGCTGAAGGTGTCGGCGGTGTTATAAACAACGCAGAGCTTGGAAAATGCGCTGAAACCGTCCCGCTCTGCACGGCTTATTATCCTGTTTTTGAGCTCGTTGTAGAAGGAGTCTATCTCCTCATTATCAAAAAACGGCAGTTCGAGCGTAACAAAGTAAGACTTCCCCTCTGAATTTTTCCCGCTCTGTACCGTCTTTTGATTCATAATTTCCATATTACACCTCACTAAAACGCTTGACAAAATTCGATCTCGCATTTATAATCAAATTAATAACACTTTTTAAATCATATTCCGATCGGAAAAGAAAAATGAAAATCAACAATGAAACAGATTACGCGTTTCGAATAATGAGAACGCTTGCCAGACAAAATTGTATAACCGATGCGAAAACCATATCCGACATCACGTCGCTCCCCCAACGCTTCACCCTGAAAATTCTAGGGAAGCTCGTGTCGGGCGGACTTGTCACGTCGAAAAAGGGCGTAAACGGAGGATATGAGCTTTCTCGCCCCGCCTGTGATATAACCCTCCTCAATATTCTTGAGGTAATAGAGGGTCCTATCGTCATATCAAAGTGTCTGTCGGAGGATTTTGTCTGTCTTCACGACAGTGGCAAAGAAAACTGCGATTGCTTTTTTAACAGAGTTTTCGACGAGATCAATATAACCATCGCAAACAAATTAAAAAGCGTCACTGTGGCGGACTCAATTTAACAAACACATAATAAACATCAAAAAGCGCTTCGGCGCTTTTTTTGTTTACATAATTTCCCTTGAAGACGGCGATACTATATGAAAACGTCAACATTTCCGAAGGGACACGGTATGAAAAAAGCAAAGAAGATAAATCTAAAAAAGCTTAAGAGATCAATCGAGAAAAAGTATGGTCAATCACCGCTTTGTGACTTTCTTCTGTCATATTTAGACAGTGAAAATAACGGAATCTATAAGATCATATATCCGGATTTTTACGACGATATTTCCGCCGCAGTTGATCCTGAGCAGACAGTCGACACGATTGCATTAACGAAAAAATTGTCGCGCGACGATTATTCCTACAGTGAGCTCAAATATTTTCACCAATATGCCACAATAAGCGCCATATCATCTCTTGACCTGCCAATTCCTTCAGAGGAGCTTTTAACTCTGACTACAGATTTTTTGAAAAAGCTCGGAACCACTTGCGCAAGTGAGTTGTATCTTTCTCTTTCAAAAGCAGAAAATACACTTAAATCAAGTCCGTATTTCAAGGACTGCGATGAAGCTACACAAAATGCAATAAGGCAAAAAGTTGTAAAAACATCAAGAAAGCTGGGAATAACAGAAAATGAAGCAGCAACACTTTTTCTGACAAAGGACCCCTTTGAGCGTGAGGACATTTTCGGTGCAAAGCTATATTTCCCGATATTATCGCTTATAACATCCTTTCTTATCGTTACGTCCGCCGTTGTTTGCAGAAGCATTCCGATTTGCTTTTTTCTCACACTCCCTCTTTATATCTGTGCCAAGGGGCTGAGCGATTATATATTTTCACTTTTCGTAAAACCGATCCCGATCCCAAAGAAAAAGCTTAAGGAGATTCCCGATAACGCGCGTACTCTGACAGTAATAACCGCTCTTATAACAGGAAGTGAAAAGGACGTTGAGCTTGCATATAAAATACGCAACTGTGCATTTGCAAACAAGGATAAAAACGCTTTTTTCGGTATTCTGTGCGATCACAAGGAGGCTCTGAATTCAAAAACTCCATCAGATTCAGCGTCCGAAAAAAGACTTGCAGATGCGGTAAGGGAGCTTAACAAAAAATACGGGTTAAACATTTTCCTTTTCGTAAGGCAGAGAAAATATGCCTTGTCGGAAGAAAAATACATGGGTTGGGAAAGAAAACGAGGCGCAATAATCGAGCTTACACGCTACCTTAACGATGAAGGATCGTCAATATACGTTTTAGAGGGCGATGAAAGTAAGCTTAATAACGTTTCCTACGTTGTAACTCTCGATTCGGATACCTCTCTTTATACAGGCGCGGTGAAGGATATGCTCGGTGCAATGGTCCATCCGTCAAATACTCCGATCGTAAAGGACGGAAGGGTGGTCAAGGGTCACGCGATCCTTCAGCCACGAATGGAGCCAAGCCTTTCATCCGCCGAAAAAACGCCATTTGCAATACTGTCTGCAGGAAACGGTGGCTCCGACATATACTCCACCGCATCTTATGAGACCTATCAGAGCGTGTTCGGAGAGGGTATTTTCTGCGGAAAAGGAATCTTTGATCTGAAGGTGTTCAAGGAACTCATCGACGGCACGTTCCCCGACGGAACGGTGCTCAGCCACGATATGCTTGAAGGCTCCTATCTGCGAGCGGGAGCATTAACCGACGTTTCGCTTACCGACGATCTTCCAAAAAGTCCTCTGTCATGCTTTGAAAGAAGCCACAGATGGCTCCGCGGTGACGTTCAGAATCTGGCTTTTATCGGAAAATACCATCTGACCGCGGAAAACGAATACAAGGTCAACCCGTTAAATTCACTTTCGAAATACAAGATATTAGATAATGTGCTTCGTGGTATTGGTCCGATCTTTTCGGTGTGTGCGCTCATTTTATGTATTTTCCGTCCCCCGCACATCTCCCCTCTCGTATCTCTATTTGCGCTATCTTATCTTATAGTTCCGTTTTTACTGACGTCACTTACAGCACTCAGGTTCGGAAAAAGCAGGTTTTTTTCCTATTTGATCCCCGAAATTATTGGCGCATTCGGGAATCTCATCTACGCGATCTCCTCGCTGCTTCATACTGCACTGAATAATCTCGACGCCATTATCCGCGCCTGTTACCGAACTCTGTTTTCAGGGAAAAGGATGCTAAGCTGGAAAACCTCATCGGATTCCGACAGAGAAATGAAGGGCATCGCCTTGTATCTGTACAAAATGCTCCCTTCTTTTTTATCGGGAATCGTAATAACGGTATTTTGTCCGACTTTATTTATAAAGCTTTTGGGGGTGCTCTTTGCTCTGTTCCCCTTCGGAGCTTATCTCATTGGTAAGGAGCGAAAGAGCTCATATAAGATATCCGAGGATAAAAAGAAGATCGTTTCCGATTACGGAAGCGATATATGGCACTTTTTCTCCGAGAACGTGAAAGCATCTGACAATTATCTGCCGCCCGACAACGTACAGTACTCTCCCGAAATAAAAACAGCTCACCGCACCTCCCCCACAAATATCGGTCTTTATCTACTATCGTGTTATGCATCGTATAAGCTCGGATATATAAAGAAAAACGATGCGCTTTCGAGGATCAGCACCACAGTCTCCACGGTCGAACAGCTTCCGTCTTGGAACGGGCATCTTTACAATTGGTATGACACCGAAAAACTTTTCATTTTGGGCTCTCCGTACGTATCGACGGTGGATTCGGGAAACTTCATCACCTCTCTCGTTGCCTTAAAAAGCGCGATCGAAAGCGAAGAAATACCAAAGTTCTGCTCGGAGCTGCCAAACAGACTTGATAATCTCATAAACCGAGCGGATTTTTCTGTGCTTTATGATGAAAAAAGAAAGCTTTTCAATATCGGGATCAACGTTGAAAACGAAAAACGTGACGGATTTTACGATTTCTACGCCAGTGAAGCGCGCACCACCTCATTTTTTGCAATTGCATCGGGGCAGATCCCAAGAGAACATTGGGCAGCTCTGCGCCGTCCTTTGATAAAGAGCGACGGGTATCTTGGAATATGCTCGTGGACAGGCACTATGTTCGAATATCTTATGCCTTCGCTTCTCCTCGAATACAAACCGATGTCACTTGGATATGAAGCCCTGTTTTTTGCGGTAAGAGAACAAAAAAAGGACAGGTCCCACGGAATTTGGGGGCGTTCGGAAAGTGGATATTTTCACTTTGATTCCGATATGAACTATCAGTACAAAGCATTCGGAGTGGCGTCGATAGGTATGAAAAGAGGTCTTGAGAAGGATAACGTAATTTCGCCTTATTCATCATTTCTTGCTCTCTCCGTTTCTGCAGACAGTGCCCTGTCCAACCTTAAGAAAATTATTTCCAAGGGAGCGTACGGTCCATGTGGCTTCTATGAGGCTATTGATATGACACACGAGCGTGTGGGTAACGGCAGTGCGGTCATACGAAGCTATATGGCGCACCACCTGGGAATGTCACTTATTTCCTGTGCAAATCTGTGTCTTGATAACTTTTTTGTAAATGCCTTTATGTCGGATCCCCGTGTTTCATCGGCACAGGCTCTGCTTGAAGAAAAGGTCCCGATAAGAGCACAAATACAAAAGAGAAAAAAGCAGAGGGATACTATCCCCCCTCCCACTATGCCGTTTTTTGACAGGCGCGAAAGCTCAAAAAAGAGCGTGGACGTTGCGGTTATCGGAGAAAACGGCACATCTGCGGTCGCTTATGGTGATATGCTGAGGCTTTCTTACCACAAAAGCGAGGTTTGTGTCGATCCGTTCGTGTTCGGACGCATATACCGTCTAAGATTTCTTTTTTCAGCCGATGGAGCTGTTTTTGACGCAATGGACGGGAAAATGCGTTCAAAATTCGGTGACGGAGTCATAAGCTGGGTGCTTGATAAAAGCAAGGTTTCATCGGTGCTATCTCTTTCGGTTCTCGGAAGCTGCTCCGCCTTTGTTTTCACGTTCAGCGCAGAAGGTAATTTTTCTTCCATGTGCCCAATGCTGTGCTTTCAGCCCTCAATTGCTCAAAGCGCTGACAGAGCCTCTCATCCGACCTATTCCGACCTTCTGTTGATATCGGAATATTCAGAAGCTGACGGTGCGCTCTTGTATTACCGTCGTGAAAAAAGCGGTGTTGAGAAATGCATCTGCGTATCATTTGAATGCGGGGGAAAAGCGGAGTTTACGGCAAGCCGTGATATCCTCGGCGCAAATTACGTTGAAAAGGATATCGAGAAGCTGATAGATCAGCCTTTTGAGTGCAAAGACGGTGTTCTTCCCAACCCCTATTGTATTGTGAAAAAAAGCTCCGACGCCAAAGGCAGATACAACAGTAATTTCATCATCTGCGCAGGGAATTCAAGGGATGAGGCGATATACAATCTAAAAAAAGCAAGAAACACTCTTAAGCTCGTCAAAAATAAAAACGGAGCCATGAGCGCAGGAAAACATCTGCGCCGTTCAATAAATGAACGACTCTGCTCTGTATGTACCGACGGATATTTTTATCAAATAGTGGAAATCGCTCTTAAAGCGGTCATAGCAGGAGACAGTGTAAGCACTCCCGACACTACCCGTTCTATATCGGATATCTGGAAATACGGAATATCCGCC
The DNA here is from genome assembly GCA_045543555.1 of Eubacteriales bacterium. Classification (GTDB taxonomy): domain Bacteria; phylum Bacillota; class Clostridia; order Oscillospirales; family CAG-272; genus Colimorpha_A. The sequence continues at coordinate 16,096 of JAZQMQ010000030.1, forward strand.
GATCATCCTATTATTGCAATACGTCTTGACTGCGATAACGTTACTCCGTCGGTAAAAAGCCTCATAACAACCTTCATTTCACTCCACAAGTATCTTTCTCTCTCATCGATAAAGCTTGACACCGTTATACTTTACCGCGACAACGGTGAATACGTCAACCCACACAGAGAGGCGGTAAAGGAATCGCTCCAAAAATGCGGAGGCAGCTTTTTCCTAAACCGTACCGGAGGCATATTCCTGCTGCCCGACTCAGAAGATTCAAATATATTTATGGAAATTGCGGTCATGTCCGCCAATATCGATCCTTCGTTTACTCCCGAAAAAATACACACCAACCTCCGCTTTTCTCAGCAGGAGGTAACTCCGGTGCGCTCCGCTTCGGGAGAGAGTATGTCGGTCTCAGGACTTGACGTAAGCGAGGGAACGTTCAGCGATAACGGTTTTACGCTTTATAAAAATAAAAAGCCGTTTTCTTCCCCTCCGCACAGCTATGTTTACGGAAAAGGACATTTCGGAACGTTAGTGACCGATTTCTCACTCGGCTACACTTGGATAGGCAATTGCCACGAACGGAGAATTACAGAGTATTGCCCCGATAATCTTCTCGGACTTAACGGTGAGACTCTTATCGCAAACGTAAAGGGACGCCTATATGATCTTGTTGCCTGCTCCCACACCGTATTTTTCGGTAAAGGCGGTGCAAAATGGGATGGATGTATTGAAGAAATCGCCTACACCGTGACCGTAGCAATCGACCCGTATCTGCCCTGCAAGATCGTAAATGTGACTATTGATGACTCGGTAAGCGTCGAATACCGAATAAAAGCCGTGCTCGGCGACGTTCCGAGGCAAAACCGTAAAATAAGAACCGAGGCGTCCGAGGAACTGACCGTTTTCATTCCCACACTTGCTTTGGAGCATTGCGATGAGGCATTTTTATACAGGAGAAAAAACGAGGGGCGTTTTCTGTTCATTTTGGGTGCTCATCCTAAAGGCTCATACAAAACAAGAGAGTATATTTTAAACAAATACCGTTCGGAAGAGGATTTTTGGCGATGTGAAGGCGAGTACGAAAAAACTATCTCATCATTATTGCCCGACGTTCGTTTCAAATCGGACGATAAACATCTGGATATCATCGCATCCTACTATCTTCCCTATCAGACACTTGTAGGCAGATATTTTTGCCGAACTGGATTTTATCAGTCATCGGGAGCTTACGGCTTCCGCGATCAACTTCAGGATTGTCTTTGCATCATGCTCGGCTCACCTGCTACTGCAAGGACGCACATTCTCCGTGCGGCATGCCATCAATATGAGGAAGGCGACGTTATGCATTGGTGGCACGTTATCGGCGGAAAAAACAAAGGTGTCAGAACTCGGTATTCAGACGATCTTCTGTGGCTTCCTTACGTCGTTACCAAATATCTGTCATTTACCGACGACCGAAGTATCCTCGATATCAAGCTTCCGTATCTGACCTCACCGCCGCTAAGCGAATCGGAATCGGATAGGTACGAAACGGCGCAAAAATCCGGTTTCAAGGAAACGCTTTATTCCCATTGTGTTCGTGCCATCGAAAAAGCCATTGGGCTCGGTCCGCGAGGGATTCCGAAAATGAACGGCGGCGATTGGAACGACGGAATGAACAAGGTTAAGGGCGAAAGCGTATGGCTTGGGTTCTTTTTGTCACAGATTCTGCGTGATTTCACCGCGGTTGCCATGCTGAAAAACGATTTGGACGGTGCGAGCAGATACCGCCGAATGAGTGCTGAGCTGCTAAAAAATGCTGAGGCGACTTTTGACGGGCAAAAATATTCAAGAGCCTTTTTTGAAGACGGATCACACATTGGAGACGACGGCTTTGTAGATATTCTTCCGCAAGCATTTTCTCTTTTTGCGGGGGCTGACGAGGAGCGGTCAAAAGCGGCACTAAAGACGGCTTACAATATTCTTTACGATCATGAGAACTCGGTTTTTGCTCTGCTGAATCCACCGTTTTCGCGCCCGTCGGATAAAGACGTTGGATATATTTCGACCTATCCCAAAGGAATAAGGGAAAACGGGGGACAATATACTCACGGCATCGTTTGGGGTATCATGGCAATGGCTCAGAGCGCAATGGCGGAAGAAGCATATATAATTCTGTCTTCAATTAACCCCGCGCGTTTGACACAGACACCTGAGGGTGCTAAAAAATATATGGGAGAGCCTTATTTTCTCGCCGCCGACGTAAGCAGAAATCCCGACACGGTCGGACGATGCGGATGGAGTATTTATACCGGCTCATCGGGATGGTTTTTCAGCACTGTTTTCGCTGTTTTTTACGGTATCAGGATCATGGGTGACTGCTTCAGCATCATTCCCGCGCTTTCATCCGCTTTCCCATCGTACCGTTTGTCATTCACCTTTTCAGATACAGAATACACCATCACTGCTGCTGTTGGCAAAGAAACAAAATACCTTTTGGACGGAAAAAGCGTAAATAATCTATTTTATTTCGATAAAAATCATCATTATCTTGAAATAACAGTTGAAATTTCCGAGGAAATGGAGTAAAATATAATGAATAACTATTTTTTGGAAGGTATTTTGAATTGACACCCGAAAGAATAATTCTCGGAGAAGGCGTCGCGCTCAACATTCTTGAATGCGACAAATTCAAAACAAACTGTATAGCGATAAGATTTCTGTGTCCGTTATCGGAAGAAAGTGCATCTCTTAACGCCCTGCTCCCATTCGTGCTGAAGCGCGGTTGCCGAAGGCTTCCGACGATGACGGATATGGAGAAGGAATTTGATATGCTCTACGGTACCGACATTCAGGCAACCGTCGGAAAAACAGGCGACACGCAATTCTTCGGATTTACAGCACATCCGCTTTGCGACAGCTATGCCGAAGGAAACAGATTAAGCGAAGCTGTGCTTTCTCTGATATCGGAGCTTTTATACGATCCGTATCTAACAGAGGACGGAACGCTCTCCCCCGAATGTATCGAGATAGAGAAGCGAGTCCTTGCGGATAAGGTAAGAGAAACGATAAACAATAAAGCGAAATACTCGCTTCAAAGATGCGCTGAGGAAATGTCAAAAAATGACCCCTCCTCGATCCCCGCAACAGGAAGCGTAGAGCAAATTGGTGCAATAACCCCCGAAAAGCTCACCGAAACGCTTAAAACCGCTCTAAACCGTTACAAGATTGAAATATGGTGCGCGGGCTCATTTGAAAGAAAGGCGCTGGAGGAAGCCTGCAGAAAGCTTTTCCTTTCGAAGACCCGCGAGCCATATTCGGATAATGAGCTTAAAAGAATAGCGGATGCGACGACGGTAGCAAGAATAGTAGAGGAACAGCCCGTAAAGCAGGGCAAGCTCTGTGTCGGATTTACAACCGACATCCGTCCCGACGATGAAAGCTCCCCGATCTTCAACCTTTTTCTTGAAATATTCTCAAGCTCTCCCGTATCAAAGCTTTTTGTTAACGTAAGAGAAAAGCTCAGTCTTTGTTATTACTGCTCCGCAATTGTAAACAAACCGAAAGGCACAGTAATAGTTGCCAGCGGTATTGAAAACGAAAATGCTAAAACCGCGGAAGAGGCAATCCTGAAGGAGCTTGAAAATTGCTCAAAAGCCGAAATTGCCGACGATGAGATGGATGCCGCAAAAAAGGCTCTTATCACCGCTTCAAAAAGCATCTACGACGACTACGGGGCTTTAATAAGCTGGTATTTTTCCCAGCTTGGCAGAGGCAAAATGCTCTCACCCGAGGAATATACCCTTCCCGCAATAAATGCCACAAGGGATGACGTCGCACGTGTTGCGTCGTCTCTCAAGCTCCACACCGTATATCTTCTTAAAGGCACGGCAAAGGAGGACGATGAATAATGAACGCAATCACCGTAAAAAGCGACCTTCTGCGCGAGGAATACAAAAAAGTAACCCATAAAAGCGGTCTTGACATCTACGTTTTCCCGAAAAACCTTGCAACGACCTATGCTCTGATCGCAACACGCTTCGGTTCCACAGACAATACTTTCCGTTTGGAAGGTGAGAGCGATTATATCACAGTACCCGACGGAGTTGCTCACTTTCTTGAGCACAAAATGTTTGAGAATGAGGACGGAGAGGACACATTTGTAAAATTCTCCCGCACGGGAGCAGACGCTAACGCCTATACTTCCTTCCGTAATACCGCATATCTGTTCTCTTGCGTGGATGAGGTATATGAGTCGCTTGAGATCCTGCTCAAATCGGTATTTTCCCCGTACTTCACCGAGGAAAACGTAAAAAAGGAACAAGGAATAATCGCTCAGGAAATAAAAATGGGCGAGGATAACCCGTCAAATCAGGTTTTATACGGTATGCTTGAGGGTCTTTACGAAAATAACAGCGTAAGGATAGACATTGCGGGAACGGTTCCATCGATTATGGAAATAACCCCCGAAATTCTCTACCGTTGCCACAAGGCATTTTACAACCCCGCGAATATGGCTCTGTGCGTTTGCGGTAACGCTGAGCTTGAATGTGTTCTTGAGGTAGCGGACAAAGTTCTTGAAAACATTGAACCCATAAAGGTTGAAACCTTAAAGGCAGTCGAAAAGGACACCGCCCATCTCGCACGCGTTGAACGAAGAATGCAGGTATCAAAGCCAATAGCTTGCATTGGTGTAAAGGACACGGATATTCCGTCCGATCCCGAGGAACTTTCCAAAAAGGATATTGCAATACGTATGATATCAAGCATTTGCTTCGGCAAAAGCTCTGATTTCTTTGCAAAGCTGTATAAGGAGGGCTTGGTATCTCAATCGTTCGGATGCTGGAATATGAATAACGAAGCATTTTCCTTCTTCTCAGTATCGACAGATACCCCCGATCCCGACGAATTCTACCGCCGTTTCAAGGAATACACCGAAAACGGTCTTATCGATTCCATTGATGAGGAAGGATTTGAGCGTTGCAGAAGAGTGATATATTCCGATTTCGTCAAAACCTTCGACAGCACCGACGAAATTTCCAACATTCTTATAACCGACTTTGCTCTTGAAAATGCAGAGCTGTTCCGTTTTGCAGACCACATAAGAAGCATGACTATGGATTACGTTAAGAATGTGGCATCGGAGCTGTTCAAACCAGAAAAATATACTATGTCGGTCGTACTTCCGATAGAAACAAATGAGGAGGAAAAATAATGAATTATATTTCTTTTCCGGGTCTTGGAATCGATGAATTCCCGCTCAAAAAGGCGGCGTTCAATGTCTTTGGCAGAGACATCGTATGGTATGGTATCATAATCACAATCGGTATCCTTCTCGCTGTAGCTTACGTCTGCTACAGGGCTAAAAAAGATGAGGGAATAAAGATCGACGACGTTTTCGATTATGCGATATACCTCGTATTTTTCGGCGTCATAGGTGCAAGACTCTATTATGTCTTAATGGAGTTTGACAGCTATAAGGGAAAAACAATCGGTCAGACGCTGATGAATATGATCGCAATATGGGAAGGTGGACTTGCCATATACGGAGGTATTATAGCCGGAGCAATTGCCCTGCTGTGCGTATCGCTTTACAAAAAAATCAACGTCCGCAAGGCTTTCGATATGGTGAGCCCTGCGGTAATGATAGGACAGATACTCGGCAGATGGGGTAATTTCTTCAATGCCGAGGCATACGGACGCGAGACCACTCTCCCTTGGAGAATGGGCATCAGAGCTCCGGGTGAGGAACAGGCAATATTTGTACACCCCACGTTCCTTTATGAATCGCTCTGGAACCTTGTGGGATTCATTCTCATCAATCTTTTCTATAGAAAAAAGAGATATGACGGACAGGTCTTCGTTATGTACATAACGTGGTACGGATTCGGAAGAATGTTTATCGAGGGGCTTCGCACCGACTCACTTTACGTCGGCGATTTCCGAATTTCACAGGTGATCGCGTTCATCTGCTTCTTCTTCGGCCTTGCGATACTGACAGCTATGGAGATCGTTCATCACCTCCGTGCAGCCGAGATACGAAAGGCGAACGCGCTCGCAAATGCTGCTGTGGTTAACGACGACGAACCGGTCGAGGAAGAAAGCGAAAATTGCACAAGCAGTGTTGAGCAGACAGATACAGAAGATATTGATGATACCGCACAAAGCACCTTAGAGGAAGACACAAATGAAGTCTCCAAGGAGATTTCGGAGGAACCCGACGGTGCAAGTGAAGACAGCGAAACAGAAGATCAGCAGACAATTGATGAGCTTAATGAAAGCGAAGAAGTAAGCGAGCTCATGACACTCGACGGTATTACTGATATTTCTGAAGCAGAAAACGAAAATTCAGAAAGCGAAACGGCAGAAGAATCAGACGAAAACGAAATGTTTGAAATTTCGGGAAGTTATTCCGACGAAGACGATGAAGAATAAGAAAGGAACATAAATATGAATATCATAAACGGCAAGGAAATTTCCGCATCCATACGAGCAGAGATCAAGGCAGAAACCGAAAAGCTGGGAATTAAGCCCGGTCTTGCAGTAATTCTCGTGGGAAGCGATCCCGCGTCCCAGGTCTACGTAAGAAACAAGAACAAGGCTTGTGAGGAGGTTGGCTTCTATTCCGAAATGTACACACTTCCCGAGGAAACGAGCATGGAGCAGCTTCTCGGACTTATACAGCAGCTTAACGTAAGCCCTCAGATCCACGGTATTCTCGTTCAGCTTCCTCTCCCCAAGCATCTTGACGAGGAAAAGGTAATTCTCGCGATCAATCCCGAGAAGGACGTTGACGCATTCCATCCTACAAACGTGGGTAAAATAATGATTGGAAATCACTCATTCCTTCCCTGCACTCCCGCAGGCGTCATGGAGCTTATAAAGAGAAGCGGAATTGAGATAAGCGGCAAGGAATGCGTTGTTATCGGACGTTCAAACATCGTCGGTAAGCCTCAAGCAATGCTTCTCCTCCACGAAAACGCTACAGTCACCATTTGCCACTCCAGAACCAAGGATCTTGCTGAGGTTTGCAGACGTGCCGATATTCTTGTATCTGCGGTAGGAAGAGCAGGATTCGTAACACCTGATATGGTTAAGGAAGGCGCAGTTGTGATAGACGTTGGTATCAACCGCAACGCTGAAGGCAAGCTCTGCGGCGACGTAGACTTCGAAAACGTTGCTCCCAAAACATCCTTTATTACTCCCGTTCCCGGCGGTGTTGGTCCCATGACCATCACAATGCTTATGAAAAACACACTTACAGCAGCAAAAAATGCGCTCACAAAGTGAATTCACAATAAATTTACAATTACAGATTCAAACTTCTTGACAAATACATAACGATAATGTTATAATAGTTTTTGCCGCGTGATCTACGGGTTTTTTGAAAGCGCCTTGCGCTACCCGTATCAGCGAGTCTGCGGTTATAATCCGCATAATGAAAGTGAGGTGCTTTTCTCGTGTTTGCAGTTATCGAAACCGGCGGAAAGCAGTACAAAGTCTCCGAAGGCGACGTAGTTTATGTTGAGAAGCTCGACGTAAACGAAGGCGAAACTGTTACCTTTGATAAGGTTCTTGCAGTTTCCGGCGATTCTTTCTCCTGCGGCGCTCCCTACGTTGAGGGCGCTACCGTTACTGCCAATGTCGTTAAGAACGGCAAGGGCAAAAAGATCCACATTCTTCGCTACAAGGCAAAGAAGAATGAAAAGAAGAAGATCGGTCACAGACAGCCTTACACCAAGGTTCAGATCGTAGCTATCAACGGCTAATCATTAAGATGGTCAAGATAACATTCTTCAAAAGAGACGGCGTATATTACGGCTTCAAGGAAACCGGTCATGCAGGTTTTGATGATGCCGGCAAAGACATAGTCTGTGCGGCAATATCCGCCATGACAATGCTCATAATAAACGCTATTGAAGTCTCTTACAATTCAAACGTTGAATATTCTATCGACGAAGACACCGCCGATATCGAGGTAAGGGCTCTAGAGGCTCTCCCCGGCAACAGCGATGATGAGAAAACGCAATATGCGATCTCAGGTCTTCTCCAGGCATACTTCCTGCAGCTTGTGGATATGCTTGAGGACTACGATGAGTATCTCGACGTAACCGAGGTCGAGGATTGACCTTATCAATAACGATTTAATGGAGGAAAGAAACGATGTTGAAGCTTAATCTTCAATTCTTCGCTCATAAGAAGGGCGTTGGTTCCACCAAGAACGGCCGTGACTCTGAGTCCAAGCGTCTTGGTACGAAAAAAGCTGACGGTCAGAGCGTAATTGCTGGTAACATTCTTGTTAGACAGCGCGGAACTCATATCCATCCCGGTAAGAACGTAGGTCGCGGTAAGGATGATACCCTCTTCGCACTTACAGACGGAGTGGTTCGTTTCGAGCACATGACTCGCGACAAGAAGCGCGTCAGCGTTTACGAGGACTAATTCACAAATAAAAAGAACGCCTATCGGCGTTCTTTTTTTATTTTTCCGCAAGGTTTATAACCGTTATATTTTTCCTTTTAGCCTTCTCGTAATATTTAAACGCGCCTCCGTACTCTCTTTTAATGTAGGAAATTACATAATCCGACGAGTTCAGCATATACTTATTTCTGAAATCAATTCTGAACCTCGGTAGCACAGATTCAATTCCGTCGGGCAGGACAGATATTGAATAATCAAAATACTGTTCAGAACGGTTTTTTATCGGAATCCGCGACAGTACAACAAAAAATTTGAATTTATATAAAGGCTGAAGCTCGCTTAAAACGTTCTTGACCATTCTGTCAAACCCGCCGCTGTCACCCGCAAGAAAAAGCTCAACACCGTATTTAGTTATCAGTTCAATAATCGCTTTTTTTACCTTATCTTTTATCCCCCAAGGCGTATCACCGTGACCAAAAAACGTACATGTAATCATAATTATCTCCAGTATGTCCTACTAATAGGACATTATTTTACAAATAATAGTATACACTATATTTGTCCAAAATCAAGACATACGGTGTATTTTATGAAAAGAATTATTGATACCGACAACGTAAATATTATCGGCGCAAAGATAAAGGAAGCACGAGAACGATCGGGAATGAGCCAAAAACAGCTTTCGGAGAAGCTTGAGCTTATGGCAGTATATACCTGTCGAGGCTCGGTTTCACGCATCGAAAACGGCAGACGCGCCGTTACCGATATAGAAATTGATGCTATTTCGAAAATATTAAATGTATCACTTAATTATTTGTTTAATAGAGAATAATTATGCCTATATATAATCGTATTCGTGATCTTCGTGAAGATAAAGATATAACGCAGGCAGAAATGGGCAAAATTCTGTCTTGCAGCCAACGCGTATACAGTAACTACGAGCGCGGAGATATTGATATCCCCACTTCAACACTGGTAAAAATTGCAGACTTTCATAAAGTTTCGGTTGATTATCTGCTAAACCGCACAGATAATCCGAAAATGGATAGTAAATAAAAGAACGCCAATGGCGTTCTTTTTCTATATTCACTTTTTGATCCTTATCCAAGCTGCGATACTGCTTTCTTCATTATACAGCTTACCTGCTGATGCATAATCGGTAAGTGTCATTTTTGTGCCGTCCTTTAGATTTACAGTCACTCCAAGCATACAGTCGTACGGAATTTTGTTTACCTTCTCCACCTCAATATAATTGAGTGTAACATCAATGTCGGCTTTGCCAAACACATTATGTCCCAGACGATTATCCTGAGCAAGTATCAGCGGACCGCGGCGGAATGCATAGTGCTCAAGCGCGATGGGGTCCTGAGCGTCATATTTTGCCGCCACGTAAAAGAAACAACGACACAAACAGATGCAGAAATCATATAAATAAAAAATCCCGAAGGGCTCTTCGGGATTTTTTATGTTGCTTAGTTGCAGCCATTAAGGCTTCTGCAATAGCGATTCTCTGTTGCTGAAGAGTGGCGCTGCCGGAGGTATAATTCACCATATCCTTCGCAACAGGCTTAACAAGCTCAAGCACTGCTTCTCTGCCAAAAATCTTTTCTGCCATCTTGAGCAGCTCTGCATCCTCGATACCGTCTCTGATATTGTCAAGACGCACCGAAGGAAGAACTACAATAGCTTCACCGTTTTCGTCCTTACCAATACCGCTGTAAAGAAGAGATCCGTCACCGAATACATCGGGTCTGAGGTTAGGAACGGTCACCATGCTTGCCCAAGGATTGCTTACAGAACCCCAATAGTTTGAGCTCCAATAGAGGAATCCGTCAGCATTGATATTATACTGCTGCCAGAACTGAATACGATGGTTTAATCCCTTCTCGTCAACGTAAGGCACAGCCTCGGTGGGAACGACCTTGTGCTTTACCCATTCGGGACAGTAAGGACTTGCTACCTTTTGGCTCTTGTCGATAAATCCATAAAGTCTTGCAAGACCATCATAGGAAAGACCCATAGAGGTTTCAACGGTTCTCTCCTCGGGATATGCGAAGTTCCAAACCTTTATATCGACGGTGTAGTCGCAGATCTTTCTTCCGTTTGCATTGAGCCTGATTACAAATCTGTGATTTCCCGCAGGAGCCATATCGGCGGTGAATCTTACGAATACGTTAAGCACCTCGCCGACCTCCACGTTTTCCTCGTCCCTGAAGGGAACGAGGGAGGGGCGGGCTGCCTGACTCTAACGGGAACGTAGCCTTAGGGCTCTTTTACAAAGGGATTTTCAAGCTGATCTCTGTCGATCTCAACAGTCCACTCTCTGAAGAGCTCTACCTTGCAGCCCTCAATTTCATTGACCTCAAGAGTAACGTTCTCAAGTCCTTGATCTACGTAAATTGTGAGAAGACAAGCTTCTTTTCATTTCTCGCCATCGAAAGCTTATATTCGGTAATGCTGTGCCCGTGTCGAAGCTCTCTGATTTTTTCTGTTGCAGCCAAAAGCTTGCTTGTTATCATTTTTTATTTATTAAGCGCCTTTTCGAGCTCGTTTCCGATCTCGTTTCGTACTGCGGTGAAGAAATCTCCGCTTTCGGTGTAGGTCTTAAGATCGGAGGTGACCGCTCTTATCTTATTGAGAACCCACTCACGTCCGAGTGTCTCGTCTGCCATACGGAACATTTCACAGTCCTCAAGACCGTCTCTTATAGCGTCGAGACGAACAGAACCGCAGGGGCCGTCAATGCCGACCTTGTTTCCGTTATACAACAGTGAGCCATCTCCGAATACGTTGGGAGAAAGGTCGGGTACGGTTGCCATATTGGTCCAAGGATCCTGAATGCTTCTCCAATGTGTAGTAGCCCAATAGAGGAATCCCGTAGCACCTACCATGTGCTGCTGCCAGAACAGGATTCTGTGGTCAAGTCCACTTTCATCAACGTACATATTAACGTAGGGCTTGCCGGGCTCCCAGCAAACATACTGCCAAACCTGAGTTCCCCCTGCCTGAGCATTGTCCATACGGGACTGGAAGGAGCCGTATTTTTCCTTCTGACCGGGGATACAGTAGATGAACTCGTCGTTAAAGCAGGTAAGCTTGGGACACATAAGCTCACAGTGCTCAAGCAATACCTCTATCTCGTCGGTCTCTTTGGTGAACTGAATATTTCTGAAGAAGGGAGAGGTACGTCTTACACCGGGGCAAAGCCTCTTGAGTCTTTCGCATCTTGCGATAAGGATGCCGAGATGCTCCTTATGAAGCGGCTCGTCGAGGGGATAGAAGGTAGCCTTTGCCATCCAATCGGGATTTGTGCTGAGCTTTGCATGATATTTTCTCAGAGTCTCGTCATCTGCGCTACTGTTGAGCACAAAGGAGGTGACGCGGGGATCGGACATGAATTTGTCCGCTCTCTCATCAAGCATATCATAAGGGAGCCGATATGCGCTCACTCTGAACTTAAGAAGCAGCTCATAATACGCCTCATACAGACGCTGGATCTCGTCGGGATCGGTAACACCGTGCTTGGCAGCGATCTGCTCTCTCTTAAGATCCATAGCGGTACAGATCACGTACTCCTCGGGAAGAGCGAAGTTCCAAACCTTGATCCTCACGGTATAATTGAAGATAACCTCTCCGTTACCGTCCTTGAGCGCGAGGACAAAGGAATACTTTCCTGCCTCGGTCTTGGCATTGGTGGTGAAGCGGACGAGAATATTCGTAAGCTCACCTGCCTCGATATCGAATTTTGAAACGGGCTCGAGAGGATCGGGCCAATTTACGCCGTTACAGGAGATGAAATGCTCCTTTTCGATCTCGACGGTGAAGCCGTCGTTACTCTTTACGACCTCAATTTTTGCATTTTCTATCTTTTTATCGGACAGAATCGAAATAACACAGCTTTCCGCCTCGTTTTTAGCGATTGAAAGCTTGATGTCGGTAACTTTGCAGCAGGTGCAGATTTCCTGAACCTTGTTGAAGCCTGCGGAAATTCTGGTATTGATCATAATTTACCTCCAAAATTATTTATTCAGAGCCTTTTCAAGCTCATTTCCGATCTCGTTTCGTACTGCGGTGAAGAAATCTCCGCTTTCGGTATATGTCTTAAGATCAGAGGTAACCGCCTTGATCTTGTTGAGTACCCACTCGCGTCCGAGAGCCTTATCTGCAAGAAGGAACATCTCGCAGTCCTCGATACCGTCTCTTACTGCCTCAAGACGAACAGAAGCACAAGGACCGTCGATACCGACCTTGTTTCCGTTGTAAAGGAGGGAGCCGTCGCCAAATACGTCGTAGGAGAGCCACGGTACAGTAACCATGCTTTCCCAAGGATCTGCTACGTCCTTCCACCAAGTAGAGCTCCAATAGAGGAAGCCTGTAGCGCCTACCATGTGCTGCTGCCAGAAGAGGATACGGTGGTCAAGACCGCTTTCGTTTACGTAAAGGTTAACGTAGGGCTTGCCGGGTTCCCAACATACGTACTGCCATACCTGCTTGCCGTTCTCTTTTGCCTTGTCCATACGGGACTGGAAGGAGCCCTTTTCAGCAAGAAGATCGGGGTTGTGATAGCCGGGTCCGTCATAGAAGAACTCGTCGTTGAAGCAAGTGAGCTTGGGACAAAGGAGATCGCATATGTCGATAAGCATATCGAGCTGGTCCGTGGTTGCATTTACTCTGTAGTCCACAAAGAAGGGGGAGGTACGTCTGATGTCGGGGCAGAGCGCTTCAAGGTGATAGCATCTTGAAGCAAGTCTTCCCAAATGCTCCATATTAAGGGGCTCGTCAACGGGATAGAAGGTAGCCTTCTTGATCCATTCGGGGTTGGAGGACAGCTTTGCCTGATATTTCTTCAGGGTCTCGTCATCTGCCCAGCTGTTAAGCACGAAAGAGGTAACTCTAGGGTCGGACATATATTTGTCCGCTCTCTCGTCAAGGGCATCGTAAGGAAGATCGTATGCAGAAACTCTGTACTTGAGAAGGAATTCGTAGTACTTAATGTAAAGCTCTGTCTTTTCCTCCGGGGTGATAGCACCGTGCTTATCTGCGATAAAGTCGTGGATAACGCTCATCGCGGTGTTAACGGTATAATTCTCGGGAAGAGCGAAGTTCCAAACCTTGATTCTTGCTGTGTAGTCAAACAGCGTGTTTCCTTCGCCGTCCTTAAGAGCAATAGTGAAGCAATATTTTCCTGCCTCGGTAGCGCTAACGGTTGTAAAGCGAACAAGAACGTTTGTAAGCTCGTTAGCCTTAAGGTCAAATTTGTCTACGGGAGCCATCGCATCGGGCCAGCTCTCGCCGTTACAGGTAATGAAGTACTCTTTTTCGAATTCTACCGTAAAGCCTTCATGACCCTTAACGATCTCAAGGTAAGCACCGCTTATATCCTTGTCGGAAAGGATGGAAATAACGGCACTTTCGCCCTCGTTCTTAGACATACAAAGCTTGATGTCGGTAACGTTACAACAGGTGCATATCTTGCTTACCTTGTTGAAGCCTGCGGAAATTCTGGTGTTTATCATATTTTTATCTCCTTCTGTCATCCGGCATAAATAAATTCAATATTACAAAACGGGAAGTACTGTTATGCAATAAAACCTGACAATACTTTCCGAACCTTGTAGGTATTTTGTTGGGGTGTATAAACCTAATCATTAGTTCTTTGCACTCTCTCGGTACGCGGTTACGATTCCCGCAACTCTTTCGTTGTAAGTCTCAACATATGAAGAGCATCGGTGATGATGGAAACAAACTCGGAATCGGGAACTGTTATAGGCATACACATCTGAGTATAGTTATCTCCCATACCGCAAAGGTACTTTTCCTGGTGCTCATCAAACTTAGGCCAAGGAAGAACGGTGTAGGTGCTATCCATATCCTTGATGGTGTTGAAAACGTCCATGAATCTAACCTGAGTAAAGATAGCCTTGTCAGACTTAAATCCAACGATGTGATTTCCGGAGTTACCGAAATGTCCCATAGCGCCGGGGTTCTCGCAGTAAAGATCAAGAACCATATCAACCGCTGTAGAGAGCTTTTCTCTGTAGTCGCCCTGTCCCCAAGCAAACTTAAGAACGGTTTCGTCGTCGTGCTCAAGCATAGGAATGTCTAATGCGAACTGCCACATATCGAGAATGGTAAGACCTTCACCCTGGGAAGCGTAGAGGTCTCCTGTTATGGGACCGTTCTCGTCGTCTACGTCCTCATAGCCAATTTCAGCAATAAGTTTGTTGAAATAATCGAAGGTCCAATCTTCGTTCTGAATGGTTTCTATAACCTTGTCGTAGATCTCATAGGTATCTGCGAGCTTCTTGTTCATAAGAACAGGCATTGTATAGAGAAGAGAGGTCATATTTGCGGAACCAACGGGAGTGTAGAGGTGTCCGTCGAGCATAAACTAGTCGTTGATGGTCTGGGTCCCCCATGAACCATCAAGACATGTGTACTCGAACTGAGTCCAATCGAGAAGAAGCTGCTGTGTTACGATGGGACCGATGGAGCAGATATAAGTGTTAATAATATCGAGCTCATCAGCGTCCGTGAGGATAAGACCTGCAACCTCATTTGCGTGAGCATGGATCGAGGAACCGGTAGCTCCGTAACGAGGCTTGATCACACAGTCAAACCGATCCTGAACTGTCTGGTTACGTACCCACACGGAGTTTGCGATGGGATCTGCAGACTCTTCGGGAACAAAGATCTCTTTTTTGAGATATCCGTCATGTCCGGACACACGGTATTCCTTACCATTGTAATCCTTTTCGGCAAGCAAGTGAACGTATTCAGTGATTCCGGGAGTGGTTATTTCGGGTGTAGTTGCTTCAGGTATTGTTGCATCGGGACCGGTAGTTACTACACCGGTCTTATCTTCCTTCTTTGCCGTACATGCAAAAGTGCACAACGGTTATAAGAGCAAGAAGAAACGCAAGTATTCTTTTTATGTTTTCCTCCAAAATAAATCATTCGGCAAAGCGGTCTTACACCAAATTGCCAGGGCATCAAAAGGACGTCACTTTGTGTTAATATTGTACCATTTTGAAAAGAAAAAGTCAATAATACACCCCAAATTAACACGCCCCAAACCATGTCATACTGCACAAATTTTAGACTTGTTTTTTTGTGCAAGGTGACACTTTTAAATTTACATATCAAAAAACCAGACTATTTTGAAAGAAGCAAACGGCAGAGAAAGCAAGCTTCTCTGCCGTTTGGTATTATCTTCTTCTGTTTGTGTTATTGTAATTAGCACGCGCGCTCGAAGAACGGTTTGCCCTCCTATGTGAGCGTCTTCTTCTGCTTCTGCGGCTCTCTGCCCATATAGCAATGATAATGAAAAGTACTATAATTGCAAAAATGGCAATAAGAACGTAAAGGAATATCTTACCAATATTTCCAAGTCCGCCAAGATAGTTTTCTGCCTGAGGCTTTGTAGTTGTTTCAACACCCGTGCTCTCTTCGGGAGTGGTAGTAATTACGGGAGGATCGGTGGTTACCGGAGGATTAGTCTGTGATGCCATATATTCATCATAGGACATTTTCTCGGTCTGATCGAATCCGCACATCTTACACTTGTGATAGCGCATACCATCTATAGTCTCGGTGGGCTTGAAGAGCCATTCCCAATCGGAGAACTCATGGTTTCCTGTTGCGGGAATTTCCGTCTTAATAATAGCCGCGCCGCAGATATTACATACAGTCTGATTGTAACCGGGCGCCCCACACGTAGGCTCGAGGTACTCGTCGGTCGTTGCACCCTCGTGCTTGCACTCACCCGACTCAACCACAATGGTGATCTCCTGCTCTGCCGTGTAGCTTCCGAGAGTTACGATTATCTTTCTGCCGTCCATAGACAGAGTAAGGTCGGCGTTATGCTTCATTGAGGTAACGATACCGTATTTTTCGAAATCCTTAAGTGATACGGGGGTCTCGTCGCCCGAAGCAAACGTTACGGTTACAACAAGTGAAGAAAGGTTAAGCGTATCGCCCTCTATGTATTCGAGGAGAGGCATTCCGGTAACAGCGATTCCGATTATGGTATCGTAGTTTATGTTTGCTCTGCTACTTTCTCCGCTGGATGCATTTCCTGTATCGGGGTTGTTGTCTGCAGATATCGCTTCAACGGTAAAATCGTAACTGTTACCGCCCGCAAGAGGCTTCGTAATAGTACCGGAACCCTTTTCGGTTATTCCAGCGATTTCATAAAGATGTTCTTCTTTTCCGCTCTCATACACTCTAATTATGTAGCTTCCGACGACTCCGTCTATATTATCATCACTGATTACATAGGTCACGCTACCCTTTATTCTGTCGGTCATAACAGCTATAGTGGGCTTTGAAAGAGCACCTCTGTAATTATAGGGCTCCGCGCACTCAACTACTGTACTTGCTGAAAAGGCTTCACTCTTGGGATTTGCCTTAACGGTAAAGGTGTAAGCACCGCCGAGGTTCTTCTTTATAACGTCGGAAAAATCTTTGGAATCGCCTGCGACAGTAGTCGCACCGCCGATCTTTTTGCCATCCTTATAAAGCTGTACGGAGTAATCCTTGGCATTTTCGACCTTTTCCCAAGATGCAACACCATCAATGAAGGTAAGGTCAGTGGGGGAGGAAAGTTGCTTCTGAAGAACTACATTAACTTCACCCAAAGTTCCGTTTTCGGTGGAGTCAAAATCGGGGGTATTACCCGAAGCGCTGACCACTTTGATAACAGTATTATCGGTCTTGGGCTCATCGAGCACCTTGAAGGTGAGCGTATAGCTTACCTTTCCGTCGCCCGAGATAGAATTTGCGGCATCGCCGTCCTCCTCTGCGGGATATAGGTACACCTTACCGATTTCGGTGGAATCGAAGTCTGCGTTCCAAGTTTCGGGAGCCTTTCCAACTACCGATTCAAGAGTAAAAAAATCGGGATCGTAGCTGAGCTCAATATCAAATCCTATCAGTCCACCCTCAAAGGACACCTTATTGACCGTTACTACATATTCTAACGTCTCACCTTCGTTTACGACCTCTTTTCCCGTAACGTATATACCGAAATCACTCGCTGCGCTTACGTTAAACGCAACCGCTATTATAACAAATAATGACAACAGCAAAACTGAGATTATTCTTTTCATTTCAATTCCTTCCTTCGTCTTTCTCAAGTAAACAGATCGAACTTACCGCGATAATGCGCTCTTACCTGCTGATAATCGAGAGTTCCGACCTTTCCGTCTCCGTTCGTATCGCACGCCAAGAGATAAGCTCCCTCAAGCACGAGTGTCTTACGGTAATGTGCGCGGATACGCTGATAGTCGAGTGTGCCGATCTTTCCGTCACCGCTTGTGTCGCCCTTAACGACAACGGTTACCGTATGTACGGTTTCATCACCGTGCATAAGCGATATTGTGTATCCCGTTCCTATAAGTGCGGAAGAAGACGTTACCTCTTTTCCCTTTCCGTCAAACACCTTGATATACTCAACGTTTTTGAAGTTATTATGCAGATCTTCAAGGGTCGTTTTTTGAACAACACCCGTCAAATAGTTATTGGCGTCAACGGTATATTTGCTTTCCTCCGAAAGCTCGAGTTTTCTCGGCTTTTCGAGAACGTTAAGCACGTAAGTCTTGGCATTTGAATCAAGCTTGTTCAAAAGCTTGACTCTGATCTTAAACGTAAATTCGCCAAACTCCTCGGGGACTCCAGAAATAGTGCCGTCTTCAGACAACGCAAGTCCTTCAGGTAATTCTCCGCTTACAAGCCGCCACTTAACAAACTCGGTTCTGTCAGCCTCAAGCTTTACCGAATATTCATATTGCATTACGGCTTCGGGCAATTCGTCGGTTTTAATTATGGGACTTGTAAGCTTTTCAACCGCAATAACTTGTGTCGGATCCGAAACCGTGACGTCGTGCATCTTCTCGCCGTTTGTAAGCTCGTAAGGAACAAGCTTTACCACAGTGTCTCCGTCGTTTGTAACCTTAAAGGTTATCGTACATATATTATCTGTGGTATCCTCATAAAGATCACCGACAAAAAATATGGCGTAAGCTCCCTTATGGTCGCCCGCGGTTACCTTTTTTGCTTCAAATTCTTTACCCATAAGCATTGCGCTTACGTAGGTCAAATTTTTTGACGCTTCAAAATAAAACGTTCCTACAAATCCTTCCTCGTTGCTCGTTACCCCCACCGTGTAGGTTATGGTTTCTCCGAGCTTAACCTCATCCTTATCACCTGCTGAGGAAGAAAACGACAGAGCTAAAGTGCTCTCAGCCCCGGCGGAAACAGGAATTATTAAAAGGCACATGATAAGTGACAGAACGAAAGACGTTATTCTTTTTCCCTTCACTTCATTTCCTCCATTTCAAGCTATTTTTACAGTTATAACAATTATACAATGGATATAAGTATTTGTCAATAAGCGTAAATAACCTATTTTTTTACTTATCTGTAAATTTATATGTATGTTTTTTATCCGACAAACAAAAAAAACAGGATCCGCCGAGTTTCGACGGATCCTCGATATTAATTACTTAAGAGAAATTGCCTTCTTTGCCTGAGCCGCAAGATTTGCGGGTGTAAGACCGTACATCTCGAGAAGTGCGGGAACCTTACCGGAACGGCCGTAGGTGTCCTTTGTACCAACTCTTACTACGGGAACGGGATTGTTCTCGCATACAACCTCAGCAACCGCAGAGCCGAGACCACCGATTATGTTGTGCTCCTCAGCTGTAACAATCGCGCCTGTTTCTGCCGCAGCCTTAAGAACAAGCTCTGTGTCAAGAGGCTTGATGGTGTGGATGTTTATAACTCTTGCATCAATTCCCTCTGCCTTGAGAAGTTCCTTTGCTTCCAGAGCCATTGCAACCATGATACCGGTTGCAATAATGGTAACGTCCTTACCGTCTGCCATAGTAATGCCCTTACCAAGCTCAAACTTGTAGTCAGCATCGTTGATCACCGGCACTGCAAGACGTCCGAAACGGAGGTAGCAGGGACCGTCGTGAAGAATTGCAGCCTCAACAGCTGCTCTTGCCTCAACAGCGTCCGCGGGGTTGATGATGGTCATTCCGGGGATAGTACGCATTGTTGCGATATCCTCAAGACACTGGTGTGTAGCGCCGTCCTCACCTACGGTGATTCCCGCGTGGGTAGCACCGATCTTAACGTTAAGATGGGGATAACCGATCGAGTTTCTGATCTGCTCATATGCTCTGCCTGCCGCAAACATAGCGAAAGTGCTTGCGAAGGGGATAAGACCCGTTGTTGCAAGACCTGCCGCAACGCTTACCATGTTGCCCTCTGCGATACCGCAGTCGAAGAATCTTTCGGGACAAGCCTTCTTAAACTTTATTGTTTTGGTTGCTTCTGCGAGGTCCGCATCAAGTACCACGAGCTTGTCGTATTTAGCGGCGAATTCTGCGAGAGCGTCGCCGTACGCTTCTCTTGTTGCTATCTTATCTGCCATTATTTGTTACCTCACTTATAAAGACTCGATGTAGGCGTTGATCTCAGCTACAGCCTGCTCGTACTGCTCCTTGTTGGGAGCAGAGCCATGCCACTTAACGTTGTTTTCCATGAAGGAAACGCCCTTACCCTTAACACAGTTACAAACGATAGCGGTGGGCTTGCCCTCACAAGCGTGAGCTGCCTTTACAGCCGCGTCGATCTGCTCGATATCGTGGCCGTCGATTACGATAACGTTCCACTTGAACGCCTCGAACTTCTTGTCGATGGGGGTGGGGTCAACGACCTCGGTGACGGGGCCGTCGATCTGGAGACCGTTGAAGTCAACGAAAATGCAGAGATTGTCGAGCTTCTTGTGTGCAGCGAACATTGCCGCCTCCCAAACTTGTCCCTCTTCGCACTCACCGTCGCCGAGAATAGCGTAGGTGTAGTAGCTCTTGCCGGTGATTTTAGCGGAAAGCGCCATGCCGCAAGCCGCGGAGATACCGAGGCCGAGAGAACCGGTTGTCATATCAACACCGGGGGTGTGCTTCATATCGGGGTGACCCTGAAGATAGCTGTCTGCCTGACGGAGAGTCTTAAGATCCTCCTTAGGAATAAAGCCCTTAGCCGCAAGTGCAGCATAAAGACCGGGAGCTGTGTGTCCCTTAGAAAGAACGAGGCGGTCACGGTCTGCCCACTTGGGGTCGTCTGCCTTTACGTTCATTGCCTCAAAATAGAGATATGCGAGAATGTCTGAAATGGACAGCGATCCGCCGGGATGTCCCGAGCTTGCGCTGTAAACACCCTCAAGTGCACCAAGCTTGATCTCGGCACTCTTGAGCTTCAGTTCTTTTAATTTGTTTTGATCCATTGTTTGCCTCCGTAGAAGTTATTTTTCCATACATAGTTATTGTACCGCTTTTTGACCGTTTTGTCAATCGTTTTATTACATTTTAAGCCACATAAAAAACATTTTGATGCGCCTCTTGACAAAAGCATCATAATGTGATATCATAATATCCATAATTATGTTTTGTAATTTCGGTAATCGCGAGGTAAAATATGAAGAGAACAAAACTGTCAGACCGCCCCTTTCCGACCTATTCAAAAACAGAGGAGCTTCTTCACAGCATTTCACACGCCATAGGTGCGGTTTTCGGGATCGTAGCCCTTATTCTCTCGGTGATCAAGGCATCATCGGATGATGCGTGGGCAGTCACAGGCGCGGCAATATACGGCGCTTCAATGATAATACTCTACGCCGCATCAAGCGTATATCACGCGGTGAAGCCGGGAATAACCAAGCAGGTCATGAGAATAATTGACCATTCGACGATAAATTTGCTCATCGCAGGAACCTACACCCCCATACTTCTCTGCTCCGTCAGCGAGATATCGCAAAAGTGGGCTTGGATAATTTTTGTTATCGTATGGGGCTTTGGAATAATCGCCGCGGTATTGACCTCGATCGACCTTAAGGCATACTCAAAATTCGCAATGATCTGCTACATCGGAATGGGATGGTCAATATTTCTCGCAGGCGATACGATATTCAAGGCTCTGCCGATCAGAGCGTTCATTTACCTTTTGTCTGGTGGCATCGCGTACACAATCGGAGCTGTGATCTACGGCATAGGCAAGAAGAAAAAATACTTCCATTTTATTTTTCACCTATTTGCCCTTCTCGGAAGCGTTCTGCAATTCATTTGCGTATACTGGTTCGTTATATAAATACAAAAAGACCGCGGATAACCGCGGTCTTTCGTTATTAAAATGTACCCCGCCGAGCCGTGTAGACGACCATTGAGAAACCCGCCTGTGCAGGTTGGTGCCCTCTCGTGTCGCTTGTGCTTCCAACGTCTCGGTCTCACGTGACATAAGCAGGTGAGGCGAGGAGGCCTGCATACCCTGAGCACGAAGAAAAAGCTCCATTTATCTCTTGTAGGTTTTAACAGCCTGACTATCACGCACTAAGCAGGAAAGGTATTATTCCTCGTCGTAGTCGACCTCTCCGAAGAGCTCGTCGTTGAAGAAATCGGCAACACGGTCAAATTCATCGTCATCATCGATGGTAACCAGAATTTCCTCGCCGCTTTCCTCATCGTCCTCAACCTTGAGAATAACGTATTCCTCGTTATCATTATCCTCAATGGGCACAAGTGCAAGGTAAGTATTTCCGTCGATCTCCTGGCTTCCGAGAAGCTCAAACTGCTTTTCGTTGCCATCCTCGTCGGTTAAAGTGAAAATTTCTTCATTAAAAAGTTCGTCTGCCATGGTCTTTCTCCTTTCAAAGCGAAAAGATGATGTCTTATTTACAGTACTATTGTATACTATTTTTTCAGTTTTGTCAATCGTTTGCGCGAAATTGATCCATTAAGTCTTCGACATATGCATTACAATACCGTGAGGGAGCACCTTCGCAAGGAAGCGGTATAGCTTAAAAAACGCTCTGGGAGTGTATATTCCCCTACCCTTTGATGCATGACGGAGCGATCTTTCGGCAGCCATTGCAGGATTGACTCTGGGAAGGGTATCGAACGTATGAGAAGCCCCTTTTTCAATACCTGCCGCGGGAAGAAACTCTGTATCCATGGGACCGGGGCAAACTGCAAGAACGTTAATTCCCTTCTTCTTAAGCTCGAAACGAAGAGATTTCGAGAAAGAAAGCACGTAAGCCTTCGTGGAACAATATACCGTCATTCTGGGATTCGGAGCGAAGGAAGCGATGGAGCATACGTTTACTGCAAAGCTACCTCTTGTCATATACGGAAGTGAAACGGAAGTAACTGCGGTGAGCGCCTTGTTGTTAAGGTCGATCATGCCTGTTTGAGATGCCGTTTCCATAGTGTCAAAATCACCAAGGGTTCCGTATCCCGCATTATTTACCAATATCCTTATTTCCGGCTTTTCGCTCTCAAGCATATCCGACAATGTCTTATAGCTTTCGTCCTTTGTCAGATCGATGGATACGGGAAATATCTTATTTTCTCCGTACTTTTCCTTCAGCTCATTCAGACGGTCGGTACGACGTGCCACAACCCATATTTCCTCAATATCGGTATATTTTTCGGCAATAACCCTCACGTACTCCCTACCGAGTCCCGAGGACGCACCTGTTACAATTGCAATCTTCATATATTATATTCCCTTTCAATCAAGCTTTAATTCACGCATATCCCTTCCCATGAACATAACGGGAAGAAATTCTCCGAAAAGTCGCGAGGTGATTCGGTCGGAATAGCGTTTTTTCAGATCGTCACGGGTAAGATTGGTGTTTATAATTACGGTTTTCCCTTTATTGAGTCTTGAATTTATAATGTTGTATAGGCAAGAAACAGTAAACTGATTAGTCATCTCGGTTCCGAGATCATCGATTATGAGAAGATCACAATCGAAATATCTTTCAGTTCGGTTATCCTCATTTTCATCACGATTATATGAGCGCCCAAATCTTTCATATTCAAAAGCAGAGAAAAGATTTTGAGCGGTCTCGCAAATGACGTCGTATCCTCTGGATATCACCTTCCCTGTTATTGCGGCAGACAGATGAGTTTTTCCAAGACCGGTTCCGCCTATAAAAAGAAGATTTGGGGAGCTGTTTTCATAGCTATCTGCATATTTTTTGCAGAACGATGATATCATTTCGGCGTTGGACGCAGCATTTTTGTCCTTCTGCAATCCGGGATTGAAATTTTCAAAGGTCTTTGTTCTGATAAGCGTACCTATTCCCGAGCTTTCATATCCCGCCAGAACAAGCTTTTCCTTCATACAACGGCACATATTTATATCTACAAAACCGCTGTCCGAGCATTCATTGCATTCATATTTAACATCGGTATAATCCGAGGGAATACCGTACGTTTTCATGAGAGAGGCTCTCTTTTTTTGCAGTGTTTCACTTTCAAGCCTGATTTTTGCAAGCTCGCTTTCGAGCTTTTCATCCTTGTACCTTACGGTCGCCTCAAATATTTTAAGTCCCGTCATAGAAAGGAGGTCATCGATTTCTCTTATATCGGGATAACGGATACCAAGCTCACGCTTTTTGTTTTGAGCTTCTTCCTGAGCCCTTAAAGCCTTACCTTCATATTCCCGCTTTATTCTGCGGTAATTTTCTCTGCTGAATCCCATTTAATCCCCTCCTTCTCCGTTATTTGCCGAATTCATTATAGCATAGCTTCGCTTTAACGCCTTCTCAAAAAACTCCTCTGTGTTAAAGCTTACGCCGTCGTTTTTATCGGATTTTGATTCTTTTTCTTTAAATTTTGCGACGTACGTGTCTGATTTTTTAAAGTCATCGGATGCTTTTTCCGCCTGTTCAACGCTTGTGATACCGCTGTCGTGCCAATCGGAAAGTATCTTCGACATATATTCCAAAGACGCCTTGCCCGTATTATTTACGGATATTTCATAGGAGCATTCTATAAGCTCGATGGGCATTCCCCATTCGTTAAGCCATTTTTCAAAAAAGGTCTTTTGCTTCTTTGTGAACGGGCGGTCGCCCATGTCAAACATTTTTGCCAGCTTATATTTTGAACTGTTACGTCTTTCGCTGTCCTTTATGTACTTTTGAAGCTGATCGGTGGTGCATATTCCCTGATTATAAAGAGAGTACGCGCTTCTTTCGAGATAGCTCACGCTCATCTTTCGATCGGTAGCATCAAGCTTCTCATAGTAGTAGCAGAACATAAGATAAAGCGTATCGCAGTCAAACCCCAATGTCGAATTAAGCGACACAAGCTTTGAGACGTCGGTAGGCGTAAACACCTTTCCGCAAAGGGCTTCACAAGCCTCTATAAGCTGCTTGAGCGCATTATTCTCGGATATCTTTTGCGCAATGGTCTCGCCCGTGAGATTTTTGGTCTCAGACGTGGGAACAAGCTTTTTCTCGGGCTCAAGGAGTCCTTTTTTTCTAAGCGAGGAAACAGTATTTTCAAGCTCCTCCTGTGTGCAGCCAAGCTGTTCCGCGAGCATTGCATCGTCGGCATCGCATAGAGCTCTGTCGTAGGAGAGAAGCATAAGAAAACGTATTTGCAGAATATCGTCGCACGCAAGAAGCGCCGCTGTCGGAAGACATACCGCGCCGTCTTTGAATATTACGGCATACTTCATTTGCCTTCTCCCTTTCTTTCATTGTATCTGACCTCGCACATAAGGCCCATAATGATATCGCCTATAGGAAGGTTCAACACCGGCACGTCAAGCTCGATATCCTTTTGTGTCATATTCCAGACGCCTCTGATCTTTGACGCTGAAAGAGCCTTGATAAGCATGGGAAAATCGTGGCACTCGGTAATTACCGCAATATCCGCCTTTATACCCACAAGTCTGTCATAGGTTCTTTCGTCAAGAGTGATTATGTCGGTGACCGTGATCCCTCTGCCCTCCAGCTTTTCTATTAGGTAGTTATGCTCCGGAGTCGATTTGCCCACAATAACTGCAGTAAGACCATCGGCAACACCGAGCTCACGGCTTATATCGGTATAAAGATGCTTTACACTGTATCCGTATCCCTGAACTCCCGCGCCCGCAAATTCATTCAGATCTGCGCGAACCTGAGAGGGAGTGATATCCAGCATCTGTGCCAAAGTTGCGGAGCTGATCTTCACCTCGCCGTTCATCAGACATTCACGGAGACAGCGGAAGTATCTCGGAAGTCTTTTTGATCTTGTACCTGCAACATATACGCTTTTGATACTCATTTTGCCGTCTCCTTTCTTTACTTATTCGCTATATTAAAGATTTTTTAAGGTTTCGTTTACGTAGTTTGTGAACTCTTCGCAGGTCGCACCTGTATCGCGGCCCGTGATAACGAGCTTCTTGTCCTCAAACATACAGATATCGAGAGCTCTTGCAAGGCGGTCGCTCTCTGCCTGATATCCGATATGAGAAAGGAGCATAACTGTTGCACGAAGCATTGAGCAAGGATCTGCATACTTGCCTCTGCCCTCTGCGATCATACGGGGAGCAGAACCGTGAATTGCCTCGAACATAGCGTATTTCTTACCGATGTTAGCAGATCCTGCAGTACCTACGCCGCCCTGGAATTCTGCTGCCTCATCAGTAATGATATCACCGTAAAGATTGGGAAGAATAAACACCTGGAATGCGGTGCGTCTCTTCTCATCAACAAGCTTTGCTGTCATAATATCGATGAACCAGTTGTCTGTCTCGATCTCGGGATATTCCTTACCAACCTCTTCGCAAAGACGGAGGAACTTACCGTCGGTTGTTTTAATAATATTCGCCTTTGTAACTATGGAAACGCGGTTCTTACCGTTCTTTCTTGCATAATCATAAGCCAGACGTGCGATTCTGTTACAGCCCTCTGTGGTCGTTACGCAGAAATCGAGTGCAAGATCGTCGGTTACGTTTACGCCCTGAGAGCCGACAGCATAGCTGCCTTCGGTATTCTCACGGAAGAAGGTCCAATCGATTCCCTTGTCGGGAACCTTAACGGGACGTACGTTTGCAAAAAGATCGAGTTTCTTTCTCATTGCAACGTTTGCGCTCTCTATATTTGGCCAAGGATCGCCCGCACGGGGAGTTGTGGTCGGTCCCTTGAGGATAACGTCGCACTTATAGAGTTCCTCCATGACATCATCAGGAATCGCCTGCATATGAGCTACTCTGTTTTCGATGGTAAGACCGTCGATCACCTTAAATTCGATCTTTCCCGCCTTAACATCATCTGCAAGAAGGTACTCAAGCACCTTTTTCGACGCGTCGGTAATGATCGGTCCGATTCCGTCTCCGCCGCATACACCGATTACGATCTTATCCAATTTGGAATAATCCACAGCGTCTCCCGCTGCATTTATCTTCTCAACTCTTTCAAGCTGTGAGCGAAGCAGAGCCTCATATTTGGTTACAGCTTCTTTGATTTGATTTTCGTAATTTGCCATTTGTTTTTCTCCTTAATAATTGCATTTATTCGCTTACCGCATAAGCGTTGAGCGATGAATCGGCTCTTACACCGTTTATATACTCATAATATGCCTGCGCGCCTATCATGGCGGCGTTATCTCCGCAAAGGCTTCTTGGCGGAACGAAAAACTCCATGCCGTTTTTCTTCGCAAAAGCCTCGAGGCATCCCCTCAAATGTGAATTGGCAGAAACTCCGCCCGCTAAGACCAGCTTACCGTACGGATATTCCTTTATTGCCTCTCCAAGCTTCTTTTCTACCGAGGAGAGCACCGATGCGGTAAACGATGCCGCAATATCTTCCTTGGGATAAGGAACGCCCTTCTGCTCCATATTGTGAAGCAAATTTATAATATTTGTCTTAAGTCCGCTAAATGAAAAGTCCAGGCTACCGTCGTGAAGCGCTGCAGATGGAAACTTATAGGCGTTTTTATCGCCAAGGGATGCAAGTCTATCCATTTCCGCTCCGCCCGGATACGGTATGCCCATAACTCTCGCAACTTTATCAAAGGCTTCCCCCATGGCATCGTCCTTGGTTCTGCCAACTGTGTTGAAGGTATTATAATCCTTAACCTCTATGATCGAGGTGTGACCTCCGGACACTACAAGGGCAAGAAAAGGAGGCGCAAGATTTGGATAAACAAGGTAATTTGCCGCGATATGTCCCCTGATGTGATGTACGGGAACAAGCGGGATCCCTCTTGATATCGCAAGAGATTTAGCAAAATTCACACCAACAAGCAAAGCTCCGATAAGTCCCGGACGGTTTGTAACGCCTATGGCGTCTATATCGTCGAGTGTAACACCGGCGCTTTCAAGAGCCTCATAGGTAACCCCGGATATTGCCTCACTGTGAGCACGGCTTGCTATTTCGGGGACGACTCCGCCGTAAAGAGCGTGTGTTGCTATCTGTGATGCAACTATATTTGACAGTATTTTTCTTTCTTCTCCCATTTCGACGACAGCCGCCGAGGTTTCGTCGCAGGAGCTTTCAATTGACAGTATTTTCATATCTTTTTAGTCATTAACACCGCATCTTCCTGCGGCTTTTTGTAATATTTTTTCCTTAGTCCGTCGATTTCAAATCCAAAGCCCTCGTATAGACCGATTGCTACACGATTGCTCTGTCTTACTTCAAGGTGCAAAAGCACAGCACCTTTAATTTTCGCTTCAGTCTCAAGACGGGTCAGAAGCATTTTCCCATAGCCTTTTCCTCGATACTCCGACAGAATCGCAATGTTAACTACGTCGCTTTCGTCAAGCACCGTCATTATACCGCCATACCCGATGGTTTTTCCGTCACAAACAAGCTTGATAAACAAGTAATTTGAGTCATTTAAGGCTTCTTCGATGCTGTTTTTGCTCCATGGAGCGCTGAAGCAAGAACTTTCAATATACGAAAGATCATCTGCGTCAAGCACATCCGCAACATTTATCTCTATCATCATTCACCTTCAAGCACCGAGCAAATATGTTCTCGGGCCCAGTCACAACTTATCGGTTAATATCCGAATTGACCGCTTAAGCTGTCGTCATCCTCTATCCAATCCGAAACGTTGATTATGCGGTATTCGTCCGGCGTATCTCTTACGATAACCTTTTCAATACCCGCATTGATAACCTGTCTTTTACACATAGCGCAGCTCGACATTCCCGATGTAAGCTCTCCTGTTTTAGGATCGATACAAGCCATATACAGAGTTGCGCCTATCATCTCCTCGCGTGATGCTGAAATGATGGCATTGGCTTCAGCGTGTATGGAGCGACACATCTCGTACCGTTCACCTCGAGGAATGTTGAGCTTGTCTCTCATACAGTAATTAAGGTCTGAGCAATTTTTTCTTCCTCTCGGTGCACCGTTATAACCGGTTGAAACGATAGAATCGTCCTTTACTATTATTGCGCCGTAATGTTTGCGAAGGCAAGTGCTTCTCTTCGCCACTGTCTGTGCTATATCAAGATAGTAGTTGATTTTGGATACTCTTTCCATACCGTCCTCCGAAAAATATAT
This sequence comes from Eubacteriales bacterium, assembly GCA_045543555.1. Lineage (GTDB taxonomy): Bacteria > Bacillota > Clostridia > Oscillospirales > CAG-272 > Colimorpha_A. Next base: position 44,840 of record JAZQMQ010000030.1, read on the forward strand.
AAGGGGAGAATAAAATAATATACCTTTTTACAGTATAACACACATATAGTCAACATTTCAATAGTTTTTACACCAAAATCCGACTTTTTTATACTCCCATGCGTTTTTGAAGCTCCGCTGCATAATTATTATCGCACTGAATACGTACAAATGCCGTTTCTCCTTCACTGTCAAAAACAAGTACATAACTTTCCCCGGGCAAAATATCGGTACAATAACTGTAACGTACCTTCGGGGATCCGTATTCCTTTTTCAGTTTTTTTCTTTCTTTGTATGGCACCACCGCGCAAAGCGTGCCAAGCCCTAACGTGAAGAGCGATGTCCTCTTTGACCCTGCAACTCTTATAACGGTAATACGGTTTCGATAAATGATCTCGTCCTCCGGATCAATTATATATTCATATGACGAAAACAGGTGCCTTTGGCTTATCTGTATCACAGCAACAGCCAAAATCATGGCAGCTGTTTCCCAAATGCCCCTTATCCACACGTCAAATGATGTCAAAGAGATCAATACAAGGATTATTGTAACAAGAGTAGCTGTTATCAGTATCGCTACACCATTATTTCTTTTACAAATAAATTTCATCTATTATCCCTCTTCATACTTCATATGGTTACATACTATCTTTCCGTTAACAAGGTCAATATACCCATAGCTCGCCCCGTCATAACGGTGAGCTCCAATACTTCCCGGATTAAAAACGTAATACGGTTTCTCGTATTCCGAAGCATATCTTGTGTAAGGCACATGTGTGTGTCCGTACAGAATAAGATCGGCTTCCCTGATTCTTCCGTAAGCTTCAAGCGCTTCAAGCCCGTGTTTCACTCCCCTTGTGTGACCGTGGAGCATTAATATTTTAACACCGTCAAGAGTGAGAATGCGTTCGTCAGGAGTGCCGTCATAGCCGTCACAGTTCCCTTTCACGCCTATCAGCATTGCATTTCCTTTATAATCAGAAGCAATGCGGTCAAAATCCTTTATTCCGTCACCCAAAAACAGCACCGCATCAGCGTCGGAGCGCTCAATTATTGTTTTTAATCTGTCCCACCTGCCGTGAGAATCCGAAAATACAAGAAGCCTCATAATTATCTCCTTTTGTAACCTTCTTTTCATTATAGCATACAATAATAACGATTACCACATTTATTTGTAAATTTACCAGCAAGGAACGGTGATAATATGGAGATCAATAAGAACACTTTAAATAAAATTTCCTCAATGTCAAATGAGCAGCTAAAGGAAGTAATAGCACAGCTGTCCGACGCACTCGGCGCAAGCCCAATGCAAAAAAGAATTGCGATGAATAATGCATCCATGATCAAGCGGAAGCTTATGGGAATGTCGGAAAAGGAACTACAAAGCTATTTAAGTAAGATCCCGCAATCAAAAAAAGAAGAGCTTGAGAAAAAGATCAAGCTGTAAGGAGGATATATGGACGGTAATTTCTCCGAAATGGTTCAAAACGTAATGTCAGACCCCGATGCAATGTCAAGGCTCATGGAGGTCGCGCAGGGTTTAATGTCGGGATCAAACGTCAATACACAGACAGAATTGCAGCAAGACCAAGAAAAACAAGACTCTCACGAAGCTGCTAACTTGATATCGAAAATAAGATCCGGAAACGATGAAAGAATAGCCTTAATTTCGGCTCTGCGCCCATTCCTTTCCCCCGAAAGACGCAAAAGTGCGGATAATCTCATAAAAATGATGAAAATGATGAAGCTTGCGGATATGAATAAGCTTTTAAATCAACTGTAAGGGGGATACTATGTACACAAGAAGCTTCCCTTCAAGACGAATGCCTCCCGATTACGGAGGAACAGCACTCGTTGTAAAAAATAGCGATGATAATTCGACAAAAAAGATACTAAACGACACTTCCCAAGCGAGTATGCGTCCGCGGAGAACACTCATTTCAAGGCAAGCACCGCCATTAGTCCCTCCCATATCTGCTCCCTTCGGTATCCTCGGTCAAGAGGACGCTAAAGAAACATTATTGCCCGACGCAACAGAACAACCAATGATTGAAGTCGCAGCTACCGAACCGATGCAAAAGCAAAGCATTTTCGACCCCGAAAATCTGAAAAGCGATGACCTTTTACTCCTCGGGATAGCGCTTATGCTGCTGTATGATAAAGATGAAAACGGGAATATTCCACTCGATGCCCTGCTTATTCTTGCTATGATCTATCTTTCAGGGCTCTAATGTTTAAAAACGCCCTCTCACTAAAGAAAGGGCGTTTGAGATCGTGGAAAATGAAATGTCAATCTAAGTGCAATACATTTTAATGGAAAAATCAAGTGAATCAAGGCGTAAGCCTTGTATAATTCAATAGTGAAGTTGCGGCTTTGCCACAGTGAAGTTTGGACTATCGCCCAAGTGAAGTATTGCGCCATTGGCGCAAAGTGAAGTTAAGTGTTCCACATATCGTGCCGAAGGCACGCTTCGCGCGAAGTGCGCTTCACTTGCGAAGCATAAAACAAAATAAGGAGTTTAGTATGAAAACAGTAATTTATGCACGTTACAGTAGTAACAGCCAAACAGAACAATCAATCGAAGGATAGCTTACAGTTTGTCAAAAATACGCTCTCGATAACGGACTTCAAATCGTTGAAGCTTACATCAACAGAGCAATGACGGGAACGAATGACAATAGAGCCGCCTTTCAGCAAATGCTTGCAGATTGCGAGAAGAATTCCAAGTGGGAAATCGTACTTGTATACGCTCTTGACAGATTTGGAAGAAACGCCACCGAGGTAGCCGTTAATAAACAGAGATTGCATAGGAACGGCAAAACACTTATATCTGCAACACAGAGAACATCTGTCAACATTTACGGAACGAGGATTGATGCTAATAAGACCGGATCTCGCATCGTACAAACAGCCTATCTACTCCGAGGCAAGCTTAAATGTGGATATTGCGGACAGCTTATTAGCGCCGAAAGCGGAACATCACTTACAAAAGAGAAGAAGTTTTATTATAAATGTCACGGTCGCAAAAAAACACAAAAATGGTTGCACCAAGGCCACGATAAAAAAAGAACTCCTTGAAGAATTCGTAGTTGAATTCATTTTAGGAGAGCTTAAGAGAAAGGAAAATATTGAACGTGCAATAGATACGCTTATGAGCTTACAAGATAAACATCTTCGAGATAATCCCACCTTGAATATTCTTAAGAAAGAGAAAAAGCAAATAGATACAGCTCCTAACAACCTTATGAAAGCTATTGAAGCAGGTATTTTTACAGCTACCACACAGAAAAGACTTAACGAGCTTGAGGAACAACAGACCGAGCTTGAGCGTAAAACCCTCATTGAAGAAAGCAAACAAGCAGTGCTTCTTGACAGAGAGCAAATCGAAAAATATTATCTCAAAGCTTTAGTACTTGACCCCGAAATACTCATTAACACGCTTATAAAAGAGATTGTGCTTTATAATGACAAATTCGAGGTTTATATGAATAGCCCACTCAGAACGAGTCCCGATGAAAATCGGGTCTTTTCTTTTTATACGGAAGTTGTAAATATGCCGATAGAAAGACACTCCGTAAGAGGCACTAAACTTTAAAAGATAACACTTCAAATGCTTGTATAACAGTAACGCTGACGATTTATTCCACGGTACTCTTGACACGAGCCTCTCGGGAGTGTGATGTGAAAGGGATAAAATAGCCAACACATCAAGCCCCGAGGGGCTTTCTTGTTGCCTTTTGGCAGAACAGCCTATCACACCCCCTGCTCCTGTCAAGAGTATTTCGCGGCATAAAGCCGTCACCGTAGCAAATCACAAAGTACCAATGCGGACAAAGAAAAAGCCCCGACAGTAACGTCGGGGACAAATCTCATAAAAAACAAAACGAAAACCAACCCTCTTTCGAGGTTCGATTTTCGTTAAGCTTGGTGGGCCATCTAGGACTCGAACCTAGGACCGACCGGTTATGAGCCGGTAGCTCTAACCAACTGAGCTAATGGCCCGAAATAATGCATTTCGGTGCAACGGGAATATTATAACACTCAAAACATCAGTTGTCAAGAGTAAAAAAGAAAAAATCAAAAAATAAATTTTATTTTTTTAAAAAAAAGACTTGACTAAACACAAAACCTGTGATATAATACACAATGTTGTAAATCTGGGTGTGGCGCAGCTGGTAGCGCGCTACCTTGGGGTGGTAGAGGCCGCAAGTTCAAGTCTTGTCACTCAGACCAGGAGGAGATTCGTAAGAATCTCCTCTTTTCTTTTGTTTTCTCCGTTTTTCTCGCTTTTTCATGTGTACAAAGTGTTAACTACAATCTTTATTCCTGCGAAAAATCGCCGAAATTTCAGGTACGACCACATACGAGACCATAAAGTTCTTAAATTTCACCACTTAATAACGTTTTTCGGCATTTTTTAATAAAATTTTGGCGGTTCTCTGTTCTTGAGAACCGCCTTTTTAATAGTTTTCTTGATTTTTGTAGGGCTTACGAAAGTATGTTTCGTGTAAACAACAGAGGTACAAAGTTCGCATTACCGTATTTTCACAAATACATCAACGACCTTTTATTTGCCTACTGCGTATCAAATTTTGAGATTTGATCACTCATCTTCCCCTATCGGCAGAAGGAAGGCTTCAGACATCAGCCGCACTCCGAGTCGGAATCCGTAGGAGAAGGCATCACGCTCGGTGATGCTGTGCATCTCGTTCATACATTCCTCGAATTTCTCCAGCGTTTCCTTCTGCTTGTCCGTGAGCGTTCCCTCCAACTCTTCGCGATTCCTGGCTACCAGCTTCAGCAGTTCCTTCAACCGTTTGTCACCACGAGTGCATTGCTCGAAGGGAGAGACGTTGCCGTACCAGAGTTCATCAATTGTTCCCCTCATCATAAACCTCCTTAATAGCAAAGGACGATTCATCACCGACATGGCTCGGGTTTGAATCGTCCTTTTTGTTTAGTTTTAAAGCTTGTAGTATCATTGCGTTACCTCCTTTGTTTGGTAACACCAACAATACCACAAGTTTGAGGGAAAGTCAAGTTAAAATAGATTAGTTATCAATTAAGTAACAACTATAAAACGAATCGATATTTTCCATACTTATAAACTGTCTGCTTTTGCTTTAGAGAAATAGCATGTGGCGACTCAGCTTTTAAGTCTTTATGCATATCAGAGAGGCGGCATTTCTTTCTTCCGACTCTTAGAATATAATTTAAAAAATGATACCACTGTACCCAAGCACAATTAGGAGTATTAGGAGCCGTTCCAGAATAATTACCATGCTCTCTTCCCAAAGCAAATAAATAAATTTTCGACTTATCTATAAATCTCGCCTTAACGCCAAACAAACTTGCAATCTCTGCTTCGGAACTATTCTCAATCCAATCCGTTATTTTTTCAATCCAGCCAATGACTTCATTGGTGTAGTTTCGGGATTTACTCATCAATGATTTAGGAGATAATGAGGTGTGATCCTGCCATTTAAGTTGAAACAATCCTATTTCTCCCGTTTCGTGATCAATAATCGTCGCATCAATATCGGTCAACCGTTGCCCGTTTTTAGTAATGACGATTTGACGATCAATACACTGAAATTCAGTCAACATATCATAAAGTTGCCGCCTGAACATCCCCTCTCGTTTCATGCGGTTGCTACTACATGCTTTTGGATATAGCAACGCCAAATTATCAAGCATAAACGAAAAGGGGTGATATAAAGATCCTGCGCAAGAATGAATATATTGGTTTGCTGAAATCCTAATCAGCGGCACACAAGAAGCTTGAGTATTAGAAAACAACTCTCTATTCAACGAAGACAGAGAAAGAATATTCAATACTTCTTCCGACTGTTGTTCTGAAAGCGACCCGTTTTCCTTAATTAATTTCAAAAGTTCATCCTTTGTTTTTATCAAATAAAAGAGGTTTTCAGTTAACAGTTCTGGATGATCTTTTTTCAAAACATCGACAAAATATATGTGCTTAATGGCGTATCCCCTCAAATCAACTATGCTATTAACAAAAGTTCCGTAAGAAACATTATTGAACAACGCATCGTTAGGATACATATCCCCTTCACTATCATTAATTGAATCCAAATATGCAAGATCGTTAAAGTAATTTTCTACTTCTTGATCCCCATCATATCCTATAAAATGCTCGTTCCAGACAAAGCATAGATGCTTCATTCGCTCTTTAATACGTTCGCGGTTGTCAAGCGTTTCTTTATATCGCGGATCCTTTTCAATTTGAGAACTAATAATCGATTCATAGTACTGAATAAATTTTGATTCAATAAATTCTATGCGATGGTTCTTTTGTCGAAAAGAAATCTTGCTTTTGTTAAGAAAATCTTTAATTTTGACTATGCCAAGACGCTCTAATTCAAGTAAGTATGTAGACCACCCCACAAGTTGACAAGCAGACAAAAATGTTCGACACTCTTTCAAGGATTCCTCAGTAAGCTTTGCTAATACCGCTGCTGGCAACTGTTCAAACTCATTCGTATATGTATATTGAATCAAGACTGGATATGCGTAATGAAGAATTTCTGAAAAAAACTGTTGTTTCAATTTATCCTCAATTGATATACTATCAAGAAAAGTTTTATCAACTACTTTGATGCAATTAAGAAAAAACTCTTGTCTTTTCCAAACATCCATAGCAGATATGTAATCCGTTAAATAACTCACACCTTCGTCATGAAATTTTTGCAAATTAGACTTGTGTTTTTTCATACAGAATCACCTTTATATCAACACCCCATTACAATGATCCACCTCATGCTGAATGATCTGTGCCGTCCAGCCGGTAAAATTCTTCGTGCGGGTCTTCAGATCCAAGGTCTGATACTGCACCTTGATGGTCTTATAACGCTTGCACTTACGAGGGCCGCCGAGAAGCGACAGGCAGCCTTCCTCGGTGTCGTATCCACCGTCCTTTTTTACGATTTCGGGATTCAGCATCACCGTATAAGCAGGGGCTCGTCCGCTCTCATCGAGAAAAGCGATGATACGCTTACGAACGCCGATCATATTCGCTGCCATGCCGACACAGCTTTCTCTGTGCGCCATCAGCGTATCCAGCAGATCCTGTGCGACCTGCAAATCTTCTTTCGTTGCGACCTCCGACTTCCCGGCGAGGAATATCGGATCGTGCATTAGTTCTTTAATCATGATTAAAACTCTATGATTTCAGGAGCTTTACCAAACGCGCAGAAGGTAGCGGTAGCGTTCTGCATATAGAGCACCTGTGTGTTGCCGTCGTTCTCGTCGTACATGCCGCGGAGGTTGGGGTATGCGTCCAGCATAGACTTCTTTGCCTCAAAGCGGTCGTCCTCGATGAGCTCGCACGCCACGCGGATCCACGCGCCCTCGCAGAAGGCGCAGATCTCCGCCTTGGGATTTGCCGCAAGCTGCTTGCTTGTGGGCTTGACCTTGCCTGTCTGTATGTAGAGCTTGCCCTCAAACTCGTTGACCGTGCCGAAGGGGCGCACTCTCGGCTGATCGCCCTCAACGGTTGCAAGGTAGTAAATACCTGCTTTTTTCAAAAAATCATATACTCTTTTCACGTTAATTCTCCTTATCAATAGCTTTACTTATTCAATAAATACACCCTCGTCTCATAGGGCTTCAAAACCATGCCGTCGTTCGTTTCATAATTGGTCAAAATCAACTCGGCTGCCCCGATGTCAAAGCCCTTGGGCACTTTGAATTTTACATTCTTTTCGCTAAACGAGCAAACTACGAGTATCTTCTGCTTTTCATCCTCGCGGACGTATGTATAGACCTTAGATGAGGACTTGCCATACTCCGTGTAGCTGCCGTCCTTCACTGCGCTGAGCTCACGGCGGAGCTTAATCGCCTTGCGGTAGAAGTTCAGCACCGAGTTTTCGTCTGTCTCCTGCGCTTTGACGTTGACGGTCTTGTAATTCTCGTTGACGTAGAACCAGGGCTTCGCCTTACTGAATCCCGCGTTTTCACTGTCATCCCATTGCACAGGTGTCCTTGCCGAGTCTCGTGAGCCGTACCACAGGCGTTCAAGACGCTTCTTCGCGGATTGCTTCGTGCCGACATTTTCGTACTGCCAGCGCGTCTGCACGTCCTCGTACATGGCGGGATCATCGGGATACCAGTTGCTCATTCCGATCTCCTGTCCCTGATAAACGAAGGGCGTACCCTTCAAAAACATATACATGGCACAGAGCATTTTGGCGCTCTCGGCGGGGTACTTTTCGCTTCCATATCTTGAGACCATTCGCGGATGGTCGTGGTTTTCGATGTAGAGCATATTCCAGCCCTTCCCTTCAAGACCGTTCTGCCACATTGAGAAGGCGCGCTTCATCTTGCGCAGACTGAAAGGCATATGGCGGAAATCGGTGAAGAAGCAGTCCGCCTCCTGCGTTTTGAACTGGATCATCATATCCAGCACCTGCGAGGAGTCCTCGGTGATATATTCAAGCGCTTTTTTGGGTGAAACCATGGGTGCCTCCGCAAGCGTCATACAGTCGTATTTGGAGAAAACGTCGCGTTTGAATTCGTCGAGATATTCGTAAAGATGCGGGCCGTGGTTGAACATCAGAATTCCTTTTGATGCGGGCATAACGTGGTCATCCGGCAATCCCTCGGGCTTGGAAATGAAGGTGATCACATCCTCGCGGAAACCGTCAACACCCATATCGAGCCAGAATTTCAATATGTTCTTGACTTCCTCGCGCACAAGTGGGTTGTCCATGTTGAGATCCGCCTGCTCCACGGCAAAGATGTGCATATAGTATTCGCCTCTGACGTCGTCATACTTCCACGCCTTGCCCTCAAACAGCGAATCCCAGTTGTTGGGCAGCTTACCGTTCTTTTTAGCGGGACGCCAAATATAGTAATCGGTGTAAGGCTCGATCCTCTCGCGGCTTTTCTTGAACCACTCGTGCTCGGTGCTCGTGTGGTTGACGACAAGATCCATAATGACCTTCATGCCGCGCTCGTGCGCACCGTCAAGCACCTTTTTGAAGGCGTCCATACCGCCGAATTCGGGTGCGATATCGTAATAATCCGAAATGTCGTAGCCGCAATCCACGCCGGGCGAGGGATACAGAGGCGAAAACCAGATGCCATCGCATCCGAGCGACTTAATGTAGTCGAGCTTTTCAAGCACACCGTAAAGATCACCCATACCGTCGCCGTTGCCGTCCTTGAACGACCGCGGCCAGATCTGATAGAATACCTTATCTTTATACCATCTGTTCTTTTCCATCATAAACCCTCTCTATGCTGTTGTTTGAATTTCGGATTTTTCAGTAACTTTATTTTTGACAATAAATCTCTATCGCCCCTGCTACAAACTCTGCAGTTCCCTCGCTGTATTTGTCGATATTCTTCTTGAATCGCTCATCGGCAACGTACATCTTGCCAAGCCCTGTGAGAATTTCGTCGGTACAGGTGTAATAGTTCTCCGTGATGTGCGCCTGAAGCTTGGCTACGAGCGCCTGTGCCTCGGCAGAATCAGCACTCGCGCCGCTATCCTTACAGGCAGCAAACTCGGCAAAAATCGCCATCAAGCCGTCGTTTGCTTCAGCCCACTTCTCTTTTGTGTAATTCTTTGTTTTCTGTTCGTGCTCGCGGTAGGCGTCGGTGTTGCCCCATCGCTCGCAAATCTCTGTTTTAAAACTATTCATCTCATCACCTAGCACAAGTCCTATATTATAAAATATAACGAAGATTTTTCACATCTTAATTCATAGAATTTGTTGCAGCAATCGTACCGTTTCCTTCTGCAAGTCTAACCAGATTTTCCAACTCAATAAACAAAACCTTTTTTCCTCCTAACTTAGCCAGAAACCGTAATGTTCCTTTAAATGAATTATCAAAATATTGCGGAGCAATTACTGATATAAGTTCAACACGCCTGTCAATTAATCCTTGTTCAACAAATTGTCTAATAATTTCCTGACCTTCCCTTGATGTAGAAAGAAGATGTGTATTTATTAATACTTCTGTATCTTTGAAACTGCGAGAAGAATTCATTGAATTTTTCTTGATAATTCCTTTCATTTCATAGGAATGCATTCCCACTTTGACCTGTCCCGATACATCCCCATATTCCAATCCCTTATGAGGTTGAAGTCTGAATCCTGGAAGGATTGAATAAAACAGTTTAGGTAAACAAGACATCGAAGTATCACTGGTACACTTGCAAATTTTACTATTACTACATGTTCCATCGCACTTTTCCCCTAATCTTGCGACAAAGTCTAGTAGATTCGGATCTGCAGATATAGCGAGACGTGAGAAACAGTCAATTTCATCAAAATATATTTCAACTCCATCTGACTGTATACTGCAAGCATGTGCTATATGTAAAGTTTCTCCCATAATGCACATAACAAAATCGGGGGTATCTTGTTTAAAAGCAGATTTAATATTCTGATTCAACATTGCGTACATTTTGTTTGTAGGAATATACCAATTATCGACACGACAAGAATGATGTCCCTCAAAACATTTAGCACGAAAAGGTGCACCACAAGAACACTTCAAAAATCCATTTTCTGAACATTCTAATGGTCTACCGCATTCCGCACAATAAGGGACTTCGTAACTTCCGCACTGTTCACAATATACTCTAGGAATAACAGTAAAAAGCTGTGTTTCCTTCAAAATTGGACGCACACTTTCTGGAATATCATATATTAATCCATTGACTTCACCTAAAGATGCGATAGCCTTAGTTAAAAACCATTCGGCAGATATTTTATCTTGTTCGTTAACAAGATAAGCCCATTTGATATCTAAACCTAGCTCCTTGAAAATTTCTTTTGCGGGTCTCCCTTTTAATTTCTCGATTTCCTCAAGAATAATCTGAATAGCTAATTGAGACCAATTAAATAAAACTTGAGCCGGAAGATGCTTGAAAATTCCTATGCTGCCTTTCTTCACATTATATTTTACAGTCGCTTTGGTATCTTCCGCGATTTCAGCAATATAGCTACCCGATGTATCAAACCGACCGCCTTGGATTCGACTTATTTCTTCTTGCTGAGCATCAGTAATCCCCTCAGAACGCGAGACAACAGTTGTTTCTCCATTGGTTCCTTGAAGAACGATTCTGCTTCTTGCAACCTGATTTATACAACGTTCAATCGCTGATTTTGGAGGTTTTACTTGTGATACAAGGATACCTGTAACTTTTACAATATATTCGATAATACACGCAGTCATTTTATCGTGTTTACTGATACACGCTAAATAAGAAGTATTGGTACCAATCCAAAGACATCCGCGATGCTGTTCCCAAACACTTGCATTCTTTCCTTCTTCGTCAATATATAAATATTCCTTACTATAGACATAGAGTATTTCGATTCTATCAATACAATTTTTTACAGATATAATCGTTAATCCCCTAAATCCATTTGCGCTCAAGGTCGCTTCCACTTTTCCTTCAAGTTGATAAATCACTTCGAATTCATCAGAAGAAAGTTGTTTTTCAAAATTCCAAAGAGTAAAGGCAACACGATCGCCGTAAATATAATCATTAACCATGTTGTCTATTTCAACGTCCTGAATTGCAGAGATGGAGAGAATTTTGGAAATGATAAAATTCTTATCCTTACCCTTTATTTGAGATTCGTCAACATCTTTAGAAATTGCAATGTCAAATAAAGCTTGCCAAGGCAACATTTCTAATTTTTTTGTTTTTCTTGCTCAGTCATTATTATCCTCCATCACCAAAAGAGAGTCTCATAATATAGTGGCGTTCTGTATAAACAGATAATTATATAGGAATAAAAGCACTTTTACGGAGCTCTCAATTCATATTTTACTTTTTATCTCACAAATTCTAGCAAGTATTTCTTCATCTGCCGGACAGAACTCATAGTTCGAAATCTCGCTCGTCGCGATCCATTGGATATCGTTATGCTCCAACTTCTGCGGTTCTCCCTCGGCAATCGTGGCGTTGAACAGTGTCAGATGAACCGTCAGATCGGGATACTCATGGGTAACGTCCATAAACACGTCCTCAACATTCAATGTCACAGCAAGCTCTTCCTGGCACTCGCGGATAAGAGCTTGTTCTTTTGTTTCTCCCTGCTCAACCTTGCCGCCAACAAACTCCCAAAGGAGCCCTCTCGCCTTATGCGCTGGGCGTTGGCAGATCATGAATTTATCGCTCTGCCATATGAGGGCTGCCACTACTTCTGTTATCATATTTCCTCAATGCCAATCTTCTTCAAATATTCATAAGTTCCATCGTAGAACTTAGGCAAGCGAGTGCTATCCTCCCAAAATCCACTTGGATTTTTATTTGGGTTGCCCGATGGAACGCAAATAACCATGCCGGCTCTCGCTCTTGTAAGAAGAACACGATAGGCATTAAGCATATATTTGATCTGTTCTTGCTTGTTCTCAGTATCGGGTGATTTTTCGTTCCACGCTGTTTTTCCATTAAACGTGTAATAACGCCATTTGCCGTTATCACATCTCATATCGGCATCCCATAGCACACATGTATAGTCAAGCTCCAATCCCTGCACCTGAATTTCGGTAGCTGCATCTTCAAGATAGTTGGAAGCTCTTGTATCAATCTTGTCTTCAAGAAACCAATGAACTGCATTCTCATCACCAGAGGGGAGAATGTGTATTCCCAAGGGCTTGAATCGCGCGGCCTCTTTGGTTACGAGTACGCCTGTCCGTTCTGTTCCTCTGACTTTACTATGAAGCCATCTCTTGGCTGTTTCCATATCTCGCGTTAAAACAATGGGATACCTGTCTTTTATTTCATTGTACAATTCTGCTGCATCGGGATTGAAAGTAAGCAGTGAATGAACAAATGCAGAGAGCTTTTCTGCTCTAAAAGAGCGCAGAGAAACGCCAAGATGTAAGTTTTCCGAATACGTAACGTTTTCGTTTTTTGCCAGCAGTTCGTTAACCTTACCTTCGGCATATTCCGGCTCTGTAAGCTTCGGAGAAATATATACTTTCCAATGTGGGAACTTGTCATTCAGTGCATGTATCCACTCTGAAATTCCAGCTTCGCCGGTATTGATCTCCTGTCCACCGCCTACAAGGCAAACAATCGTTGCCCAGTCCTCTCTCTGATCGAGAGACCATATCAAGAAAGCCGCCTCAGATAATGGGAAGTTAGGAACTTTTAGTTTATTACCGTATGTTCCACCTCGTTTAAGATAGTCGGCAAGCCTTTTATGAGTCCACGAACGTTGCGCCTCGTCGAAAATGGCAACATGCTCCACTTCTCCATAACCGGATTCTGCAAGCTTCACAGCTTTTTCTGGATCAATTTCCAAAACCCCATTTTCAACAGGATTCTTGATTTTGGCGAGCATATTATCACGATAACGGTGGATGATTTGAATAAACTTGCCTACCTCTCTGCGTGAATCTGACAGGTTTTTCTTTTCGTTTCTATCACGACATTTCTGATAATTATCTTTTGCAAGAGCTTCCGTTAAGACAGCAACCAACGGGCCGTTTCCGGAAAGATATACTGCACCTTCATCTTCAACAGGTTTATCACTTCCCTGATAGGTTTGCTTTACAGCTACATCGAGACCGACGAGTGTTTTACCAGCACCAGGCACACCAGTTACAAAGCAGATACTTTTCTCTCCATTTGCTTTGCTTTTCTGTATCACATCAAGAATATATTTAATCGTTGCATCGGTAGATACCTTGTCTGCTTCGTGACGAGTGATATTTTCAACTGAATGACTCTCGTATAGCGTTTTTGCCGCCTCAACAATTGTCGGCGTAGGTGCATAAGGACTGATCACCCAATCGTTATGAACCGGAGCTTCGCTCGGAAATTCTTCCAACACGATTTCAATCAAAGCAGATATTCCTGCTTTTCCGGTCACCAATGGATTTATTACCCTGTCGTCATACACCGACATTTGTATGGATGTACTGCGATTAGAATAATTTGTAGCAACCAAAATGGGAGCGATAACTTTGTCCTCGCTGAATTTGTGGAAGTTTTTAAGGTCCAACGCATAGTCCAGAACTTGGTCAATGTTCGATTCCAGAATTTTCGACTCGCCAACCTTAAATTCAAGGCAAAAAACAATTCCGCGGTAAAGGAGGACAACATCAATTCTTTTGCCAAGACGAGGAATATCGTATTCAAATATAATTTGGCCATCAACATTGTTAAGTGACGAAACCACATTCTTCATAATGTCGATCTCTGCTTTCCACGCATCTCTTGTTGTGGTCAGTGCTTCACCATGGTAATTGTCATCTAATATTCTGTATATTGAAGCCGAATCTGTATCTAAGAATGTTGCAAAATCGCTGTTATATAAGCAACGTGACATACATGTTGCCTCCTTTCAAAGAATATCGTTATTTGTTGTCAGGAATAAATTCCATTATATCCTCAACATTGCACTCGAGAACCTTGCATATCTTACCGAGCGTATCGGTAGTTACGTTCTCACCTTTGCTCATTTTCGTAATAGTATAAGTACTGACATCTGCAAGCTTAGCGAGATCCTTTTTCTTCATATCTTTGTCTATAAGGATCTTCCATAACTTCTTATAGCTAACCGCCATTTTTTACTCCTTCCACGACCATAGGTCGAGGTTATTATTCTATATTTCCTATTATATCACAAAATTCGCAGTTTATCAAGTATAAATCGAGGTTTATCTAAATTGGTTTTAGTTTTTTCATCATCGTTTCATAACTAAAAAGCACCTCCAACATGAGTGAGCTAATGAGTTAGCACACCTATGTTGGAGGTACTGTAAACAATATTATTCCACAAATTCTTCAGCGTCAACATCGTCGATTGCAAGTAGCGCAAGCTCCAGCCTTTCGCGCTCTTCGGAACTGATCAAAATTACATTATCAAGATCTGACTCCACAACAAACATCGATTTATTATCGTTGCTTTGAAAGATATCAATTGAATGTACACCTTTCAAATAAGGAAAATCTTCATACAACGCACTATCGATATAAGACCATGAATATGTTACCGGTTTATAATTACGGGATGGCTTTTCTGCAATCGAAGAAACAAGCCAGTCTCTTCCCTGTTTTTTAATTGCTCGAAGTTTTCCACGACGGATCCATTGGCGAACTGCTACGGGCTCTACTTCATGTAACTCGGCGAATTCCTTCACAGTTATCATAGGACAATTAACTTCTAACAAAATGAACGTTTCATCTGTTGCCATAATCCATTCATGTTCATTCTCGGCAGAAAAATCTGTCCCATGACACATTTCAAGCGCTATACCCAAGCGTGTAAATCTATAGGAGTAAAACCACCAATCATCGCACTTAGGAAGTTGGGTATTCTCAATCCTTTTTATAAATTCAAACAAAAGAATTCTTTTTGATTCCGAGAACGAAGCATCGTTTTCATGCTCCACAAGCAATTCTTTTACCTCTTCCAGCAAGCTCTCTTTGTTTTGAATATATAATTTCTTAAACAATTTCAAATTATCTTCCACAAAAACACCTCACGCAAATTGTTTCGTATCGATGCGATACAATTATTTTAACATAAATATTCATTTTTGTCAAGTCTATATTCAAAAACTATCTCGACCCTTTTTCTTTGTCTACTGCGGTGCAATTTTTGAACGATGACTGATCTTGAATCTATTGTCCAAACCTCTGCACAGTCTTTTTCTTTGCTTATAGCGTATCAAATAATAACATGCGAATGATCCAGTAAATCCCGAAAGTTATTGATTCTACAAGGAATAATGCGCCTACTGGATATCTTCTGCCCCGCAGGCGCATTACGCGTTTAGTTGTATTTGTGCCATCCCATCCGTATCATTTTACGACCACAATTATGACCACATATTTGACCACAATTAGAACCGGACTACCTGGACACAGCATCACATAATGGATATTTTAGCACATTTTCCGGATTTAATAGCACTCAAAAGACACTATTATACACAAAATATGCATAATTATGCGTTGGGGTGGTAGAGGCCGCAAGTTCAAGTCTTGTCACTCAGACCAACAAAAAGGAGATTCGTAAGAATCTCCTTTTTGTTTTATGTAGCGGAGGTTTTTGAGAATAGCGGTGGTGATGCCGCCTCGAAAATGTCCGGAATATTTTTGTTCAAAATCGGCTCGAAAGTAGGTTTGACCACTTTGGTGCAAAAAAGTCT
>JAZQMQ010000031.1:0-2224 GCA_045543555.1 Eubacteriales bacterium
CACCCAACACAAAGGAGAAGTAATCGTATTGTTTCTCCAAAGGGAATTCGACGTCGAAATATTCCAGCGGGCCTACAAAGTGTCTCAGCACGACACCGCCGTTATATCTGTTGCCGCCCATGGATAAGCTATAGGATTTGGCGTTTTCGTATTTGTATACATCTATACCGCCCGCTTTCATGACCGGCTCGTGCTTGTTCAAATAGTAATTCTCAAGATACGGTGGATCAAACACATCCTCCGGCTCGTCATTACCGCCGCCAAACAAACCGCAACCCACAAAGGTTGACATAAGCATGACTATGGAAAGCAGCAATGACGTTATTTTCGTTAGTTTTTTCATTTTATGTATCCCTCCCGGTTTACAATTTCAATGCCGAAGGGATATCCGGCTCAAACACCGGCATCAGCTTCAGCTTAAACAAATTCTTTTTGTGTAAATAATCAATACGCTCTTTCTTCTTCTGATCTTCGATTTCACCTGTGCGGATATATCGGTCAAGCTCCGCATAGGTAAAGCCGAGATTGTCTTCGTCGGTTTTTCCGCACAAGCCGTCGGCAGGAACCTTCTCGACAAGCTCAGAGGGCAGATCAAGAATTCGACCGATTACCAAGACCTCTTGAACGGTAAGACGAGACAAGGGACTGAAATCCCCGACCGAATCGCCGTAGCGCGTGGAATAACCCACCCAATCCTCACTGAGATTGCAGGTGTTTACTACACGGCCGTTACAGCATTGCGAAACAGCGTAAAGTGTCGTCATTCTGATTCTCGGTGGCATATTGATACGGCTCTGTTCGGTCAGCTCCATAGGAATCGCACCTTTAAGCCCCTGTATCGCATCTTGAATATTGACTACGTAATGCTTGATGCCGAGATGATTTACCAGCTTATAGGACATATCAATATCCGCTTGCTCTCCGTTGGGCATCAGCACGCCGATCACACGGTCTTTGCCGAGTGCCTCAACACACAAGGCTGCAGCGATAGAGCTGTCCTTACCGCCCGAAATACCGAGAACGGCATTACAGTCGGGACCGTTCTCACGGAAGAACTCTCGTATCCAGTTTACACAATCATTTTTAACCTTCACAGCATCAAACATAGCCTGCTCCTTTCACTGCATCATCTGATGTGCAGATAGTAATAGTCGTAGAAATCGATTCCTTGATCGTGGCTGATCTTCATTTCACCAAGATACTTTTGATGATAATGAGTTTTTTCATCGTCGAACAGGAAAACCAGCTCGTCGTGGTATGCTCCAATGCATTCTCCTCCATTGAAGATCAATTCTTCAAAAGAGAGCTCCTGCATTTCGCTTCTCATATCGTAATAAGGACTTGAACGACCGGGCTCGCATACCTGAGTTTTATATTTGCGCTCTACATACCATTTGTTAAGGCAAAGCGTACCTGCCTCTACCTCATCCTCGGTCGCATCCTGCAAATTATAGAGGTTCTCACCAATGCGCATAGCCTCGGTGTCACCCTCATTTGCCTTTTTCAAGCATTTTAAATTGCTCATAATAACTCCTTAATTCATAAGTAATGTGTGATTTTAAACGGTAAACTTTGTAACGCCGTCGTCGAATTCCTCGCCGTCACTTGCAATAATTCTTATATTTCCTACAAAACGATCGTTAATAACAAAGCCAATTTTCTGATCTTCAAATGCGCCGAATTCGAGCTCTTTGGCATAATCATAGCCAATCATTATACCGTCAATCCATACACATTCGTCAAGAGCAGACCATTTTCCTTCGTAATAGAAGTTGCGCGAACCGCATCCGTGAGGCTTGCCGTTCTTTACCTCACCCTCATACACAGTTTTAGAGTTTCCGCTCTCGTCAACGATGGTTTCTTGTGCTCCCATAGTTCTGTATCCGGGGAAGCCAAATGCTATAAAGAATATCTCAAGCGCTCTCTTGGCATCCATGGCATCAAGACCGTCTTCCACAAGCAAGCCGTGTGCCTCTACCGCATATTGTTTGAAATTGTAGGCATCGTTTATCATTTCGACAAGAGTCTCTCTTGCGCTGCCGTAAAGAAGTGTTTCAAAAAGGTCAGCCTCTCGGTCGCCGCCAGTGAGTTGTCCAAGCTTACCACCGCTTTTTGCCTTGTCAAACATATTTACAAAACCGTTTTCGCCCTTACAAAGTTCTCTAACCCCATTAATAATATCCATTATAATTTCCTCGCTTTTTTATATTTTTCAATCTTTTTG
>JAZQMQ010000032.1:0-9901 GCA_045543555.1 Eubacteriales bacterium
GCCAGCTGAGCTATTGGCCCATACTTTTCCAGGCATTCGGTCGCAATTGTTCCTCGTTCCCTCGTGCCCAATGGTGGAGATGAGGAGGATCGAACTCCTTACCCCCTGCTTGCAAGGCAGGTGCTCTCCCAGATGAGCTACACCCCCGTGTTCCGCAGAGTTGCGGTTGGGTCCCTCTCGCATCCGTGACGGACACGACGAAGTCGTTTATGGTTTTGAGGATGAACCTCAAAATTAAACAGTGAATCAAGAAATCCTGTCGCTGAAACTAAGCGATACAACACATGAGTCGTGGCTCATTGTGTCGGATCTCCTTAGAAAGGAGGTGATCCAGCCGCACCTTCCGATACGGCTACCTTGTTACGACTTAACCCCAATCATTGAGCCTGCCTTCGGCCGCGTCCTCCTTGCGGTTAGACAACGGACTTCGGGCATTCCCAACTCTCATGGTTTGACGGGCGGTGTGTACAAGCCCCGGGAACGTATTCACCGCGACATGCTGATTCGCGATTACTAGCAATTCCGACTTCATGCAGGCGAGTTGCAGCCTGCAATCTGAACTGAGACGGCTTTTGAGGATTTGCTCCGAGTCACCTCTTCGCTCCCCTCTGTTAACCGCCATTGTAGTACGTGTGTAGCCCAGGTCATAAAGGGCATGATGATTTGACGTCATCCCCACCTTCCTCCGATTTACATCGGCAGTCTCGCCAGAGTGCTCTTGCGTAGCAACTGACAATAGGGGTTGCGCTCGTTGCTGGACTTAACCAAACATCTCACGACACGAGCTGACGACAACCATGCACCACCTGTCTTCTTGTCCCCGAAGGGAAAAACGTATCTCTACGTTCGTCAATCGATGTCAAGACCTGGTAAGGTTTTTCGCGTTGCGTCGAATTAAACCACATACTCCACTGCTTGTGCGGGCCCCCGTCAATTCCTTTGAGTTTCAACCTTGCGGTCGTACTCCCCAGGTGGATTACTTATTGTGTTAACTCCGGCACAGAACGGTTTCAGCCGCCCTACACCTAGTAATCATCGTTTACGGTGTGGACTACCAGGGTATCTAATCCTGTTTGCTCCCCACACTTTCGTGCCTCAGCGTCAGTAAAAGCCCAGTAAGCCGCCTTCGCCACTGGTGTTCCTCCTAATATCTACGCATTTCACCGCTACACTAGGAATTCCGCTTACCTCTACTTCACTCAAGACCGTAAGTTTCAAGCGCAGTTCAGGAGTTAAGCTCCTGCATTTCACGCCTGACTTTACAGCCCGCCTACGCACCCTTTACACCCAATAATTCCGGATAACGCTCGTCACCTACGTATTACCGCGACTGCTGGCACGTAGTTAGTCGTGACTTCCTCCTATGGTACCGTCATTATCGTCCCATAAGACAAAAGTTTACAATCCGAAGACCTTCTTCCTTCACACGGCGTTGCTGGGTCAGGCTTGCGCCCATTGCCCAATATTCCCCACTGCTGCCTCCCGTAGGAGTCTGGACCGTATCTCAGTTCCAATGTGGCCGTTCAACCTCTCAGTCCGGCTACTGATCGTCGACTTGGTGAGCCGTTACCTCACCAACTATCTAATCAGACGCGAGCCCATCTTTGCTCAATAAATCTTTGGTAGCAATAACATGCGAAATCGCTACATTATGCGGTATTAGCAACCGTTTCCAGTTGTTATCCCCCAAGCAAAGGCAGGTTGCTCACGCGTTACTCACCCGTCCGCCACTGATCGGGGACCGAAGTCCCGTCACCGTTCGACTTGAATGTGTTAGGCACGCCGCCAGCGTTCATCCTGAGCCAGGATCAAACTCTCGATAAATGGTATCTTAAGCTCTTATGAGCATTAAAATCAATTTGTCGAGTTTTGCTTTCTAGCTTACTCTTTTACTTATTATTAAAGGAATTGTACGAGATCGTTTTCACACTCAGTTCAAGTATTTCTCTTGACTTCTTGTGCTTTGTACTTTCTCATCTGTTGTTCAATTTTCAAGGACCGCTGCCACTCGCTTCCGGATCTTGCATCGACCCTCGCTTGTGGCGGACTTTTATTCTACCACACTTTCTCGGGTTTGTCAATACCTTTTTCAAAAGTTTTTTTATTTTTTTAAAACTTTTTTCGAGTCGCTCTCGCTTCAGGCTCGGTTCATCACCGCTCCCTCAAAGCGCTCGACTATTATATCAAATACTTCCTCATTTGTCAACACTTTTTTTCAACTTTTTTTCTTTTTTTTGCAATTTGTTCGCTTGTTGCAGTGTGCACAAATGTGTAAGTCTGTTTTTGTGCATGTTGCACTATAAAAATGCCTATTGTACATTCTGTGGCTTTGTGATATAATGTATTCAACACAAAACGCCAACATGAAAGGATTAGTGAATTGGAATTAAACGACCGTCTTTTATCAGCTCTTAACGATGCGATCACGGAAAGAACGCTCAAGAAATTAGTTCTCTCCAGATCTTCAGACAAGAGCATTTTACGAACAGAAGGAAAGCTCATCGAGCTTAAAGGCGCACTAAATCTCCAGCTTGAGACCTTCACCACCGACGGAAAGGCACGTCACGAAAACATTCCCGCCGAGGCTTCAGCGGCTTTGGTGCTTGAAAAATTCGCCTCCTACCGTCAGCTGAATATCATAACCACCGCAGGAGACCTTGAGGCACGTTTTTCAAGTAAGGGAAAGCTTCTCGTTACCGGAAAGCTCGGACGCGGCACAGCGGTTGCGGTCGGCTCACACGATCACGAAAAAAATAATATATTAAAGGAAGGAAACGTTTATCCCTTTCTCATCCGTCTGGGCGTTACTGACGTTGAGGGTAGGGTGTTTGACAAAAAACGCGCAAAATTCCGTCAAATCGACCGTTTTCTTCATTACATATATGAAGTATATCCTCGTCTGTCCAAAGACGGCGAGCTGTACGTTCTCGATCTCTGCTGCGGAAAGAGCTATCTGACCTTTGCCGCGTATTGGTATCTCACCGAAATAAAGGGTCGAGCGGTAAAAATGATCGGGGCAGATCTTAAAAAGGACGTAATCGAGTACTGTTCATCCGTCAGCGGATCGCTCGGATACGACGGACTGTCCTTTATTTGCTGCGACATTTTGAAATTTATTCCCGAAAGGCGTCCCGATCTTGTTCTTTCGCTCCACGCCTGCGATATTGCAACAGATATTGTCCTCACAACCGCGGCAAAGCTCGAAGCTTCTGTTATTCTTTCAACTCCCTGCTGTCATCACGAGATAAATTCACAGCTGAAGCCCTCAACCGAGATGGGAAAGAGGCTCGCACCCGTAATGCAACACTCCCTTATTAAGCAAAAGCTCGCCGTGGCACTAACCGACGCACTTCGTTGCAAGCGACTTGAGGCTTCGGGATATACCGTCGACGTTACCGAGCTTATCGACCCCGAAAACACCCCCAAGAATCTTATGATCCGTGCTTACCGAACAAATATGAGCAAGAAAGCCGCCGAAAAGCACGTTGCCGAATATAACGCCCTTTGCTCCACTCTCGACATTGAACTGTTCGGAGGTGCTCCCGTTCCATCGTCAGAGAGATATATATTATATAAGGAAGAAAACCGCAATGATAATTGACTTTCACACCCATTGTTTTCCTGATGCCATCGCAGAAAAGGCGCTTTCAAAGCTCTCTGACGCCGCTTCGTTTCCTCCTACCACCGACGGAACCGTCAAGGGCGCAATGGAAAAGCTAAGGGCTTCGGGAATCGATATCGGAGTTGTCTGTTCCATCGCCACCAATCCCCGTCAGCTTCCCAAGGTCAACGGCTTTGCCATTGACATAAACGATCTGTCAAGCAATCTCATCGCCCTGGGCTCAGCTCATCCCGACAGCGATGAACTCGAGGAGGAGCTACAGCGTCTTGTTGACCACGACATTAAGGGCATAAAAATCCATCCCGAATACATGCCATATTACATCGACGCACCCGAATGGGGCAGGGTCTTCTCGCTTTGCGAGGATATGGGGATATTCGTAGTGACCCACGCGGGCTACGATTTTATTTCCCCCGACAGAATCGCCGCAACACCCGACAGGATCGCCAAGGTCCTCGACCATCACCCGAAATTGACTCTTGTTGCCGCACATCTTGGCGGTAACCGTCTTTGGAACGAGGTCAAAAGTGTTCTCTGCGGCAGGGACAACCTGTATTTTGACACCTCAATTCCCGCGCGTTACGAATACGACCCCGAATTAACTCGCGAAATCATCCTCGCCCACGGCACCGACAAGATTCTTTTCGGCTCGGATATGCCTTGGTCCGATCCAAAAAACACCCTCGATTTCATTCGTTCCCTCGGTTTTCCCCGCGAAGACGAAGAAAAAATCCTCGGCGGTAACGCAGAAAATCTCCTTTTTTCTTGACAAATGGTCTTTTGCGCGTTATACTGAAAAAAATAAAATTTACGGAGATACACAATGAAAAAATTAATTTGTATCGTTTTGGTTTTGATAACCGCATTTTCTTTAACGTCCTGCGACGAATTTTTCAGATCAGAAAAGGTGACACAGACAGCTGATCCAAACAGAACCGTCAACGACACAACCGAAAACACCGACAAAAATACAAATGCGCCCGTCCAGACAAACCACGACGGAAGCCACACCGATAACGGCGACAAAACCGACACAAACAGTCCCGAAGCAACCCCCGAACCCGATAAAACCGTAGACACAAACGACGAGCCGAAGTACACCGAGGATGAGACTACCGAGCCCGAGATCACAACCACTCCCGCGCCCCAAACGTCTCCATCACACACCGAAAGCTCCCTCCCCGACACCACGCCGCCCTTTGTTGATCCGAGGCTCGAAAACACGATCCTCTATTACGTCGATTTCTGCAACAGCATTGGAGTGTTTGAGGATAACAACAACATTGATCCCTTTGCGATCTTCGAGTTTTTCCGTTATTATGACGACTCGGTCAGGATAAGCGTCGAAAGTAAGGGAGAAGTAGTCGGAGACGACGGCGACGAATATGAGCTTCTGATTGAAAAATATGACGTCGCAGCCCTGAACAGCTTAACAAGAGCAATGTTCGGACGCGAATACAGCTACGAGAATATTCACAATTACGATTCAGACTCTCCCGGATCGGACGAGACGTTCACCTATGAGGGAAACGAGATCATCGCTACAGTCAAATATTATGGCGGCGCAGGATTTGGTCCCCGTCCGTATTTTGAGTTTGAAGATTACGAAAGAGACGGTGCCAATATCATCGTAAACGTTCTTTACATGGAACTTGATGAATATGATGAGCCCTTCCCGACCAAGTATTATAAAATGATCCTTCTTGAAGAGAACGGCGAGTACCTATTGCGCTCATTTACCGAAAATCCCGATAAACAGGTTTGATATATTTTGATCCCGACGCCACCGCGTCGGGATCTTTTTTGCCTTCGATATTGAAGAGAGGACTTAATCGGTACATTAGCGCTCCTGCGCCAATGTATTTTTTAAAAAATCTTTATCAATCGCAAGAAAAATTGCAAAAATGCCGTTTTATTTACACATTATTCACACATATGGTTTACAATATAGGTAATAATGGGGGAGAAGGTTTTTAAATTGAATTTTTTACCCCAAACGGAGGAAAGAACATGACAGAAGAATTAACAGCAGCCGAGCTTCGCGATCAGATAAACGGCTCGTCAAGCGGAGCAAGAGAGTTTATAAAAAACCTTTTTGACGAGGGAACATTCCTTGAGAGAGGAACCTACGTCAAAAACGGCGAGGGTTATTTTGAGGGGGTCGTAACCGGCAGCGGTTCGGTTGACGGCAGACCCGTATTTGCCTTCGTTCAGGACAACGACAACCAAAAGGGCGCGTTCACTGCCGCTCACGGAAAGAAGATAGTATCCATTTACGACGCAGCGCTCAGAAGCGGCGCTCCGATCGTTGCGGTATTTTCGGGCGCAGGCGCAAAGATCACCGAGGGAATCTACGTCCTTTCCGCATACGGCGCAGTTATGGCAAAGGTCTCCGAGGCTAAGGGCTTAATTCCGCAGATCGCGCTTATCGACGGAGTTTGCGGAGGCGCATCCGCCGTTCTTTCTCAGATGTTTGACGTCGTGATCTACACCGAAAACGCGAACAGATACGTTTCATCCCGTGCGGAAAAGGTCGGCAAGCCTCATCTTGTAAGCGATAACGCTGTTTCGGATATCAAAAAGCTACTTTCTCTCCTCCCCTCAAACTGCGAAGCGGGAAATATTTGCAGAATTGAAGCAGAGAACATTAATGATATCATTGATTTTGCTCCCCTTACCGACGGTGACGCTCACGAACTTATCTCCGCTATGTCCGATGGTGCTCCCATATTCCTCTCCGACGGCTTTGGCAAAGAAGCACTTACAGCGCTTGCAACACTAAACGGCATAACCGTTGGTATAGTTGCAAATCAGCCCACGGAAAATAACGGTAAGCTCTCCTGCTGTGCTTCAAAGAAGCTTGCTTCCTTCATTAATTTCTGCGGAAGCTTCAATATTCCGGTAATAACACTCGTAAATACCGAAGGCTTGAGTGACGGATGCGATATAGATGCATTTTCACGCCTTGCTTTCGCATATACAGGCTGTGAGTCCTCTTTAATTACCGCTATCGTCGGTAAGGCTTACGGCTCGGCATTCACGCTTATGGGATCAAAGGCTCTCGGCGCGGATATGGTTTTCGCTCTTGATTGCGCAACAATAAGCGTTCTCGATCCCGATACCGCAGTGGAATTTTTAAACGATTCCGAGCTTAAGGCGGCTTCTGATCCTAAGGTGGCTCGCGAAAGCCTTAAAAACGAATGGCTGAACACTCAGGCGTCTCCCATCAGCGCCGCGCGCTCGGGCGACGTTGACGACATCGTCGATTCCCGCGAGCTCAAGCAGCGCATCGCTTCCGTTCTCGAGTTCTCTGTTTTCGGAGCTTGAAAGGAGTAAAAAATGAACTATTACGCCTTTTCGCTGTCGGACATACTAAATTTCGACAAAGCGGTCTCAAATGACATGACCTTAGGCGAGAAGCTCGAAAACATCCTGACCACCGCGGTCGGAGGATTCATTCTTGTTTTTGTGGTTCTCGCATTAATTTGGGCAATTCTTGAGCTGTTCTCGCTTATCTTCGCAAAAAAGAAGGTAAAGGCTCCTAAGATCGAAGAAAAGCACGAGATCCCGCCCGTTATCGCATCCGTAAAGGAAGAAGCTCACGATGACACCGAGCTTATCGCGGTAATAACAGCCGCAGTTACAGCCTTCAGAAGCTCTGAGGAAAAAAACAACGGCTCTTTCAAAGTGGTATCGTTCAGAAAAAAGTAATCCGAAAATAAATTACTAACCGAAAGGAAGACATAAAAATGACAAAGCTTTATAACGTAACCGTAAACGGAACAGTTTACGAGGTAGAAGTAGAAGAAATAACAGAAGGCGCAGCTCCTAAGGCAGCAAAGCCCGTTGTATCCCCCGTCAATACCTCTCCCGCGCCCAAAAAAGCAGCTCCCGTGGGCAACGGAACTCCCGTTACCGCTCCAATGCAGGGAACTATTATAAAGGTTGCCGTTTCAAACGGTCAGGCTGTTAAAAAGGGAGACCTTATTTGCCTTCTTGAAGCAATGAAAATGGAAAACGAAATATTCGCTCCCTGCGACGGAACAGTTACCTCCGTTACGGTTTCCGCAGGTCAGACAGTTGCAACAGGTGCAGTTATCGCTACCATCGCGTAAGTGTGAAAAATTATGGTTGATGCATTAATTAAATTCTGGGAGTCGACGGGTCTATCCCGCCTTGCGTCCGATCCGACTGCGTGGAAATATATTCTCATGTACGTTATTATCGGCGCGCTTCTGTATCTTGCAATTTGGAGAAAGTTTGAGCCTATGCTCCTTCTCCCCATCGCATTCGGTATGCTCCTTGCAAATCTTCCCGGTGCCGAGCTCATACACACTGAATGGTGGTTCGTCGAGGGACCTATCGATTTCGGACATATCATAAGAAACGGCGGACTCATCGATTATCTCTATATCGGAGTTAAGCTGGGAATCTATCCATCCCTTATATTTATGGGGATCGGTGCTATGACCGACTTCTCACCCCTTATCGCAAACCCCAAGAGCTTACTGCTCGGCGCGGCGGCACAGTTTGGCGTTTTCGTAGCATACGCAGGAGCTATCCTCCTCGGATTTTCCGCGGCCGCAGCCGCAGCAATCGGAATCATCGGAGGAGCCGACGGCCCTACTGCGATCCTTGTAACAAAGGAGCTTGCTCCAACTCTTCTCGGAGCAATCGCCATTGCCGCATACTCCTATATGGCGCTCATTCCGATCATACAGCCTCCGATAATGAAGCTCGTTACCACAAAAAAGGAAAGAGTAATCAAGATGACCTCTTTGCGCAAGGTCTCCAAGACCGAGCTTATCCTTTTCCCCATCATCGTTACAGCCGTTGTATGTCTCATTCTCCCCGACGCCGCGCCACTGGTTGGATTCCTTATGCTCGGAAACCTCTTTAACGTAACCGGCGTTGTTGACCGTCTTTCCAAAACTGCACAGAACGAGCTTATCAACATAATCACGATCTTCCTCGGCGTTTCCGTCGGTGCGACCGCCAACGCCGAATCCTTCCTTAAGCCTCAAACCATTTGCATTATTATTCTCGGACTTACCGCGTTCTGCTTCTCCACTCTCGGAGGACTTATCATGGGCAAGATCATGTGCAAGGTCACAAGAGGAAAGATCAATCCCTTAATCGGTTCTGCGGGCGTTTCCGCAGTTCCCATGGCAGCAAGAGTTGCGCAGACCGTAGGTCAGAAGGAGGATCCCGGCAACTTCCTCCTTATGCACGCTATGGGCCCCAACGTCGCAGGTGTTATCGGCTCGGCAGTTGCCGCAGGCTGGTTCTTATCGATGTACGGATAATCAAAAGAGGTAAAATATGAGTAAAGTAAAAATTACAGAAACAGCCTTAAGAGACGCTCATCAGTCTCTTGCGGCAACAAGAATGACCACCGAGGAAATGCTACCCATCGTTGAAGAGATGGATAAGATAGGCTACCACTCCCTTGAGGCGTGGGGCGGCGCGACCTTCGACTCCTGCCTCCGTTATCTTAACGAGGACCCCTGGGAGCGTCTTCGCAAGATCAGAGAAAAGGCAAAGAACACCAAGCTTCAAATGCTTTTCCGCGGTCAGAATATGCTGGGCTACCGTCACTATGCCGACGACGTTGTTGAATATTTCGTTCAGAAGTCGGTTGCTAACGGTATCGATATAATCAGAATTTTCGACGCACTTAACGATCCCCGTAACCTTAAAACCGCAGTTGCCGCCACCAAAAAGGAAGGCGGTCACGTTCAGGCGGCCATCTCCTACACAACAGGCCCCGTTTTCAATAACGATTACTTTGTAAGCTTCGCAAAGACCCTGTCCGATATGGGTGCAGACTCCATCTGTATCAAGGATATGGCAGGACTTCTCACTCCTTACGCGGCATACGACCTTGTTTCCGCGCTCAAGAAAAACACCTCTCTTCCCATTCAGCTCCATACCCACTACACCTCCGGTCTTGCTTCAATGACCATTCTCAAGGCGATCGAGGCAGGCTGTGACGTGGTTGATACCGCAATTTCCCCCATGTCTATGGGTACCTCTCAGGCTCCCACAGAGTCCATCGTTGCAACTCTTGCAGGAACTCAGTACGATACCGGTCTTGATCTGAAGCAGCTTGACGTTATTTGCAAGTACTTTACCGGTATCAGAAACAAGTACAACGAAAGCGGTCTTATTTCTTCCTCCGTAACTAAGGTTGACGTAAACGCTCTTCTTTATCAGGTTCCCGGCGGAATGCTCTCCAACCTCGTTTCCCAGCTTAAAGCCGCAGGAAAGAGCGAGCTT
>JAZQMQ010000033.1:0-21271 GCA_045543555.1 Eubacteriales bacterium
ATGTTTAATATTTAGGTGACTTCTATTTATACCAGATCAACATCATTTTCCCTTCGCCTTCCCCAGCGGGGAAGGTGGCAACCGAAGGTTGACGGATGAGGAGAGCATTTTATAGATTACACATTATATGATTGAATCAACTTTGTTTGTTTTTTTTCGTTTTTTCAATCAATTTCAGGATATCCGAACATTGATCTCCTCATCCACCGCAAGCGGTCCCCCTTCCCCGCTGGGGAAGGCTTAATATACTGCAATTCCACTTCTGCGTATTATAAAAGCATTCTTAAAATTATGATTATTTCTAACGAATGCACCTTGCAGAATTCGGATAGATTTTGCCTTGCAAAATGGGTAAGGCTAACTTAGTTTTCCACAGCCTATTACCTGTGGAAAACTATTTTTAATTCGCACCTAAAAAGATCATTTTTGCAGTAAAAGATTTGATTTATACACCGTAATGAATAATTTGTTGAAAACGATTGTATACAACTTCGTTTTTTGGAGGCATAAAATCAACTTTTCCACAGGTTTTTCTACATATGTCATACGAAAAAACAAAGATTATTTGCTCGAAAAACCATTTATTTTCGGGAATTATTGCCCTTACCTTAAATGTTTTCCACTTTTCCACATATGTGTGGAAAACTTTTTCCACACATATTCAAAATTACGCTATTTTTATGTGGAAAACAATTAAATATCGAGGTTTTCGGCGTAACGAGCGTTCTGCTCGATAAATTCACGTCTCGGCTCGACCGCGTCGCCCATGAGGAGCGAGAACATTGCGTCACAAGCCATAGCATCCTCCATTGTTACACGGAGAAGAGTTCTCTTTTCGGGATCCATTGTGGTTTCCCAAAGCTGTTCGGGATTCATCTCACCAAGACCCTTATATCTGTCCACGCGGATATTGCTTCCTCCGCCGAGCTTTTCTATGCATATATCTCTTTCCTCGTCGGAGAATGCGGAAAGCTCCTCTCCCTTACCGCTCTTTTTATACACGCGGTAGAGCGGCGGCTGTGCCAGATAAACGTGTCCGTCCTCAATGAGCTTTCTCATATGACGGAAAAGGAATGTAAGGATAAGTATTCTGATATGCGAACCGTCGACGTCGGCATCGGCCATTATTATTATCTTGCCGTAGCGGAGCTTTTCGGGATTAAATTCCTCACCGATACCGCAGCCCAGAGCCTGAATTATCGGAATAAGCGACTGATTTGCATAAACCTTATCGCGTCTGGTTTTTTCAACGTTCAGAACCTTACCGCGAAGTGGCAGGATTGCCTGAAAACGAGGGTCGCGTCCGGTCTTTGCAGATCCTCCCGCGGAATCTCCCTCGACGAGATAAAGCTCTGTATGCTCTGCGTCCTTTTCCTGACAGTCTGCAAGCTTTCCGGGAAGAGCAGATCCCTTATCAAGAACGCCCTTACGCGCTGTTTCACGCGCCTTACGAGCCGCCTCACGCGCGTGAGCGGCGGAGGTCGCCTTATCGAGAATAAGCTTTGTTACTGCAGGATGCTCCTCAAAGTATTCGGATAGCTTCTCTGAAACAAGAGCTCTGACAAACGATCTTATTTCGGAATTACCGAGCTTACCCTTTGTCTGACCCTCAAACTGCGCATCCTGAAGCTTTACGGAGATAATTACGGTAAGACCCTCTCTTACGTCCTCACCCGTCAGCTTATCATCACCCTTGAGGAAATTATGGCGGCGTCCGAATTCATTTACAACGTCGGTCAAAGCTGCCTTAAAGCCTGCCTCATGAGTTCCTCCCTCGGGAGTGATTATATTGTTTGCAAAGGACATTATGGTCTCATCGTAGCGTGTTGTATACTGAAGAGCGACCTCTGCAGAGGTAAAGCCCTTCTGGACCTTCATATATATAACGTCTTCACCCACAGTATCTGTGTGCTTCTGCTTATTGATATGCTCAACAAATGAACGGATACCGCCCTCATAGTGAAGAACGTCTGTGCGTACCTCTTCACCTCTCTCATCACGCATAATGATGCGTATGCCGGGGTTAAGGAATGCCTGCTCACGCATACGGTTAAGAAGGGTATCGTATTCGAATACCGTTTCTTCAAATATTTCGGGATCGGGCAAAAATCTTACGTAAAGTCCACGCTTTTCTGTTTTGCCTATAGAAGTGAAGGGTTTGTCCGTCTTGCCTCTCTTAAATGATCCCGTGAATGCCTCGCCGTTGTAGCAGTCCTCATAGGTAAGCCATTCGGAAAGCGCGTTAACTACCGACGCACCAACACCGTGAAGACCACCCGAAATTGCATATCCTCCTCCGCCGAACTTTCCTCCTGCGTGAAGGATAGTAAATACCACTTCAGGCGTGGGAATACCCATTTTCTGATGAATTGCGGAAGGAATTCCTCGGCCGTTATCCTGAACCGAACAGCTTCCGTCCTCATGAAGAGTGATAATAATGTCGGTACATTCACCCGCAAGTGCCTCGTCGATACTGTTGTCTACGATCTCATATACAAGATGGTGAAGTCCACGAATCGACGTTGTTCCGATATACATACCGGGACGTTTTCTTACTGCTTCCAGGCCCTCCAGGACTTGTATTTGATTTTCATCGTAATTCTGTGTCATAGCTTAATCCTTTCTTAACCTTCTGACGCATTATGCTTATTTAGTAGATTTTCTTTTATTAAAAAGTTGTTATTATCCTCAAGTCTGCCGATCAAAGCTGACGTTGATATCTGTGAAAAATATACCGCCTCGTCGGTGACAATAAACGATTTGGGAAGCTCATCGAACAACGCCACGGTAATTCCTTCTTTTTCTGCACTTTGCAGATATTCCCGCGCTCTTTTTGATACGGTAACGCGGTCCATATCGAATATTCCGATTATTTCTTTTAAATATATGTTTTTGTTGTTACCTGCGTGTAGAAACATGGTGTTTTAATTAAAACCTTTTCAAATTTTTGTGGTGCTACATTACCCCTGCCACGCACCCGTTTTCTACCTTATACAGCTTGCAGGGTGTATCTATTCTGTTACAAGAGGTAATTATAACCTGTCGGTCTCCCATACCGGAAATAAGGTAATCCTTTCGCTTATCGTCAAGCTCGCTTAAAATATCGTCGAAAAGGAAAACCGGATAGGAGCCGCTGATTTCCTTTGAAATTTCACCCTCGGCGATCTTCATTGCAAGAGCGATCGTGCGCTGCTGACCCTGAGATGCAAAGGAACGTGCTTCCTTACCGTTTAATGTCACGATTATATCGTCCTTATGCGTTCCGTAAAGGGTTGAGCCTAAATGAAGCTCTCTTTCGAGATTTTCTGTAAGCAGTGATAAAAATTCTTCTCTCGTTCTCGGAGTCTGATAGGAAAGCTGTGTAATTTCCTTTCCCGCAGTCATATCCGAAGTTATCTGACATACAAGGTCATTTAGCCTTTCCGTATATTCATAACGCTTTTGAGATATTATTTCCGCCTCAGATGAAAGCTGCTCGCTCCAAGCACGCTCACCGTTTAAAAATAAACCGTCATCTCTTCTGTCCCGCGCCATTTTTATCAGCGCATTTCTTTGTGAAAGAAGAGAATTATATTTTTGAAGCGATCTTAAATATTCCGTATCTGTTTGTGAGAGTGCCAGATCTATAAACCTTCTTCTCACCGACGGTCCGTCCTTTACAATTGAAAGATGCTCGGGGCAAAACAGCACGGCTCTGAATTTTCCCACTATTTCTGAAAGCCTCGTTATCGGAACGTCATTCAGCTTACAAAATCTTTTATTCAGCTTTGGTACAAGACGGAAGGATATGGTATTATCTCTTTTTCCGTCGGAAAATACCATATCGACCTGTCCAAAATCACAGCCAAAGCGTACAAGCTCGTTTTCGTGCACTGTACGGAAGCTTTTTCCCGTGGCACACAAATATATGCCCTCAAGAAAATTCGTTTTTCCTTGCCCGTTTTCGCCGTTTAAAACGGTTACTCTGATATCCGGCTCTATTACCGCCCTTTCGCAGTTTCGGAAATTTTTATATATTATTTTTTTGCAGATCATCTGTTAAGACGTACCGGCAGAATGAGAAGGAGGAAATCCCCGTCCTCTGCATTCTCCACAGTCATGCTCATTAAAGGAGAGGTAAGGCAAAGCTTTATCTTTTCGCAATCGCATACCTTAACGGCATCGTAAAGGAATCGGCAGTTGAATCCTATTTCCAGACCATCTCCCTCGTGTTTTACTGTAATTACGTCATTTACTCTGCCTGTCACCGAGGATGAAGATACGGTAAGGGTCCCTTCCTCAAGTGTTAAAATTACGGGAGAAGGCATTTGGCCGGCCTTCTTTTCTTCTGTTACAAGGAGAGCTCTTTCAAGAGCAGAAAGAAGAGCAGACGTCTCGCATGTTACGAATATCTTAGGAGCTTTCGGAATGAAGCGATCGTAATCAACGTATTCCGCATCGATCCTTCTGGTGAACAGCACGAATCTGTCTATCATGAATATAATGTGCTTTCTTGCAACGTAGACAGTGATCTCATCCTCTGTATCAGATATAAATCTTGTTAATTCTGAAATGCTCTTTCCGGGAATTATAACGTCAAATTTCAGCTCACTTGTACCAATGCTTTCAAGAGGCTCACGGTCAGATACGATTGAAAGACGGTTACCGTCGCAGGAAACAGCGGTGAGTATTCCGTTTTCAACCTTGATATCAAGTCCGTTAAGCTCGGGACGAACGCTGTTTTGAGCTATTGCAAACTGTGTCTTTTGGAGTATATCACGAAGAACACACTGCTTTATTTTAAATGCTCTGTCGCCGCTGAGCATTGGAAGATCGGGAAAATCAGCTGCGTTTAATGCCTGAAGCTCAAATTCTGCCTTACCACCCGATATCTTTGCTCTTAAGGTCTTCTCATCGATTTCAATGCTCAAAAGTCCGTCAGGCATGGTTCTGATTATCTGAATGAATCTCTGACAGTTTATTATAGCCTCACCCGGCTCCTCAACTATACAGGTAACCGTTGTTTTCATACCCTTTTCAAGATCATAAGCGCAAAGCTCACATTCCTTGTCGGATATTGTCTTGAAAAGTATGCCCTCGGTGGATGCTATAGTGTTCTTGTTTGACGCAAATCCCGCTGCGGGAATTGCTCCTTCAAGTATTTCGTTCTTCATTATTTTGATTTTCATTTTTTTCCTTTTTGCAGGGAGACTTTTTGAAAAAAGTTTTCCTGCACCTTTCAAAAACTTTTATATGGCGGAAATTTCATTTCCGCTGGGTTTTATTAGTTTTGCATTCACCTCAGGGGGAAGGCTGATAAAGAGAAATAGTATAAAATTAACTTTCAGTAGCTATAGTAGTAGGCTATGTTGAAACTGTGGAAAACCTCAAAGCCCCCGAAATACAAGGATTTTTTGAGGGGAAAATTAAAAATTACCTGTTGAAAACCTTGTAAGTAATTTTTAACTTGTCCACATGGGTCAAAAAATGGCTTAAAAACGATATTTCTGTGGAAAAAACCGTCAAAACCTGTGGAAAACTTATATCTTCTTAATAATTCGAATTATTTCATTGATCTGATGATCGTATGCGGGCTCGGAAGCCATACGCTTTTCCACAGCATCAATGGAATTCATAACCGTTGTATGATCACGTCCGAACATTCTTCCGATTGCGGGAAGTGAGGAATTTGTCAGCTTTTTGATAATATATATTGCCGAGTGACGCGCAGAGGCGATATTGCTTGTTCTCTTACGGCTCTTCAGATCATCAACAGAAACCTTAAATTTATTTGATACCTCGTTCAATATTTTCTCAACAGTGGTATTTACCGATTCTGATGCGACTACCTGATCGGAAATACATCTTACAGCAAGATCGACTGATATATTGTTACCGGTAAGAAGTGCCTGCGCGCTGATCCTCTTGACAGCGCCTTCAAGCTGTCTTACGTTATCGGTGAGATTTTCGGCTATATAGTTTATTACTTCCTCGGGGAAGCTTAAGCCCAGAGAATCGACCTTTTTCTTAATTATAGCTGCGCGTAGCTCGAAATCCGGAGGATTTATGTCAGCCATAACTCCCCATTCAAATCTCGTTCTTAAGCGCTCCTCAAGACGCTGTATGTCGCGTGGAGGAACGTCGGAAACGAGGATTATCTGCTTTCCGTTTTCATATAAGTGGTTAAAGGTGTGAAAAAACTCCTCCTGTGTTGAGGCCTTTCCTGCGATAAACTGAACGTCGTCAACGAGCAATACGTCAGCCTCACGGTATTTTTCGTGGAATTCGTGCATCATTGCCTTACTGATCGAATCGATCATCTGATTCGTGAATTCCTCGCCCTTAACGTAGATGACCTTACGGTTTGGAAAGTTGTTGTTTAAGCGATTTGTGATGGCATAAAGCAGGTGAGTTTTACCAAGACCGGAAGGACCGTGAATAAACAGCGGGTTTGCCGCCTTTGCGGGATTGTCTGAAACAGAAATTGCCTGTGCGTGAGCAAATATGTTGGAATTTCCCACGACAAAGTTGTCAAAGGTAAATTCGGAAAACGCTGAAGGCATTGAGGCAAGATTAAGGATCTTTTTATCACCGACGGCAGAATAGAAATCCTTTTCGGGATTTATATCGGGGCGATCCTTCGCCGCTTCTTTCATTTTTTTTGTTGCTTTGTTTTCGCTTTCGTTGGAACGAACGCTTACGTTTAAATCGTTGCCTAAAACGTCGTAAAATGCGTTTGTAATTATGCCGAGATATCTGTTTTTAACCGTGTCGCGCTTAAAATCGGTCTTTGCCATGAGTACTGCGGTATCCTCGGTTAACGTGTCAAGGGTCATATCATAAAACCAGAGCTTCATGACGAGCTCGGGATAGTCGTTTTGCTCTTTCAGATATTTGCAAACGAGCTCCCATATTTCTTGAAATTGTTTCTTTTCGTCCATATCTCAATCTTTCTTTCATCAGAAGACTATATTTAATATTATAGATATCTATATTATATAGTATATGGGCATTTTTTTCGATAGAAAATTAAAATTGTTAACAAAAATGTTACATTATTAGCTATGGAAAAGATAAGATACATCGTCTTTTAACACCTCATCCACCGCCTTAGGCGGTTCCCCTTCCCACGCCGGGGAATATAGGGCTTGTATGAACTCTTTGCTTATTCTACGGAAATATCGTAAAACAATATTCCCAATTTGCATTTATTCAAATTACAGAACATCTTTTCTTAGTCAGATATCTGCATTTGCGCTGAAACCCTACTTTCCCCAATTTTGAAAGCTTCATTAGCGCTTACACATTTTAACGAGTGCGTTTAATTAACTGTCTGTAATTGTATATTTACAAAAAGATACCACGCAATCATTTACTTTTCCCGCGAAATCGGATATTTAGCCTGCAAAAAAAAAAGACCCAAGCAATAAGCTTGAGTCTTTCATTTGAAAATAAATATTCATATATAAATCGGGGAGATCCGATCTTGTATTCAAGTAAGCTTTATATGAAATTCTATTTCAAAATGCCTAAAAGGCATGGTAAAAAATTACTTAGCGTAATCGATTGCGCGGCTTTCCCTGATAAGATGTATCTTGATTTGTCCCGGATATTCAAGCGAGGACTCGATCTTTTTAACGATCTCTCTTGCGGTAAGGATCATCTGGTCATCGTTAACCTCTTCAGGCTTGACCATAACTCTGATCTCTCTACCTGCCTGAATTGCAAAGGATTTATCAATACCTGGGAACGAATTTGCTATTTCTTCGAGCTTTTGGAGGCGCTTGAGGTAATTTTCGATATCCTCACGTCTTGCGCCGGGTCTTGCTGCGGAGATTGCGTCAGCCGCCTGTATGATCATAGCCACGATAGTTTGAGGTTCAACGTCATTGTGATGTGCCTCAATTGCGTGGATTATGTCGCGGTTTTCCTTATATTTTCTTGCGATATCGATACCGATCTGTACGTGGGAGCCCTCAACCTCCTGGGTCATGGCCTTACCGATATCATGGAGAAGTCCTGCGCGCTTTGCCAAGGTACTGTCAACACCGAGCTCGTCGGCTATAATACCTGCTATATGTGCGACTTCAATTGAGTGATCAAGAACGTTCTGACCGTAGCTTGTACGGTATTTAAGTCTTCCGAGCAGCTTTACAAGCTCGGTATTAAGACCGTGCACACCTGTCTCAAAGGTGGCTCTTTCGCCCGCCTGCTTAATAATGCTCTCAACTTCCTTGCGGGATTTTTCAACCGTCTCCTCAATACGAGTCGGGTGAATTCTTCCGTCGGTGATGAGCTTCTCAAGAGCGAGTCTTGCGATTTCACGTCTTACGGGATCAAAGCATGAGACTGTGATAGCCTCGGGAGTGTCGTCGATAATGAGGTCGACGCCCGTCATAGTCTCAATGGTGCGGATATTACGGCCCTCACGTCCGATGATTCTACCCTTCATATCGTCGTTGGGTAGAGCAACGACAGAAACCGTAGCTTCGGATACGTGATCGGAGGCAATTCTCTGAATTGCGAGCGAAACGATCTCCCTTGCCTTGCGATCGGCGTCTTCCTTGAGCTGCGATTCGATCTCAACGATCTTCATGGCGGCGTCATGCTTAACGTCTTCCTCGATCTTCTTAACAAGCTCCTCGCGGGCTTCTTCTCTGCTGAGACCTGCGATTGCTTCAAGCTTTTCGAGCTGCTGCTGGCGGATGGCTTCGGTTTTGGTGATGAGCTCTTCCTGTTCCTTCAGCTTATTTTTAAGCGTCTCTTCCTTGCGCTCGTAGCTCTCAATTTTTCTTTCGAGAGTTTCTTCACGCTGCTGAGCACGTCTTTCAAGCCGAGAAACTTCATTTCTGCGTTCCTTAATTTCTTTTTCTGCTTCGTTTTTGTCGCGAATGATCTTTTCCTTAGCTTCGAGCATAGCTTCTTTTTTGAGTGTTTCGGCGTTTTTTTCGCCTTCCTCAATAATTCTCTTTGCTTCGAGTTCAGCTGAACCTATTTTTGCTTCGGATATCTTCTTGCGGAGCAGATTTCCGATAAATAAGCCCAAAACAAGCGCGACTGCGGCGGAGGCAACGCAGATGATGATTTCGATTGTTCCCATAATACACCTCCTTATATTTAATTTTCGTTAAGTAAAAATACCTAATCACTTTATATTATAATAAAATACTGTATAAAAGTCAATAGTTTTCTTTAATTTGTTAAAATAAATGGTGTTATTTTAGCCTTCCACTCGAGGTGAAGGCTAAGACAAGAGCAATCGTATTAATCGGCATATCGCGGGGTTACCCGAAGCGAATGAAATGAGCTTTGGGGGGTTCAAGAAAGCGGGATTCCACGAAGCGAGCGAAGTCGAGCTTTGGGGGAATAAAAAAATCCTCCCGTTTTCACGGGAGGATCAAATATTACCTATAAATTATCTCTTCTATAAGTTTGTATTTGTGAGATACTTTCCAACAAATCAATTTTAACCCACCGCCTCGTAAAATTCTTATTTATCGGTTAGATTATACCGCACTTCCGCCAATAAATCAAGGCGAAGCCTTGTATATCATCAAAAGTGAAGTTGCTACAAGCCGCAGTGAAGTTTGGGCTTACGCCCAAGTGAAGAGCAGACGCTTCGCTTACTGCGTGAAGTTAAGTGTTCCGCATATCGTGCGGAGTTCGCTTGCGAACTCCTTGGCACTACTTCACGCACGAAGTGCGCTTCACTTGCGAAGCATACTTAACGTTCCGCGCAAGCGGAACACTTAGTTTAAAAAACGCACCTTTGTCTTGGTAGACAAAAGTGCGTTTTTTGTTGGCGCGCCCTAGAGGATTCGAACCTCTGACCTACCGGTTCGTAGCCGGGCACTCTATCCGCTGAGCTAAGGGCGCATTCTTAAGTGCGGATAACATTGTATCACAATTAAAACGGTTTGTCAAGGGTTTTACGAAAAAAGAAATAAAAAGTTTTGATCAAACCTTTTCATCCTGCTCAGGGATTTTAATTTCACCTTCAAGCTTTTCAAAATCTCTGATCTCCCGGCGGATGAGATACAGTATCTCTCCATTTGCGGAGCGTCCGTAGTATTTTGAAATGTAGTGCAATTTGTAGTGGAGCTCGGGATCAATTTCAATTCCCAGATGCTTGTTGTTTTTATTTCTCATAAAAAAACCTCAAAATAAACTGAATATAAGTATATTTTAAGATTAATATGTGTTATAATGTTGAAAGTATACTTAATATAAGTACACAATAATTATTTTGGGGAAAAATATGAGAATCGCAATAATTGGATCTAGAGGAATAGAGCAAGTGAATATTGGAAAATACGTACGCTCTGATGACGAGATCGTTTCGGGAGGCGCAAAAGGAGTAGACAGTATAGCGGCGGAATACGCAAAGGAAAATGGTTTAAAATTAGTAGAATTTAAGCCAAAATATAAACAGTACGGGCGTGCGGCTCCTCTAAAAAGAAACGAGGAAATAGTAAATTACGCCGATAAAGTGATTGCGTTTTGGGACGGCAAGTCAAAAGGAACAAAATATGTGATAAAATATGCTGAAAAAGTCGGAAAGCCTTGCGTTGCTGTAATAACTGAAGAATAATAGATCAAGCCTTCTCCTCGAGGGGAAGGTGTCGGCAAAGCCGACGGCTGAGGTGTTCTTAAGAGATGTAATAAATGCCTCCCTCCCGGAGGGAGCCTTATGAAACAGCTCGCTCTGACAACAGGTATAAAATAATCTAAAAATTATTGCTTGTGTCACGGCGGGAAATGTAGCAAAAGCAAAAAATGCCGGACAAACCAAGCCTTTCCCGATTCGGAACGGCTCAAAAACGTAAAAACAACCCCTCGGTTAAGAAGGGTTGTAAAAAACGGTTATTTTTTGCCCAAGCAGAGCTTTTCGAGGGGTTTGAATGCAAAGGAAAAGTCGAAAATTTTATCGAGCAGGACGCCGAACATTTTTATCAGCGGTGCGTTTACGATCGTAATGAACAAGGTACCGAAGCCGAGACCCTTAAGCGAGCCGTTCAGAATCAGCGCGAGCAGTACCGATACGGCGAGCATCGAAATATCGTTCACCTGCTTGACCCTTTCGGTTGAAAAGCCGAATTTGTCCGACACCTCGGTTACGACGAGCTCGTATACCGCAAGCGGGAGTGCCGTACGGAAGAAAAACGCGATCGCGAGGGTGGTTATGATCTCGCCGAACACAAGGAAAGAGATTCTTGCCGCAATATGCTGTGCGACGGCGTTTGATCCGAGCACAAAGAACCATCCGTCAACAGCAAATCCGAAGAGGATTCCCGTGCCGAAGGACAAAAGGTAATGCGCCTTGAAGCGGCGGAGCGCTATGCACATCATCAGCATCAAAAATCCCTGCCACAGATATTCGCAGGCACCCTGCGTGAAGAACGCCGACAGCTTTGTGAGCTTAAGGTGGAGTATGTAGGGCGGTGCAGCTATCATCGAGATGCCGAAGCCCGATTTTGTGCACATTGCAACACCGAGCGCGCAGAGAATTATTCCGAGAAGCCACGCGGCTTCATTCATTTTTGTGATCTTTTTCATAAAAGCACCCTAATTTTAAATCTCAAGGGACACTGCAAGCAGTGTCCCTTTAAGGTCGGTTATTATTTATCTCTTCTGGGTCTGAAGGGGCGGCGGGGACGCTCAACGGGAGCCTCCTCAGCTTCTCCTTCGGGACGGGGGAGAGTATCCTTGTGAGAAAGGTTCATTCTGCCCTTCTCATCGATTCCGAGGAACTTAACAGCGAGCTTATCGCCAACGTTGCAAACGTCCTCAACCTTCTCAACTCTGTTATGAGCGAGCTTGGAGATGTGAACAAGGCCTTCCTTACCGGGAGCGAACTCAACGAACGCACCGATCGGAATTACGCGGGTAACTGTTCCCTCGTAGGTTTCGCCAACCTCGGGCTCGAATACGATGTTTCTGATCGCCGCCTCTGCTGCAAGTCCGCCGTCGCGGTTAACTGCTGCAATGAAGATGGAGCCGTCTTCCTCGATGGTGATCTCAGTGCCGGTTTCTGCCTGGATCTTCTGAATTACCTTACCCTTAGGTCCGATAACGTCGCCGATCTTCTCGGGGTTGATCTTCATGGAGATCATCTTGGGAGCCCACTTGCATACCTCGGGTCTGGGCTCGGCAATTGCCTTAAGAAGAACCTCATCGATGATGTAGTCTCTTCCCTTGTGGGTGGTTTCAAGAGCTTCCTTAATGATCTCGGGTGTAAGACCGTCGATCTTAAGGTCCATCTGAATGGAGGTGATACCCTTATGAGTACCTGCTACCTTGAAGTCCATATCGCCGTAGAAGTCCTCAAGACCCTGAATGTCGATCATTGTAGTCCAGCTTCCGTCGTCCTCGGTGATAAGACCGCAGGAGATACCTGCAACGGGAGCCTTGATCGGAACACCTGCAGCCATAAGTGCAAGGGTAGAACCGCAAACGGATGCCTGAGATGTGGAACCGTTGGAGGAAAGAACCTCGGATACAAGGCGGATAGCGTAGGGGAACTCCTCAACAGAGGGAAGAACGGGAACGAGGGATCTTTCAGCAAGTGCTCCGTGACCGATCTCACGGCGTCCGGGAGAACGAACGGGCTTTGCTTCACCGGTGGAGTAACCGGGCATATTGTAGTGGTGCATATATC
The DNA here is from genome assembly GCA_045543555.1 of Eubacteriales bacterium. Taxonomy (GTDB): domain Bacteria; phylum Bacillota; class Clostridia; order Oscillospirales; family CAG-272; genus Colimorpha_A. Next base: position 12,638 of record JAZQMQ010000033.1, read on the forward strand.
TCTTGGACTCTTCTTCGTCGATACCGTCGAGCATCTGAGCGTCGCCGAGAGTTCCGAGAGTTGCGATGGTAAGAACCTGAGTCTGTCCACGAGTGAACATACCCGAACCGTGAGTACGGGGGAGAAGATCGACCTGCGCATTGAGAGGACGGATCTCGTCCATTCTTCTGCCGTCAACACGCTTCTTGTCGTTGATGAGCCAACGGCGAACGATCTTCTTCTGGATCTTGTAGATAAGCTCCTCATAACGAGCCTCGATATCGGGATACTCCTCAGCGAACTTTTCGATGATAGCGTCTCTGATGGGGTTCATACGAGCGTCGCGGACGTTCTTATCGTCGGTGTCGAGAGCGAACATAACGTCCTTCTCACAGAAGTCGAATACCTTATCAAACATCTCGTGATCGAATTCACAAGAGGGATAGTCAAACTTGGGCTTGCCGATCTCAGCTACAATGCCGTTAATGAAGTCAACGAGCTTCTTGATCTCCTCGTGAGCAAGCATGATAGCGCTGAACATATCCTCATCGGATACTTCCTTTGCGCCTGCCTCGATCATAACTACCTTGTTAGCGCTTCCTGCAACGGTGAGCTCGAGAACGCTCTTTTCTCTCTGAGCGAGGGTGGGGTTAACTACGAACTGACCGTCAACCATTCCCATGAATACGCCTGCGATAGGTCCGTTCCACGGAATATCGGAAATGGAAAGTGCGATGGAAGCACCGATCATTGCGGTGATCTCGGGGGAGCAGTCGTTGTCAACGGACATAACGGTAAGAGTGAGTGCTACGTCGTTACGAAGGTCCTTAGGGAAAAGGGGACGAACGGGACGGTCGATAACACGGGAAGTGAGAATAGCCTTCTCGGAGGGCTTTCCTTCTCTGCGGAAGTATCCGCCGGGGATTCTTCCTACAGAATACTGTCTTTCTTCGAAGTCTACGGAAAGGGGAAGGAAGTCGATGCCGTCACGGGGCTTAGCGGATGCGGTTGCATTACAAAGAACAGCGGTGTCGCCGTACTTTACCAAACAGGAGCCGTTAGCAAGGCCTGCCATCTTACCGGTTTCGATAACGAGGGGTCTTCCTGCGAGCTCATACTCAAATACCTTGAATTTTTCAAACATTTCTTTTTTCCTCCATCTAATACATCTGCCCGACACACGTCTCTCGGAGTCGGGGGGCGGCTTTGCCGCATAATATATAAACTCATAAGAGTCTATTACAAAATTTTTGGGGGACCAAAGCGCTTCGGTCCCCCACTTTTTTGGTTTTTGATCGTGGGGTTGCCTATAACAAACCCCGTCGGGCTTACTTTCTCAGACCGAGCTTTTCAACGATAGCACGGTAACGGGTGATATCGTTTTCCTGAAGGTAACCGAGAAGGTTTCTTCTGTGACCAACCATCTTGAGAAGACCGCGACGGCTGTGGTGGTCCTTCTTGTTGGTCTTGAGATGCTCTGTGAGAGTGTTGATTCTGTAGGTAAGAATTGCGATCTGTACCTCGGGAGAACCTGTGTCGCCCTCATGGGTAGCATACTTTTCGATGATTTCTTTTTTGATTTCGGGAGTGATCATTTTATTCACCTCATAAAAAATATTTATTTTGCGGATATCCCAGCAATCGGCGGGTGAAATCGACGTTTACGTCCTTTCCCCGAAAGCCGAGGTACCGACAATGCCTTGATATTATACCACCGTCAATCCCTTTTGTAAAGAGGAAAGATGATATTCACAAAATATTTACAATATTTTCCTACTTGAAGGAATCGAGATAGTTTACAAGATTGTTTTTGATCTTTTTTGTGTAGTACTCGGAAATATCCTTATTTCCGTTGAAAGCCGACAGAAATACGTTGTAGGTACCTGCAACGAGATTGTTGGATGTCCTTGAAAATGCATACGAAAAATCGTAGATCGGGTTTTCAAACACAAGATCGAGCATATCGGGGGTATAGATGCCCGACATACAGCTCCTCATGGCTTCCTTTGTGTACTGCTCTTTCATATATCCGTGTGAAGCAACGAACAGACCCTCGAGAATGTATCCGCAGGTGTCGATATTGGGGCTCGATGCCAAAAACGAAATGATCGGAGCCGTTGTCGGAGTTGATGCAGCGTAGCTTTCCTGACCCTCAAGAAGCGGTATGGGCAGAATTTCCCAAGAGAAGCCTGCATTTTTAAGTGAATGCATATTACCCACGGTTCCGAATGCGCTCAATGCTTCACCCGTACCAAAAATGTTGAAGCCTTTTATTTTAACGACCGTTTCGACGTCCTCGCCGTTATCGTCCTTTGTTATAACGGTCTTATCAACGGACGAGGTGCGCTTGGATATGAGGTTTTTAACGTTGGTTATTACGGTTCTTGAACGGTCATTTACAAAATCGGGAACGAAATAACCGTCGGTTTTCTTAAGGAACGTTGCTCCCGCGCCCATATATGACGAAAGCGCCAAAGAGCTGTCGTCAAAGGAGGATACAAACGATATTCCGTCCTCGTCAACCAAGTTAAGATACTCAAAATATTTATCCCAAGTGAATTCCGTTTCGTATATCTCTTTGTAATCGAGCTCGATACCGTATTTTTTTGCCAACGTTTTGTTAAAATAGAGACATCCGAACTGATTGGGAGCCTCGGTTGCCGAGCCTACAACACCGTAGATAACGTTACCCATCGAAAGCTGATCGATGGCGCTCTGATTGTAGTGTGGCTTCGAGTAGTCGGTGTAAGGCAAAGCCTTCATATTTATTATATATTTCGCTGAGTCGTATGATCCGAGATAAACACCGCCTATTACCACAAAATCAGCGAAGTAGTCGCCGCTCATTTTTGCCACTCTTATGTCGGTGTGAATGTCAACGGCGTTTTTGTAAAGGGTGATTATCTTTGTGTCGTATTTTTGGGATACGAGGTTGTTTCTGTAGTTTACGGAGTTAACGTATGCGCCTGCTTCGTCGTTAAAGACGTCTCCGCCTTCGTTCTCTGCCGCAATTATAACGCCCAGGCCATTAAGATCAGCGTCGGGCAGAGCGCTTACCCTTTCGGACGCGAGCTTTTCATAATCGACGTCGGGGGCCACGGGATATTCGGGAGGAATGTAGGTGATCTCGGTCTCGGGTGTCGTTGTTATGATCTCGCCCGTTTCGGTTTCTTTGCCGCCGTTTATGATTATGACACCGCAGGAGGACAGTGAAAGAAGCGCCGCCATCAGTATAGCAATTATCTTTATTGTTTTCATTTTTCCTCCTTTTTTTCTCGGAAAACTTTTTTTCTCAGAAAACTTTTTGAAAAAAGTTTTCCGAACCTTTCAAAAACTTCTGAATGGCGGGAATGGAATTCCCGCTTGTCTAAGCTATTCCCCGCGGAAATTCCATTTCCGCTTGTCAAAGTTTTTGCGGGGAAATGGGGAGCTTTTTTCAAAAAGCTTCCCTGCATAATCCATTAATCTATCTTATAAGTCGTACCCTGAGGGGTGTCGATGAGGGTGATACCGCGGGCAGCGAGCTCGTTGCGGATGCGGTCAGCCTCGGCGTAGTTCTTGTTTTTCTTTGCTTCGGCGCGGAGGGCGATCTGAGCCATGATCTCGGGATCTTTACCCTCGTCGGAGGTTGCAGCTTCTTCCTTCTGCTCGGGAGCGAAGGGAGTGAGAAGATCGAGAGCGAGAACTCGGTCGTAATCCTCGATTATTGCGCGCTTGGTGGCGTCGCTCACCTTGAGCTTGAGCACGTCGTAAACGGCGGTAATTGCAAGAGAGGTATTGATATCGTTTCCAATCGCCTCAGAGAAGTCTGCTCTTGCCTTTGCAAATGCCTCGGCATCGATCTCGCCCTCGTTTTTGAGCGCGGACGTGCGGTTGCGGAGCTTCTTATATGCCGTTACGGCGTTATCGAGCGCCTCATATGAGAATACGAGGGGCTTTCTGTAATGAGACTGGAGGCAGAAATAGCGGTATGCAAGGGGATCGTAGCCCTTTTCCTTAAGAAGATCGAGGATAAGGAACTCGCCCTTACTCTTTGACATTTTTCCGCTTGTGGTGTTGAGATGGAGCACGTGGAACCAGAAATTACACCACTTATGGCCGAGATATGCCTCGGACTGTGCTATTTCATTAGTATGGTGAGGGAAGGCGTTATCTATACCGCCGCAATGGATGTCGAGATACTCGCCGTTATACTTAAGAGATATAGCGGAGCACTCAATGTGCCATCCGGGATATCCTACGCCCCAGGGAGAATCCCATTTAAGCTCCTGATCCTCAAACTTACTCTTGGTAAACCAGAGGGCAAAATCGGCGGGGTTGCGCTTGTTGGCATCACCCTCAACGCCGTCGCGGACACCTACCTCAAGGTCGTCGGCGTTATGCTCACCGAAAACGTAGTACTTTTCGAGCTTGGAAATATCGAAATATACGTTTCCGCCCGCCTCATACGCGTATCCGTCGCGCAGAAGCTTTTCAACCATCTCGATAAATTCGGGAATACAGCCTGTTGCGGGCTGGATATGGTCGGGGGACTTAATATTGAGAGCCTTGCAATCCTTGAAAAATGCATCTGTGTAGAACTGCGCTATTTCCATAACGGTCTTTTTTTCACGCTTTGCGCCCTTGAGCATCTTATCCTCGCCCTCGTCGGAGTCGCCGGTCAAGTGTCCTACGTCGGTGATGTTCATAACGCGGTTTACATCGTAGCCGAGATAGTCAAGTGAACGAACGAGAGCGTCCTCCATTATGTATGTACGGAGGTTTCCTATGTGTGCGAAATGATATACTGTGGGGCCGCAGGTATATATATTTACCTTTCCCTCTTCATTGGGGATAAATTCATCCTTTGTTCTTGTTAAACTGTTATAAAGCTTCATGTTTTATTCCTTTTCTGTTTTTGACTTTCCTTCAAGCTCATTCACGCGCTTTTCGAGCACCGTGATGTAATGTTCAAGTCGGCATATTGCCTGCGATACAGGGTCGGGGATGTGAACCTGGTCGAGATCGCACTTGATGTTTCTTCTTTTAACTATTCTTGCGGGGATACCCACAGCAGTGGAATCGGAGGGAACCTCCGAAAGCACAACTGCGTTTGCGGCGATCTTTGCATTGTCGCCGACCTTGAACGGTCCGAGGATCTTTGCTCCTGCGCCTACCATTACGTTATTGCCTAAGGTGGGGTGACGCTTACCAACGTCCTTACCCGTACCTCCCAGGGTAACGCCCTGATATATGGTACAGTTATCACCGATCTCAGCGGTCTCACCGATAACAACGCCTGTACCGTGGTCGATGAAAAGACCACGGCCGATGGTTGCACCGGGGTGTATTTCGATTCCCGTGAAGAACTTTGCGCTTTGGCTTATCGCTCTTGCGGCAACGGTGTAGCCGCGCACGTGAAGAATGTGTGCAATGCGGTATGCAAGCACCGCGTGATAACCCGAATAAAGCAGGGCAACCTCGAGGTCGGATGATGCCGCAGGGTCTCTTTCTCTTATGGATGCGATCTCTTCCCTCATTTTGTTGTAGCAGGACAGAGCGCACTTTACTATTTTATCCATAGCTTATACTCCTTAAGCGAAGTTTTCAATATATTATTATTCAGTATACCATTATAATATATTTTTGTGCTTTTGTAAAGGGGAAATTTATTAATTGAAATATCATTTGAAAAAAATAAGTTTTTCTTGACTTTGGTGTAAATATGTGATAACATAGTATGTAAGAAAAAATCTCTATATGGAGGAAACGATAATGGAACACATTAAGACTATCAACACTCGTAATCTCTGCGACAGCGCAAAGAACGGCGGTTGCGGTGAGTGCCAGACCTCTTGCCAGTCCGCTTGCAAGACCAGCTGCGGCATTGCAAACCAGCAGTGCGAGAACAAGAAGGAAGAAAAGTAATTCCGAAAAGCTGAAATGCCGCCGTTTCGGCGGCATTTTTTGCAGGTGAGGTTTACAGATGCGGAGAACCGCTCCTAAGCCTTCCCCAGCGGGGAAGGTGCCGAGTTTACGAGGCGGATGAGGAGATCAACGAATGGACATCTAAAAACGGATAGTCCAAACGATAATAAAAAGTAACGTTGATTCAATCATATAATGCGTAATCCATAAAATGTTCTCCTCATCCGTCAACCTTCGGTTGCCACCTTCCCCGCTGGGGAAGGCAAATAATAACAAAAGTTTTTGAAAGGTTTGGAAAACTTTTTTCAAAAAGTTCCCCGAAAAAACAATGATACATCAATACAAGCTCGGAGGACTTAATATCGTCCTCGACGTATGCTCAGGCTCTGTTCACGCGGTGGACGAGGTGGCATACGACATAATCTCAATGTACGAAAATACCTCCCGCGAGGAGATCATAAAGGAAATGAAGGCTCGATTTGCCGATAGAGCGGATATAACCGAAGCCGACATTATCGAGTGCTATAATCAGGTGACCGATCTTAAAAATGCGGGCAAGCTGTTTGCTCCCGATACCTTTGAGGGTATGGCGGACACCTTAAAAAAGAAGACCTCGGGCGTTGTTAAGGCGCTCTGTCTTCATATCGCGCATACCTGCAATCTCAACTGCTCCTACTGCTTTGCTTCGCAGGGCAAATATCACGGCGAGAGGGCTGTGATGAGCTTTGAGGTTGGTAAGCGCGCCCTCGATTTTCTTATCGAAAATTCGGGAAGCAGAAAAAATCTTGAGGTCGATTTCTTCGGCGGCGAGCCGCTGATGAATTTTCAGGTCGTAAAGGACCTCGTTGCTTATGCGAGAAGCGTTGAAAAGGAAAAAGGAAAGAATTTCCGCTTCACCTTAACTACAAACGGCGTTCTCGTTGACGACGACGTAATAGAATTTGCAAACCGCGAGTGTCACAATGTTGTTCTTTCCCTCGATGGAAGAAAAGAGATCCATGACGCATACCGCGTTGACTACGCAGGTAACGGAAGCTGGGAGAAGATCGTTCCCAAATTCCAGAAATTCGTTGAATCCCGTGACGGTAAGGGCTACTATATGAGAGGAACCTTCACCCATGCAAATCCCGACTTCCTCGAGGATATAAAGGTCATGCTCGACCTCGGCTTTACCGAGCTTTCCATGGAGCCGGTCGTCTGTGCGGAGGGCGATCCCGCCGCGCTTACCGAGGAGGACAAGGCCATTGTCTACGAGCAGTATGAAAAGCTTGCCGAGTTAATGCTTCAGCGTGACCGCGAGGGCAGACCATTTACATTCTATCACTATATGATCGATCTTCAGGGAGGCCCCTGTATCTATAAGCGCATCTCGGGCTGCGGCTCTGGTACCGAATATATGGCTGTCACTCCTTGGGGAGATCTCTACCCCTGCCATCAGTTCGTCGGCGAGGAGGATTACAAGCTCGGAGACATTTATAACGGCGTAACAAACACCGAAAAGGTTAATGAATTTGCTTCCTGCAACGTTTATGCAAGAGAAGAATGTAAAAACTGTTGGGCGCGCCTATACTGCTCGGGCGGATGCGCGGCTAATGCATTCCACAGCACAGGCTCGGTAACCGGAGTATATGAATACGGCTGTGACCTCTTCCGAAAGAGAATGGAATGCGCTATTATGGTAGCGGTTTCACGCGCTCTCGGCTTATGAAAACACCGATCTGCGAATTTGTAAAAAAATACAGCTTATCTTCCCCCATTCGCGCACATATGCCGGGGCATAAGGGCGCAGGAGATCTTAAAGAGGAATACGACATCACCGAAATTGCGGGGGCTGACAGCCTATATCATTGCGATGGAATAATTTCCGAAAGCGAAGAGTTAGCGTCCTCGATCTTCGGATGCAAAACCTTCTATTCTACCGAGGGTTCATCGCAGTGTATACGCGCGATGATACATCTGATATCGCTATACAGCAGCAGTAACGGTCTTCCTTTCAGAATATGTGCCGGTAGAAACGTACATAAAAGCTTTGTTTCTGCCTGTGCTCTGCTCGATGCAGAGGTGTTTTGGCATTACGGTAAAAATGATAACGGTATTCTCGGCTGTGAATATGACTTAAATGAGCTTAAGACCTTGTTTTTAAGCGATGAAAAGCCTGTGGCACTGTACGTAACGTCTCCCGATTATCTGGGAAACGTCGCTCCCATATCAGATCTGGCTGAGCTTTGCCGCGATCACGGAGTGATACTTGCGGTGGACAACGCTCACGGAGCGTACCTTAAATTTATGCCCGAGGATAGACACCCAATAACCTTGGGTGCTCACATCTGCTGTGACAGCGCTCATAAGACTCTCCCGGTTCTTACGGGCGGAGCTTATTTGCATATTTCGGACTCTGCTCCCGACATTTTCTGTGACGAAGCCAAAAATGCTTTGGCACTTTTTGGATCAACAAGTCCGTCATATCTGATATTGCAGTCACTCGATGCCTGCAATTCCTATTTGGAGAGCCTAAAGGCTTCCCTTTCTGAATTTGCACCGAGGGTTGAGGCGCTTAAAGAGAGATTGCGTCTTCACGGCTATGCTTTGATCGGCGATGAAAAACTGAAAATTACCATAAAAACGAAGGATTTCGGATATTTGGGAACCGAGCTTGCGTTAATTTGCGAAGAAAACGGGCTTTATACCGAATTTTCCGATCCCGATTACCTCGTTTTGATGCTGACGGAGAAAAATTCCGATCAGCTC
>JAZQMQ010000034.1:0-6861 GCA_045543555.1 Eubacteriales bacterium
TTCAAGTCTTGTCACTCAGACCAAATAAAGCCGTTGGGCATTTGCCCGACGGCTTTGTTTTCGTTTTGGTGATAAAATTTCCGAAATTAAGGTATGAAAGAACCGTTTGCGGTTCTTTTGCCGCAGTAAGGATGCGTAGCATCCTTCTGCCGGCGAGCAAGATGAAAGTCTTGTCACTCAGACCAAAAACGTGCAATCTTCGGATTGCTCGTTTTTCTTTGTTTTATAAGGTTTTTGAGTATTTTGGAGCGTTATCCGAAATGCTCTTTTTTCTTGCCCTGCTACGCAGTTTTTTTTGGGGGGGTACGCGGTTTGCTACGCATAAAACACTCACAACCCGCCCACGTTATTCTTCGTCATCATTATCAACCTCATTTTCTAACAAACAATTCAACAATTGTAAATTTGCTTTTGCGAGTTCGTTTGAGTGTTCTAGAATGTCATTTTTAACGCGCAACAATACTCCTTCATCATAGCATTTTTCGATGAATTCGTTAATGTAGTCTTCCTTCTCTTCAACCAACGATTCCAAAAGTTCCTCACTATCATCATCTCCACCTTGTAATCGCCAATACGACACAACTTGCTGTTGATGAAATAACGAATCCTTGTAAGCTTGGAAGAACTCATCTGGAACAAAAGTCGACTGCATTTTTCGGAGACATCTCTCAACACTATGAGCATGTTCTACGGCATCGGTTTCCTTATCACCATCAGAAAAAACGTTTTTTGCCTGTTTGGTGGCACCGCCTTTTTTACTAATGTTGTTAATTGAGCTTTTTATATTATCATATTTTCTTTTCAGTATGAGAAATGAAACGATTCCATACGCGATAGCCGTAATGAACAATACTGCCGGCGAAAGCTCGCCCGACTGAACAAGCAAAATAAAAATGAAGCTTAACATCATAGCAAAAGCCGTAAGTGCCGTCCATCCTGCAGACACGGGAGCACTCATTTTCCCTGTGGGAAGACCCCACGATTCTTTAAATATCACTTCGACAACATAAAATAAGCAAGCACCGACAGCTAGAGGAACACAGCAACGAAGGACAGGGATGATTAACAAGATCATTGCAACAATTATGTATCCAACAATCATTGCGTCTGGTGTTGTTTCGCCAATATTTACATTGCTTGTACGATTTGTCTTTCTTTTCCGCGATGGTGCTCCAAATAAATATTTCCGTGGTCGTCCTTGTCTTACTACTCTTTTTCCGGTTCCAATCGACCTATACTTGTTAGTAAGACCATGTTTGTCAGCGATTCTTCCCATATTGACTCCTTACATTTTTTGATATTTGCTCAACTTTTCTAACACGCAGGTTTCGGGTGTGTGCTACGCAGAGTGTTACGCAGTTAGTAAAGTTATATGATTTTCGTGCGAATATTTCCGTTAACAACCGATACTTCAACATCTGTCCCGGTATCCTTTGCGTAATGTTTAAATCGATTCAGTATCGATATCATTTTTTCTGCAGCATCATCAAATTTGCGTTCAATCACGTCAAGACCTATGATCTCAATGTGCACAGGGCGTCCCATCATGTTTGTTAAACAGTCCCCAAAAGCCGACCAGTTACATCCGTAATAATCCGGCCAATCCAGCGCTTGACGAATGGTAAAATGCATTTCCAAATAATGCTGAACCCTTGTGAAGTCGATCGTATATAGTTCCTTGTATTGGTACATGTTTTCACCTCAATTTGTTATTTCATAAAAAGTTTGGTAGTGGTCGTATGTTACAAACATTAAGCCATCATTCGAATATACGATTCTTTGACGATTGCGATATCCGCTTTCATAATTTATATCAGCTTCGTACCATTGACGACCGGGTGCGGCCGGAAGTTTTGCCTCATCATTATAATATAAATCTCCACCAATCATTTTGCCCGGCAATACGTCATTCAAATTGCCTTTCCAATCTTTCCAGTCTGCTTTCCTTGCTTCCCTTTTGCTCACGTAATAGTCCGGCAATACATTATAATAAAACAGTTGTGCATCCGTGCCATTATAACCAAGATCCGTGGCAGTTCCTACCGTTTTTGTTCTCATAGGAACATAAACGCATTTACATCGTTCGTGGGCCCCCACCTCATACCTATTGTCTAAAATAGATGTGTCTACTATTTTTCCGTGTTGTTCTGCGCAGTACTTACATGTAAAATCGTTAACTGCGACATCCAGTTTGCCCACTTCCAGCTTTTACCCCGAACATCTCGATCTTGGAGAAGATTATTTATGAAATTGTCTATTATGTTTTCTGCCATATTTGCTCCTTTATTATACTGCATGTTTCATTTTTTGTCAATTTCCTATTGCTCTTCTGAAAAGAATGCCCCCATTTCCCATTACAAAAGTAATGTTCACTTTTCGGAATCGTCATATCCATATTAACACAAAAGCTCCATACTGTCGTCCCATGTTTTTTCCCTCAAAATTCCCATCAAAACTCAACGTATTTTCTCAACTCAACAATCCGCCTTTCGCAACATTTCCGCAAACAATCCCTCCCACCCGTTCGCAAATGCGTCCACGCGCGTTATAATTATCCTAAGCAACACCCAGGAGGATAATTATGAGATCAGTTTTAGAAGAACTATTTTACGGCAACGTTTGTCCGAACACGGACTGCCGAAGTAAGGACGGACAGACGAAGGAGTTGATGGGATATATCGCAGACCATCACGACACTCTTTCGAAAGAGTTGACGGACAAGCAAAAGGAAGTGCTTGAGAAGTTCGACGACTGTTATGCGGAACTTACGGATATAAACGAGCGCGAAATATTCGTATATGCATTTAAGCTTGGTATGAGGATCGCTATTGAAGTCCTATCTCCCGACGAGGATCGAGTATGACCGGCTGTGTTGCATTACGAAAAGACGTTTACTACGTCCGACTGACCTATTACGACAAGAACCACAAAAGAAAAGACAAGTGGATCAGCACAGGGCTTTCAGGTCGTGGGGCAAAACAAAAAGCGACCGCCATGATACAGTCGCTGATTGAAAAGTATAAATATCTTGAGAAAAGCGATCATCCGACCAAGATGACCGACTATCTGTTGATGTGGAAGAATCTACGTAAAAGCGAGGTCGCAGAGACTACCTACGACGGATATCACACCTATATCGACAGACATCTGATTCCCTACTTTAAAGATCTGAACCTGAGCATTCAGGACATAACGGCAGGACACATATTTGATTACGTCAATTATCTGTCAAACGACGGCGGTCGCAAGGACAACAAGATCGGCGGTCAGTCTATTACGTCGATTCGAAAGATCATCAGCATTCTGCGTCAGGTCTTTGAGTACGCCGTGCTTTACGGCGATATCAGCGTCAATCCCGCCGCACAAGTTCCGCTACCGAAGCGCACGAGCAAGAAGGACGAGCGCCAGGTTTTCCTCACCGCCGAGGATGCGCTTGCGATTATCGAAACCGAATAGCAAAAGAAAACGGAACCGAGATTTTCTCTCGATTCCGTTTTCTTTGTTTACTGCAAGTCATTACTTGACAAAGGGAACACACGGATGATTGTGTTTTTTACCGACATATAAAATCAACCCGGTTGGCTTCTTTTCTTCTGAGTTTGCTTGACAAAGTCAATATTGGTATGATATGATTGCCGTAGCGTAAATTGACGATTGTGCTATTTTCGCAGTAAATTTTCCGTGACAAATTGCTGTATATATGTTACAATGAGATTGGGTTATATAAAATCCAAATATTAATTGGGAGATTGCCTCATGGAATACGAACACAATTTGATTCATATGTGTAATGATCTGACTGTCGGAGACGGGCTGTACTCCCTTATTTTGTTGCGTGCGAATTCGTTATCTATCACCCTTTGCGGTGTTCGCTGTTGGCTTGACGGTAAATATCTTCTTTGCATGAGCGAGGATGATATCATCACATTCCACGGCGGACACTATGAAGCGGAAAACTTGAGGTTTCTTCCGTATTTTTATAACGTCAATCTGAATCATCGTATCATCGGTATGCCAATATACGAAAAAATGCGGGCGGAATACGGTTATCCCGATTTCCATCTGTTCCGCCGCAGGGACGATCAGTTTATCGGAGTGCTTTCGCTTACGAACGAGGAGTATGATCTGTTAAATCTTTATTTCCGCTGCGCAAAGCAACATATAGGCGACCATTCATTTGATTGGATGTGGTCTTGCCGTACACGCTCCGATATGATATCCATTTTAAGCATATCCGAAACGGTGTACCACGGCGGAGAAACCGACGGAGCGCACGAGGTTCTACGATATATCAGAGAAAATCTCGGACAAAGCATTACGGTTTCGAGCCTCTGCGCACTGTTTCATACAAACCGTACTACGTTGACACGAAAAATCAAGGATCTGACCGGACTTTCTCCTATGCAATACATTTCCGAGGAAAGACTTAATCAAAGCCGAGCCGATCTGCTCTTTACGATGCTTTCGCTATCGGATTTAGCCGAAAAATACGGATTTTCCGACGAGAATTACTATATTCGTTCCTTCAAAAAGAGGTTTGGCGTAACGCCTCTTCAATATCGACTTGAAGGACGTGCTGAACGTATTCGAAATCAGACAAAGTATCATTTAAAGGAAAAACAGACTATGACTGTTGCAGAATTTGAATCCTACTTACAAAAAGGTCTCGGACGTGCCATTATGCTTTTGAAGGAAGAGCCTGACAAAACGCCGTTCTGGGAACCTCTTTCCCGCCATATTCTCAATTTCAATGAGACGGCAAATGCCCGCTGTTATCATCACGCGCTGGGAATATACGAGGCGGAACTTATCCGTTGCTTCGACGATTCCGAGAAAAGGGCTGAGGAGATAGCAAACGAGATCTTTGACCGTGCAGAGGGCAGCTTGACCTTTTACCGTTCATTTTTGCGTCTGCTCGGCTATGGGGATGCTCTGCGTGAATACTTGTGCAAGCACTATCAAGCAACTTATAGTGCATTGTACGACTACCAAAAAGAACACACGTCGCCGCCTTACGATAGAGACATTTGGAACCCTTATTTCAGTGATGCGGTTGCCATGACGGAACTGTATAAAAACGAGCCTGCAGTGCTTGTTAAGCTCGTTTCGGATATTGCCGATTTTTACGATCTTTCAGATGAACCTATCGTTCCCAACGTTATCTCTCCCGTTTGGCCCGATCATATGGGCGAAGCGGTTATGAATGAGGTGTACCGTAACCACCGTAACGGCGAGAAATTGAAAAAGCATTTCAAGAAAAAAAGGGAATCCTTTGAAATGTCGTCTGCTCCTGCAGAGTTCAGTCAAAAACGTTACGTAGAGCTTTCAAAGGCATCTCCCGAAGAAATACGAAAAGTCGCAAAGCTTGCTATTGAGACCAACGACGAAAACGAAAGGTATAATACTCTTAGCTTTTTCAGCGGTACGGTGATTCCCAACCTACCCGTCTTTCCTCTTGATCCCGCTCCCCTCATCGCCATGGCAAAGGAAAGGATCGACCTTCTCAGACAGGGGAATGAGCTTGGCGCGTGGAGTAACGAGCTTCACGTTATGATGGAGGTTTTGTCCCGTGTTACCGATAGTGCTGTCAAGGCCTTTGCCTACGAATTGTTGGACGAAAAAACTCTTCCCCCCGCGCTTCGCGCTCACGGTCTTCGCATGTTAACTGCGCAGGGAGAACCTAAGGATCGAGATACTATTATTTCCTATCTCGACGAATGGAATAAGATACTGCCGACTGAGAGCATGGATTTTCTTTGCCGTTTGGTCGAAAGCGGTCACCCTAACGCCCCCGTTGAGCGTTTAGGATATTACTATGAAAATGCAAGAATGAGTAACGGACGCAAGCGTGTCCTGCAGGCAATGAGAATGAGCAATTCGCTCACTGACAAGATTCGGAATGAATGCTTATACGATGCCGACCCTTACGTCCGAAACTTTATAAAGAATGAAACCACTTAAAGGAGGGAGAATAATGACGATCAATATCGGTTGCCCCGGCGGGCATATACCGCTATCTACACCCGAAGATGTCAAAAAATTTCTTAGCGAAACGAACGGTATGCACGACGCTTATCTGTTGTCTGCAGATTATCGCGCACATGTGCGCGCCAACAACCATACCGTCGTGGCTTCGACCGAGGGCGAGAGCTTGGTGCTACGCTATCAGGTTACGTCGATGCTCGATCTTGCTATCGTAGAATTGACTTTTCTTAACGTGGCGGACCGGAAGGTGCCGAACGGCGCGCTGTTTGGCATTATGGTCTCATTTGACCCGCCTTTTGTCACCTTTTATGATGGCAATACCCCCGAAAATGCCACCACCTGCGTTAAAGCAAGGGGGCTGTTTTGGCGCATTATTGACCGCCCCGGAAATCATCTTCAGCGAGGTGGCACAAAGGATGCGGTATGGTACGTCATCCCCGGTCTGTGGCTGCCCCTGAATGAAAGACTGGAGGACTATACACGAATCGTAGAGGAGTTGGCCGAGACGGTGCCCAATGCCAAGCTCTATCACTTCGAAGCGTCTCGGTTCCTTCCTTGTGACGATGCCGCCTTTACTACCGATCATATTCACTCTTTCCGTTCTCCAAGCACCGTCCACACCATGGACGGAACCGCCTTCTGTTGGTGTCCCCTTTCTGACCGTGAAGCCTTAAAGGAAGCGGTTTCTCGGCTCGACCATGGGAATCCTCTCAGCGGGAATATGATCGCCATTTGTGACGATAACGGCATGGTATTTACCGTCGAACTGATCGAATCGGGTTTCTTCAACATGGTTATCTGCTCCCGACGGGGGAGGATTCCAAGGGATAACTTTTGCGGTGGCAAATATCACACCGAGCCCTATAGCGGCGGCGG
>JAZQMQ010000035.1:0-34446 GCA_045543555.1 Eubacteriales bacterium
AAAATTTCCGTTCTATCTTTTTTCTTTGCGGATATATTAATTCAGATTTCCTTCAACGTCCCATTAGTATCGCCCCTTTCGTTTTTGTCTTCGCCATATATAATCCTAAAAAATGGAAAAGGTGGACAAGAAATTTAAAAAATTTTTGAAAATATTTTTGCTGGCATTTGCGGACAACTTGGCATACGTAAAAAAATAAGATCTCACCACGATAGTGAGATCTTATTTTTCATTATTGCAATGATATGTCGCGGAATACTACCGTATCGCTCTCTTGTATAACCTCGTCGACACCGTTTAATGTAACTATACCATACAGTTCAAGACGGTAGGTTGCACCTATTTCGGGAGTAAAGTGGTAATTAAACGAAGCCCTAATAGAAGCATAGTTGTTGGGGGTTTCATCAGCATATACAATCGTAGTAGTACCGTTTTTGGTCTTGTATAGAGTCATAGATGCATAGATACTGCTTCCTGTGCGTCCTTGAATGATGCCTTTCGCTGTTGTGTTATCATCGCCAATGTCGATTGTGCAAACCACATTGCTGACATTATTCCACTGGGGCTCTGCGACAGGCGGAAGAGCCGCAGCTACCGTTAGCGGTAAAATAATGGAAAAAAGTATGCTTATGGCGATAATAGAAATTGACTTTTTGTTCATAATACAAACCTCGCTTTATTTTTTTATAATATTCAAAAATTAAAAAATGGACTATAAATTACATTGTATCATTGGATGTCATCAATACTTTCTGCAATAGCAAGAGTTTCTTCAATAGAAAGCGGCGCGAAGATTGCATAATCATATGTTCCATCCCCCCAATACAGACCTGTTTCAACTACACCATCGCTATTCCACAAAACTGCAATTCCGTCATAGCCGTTAATCTTCATATGAATTACGTGACTTCTCTCTGCATCAATTTTAAATGTAGTCCTACTTGTCTGATACTGTTGATAAATAATATAGTAATTTATCGTAGGATTCCAATAAACGAGATCCGTACATACACCATACGAAGAGTCTGCTTGTAATTCATATTCATCCGGAATAAACGTAGGAACTCGCTTGACAAAATCCTCGTCTTTCATGATAGAGAAATTTTTTGGAGGTCTTGTCCTTAAGGTGAAATATTCGTCGTAATACTTGATTATGTATTTGTCGGAATTTCCATTGATAATCGCCGCAGCTACGAAGGCCGACATGATCGCTATAATAGCCGCGATAAAGATAACAGCTATATTTTTGCTTATCAGTCGCTTTTGTTTGATATGTCTTTCCTCGAAAATGCAACTACTTACGCGCGCTTCAAGCTCTTCGGATATAATAACGGGGGCTGCGTCCATGCTCAACGGCGAACGCACAATCTCATTAACAGCCAGCCTTGAGACCTCGTTCTCCCAGCTGTTCAATCTTTTCTTGCTCATTACAATCTCCAATACTCTTTAATAACATCTGCTTTGCTCGATATAGGCGTTTTTTCACCGTATCTTCTTTCAAGTCCAACATTGAGGAAATTTCCTTTATCGAAAATTGAAAGTGATATCTTAATATAAACGGATAGGAGTATATTCCCGACATTTTTTGAAGCTCTTTTGATAAAGCCTCATACTTGTCTTTGGTTATAACGATCTCTTCTATATCAATAATTTCGGACACCTTATGTATAATCTCGCTATCCATCATATGCTCGAAAAACTCTTTATTTCTATCGTAGATCTTAAACGCTGCGTGTTTTACGTAGATCGTGATAAGGCATATCGTGTCGATTTCCGTAAGATCAACGAATTTCTTTATGTTTCTCATAATGTTGCGAACAGCATCCATTACCGCATCTTCCGCATCGGAGTCGCTATTCAGAATTTTTCTTGCGATTATATACATACGGCTTTTATGGCGCTTCCATATCTGCTCTGCCGTCTGCCGTTCGCCATCGTTTTCTATTGTCAAAAACACAGGTAGCATTCACTTGACTCCTCTTTTTGCACTTGCACACTTTTATTATAAATTTTCATAATATGCTTGTCAATATGTAAAAGTACACTAAAAAATTTTGATTTTTCTTCAAAAGTTTTGTCACTTTTTTTGTCCACTTTTTTGTGTTTGCGGGATTATAATATAATTATACCTTTACATTTTTATAACGAAAAATTCGTTATAAAAAATCAAATATTTTTTAATTTTTTTGTCCACCTTTTCCATTTTTTAGGGTTATATATGGCGAAGACAAAAACGAAAGGGGCGATACCAATGGGCAAATAACAACTTAAGGTGGTTAAAATGAAAACTACTAATAAGAAAAGGAGCAAAATTATGAAAAAAAATAATACTATTGATGCTTTCTTTGGTGTTTTTAATTTCGTGCCTCAGCGGATGTGCGATAAAAAAGCAAGAAGTAACTGCTAATGAAGCTCCCGCCAGTGAACAAGAAGCGGTTTATGACCAAAAGAATATAAACTTGATTATGATACAATAATACAAAAGTTCGGTTGCAACTATGAAGCTAAGGTGCCTTGTGAAGCCACGATAGATGAGAATTTTAAGCCTGACGTTATTTTGGTTATTACAAGACAAACCGAAACTTATAAATTTTTAGATTATACTGTTGAAGATTTTCCCTATCTTGAATTAGAAAGCGTTAGACTCATTTCTTATGGAGCTTGTATGAAGGTCAAAGCAAAAATGTTAGGCAAGGACATCGTAATGCCCGACGGAACGGTTTTTCCACGTGATAATGATCTTCCTGTCAGAAAGTACAACCACATCCTTGCGTTGACACTTAAAGAACAGACCAAATAAAACGTATTAGAGGCTATAAAATTGCTTGATGAAGACGAGTGTTTTTGGAATGTTTGCCCGAACTATGTTCATACTCAGAAACCCTAACTGAGTTCAAAAACGATCTACCCATTAGCAAGGTAAATTTCTGCGCTAATTACTAATACTATCACCCCGCCGTAATAGCGGCGGGGCTTGATAGAAAACAAAAAATCATTCGCTTTTCAGCAAATGATTTTTTTATTTTACTTTTTTCCAAGCTCGATATTACGTTTATAAGAAGCATCAACAGCGTTTGACACGATATCTTCGATGCCGTCTTTTTGAAGCGATTTTACGCCCTCGATGGTGCTTCCTCCAGGTGAGCAGACCGCAACTCGAAGAACGGCGGGGTCGCGTCCCGTTTCAAGCAGCATTTTTGCGGTTCCGAAAAGCGTCTGCTCTGCAAGCAGTCTTGCGTCCTCGGCATTAAGCCCACAGCTTTCTCCGCCCTTTGCCATAGCCTCAATAAACTGGCAAACAAACGCAGGACCACAGCCCGACACCGATGTGCCCGCGTCAAACATACTTTCATCAAGCTTAACAAACTTTCCCGATGCCTTCATAAGCGAAAGGAATCCGTCGAGTTTCTCCTTATTAACATCAGATGTTGCGGTATAAAGTATCATTCCCTCTCCAACCGAAACGGGAAGATTTGGCATTATTCTTATCACAGGATAATCGCCAAGAAGCTCCTTGATTCTGTCTGTCGTAATGCCCGCGAGCATCGAAACAATAACAAATCCGCGTCTTCCATTCTCAAGGATCGGCTTTAGCTCTGCCGCAAGCTCGGAAAGCACCTGAGGCTTAACTCCGAGGAAAATGTAGTGGCAATCTTTAACAAGATCGGAAATTGGCTCAAAAATTACGCCCGTTTCCTCCGCAAAGCTCTCAGCCTTCTTTGTATCCTTGTCGGTTATTGCGACCTGCCATGCATTTACAGTTTTGATAGCCGCGCGCACAAGTGCGCCGCCCATGTTTCCGCAACCGATAAATCCTACCTTCATATTATCCCCTCACCTGACCGTTGCCCGTTACGATATATTTGTATGCATTAAGCTCATTCAGACCCATAGGACCTCTTGCGTGAAGCTTTTGTGTCGAAATTCCCATTTCACAGCCGAGTCCGAACTGTCCGCCGTCTGTGAATCGAGTTGATGCATTTACGTAAACCGCCGCGCTGTCAACGCAAGCGGTAAATATTGCCGCATTGTCGGTGTTTTCGGTGATTATTGCGTCGGAATGGTGTGTTGAATGCTCTGCAATGTGGTTTACTGCTTCATTTACGTCGGAAACCACCTTAACTGCAAGAATATAGTCAAGAAATTCGGTGTCAAAATCGTTCTCGCCCGCCGCTTTTCCGTCGATTATGCCCATAGCCTCCTGGCACAAACGAAGCTCAACGGGAGCTTTGCCGTCAAGACCACGCTTATCTATAAGCTTTTCCTTAAGCTTCGGCAAAAATTCCTTTGCTATTGCTCTGTTTACGAGAAGCACCTCCTCGGCATTGCAGACCGATGGGCGCTGTGTCTTTGCGTTTTCGATTATGTTGAGTGCCTTTTCGATATCTGCGCTTTCATCAACGTAAATGTGGCAAATTCCCGTTCCCGTTTCAATACAGGGCACCTTCGCGTTCTCGGTACAAGCCTTGATAAGGCCCTTTCCTCCGCGAGGAATGAGAAGGTCAACGTATCCCACAGCAGTCATAAGCTCGTTTGCGCCCGCACGTGTAACATCTTCAAGTATATTGACAAGATCAGGCTCGATACCAATGGCTTCAAGCCCCTCCCTCATAGCCTTGACGATAGCGAGCGAGCTTCTATAAGCCTCCTTGCCTCCTCTGAGCACGCAAACGTTTCCGCTCTTAAGGCAAAGCGCTGCGGCATCGGAAGTGACGTTAGGACGGCTTTCGTATATGATCGCAACAACTCCGAGAGGTACGGATACCTTCTTCACGTTAAGACCGTTCTGCAGGTTATGCTCGGAGATCACCCTTCCCACAGGATCGGGAAGTGATACAACCTCTAAAATTCCGTCAGCCATACCCTTAATTCTGTCGGCATTAAGCGACAGACGGTCGAGCATTACATCAGAAATGCTTCCTCTTGCGTTCTCAACGTCTAAAGCGTTTGCCTTAAGTATTTCGTCGGTATTTTTTATCAGAGCCTCAGCCATAGCTTTAAGGGCTCTGTTTTTATCTTCGGAAGAAAGCAGAGGCAATACAGCCTTGGCTTTCTTTGCTTTTTCAAGGATTTCTGCCGTTGTCATTTTTTACCTCTTTGCTATAAAACGGGTGCCTACGGGCTTGCTGTCTACAATATCATAGAGAATATCGGGATCGGAGCCGTTTGCTATAACCATATCACAGCCCGCATCGGTCGCTATCTTCGCTGCCGCAAGCTTTGTTCTCATACCGCCTGTACCAAGCGAGCTTCCATTATCTCCGCCGAGAGACATAACGTAACTATCAAGCTCTCTGACCTCGGGAATGAGGGTTGCATTCTTATCCTTGTGGGGATCCGCGGTGTAAAGACCGTCGATATCCGAAAGAAGCACGAGCAGATCGGCATCCGCGCTCTCCGCAACGATCGCGGCTAAGGTATCGTTATCGCCAATGACAATTTCCTCGGTAGCAACGGTATCGTTTTCATTGATTACGGGAATTGCTCCAAGGCTTATCAGACGGTTAAGCGTATTTCTGAAATTTTCGTGTCTGTCCTCGATCTTAACGTCCGACGCGGTGAGAAGTATCTGCGCCACAGTATGATTGTACTGCGAAAACAGGCGGTCGTATGTGTACATCAGCTCACACTGACCGACTGCTGCCGCTGCCTGCTTTGTGGGGATATCTGTCGGACGGGATTGAAGCCCGAGCTTACCCACGCCCATTCCGATAGCGCCCGAGGAGACGAGGATTATATCGTGGCCTGCGTTTTTGAGGTCCGAAAGCACCTTACAAAGTTCCTCAACGCGTCTTATATTAAGTCTTCCGCTTTCGTAGGCAAGGGTTGACGTGCCTACCTTTATGACTGTTCTCATTATTGTTTCCTCATTTATTTTTTGCCGAATACAAATGAATAGTAATCGTATTCAAGCACGTAGAAGGTATTTATTCTCTTTGCACGGACGAGGCTGTTTATACTGCTTACGTAAGCACTTATCTCGCCGTCCGATGCGGTAAAGCCATCTGCTACCGTGAATTTTTTGCCTACGGTCTTATAAGTTCCGTATCTTGTAAGCCAGTTCCACGAGCCTGCACCCTTATCGAAATTAACTATAACCACGGGCTCTGTTCCTGAAAGAACGTCGGTTCCCGCAAGCAGTCTCGAATCAAACGGCAAACCGAAAAGATTTGACACTGTGGGGAGTATGTCTATTGCTGAGCAGGGAGTGTCAATATATATCGGCTCCTCCATTGCGGAATTCCAGATAATCAAGGTATTTTTATACAGCTCGAAATTACCGTGAATTCCCTCCTGCGGCAGATCGTAAAGCTCAGCCAAGGATTCATCCGATAATCCGTAGGGGTAATGGTCGGTTCCCATTACAAACACAGTCGTGTCAAGCTTGCCCGCATCGTCGAGGCGTTCAACAAGCTCTCTTACCATCAGTTCGACCTCGAGCTGACAAGCAAGGTAAGCCTTGACCTCCTCGGAGAAATAGAGACCGTACTGCTGACAGTATGCGTTTATCTCTGCGCGGTGCTTTTTGCACATCGCATTACCGCTCCAGTTATAGTTTGTATGGCCGCTTATGGTCATATAGTAGACGTGGAAGGGCTCCTTGTCGATAAAATCGTTAACTGTTATTCTTGCGGTATCGTAATCGGAAGGCACCCAAGGGAACGTCATACCGTTTCCGTTTGCGTCCTTGTAGTTTTCAAGTCCGTTATATCCGCTGACATTGTTACGGTTATATCCTATCCAATCGGTGTATCCGAGTGCAGGGTGGGATTGGTCGCGGTTATAGTAGGTGTACGTCCAAGCGTGATAACCCTTGACGGTATATCCAAGCTCTTTGAATTGATTTCCAAGAGCAAACGGCTGATATGTCTTTCCTATATAGTCGGTCATACACTTGGTGCTGTTGTAGAAATTACCCGTCAGATTTGCGTATTCGCCCGTTGACGTTGAGCCTCCCCAAGTACCATTGTAGAAGTTCTCGAAGACGAATCCATTGTTTGCCATCATATAGAGGGTGGGGGTAAGATTTCTGTCTATAACCTTGCCCGAAAAGCCCTCAAGGGTCAGGAATATCAGGTTATAGCCCTCGAACATTCCCGTATATTCATTCTTTTTGGTTGGGTTAAGTGCTGAAAAATATTTATTGAGCTCCGAAACCACCTGTCCGCCGTTGTTGTTTAGAGTAATATTATCGAGAATATTATATCCGTAATCCTTCGGGGGCTCCGGCGGCTTCTCAGTGGTACTCTGACCGGGCACGGTCGTTGTGGGCGGATCGGTATTTGGAGGAGCTGTTGTACCCTCGGGTGTGTTAGGAGCGAATGGATTTGTAATATCATTCATTCCCGACTGTATCTCAACCTTTTCCTTATGTCCGCCGAAGATTATCTTGTGAAGATTGAGTCTCGTTGAAGTTAAAATGCCAACGTGCTTTGCGGTATCTATGGCATCGGGATACCTGTAATAATGCATCGCTCCAAGCTCGCTTCTGTCAAAGCTTACCGAAACGGTACCGAAAATAAACGACAGTGCAACGATGGAAATGCAGAAATAGGTGATAATTGGAGGAAGCTTCTTCATCGGATAATAAGTCATTCTTTTATTAAACAAAAGAATAACTACAACCGGCAAACAGAGAATAAGTATAAAGAGTATATTCTCCCAGATGGTAGCAAACATAACGGTCGAGAAATCCGTCATTGCCTCCCCTGCCATTCCGAGACTGTCGAGACTGTAATAGGTGCTGAATATCTTAAAATAGATCATCTGTGATCCGAGTACAAGCGCCAATACTATAGTCAGCAGTATCGACGTTATTCTTACAACCCATCTGTTTCTGATAAGCGTAATAACGACCGATATTACCGCACCCGTACAGAACGAAAAAAGAAATACGTTGATCAGCTGATGAAGGGTAATGTTTCCGATCGTGCACAAACGCACGATGATTTCCATATAAAAGACAGCAAGCGGAAAAAACAGGAGCATCGCGATGAGGTTTCTTTCATATCCTGCTCTTGCTTTTTTCTGCATCTGCATTTTTTGTATATTCTCTTTATGATTTTGGGTCTTGGTATTATTCTGCCCGCTTCTTTGCCTGTTATTATCCTTCATCATTTACCTTCTTTTAATCTGTGTAATAGCAGCTCCATAGCCTTCGCCGCCGCCTGCTCTCTTACTTCGTCACGGTTTCCGTCGAATTTAAAGCGACGTACCTCGCTTCCGTTATTGTCCGAAACAGAGATAAACACAACGCCGGCCATATTTTCGGGCACACCGCCGCCGCCGTTTGCGTAACCTGTTGTTGATATTCCGAAATCGGAGCCCGATACCGTTCTCGCTCCCTCTGCCATTTTTTCGGCACACTCTGCCGAAACCTCCGTGTAAGCGTCGATTATCTCGGAGGGAACGCCCAGCATATTCATTTTTATTTCGTTTACGTAGCTGACTATTCCGCCTTTAAGAACACGCGAGGCTCCGCTTACGTCGGTGATAAGCTTACATATAAGCCCTCCCGTACAGGATTCTGCGGTGAAAAGGGTCATTCCTCTTTGGCTTAGCTCATAAACCACGCTTTTTTCAAGCGAATCGAGTTGAGTATTACACATAATATCTCCAAAAACGTGCCGAAACGAAGCTTGTCCGTTTCGGCACTCTAAAGATTAGACCTTATAAGACGTTATTTTGTGCCGAAAAGTCTGTCGCCTGCGTCACCGAGACCGGGAACGATGTAGCAATTTTCGTTAAGCTTCTCATCGAGAGCCGCAACGTAAATATCTACGTCGGGATGGTCCTCCTGAACCTTCTTAACACCTTCGGGAGCGGCAACAAGATTGAGAAGACGAATGTCCTTCGCTCCTCTTTCCTTAAGCATGGTTATAGCATCTGACGCGCTTCCACCGGTTGCAAGCATAGGGTCGCAGAGGATAACTGTTCTTCTACCGATGTCCTCGGGGAGCTTGCAGTAGTAAACTACGGGCTTGTGTGTCTCGTGATCGCGGTAAAGACCGATATGGCCAACCTTGGCAACGGGAAGAAGCTCCAGAAGTCCGTCAACCATACCAAGACCTGCACGAAGTATTGGCACGATAGCAACCTTCTTTCCTGCAATACGCTTGGCTGTCATTCTCTGGATAGGAGTTTCAATCTCCCAATCAACGAGTGGGAAATCTCTTGTGATCTCATAGCCCATAAGCAATGTAATCTCATCGAGAAGCTCTCTGAATTCCTTTGCTCCTGTTCTTTTGTCGCGCATAATTGTAAGCTTGTGCTGAATCAATGGATGATCGATAATATTAAGAGTACTCATACCGTTCTCCTTTTTATTTTTATTACTATAGATTATACACCAACTTTTCTGCTTTTTCAACACTTTTCTTTCAACTTAATAAACTTTATGGCATTTTTTATCAGCAGCTTGCGTACGCCGTTGACAAAAGCTTAAAATACGGGTATAATATCCTTATAAAAATGCGGAAAGGCACCAAAAATGAAGGAATACAAGCCAAAGATCACAGCTGCATCTGTAAATATCAGATATGCCTTAATGAGCATGGGAGCTGAAGCAACCTGCGCATACGTTTTATTTAAAACGGTGGCGGAATCGGTTTCTCCCGATAAGCTCGCTATTCTTACCGTATTGTTCAATATCATCTCGGTTATGCTTCTTCCTCTTGTCAGTATTTTTGCAGACAGAGTAAAAAACAAACACACCGGCGCTCGCTTGGGAACGCTCCTCATCGTCCTCGGATACTACTTTCCAGTCAGCTTCGGTGTCAGCGCCAAGGTAGTTACACTTGCTTTCGGAAGCTGTTTTCTCCATTCCTTCGCAGCCTCCTCAATTCTTTCCCGCGACGCATCAAAATCTACAGGGATATCCCTTTTTCTCGGCGGAAGTGTAATGGGACTTGCCTTTTACACGTTCGCGCCGTTCCTTTGCCACATTCTGACAGCTCTCCTTATGGCGTGTGCTATACCCGACGACGTGTTCGAAGCCTCGGAGCCGATTTTAAAGACCGCAAAAAAACCGATCGGTATTGCGGTAACTGCCGTTTCTTCTGTTTTACTCCTTGCCTCCTATTCATTCATTTTTTACGGATTTTCATCATTGAATTTGGAGTGGGCAGGATTTTTCAAGACTAAATTTCTCATTCTCGCTGCCATCGCCCTCGGTCGTGGTATCGGCGGTATAATTTCGGATAAATTAGGCAGGCTGTTCACCGTATGTGCAGGAGCTCTCGGCGGATCTTTGATCGTTACGTTCTGCTCCGACAGTAAAAAGCTGTGCCTTATCGGTCTGCTTCTTCTTTCCATGCCGCTTGGGCCCATGATCACGTCACTGAACAAGCGTTGTATAAAGAATTCAGGCTTCGTCTTTGCACTTTTTTCGGCAGTAGCTTACTTGGGTCAGGAGCTCACCTTCTACGCACCGATGAAACGTCCGATAGTCCTTGTGCTCATCGGCGCAGGATCTTTGCTTGCGGTCGCCGCATCGGAAGCGCCGGATATTATCGCATTATTAAAAAATCCGAAGGAGGATAAAAATGAAAATTCTTAAATCACTTCTCATGATCCTCCTTCTGCTTTCGCTGTTGTCAGCTAACGTCTGTGCGGAGCATCTACCCGAAGAAAACCTTATCGGCAAAGAAATGATAGTCGAAAAGGACAGCAATATTGTAAAAGACAATATTGAAGCGGACAAAAATCCCGAATTCGTACCAAAATACGATAAAATCAATATGACAAAGGCGATATTTTTCAAAAGATTCACCCGTCCCGCCATTATTCTTCTCTTTTCGGGGTTGGCAGTATTCACCGTTGTCACCGTTTTTGAGTACAGAAAAGAAAAAAGCAAGCGCACATCTTGATAACGAAAAAAAGAGCAGACAAAAATCTGCTCTTTTTCTGTGATTAATTACTTATACTTGCGCTTTCGTGCCGCTTCGGACTTCTTCTTGCGCTTTACGCTGGGCTTCTCATAGCACTCTCTCTTGCGGAGCTCTGCGAGAACACCGGATCTCTGACACTGTCTCTTAAATCTACGAAGAGCGCTGTCAAGAGATTCATTTTCCTTAACTCTTACTTCTGCCATTATCTATCCCTCCCCTCGCATTGTAAGCAAAGAGAATTTTTTTCAAATTCCAAACTATATTATAACTCATAATTTGTTCCATGTCAAGTAAAACTTTTCAAAATAGCACTTTTTTTGAAGAAAGATTAAATTTAACGAAATACCCGCCCTTTTAATGAAAAAAGAGCGGGTATTTTTATGCAATTTTACATAAGACGTTATGCTCTCATGCTCTTGTCAGCGCCTATAACATAGAGCGAAGTCTCGTCAGCCTTATCCGAGCATACTACGTCCTCAAGCGTGTAGGAATAAACGTCGGCTCTAAAAAGCTTGAATTTAAGGCGGTATTCCTTATTCTCGGGGATTTCGGGAAGCTCCTTTCCCACTTGAGTCTGAAGGAGTTACAATCGATTTTTTCAAGTGTGCAATCGTCAAATCCGAAGCCTTCAAGAGGCTCGTTTGACACTCTTTCGGTAACTGCAACCTTCACGTAGCCCTTACAACCTATTTCCGCATTTATCTTAATATTTTTGAATGCTCGCGCACGAGAGTTGTAATACTTCCGTGAGATTCCGCGTGGAGAGAAGTATATCCGTCCTCACGGAATACAATGCGGTATATTTCCACATGCATATCTTTTTCAATGCCTGCTGCATGATAACCCTTTGAGACGCTTACCGTTGATCTCAAAAAATCCGAGCTGGGCTTCTCCCAATTAATACCGTTCTTACTCGTTGCATAACAGAGCTTGATACGAGGACCTATACCGTCTTACCACATACGGTATTTGTCGCCTATCTTGATAACAGTGGCATACATTCCCGCACGGGATGTTTCTCAATGGGTATCACCCTTGATAATAGGCATAGTGTCAATCTTGGGTACATGAGCTACGATCTCAACGCCATACGGCGCTGCGTCCTGAGGCTCGTATCCGGGCTTATCTATTCCATAGCCGGAATCGGTATCGTTCCAATCGACGAACACGTACTTCTTGTTCATATTTCCCTCCGCTATATCGGATTTTTTGGCGCAAAGAAATTACACCTTAAAGTCATTATGAAGATAGGATAAATGAAAGTCAACAATTTTAATAAAATTCCCGCAGGCAAATCTGCTTGTCTGCGGGAATTTACGTTTATTTATCTTACAACGAAGTTAACGAGTCTGCCGGGAACGACGATCTCCTTAACTATCTGCTTGCCTTCAAGGAAGGGTATTACCTTATCCACCGCCTTTGCCTTTGCGATAACGGTATCCTTATCGTCGGTAGCGTTTACGATAACGGTACCGCGGAGCTTACCGAGTACCTGAACCGCATACTCAACGGTTGCGTCAACGGTCTTGCTCTCGTCATATTCGGGCCACTGTGCAATTGAGCAAAGATTCTTGTTTCCAAGGCTCTCCCATATCTCCTCGGAAATGTGAGGAGCGAAGGGGCAAAGCAGACGAACGAAGATGCCAAGCTCGTCGGCGGTGAGGGAGCCGTGATCGTAGATGGCGTTGATGAGGGTCATCATCTGTGCTATTGCGGTATTGAACTTCATAGCCTCGATGTCCTCGGTGACCTTCTTGATGGTCTTGTGGAACGCACTCTCAAGCTCGGGAGTAACGCCGTTACCCTTTACCATTTCTGTAAGAGCTGCAGTACGGTCAAGGAATCTGCGGCAGCCCTTCATAGAGGACTCGTTCCAGGGTGCAGCCTGCTCGTAGTCGCCCATAAAGAGAACGTAGAGACGGAGGGTGTCGGCACCGCTTTCGTCAACGACGGTATTGGGGTCAACTACGTTTCCTCTAGACTTACTCATCTTCTCTCCGTCGGAGCCGAGGATAAGACCCTGAGCGGTACGCTTTGCATAAGGCTCAGCAGTTGGAACTACGCCGATGTCGTAGAGGAACTTATGCCAGAAGCGTGAGTAGATCATGTGACGTGTAACGTGCTCCATACCGCCGTTGTACCAGTCAACAGGCATCCAATATTCGAGATTTTCCTTGGATGCAAGGCACTCCGAGTTTTTGGAATCGGTATAACGGAGGAAGTACCATGACGAGCCTGCCCACTGAGGCATGGTGTCGGTCTCGCGCTTTGCGTCGCGTCCGCACTTGGGACACTTGCAGTTTACGAAGTAGTCGAGCTTCGCAAGAGGGCTTTCGCCATCGGTTCCGGGCTGGAAATTGTCGACGGGTGGCAGACGGAGAGGAAGCTCCTCATAGGGTACGGGAACGATTCCGCAATGCTCGCAATGAACGATCGGGATCGGCTCTCCCCAATATCTCTGACGGTTGAACGCCCAGTCCTTCATCTTGAACTGTACGCCCTTCTCTCCTATTCCCTTTCCTTCAAGGAATGTAAGTATCTTTTCAATAGCATCCTTTTTATTAGTAATGCCGTTAAGAACGCCGGAATTAACCATTTCTCCGTCACCGGTGTATGCCTCAACGGAAATATCTCCGCCCTTTATGACTTCGATAATGTCGATACCGAACTTCTTTGCGAAATCGTAGTCACGGGTATCGTGAGCGGGAACCGCCATGATAGCACCGGTACCATAGCCCATCATTACGTAGTCTGCCACGTAGATGGGGATCTCCTTTTCGGTGATGGGATTGATGGCGGTAAGGCCCTCGATGCGAACGCCCGTCTTA
This sequence comes from Eubacteriales bacterium, assembly GCA_045543555.1. Classification (GTDB taxonomy): domain Bacteria; phylum Bacillota; class Clostridia; order Oscillospirales; family CAG-272; genus Colimorpha_A. The sequence goes on from JAZQMQ010000035.1 coordinate 13,718, forward strand.
TCCTTTACAAGCTGCGTTCTCTCGAATTCGCTCTTCTTTGCACACTCGGTTTTGTATGCATCGAGAGCATCTATGTTAGAAATGCGGTCTCTGTACTTTTCGATCACGGGATGCTCGGGAGCAATTACCATGAAAGTTACACCGTACAGGGTGTCAGGACGTGTTGTGTAGATACGGAGACTCTCGCCTACGTTAAGCGAGAAGTTTACAAACGCACCGGTACTCTTGCCTATCCAGTTTTCCTGCTGGAGACGAACTGTGGGAAGATAATCCACGTCGTTGAGCCCCTGAAGGAGCTTATCGGCATACTCGGTAATTCGGAGATACCATACCTCCTTGGTCTTCTGAACGATATCGGAGTGACAGATGTCACACTTACCGCCCTGGCTGTCCTCGTTCGAAAGAACGACCTTACAGGAGGGACAGTAGTTTACGAGAGTCTTGTCACGGAAAACGAGACCGTTTTCAAACATCTTGAGGAATATCCACTGAGTCCACTTATAATAGTCCTCCTCGGTGGTATCTACAACTCTGCTCCAGTCGAAAGAAAATCCGACTCTCTTGAGCTGGGAGGTGAACTTTGTAATATTATTATCGGTTACCTGACGGGGATGAACGCCGGTCTTGATAGCGGTGTTCTCGGTGGGCAGACCGTAAGCGTCAAATCCTATGGGGAAAAGAACGTTCTGACCCTGCATCCTTCTCTTACGGGAAACCACCTCAAGGCCCGAATAAGCCTTGATGTGTCCTACGTGCATTCCCGAGCCCGAGGGATAGGGGAATTCAACGAGAGCGTAGAACTTTTCCTTGCTTTTGTCCTCGGTGGCAACGAATACCTTTTCGGCATCCCATCTGTCCTGCCACTTTTTGTCAACTGAACGATGTTCGTACTTCATTTTTATATCCTTCTTTACAGATTATTTTCGTTTATCAGTCCTCGGTGAGAAGGTGAGAAATATCAACCTGCTCTGCCTCCGCCCAATGCTTTTCGAGATTGTAGAATTCTCTTGCATCGGGAGTGAATACGTGAACTATGACGCTATGGTAATCGAGAAGCACCCAGCTCGCGCTGTCGTGACCCTCAACGTGTGCGGGAAGTACACCCTGAAGGGAAAGCTTATACTCGACCTCGTCAGACAGACCCTTTACCTGCGTTGTGGAATTACCTCCGCAAATAACAAAGTAGTCGGCAAGGACGGTTTTTTCGGTAACGTGAAGTAGCTTGATGTTCGAGCCCTTCTTCATATCGAGAGTCTTAACTATCTCCTCGGCAATTTCAAGGGGGGATAGAGTCTTATTTTCTTCCATTTTTCTTTTCTCCTTTAAGAAACTCAAGAGCTTCTGAAGTATCCTTGTGGATGGGATATCCTTCACTCTTAAGATCGTTTATTGTCATTTCAAGCGAAAGAATAAGGGTGTCACAGAGGACATCGTCCTTATTTTCGCCATTATTAATTTTTGTATAAAAATATTCCCTAAGCTTTACACAATCAGGAAACGTGCGGTTTGGCTCGATATAATCCGAAAGATACATGATCTTTTCCGTTATACTCATATCTGCCTTCGCTGTCGTGTGGTAGCGTATTGCATTAAACACCGTATCATTTACGGCATCGGGAAACAGCTCCCTCGCTCTTACGGCGCCGCTCAACTGATGATATGTCTTGTGGCTTTTCAGCGTTTCGCTATCGATAGATATTCCCTTACCTTCAAGATACCTGACGTGCTCGTCCCTTGAAAAATACTTTGTAATATCGTGAAGAGCAGCCGCCACTCTGAGATCCTCGACTTCCTTAAATGAAAGGCAGAAAATTTCTGCCAGTCGAAGTGCCTCGTCAACCGTTCCGAAGATGTGCCTGTGACGCTTTTTAGGTACAAGCTCTCTAACCGCATTATAAATCGGGTCGGACGTGTATAGACGGTATGACGAGATATATTTTGCCACGCTTTCCCCTACGGATTCACTCACGTCGTCTCCACTTGAGGCCACACCTCTTACAAACGACGACGAAAGCTCGATAGGATCGGATTTTAAGAATACGATCTTTGCACCAAATTTGTTTTCGTAAATTTTCTTTTTTTCATTCAGAGCCTCGGAAACGTCATGTTCGTCCTCACGTCTCATCAGCACGATGGTTGCCGCGTCAAATATGTTTTGCGGATTTTTCCATCTGTCAAGACACAGAAACATATCTGTTCCGACGAGGAAAAACAGCTCAACCTCGGGGCATTTAAAATGCTCAAGAGTAAGATAGGTGTAGCTTTTCCCGCCGCGCTCGATCTCATAATCGCTGACAACAATATTGCGCTCGTTTTTTTCAAACGCAAGCTCTGCCATTTCAAGACGGTATGACGGATCGTCACCCTTTCCCATTTCTTTATGAGGTGAAATAAATGTTGGCATGATGAGAAGCTCGTCAAGTCCTATCTCATCGTAAAAATTCTCGGCAGCCTTTATATGTCCATTGTGGATCGGGTTAAAGGTCCCGCCGTAAATTCCGAGTTTTTTCATTTCTTATAAAGCTCCGAAAACTTTTTTGCGAACTGTCTCATCGACTTTCCTCTGTGACTTACCGCATTCTTTTCATCGGTTGTTATCTCTGCGTAAGTTTTGTTAAGCTCGGGCATATAAAACAGCGGGTCGTATCCAAATCCCCCGTTTCCGCGTCTTTGCCTTATCATAATGCCGGGGCATTCGCCTCGCACCGTGAAAGAATTTTCCTCTTTATTGGGATCGATGAAGGCAACGACCGAAACAAAGCTAGCGGTTCTCTTCTCGTCAGGGACGTTTTCAAGTTCATTTAACAGCTTGTCATTATTGTTTTCATCGTTACAAGGCTCGCCTGCGTAGCGCGCGGAATAAACTCCCGGGCGTCCGTCAAGAGCATCTACCTCAAGACCGCTGTCATCTGCTATGGACATATATCCCATATCTGCTGCGACCCGAGCCTTTATGATCGCGTTTTCTTCAAACGTCGTTCCGTTCTCCTCGATCTCGCCGTAGAATCCGATATCATCCAGGGAAAGAATATCTACGTTATGAACGCCACAGTCGGAAAGCACTCTTTTGATCTCCTCTATCTTGTGGCGGTTTCTTGATGCAAGTACAAGCTTCATTCCTTATCCTCACTCAAACAGTGCCGAAACGAAATCGTCGGCAACGAAATACTGCAGATCGTCCATCTGCTCTCCGACGCCTATGAATTTAACCGGAACGCCCAGCTCCTCCTTGATGGAGAACACGATACCGCCCTTGGCAGTTCCGTCCAGCTTTGTTAAAACAAGTCCCGTAAGAGCTGCGGAGTTTTTAAACTCCTTAGCCTGAATTATAGCGTTCTGACCGGTTGTTGCATCGAGAACGAGAAGGTTTTCGCGGTCGCATCCCGGTGCCTCACGGTCGATTACACGGTCGATCTTCGCCAGCTCATCCATAAGATTTTTCTTATTATGGAGACGTCCTGCGGTGTCGACGATCACAACATCGGCATCCCTCTTTTTCGCGGCATTAACAGCATCGAAAACAACTGCCGCAGGATCTGAGCCCTCTTCATGACGTATAAGCTCTACTCCGACTCTGTCAGCCCATACCTGAAGCTGATCGATTGCAGCCGCACGGAAGGTGTCTGCCGCAGCCAGAATGACCTTTTTGCCGTCATTTTTCAAAACGTTGGCAATTTTTGCAATCGATGTTGTTTTTCCAACACCGTTAACTCCAATCACAAGAATTACCGACGGATTTGTTGATACCTTAAGGCGTTCACCCTCGCCTATCTTCTCGGCCAGAAGCTCGCGAAGCGACTCCTTTACGTCCTCGGGCTCCTTCACCTTTTCCTTCTTTATTCTGTCTCTTAATTCGTCAATTATGCTCTCGGTTACGTTCACACCGATATCGGCAGTTATGAGTATCTCTTCCAGCTCCTCAAGCATTTCCTCGTCGACCTTTGAAAAGCTCTTGAAAAAGCTTTCAAGGCGTCCGAAAACGGCTTTTTTGGTCTTCATCAGACCCGCCTTTAATCTTTCAAAAAATCCCATTTAGGTAAGCTCTCCTCCCATTTTCTTTTCAACCTCGTTTACGTTCATGCTCAAAACCTTGGATATACCTCTATCGGGCATTGTGATACCGTAGAGCATATCGGCATTCTCCATGGTGCCTCTGCGGTGGGTTATCGCAATGAACTGGGTCTTTTCGGCATAGCGGTGCATATAATCAGCCAGACGCACGACGTTGACCTCGTCAAGTGCACTTTCTATCTCGTCGAAGATACAGAATGGCGTAGGATTAACATTAAGTATCGCAAAAATCAGAGCGATAGCAACGAATGACTGCTCGCCACCCGAAAGAGATATAAGATTCTTTATGATCTTTCCCGGAGGTGCAACCTTTATTTCGATGCCGCTTGTCAGCACGTTTTCGGGGTCGGTAAGCGATATTTCAGCACTTCCGCCTCCGAAAAGCTCCTTAAATGTGATCTTAAAGTTTTGATTTATTTCCTCAAACGCAGTAATAAACTTATTCTTCATCTCACGCTCAAGGCGGTCGATAACGCCGTCAAGACTCTCTCTTGCTTTTGTAAGATCCTCGAACTGCGCTGTATTGAAATCATATCTCTCCTTTACGTCGGCATATTCCTCAATAGCTCCGACGTTTACATGTCCGAGAGCGCGTATTTTGTTTCTCAGCTCTGTCTGACGGCTTCCGTATGAGGCTCTGGTTTCCTCCGTAACGGGAGCGTAGTTAAGCTCTGTAGCAGCTGTGTATGTAAGCTCGTAATCCTCCCATATCTTTGCAGCAAGTCTGTCGTGCTCGGTTGTAAGATTTTCCCTTACTCCCTCGAGCTTTGTAAATTCTCTGAACAGAGTTTCCCTTATGTGAGTCTTCTCACGCAGCTCGTCTCTTATTCTGCTCTGCTGCTTTTCATATTCCAGATTCTGACTGATCAGCTTTGTTCTCTGTGTCTCAAGACCGCTTATGTCGGTTGCAAGCGCATCAAAGAACACTTTATTTTCTCCGATACGGTTCTTTATATCGACAAGCTTCTGTTCGAGAGCGGCTCCCAGCTCTTCAGAACGAGATATTTGCTCACGAAGAGCCTCAACGGTTCCTCTGTTCAAAGCAATTGCCGAAGCGAGCGCCTCAACATCCTTGCGGCAAGACGCCTCTGTTATTCTGTCGGCATTATATTCCGCAGTAAGAGCCGCCAGAGCATCGTCCTCTGAATTTCTTCTTTCAATGCTTGCTGAAGTGTTTGCCTTTGCTTCGGTAAGGCACTTGTCAAGCTCGATTATCTTGCTTATAACCTCGCTTCTCTCTGCCTCGTAATGCTCGTTCTCCTTACCTATTCCCTCAAGCTCTGCTTCAAGTGCGCCCAGCTTGAGATTTTCGTTTTCAAGACGGCTTCTGCTAACTTCAAGCTGAGTTGTTTCTGCTTGAAGCATCATATTTATAAGCGCGATTCGCTCATTTACACCGCCAATGTCATTATTGATGCCTTCGAGCTCTTCATTCAGCTCTGCTATATGAGATTCCTTACTTGCTATATCGATACCAAGCTTTGCGATCTCGGACTTCAGAGCACTGATTTCTGCACTTCTGGTGAGAATTCCGCTGTCCTGACGGACCGAGCCTCCTGTAAACGAGCCTCCTGCGTTTATTATCTGTCCGTCGAGAGTTACTATTCTGATTCTGTAGCCAAATGCCTTTGCAGTGAATGCCGCATTATCAATATTATCAAAAATCGCTGTTTTGCCAAGCAGATTTCCGATTATCTGCGAATACTTTTTGTCGTGATCGCAAAGATCGCTTGCCATTCCGACGTATCCCGCTTTGGCTTTGAGCTCGTTTTCGGTTATTACCGGAGACTGAGCCTTAATTGAAGTTAAGGGATAGAACGTTGCTCTTCCCCCACCTGTCTTTTTAAGATAAGCGATAGCCTTCTTTGCCGCTTCCTCGTCATCGGTAACTATATTCTGAATATTTGCTCCGAGAGCCGTTTCAATTGCAATACTGTAGTCTGCCTTTACTGATATCAGCTTGGATACAGGTCCGCAAATACCTCCGATGCTTCCGTTTTCGTAGGCTCTCATTATGTTCTTTACGCTGTGGTTATAGCCTTCGAGAAGATCGTCCATTCTCTTAAGAGCGTCTGCTCTCTGGTTTTTAGACTCAGAGGAAAGCTTTAGTTTGTCAAGCAGTGCCTTGACCTCATCGATCTCTGAGTGAATTTCGTTTGCCTTTTCACTAAGAGCAACAAGCGTTTCCTTATCCGTTGCAATATTGTCGCTGTAATCAGACACGGCTTTTTCGGAACGATTAACAGAGTCTGCGATAATTGCCGCACCTTCTCTTACCTGTGCGATCTCTTCCTCAAGAGAGGCACTTCTGCCGCTTCCCGACTCATGAGAGCCGTCAAGAGCGGACAGACGGACTCTTTCGTCGACGAGACGGCTTGCGATAAGCTTCTCCTCGTCTTCGCTTTCGAGTATCTTATCCTCACAAAATTCTATTATTCTTTTTTTATCCTCAATGGATTTTTCAAGCTCTGCAATTCTTGCTTCAACGTCACTTAAAGCAGCTTCCTTTTCGTTCAGCTCGGCCTGAAGATCGGTTTCGCGCTTTTCACCGTCGGTCAGCGACAGCTTTCTCATATTAAGCTCAGTGTTTGTCTGCTCGATTCTGCTCTCGGTATGAATAATGTCATTTTCAAGCACTCGGCTGCTGCTTTCGATTCCGTGACGCTTTTCGATAAATGCATTAACTTTTTGGCTCAGCTCCTCGGCTTCAGCTTGTCCCTGTGCTGCCTTGGTGTACAGATTTTCGCTTCTCGATTCAAGTGACGCTATCTCACTCTCGGCACTTTCAAGCGACAGCTTTGCCGCCATATATTCTCTTTCGGTCTCGTTTGCTCTTGCGCGCATTGTCTCAGCGTCATAAAGCCAAAGAGCAACGTCCACCTCTTTTTTCTGCTCATAAAGATCGAGATATTTTCTTGCAGCAGCTGCTTCCTTTTCAAGAGGGCCGACACGGGTAGAAAGCTCACCTATTATATCCGAAAGACGAACGAGGTTGGCCTCAGTATCTTTGAGCTTTCTCTCGGCTTCGTTCTTTCTTGCACGGTATTTTGAAATTCCCGCGGCTTCCTCAAAAACGGAACGTCTTTCATCGCTCTTTTGGGAAATAATCTCTGCAATTTTACCCTGACCGATATTGGAATAACCTGTTTTTCCGACACCGGTATTCATAAACAGCTCTGCAATATCCTTGAGACGAGCCGTCTTACCGTTTATCAGATATTCGCTGTCTCCGCCCCTGTAGTAGCGACGGGTTACCGACACCTCGGCATATTCGCTGTCGATCGAGCCGATACCTACGGTATTATCTATGACAAGCGTGACCTCTGCATAGCCCATAGGTCTGCGGTTATCGGAGCCACCGAATATAACATCCTCCATTTTAGACCCTCGGATGCTTTTGGTGGACATTTCACCAAGCACCCATCTGACCGCATCGGTAATATTCGATTTTCCACTTCCGTTAGGACCAACGATTGCAGTTATACCCTTATCGAAGGAAAGAACGGTCTTATCAGGGAAGGATTTAAACCCCTGCATTTCAAGTGCTTTAAGCCTCAATGTCACATACTCCTTGTGTGTTATCTGATAGTCTGCATAAGCGGACAAACAATACGCCTATTATATTATATAATATTAAATTATTATAACATACGTTTACAAAAAATGCAAGGGATTTAGGGAAGAAATTAGCAATTTTAAAAGAGCCGATATGGGTTAGCGTGTTGTCCTTAAGGGAGAACACGCTAAAACTAAGCTTGCCCTTTGGGCAAGTGAAGTTATCTTCGATAGTGAAGTGCACTTTGTGAGTGAAGTTTCGCCTAACGGCGAAGTTATGGGCAAACTTAACTTCACTTGTGCGTAGCACAAACTTCACTGCATAGCAACTTCACTTTCGCGACAGCGAAAACTTCACTATCAGAAAAGAGAGAACATATCGGATATAAACCGATTTGGTCTCTCTTTCTGTTCATATCAGCTTTGAAAGCTCTATCGCGCCGTTTTTGAGGAACTCAATATTTTCCTCGCGGTAAATTACATCCTTTTTAGTGTGTATTCGGTTCATATAAAGGATTCCGTTCTTTGTCTTACGTAAAGCCGCAACGCCGACGCCGCAAGGGAAGCTCGCCTGATCGGAAGGATAGAACACTCCGTTATCTGCTACTTCCACAGAAAAACCGTCCTTCTCCACGAAAGCGTTCTCTATTGCAGTGCTGTATGGTTTGGCACCTTTACGGAGAACAAAAAGAATATTTTCGCCATCGGAAACGCAGTCGAAGTTTACAAGTAAGCGATCCTTCATTTCCTGCTTATGAGCACGTGCAAAGGATGACGATCCGATAAGTCCCGTTTCCTCAAGATCAAAGAACACAAAAGCGACGTGATCACGTTGATATTTTGGAAACTCTCTCATGATATCTATAAGCAAAGTAACTCCCGAAGTGTTATCGTTTGCGGTATGCTTATTGGCGGGGCCGATAAACAGTAGGAGAAAACATAGCCAATAGGCAATTTCGGTGAGATAAACGGCAACTTTTTCGCTCAAGCCCAATAGCGTGGTAATTACACCGCCAATCATTCCAAACACAAAAGCAAAAGCAAAAAATCCCAGCACTATTGCGATATTATAGAGCACGTAAAGGGAAATATTTTTCGGGGTAATGAAATTCGGAAACGGAAGGACGGGAGCGGTATCGTAATGCGCCGTATATACCACCTTTGCACTCGAAATGTCTCCGACAACTAAATTTTTTGCACCAAACGAGCCTTTTTCGGTCTTAAAAGTGTATCCCCATTCATTTGACAGATTTTCTAAGTATTCGGCAAACGCGCTTTTTTGCGTATTAGTTTTTCGCACTTGGTATTTTTTCAATATTTCAGACGTCGTCTCTGTCATTCTTTACTCCTTTCGACATTAAACCGTTTTCTTATTATATCATAAGAAATGTCGAAAATCAAGTGAGGTTGTTGTGAATGAAAAGAGAGATTCGAAATGCCCCGTCGAAAATATAGTCGTTTCGGTAGCTCGTCGGTGCTCGCTTCCGACACTCCTTATTTTTGCCCTTGTCCCGCTCCCTTATTCCGCCACCGGCGGCGGTCGCGTCCCAAGCCCCCGCCGGCAAGCCGTCGCTCGAGTCCGAATCTTCCGTTTATTTATCACCAAACAAAAATACCACCCTGTTGGGTGGTATTTTTGTTTGGCGGAGAAAGAGAGATTCGAACTCTCGCGCCGGTTTCCCGACCTACTCCCTTAGCAGGGGAGCCCCTTCACCTACTTGGGTACTTCTCCATTTAGCTGAACATCGGTATTATACCACACTTTTTCGGCTTTGGCAATAGTATATTTATTAAATTTCTGTGAACAAAACGTTTTCTTTATCCTTGACAAAGGGCGCTGGTGGTTGTATAATAGAATTATATTTGATAATGGAGTTTTTTATGAACAACAAGCCACTTGCTGACAGAATAAGACCGAAAAATTTCGACGAAATAGTCGGGCAGAAGCACCTTTTTGGTGAAAACGGTACCATCAGGCGCATTTGCTCTGAAAATTACCTTCCCAATATGATCTTCTTCGGCCCTCCCGGTACCGGTAAGACCACCGCCGCGTCGATTATTGCCGCAGGCTCGGGCATGACTCTGCGTCAGCTTAATGCGACGTCTGCGTCACTTTCCGACGTAAAGGATGTAGTTGCGGAGACGTCCACTCTTCTCGGCAGTGAAGGAATACTTCTGTATCTCGATGAGATACAGTATTTTAACAAGAAGCAGCAGCAGTCTCTTCTCGAATTTATTGAGGACGGACGCATCACTCTCATCGCTTCCACCACCGAGAATCCTTATATGTACGTTTACAACGCTATTCTTTCCCGTTCCGCGGTGTTTGAATTTAAGGCAGTTGAATCCTCCGACATTGTCCCCGCCCTGCGACGCGCGGTTTCAATACTCAATTCCGACACGGGCAGAAGCAAGGAGGCGGACGACGGAGCGCTTGAGCTCATTGCTTCCTCGGCGGGAGGAGACGTCAGACGCTCGATCAACATTCTCGAAAACTCCTATTACTGCTCGGGATCACGTATAACCGAGGAGGACGTTAAGCAATTCGTTGCATATTCCGTCGGCAATTTTGACCGTGACGGCACGGTTCATTACGATCTTCTTTCGGCTCTCCAAAAATCCATTCGCGGTTCCGATCCCGATGCCGCGATATTTTATCTTGCACGTATTCTTGAGGGTGGCGACCTCATAGGCGCTTGCCGCAGACTTCAGGTCATTGCCTGCGAGGATATTGGACTTGCCTATCCTCAGGCTGCACAGATCGTGCTTTCCTGCGTACAGATGGCGAACAATCTCGGTATGCCAGAGGCGAGAATACCTCTTTCGGAGGCGACCGTTCTTCTTGCTACCGCCCCGAAATCAAACAGTGCATATCTTGCCTACGATGCGGCGCTTCAGGACGTGAGCGACGGCAAGGGCAGAAACCTTCCTACTCACATCCGTCAGCTCACTAATTTCGACGGCTACAAATACCCCCACGATTACGAAAACCACTACGTCCCCCAGCAATACCTCCCCGACGACCTCCGTAATAGGCAATATTACACCTATGGGGAAAACAAGACCGAGCAAGCTGCAAAGGCATATTGGGAAAAGATAAAGAAGAAATAAGGAAATTTTATGAAATACATATCATGGAACGTAAACGGGCTTCGTGCCTGTCTTAATAAAGGCTTCACCGAGTTTTTTGCCGAAGCTGATGCCGACGTTTTCTGCATACAGGAGACAAAGCTTCAGCCGGAGCAGATGGAATTTTTCCCCGATGGCTACCACCGTTATCTGAACTGTGCCGAAAAGAAGGGATATTCCGGTGTTGCGGTATTCTCAAAAAAAGAGCCGCTTTCGGTGCGCTACGGCATCGGTATCCCCGAGCACGACACCGAAGGTCGCGCGATAACTCTTGAATTTGAAGATCACTTTTTCCTATGTGTCTACACTCCCAATTCCCAAAGGGAGCTTGCGCGCCTGCCGTACAGAATGAGCTGGGAGGATGCCTTGCGCGGATACATTCTGTCTCTTGACGCCATCAAACCGGTAATTTACTGTGGTGACCTGAACGTCGCCCACAACGAGATAGACCTAAAAAATCCCAAAACAAATCATTTCAGCGCAGGATTTTCCGACGAGGAAAGAGGAAAATTTACCGAGCTTCTTGCCTGCGGATTCTCCGACACCTTCAGAACCCTTTATCCCGACGCTGTGAAGTATTCGTGGTGGAGCTATATGTTCTCCTCCCGAGAGAAGAACGTTGGCTGGCGTATCGATTATTTTGTGGTTTCAAACAGGTTTATGAACAGAGTCACCGACTCCTTTATTTTGAACGAAATTATGGGCAGCGACCACTGCCCCGTCGGCATAATTTTCAAATAAAATATGCACTATTCCGACACTGTACAAGGACGTTTTATCCGCCGTCCCAACCGTTTCATTGCGGAGATTGAGCTAAACGGCGAGACCGTTATCTGCCACGTAAAAAACACGGGCAGATGCCGTGAGCTACTCATCGAGGGCGCGACGGTCATCCTCCAAAGAGCATCAGGAGGGAACCGACGCACAGCCTATGACCTTATTGCCGTTTACAAGGGTGAAAACCTAATAAACATCGACTCTCAAGCGCCTAACAAGGTCTTTTACGAATGGGTGAAGAGCGGTTGCTTCACAGAAAATGTTACCCTTATTCGTCCCGAGACCGTTTACGGTGATTCTCGCTTCGATCTTTACGCTGAAGCGGGAGAACGAAAAATATTCGCCGAGGTCAAGGGTGTGACACTTGAGGAAAACGGCGTGGCGATGTTTCCCGATGCTCCGACCGAGCGCGGACTAAAGCATCTTCGGGGGCTGATCGATGCCAAGCGCAACGGTTATGAGGCGTATGCGGTATTCGTTATCCAAATGAGCGGGTGCAAGTACTTCACCCCAAACCGCAAAACAGATCCTGAATTTGCCGATGCCATTCGAAAGGCATATAATGAAGGAGTAGAAATTCTTTGCCTGTCCTGTACCGTTACCGAGGATAGCCTTGCTGTCGCAGATGATCCGAATATTTCCTTTATAATATAAAAAAGACCGATATCGGTCTTTTTTGTTATTTATCGTTTTTTTCAGCAGTAGTCTGACCTTTTTTTACTCCCTCGGTGCTGTCCTTCTGGAATACGATCTGAACTGTTTGAAGCAGCAGCTTTATATCTGTTATTAACGACATATCGTTTATATAGATTAGATCCATCTGTAGCTTATCGTATGGAGTGGTATTATACTTACCGTAGATCTGCGCATATCCGGTAAGCCCCGCTTTAACGCGAAGTCTCATGCTGAATTCGGGGAGCTGGTCTTCGTATTGCTTGGCAATCTCCGGACGCTCGGGGCGTGGGCCGACGAGGGACATATCCCCCTTCAGAATGTTTAATAGCTGAGGAAGCTCATCAATTCTGGTTGCCCTGATGATTTTTCCGACCTTGGTAATGCGTTCATCCTCTTTGCTTGCCAATCTTGCAATTCCGTCCTTTTCGGCATTAACGCACATCGAACGGAATTTCATTATCTTGAACAGCTTGCCGCCTTTTGTTAAGCGAGTTTGTTTGTAGAAAACAGGGCCTCTGTCCTCGCACTTGATTGCAATTGCGGTGATAAGCATTATAGGGCTGGTCAGGATAAGGATCGGAAGAGACAGAACGATATCCATAGCTCTTTTTGATGCACGAAGAAGCAATGAGTGCTTTTTAGGATCGTAAGAAAGCATCGGAATATGGAACATATACTGTCTTTGCGCGGTATTTAAGAAAATATCGCTGTTTTTCGGGCGGATATAGACGGTTATTTCCCGCTCTATTAACGCTGTCATTATCTCGTTTCGCAGCTTTGCGGGAATTCCGCACAGAAATACTCCCGAAACGCCCGTAATGGAATCGACAATGGCTTTCCCGCTTTCCTCAAATTCGTCAACGCATATGGTTTTTACAACGTTAAAGGAATCGGAATCGAGATGAAGCTCACCGATCGATTCATAAGCCTTCTCGTCGGAATAAAGAACGGCAACCTTTTGCGCGGGAACCCATTTGTGCCACAAAACCGTCGCGCTGAGCGTCCACAGAACGCAAAGAGCAGTTTGGAAGGCAAGAGTTATGAGCGTCACCTCAACCGAAGGCAGCTCTTTAAGAACGAGGGAGGCGCTTAAAAACGATATCGCGTCGCTTATCACAATACTGAGCATCTGACCGATGCACAGATCCACAAACCGCTTTTTCCCGACGTCGAGAGCTCTGTAAACGCTCAGCATCGGTGCAAGACATATCACGTGGATCGCAGTAAGAACGATCGTGGTCTTACCGTCGGCATTATATAGCTGCTGCATCTTAAGCCACGCACTTACGACAACGGCAATAAGACACAGAAAATAGATCACCTTATATATACGCAAAAACGCCTTCCCCCAAGGAAAAACGTGCTTATTTTCGGCTTTTTTACTCATTGAATATCTCCAATCCTGTAAAGAATAACCATACTTAATATCATTCTAACACAAAAAAAGAGTTTTGTAAAGAGAAGATTTGAAACAGCAAATTTCTCACAGCCAAACGCTGTACAGCTTAATAATCAATTTTTTCAAGATTTTACAGTTCAGCGCGCCCATAATACCAATTATTTTAATGAAATAAGAAAAAACATATTGTATAATTGACTTAATAAGGGAAACTGAGGCAAACACGACATGAAATATTCTTCACCCGAAAGCGTAGGAATATCCTCACGCGGAATTTTAAATTACATAACCAAGCCGGAAAACAACTGCCTCTGTCCGCATTCTCTGATAATTTATCGCAAAGGAGCCATTGTTTTTGAAAAATACCGGGCTCCGTTTAATGCCGACCGCGTTCACAGAATGTGTTCGGTAGCAAAAAGCTTTGTTTCTATTGCCATTGGAATTTTGCAGTAGGACGGTCTTATCGACCTTGACGATCCCATAATCAAGTATTTCCCCGAGGAGCTCAAAAATCAGACAGACGAGAACATGAGAAATCAAACTATTCGTCATATGCTGATGATGAGCACCGCAAAGCCTACGATTCATTGGTTCGACTACAAGCCCTCCGACAGAGTCGTCTTCTATTTTGCAAACACCGATCCGATCTCACGCCCTTCGGGAACGATCTTCTCATACGACAGCAACGGTTCGTTCATTCTCGGATCACTTGTCGAGAGAATAACGGGAAAGAAGCTTCTTGAGTTCTTAAGGGGAAGAGTTTTAAACAAGATCGGCTTCTCCGAGGAAGCATTTATGCTCAGCTGTCCCCGAGGCCACTCCCGGAGCGATTCCGCACCTCTGTGCAAGCCCACCGACCTGCTCAAGACGGCGATCCTCTGTATGCAAAAAGGTGAATGGGAGGGTCAGCAGCTTCTGGACCGCGATTACATGACCGCAGCCACCTCAAGACAGATCGGCAATAACGTTTTCGGAACCTTGAAATATCAGTCCTTCGGATACGGATACCAGTTCTGGAGAACCTACGATAATTCCTTCTCATTTAACGGAATGGGATCACAGTTTGCCATCTGTTCACCTGACAAGGATATGATTATGGTCACAACGGAAGACAACCAAGGCTACGTTGAAGCAGGACAGATGATATTTGAAAACTATTTCGATATGATCGTCCGCCCATTATCGGATACTGCATTGCCCGAAGACCCCGAGGGTGCTTCTGCGCTTGACGAGTACGCAAAGAACCTTAAGCTGATAACGGTTAAGGGCAGTAAGAGAAGCCCCATAGCCGAGAAGGTAAACGGCGTTGTCTACAATATGGGCTTTAATAAAATGGGACTTAAAACCGTGTCCTTCCGTTTTGAAAACGAAGGTGGCGTTTTCTGCTACGAAAACGAAAGCGGATATAAGGAGATCCCCTTCGGTATGTGCGAAAACGTCTTTGGGAAATTCCCCCAAAAGGGCTACGCAGATCAGGTTGGAACCGTTTCTTCCGATAAGCTTTACGATTGTGCCGCTTCGGGTGCGTGGGCAAGCGAGAATCAGCTCATCATAAAGATGCAAATAATCGACGATTATTTCGGCAACCTTAATATCACCGCTGGCTTCCGTGAATACGGTAAGCTCGGATTGTTTATGTATAAAACTGCCGAGGATTTTCTTCAGCAGTACGAAGGCTTTGCCGGCGGAAACGCAAAATGAATCACCAATACACGTAAAGACGACCTCCCAAACAATCGGGAGGTCGTTCTGTTTTTTTATTCGGGTAAATGCTTAAATGCGGTCTTAAAATCGGCTTCCGCTTTAACGTAAACTACGCTTCCGTCGCCGAACATGAAGTATCTTTCCCTGCTCTCCTCGCTCTGTTCTTCATCGACAACGTGTCCGATGAGGAAAGCTGTTGTTCTTTCATATTCCTTGGTGATCGACGCGGACCCCTCGTTTTCAATAGTCTTTTTTTCAATATGCTTAAAGAGAATTCTGATATCGGGTCCCTTAAGACCGTAGGTGTCTCTCACCGCGTCGTCGGAAGCATTATAAGCCACCCACTCGTCCACCGTACCGAGATAAAATTCTCTGTACATCATCGATGCATCGGCAGCAAAATCACCTTCAACCACATTACCGTCAGCGTCTGTTTTGAACCATTTTCCGTCGTCATTTGCCGACAAGATAACGGTCTTACCGTTTGCTGTTATTTCGATATCGGTAAGAGAGGAAAATCCGTTTTGAGGAGTTTGCACAGAATCGTCAAACAGAAGATCGGAGAACTCATAATCAAACGCCTGCGCAAAATCTGTAGTCAAAAGATACACAAATCCGTCACCCACGGTGCAGTAGTAGCTTTCGGAATACTTATTGTAGTTTCCGAGCTTAAGCTCAACCTTCGCGCCGTCGGTATAGACCGTGGTAATTACCGTATGAGGATCATTTAAGCCATATTCCTCAAGATCGTTGCCCTCGGGATCGATCTGTCTTTCAAAAACTATCTTCGCTGTAGCGTTTATCATAAACGCAACCGCTTTTGTGTCGAGAGGAAATTCATTGTCCGCTTCAAGAACGTAGGTGCTTCCGCTTTTAACTACGGTAAATTCTGAACCGCCGCCGTTTTTTGAGTATGTTATTTTGTTTACGTCGGAGGCTTTCTTATCGATATATACTATATCTGATTTTTCTTCGCCTTTATCTTTGTTGTTTTCCTTATCCCGCTTTGCAATATTGGTTGCAACAGCATAAAAAGCTATCACTATCACAAGCACGGAGATAAGAAGAACAAGTCCAAAGCTTTTTTTCTTCTTTTTCATTGCATTCTCACAAAAATTATTATCTTCTTGATCTTCTGAAACGGTTATAGAAGCCGTAGCCCAAGATCGCGGCGGGAATTATGCCAATCAAGAGCATTCCCCACCATTTTCCCGCTGTATCGCTTATATTAAGCTGCGTTATAGCCAGCGACACCGCTTCAACTGTCTCAGGGCTGAACTCGGTTACCATTTCGGACATTATATGGACGGTTATATAGATATTTGCATACTGGTAGTATGACGTATATGTTCCGTCAATATTGAGCGCATAGAGAGAGGAGAACCACATACACTTGGAGGTGACTCCGTTTCCGTTCTTTTCTGCCTGAACTCCGACATTAAACTTACCTTCGGGGTCACTTTCTCCCTTATCGGTGGTAGAAGCGTCCGCCTTTGAGTAGCCCTTATCGGTAGTCGTAAGCATTGCGCTTGCCTTAACTCCCTCGGGAAGTGTCTCGGCGATTACAATGGGATGAGCATTTGAAAGAATGATCTTTGCCTTACCCACAGCATTTGCCAAGGCACCGTGTGTCTCAGGGTAGAACTGATATTTAAGATAGTTACTGCCGTACTTATACGCGTAATCGGTATTTCCTTCGAATACCATAGCGTCAACAAACGACAGACCGTACTCTTTTTCCATAAATCCGTGGAGATTGGGAAGCTTTCTGTCGGTCGCCTTTGTGTCGTAGCCGCTTACGAGAATGATATTTCCGCCTTCGGCAACGAACTTCTCAAGATGCTTTATCTCGGCAGAGGCAAAGTCCTTGGTAGGACCGTATATTACAAGCACCTCTGCTTCTGCGGGGATAGCACCGTCGAGAGCGAGGTCAATACCCTTAAGAACAACGTGTCCGAGCTCCATGATCTGCTTAAATGTATTATCAAGTGCGGCCTCACCGTGGCCCGTGGTGTAATACAGGCAGGGTATGGTCCCCATAGATACGTATGTGATACCACTGATGAGACAGCTTTCGAGGTTAAAGGTTGAAATATACTTATAAGAACCGTACGCCTGATAGTAGTAATACTGCTCCTCATCGGAAAGGGCGGGATCCTTTACCGTACCGATTATATCTCCGAACTGATAAACGTCGGCGCGGTCGGTCTTATCATTTACAACGATAATGTGCGTATAAGCCGCATCAAGCTCAAGATCAGTGTATTTTCCCACAAAAGCCGGGCGAAGCACAGGATCCACAAACTTGACTCTGATCTTGGAAGAAAGCTCTACGTATCTTTCGAGATACTCGGTTATCATAAGATGATAATCACTTGACTGATCCTGAGTTGCGATAACGTAGACGGTTATATCGTCTTCAAGAGAGGAAAGAAGCTTTTTGCTGGCATCGGAAATGTCATACACGCCCTCTTTGTTGTCGGTTATAGACGTATATTTTGCGGGAAGTATTCCCAAAGCAAGATTGAGAATTATGATCACAGCAAGAAGGATAGCTATTGAAATAAGGCTATACGTACCGTATTTGACGGAATTTGTTATTTTGAATTTCTTATTCATTTCATTTTCCTCCGTCAATTATATCTGCGCTTCTCTACCATCTGCATGGTAAGGAATGAGAATATTACCGATACCGAAATATAATAAGCAACGGTAGTTATGTCGAGCATACCGCTTCTGACTGCAATGTCAAATCTGTCGAACAGCGAGAATGCGGACACCGAGCGCTGAATGAGTCCAAGGAAAAGAGAGCTCTTAAAATAATAAGTTATCGCGATCCCCAGCTCAATTACAACAGCTACCGACGCCGCGATATAAAAATCGCGTACAAATGCGTAAACTATCAGTGAAACAAGTGCACCAAGCACCATAAATGCAATAAATGATGCCATTTCGGTAGTTGGAATAACCGACGTAAGCGTTGCGGAGTAATACATTGCCACAAGCACTGCCGCTCCCATGACCGCAGCGGTTATCGGAGTCTCGGCTAAGGTGGACATAAACATACATATCGCCGTCATCGCCGCAATGAGCAGAAAGAAAATAAGCAGCGCACTGTATGTCGGGAACAGGGACACGTCACCGTACAGGGTAAGGATTATCGGTACGATACCGAGAATAAGCGTGGGGATGGCAAACACAGTAAGCATTGCAAAATATTTTCCGCAAACGATCTGCATTGCGGACACCGGCAATGAATAAAGAAGCTGGTCTGTTTTGGTCTGCTTTTCTCCCGCAAATGAGGACATTGTGATTATCGGCACAGCAAGGAGCAGTATCATTGACACCGTGGGAAGAGCATACTGCATCATGGGCAGACGGTTATCAAAGCATACTACCTTAACGAAAATGCCGGACATTACAAGTATCATTGCGATGGCAGAATAGCCGATCATTCCGGTAAAGTAGGAGCGGAGCTCCTTTTTATAGATAGCTATCATCACTCATCCTCCTCGTCGGTGCTTCCGCCAAACAGCGGCTTGTATTCGCCGTCATCTTCCTCGTCGTCATCCTCTTCATCTTCATCTTCATCTTCATCTTCATCATCTTCCTCGTACTCGTCCTCTTCGTCCTCGTACTCGTCTTCAGACTCATCACCATCATCTTCGTCCTCATCATCGTCATATCCGATATCTGTAAGACCGAGGAATATTTCCTCAAGAGAAGGCGCGTGCTTTGTGAAGCGTCTTAACGGAATATGCTTCTCCGCGAGCATAAGATAAAGCTCGTCTCTTATATCCGAGTCGCTTGTAAGCATAATGGTAACGTCGATATAACCGTCATCCTCCTCATTTTCCGCGAACTCATAGGAAAGCACCGCTTCACCGAACGAAGTAAGGATATCTTCAACCGTTTTTTCATCTGTCTTCACTGTAAGAAGCAGGCAGTTTTCGGGAGAGTGATCCCTTCTTATGTTTTCAAGCGTATCGGAGGCAATGAGATTTCCTCTGTTTATTATCATTACCTGATCGCAGACGGCACTGACCTCGGCAAGAATATGGCTGGACAGAATTACGGTTCTTGTTTTACCGAGACGTCCGATCAGCTCTCTTATTTCGGTGATCTGCTTGGGGTCAAGTCCTACCGTGGGCTCGTCGAGAATGATTACCTTGGGATCACCGAGCATAGCCTGAGCGATACCGACTCTTTGTCTGTATCCCTTTGAGAGATTTTTGATCAGTCTGTCCTTCATGGGAAGAATGTTTGTCTCGTCCATAACCGAATAGACCTGCTCGATTATCTCGTTTCTTCCCTTGATACCCTTTGCGGCAGCCACAAACGTAAGATATTCTTCAGGTGTCATATCGGGATATACAGGTGGATTCTCGGGCAGATAGCCGATATTTCTCTTAACGCCTACGGGGTCGTCGAAAATATCGACTCCGTCAACGAGTATCTTTCCGTCGGTGGGCGCAAGACATCCCGTTATCATATTCATTGTAGTAGATTTTCCCGCGCCGTTCGGGCCGAGAAATCCGTATATTTTTCCGCTTTCAATCACGAAATTCAATCCGTTTACAACGGTATTTTCGCCGTACCTTTTGGTAAGTCCTATTACCTCTATCAATAGCTTGTCCTCCATAACAGTATTTTTATAAGTTTAGCACCGAAATGTGACGGTTTTATGATGCCGAACAAATTTTATATTAACTTTTATTATATACCATCACATCAAATTTGTCAATCACCCCGTAAAATGAAAAACATCCTAAAGTCGTGACAAATCAGACGGTGGGAGTATAATATATATGTGTTATCTTTATATCAGTATCAAGGTATGGAATACCTACAAAATCTCCACACACATACAAGCTTCTGCGACGGTAAAAACACCCCGTCGGAGCTTCTCGATATCGCAATTTCAAAGGGTTTTCACTCCATAGGATTTTCGGGGCACTCCGCAAACGTACATTCAAAGGCATATACTAACATCACAAAAAACACGACCCGCGCCTATAAGGATGAAATAAGGCGTCTTAGAAAGGAATACGAGGATAGGATCAAGCTCTTCCTCGGACTTGAATTTGAGATGCTTTCCGACGACGACTTAAGCGACGTTAATATCCTTTCGCTCATCTGCGATCTGATACCGCCTATAATACCTTTGCTTTGCACAAAAAACACCCTCGCCGAATAGCGAGGGTGTAGTTATTTTTTATTTTACGCGGTATGTCTCTTCTTGGAAGGAACGATAGCGTATCCGAGGAATGCCATTGCCGCGATCATAAGAGCTGCGGAAACAGTTTCGTTGGAGGTGTCGGGGTTAACTTCGGGATTGTAGTTGGGATCCTTTGCGGAACAGTCTGCGCAAATGCCATCCTTGTAGTTATGAGCCTTAAGCTCGCCTGTGGTAGCACCG
>JAZQMQ010000036.1:0-19957 GCA_045543555.1 Eubacteriales bacterium
AGTCCCTTGGTCTTAAATGATTTTATTGGACAGACATATGTATGGAAGAGGCATTTTCGCACCCCCCGCGTAGGGGGAGGGGCCCACGAAGTGGGAGGGGGCCTCTGGAATACATTGTCTGTTCTATCATATTAGAATAGAGTCAGCTGTGGGTCATCTGGAAGATCGATGTCGATCGGGTCGGTGATCTCTTCAAGACCTGCGATCATACGAAGAGTGGTAGACTTACCGCATCCGGAAGGACCAACAAAAATGATGAATTCCTTGTCCTTAACTTCGAGGCAGAAGTCGGATACCGCGGTAACACCACCGGGGTACTTCTTGTAAATGTGCTTAAATGAAAGGCTTGCCATAATATTCCTCCTGAATTTATTCCCGCAAAAATTATGCGGAAGAAATATTTACATATTTGTCAACGCTAATATTCTAACAAATATTTTGAAAAAATGTAAGGGTATTGTTCTCCAAATTTTTGCCTAAACATTTGTGCATATTGTCATATAAATGCACAAAAAACGGTAAAAAACGACTTGGAGTGAAGAAAAAGACTCTAATATATTAGAATCAAAGCTTCATCGTAAGTCCGATTCGCTGCTTCTTTACGTCAACGGAGATAACTTTAACTGTTACTCTGTCACCTACGGAAAGCACCTCGGAGGGATGCTTTATATATTTATTTGAGATCTGCGAGATATGCACCAGACCGTCCTGATGGACGCCGATGTCAACGAATGCGCCGAAGTCGATAACGTTTCTGACCGTACCCGTTAAAACGGTGCCCTCCTTAAGATCGTTTATATCCATAATATCGTCTCTGAATTCCTGCTGCGGTGCTGCGTCTCTTACGTCTCTGCCGGGTTTTTCAAGCTCGCCGATAATATCGTTGAGGGTAGGCGCACCAATTCCAAGCTCATCACACAGCTTCTCGGTGCCGTATTCCTTCACGCTTGTACGAAGAGTTCCGAGCCTTCCTGCGCGGACATCGTCATCGGTGTATCCAAAGGTTTTGACGAGCTTTCTTGCGGCTGTGTATGATTCCGGGTGTACTCCCGTGCAATCCAAGATTTCGGATGATCCCGAAACACGAAGGAATCCTGCGCACTGCTCATATGCCTTTGCTCCGATTCTCGGAACCTTCAGTATCTCCGCTCTATTTTTGAATTCACCGTTTTCCTCGCGGTATTTTACGATATTTTTTGCCGAAGTCGCGTTGATTCCCGCAACATATGAAAGAAGTGAATGAGAAGCGGTATTGAGATCTACTCCAACCGAGTTAACGCAATCCTCAACAACTCCTTCAAGTGCCTCCGAAAGACGTGCGGGCTTCATATCGTGCTGATACTGACCGACACCGATGGACTTGGGGTCGATCTTTACAAGCTCAGCCAATGCGTCCTGTAAGCGTCTTGCTATAGATACCGCGCTTCTTTGGGTAACGTCGAAATCGGGGAATTCATCTGCTGCAAGCTTGGAAGCGGAGTAAACCGATGCCCCTGCCTCGCTGACCATTGCGTAGTGGAATTTTTCGGGGAGCTTCTTTATGAGGCTCGCAATGAATATTTCGCTTTCTTTTGATGCAGTACCGTTTCCGATAGCGACAACGTCTACCTTATATTTCTTGATAAGTCCGCCCGTGATACGCTCAGCGTCGGCGATCCTCTCGTGAGGCTTGGTGGGGTAGATGACTGCGGTGTCGAGAACCTTTCCTGTCTTATCAACTACCGCGAGCTTACAGCCCGTGCGGTAGCCGGGGTCAAGTCCGAGAACGGTCTTTCCCTTGAGTGGCGGAGTCATCAGAAGATTTTTGAGATTTTCGGAGAAGAGCTTGATCGCGCCCTCGCAGGCGAGGTCAAAATTGTCGGAACGGATCTCACGCTCAATGGAGGGAGCTATGAGACGGTCATAGCCGTCAATGGTTGCTCTTGCAACGTATTTGAACGCGGGGCTCTTGGGATTTTCGATGACCTTGCTAAAAAGATCATTGAGGATCAGATCGGAGGGCACCTCGAAATTAACCTTTATAACGCCTTCCTTTTCCGCGCGGTTAAGTGCAAGGATTCTGTGACCTGGAATCGCGTTGATCTTTTCGTTGTATTCATAGTACATGGAATATGTGCCGTTTTCATCCTCACCGACCTTTTCGGATTTGAGCGTTCCAAAGCTGAAGGAAAGCTCGCGGATACGGCGGCGGTAATCGGCGTTATCGGAAATTGCTTCCGCTATGATATCACACGCACCGTTTAATGCTTCCTCGACTGTGTTTACACACTTTTCTTCGTCGATGAAGGAGGCTGCGAATTCCTCTATTGATGTAGCATAATTGTTTTTCTGCTCAAAAATAGAATCGGCAAGCTCTTGCAGACCCTTTTCTCTTGCAACGTCGGCTCTCGTTTTGCGGTGGGGCTTGAAGGGACGGTAAATGTCCTCGATCTCAGCAAGGATCTCTGCTTTGTCGAGAGCCTCGGAAATTTCGGGAGTAAGCTTTTCCTGCTCCGCGATGGACGCTCTGACCTCCTCGCGTCTCTTTTCAAGATTGCGGAGATAATTGAGACGATCGTTCAGCGTACGGAGAACCGTATCGTCGAGAGATCCGGTAACTTCCTTGCGGTAACGGGCGATGAAGGGGATAGTGTTACCCTCGTCGATGAGCTTGACTGCGGCGTCGATCTGTTTTTGAGGAAGCTGCAGCTCCTCGGAAAGCTTAAGTAGTATGTCCATATTTGGGTTCCGTTTCTTTTAAATTGAATTCGAACAATTTTACCACAGTTGTAAAAAAAAATCAAGCGCTTTGACAAATATGAATACATTTACATTTCATATTTCAAAAATTGAGTTGACAAAATACAAATATAACTGTATAATATCGTGCATATGTTTCAGATCATACGTATTGTGGAGGGATTATGGAAAAACAATTCATGTTCAAGGTGATATTCAGACTTTTCTTATCCGTTGTGATAGGAGTTATTATAGGAAGCGAAAGAGCACGTCACGGAAGAGCTGCGGGAATGCGTACGCACATCCTCGTTTGTATTGGCGCGACGTTAACGTCGCTGATTGGAATATACTCTCAGAATTATCTGGGCAACGACGGAGATATGATGAGAATATCCGCGCAGGTAATTTCGGGAATCGGTTTTCTTGGCGCGGGAATGATAATACTTAAGAATAACAACGTCATAATGGGTCTTACAACTGCGGCGGGCGTCTGGACCACCGGTATTATCGGAATTGCGGTTGGTTGCGGTTTTTATGTCGGCGCAGGAGTTGCAGCTGTGCTTCTCCTTCTTTCGCTTCTCATATTCGCGAAGGTGGAGAAGAGAAGAAAATCCGTTGAAGTGATATATATCGAGATAAATGATATGTATTCCGCAAACAGAATAGTCGATTCTATGCGCTCGATTATCAACAGGGAATTCGTTTATAAAATGCTTGCTCCCAAGAGCGGTTTTCAGGGACATCTTGGACTTAACATAATAATTCCGAGACGTTTATCGAACGATATAACATATAATCTTCTTGAAATAGAGGGCGTAGTTTACGTGGACGAAGAGGAATAGTTATTTTATTGCCTTAATGCTATTGACAAAAGGTAAGATGGGTGGTATAATATCATTGAGATTGTGAGAAAGCAGAAGTAAAACCCCATGGGGATACTTTTGCTTTTTACTTTTACGGAGGAAAAAATGACAAAGAAGCTTTTATCTGTCCTTGAGGACTGTCCGATTATTGCGGCGGTAAGGGACAGAGACGGATGGGTTGCTTCGGAAATACCCGCAGAGGTCATATTCGATCTCGGTGCCAACGTAATGACCGTCGGAAAGATGATAAGCGAGGCTCACGCAGTAGGTAAAACCGTGTTTGTGCACGTTGATCTTGCAGAGGGCATAGGAAAGGACAAATACGGCCTTGAATATCTCAAGACTCTCGGCGCGGACGGAATAATCAGCACTAAAACCGGTCTGCTTCGTCAGGCGAAAGAGCTTTCGATGATGACTGTGAAACGCGTGTTTCTTCTTGATTCGCAAGGAGTTGAGACTGCTATGTCCGAGATGCATGACGGCTCTGTCGATCTTGTTGAGATAATGCCCGGAGTAATGTCAAAGATGGTAAAGCGATTTGCGGAGCTTGGTATCCCTGTTATTGCGGGTGGACTTATTGAGACAAAGGCGGAAATAACCGCCGCACTGTCAAGCGGAGCTGTTGCAATATCCACGGGCAAAAAAGAGCTTTGGTGTCTTTAAGGAGGAATGCTATGAGATATGATGTTGTAATAATAGGCGGCGGAGTTATCGGCGCAATGGTGGCAAGGGAGCTTACCCGCTACGACGTAAGTGTGTGCGTGCTTGAAAAAAATTCAGATGTTGCAAGCGGCGCTTCAAAGGCAAACAGCGGTATCGTGCACGGCGGATATGACCCGGAGCCGGGTACTCTTAAGGCAGAGCTGAATACTATCGGTGTAGAAAAGCTTTTCAACGCTGCAAATGAGCTTAACGTACCCATAAAGAGAAACGGATCCCTTGTCTGTGCATTCAGCGAGGATGAGGAAAAGCATCTGGATGTTCTTCTCGAAAGAGGTAAGATAAACGGTATCAATGGACTGGAAATATTGAGTGGCGATGAGGTACGAAAAATTGAGCCATTTATTTCCGAAGGCGTTACCGCGGCTCTTTTGGTGAAAAATGCGGGAATAGTTTGTCCTTATGAGTTAACCGTTGCAGCAATCGGAAATGCAATGGATAACGGAGCGAAGCTTTTCACTGATTTTGAGGTTGTCTCGATATCAAAAGAAAATGACGTTTATACAGTATCGTCCGGAGACGGCAGAAAAGTATGCTCTGATTACGTTATAAACTGTGCGGGATGCGGATCCGACAGGATTGCATCGATGGTCGGAGACAGCTCATTCAAGATCATTTGCCGTGCAGGAGAGTATATGCTTCTTGATAAAAAAGAGGGCAGCAGGGTTTCGCATACGATTTTTCAGGTTCCGACAGCGGAAGGCAAGGGTATACTCGTTTCTCCGACTGTTGACGGAAATCTGCTCACAGGCCCCACTGCACTGAAGGTCGATTCTGCTGAATCGACAGATACCACTTCGTCAGGTCTTGATATCGTAAGAAAGCTTTCTTTAAAAAGTGTTCCTTCTGTCGACTTCAGAGCGGTCATTACATCTTTCACGGGTGTCAGATCCTCCGAGGCGGGAGGTGATTTCATAATCGGTGAAAGCGAATTTGCCAAGAATTTTATAAACGTAGCTGCAATCGATTCTCCCGGACTTACCTGCAGTGTTGCCATAGCTGAGAGGGTATGCGATATTCTGGGTAATTTGGGTCTGTCATTAACTTTGGATCCTGAATTTAACGGTCACCGCGCCGATCCTCATTTCTTCAAAAAAATGACCGACGAGGAAAAGGATGCATTCATCAAGAGCAATCCTGCATACGGAAGGATCGTGTGCAGATGCGAGACCGTAACCGAGGGTGAAATAAGATACGCAATAACTCATAATCCCCCCGCATCAGATCTCGACGGTGTCAAGAGACGCACAAGATCGGGTATGGGAAGATGTCAAGGCGGCTTCTGCTCTCCTTACGTTATGTCGCTGATTGCAGAAGAAAGAGGCATTTCAAAGGAAAGCGTAACAAAGAAGGGCAAGGGGTCCGAAATCGTTATTGGGAGACTGTGAAAATGAATTATAAACACGATATAGTTGTAATAGGCGGCGGTCCTGCGGGAATGGCGGCGGCAATAGCCGCATACGACGCGGGAATAACCGACGTTGTCATACTTGACAGAGAAAAGCAGGTTGGCGGTATATTACGCCAATGTATTCATAACGGCTTCGGTCTGCACAAGCTCGGACGTGAGCTGACGGGACCCGAGTACACCGACGTTTATAAAAAAGAAGTTGAAAAAAGAGGGATTAAGGTTCATTACGAGACCACGGTTCTATCGGTAACAAACGACAAGACCGTTACTGCTACATCGGTGAACGGATTGCAAAAGATCGATGCAGGCGCGATAATACTTGCCATGGGATGCCGCGAAAGAAGCCGTGGTGCGCTGAATATTGCCGGAAGCAGACCTGCAGGGGTGTTTTCAGCAGGATGCGCTCAAAAGCTCATTAACTGCGAGGGATTTTCTGTCGGAAAACGCGTCGTTATACTAGGCTCGGGCGACATTGGGCTTATTATGGCTCGAAGAATGTCACTTGAGGGAGCAAAGGTCGAGGCGGTATGTGAAATTATGCCATATTCCTCGGGGCTTACCAGAAACATTGTACAATGTCTCGACGATTTCGGAATCCCGCTTTATTTAAGCACTACCGTAGCACAGATACACGGAGATAAGAGGGTAGAGGGAGTAACCGTCGCCAAGGTCGATGAAAACAGAAGGATCATAGAAGAAACCAAACGCTATATTCCTTGTGATACGCTTCTTTTGTCGGTTGGACTGATCCCCGAAAACGAGTTGACAGCCGGCGCGGGAATCGGACTGCATCCCATGACGTCGGGTGCGAGCGTTGATGAAAACAGAATGACGGAAGTTGACGGAATTTTTTCCTGCGGTAACGTTCTGCACGTTCACGACCTTGTCGATTACGTGTCGGATGAAGCAGAGCTTGCAGGCAGAGGCGCGGCACTTTATGTGAAGGGAAAGTATCCCGTAGGCAGAACTGTAAATACCGTCGCAGGAAATGGAGTAAGATACGTTTTACCGCAAAAAATGCACACAGATGGCGAAGAAAGCATAGATCTGTTCTTCAGAGTTGCTTCTCCTCACGGACGCGTTAAAATAACAGTAAAATGCGGCGATGATATCTTAATGACTGCGAATAGATTGAGAGCAGTTCCTGCTGAAATGGAAAAGCTGACGCTTAAAGCGAATAAACTCAAGGAGCTTAACTCGGATATTACCGTTCACGTGGAGGATATTGTATGAAGAAGGAAATGATCTGTATTGTATGTCCCCGCGGATGTGCCCTCACTGTAAGCGAGGAAAACGGAAATGTTACCGTTGTTGGCAATGCCTGCCCGAAGGGAAATACCTACGGTACGGAGGAACTTATTGCTCCCAAACGTACTGTAACTACCGTAATTCGAGTAAATAACCGCCATGATACTATGGTCAGTGTAAAGACAGATTCACCGATACCTAAGGATAAAATGTTAGATGTCGTAAACTATTGTCGTACCCTCACGGTCAGTGCGCCTGTAAGCGTAGGTGACGTAGTGGCGGAGGATATTTACGGTTCTAGGATCGTTATTACAAAGGAAATTGAATGACAAAAAGCACTTTTGCTCGGCAAAAGTGCTTTTTTCTTTAAAAATATTGATTTTTCGAAAAAAATGGTATAAAATCAATATATCTCAATCAAAGGATGAAACATGGAACTAAAAGGAAAGCTTATCAAGGGAGTCGGAGGACTCTATTTCATAAGATTGAGTAACGGTGAGGTCATTTCCTGCAAGGCAAAGGGTGCGTTCCGTCACGAGAGCGTCAAGCCCTGCATAGGCGATGACGTAACGATACTCGACGAGGGCGGCTACGTGCTTCACGATATCGACGAGCGCAAAAACTGTCTCATTCGTCCGCCTATTTCAAATGTTGGCGTTATCTTCATAACCTTTGCGGCGGCAGAGCCCGAGCCTGCGCTTCTCAGCATAGACAAGCTTACTTGTATTGCAGAGCATTGCGGCATACGTCCCGTTATAACTGTTACAAAGGCGGATATTGCTCCCGAAAAGGCAAACGAGCTTGCGGAAATATATAGGAAATCGGGCTTCAAGGTCTTTATTTCGGATAAAAACAATTCCGCAGTGCCCGAAATAAGAAAGTACATTCACGACGAATGTGCGGGTCTCATCTCCTGCTTCGCGGGGGCATCCGGTGTTGGTAAATCGACACTTATGACCGCGCTTTTCCCCGAGCTTGAGCTTGAAACGGGAGAAATAAGCGTCAAGATCGCAAGAGGAAAGCACACCACACGTCACGTTGAGCTTTATCCCCTCGATAAGCTTTTCGGCGACGGTACGGAGGGTTACGTCGCAGACACGCCGGGATTTTCGCTTCTAGATTTCGTGCGATTTGATTTCTTCGATAAGGACGACCTGCTCTATACCTTCCCCGAATTTCAGAAATATATAGGCGGTTGCCGCTTCACAAGATGCACACATCTCTGCGAGGACGGTTGCGCAATTTACGGCGCCGTTAAAAACGGTGAGATAGTAAAAAGCCGTCACGATTCATTCGTTTCAATATATAACGACCTGAAGGGTAAAAATAAGTGGGATAAATAGCGGTTTTTAATGCATATTTTGTTGAAAATGCATATTGACTGAATACATATACAGGAGTAAAATATTAACAATATTTTTAGGGGGTAAAACGTAATGCTCAAAAAAATACTTAAACGTTATTTCATCGATGCAATGGGCGCAATGGCTCAGGGGCTTTTTGCCTCGCTCCTTATCGGAACGATATTCAAGGCACTCGGAATGATCCCTAAGCTTGAATTTCTTATTGACATAGGTACATATGCACAGGCAATGGCAGGTCCGGCTATGGCGGCGGCTATTGCATATTCTCTCAAGTCACATCCGCTCGTAATTTTCTCCGCGGCGGCAGTTGGTCAGGCGGCAAACGCCCTCGGCGGTGCAGGAGGACCTCTTGCGGTATTCTTCATTGCCATCGTTGCAGCCGAGATCGGTATGCTCGTTTCCAAAAAGACAAAGGTCGATATCATCGTTACGCCATTCACTACGATCCTTGTAGGATGCGGACTTTCGCTTCTGGTTGCTCCTTACATCGGTAAGGGAGTAGGCTACATAAGCGACTTCATCAGCTGGGCTTCGATTCAGGCACCCTTTGTTTCCTCTCTCATAATTTCGGTAGTTATAGGCGTTGTGCTTACGCTTCCCATTTCCTCTGCGGCTATCTGTGCAGGTCTTTGCCTTACGGGTAGTGTTGCGGCAGGCGGAAGTGAGGGACTGGCAATTGCGGGTGCGGCTGCCGTTGCAGGCTGTTGCGCACAGATGGTTGGCTTTGCGGTAATCAGCTTCAGAGAAAATAAGTGGGGCGGACTTCTTTCGCAGGGCATCGGTACAAGTATGCTCCAAATGCCCAATATCATCCGTCATCCTCAAATATGGATAGCGCCAACTCTTGCATCCGCTATAACAGGACCACTTGCAGTCTGCGTATTCGGACTCCGTATGTACGGCGCGGCTATCAATTCGGGTATGGGTACTTGCGGTCTGCTCGGACCTATCGGAATGATACTCGGTTGGCTTGACAAGACTAACGGCTACACGGCAGACGTTACCGTTCTGAATTGGATTGGTCTTTTCCTGATCTGTTTTGTACTCCCTGCAGTTCTTTCATTCATCATTAACGAGATGCTCCGCAAGATCGGTCTTGTTAAGGATGGATATATGAAACTTGAAGATTAAACAAAATGAGCCTCGTCCGATTACGGATGAGGCTCATTTTTTATCCCATTCTTTCGGTAAGTGTTCCGCCGCCGAGAATATGGAAATGAAGGTGAGGAACCGACTGACAGGCATCGGGACCGCAGTTTGAAATTAAGCGGTAGCCATTCTTGAGGCCCTCAGCGGAGGCGATCTTGGGGATCATTGTAAAAATGTGAGCAACAACGTTTGCGTTTTCCTCAGTAACTTCGTTAAGAGAGGGAATATGCTCCTTGGGGATCACGAGAATGTGTGTGGGCGCCTGAGGATTTATGTCGCGGAAAGCGAGTATCTTTTCGTCCTCATATACCTTGTTTGACGGGATCTCACCGTTAACTATTTTACAGAAAATACACATATTGATTACCTACCTTTCTTTTTAGCCGAAAAGCTGTGATTTATTTAAGTAATATAATAAAAAAGGTTGACAAACGTATTCGGCTTTGATATAATGGATATGATATAAGTATTATAACAAAACGGAGGATATCTGTCAATGGTTGTAACTAAAGATTCGATAATCGGTGACGTTCTCGATTTTGACGCAGGTACCGCGCAGTTCTTCTTTGAAATCGGAATGCACTGCCTCGGCTGTCCCGCATCAAGAGGAGAAAGCATAGAAGCTGCCTGCATGGTACACGGCACCGACGCAGATGCGCTCATCACGAAGATCAACGATTATCTGAGCACAAAATGAACGAAGGGCTGTAACCTGAGGTTGCAGCCTTTATTTTTGAATTTATGAAGACAGACGTTATAAAACTTGATAACAGACTCTCGGCGGTGGCATCGCAGATCAGAGAGGGTATAACTCTATATGACGTCGGGAGCGACCACGCATATCTGCCGTCGTTTCTTATATCCGAAAACAAGATATCCTTTGCATACGTATGTGATATTGCAGACGGACCCCTCAAAAGAGCCGAGCAAACAATAAAAGCTGCCGGAGTACAGGATAAAACAAAGCTTTGCAAGGCGGACGGCCTTAAAGGAATAGATATTACTTATCCCTGCGACGTTTCTGTCGCGGGAATGGGTGGGGAACTTATTTGTGCCATTATAGATGCAAAGCCCGAGCTTAAAAGCCCCGATGTCAGACTGATCCTCCAGCCTATGACAAAGCATGAAATATTGAGAGAATACCTGGCTGAAAACGGTTTTTGCTTTGAAAATGAGCTAACCGTATTTGAAGGGAAATATTATACAGTTATCGTGAGCAGCTACGACGGGGTAAAAAGAGATCTTTCTCCCTTGGAGCAGCTATTTGGAATTGACGGCATAAGGACCGAGGACAGTGTTTTCTTCGAATCGGTCAGAAATAAGCTTATGACTTTAAAGGCTGTTTCGGACGGAAAAAAAGCCGGTGGCGCCGATGCCTCATTCGAAAACGAGATTATAAAGCAGACCGAAAAGATGTTAAATGAAAGAGAATTTTGAAATGACGCTCAATGATCTTTACGAAAAATTGTCAGTTATGATCCCAAATGAGCTTTCATGCCCATGGGATAACGATGGAATAATGTGTTTACCTGACGGAAACCGTGAGGTGAAAAAAGCTCTGCTTACTCTTGACGTAACGGAAAGCGCGGTGAATCATGCTGTGAACAATAACTGCGATCTCATAGTTTCACATCATCCGCTTATATTCAAACCGATAAAAAGTGTTCGTGACGGAAGAATGATCAAGCTGATCAAAAATAACGTGGGCGTATTTTCCTTCCACACAAGGCTTGATAGGGTCGAGGGCGGCGTAAATACCGCACTTGCTAAGGTGTTGGGACTTAAAAACCTCACACGCTTCGGAGAAGATGATCTGGGAGTTGTCGGAACGCTTGAAAATGCCGTGACAGACCGTGAATTTGCGCTTTTTGTTAAGAAAAAGCTTGGCGCACCCCATGCCGAAGGAGTGCTTTCCGATCGGATCTGTAAAAAGATCGCCCTTGTAGGCGGAGACGGCGACGATTATATTGAAGCCGCAAGAGAAGTTGGCGCTGATATGTACGTAAGCGGTTCGCTCGGATACAATGATATGACCGATGCATCTGCATACGGAATGTCGATTTTGTCTGCGGGACATTTTTACACAGAAAATCCAGTTCTTTTTGCACTAAAGGGAATGATCCAAAGCATTGATGCTACCATAGAATGTGAACTGTTTGATTGTAACGTTATAGAGGGAATATAGGATGAGAAAAACCAAAATTATTTGTACTCTCGGACCGGCATCTGCTACAGAAGATGTAATAAGAGAGCTTATACTCGCGGGAATGGAAGTTGCGAGAATAAATTTTTCGCACGGTGAGCACAGCGAACATAAGGAAAAGGTCGATTTGATCAAAAAATTAAGAGACGAGCTTGGAACACATACCGCTCTTCTGCTTGATACAAAGGGTCCTGAGGTGCGTCTTAAAAAATTTGCGGGCGGAAGTGTAAACCTTGTAACCGGAAATGAATTTTCACTGTATATGTATGATACGGACGGAGACGAAAAAGGCGTTTCAATTACATATCAGGGTCTATGGAGAGACGTTACTGTAGGAAGCCGTATCCTTGTTGACGACGGACTTATAGAGCTGCGTGTTGACTCGGTTGATGAAAAGGAGATCAAGACAACTGTCCTCAACGGCGGTAAACTTTCGAACAGAAAGGGAATCAACGTTCCCGGAATCCGTCTTTCCATGCCTTTTTTGAGTGAAAAGGATAAGGCGGATATAGCTTTTGGCGTTAAGGAGGGCTTCGATTTTATTGCGGCATCCTTTACACAGAGCGCGGAAGACATCAGGTCTATAAGAGAGGAGCTTGACCGTCTTAACAGCCATGATATAAGAATTATTGCAAAAATTGAAAATTGTGCCGGTGTTGAAAATATCGATGAGATATTGAACGAAGCCGATGGAATAATGGTCGCAAGAGGAGATCTTGGTGCTGAGGTTCCGATGGAGAATATACCGATCCTTCAGAAGCAGCTTATAACAAAGTGCTACAATGCGGGAAAACAGGTAATAACAGCAACACAGATGCTTGAGAGTATGACTCAGAATCCAAGACCGACACGTGCCGAAATAACCGACGTTGCAAATGCAATTTACGACGGCACAAGTGCAACCATGCTTTCGGGTGAGACTGCAATGGGTAAGTACCCGATAGAAGCGGTTAAGCGTATGGCGAGGATCGCGGAAAGAACCGAGAGCGATATCGACTATAAAAAGAGATTTTTCGATAATCGTTACGGCGGATTTACAAACGTAACGGACGCTATATCCCATGCTACTTGTACGACAGCTCACGATTTGGGTGCAAAGACGATCATAACAGTTACAACCTCGGGCTTTACGGCAAGATTGCTTTCCCGTTTCCGTCCACAGCCCGATATCATCGCATGCTCGCCATCACCGCAGGCATGCAGACACATGAATATGTCGTGGGGCGTTATACCGCTTCTTGTTGATAAAGTAGCGGAAAGCTCGGAGGAGCTTCTTGAAATGGCTGTTGATCAGTCATATAAAAACGGATACGTTTCATACGGAGATCTTGTCGTAATTACAGCAGGTCTTCCGCTTGGTGTTTCGGGAACCACAAATATGCTTAAGGTTCAAATGGTTGGTGACGTTCTTGTCGCGGCTAACGGAATTGTGGATAAGTCTGTATGCGGTCAGCTTTGTGTGTGCGCGACCGATAATGAAGCATTGACCAATTTCAAGAGCGGTGATATAATCGTTATACCTTCTGCGTCCGATAAGATCATTAGTGTTCTGCGCCATGCCTCCGCCATTATCTGTGAAAGAGGCGGAGATGATTCCTATGCAGCGATAGTCGGTAAAACGCTTAATATTCCGGTTATCGTAGGAGCAGAAAATGCAACTAAGATTCTCAAAAGCGGCACTACAGTAACCGTTGACGGCAAGCGCGGCATGGTTTATTGCAACGAAAAATACATAGAGATGTGATATGGACGCCGACAGAAGTGAATTGTCTGCTCATCTTCAAACAGGAATTCTGGGAGAGAGGGTCGCGGCAGACTATCTTCAAAGTAAAGGATATACGATAGTAAAGCGCAATTACCGTTTTCTTAAGTATGAGATCGACATAATTGCAAAGAAGGACCAATATATTGTATTTGTTGAGGTAAAGACCAGAACCGAATTCAAAGGCAGCAAATACGGAAGGCCTTCTGCCGCTGTTGATCTGGAAAAAAGAAAAAATCTTGTGAAAGCGGCTAAATCTTTTATAAATTACCTCAATATCAAGGGTATGTTCTACCGCTTCGACGTTGTTGAAGTTTACGTAAACACAGATCCGATATCAAAGGAAAAAACATTCAAGGTCAATCATATGTTGGGTGTTTTCGGGGCCGGAGGACAGCTGAAATAGGAGGGAATTATGAAGCTTTTTGATCTCCATTGCGATACGTTGAGTGAAGCTTACCGCAAAAAAGAATCACTAAAGAGCAACACCTGTCATATCGATATCGATAAAGCGCTTTCGTCGTTTGACACTTACGCGCAGGTGTTTGCGGTCTGGAGTGAGCACGGCTCAAGTGAGGATGAGTGCTACGAAAAATGCATTAAAATACTCGATTATGCTGATGCTGAATTTGAAAAACATAAATGTGTTACCCCGATATATGCCGTCGAAGGGGCAAAGCTTTTAAAAGGCGATATAAGAAGACTTGAAACCTTGAAAAACAGAAACGTTAAAATTTTAACACTTGTTTGGAAGGGTGAATGCTGTATAGGCGGTGCATACGATAATGCGGCGGGACTCACGGATTTCGGTAAGGAAACTGTTGAATACTGTTTTAATAACGGGATAATACCGGATCTGTCTCATTCAAACGATCTTATATGCAAGCAAGCTCTCGATATAGCTAAAGAATATAAACGTCCGGTTATTGCAAGTCATTCTTGCTCAAGACACGTGTTCGACCATCCACGTAACGTAAGTGATGAAATTGCTAAAAGAATTGCGGAATGCGGAGGGGTGATCGGGGTGAATTTTGTGTCCGAGCATCTCGGGGGAAGATCGATTGATACTGTGTTGGCTCATATAGATCATTTGTCCGATGTTTGCGGGGAAGGATCTGTTTGCTTAGGCGGAGATCTTGATGGAATGAGCGATGAAATGTTGCCCGAATCCATAAAAAATGTGTCAGATGTGGCCGTACTATTTGATGCTATATCAAAAAAATACCATTCCGAAACCTTTGCGGAGGCAATTTTTTATTCAAACGCACAAAATTTTGCAAAGCACTATCTTTTTTAGAATTTGCATGATATAATGTTTAAATAATATACCGACTGATCGGTTTTTAGTAGGTGACAAGCCTTAAAGAAAGGAAATAGAGATGAAATACATTAGTACAAGAGGAAAAAGCCGTGCAGTGAGCTCTGCAATGGCAATCAAAAAGGGGCTTTGCGAGGATGGAGGATTATACTTTCCCGATGAGATACCCGCAGTTTCTCTTGATGAAATAAAGATGCTCTGCAATGATAGCTACCCTGTAAGAGCTGCAAAAATAATGTACAAATTTTTAAACGATGAATATACTTACGAGGAGCTTCTTTACGAATGCGAGGAAGCTTACTGTGAGGATAGCTTTCCGGGCGGTCCCGCTCCCATTTCAAAGCTTGGAGATACTGTAAGGGTGCTCGAGCTTTGGCACGGTCCAACTGCTGCATTTAAGGATATGGCACTTCAGATAATGCCCAGACTTTTCGTTCGTGCAGTGAAAAAGACAGGCGACGAAAGAAAGGCGCTCATTCTTGTTGCGACCTCGGGAGATACAGGCAAAGCGGCGCTTGAGGGCTATAAGGACGTTGACGGTGTGGGAATATCCGTATTCTATCCCGTTGACGGTGTAAGCCGTGTTCAAAAGCTTCAGATGGCAACTCAGGAGGGTGATAACGTTGAGGTTCACTCCGTTATCGGTAACTTCGACGATGCCCAGAACGGTGTTAAAAAGATTTTCTCCGATTCCGAAATCAACAGCGCATTAAACGAAAAGGGAATTTTCCTTTCATCAGCTAACTCTATAAACTGGGGGCGTCTTGTTCCTCAGGTGGTCTACTATATTTCCGCATACTGCGATCTTGTTAAGGACGGAGATATTGCACTGGGTGATGAAGTCGATATTTGTGTGCCTACGGGTAACTTTGGAAATATACTCGGAGCATACATAGGTAAGCTTATGGGAATGCCTTTCCATTCATTTGTTTGCGCTTCAAATAAGAATAACGTGCTTACCGATTTCTTTGTTAACGGATATTATGACAGAAACCGTGATTTCTATGCAACAACATCTCCTTCAATGGATATTCTTATCTCCTCAAACCTTGAAAGATTGCTTTACCTTACCTGCGGTCAAGCTGAAACAGAGACGCTCATGAACGAGCTTAAGGAAAACGGACGCTATATGGTGAACGATAACATAAGAGCGGCTTTAAGTGGCTTGTTCTTCGGTTATTCCTGCGATGAAGATATGACAGCCAAGCAGATAAAGGATACGTATGAAAAGTATAACTACTTGATAGATACCCATACAGCAGTAGGACTCAGCTGTGCAGAGCAGTATCTTAATGAAAACGGTAAAATCAGAAAGATAATCTGTGCTTCCACGGCTTCCGCATATAAGTTCTCTCCTGCAGTGCTTAAGGCACTTAACGGAAGCGTTCCCGAAAATGAGCTCGATGCAATGGAGATGCTTGAGGAGCTTACGGGCAATGCGATCCCTAAACCTCTTCGCGGTATCGCACAAAGAAAAGTCCGCTTCGATCCCGATGATGCGATCAAAGCGGAGGCTATGCCCGAAGCAGCGCTCAATTTTCAGAGATTCTGATCCTTTAGCTTAAAGGACGCACAGACAGTATCTGTGCAGGAAGTGGCAAAGGACGGACCTACGGCTATTTTGTCGGCGGTACAGTAATTGTCACCATCATGATAGCTGCAATTTCGGACGTCGCATACAACACCCTTGATGTGATGGGGAGAACGGGGTCTGTTCTCCCTTACGTCATCGTAATTATCAAATAATCCCATTGTGATCTCCTTTCTTTTCGTGGCTCAGGTATTAGTATGCACGAATACTTAGATTATATGTTGAAAAGTAGTTACTTTTTGAATTACGTTGGGATTTATATCGGAATAAAAGAAAAAATTAGAAGTAAGGAGAGGTTTTGTGGCTCTGTACACAATATCCGATACACACTTGTCATTAAACGTGCCGAAGCCTATGGACGTCTTCGGTAATAGGTGGAGAGATTACGTAGAAAAGCTTGAAAAACGCTGGAATGCGGTAGTTTCAAATGACGACACTGTAATAGTTCCCGGTGATATTTCGTGGGGACTTGATCTTAATGAAGCCTCGGAAGATCTGAAGTTTCTTTCTTCACTCAATGGAAAAAAGATAATAGGGAAGGGCAATCACGATCTTTGGTGGCAATCAGAAAAAAAGCTTAAGGAGTTTTTTGCAAGAGAAGGCATTGAAAACATATCACTGCTCCATAACAATGCGTATATCGTAGAGGATAAGATGATATGCGGATCGCGAGGCTGGTTCTATGACCCCAAAAACTCCCCCGACGGCGCGGATCCCGAGAAGGTCTCGGCGCGAGAGGTAATTAGGGCCGAGCTATCAATAAAGGCAGCTCAGGCGCTTGATCCTGATGGGAAATACGAAAAACTTGTGTTTTTGCATTTCCCACCCGTATATAAGGATTTTGTCAGCTACGGAATGCTTGAGCTTCTCAAACGGTATGAGATAAAGCGTTGCTATTACGGACATATTCACAATACCTATGATCTTCAGAACTCTTTTGAGTATGAAGGAATAGAAATGAGGATAGTTTCTGCGGATTATCTCGATTTTATACCTTTAAAAATTAATTAATTATCGAAAAATCTTGTATAGGTATTGACAAAATCGGATTTTTTGATACAATTATATGGATATAACACTACGATTTATTTTCGGAGGAAAAAAGCATGAGTTTAAAAAACATGAACAAAAACGGAAATCAGGTTGAGCTTGAAATTTCCATAGATAAGGAGATCTTTGACAAAGCAGTCGATGCGGCGTACAAAAAGAACGTTAAAAATATGAACGTTCCCGGCTTCCGCCGCGGTAAGGCCCCCCGTTCTGTAGTTGAGAAGATGTACGGCAAGGGTGTGTTCTACGATCAGGCTATCAATTCTCTTCTTCCCAATGCTTATGAGGATGCAGTTAAAGAAAGCGGCGAGACCCCTGTAGGTCAGGCTGAATTTGATATCGTTACTCTTGATGATAACGGCGTTGTTATCAAGGCAGCCTTCCCCGTAAAGCCCGAAGTAACTCTTAAGGAATACAAGGGCTACAAGGTTACACGTACCGTTGCTCCCACTACCGATGAGGAAGTTGATGCACAGATCGAGCAGGTAAGAAACCGCAATTCCCGCACTATCGACGTTGAGGGACGCGCTGCAGCTATGGGCGACATCGCAGTTATCGATTACGAAGGATTCGTTGACGGTGTTCCTTTTGAGGGTGGTAAGGGTGAAAAGTATAATCTCACTCTCGGATCCGGTCAGTTTATTCCCGGCTTTGAGGATCAGATCGTTGGTCACAATGCAGGCGAGAGCTTCGACGTAAACGTTACCTTCCCCACCGAGTATCATGCTGCAGAGCTTGCAGGTAAGGAAGCAGTATTTAAGACTGTTCTTCACGAGATCAAGTTTAACGAGCTTCCCGAGCTTGACGACGATTTCGCAAAGGATGTTTCCGAATTTGATACTTTTGATGAATACAAGGCAGATGTTGCGGCTAAAATTACAGAGAGACATAATGCCGATGCGGACCGCGAGGTAGAGAATAAGCTCATCGATATGCTTCTTGAAAACTTTGAGGCTGACGTTCCAGAGGCAATGTACGTAACCGAGACCGAGAATCAGGTCCGTGACTACGACAGCCGTCTCAGAATGCAGGGACTTGATCTTAATACTTATTTCAAGTATACAGGTCAGACTCTCGATTCCCTTCGTGAGCAGCTTCGCCCAATGGCAGAGAAGCAGGTAAGAACTCGCCTTGCACTCGAAAAGATCGCTGCACTTGAAAACATCACTGTAACCGAAGATGAGATCGAAGCTGAGCTTCAGAAGATCGCAGAGGCTTACCGTGTAGATATTGCCGATGTTAAGGCACAGATTACCCCCGACATGATCGAGGGCGATATCAAGGTTTCAAAGGCAGCAGAAGTTCTTAAGGCAAACGCTTCCATCACAAAGCCCAGAAAGCCCAGAGCAAAAAAGACTAAGGAAGAGGCTCCCGCAGAAGAGACTACAGAAGAAACAATCGAGGAGTAATATAATGGAGCTTACGGGTAAGAAGATAAATTTTCTTGGTGACAGTATAACTGCAGGCGTAGGCGTTTCAAAGCCTGAAAACATCTTCCATCAGGTGATGAAGAGAAAATACGACCTGAGCGAGGTAAGAAACTACGGTGTTAGCGGCTCGAGATTTGCAAAGCAGGTCAACAGGGTGGCAACAGAGCCTGAGGAATGGGACTTCTGCTACCGTGCAGAGCAGATGGATAAGGACGCGGATGTTGTTGTCGTATTCGGCGGAACTAACGATTTCGGCCACGGCGACGCTCCCATCGGTACCTTCGACGACAGAGAAAGAACAACCTTCTACGGTGCTTGTCATCAGCTTTTCAGATATCTTATGACCGAGTACTCCGATGCTGTTATCGTTGTATGTACTCCTCTTCACAGATTAAGAGAGGAATACACCAACGGCGATAATCACCAGAAGAGATATAATTACGGTAACCTTAAAAAATACGTGGATATCATCCGTGAGGTTGCAGAATATTATTCTGTACCTGTGATTGATTTCTATAAGAATTCTCTTATTCAGCCCAACGTTGAGATTAACCGTGTGAAATATATTCCCGACGGTCTTCATCCCAATGATGCAGGTCATGCAATGATGGCTGAGCGTATCGGTAATTTCTTACTTTCATATTGACATTCAGTGCGGAAGAACATAGTATATACTGTGATTTTCCGCACAGCTTTTTAATAACTGTATTTATACTTCCATTTTTCTAAGGAGGAAAAATTATGGCACTCGTACCAACCGTAGTTGAACAGACCAACAGAGGAGAACGTGCATACGATATTTACTCGAGATTGCTTAATGACAGAATCATATTCCTTTCCGATGAGGTTAATGACGTTACAGCTTCTCTTGTTATTGCACAGCTTCTGTTCCTCGAAGCGCAGGATCCCGATAAGGATATCTGCCTTTATATAAACAGCCCCGGCGGAAGCGTATCCGCAGGTCTTGCTATCTACGATACTATGAATTTCATCAAGTGCGACGTTTCCACTACCTGTATCGGTATGGCTGCATCAATGGGCGCATTCCTCCTCTCAAGCGGCGCAAAGGGAAAAAGATTTGCTCTTCCCAACAGCGAGATCATGATCCATCAGCCTCTCGGAGGTATGCA